>PYIZ01000001.1 GCA_003635265.1 Candidatus Poribacteria bacterium
CGACTTGGTTATCACTGATATTTGCATCAGTGACCTTCACCCGCAATGGAATGCCAATTGTATCGGTGACTATGTGGCGTTTACGACCTTTGACTTTCTTATGCGCATCAAAGCCGCGAGTATCTGCCAGTTCGGTCGTTTTAACGGATTGGCTGTCAATGATAGCTACTGTCGGTGAAGGTGCTTTGCCAATATCACAACGGATTCGCTCGTGAAGTGATTGATGAATCATAACCCATGTGCCATCAATTTTCCATTTTCTGAAATGGGAGTAGACCGTTTGCCATGGCGGCATTTGATGGGGGAGCATTCGCCATTGACACCCTGATTTGACTATATAAAAGATAGCGTTGATAATTGAGCGCATCTTCCACTTGAGAGGTCTACCTACCGGTGAAGGTTTTGGCAGATAAGGTAACAGCCGGCACCATTGGGCATCCGTCAAATCCGTAGGATAGTTTGTTTGGGTCATGTTTATGCCTTTCATTGGAATTAGATTCACTGTTCCAATGATTGAACGTAAACATTAACTCTTGAGTAGAAGTTTTCTTTTTAAAACAGGTTCTTAGCGTCTGATTATACCTGATCCGATTTTTCGTTGCAAGTTTTTTTGGAGAGGGTTGCAGCTGCAGGTGGGGTGTGAGTAGAGACGATAGAAGAAGGGACAACCACCAGGGTTGTCCCTACGAATAGGAATTTTGGCGAGATGACCGATATATAGAATTTGAGGATTCTTGACAACCGCTTCGACTAGTGGACGAGGCATCTACTAGGTAACCATGCTTGGGTTGAAACAAAAATTTCTTCCGGGTGTTTTGTATTAATTTAACCAACTTCTTTAGACGGTGTTAACATAGTGGCAATGTCTTCCCGGAGGCGAACGTGATTTTTCTCTTCAAAGTCTGAGACACTTTTGTAGTCGTTATGAAACGCCTTGATAATATTCACTCCCTTTTTTTGCGCAATGGTCAGGTCTGATTTGGCTTTTTCCCATTCTTCTAGGCATAACCATGCCTTGCCACGATTATTATAAGCATCGGCATAATCGGGCTTCAATTGTATCGCCTTATCAAAGTCTTCAATGGCGTGGTCATAATCGCCTTTTTGGAGGTAAGCCACCCCACGATTGCCATAGGGTACAGCAAGTTGGGGTTTCAAATCTATCGCAGTGTTTAAGTCTTCAATGGCGTGGTCATAATCGCCTTTGCTGCTATAAACTACTCCGCGATTATTATAAGGTTCGGCAAAATTAGGACTTAATTCTATGGCTCTATTATAGTCTTGAATAGCGCGATCTAATTCGCCTTTGCTGCGGTAAGCAAGCCCACGACTATTATAAGCTTCTGCAAGCTGTGGATTAAGTTTTATCGCAGTGTTTAAGTCTGCGATAGCCTGATCGTAATCCCCTTTGTTGCGGTAAGCAAGCCCACGATTGTTATAGGCTTTGGCATAATCAGGTTGCAGTTCTATCGCTTTGTTAAAATCGTCAATGGCATGTTTAATCTCACCTTTATCACAGTAAGTAATACCGCGATTGTTATAAGCTATTGCAAAGTCAGGTTTTAGTTCAATTGCTTGGGTATAGTGCTTGATTGCCTCATCATAATGTGTCTGCGTTGGTTGTGTCTCCATTCTTTGATCCTCCGTTGTGTTAATGGGAACCCATCTGATCAAAACCTGAATCGTCCTCGCGAGGCTGCGTCGCACCCTTATAAAGTGCCATGTATGTCTCCTGATGGATGCTCTGATTTCTGATAAATCCATGGAGATCGTTGTAGATAGTTCTGGTAGATATGCCATGGTTTTTGCGCAGGTAATCTAGCATCGGCTGTTTGAGGCTTTTTGTTATTGTGATTGTCTTGTATTTTTCCGGTTCAATAAAGCCTCTAGGCGGTTGAACGAATATACTTTTCTGTGCCATGACACGGGTTTGCGGATTCCGAGGTTCCTCAATTCCGTATGTTTTCGTTTTTTCTTCAGTTTTTTGAAACAAGATAACCCTGCCGCGGGTCTTATGAGAACCATCGCAGGCGAAAAAGAGGGAGATTAGAAAGTCAGTTGTAAAGTCTATTAGGTTGGTTTGACCGCCGTAGTGTTGGAGTTCGGTGAGGATTTCAAAGTCTTCTGTTTCGGGGGTGTAACGGGTATAGCTTTTAACTACTTCCAGCATTTGATTTTGGATAGTTTGTATGCCAAATTGCTCAGTGCCCAATGTTTTACTGCATTCACGCCAAAGGCTTGAGGAAACCTTTCGATAGTGTTTAGGCTCGCCTCGATAGATATAATCACCATCGTCTGATTTTGCTGCGATCTCTTGGATTTTTGCAAAAACTGCATTCAGGTCGTTTTGGGACTTGGATTGGTCCGGCACATTCATATCTTGTCCTACACAATGGTAAGTTCTTCGGCAGCTAAGTAGTGTGTTAGCATCTTTGCATCTTCCATTTACCCGCTGTCAGGCTAGTAGGGAATGCAAATCTGCATTCCCTACTAGATAACCTTATCCCCTTTTTCACCTTATGGATTACGTTGCCCGAAGGTCAAACCCATTCTCTTTAACGGCACGCGCATAGATCTCCTCGTCCAGATTGAGACCGAAACCGGGCGAGTTGGGAACGCTGACTAGACCATCAGAAATTGAATACCCGGAGCCGTCCAAACCGGGGGTGTCGGCTTCGTCCCATTCGGTGAACTCAAAGCCTTGGATCGCCGCAGAAAGGTGACAAGAAACATAGTTGCCGTAATGCCCACCGTAATGGTGCGGTGCGGATCCGACGTTCCATTCGTCGAGCTGGGGTCCGAGTTCCAGCCAACGCGAGAAGCCGGGGTGGAAGATGTCGTACTGGATAATATCGACCAATCCCTCCTCTGCCCACTGGAGCAGATTGGCAGAAGCGCCGCCTTCTCCATCAGCGATCTTCGTCCCTATACCCTCCGCATTGAGCCACTCCTTCAGATTGGCGTAAAAGCTGCCGTCCTCGTGGAAAGCCTCCTCCATCCAGTACACCTTCGCCTCAGCGGTCTCACCCAACACCTGTTTGGTCAAGTTCAGATTATAGCCGTTGTTGGCATCAATCAGAATTGTGGCATCGGGTCCCACAGCGTTTCGGAC
This sequence comes from Candidatus Poribacteria bacterium, assembly GCA_003635265.1. Classification (GTDB taxonomy): domain Bacteria; phylum Poribacteria; class WGA-4E; order WGA-4E; family PCPOR2b; genus PCPOR2b. Next base: position 3,113 of record PYIZ01000001.1, read on the forward strand.
AGCACGGATCACCAGAATATCGCGATGCGTCCCCTGTTCGAGCGGCATGTGCATTGCGCCGCGCCCGACCTTAATCTTGTATGCTTTGTGTCCGCGTGCTTTGCCTTCCAACGCTTCGGAAGCGATCAACGCAGCGGCTTCATTGTCATCTGCTAGATGTAGATCGTCAATGTATAACGAGGTATCATAACAGCGTGCACGGAAAACGCCATCCGCATCAGGTTCGCCACCGAGCATCTCATACACCGGTTTTCCAACGAGCTTCCCAGCAAGATCCCAGAGTGGGTATTCGAGTGCGCGGAAACCCTGACTGACGCCGTTTTCGAGGTCGAACGCCTCGCTCAGAGGTGTGCCGACGAGTCCTGTCGCATCCTCCTCAGACATACGCGATAAACCGAAACCGGTTGCGCCATCATCGGTGGTGATGCGTGCAATGGGAGGTCTGACGTGCAGCCCGTGTACTTGCAGGCGTGAATTACACCCCGCTTCCCGTGGTCTTGTGCCGATAAGTGGTACGCATTCAATGCGATCTATTTTTGAGTTGTTCATGTTTGCTCCTTATTTGGATTGTGAGTATGGGAGTCAAGATTAATCGTTTAAGAATATCTAAACCACGAATGAAACATAAAACGTGAAAATCCGTTAGTTCATTAGTGTCCGACATACAGGGATCATGTAAAAAAAGGGCAAAACGCTAAAATTTTGTGCGTTGCGTTTGAGGTTCCCAGAGTGGCTCAAGTTCGCCTGAACGGTGATTGACGGTGCGGGCAAGCACGAATAGCAGGTCGGAGAGCCGGTTCAGGTAAATAAGCACCTCTGGATTTACCGTTTCTGCCTCGGCGAGGCGGACAACGCACCGTTCAGCACGGCGACAAACGGTTCGGGCGAGGTGGATCGTTGCACCGCAGGCTGAACCGCCGGGAAGAATGAAGTTTTTCAGGGCGGGCAGTTTGTCTTCAAACCGGTCAATCTCCCTTTCCAGTCCGGGGGTCAAGGTTGGCGGGATCTTCAGGTGTGCCGCTTTTGGGTGCGTCTCTAATGTTGCAAGATCTGCTCCGATATCAAAAAGCTCGTTTTGGATTCGATGGAGGGTTGCGTCGACTTCAGCGTCCGGACTCCGAGATCGTACCAATCCGATGCAGGCATTGAGTTCATCAACCGTTCCGCAAGCCTCAATACGCACCGAGTCTTTCGGCACACGTATCCCACCGTAGAGTCCTGTCTCGCCGGCGTCTCCAGTTTTGGTATAGATTTTCATGTTGTGGCTTTTGTCCCTTTTTTCGTCATTATAGCAAATCTGCCGATAACCTGCAATGCAAATTGGTTCATCAGTTCATTAGTTCCGTTGAAAGGCAAGAAAACAATATGAGAATCTTATCTCGTTTTCCCGTTTTCTCACTTGCTTTTTCATTCGGTTGCTTTGGGGATTGTGCTATAATGTTGATCAATCCAAATTGCCATTATACACAAAAGGAGACAGCAGGTATGTACGAAACTAGACGCACAGCATTTATGGAAAAGATCGGGGGAGGTGTTGCGATCTTTCCGAGCGCATTACAGGCGATGCGTACCCACTCGACCGAATATAGATACCGTCAAGATGCTAATTTCTACTACTTAACTGGCTTCGAGGAGCCGGAGGCGGTTTGCGTCATTGCTCCAGAACATCCTGAACATCAATATGTCTTATTTGTCCGTCCCCGATCTCCTGAACAGGAGGTATGGACGGGCAAGCGCGCTGGTGTCGAAGGGGCAAAGGAACGCTTCGGTGCGGATGAAGCCTATCCTATCGAGGAATTTGACGAAAAAATCTCCGAATATATTGGTACGTCGGACCAAATCTACTACGGGTTCGGAGGGGACGAATCGTTTAATCAGAAAATTGTGGAACTGCTCAAGGGGTATAGACGGCATCGCCTGCGCGAGGGAACGGGACCGACCACCTTAATTGATCCCACAGACCTCCTTGCGGAGATGCGTCTCGTCAAAGATGAAACAGAACTTGGACGGATTCGTAAAGCGGTAGACATCAGTGTTGAAGCGCACACAGCAGCGATGCAGACGGTTCGCCCCGGCATGTATGAATATGAATTGGAAAGTTTGATCGACTCAATTTATCGGAAAAATGGCGGCACAGGTCCTGCGTTTCTGACGATTGTGGCAAAAGGTGCAAACGCAACGACGTTGCACTATACAACAAACGACTGCCAGATTGGTGATGGGGATCTAGTACTTATTGACGCCGGATGTGAATACCAATACTATTGCGGCGATATAACGCGGACTTTTCCTGCTAATGGTAAATTTACCGATGCGCAACGGGCAATCTACCAATCGGTTCTTGATGCCCAATGTGAAATCATCGAGAGCATTCGTCCGGGTGTTTCGATTGGTGTACCTGCTCAGAAGGCGGTAGAGATGCTGACTGAAGCAATGTTGGAGTTGGGGTTATTGGTCGGAGAGAAGGAACAGATAATTGAGGAACAGGAATATCGGAAATTTTATATGCACAGCGTCGGGCACATGTTGGGCGTGGAGGTTCACGACGTGACAAAAACGCGGGAAGGGGAGGAATACAAAACCTTCCAGCCGGGAATGGTGATGACTGTCGAACCGGGGCTTTACATTGACCCCGCCAGCGAAGATGTCTCGCCGGAGTATCTGGGGATCGGGGTGCGGATTGAAGACAATATTCTGGTCACTGAATCTGGTTGTGAAGTCTTGACCGCAGCCGTACCAAAAACGATTGAGGAGATTGAGACGCTAATGGCGTAAATCGCATTAGTTGAGTGGGTCTAACTGACCCTGCGTTGGCTCCGCTCAACAGAACCAATCTTCAGTCAGGCGGGGCGGTCGCTTTCGATTAGGTTCAAAGTCCATTGGAAACACGATTGAGGACTCTCCTTTATCCGTTGCAGCGTGCGCGAGATTGCGCACGCGATTGAAGGTAACAACTGCATCCTCACCGATCTGCGATGCGCTCTCTACGGCGACAGTGACCGCTTTGTGGAGTTCGTCCATCCGCGGATCGGGGTGTGTCCAACTATAGGTGAAGGATTCCTGATCCAACGCCCCAAGATAGGGTTGAATCGATGGTTGGGATAGTAGGGAGGATCTGGGCGGAACAAGCAGCCGAATCGTATACTGTACGGGATCGATATGATCGATTAACTCCTTGCTTTCAACACAGTCGAGGATATACAGATAGCTATCAAGTGTTTCCCACGGTGTGAAGGGAACAAGCGAGGGACGCAGGGCAATGCCAATCTCCCTCAACAGATCGATGACGGCAAAAACCTCGGCGGAGGTATGCCCTTTTTGAAGATTTTCAAGCACTGTGTCGTTGAGTGATTCAACGGCGGAAACGATAAATATACAACCGCAGTCACGAAGTTCGGGCAGGATGGAACGGTGCTTCAGGAGATGCTCAATTTTGGTTGTGCAGTCGAAGGTAAGGTCGGGAAACGCTTCGTGCATGGCTTGAACAATCCGAAGCGCGTGTTTGGGACCGTTGAGAAAATCGGGGTCGCCGAATGTGATATGCGCTGCACCGGCATCAACTTGCGCTCGAATATCCTCTAACACAATCTCCTTTGGTACAACCGAGAATTTGCCCTCATAAACTGGGGGAATGGGGCAGTGGAAACAGAGGTGTTTGCACCCACGGCTTGCCTCTACATATCCCGCGAGATGAGCTATCCCATCATGCTCAAGGTGTGCATACTTATCGAGTGATGGTAGTCGCTTTCGGCTCGGAACGACATTGTGCGAGGATCTCAGGAGTGGTTTGGATTGTAGCGTATCTTGAAGTGACTCAACACCTTCGCGTCGGAGGACACCTGCTATCTCGATATGTGTTTCATCTGTAAGTGACTCAACCAATTTGACCATCGGCGTTTCATATTCGCCACCGATAACCGAATCGGCGTGATGCTGGAGCAGGTATTCAGCGTTCAGTGAAGCATAGAGACCGTAAAAACAGATGTGGCAGGTCGGGTTTATTTTGCGAAGGCGGGTTGCAACATGGACGCCTAAACGGAGGGCGGTGTGCATCGGTACGCAGATCCCGACAAATTCGGCGCGGACAGCTTTTTCCACATCTAGAGTTTCAACAGCGATGTCTATCACGTCCGGCGTATATCCAGTCCGCTCAAGAAACCCAAGCGGGGAGGCTAGACCGATTGGCTGATGTCCTAGTTCGTAGCAGGAGATGAGCAATAGTGCTCCCGGACGCTTCATAATCAATTTGACCTTTAAGAAAAATAGGGCAGATATAGCAATCTGCCCCTACAGAGAATTATCGTTCTGATGCACCGTCATAAGAATCGGGTTCAGGTGTTACATTTCCGCTTACCTCTATTGACGGAGAACAGTCGCTGTTTCAATCCGTATAGAATCTGATAGCCCCACAGCCTCAATTAATGATTGTGCCCGAGCTGCTCCGCCCACCGATTTTATCCACTCTCCGAGTTCGGTTAGAGCGGCGTCATCGGGTGAATCAAAGGCTTGCGCTATCAGTGGATAGGGAATTGGAACATCAGAGGGACTTTGAAGCTCGTGGAAACTTGGAGGGGGAAATTCAGGCGTGTTTTCGGGGGTTGTGAAGATTATATAAATTACCTCTTGCGTACTGATTATGTCCCCCGCGAGAAGTGTCTTTTCTTCTGGTGGCGGAAGTCGGTATGCTTTTTCCTCAGGCAGCTTGGTTCCTTGAAACTCTGCGACCTCGGTCACCAAAGCAGTGGTTTTAACTGAATCAACCCGGCTGCCAACTAATTTCTCTGGTGAATACGTCCATACAGGAAGTTTGAACGAGGGAAATCGCTCTGCTATTCCCCTTGTCAGTTGACTGACAGATTTCGGTGGCTGTAAAAACGCACGGTCCATCGACCCAAGCCGCTCGCTAGCATCGAACCGATTTGCTGTCGCTGCCGCTGTTGGTTTAGTGTGATTTTCGTAAAGTTTATATCCCACGTAGGCACTAAAAAGCACAACGAGCGCAATGGTAAAAAAGATGGGACGATGTTTAGACATGATAAACACCTTAAAAGGAGCGTAAACGGAGGTGCGCCTCTACCGTGTTTCGGTTTACCCCTTACTCGGTTCGTAGTAGGGATTCTCGCCGGCGGCGTGATCGGTGGTATCAATAATATTCTTGATTTCGGGGAAATGCTCCTGAATCATCCCCTCGATTCCATGCTTCAAGGTGACGTTTGCCATTCCGCACCCTTGGCAACCACCGCCCATGTGGATGTAGATTGAATCGTCTGTAACGTCCAGCAGATCGATGTGTCCGCCGTGCGACGCAACCGCGGGATTAATCCGTTCGTCGATGAGTTCCTGAATTGCTTGGGCTTTGGGATTATCCCATGTCGGTGTGTTCGGGTTATCAATCTTGAAACCGCTCGAATTCAGATCTTCCACATAATCGATGGTTGCGCCTGCGAGGTTTTCGGCGCTTTGTGGATCAACCAAAACCTTGAAATCGCCGCAGTCAACTACGACATCATCTGGATTGGGTTCAACTTCGAGACCCAGTCCATACTCAAACGCTGATGCGGAACGACCGTTGATACTCACGCGCAGCCCCTCAACCTCCATCCCTTGGTCTTCAATTACGGATTGAATCTTCGCCTTAGCAGCCTCAGTTACAGTGAGTAGAGCAGATTCCTCGGCAGTTTGAGGTTGTTTCTGTTTTAACTTATCCAGTAGATTCTTCATTGTCTCTCCTTAGTGTTGGTAGATGCTACGCAGCCGGACACCTTGAGGTCTCCTTCGGAAGGCGAAGTTCCCCCGCTTCGTCGTATAGACGTTTTATTCGGGCGATTGCCTCGATTTCCAACTGTCGAATCCGTTCCCTTGTGACCTCCATCTTCTCCCCAATTTCACGCAAAGTCTTTTCTTCGCCATCTTCAAGACCATAACGCATTTTTATTACTTCTCGTTCTCTCGCTTTCAACTTACTGAGGAGCGCGTCCACTAGATCCCCCTCGACCAATTCCGCAATCGGACCGGCTTCTGGGTTTGCTTGCGGATCTTCGATCAGATCGCTCAAGGTCGTTGCATTTTTTTCATCGTTGAGAGGCAGCTCCAACGAAACTGTACCCGAATTGAGAACCAAGAGATCCTCGATCTGTTTATCGGTCAACTCAAGCACCTCAGATAGTTCCTCCACGGTTGGTTCACGGTGAAGTGTCTGGCTGAGATGCGCATAAGCTGAATCAAACTTGCTTGCCTTCGCAACAACATAAGATGGGAGTCGGATTGAACGCGAACAGTTATCAAGCGTTCTCATGATTGCCTGCCGGATCCACCATATAGCGTATGTGCTAAACTTAAATCCCTTCCGATAATCGAATTTACTGGCTGCGCGCATCAGGCCGATATTTCCCTCTTGGATGAGATCCTCAAGTGGCACATTATGTCCTTGATACTTCATCGCAACGGAAACCACTAGGCGCAAATTCGCCTGCACCAACTCATCGCGAGCACTTTCATCGTTCTGCTCAATCCGTTTGGCAAGCTCAATTTCTTGCTCTCTAGACAGAAGCCTGTGACCTGAAACTCTCTGCAACCAGGTACTTAGTGCATCAATTTGAGCAGTTGGCGTATCATTCTCTGACGGTGTTTGCCACGCGTCGTTGCCTTCATAGTTCTCCGTATCTTCGATCGGTTCTTCACCAAGGTTCTGGTTGAACGTTCCACCGCCCCTTTTATTTGCCCTTGCTGTCATTTACCTCGCTCTCCTAAAAGGCTGTTAAACTACTAGATTGAAACGGGGTTTAGCATCGAGTTGGCGGAATAGTAACACGATATTTTATGTTTTGTCAAGTAAATAACTTAAAAAACCTATTTTAACTTGTAAATGCATTATTTTTCTGATATAATTTTTCTGGAATTATAGTGGGAAGATTCGTTAGCCAATCTTTTTTGCCTAATCCAGGAGTTATGGAGACGTAGGAATACACGGGAGCTAGCGAAGAACGGGGAAGGTAAAACGATGAAATCTGTACCAAAAGACACACGTGGCACAATCGTCGAGCTTTTAAAGAAAAATGACGGTATGACAGCCGGTGAAATTGCGAATCAGTTAGACCTTCATTCTATGACAGTCCGTCAGCATTTGGCTATTTTGGAACGGGAAGGCTATATTCAACACTACCGGGAAAAAATTAGCCGGGGCAGACCTGTCTATATTTATAAGCTCACTTCGGAGGCGAAGGAGAGTCTATTTCCGAATGACTATCCACGATTTGCGCTGGGGACTCTAGACGCTCTGGTAGTGATCGACGGTGCAGAAAAGGTTGACCAACTGCTTGAATATCAGATGGAAGCTAAGGTCGCGATGTGTCTGAACGATATCGCGGGTAAGAGTTTAGCTGAAAAGATTAAAGTGCTTGCCGCGTTTCTGGACGAAGAGGGCTATCAGGTTGAAATCGCGGAAACCCCAAACGCGTATATTCTCAAAGAACACAACTGCGCCCTTGAATCTATTGCAGAGAAATATCCCCAACTGTGTCAACTCGAATTGTCCCTGCTGCAGCGCTTACTTAATGTCCCAGTGGAGCGAGAATGCCACATGCCCTCCGGCGATTCAATATGTAGCTATAGAGTCCTCAAAACTGATACCGCCCAAGAGTTGAGGGGCTAGGGCAGGTTATCGCGCAGATCCGAGATTATCTACCCTTTAACCACAAACCTACCGATTTACTGTAGTTGCCCGATTTATCGGGCGTCCGTTCCGAAACCAGGGTTGAGAACGGTGTCGAGCGGCGATAAATCCCCGAACTACAATGTTTTGAGCGTTCAACTGCGTAAATCCTATTTGCTATTACAGTCGTATCAACTCAACGCTTTTTTTATCCGATCCAGTGCCTCGTCCAACCGATCGTCTGGTACGGTCAAGACCAGTCGGAAATACCCTTCACCATACTCGCCGTAGGATGCTCCGGGTGCAATGACAACCGCTGCTTTTTCAAACATCAGCGTTGCAAAATCTACAGAATTCATCCCATCGGGGGTCGGCAGCCAGAGGTAAAACGTCCCTTTTGGCACATCGTAGTCGGTCCAACCGAGTTCCTTAAAGGTGTTAAGCACCCTTTCACGCCGGTCTGTGTAGATGGGTAGCATTGTGTCGATGTTATTCCGACATTCCGTCAAAGCGGCGATTCCAGCGTATTGAATCGCGTTGAAAATTCCCGAATCGGTATTCCCTTTAACCTTTGCCATCCCCTCAATTAGTTCCGCATTTCCCATCGCCATCCCAATCCGCCAGCCTGTCATATTGAACGGCTTGGACAAGGAATTAAGCTCAACGCCAACATCCTTTGCGCCCGGTGTCGAAAGGAAACTTAAGGGGTCTTCGCCTTCAAAGACAATCTCGCTATACGGGTTATCGTGGCACACAGCGACCTCGTAATTTTTGGCAAACTCAACCACTTCTGCAAAGAACTCAGGCGTTGCTGTCGCGCCTGTTGGGTTATTTGGGTAGTTCAGGAACATCGCTGTTGCTTGGTTTGCGATGTCTGACGGAATATCGGCGAGTTTGGGTAAAAAGCCGTTCTCTCCTGTGATCGGGACGTTGTAAGGTTCCCCTTCTGCCATGAAGATACTTGCACGATATGCGGGATAGCCCGGATCCGTCATTAAAACGGTCTCTCCAGGATTCACAACCGCGAGAATAAAATGGTGGCAGCCCTCCTTGGATCCAATTAGTCCGAGCACTTCTTCTTCCGGATCCAGTTCAACTTTGTACCGTTCAGCATACCAATCAGCAACTTCCTTGCGAAAAGCGAACATCCCTTTCTCTTCGTCCGTTGGGTAACGATGGTTTGCTGGGTCAGCTGCGGTGCGGCAAAGTTCGTCTATTACTGGCTGCGGGGTTGGTTCAACAGGGTCACCGATTCCCAAGCTGATGACATCAATGCCATCGGCAATTGCTTGATTAATTTTATTCCGTAGTTCGATGAATAGGTAGGGTGGAATCCTTTTGAGTCTATTTGCAATCTGCATCTTTTCTCCTAATTTCTAAAGTTTTAGAATATTATTCCTTAAACTGTGAGCACTCTATCAGAAACGTCGTTGATTTTCAAGGGGTGTCAGGACGACATGAACATCCCGCCGTTGACGTTAAGCGTGAAACCTGTCACATACGAGCCTTCATCGGAAGCGAGGAACAGAATAGCATTTGCGACTTCTATTGGTTCAGCCACCCGCCCGAGTACCATCTGTGCTGTTAAGTCGGGATGGTTCGTCGTCATATCCGTTGCGGCGACACCGGGGGCGATAGCGTTGACAGTGATGTTGTGTGGTCCAAGGGCGCGTGCTAGGGACTTTGTCAGGCACATGACTCCCGCTTTGGATGCAGCATAGGGTGCAGATGAAACAAGTCCACCGACCTGACCCGCTAAGGAGCCAAGACTAATAATTCGGCCATGTTTCTGTTTTTTCATTGTATCAATAACTGCCTGTGAACAGAGGAACGGTCCCTTGAGATTGACCGCCATTATTCTGTCCCATTCCTCTTCGGTGCACTCCTCGATTTGTGTGTAGCTAAAGATTCCTGCGTTATTTACCAAAATATCGATCCGCCCAAAAGCGTCGAGAGTCTGATTTACCATTGAACGAACAGAGTCACTGTCTGAGACATCCGTTTGGAGGACAAGACTTCGCACACCGAGCCCTTCGATCTCCTTTCCGACCGTTTCAGCCGTGGTCGGGTTATGCTCCGCAATAACGATGTTTGCGCCTTCTTTTGCAAGCAGTAGGCAGGTTGCCCGACCAATTCCCTGTCCACCGCCTGTTATGATTGCAACATGGTCCCTCAACCTCATTATGTTTCCTCCTGCGTCAGTGATTTTTTGTGTTGAGAATCTCTAAAGGCTTATGATAGAATTAAATCTTGCTGGATACCTATTATCGCAAAAAGTATCCCGTAAGTCAACAGCAAATGGGATTTCACCCCATTCCATCTTGGAGGATTATCATGTCGCAAAAGCGGATAAGAATCACCGCTTCGCCTGTTGTTATGGAAGCTGAATTGAATCAATCGCAAACAGCCCAGCAGATTTGGGATGTGCTGCCGATTGAGGCGCGTGGGAATATATGGGGTGATGAAATCTACTTTTCTATTCCTGTCGAGGCAGAGACAGATAACGCACAAGAGGTAGTGGAGTTGGGCGAGCTTGCCTATTGGCCCCCCGGCACGGCGTTCTGTATTTTCTTTGGACCTACACCGATGAGCCGAGGCGCAGAGATCCGTCCTGCGAGCCCGGTCAATGTTGTTGGCAAACTGATTGGTGAACCAAAGCTGTTTCAACAGGTTGGCGATGGAACTGTTGTTAAAATTGAGAAAATCTCCGCCGAATAGCGGAGGTTAAAGCGAGTGTTTCCCAGGAGGTAACTGTTGTGCAGCTGAGTGAAAAAGACAAACAGGCGTTGCAGGAAAAATACAAAGAGCAACGGCAGGCGATGTGGTCCGGAAAACAGTCAACGCCGCAAGAGTCTGATGAAAAAGCGGAGGAAGTAGATCAAACTGATGTGGTAGATAATTCAGCAGATTCAACCGATACCGAATCATCAGAGACGCAGTCCGATTCTTCACCAATGACAGAAGATCAACTTGTATCTACGGACACTTCGGACCAAGAAACGAGCGAAGATGCGTCAAGCATTCAAACAGAATCGGCTGCTGAAACCACTGCTATCGCGGAGGGTACTGACGAGCTGCAAGAAGAGGAAGAGACAAGCGCAGACGAAAGGGTATTCTGGGAAGAAGATCAGGGAGGAGGACCGAGCCTTTTGACGTGGAAACTGGTGGTAGCCGTTATCGGTATATCGATTGTTTTAGTCGGTGTGGGTGTTTATCTAGGGTTTTTGTTCGCAGGCTAATCTGTGAGTGAAACGCGATGCCCCGATAAATCGTCCGTTCCGAGACTGGGGGGACAGGTTGTGAAATCCCGTTCCGAGGATCCCGATAAATCGGGACGTGAAAGCAATATGTTTGTGGGTTAATTGGTTCATTAGTTGGTCGATTCATTAATGAACTAGTGAATCAAGAGGCGGAAAGGATAGTCCCGCCAATTAGCACTAATGGTTAATATAGCGACGAGATTAGGAGAAGAACATATTATGAGCCAAGCAATTCAGGAGATGATCCGTTCAAAAGCCCAAACTGCCAAAGCCGCCAAGCGTACGCTGTCCAAAACTTCTGTTGATGTGCGTAACAGCGCGCTACTGGCGATGGCAGATAGCATCCTGACATTTAAGAAAAAAATTCAAGAAGCGAATCAGATCGATCTGGAGGAAGGGCAAAAGACGGGACTTGCCGAGCCGCTGATGCAGCGACTGGAGTTAGATGAGAAGAAGATTGCACGGATGGCGGATAATTTAAGGCAGGTTGCTGCGTTGCCAGATCCGATCGGAGAGGTTTCACATATCAGGGAGCGACCCAACGGTCTACAGATAGGGCGCGTGAGTGTCCCAATCGGAGTGGTCGGTGTTATCTACGAATCGCGTCCAGATGTCACCGTCGAGGTCTCTGCACTGTGTATCAAGTCCGGCAACGGTGTTATCTTGCGTGGTGGATCGGAGGCGATTCACTCGAACACAGCACTTGCGAACATCTTGAGCGAGACCGCTGAGAGAGAGGGGATTCCGGGTGCCGTTCAGTTCGTGGATATTACTGACCGACAGGCTGTCCACGAAATGATCGCGCTGCCTGATCTGATTGATCTCATTGTGCCGCGCGGAAGCTATGAGTTAGTCCGCTATCTCATGAAGCAGTCGGAGATTCCGGTGCTCGGACACGCGGACGGAATCTGTCACGTCTATATTGATCGGGCAGCTGATACCGAGATGGCAGAGGAGATCTGTGTCAATGCAAAGAGCGGTTACAAGGTCGCTGTGTGCAACGCAATGGAGACGCTACTTGTGCATGAGGAAATTGCGCCGAACTTTCTGCCGTCAATGTGTGAAAAATTTACCGTCGAAGGGGTTGAACTGCGTGGTTGTGAGCAAACACGAGCGATATGTCCAGACCTCCAACCCGCTACCGAGGAAGATTGGAAAACGGAATACCTCGATTATATCTTATCGATCCGAATTGTCTCGGACTTCGACGCAGCGGTGGAGCATATTGAGACTTACGGCTCGCACCACTCGGATACGATAGTAACAGAAAGCTACACCACCGCACAGCGTTTCCTCAAGGAGGTTGATTCTGCGGCGGTTTATGTCAATGCGAGCACCTGCTTCACCGACGGTTACGAATTTGGACTTGGTGCAGAGGTAGGTATCAGCACACAGAAGCTGCACTGCCGGGGTCCCATGGGGCTTGATGGGTTGACGAGCTATAAGTATATCGTTTACGGGAATGGGCAGCTGCGGACGTAATTAGCCTGCCACTTTTCGTTGTAATTTCTTTCGGAATTGTGCTAAACTTTTGGCTCATATCAAAGCCATCAAAATACCATTGTCTGCTGTTCTAAGCACAGTAATGGAAGTACCTTCGGAATTGGCTCGGTTCGTTCCCACATTTGACACACTATTGCTTGATGTGAGGACTGCATCGATCTCGGATTTGACTGGGAGCAACCACCCGTTTGGTTGGCTGCTGACGGTGATGCAGCAGGAAACCGCCTCACATCAGGCGATTCGGGAGGCATTGATAGAAGCGTCGTCGCATATCATAAATGCTGAAGGCACCGGAGCGGGGTTGCGTGAGCAATTGATTTTCTATTTATACTTGTTGATTTTACACCGTCGGCCGCGTGAGGAGGGTGATGTGTTAACATCGTTGATTTCCGAACGCAGCCCAGATATCTCACAGAGAGAGGAGGCACAAGCCATGGCACAAACAATGGCGGAATATCTGATACAGCAAGGCGAAGCTCGGGGCGAAGCTCGAGGGAAAAAAATTGGCGAAGCCCGTGGTGAAGCTCGAGGTATCACGCGTGCCAAACGCGAGGCACTTCAAAAACTATTAGCGGTTCGATTTGACCCCATCCCCGAATCCGTTGTGCAGCGAATCTCATCAGTGCGGAGTCTCGCCCGCCTTGACGCGCTTTTTGAGCAAGCCTTAACTGCTGAGACCCTTAACGATATAGATTGGGAACGAAGGTAAAATTAAGTGATACCGTCTCGGCCCATATAAAAAGAAGATGCAAAGTATACAGATAAACTGTTTTGACAAGTGGAGGTGAATTAACTGTGAACCTACAGTTTTCGTTGCATTCGTTCTCATGAATTATTCTTTTTATCTCTCAAGCATATTCAAACGATAGGAG
>PYIZ01000002.1 GCA_003635265.1 Candidatus Poribacteria bacterium
CGTCATGTCTCGCCTGCTCCAGACCCGACTTTTCACCGACGAAAAGTATATGCCCTATGAGTGCGGTGAGGACCCGATTGGTGATACCCGTATCAAATTTAACGCCCGCTTCTACGTCATCGCGCTTATCTTTTTAATCTTCGATGTTGAGATTGTGTTCCTATTTCCGTGGGGTGTTGTTTTCCGTGAAATCGGGCTGCTCGCATTTGTCGAAATGCTGATTTTTATCTTCATATTGTTGGTCGGTCTTGCCTATGTTTGGGCGAAGGGAGACCTCCAATGGATCCGCTCGATTCAGTCTGTAAGGGAGGAAGTTGAACAATGATAATCGAGGAGAAACTAGACAAGAATATCATCGTCACCTCTATTGATGCTGTCGCCAACTGGGCGCGCGCCTCCTCTTTGTGGCCCATGACTTTTGGACTCGCTTGTTGTGCAATCGAGTTTATGGCAACTGCCGCTTCAAACTATGACTTAGACCGCTTTGGCGCAGGGGTCCCGCGTGCGACACCCCGTCAATCTGATCTGATTATTGTGTCGGGGACAGTAACGCTGAAAATGGCGACCCGAATCAAGCGCCTTTATGAACAGATGCCGGAACCGAAATATGTCATCTCCATGGGAAGTTGTGCCACGAGCGGTGGTCCCTACTGGCAGCACGGCTATCACGTCCTGAAAGGCGTAGACAGAATCATTCCCGTTGATGTTTACGTTCCCGGCTGTCCGCCACGTCCGGAGGCTGTGCTTGAAGGCTTGATGAAGCTGCAGGAAAAAATTAAAACGCAGACGGTCGCAAAACGCACAAGCGTGCCTTTCTTGAAGAAACTCTTCACCAAGACAGACTTGGAAAATAATGAGGAAGCGATGGCCGAAGCTAGAGCCGAACAGCAAGAACACGCAGATCAGGAAGAAGCCGCCGGTTAAAAGTAGTAGGCACACGCCGTGTGCCGTAACCCCGTGAACAAGGTTGCTGACATCACTCGTTTATAGTGTCCAATTAATTCTAAAATTTACCATGGTTCATCAAATGAACCAATGAACTAACACAGGTTCACATCTTAAGAAAGGGGAATTACAACGCTATTGGCAGTTATTTGGCAGTTATCCAGAAGCGTTGCTATTTTTTCGTGACACCACAAGAAATCTACGAAAACCTAAAAGATAAATTTGGAGAATCAGTCGTCTCGTTTGAAGAGGACATAGCAGATTCCTTCATCGTTATTGCTACCGAGTCGGTCGCCGATGTCGCACAATACCTCGCCGAAGATGAAGGACTGGCTTTCGATTTCTTGATGTGTTTGAGCGGAGTTGATCTCGGCGCGAAAGATCCCAACTATTACGTTGTATATCACCTCTACTCAATGACCCACCGCCACAAACTGGTCCTGAAAATTGTCCTTCCCAAAGAAGAAGAACCCCACGTTGCCACCGTCGAGCATATCTGGAGAACCGCCAACTGGCACGAGCGGGAGGCGTACGATCTATTCGGGATCATCTTTGATGGTCATAGCGATTTGCGACGAATCCTACTTCCAGACGATTGGGAAGGTTACCCAATGCGTAAGGATTATACAGAGCCTGAGTTCTACCGAGGGATGCGCGTGCCTTATTGATGTTCATGGAGAGGGGAGTAAAAAACGATGGTGTTATCAGAACAGTACCAACAACAGATTATTAATACGATTAAGGAATTGCCAGAAGAAAAACTAGCCGTAGTTGTCGATTTTGTGACATCCCTAAAGGGCGAATATCAACCTTGTGCAGACAAAAATATAGTCAAACTAGGTGGTCTGTGGGAAGGGTTTGAACCGACTGATAAAGAGATTCAAGAGGCGCGAAAAGAAATATGGCATCATCTTGATACCAAAACAACACGATGAAACATTATGTGACTGATACGATGGGCCTTATCCGGCATCTTGCTAAATCAGAACAATTGGGGAAGAATGCTAGCAAAATATTTGAGGAAGCTGATACTGGTGGTTGTGTCGTTTTTATACCAGCGATGGTTTTGATGGAAATCCTATATCTCTCGAAGAAAAATCGTATCTCAACGACATTACCTGATGTTACTCAATTGGTGCAAAATAGTACAAATTATCGGATATACCCCATTACGACTGAAGTCATTCTAAAAGCTAAAGAGATAACTGATATTCCAGAATTACATGACAGAATCATCGCAGCTACCGCTGTATTATTAGGATTGGGTTTGATAAACCGAGACAGTGTAATTAGCAAATCGGCATTTTTGACAACCATTTGGTAGGCAGGAATAACATCATGGCAGCACCAGAACAGGACAGCAAATTTATTGAACTGAAGCCATTTACAGATGAAATGGTCGTAAGTATGGGACCGCAGCACCCAAGCACCCACGGCGTGTTAAGGCTTGAGTTGAAATTGGATGGTGAAATCGTCCGAGATGCAATCCCACATATCGGCTACTTACACCGCTGCTTTGAAAAACATTCTGAGAATCTGAACTATCAGCAGATTATTCCATTTACTGACCGGATGGATTATATCGCAGCGATGAACATGAACTGGGGATTTTGTCTGGCGGTTGAGCAGTTAATGGCGATGGAGGAGGGGAAATTTCCCGGTGTTCCCGAACGAGGGGAATACCTGCGCATCCTAATCGGTGAGTTGAATCGGATCGGGAGCCATCTTCTGTCATTCGGCACCTACGGTATGGACATCGGTGCTTTCACGCCGTTCCTTTATGCCTTTAGGGATCGCGAGAAGATTCTCCTGCTTTTTGAAAAGATCTGCGGTGCGCGATTGACATACAATTATATCCGTGTCGGCGGAGTTTCGAGGGATACACCGCCCGGATTTATTGATGATGTTAAGGAATTTATAGACTATTTTGAACCGCAGATTGACGTGTACAACTCACTACTCACCGCCAACCGCATCTTTATTGAGCGCACAGCAAATGTCGCTGTCATGGACGCGGATATGGCGATTAACTACGGCGTTACGGGCCCCAACCTTCGTGGCGCAGGGCTGCAATGGGATCTGCGTAGAGATGAACCCTACTCCATTTATGACCGATTTGATTTCGACATTCCAGTAGGCAGAGACATCCCGGAACTTGGCGTCGTCGCTGGCGATTGCTGGAATCGCTATAAAGTCCGGATGGATGAGATGAAAGAGTCGGTACGAATCATTCGACAGATCCTTGAGTCCGGCCTTCCTGATGGTCCCGTTCAGTCTGAACTGAAAGCGGTGCGTCCCCCCAAAGGCGAAATCTTTTCCCGGAGTGAAGCCCCTCGTGGGGAACTGGGCTTTTACATTGTGAGTGATGGTACGCCAAAGCCGGTGCGTGTAAAAGCCAAATCGCCCTGTTTTACGGCGTTAAGTGCGTTGCAAGAGTTGAGTCGAGGATTAATGGTCGCGGACATCATTGCAATCATTGGAAGTATTGATATTGTCATGGGAGAGGTTGATCGCTAGATTCGATGTTTATTTTACGAATTATGTTTCACGGATAAGGAGTTTGAATGCCACTCGGCCTACAATTTGAAAACTTACATCAGTTTTTCGTCCAATCCTCCGAGAGTTGGGCACAAAGGTTCGTACAAGATCATGCACCAGTTTTAACACATCTCCCCGCGCCGCTCGGCGAATTGGTGATTATGCTCGCATGTTGCGTGATCTTCGTTGCCGTTGTTCCTCTACTGCCACTCGGTCTTGTCTTAGCAGAACGAAAAGTTTCCGCCCATATTCAAGATCGAGTTGGACCGATGCGAGTGGGACCGCATGGTATCCTTCAAACCTTAGCCGATGGGGTCAAACTCATCTTCAAAGAAGATCACATCCCGCGAGAGGGAGATAAATTTCTCTTTGTAGCGTCTCCATACATTATCTTCGCCTGCTCCTTTGCCGTATTTGCTGCAATCCCGTTTGATAAATCTATTCTGGTGAGTGAATTAAATATCGGCATCTTTTATATCATGGCGATTTCTTCCGTCATTGTGATGGGGGTAATTATGGCGGGCTGGGCTTCGAATAGCAAATGGTCCCTGCTTGGGGCGATGCGATCTGCCGCCCAAATTGTCAGCTATGAAATTCCGCTTGGTCTCTGTATTTTGACGGTTGTAATGCTGGTACAAAGCCTAAATATGCAGGATATCGTCACAGGACAAGACGGAATAGCGAATTGGTTAATTTTTCGGACACCGTTCACCTTTGTGGCGTTCTTCGTTTTCTTCATTTCGGCTATTGCCGAAGTCAACCGCACCCCGTTCGACCTTCCTGAAGCAGAATCCGAGTTAGTCGCTGGTTTCCATACCGAGTATAGCGGGATGCGCTTTGCGTTGTTCTTCATTGCGGAATACGCGAATATGTTCGCAGTTAGTGCGATCGCTGCAACGCTGTTCCTCGGTGGCTGGCACGGGATTGTACCCGCAGAGATGTTACCTCAAGCCGGCATTCTTGGCTTCGTCTTAAAAACGATTACTCTCGGTGGACTCTTGGGCGTCGCTATCAAAACGCTGTTGTTAGTATTTGTCATGATGTGGCTGCGCTGGACGCTACCGCGCCTGCGCGTGGATCAGCTGATGAACCTATGTTGGAAGTATTTTATTCCGATCTCATTTTTCAATATTCTGGGGGTCGGAATCTGGGGATTGATCTTCCCGAAAGATTCGATGTTGAGCATCATTATCAGTATCGCTGTCATTATACTTGGACTCATTTTCACGTTCGGCGTACTAGGTAGGAGTTTATCTAAGGGAGCTGAACCACCGCCCAGTTCGGCGGAGAGGCGAATTTCTGCGACAACCTAAAAAAGCCAAAGGCACACAAATTTACCTCTCAAGGAGGTTTCACCATGCGTCACTATTTCTCAAATATCTATCTGGGGCTCTATACAGCACTTGTTGGTATGCGTATCACCTTCAAACAGTTTTTACGACCCTCCGTTACTCACCAATATCCTTACGACCGCTCCTTTGAGCAGAAGAAAAATATACGCGAGATCCCCAAGGGGTATCGAGGCAAGCTGCACAATCGCATTGAGGACTGTATCGGTTGTAAAAAATGCGAGTTGATCTGTCCGGTTGATTGCATTACCATTACTACCCAGAAACTGCCCAAAGGCGAGCGACTTTGGGATAGTATGAACGTGGTCCATCTTAAAAATAGGACGGAGATTGTTGGTAATATTGAAGGCGACGAGAAACCTGCTTCCAATACAACTGTTGCAATTCAGACGCGCGATGAAGGAACCGTCACTGTTTCGAGCGAAGAGATTGCTAATATCGTCGAGCGGAAGCCGGTGATTTTCTACCTCGATCAGTTTGATATTGACATGTCGCTCTGTATGTACTGTGGACTTTGCACCGAGGTTTGTCCAACAGAGTGCCTGATTATGTACGATAATCTAAGTGACGGAATTGAGTACTCAACCTTTGATCGGACAGACCTGATTTACGAATTCGCGAAACCAGAGATGTATGATCAACCGGCTGATGAATCTACTGAGGCGGAAGCCGCAGACTAGGAACTGACCGTAGGGGGCGTGCCCTCCGAATCGCGACGCGGCATAAAACCTCAAACCCGAAGTTGAATAATTGACATACTCATGGAATTTAATCCTCAACAATTGGTTTTCTACCTTTTTGCCCTGCTGACCATTGGATCTGCAGTTATTGTCGTAACGATAAAGAATATCGTCTATGCGGCGTTTGCACTGATGGTTACTCTTTTTAGTGTTGCAGGACTTTATGTCTTTTTACAGGCGGATTTCCTCGCCGCTACCCAAGTGATAGTTTATGTCGGTGGTATTTTGGTACTGATCCTATTTGGCGTGATGATGACAAGTGGAAGCTTGGACCTGAAACTAAAACTTGAACGTGGTCAGCTTTTCTGGGGAGGAATCGTGTCCCTGATCCTATTTGGCTTGCTACTGAGTGTCATTACAAACACGCCACAATGGGAAAACGTGGACGCAGGAGCATCGCAGGAACCGACAACGCGCAAGATTGGCGAGATGCTTATGCAACAGGAGTATCTACTGCCATTTGAGATCGCATCGATTCTGTTACTCGTTGCGATGATCGGGGCAGCGCTTATTTCTCGTAAGGAGGTCAGGGACGAATGAGTTTACAGAGCTACCTTGTCATCAGCATTATACTATTTTGTCTCGGAATCTTTTGTGTTTTGACGCGCAGAAACGCTATCAGCATCCTGATGGGAATCGAATTGATTCTCAATTCCTGTAACCTCAACTTTGCCGCCTTTTCCCGTTATGTAACGCCACCTGATGATATTAGCGGTCAGATTATCGCGCTTTTTGGAATTGTCCTCGCTGCCGCCGAAGCTGCCGTCTTTTTAGCCATTATTTTGGCAATCTATAGAGAGTTTAGCACCATCAGCCCCGACGAGACCGACACTTTGAAGGGATAGTTTCCGGTGCCTAATATCAGGAGATGACAAAATGGGACGTTTTGCCGTGGAACTTAAGCTAGCAAATAGTGCTGATGCTGTTCTTGTGCATCGTGGTCTGCTCGCGCCCGATCAGGTACGTCAAACCGAAATTCGAGGTGTAGTAGATACAGGGGCGGTACGACTGGTAATCCCCGAACATGTGGCAACGGAACTAGGCGTGCGCGAAGTTGATGAAATACAGGTTCGTTATGCTGATGGACGCATAGCCACACGAAAGCTAGTAACTGATGTTCTGGTAGAGCTTTTGGGACGTGAGGCAACTTTTCGCGCAAGCGTTGAGCCTGACCGAGATTCGGCACTCATCGGAGCTATTGTCCTCGAAGATCTTGATCTCCTTGTAGATTGCACCACAGAAAGATTACGCCCCCGTGATCCCAATCATATTATTTCAGAAATAGAGTAAGTAACTCCATTAGGAGATTATTATATGCCTGTTGTACCTCTCATTAGCATTATTTTGCTTGCCCCCCTTGCAGCGTTTGCGTTTTTCGGTCTCCTATCGCTGACCGGACGCAATTACCGCCGCCAAGATCTGGTTTCAACGGCAGCGATGCTTGTAGCGTTTGCCTGCTCCGTGCTCTTATTTACAAACGTCATCAATAATCCAGATAAATTTTCACACGATGGCGCAGAGATACACTCGCTCACATGGCTGCCACTTGGCTCGGTCAACTTTTCAATGGGTTTCCTGTTTGATAGTGTAACCGCTGTCATGCTTCTCGTTGTCACGATTGTCAGTAGTCTTGTGCATATCTTTTCAATCGGATACATGCACGGTGATCCCCGCTACCCTCGTTTCTTTGCCTTCCTGTCATTGTTCTCTTTCTCGATGCTTTTCCTAGTTGTTTCTGACAACCTGCTCGGTATCTATATCGGTTGGGAACTTGTCGGCGTCTGTTCTTATCTACTCATCGGATTCTGGTTTGAACAGGACGCACCAGCGAATGCCTGTAAAAAAGCGTTCATGACGACGCGCGTTGGCGATGTTGGGATGTTCATCGGCATGATGATGCTTTTCGCGAAATTCCGCACGCTATCGCTCTACGGAGATGAGGGGATTTTTGCACTCGCTAGTAACTTGACCACCGGCGATATAACTTGGTTATCAATTGCTGGGGTGCTAATCTTCTGCGGCGCCGTTGGCAAGTCGGCACAAATCCCCTTGCACACATGGCTACCAGACGCGATGGAAGGTCCCACACCTGTCAGTGCTTTGATCCATGCCGCAACGATGGTCGCTGCAGGGGTTTACCTTACCGCACGAATGTTCCCAATCCTTACCGCGGATTCATCCTTGGTTATTGCCTATGTTGGAGGCATCACAGCGTTAGTCGCAGCAACGATTGCCATCGTTCGGTTCGATATTAAGCGGGTCCTTGCCTACTCGACCATCAGCCAATTGGGATATATGATGCTGGCGATTGGAGCAGGAAGTTATATCGCGGGGCTTTTCCACCTCACAACACACGCATTTTTCAAAGCGCTACTGTTCCTCGGCTCCGGCAGCGTCATCCACGCCTTCCATGCTGCTCACCATGCTCACGACCATGACCATGCACACGATGAGGACCATGATCACGACGCAGGATTCGATAGTCACGGCATTGACCCCGCGCAGGATATGCGCCACATGGGCGGGCTCAGGCACAAGATGCCTATCACCTTTGTGACAATGTTGATCGCGACGTTGTCGATCGCTGGTGTGCCTTATATCTTCTCAGGTTTCTGGAGTAAAGATGCCATCCTCGTTGAGGTTCTCTATAGGGCAATCTCATGGGATTCGGTTCACCACTACATTCTGTTTGCTATGGCGGCACTCGCAGCTGTTATCACCGCATTCTATATGTTCCGCCTTATCTTCATGACCTTTACCGGGGAACCCCGCAATCAAGAAATGTATGACGGTGCACACGAATCGCCGCTGAAGATGGCAATCCCACTGATAATCTTAGCCGTTCTCAGTTTTCCAATAGTCAACAAATGGTCGTTTGAAAAATATGTGAAGCAACCGGAACAACCCCACATCCATGCACCAAAACATGCGATGCACAATTCAAGCCAAGGCGCTCTACACGCACAGTTGGGACTTTCTGATGCCCACGCGGCAGAAGATGCACACCACGACGATGCAGCAGTACATCATGATTCCGACCACGATAAGGCGCATAACATCGTAGTGCCGTTGTCATTTGTAATCGTCATTATTGGTGTTGGGTTATCCGCCCTTTTCTATTACTGGAAAAAGTTTTCTGCTGAAGCTGTTGCAGCGAGACTACGCCCGATCTACACGCTGCTATGGAACAAATACTATTTTGATGAACTTTACGACGGTGTAATTGTCGCGCTCACCGTCGCAGGTTCAAAAGTGCTGGGACTGTTTGATTTGCGTTTCATTGATGGAATTGTCAATGGGGTTGGGGTTGTTGTACAGGCAGGGTGTTCTCGAGTCGCGGGGTGGTTCGATAACACCTTTGTCGATGGACTGGTCAATCTGGTCGCCCGAGTTACTTGGTCAATCGGTGGCAGGGTCAGGCGGGTTCAAACGGGCATGATCCAAAATTATCTGCTAGCGGTTTTAGGCGGTGTTGTGCTGTTAATTTTGATTTTCCGTGCTTTATTCTAGGTTATCTTCAGCCAAAAGTGAGGTAAAAATCATGGCATTTCCACTTCCGCCAATTAATGACCCCACGTTACGAAAATTCTGCGAAACACATGATCTGCATGAAGCGGTTGCTGCCGGTTACCATTACGCACATAAGTTCTTCCCAGCAGCGAAAACGATTGAGATTGATTTTTATCCGCCTTATCGTGACGATGAACCGGAGGAGGCGGAGATTACTTTCGTGATTAAGTCAAACATGACGGGCAACGAAACTATTGAGGCTCAAAATCAATTCATCAAAGCCATGAGAGATGTGCCGGGGGCTTTCTATATCATCCCGCTTCATAGGTTCATCAGATGAATCATCTGGATTTCCTAGATACAGCAACACGACTCATGGCAAGCGATGCTCCAACCGAAGCAGATATTCGCTCGGCCATTAGCCGATTCTATTATGCTGTGTATCATCATGTATTGGCATGGTGGGAAAGCAGCAATCGGTTTCCAAACTACAAGGATCGGGGACACGCCAAAATTCAAATGGCATTTTTTAACGCTGGAATGCCTGAAGCCAGAGATTTCAGCACAATCCTGAGAACTCTCAACAAATATCGGCGAGAAGCTGACTATCAACTTGCCATCTACTTTGATTTGGAAGATGGACAATCAATATTGAATCTTGCGCGTAACGCTATAGCTGCTTTTGATCGACTTGATAAAACAGTCCTTTCTGAGAGCCTGTTTTAAAAGTCATTTGATACGGTTTTGCATCAAGTAAATGGAAGCAATGTACACCATAGCTTCAGCGGTTTCGGCAGAGCGTTCATAGTCCAAAGTCAATCGGCGAAAGC
>PYIZ01000003.1 GCA_003635265.1 Candidatus Poribacteria bacterium
AAAGTGAGCACTACAATCACCACCGGTTGCGCACTTGCGGGAATCTTTATCGTAGTGGGAACCCTTGCGGGAAAACCTGGCGTATATGCGACAATGGGGTGAACCCCATAAGCGGCACGCCGCTTTCGTTCGCGTCGCCGAGGTGTCCCACCGATCGGAATGGAATTCGCCGCTGTGCCGAGTAAGACGGCATAACTCTCAAATAGGCAGGTATCCGTTTTGGGTGCCTGCCTTTTTCTTTTGTTCTGAATCGCGGAGAACGCGGAGGGCGGTGTTGGGGAAGCTGCCATATTTGCCAGGCGTGAGGGTGCCTGCTGTATAAACGGATCTGTCAATGGCGGCAAGCACAGGAAGACGGATATAGCAGCACCAACGCCCTTCCGTGTCTTCCGCGTCCTCCGCGCTTATCTGTGATTCAGACAGGTGAGAAACAATCCGCGTTTTCCGTGTTCTCCGCGTCATCTGCGATTCAGACAGGTGCAGGTGAGGTGCCTTGCCCGTTTGTCCTCTTCTATCCCGTCCTCTGTTAGATTGCGCACATTCGACAAAATCTGACAGGTTGTGGGACAGCAAAGATAAAAAGTCAGTTCTCTTAAGCCATGCGCCGTAAAAACGCTGATAAAAATATAATTATCAGCCCTAAAATGATAACGATGTTCAACCACGGTGCGGGTCTTTTCTGAAATACCGCAAAAACAGGATAAGGGAAGGTTAATACAATTGCAAGCGTATATATCAGAAAAACGATAAAGAATTTGACAGCTAAGACGAGTATATAAAGCGAGTAATCTACATCAACAGATTCTGCAGCAGCGGATCGAGCAGTTCTAAAGAAGGTGATAACGTTATACAGCCCAGATATAAGTACAGTCAATAAGGTGGACCAGACTATTCCACTGAAGCGTCTGAGTGCGGAGGAGATAAGAGTATCTGGGGCGGGAGAACGATTGGCAATTGGGATGAGGACAACACGGAAAAAGAAAAAACCGCCTATTAGTAAGACGACAGAACCGACATGCAACCATTGGAGCAAAGGTTTAAGGAACATTATTAAGATTCTAAAGAAAGGCAAAATCGTTATCGGTTATCAGTGTTTTTCTAATAACCGATAACAATATTTGTGGATTACACTACAGGCTTTCCACCTATTGGATTGAAGCAGGAGCGCGATTGTTTGCAGGCGTTAGGAGACACAAATTGATCGTCGGGACCGACCACCTGCATTGTGCAATTGCACCAGTAGTGCGTTCCCGGATTTTCTTCAACGAGATTCTGCAAGTTGCCACCGGGAATGTAGAGTGCCTTCGTCCGGAGGTCTTGGCATATAGGGCGATTAAAAATTGGGAGTGTTTTTCCCTCTAACATATTCTTCCTCCTCTAACTGACTGCCATCATTGCAGTGCGACTGACGAGATTCTGGGTTAAGGTAACTTTATACACATTATCGTTCATGGGTTGTGCATCCTTAACAGCTTCCGCGCCTGCCTTCCTGCTGACCGATTCGTTTATCATTTTACCAGTGAGAGCGGTTTCAGCTTCTGCGGAACGCCATGGCGCAGGTGCAACACCACCGAGGACGACACTTGCTGTTTGACATGTCTTCCCCGTCATCTCAAAGACACCCGCGACGCTTGCCAATGCAAAGTCGGGCGCACCTTTTTCCCGCGCTTTCAAATAAAAACTCTTTGTATTCGGTTTCGGTTGTGGCACCTGAACTTCAACAACGATTTCATTCGGTTCAAGCACGTTTTCCCGAAACGGATTTGCTGCTGGCAAGGTAAAGAATTCCTCAACTTTTAACGTTTTCTCGCCTTCTGGCCCTGCAATTTTGAGAGACGCGTTGAGTGCGATTAGCGCAGGAGCAATGTCCGAAGGATGCACAATGTAGACCGGATCCCCGCCAAGGATAGCGTGATATTTGCTCAAGCCATTAACAGCATAACAGATGTCTCCACCTTTCTTGAGACAGTTGACAGTCTCATCCCGGTAATACCAGCACCGAGGACGTTGACAGAGATTACCACCGAGTGTACCCACGTTCCGAATCTGGGGTGTCGCTACGGATGCTGCTGCCTGTGCAAGTACAGTGTAGTGTTGCTGAATCGTTGGGTGCATTGCAATATCAGCGACAGTGACTAACGCACCGATTTTTAAGCCCGATGCATTGGCGGATATGCTATCCATTCCGGGCAACGTCTTGAGATTAACCAATGTTTTCGGGGTTTCAATGTACTCTTTGAGTTCACTGAGCAGATCAGTCCCGCCTGCTATCATCATTACTTCGCCCCATCCGCTGTCACTCAGTAGTGAGGTAACCTGTTTCAGACTGGTCGCGTTAACGTAACTAAATTTATCCATTGTGGACCTCCTTATGCTTTCTTCTCAGCAAGTGCGGTGAGGACTTTATCCGGTGTTATCGGCAACTCCCGAATTCGGACACCAATCGCATTGTAAACAGCATTGGCGATTGCGCCAAGTGTCGGAATACATGGCGGTTCACCGACACCCGTAACCTTCCGATGCGTATCAAAAACGATTGATTTGATTTCAGGTATCTCAAAGGTTCCAGGAACCTTGTAATCTTCAAGGTTAGCATTGAGCATTCGTCCGGTTTGTGGGTCCATAATACGCTCTTCCAGAAGCGCTTGCCCTAATCCCATGATAACGCCGCCGTTAATCTGACTTTCCGTTGTTAAACGGTTAATGGCTAAGCCGCAATCTTGGACAGCAACGATCTTGAGCACTTTCACGTGACCTGTTTGGGTATCAACTTCAACTTCAGCAAACTGCGTGCCTGCAACACCGCCTTGTCGGAGTTCTTGATCCCAAGTTCCGCCTTCGCTAATGCTTTCCTGTCCGAGTAGACCTGTAGCCTGGCGCCACGCAACTGTCTTTGTCCTATCAGAAGCAACGTAGATAGTGCCAGTTCCCACACGCAGGTCATCCACTGGTGCCTGCAATAACGGACCGACGTGTTCAAACAACTTTTGTTTCGCTGCTGCCGCTGCAGTTTTAATAACTGGTGCGACAGATGCAGTCGTTTGACTTCCGCCACTACCGCCGGAGGGTAGACCCGGACCGCTATCACCTATTTTTACCGAAATATCGGTGGGGGAAAGTCCTAACTCTTCTGCAACGATAATAGCGATGGCAGTCCGAATACCGGTGCCGATGTCTTGTGTACCAGTAACCGCTTCGACTGTGCCGTCAGCGTTGATGGTAACACGCGCTTGCGTGCCTCTACCGCCGCCACCGCCCCATAAGCCGCTACCGACACCTATACCGCGCTTTTTTATACCCGTTCCTGAACCGGGGACGCTGTTACGACGGTGCCATCCAATTTCTTGTGCACCGAGAGTATATTGTGCTTGACGCACCTCATTTGAGTCATTAATACGTCTGAATTCAAGCGGGTTCATGCCCAGTTTTTCTGCAAGTTCATCCATCAACGAATCCATTGCAAATGCACCTTGTGGATGCCCAGGCGCACGCATTGCACGCTGGTTGCCTGCATTAACAGCAACGTTAAACCGTTCGGTACGTCTATTTGGGACATGGTAGACATAAGGTGCTTGGAAGCCTGCGCCACTGGAGATACCACCCGTACCATAGCCGCGCATATCATAGGCGATAAGTCGTCCATCGCGAGTTGCACCTGCCTTTACGTGCTGTGTCATTGACGGTCTGTTTCCCGCTACGAGGTGTTCAGCCTTTCGGGTCAACATTAATTTTACCGGTCTTCCGGTCATGCGGGACAATTGTGCTGCAGTATGCCCTTCTACTCCGGGACCAAATTTACTGCCGAAGCCGCCCCCCATGTGTTCAGTAATAACCCGCACCTGATTTGCAGGAAGTTCAAAGCGCCGTGCAAGGTCGTTCCGGACTCCGAAAACTGCCTGTGTAGATGCCCAAACGGTTAGGTTCTGTTCATCTATCCATTCTGCAACATGTCCGTGTGTTTCCAAGCAGACGTGTGTTTGGACAGGTGTGTGATAGGTGGCTTCTACTGTAACAGCAGCTTCAGCGAATCCTGCCTCCACATCACCATTTTTGTTTGTCCCAGGATTACTCTGATTTCCCTTCCAATCATCACGAATTTGCGGTGCGCCTTCTGCCATCGCATCCGCTTCCGTAACGACGAAAGGTAATTCTTCCAATTCAATATAAATCAACCGTAGTGCGTCTTTAGCGATGTCGTCAGTTTCCGCTGCAACTGCAGCGATCTCTTGTCCTTGAAAACGGACTTTCCTGCCGACTTCAATTAATGGAATAACCGCTTTGACACCAGGCAATTCTTCAGCACGAGTTAGATCAAGATCCGTTACGTTTGCATGCGCAACTTCAGATCGCAGGATACGTCCGTAGAGAATTCCGGGTCTATTGATGTCAAAGGTATACTTTGCTTTTCCTGTAACTTTTTCCTTACCGGACAAACGGGCAATCCGCTTGCCAATAAGACGTGACTGGCTTGCTTCTCCCCATGATGCCATCTGTTTTCTCCTTTTCAATACATAACGCGTTCACAGACTACAACCCTATGAAGGGTGCTTGGTCGAAACTACATCTTCTCTGAAGCGGTTTCTACGGCGTCGAATATGAACGGGTAAGTGCCGCAACGACAAGTATTGCCCGATAAGCCGTCCTTAATCTCTGCGATCGTCGGTTTTTTGTTTTCGTTCAAGAGTGCTACTGATGAGACAATGAAACCGGGAGTGCAGAACCCACACATCATTGCGTCATGTTTGATGAATGCTTCTTGCACCGGATGTAGGGCATCTCCGTTTGCAATGCCTTCCACAGTAGTAATCTGTTTGCCTTGTGCATCCATTGCAAGCATCATACATGCGTACACAGCTTTGCCATCAACCAAGACAGTGCATCCACCGCATTCACCTCTGTCACAGATAAGCTTAGCACCAGTCAAATCAACACTGTTTCCACCTGTATCAATTCCGTCGCGCAAGACTGTCAACAATGTGGTGCGTGCCTCAACTTCAATCTGATATGACTTCTCATTGATGTTCAACTGAATTTTCGCTGTGGAGACTGCTCCATCGGTTTGCGCCTCTGCCGTTTCCGAATCACCGACTAAGATTGCTGGTGCAACGGTTGCGGCAACGGTTCCAGTACCTACGCCTTTCAAAAAACTCCGCCGCGAAATATTCGTTCCCTGTTTTTCCTCTTTTTCTTTATCTGACATGCGTTCCCTCCTTTGTTGGTATATATCTAAATACCAAAATAAACCAATATATAAAGTCAATTCTCCTTGATCTAACGCAGATGAAACGTCTATATTCTTTAATTTAGTAGAATTTATCACGTTTCACTTTTTTTAGCAAGTGAAATTAATAATGTGATGTATAATTATCAGGACTTACGCATTTTCTCTTAAAGTCCCCCTTGATAAGGGGGATTTAGGGGGTTAAAAAGACGAAAAACAGTGAAATACTGGACTATTTAACCCCCCTGCCCCCCTTGAATGAAGATTAATTTTTTAATCGGGTAATTTTCCGTCCGCACAAGGAAGGTTTCCACCTATGCTGGCGAGGTTTCCTAACCTCGCTAAATTACCCAATTTATTTTTTAATCTTCATATAAGGGGGATTTAGGGGGTTAAAAAGACGAAAAACAGTGAAATACTGGACTATTTAACCCCCCTGCCCCCCTTATCAAGGGGGAATGCGTAAGTCCTGATTATTTTCAAAAGAGTTGTCTGAATCTCGGATTGGCGCGAATAACGCGGATCGAGAATTCTGTAACATTAGGTAATCCGCTAAGGAAAGAGTTTTTATCAAACAACCGACGAAAC
>PYIZ01000004.1 GCA_003635265.1 Candidatus Poribacteria bacterium
CTTGCACGGCCAAACGAAATAACTGCTTGAGATGTTGCAAATCTTCAATCGTTTCAATCGCTGGCTTTAAGGTTTCAGCCTCACTTGGATGAAATCGAATCTCCAAAACGTCAAGGACATATTCGATGCTCTGTTGTCTTTGTCCTCTTTCGGTGAAGTATTGGACAATAGATGATTCGTACATGGTTTCCTCCGAGAACTTGGCATTGTTGCACGGATCATCCCGTTTTAAGCAAAGGGACCTGGGCGATGTTCACCCAACAGCCTCCGCTGGCGTGGTGTCGCTTTCGATAGAATTTCCGGATCAAACTGAAAACTCAGAAAAGGTGGGAATCGTTGCGCGATCCACCGATTCGCGTAATGCACCTGCAGCAGATAGCGAACCTGATCGGTACGATTGGCACCGCCGCGATGCCACACATCACTCCTGAAAACGATCACGTCACCCGCTTGGCAGAGAATTGATTGCTCCTCTGTGTCGTTCCATTTATCCTGATCGCGTTCGGGTCTCACGCCTGCCCGGTGGCTGCCGGGGACGACACGCGTTGGTCCAAGAGCTTCGTATATATCATCCAGATAAAAGTGGGCGGTCATAATCAGTGGCGGGATCTTGACCCGCGGATCAATCGCCACATCGTCAGGCAGCAGGATCGGCTTCCAGTCCGCGTGCATTTTCTGCTCCTCCCGCTTCCCCGTGTTCCACTGAGTCATCTGGATGATGTGGCAGTCTTCGCCTAGAGTGTCTTCGACCAATTCGATAACACCCGGTTTGTCTAGGAAATCGAGATAGAGTGGATCTCGATTAAACGCGTTCTGGATCGTTTTAATCCCGCTGCCCTCCGGATCGATAAAATCCCATCTCGGCGCCGCAACACTTTTGATGTGGTCGGAACATTTGCGCAATTCCTGAACCTGTTCAGGGCTGAGAACCGCGGGAAGAAAAACAAAGCCATCGCGTTCCATCGCCTGCGCTCGTTCTTCTCGACTATCGTAAGCGATCAATTCGGCGGCCGGCTTTGAGGGCACTTCTGCTGCGGAGGTCTGCTGTGTTGGTTGCATCGGTCAATGCTCCTTCCTATGGTGTATCAAGATAGTCCGGGAGGCAAGCCCTCGGTTGTGTTATAACCGCCGCCAGCGGTGATGGGCCAAGATTGACCTCCCTTGAACTCGAAATCATCGCCAAGGCCGCACAACCACTGGAACAACCGAGCGACGTGGATGGAGTCGTACCACTTTTCAAGCACCGAAACATCTGGCATGAACTTCATCTTCATAAAGTCGGTAGAAGGATCAACCACCCAATCGCGTTGTGGCGGAACTGTGCGCCAATAGTTGTATTTAAGCAGATTGCGGATGCCGCTGCCGGTGGACGAGGTGGCACGGTGCCAAATACTGTAGTGCGTGATAAAGATTGATCCCGCTGGTGCCGCTGTTTTTACGCCTACTCGGATGTTGCCGTAATGGCTCATGAATCGGCGTTTAGCGCGGACTAAGTGTGAGCTCGGCACCAATTCGGTCGGTCCCATCTCTTTCGGTGTGTCTTGGGGGTAGTAAAACACCTGTAAAAATTCGAGTCGTGTTGCATCAATGGCACCACCATCACGGTGCCAGCCACAACTCAGAGTCCTAGGGCACTCGACACGGTGGTTGCTCATAATCATCGGCAGCTTGAAGTTCTTTCCCAGCAATGACCGTACCGCACCCGCTGCCTGCGGATTTTTGAGAACGCCTTCGACAAACCAATCTTCGGCGAGGATTTCGACCGGTTCTAGGTGGGAATGCTCATCCATAAAGTCCGAGACGCGGCGATTAATTTCATCTGACACCACGCCTTCGAGGATGAGAAATCCCTTCTGACAAAATTCGATTACCTGTTGATCAGTTAGCGTCGGTTCGCAATCGTATGTTTGATCGATCATCGGTAGAATCCTTTCGTGGAAGTGCTACAGTTGTAGGTTCACTTTTCGAGGATAAATTCGCAGCCAAGTCCGTAGGTTTCGTTTTCTCCTACCAGCATCAGTGTCATTTCGGGAAACTTGACGACACGCCAACCGTCAAGCATTGCCTCATGCACGGTCTGATAGGGCCAATCGTCAGGCTCGTCGGGACCGTTGTGCACGCCATCACCATCGACGATTGACATGCCCTCAACCGACGAAGTAACTGATGTGTTCGTAGCTTGAAGGTATAACAGGCGTTGGGGCTTTGCTGCTGCGTCAATATTTTCTAATGCCTGCTGCAAATCCCCCTCTGTCAGTGTACCCGCACGAAATTTATCCAAGCATTGCTCTAGCTGTTCCTTCAGTTGACTCATGTCTAAACCTCTTTCAGTTTGGTAACTTTTTATAATCGGCAACGTTCTGTTCTTTTTCTATCCACTTATGAACCGCTCCGGACGATACGGGGCAAGCATTTCAACGCGGGCATCATCAACAATTTCTACCGTTGCTAACTCTCCCACCAAAGGTGCCAATGTGACTCCGCTGTGCATCAAAGCGATATACAGGTTGGGCGCTGCTGCACAAAATCCTATGACCGGCAACTCGTCGATTGGCATTGGACGATAGCCTACTGGCGTTGGAATCGCTCGCGCGCCGGCGAGAGCTGGTAGGTAGTGGACGGCGCGACTCAACAGGTCATCCGCGTGTTCTTGGGAGTCGTCTTGGTCTACACTTTCCTGTGAGCCTTGACCGATGGCAAGCGTCCCATCGGCAGATTGTCGCAGGTGAATTTCATGTCGATTTTCGTTGATGGGTGGTAGATGAAGCACTGAAACGTTTTGTAGTATCGGTGGCTGCGGATCGGTGCGAACCACCACGCCGGGACTGTGCTGTTGAGGAATGTGAACGCCAGCCGTGGCGGCGAGTTCCGTTACGGCAGTCCCGTTTGCCAATATCACTACATCACAACTGATCTCTCCGTTGGAGGTATTGACCGCCTCTATCTTTCCCCGTCCATCGATGCGTAGTTTACTAACTGGGGTGTGGGTATGTACGGCAGTTCCCGCCTCGCACGCACGTTGTAAACAGGCTTCAATCACTTTGGATGGATCCACCCGACCGTCAATCTCTGAAAAGGAGGCTGTCGTCACAGGACCGGGGGAAAGACTGGGC
The DNA here is from genome assembly GCA_003635265.1 of Candidatus Poribacteria bacterium. Taxonomy (GTDB): domain Bacteria; phylum Poribacteria; class WGA-4E; order WGA-4E; family PCPOR2b; genus PCPOR2b. Next base: position 3,114 of record PYIZ01000004.1, read on the forward strand.
TCAAGTTCGCGGAGTTCATCGCTCGAAATAATGCGGATGGGATATCCCCATGCCTGTAATTGCACGATACGTTGACGCAACACCTCGACTCGCTCCGGCGTGCTCTCCCACCGGAGTTCACCACCCCAATGGAGGTCGAGATCCATATCCAGCCTACGAGCAAATCGATCCCAGATGTCCATTGACCGGCGGTTGAAATGGTGATAGCTCACAGGATCCTTGCCGAAGGAATTTAGCCATGCAAAGGAATGTCCCGATGCACCGGCACACGGTTCATCCTGCTCAAGAACGGTCACGGCAACATCTTTGCGACACGACAGGTGATAGGCTATTGATGCCCCAACAATCCCCGCGCCCACCACGATAACTCTTAACTTTTTCGCGTCAGAATAATCTCGCTCGATTGTTGCCATTTCAACCCTTCACAATAACAAAGAAAAAAACGGGGAAACAAGGAAACGTGCGTTTTCGCTCACTCGCCTTCACGCCCTCCTTCTAGTCTCGCTTTCTCGTCGTCTCGTTTTCTCCGTTTTTCAGCCCAACATCTCTAGATTTGTTACTAACTTCTCCTGTTCTGATTCAAGGACTGCAAGCCGGGCACGTTTCTGCTCGACAACCGCTTCCGGCGCGCGGTCAAGGAACTGCGGGTTATCCAGCGTTTTCTGGGTGCCGGTGAGTTCTTTGAGGACTTTGTCCAACCGCTTCTGCAAACGGTCTTTCTCCTTTTCGATATCAATGATTCCCGCAAGCGGGATATAGATCACGATGTCGCTGATCACTGCTACGGCGGCGGCGGCAGGCTTCTCGTGATGTTCAGCGATGGAGATCTGCGAGAACCGTGTGAATGCCGGCAGGTATTCTTCTAAGTGTTCGCCGAGAAGTTGAGCCGTTTCCGGATTCGGGGATTGAATGCGGATTTCGACTTCGCTAGAGGGTGGCACGTTCATCTCACCACGGACGCTGCGGATGCCATCAATAACGTCCATGATTGTCTGCATTGCCTCTTCCGCTTTTGCATTCGTCTCGGCTGCTTGTAGTTGGGGCCAAGAGGCGACCATAATGCTATCGCCGTCGTGGGGGAGCCGCTGCCAAATCTCCTCTGTGATGAACGGCATGATTGGGTGGAGCATTCGCATTGTGCCTTCGAGAATTTCAGAGGCAACCGCCTGCGCGGTGTGCTTCGCTGTGGGATCATCGGTATAGTAAAGACGCTGCTTGATGAGTTCAACGTACCAATCACAAAACTCGTGCCAGAGGAATTCATAGACCGTGTGCGCAGCGTCACTAAATCGGAACTCCTCAAGGCAGGTCGTCACCGTTTCCACGGTTGCGTTATAGCGGCTGCGAATCCACTGATCACACAAGATAGGATCCGTCGGCTGCCCGGTCTGAAAATCGTCGAGATTCATCAGTAGCAAGCGTGAGGCATTCCAGATCTTGTTGGCAAAACGTTTCCCCGCCTCGATTTGGGACTCAGCTAACGCAATATATGGGTTCGGCACCGCGGAGAACACCAGCGCGAATCGGAACGCATCGGCACCATACTCGTGGATAGCAGGCACAGGATCGATCGCGTTACCTTTCGACTTGCTCTGTTTCTGACCGTGTTCATCAGCGACGAGTGGATGAAGGTAGACACGGCGAAATGGCACTTCGGCCATACACTGGAGACCGAGCATCGCCATCCGGACGACCCAGAAGAAGAGGATATCCCACGCGGTCACCAGTACAGAGGTCGGATAGAAAGTTTTGAGGCACTCTGTATCATCGGGCCAACCCATTGTCGAGAAAGGCCAAAGCCCCGAACTGAACCATGTATCAAGAACCTCCTCATCTTGCCAAATTTTTTCGGAATTGCAGTGAGCGCATTGAGAGGGAGGAGTCACCGCTACCGTGAGTGCTTCACAAGCGTCGCAGTGCCAGACTGGGAGTTTGTGTCCCCACCAGCGTTGACGAGAAATGGGCCACGGTTCGATATTTTCCATCCATTGATAAAATCGTCTCTCCTCACGTTCCGGGAGAAATACAATTTCACCCCGTTTCGTCGCTTCAATGGCACGTTCCGCGAGCGGTTTGACATTCAGATACCACTGAGGTGAGATGTACGGTTCAATAATCTGATTACACCGATCATGGTGTCCAACCGAATGGGGATGTGGCACAATCTTAATCAGATAGCCCTGTTCGCGCAGATCTTCGACTAACACCTCGCGACACTCGAACCGATCCATACCCTGATACTTCGTTCCTGCATTCTCATTCAAACTTCCGTCCGGATTCAATATGTTGACCTGCTCAAGTTCGTGCCGTTGACCGATTTCGTAGTCGTTTGGATCATGGGCGGGTGTGACTTTCAATGCGCCCGTGCCGAATTCCAGATCAACATATTCGTCCGCGATAATCGGAAGTTCACGTCCAAGGATCGGTAGGATTGCTGTCTTACCGATGAGGTGCTGATAGCGCGTATCCTCCGGGTGGACAGCAACTGCCGTGTCACCGAGCATCGTCTCCGGGCGCGTCGTCGCAATTTCAATGGATTCCTCTGAACCCTTAATGGGATAGTTGATGTGGTAGAAGTTTCCGTCAATCTCAACCGGCTCAACCTCAAGGTTGGAGATGACAGTGCGGCAGTGTGGACACCAATTGACCAGATTTGCGTCACGGTAGATTAAGCCTGCATCATAGAGTTTAACAAATGCGGTACAGACCGCTCTGGATAATCCTTCATCCATTGTGAATCGTTCACGTTCCCAATCGCAGGAACAACCGAGTTGGTATAACTGATCACTAATGGTCGCGTGCGTTTCATCCTTCCAATCCCACATCCTCTCAATGAATTTTTCACGACCCAATTCATCACGGCCCGTCCCCCAAGCGGCGAGTTGTCTCTCCATGATGATTTCGGTGCCGATGCCTGCATGGTCTGTCCCCGGCATCCAGAGCGTATTGTAACCCTGCATCCGCCGCCAACGGATCAATGTGTCTTGCAATGTATTGTTGAGCGCGTGCCCGATATGTAAACTCCCCGTGATATTCGGGGGCGGAATCACAATCGAGTATGAAGGTTTGTCAGATGTATCAGCAGCATGGAAATAATTCTTGTCTCGCCAGAATTTGTACCATTTTTCTTCGATGTCCTGTGGTGCATATGTTTTTGGAATATCAGTCATAGATTTTTGTCCTCAACTTGTTTATGTTTGATAAAAGTCGTCTTTAGTAATTGGAAGCGGACGCACCTCTGAATCTAAGGTTACTTTTTTTGTGTGATTACTATACAAAAGCTTCCTCCACTCCGCCGGGGGAGCGGGCTGAAAAAGATGATCCATCAAATTGTTTTCAATCGCAAAGGTGATTTGCTCGGAAATCGCATCAACAATCATCGCTTCCGCGTCCGCCTTTGTATCACCATCAGTGACCAAATCCAATTGCAAACAGTGGGCAGTATAACAATCTGTCTGCTTTTCAATAAGCACGTCAAGGTGAAATAATTTCCGCTTGAATTTTGGATTTTCAACTTCCATTGGTTTCTCCCAGTATCGTAGGGGGTTACGGGTCTATTGTAAAATCCACTAAATACAACGCATAATACCTCACACTTCCCGCTTTGTCACCTCCAGCAAACCCATCGTCACAAGCAGCAACGGCACAATCACAAGTGCAGAAGCCCACAGAGAGATCTGAACGCCGATGAGACAGGGGAAAAACGTGATGGCACCCACCATTGAGCCTTTCAGTGCGCGATAGCCGTTTTTCTCAGTTGGATTCAGGTAAAGGGGCAGACGGGTAATACTCGTTGCGAGCAACGCAAAGACCACCCATAGGGTATAGTGCCAACTGATCCCTTCAAGCCAGTGTGGTAATACGGCGACAATAAAAGACAGTATAGTTGATATAGCAGCGCAGGCGAGAGCTGGCTTGATTCCTAGTTGCAAGGGAGTGGTGGTGATGCCGAGTTTTTCATCCCGTTCGAGATCTTTGAAGGTCGTCGTGATATGTGTCCCGCAATCATAGAGCGTCGTGGCAGCAAACGCATACCAGACCAAACGCGGTACACCCCCGCTTACAGCAAGCGCACCAAACAAATTGAGTAGACCGATGCCAAGCGGAAGGCTGATGCTTCCCAATATTCCGCGTTCCTTGAAGAAAGCGTTGTATAAGTGGGAAATCATCACGAGAGCAATCACTAGGAGCCCCGCTTTGATGTGGAGCGTGAATCCCAAGATGACGCAGATGATGTAGGTGCTGCTTGCGGTGATCAGTACCTGCCGAGGCGTGAGTCGATCTGATGGCAGCGGGCGGTCGGGATTCACAAGGGCATCCTGCTCACGGTGGAAGTAGTCGTTCTTCATCATGCCTGCGAAATAGCCTAGCAATGCGACGAGCAACGTCAGCGCAACCCGCCAATTCCATTCACCCTCTGAGGCGATCAGTGCACCGGGTAGCGTCGCAGCGATCGGAATCGCAAAGAGAGGATAGCGGATTAATTCAAGATAGGCTTTTAATGTGTTCATGGTGATTTCTTTTCAAGTAAGACTTGAACGTAATGGCACTCGTGTCTTTACCCACCGACCAGAACGCTTTTCACACCGCGTTGCTGCCGGGCATTTTCAAATCCTGCAACTACTCCCTCAATCGGAAACCGATCCGTCAGCAACGGCTTGAGGTTAATCTCGTCGTTGATAAGTAGTTGGCGGGATTCAGTCAAACTCCAGCGCGAGAATGCCCACGACGCCATCAGCTTGTGTCCCATGTAATGAAAATGCTCAAGGTTAATCCGCAGCTCCTGTCCGCCCGGTGCCAATCCGAAGAAATTCACACAACCACCGCGCCGCACAATCTTGAAGGCGAGATCAATCGCACGCTGATCGTTGACCGTCGCAGAGATGACGGTATCCACACCGCCGCTGGTCTGCTCAATGAGCGTTTCTACCTGCTCCTCCGTAATATCGAATGTGGCGTCTGCGCCAACTTCATCTGCTGTGCTCCGCCGATGTGCGAGCGGTTCAAGAACGAATGTCTGCAATCCTGCTTTTCTGGTCAGTTGGGCAAACATCAAACCGATGGGACCCGCGCCAAGGATAGCCACGCTTTTATCGAAAATTGTTTCACGCATAGCATTGATGCAACAGCCCAACGGTTCTAGAAAAATGAGTTCTTCTGGCGGGATTGTATCTGGTACGGAGATGAGTTTACCCGTGTCAATGCCATGTTTCGGCATCCGGAGGTATTCGGCATATCCGCCGTCGATGTCGTGTCCAATTCCCTCGATGTTTGAGCAATACTTGTCTAGGTCCGCCCGGCAGTACTCACAGTTTCCACAGGAGAGCATTGGATTCGCCGTCACCTTCTCACCAACTTTTACATCGGGGTGTCGGCTTTCAACGACAACCCCGGCAAGTTCGTGTCCCATCACAACAGGTGGCGAGTAGTCGGTAATATCCCCGTTGAGCGCTGCCAAGTCGGATGCACAGATACCGCACAGCTCGACTTTGATTAAGACATCACCTGAATCGAGGGTAGGAATCGGCTTATCCTGTACGCTTAATTTCCTAGTTTCTTCAAAAACGGCAGCTTTCATGACGTGCCTCCATTGTTCCGCACGAAGCGAAGTTGTTCAAGCAATTGACCACCAACCCTCACAACAGAGGCAGCAATATCGTCAGGAACTTCTGTGCCATGAACCGCGCGGTTGCAAACGTATGTGATTTCTTTCAACGGCCCAAGCCAAGTAGAGGGTAAAATTTCTCGAGAAACAAGTTCTTGGGCGATCCCTGTAACCCCTAACGGACGGGAACCGATATCTGTCTGATTATTGTAAGCGATGCGTCTGAGTTCCTGCTCAAGTTCCATCCGCAATTTTGCCAATGCCAATGAGTTGTCTGAACCAACTAGCTGCCCTAAACTTAAATCCCACGGTTCTTCGGCCTTTTCTCCATCAACAAGGGACGGATCAGGTGCTGTAAATTCTCCGGAAAGACTCTGGCTCACACTAATCTCATTAAAGGAGATACGAAAAGAAGAAGGTGACGGTCTATTTTCTACAGATTGTTGAAATGCTGTCAACGCAGCAACTGTAGTCATCCCTGCAATAAGCATCAATACCTGATCGATTTCGGATACTATTCCATCTTGTGCGGCTAAGAAAAGCAAACCACCTGTAAGTAGGGCGAGAAAACCACCAACTACTAGACTATATACTGTTCTATTCTTCTGCATTTTCTCCTCCTTTATCTGTTTCTTTGGAACCCCTCAAAAACATTTTCACATAGTCCGGGACGAACCAAAAAAGGCCCGCCCCTGATATGAAAACTCCTAGCTTTAAGCCGCCTATAAGCATGCCTATACCGGTAAAAAAAGCAATGGCAGAAAATACTATCTTACACCACAACTGTACTTTTTCCGAGGAACGTTGATGTTCTTGGTCTTTCGCTTCCTCATCTTGCCGTTTAACTTCCCCACGCACTTGGGTCCAGAGAATAATATTGTCGGGATTATCTGCTTGGATAAGACGTTCCTCAATTGATGAAACAACGGAAGGCTCACCTAATTCGCGCTGAGTTCGAGCCGGAGGTTCATCCAATGGAGTCGTGCTATTTCTCTGTTCTTGTGACATCTTTAATCCCAAGGATAATTTATATACTATGAGCGATTCAATGGGTTAGAAACTCGTCAAACTTCTTGAGCAACACATCTGGGCTTTCATCAATCAGTATCAGGGAACGGTGAGGCTCCTTAATAAATCCCTCCGAGACCGCATAATCGAGGAAATTCACTAACTTCCTGTAGTACCCACAAACGTTCAGAAGACCGCACGGTTTTCGGTGTATACCAAGTTGCGTCCACGTCACCATCTCAAAGATTTCATCAATCGTGCCGAGTCCGCCGGGTAGCGCGATAAAAGCGTCCGAAAGTTCAGCCATCAACCCCTTTCGCTCGTGCATCGCGTCAACGACTCGCAGGTCGGAAAGCGCGTCGTGGGCGATTGCCCTTTCGATGAATATCTTGGGTACGACACCAATCACTTCGCCACCACCTTCAAGAGCGGCGTTAGCAAGTTCGCCCATTGTGCCGACATCTGTGCCGCCGTAGACAAGCCCCAAGTTTCTACTTGCTAGTGCGTGGCCTAGCTGTCTTGCGGCTTTGGCGTACGCCGGTTTACTGCCCATACTTGATCCACAGAATACACACACCCGTTTCATTCCAACACACTTTCTTAGTTAGATCCGGTTCAATTTGGTTCATAGATTTTATCAGAAACCTTGGTCGCAATGCAAGGCAATTGTCAATTCTAATGAGTTGCCGATCCGACCTCAGACCTTTTTGGTATTGACATCTGCTCATGCCCTCCTTATAATGGGCAAACTACATCCTTAATTTCGATTTAATGGGAGATGAACAGTGAATCAGAAGATTCGATTAGCCATTGTTGGCTGTGGAGGCATGGGGCACCGGCACTTGTACGGGCTCGCAGAACTGCATCGTGTCGGATGGGAACGGTTTGAGCTGGTTGGAGCATGTGATCCGGTACGCGATAACGCCGAATCCCTCGCCGACCAAGCGGCAACACATTTTGGGGTACGACCAACTGTCGTTGAGGATCTAGATGGACTTGCAGCACTGAATGTTGAAGCGGTTGACGTGACGACAACGCCGCGATACCACCACACAGTTGCTGTCGAAACGCTGGAGCGGGGTTGGCACACGATGGTCGAGAAGCCGATGGGACTGACCGTCCGTGCGTGTAACCTCATCGCGCGTGCAGGAGAAGAATCTGACGCAATTTTAAGCGTGGCAGAGAACTATCGGCGGGACCCTATTAACCGCTTGGCGAAGGCGCTGATAGATGCCGGCATCATTGGTACTCCACGTTTTCTCATCCACCACGCTATCGGTGGTGGTGACCGTATGCTAATCTCTGTATGGCGTCACCAGAAGGACCAAAGTGGTATACTGCTTGATGTCGGTGTTCACCACTCCGATATGATGGAGTACCTACTCGGCAATGTTGAAACAGTGTACGCAAAGACGAGACTCCATGAACCCATTCGCAAGAATCCCGCAGCGGGCGGTAGCGAGGCCGGATCGAATCCCGGTGGCGTCTATGGTCGCTGGCAGGTAAAGATGCCCGCCGAATTTGAAGCGACCGCCGAGGATGCCGCTTATGCAACGCTGACTTTCAAAAACGGTGCGGTGGGGCAGTACATCGAAGACCATGCTGGTCGCGGTCAGGGCGTGTGGTCACGACAAGTTTACGGCTCGCGTGGTTCGATGAGTTTGCCGGGCGATCGCAGTGGAGGGAATATCATACTAAACATTGATGGCGAGTCCCCTATTGATGATCAGAGGATACTAGAGTATGTCCCCGATTTTCGGCTTGATGCAGTCACATCAGATTTGTGGGGTGAAGATCGGTTGTGGTGTTACGAATTCCCGTTCCCTGAAATAGATCGGAAAATCATCGCTATCGAGTATGGGGATTTTGCACAAGCGATAGCAGGAGAGCACCCAGTCGAAGTGGACGCAGCACAGGGGACACGATCTGTGGCTGTCTCTTACGGGATATTGGAGTCCGGTGAAATTGGACGTATCGTCACCATTGACGAAATGCTTGCCGAGCAGATTGATGACTATCAGCAGGAGATTAACGAAAGCCTAGGAATATAGTAATCGAGAATTGGGATAGAGGTGGAATATGGGGACTCGATCAGTGGAAGAATACAAAGCAGGCTTAAACGATGGACGCACCCTGTTCTTTAAGGGGGATCGTGTGGAGGATGTCACCCGTCATCCAGATTTAGGTGTTGGGGTGGAGCACGCCTCGCTCGATTTTGCGCTCGCTGAGGATGCGGCGTATCAGGATCTGATGACCGTTAAAGTCCCTGATACGGGCGAAACGATCAGTCGGTATTTTGTAAGCCCTACCAACACAGACGATCTGCTAAAACGGCGTGAGATGATCGAAACCAGCACCCGGCTTGGCAGCGGGGTAGTGTTACTGATTAAAGAGATTGGAACGGATGCGCTTTTTGCGCTCTCCTTGGTTGCCAAACGGATTGATGAGCGGTACGGTACGGACTACCTCAAGCGGGTGGAGGCGTATCACCAGCACTGTCAGCGGGAAGATCTCAGCATGGCGGTTGCACAGACCGATGTCAAGGGTGACCGAAGCCTTGCCCCTTCCGAGCAGACGCATCCGGATTACTACGTGCGTGTCGTTGAAGAGCGGGAGGATGGGATAGTTGTCCGAGGGGCGAAAGCACATACCACCTGCGCTCCCTATGTGGACGAAATCATTGTGCTACCAACACGGAATCTGACGGAGCCGGATAAGGATTACGCCCTCGCCTTTGCTGTCCCTGCCAATACTCCCGGCTTAAAAATGATTGTCAGTCCCTTTGGTGCCTCGTCATCCAGCGATTTTCATAATCCCGTCAGTGCCCATCACCGAATGATTGAAAGCCTTACAATCTTCGACGACGTTTTCGTTCCAAAGGAGCGGGTCTTTATGAATGGAGAATGGGATTTTGCGGGTGGGTTAGCCACCACCTTCGTCCAATTCCACCGATTTACTGCCGTCTCTTATAAACCACCGCTGTGTGACCTTCTGACCGGTGCCGCCGCATTAATCGCTGAGCATAACGGCATCAGTCGCGCAAGCCATGTTCGGGAGAAATTGATGCACCTGATTAACTACGCCGAGACGGTCCGCGCCCTAAGCAAAGCCGCCGCTGTCGATTGTGTCCAGATCGATGGGGTGGCGATTCCCAATTCGATTATCACCAACGTTGCCAAGTTTTACTTTGCCAGCAACTATCACCAGATGGTCAGTTATGTGCAAGATATCGCCGGTGGGCTTGTGGTCACTGGACCTTCAGAGGAAGATGTCACAAACCCTGAAACCCAAGATTATATCGAAAAATACTTGGGTGGTGCTGCAGGGGTTCCAACGTTAGATCGCCTTAAGTTGGTGAACCTGATTCGGGACCTGACCGCTTCTGATTTTGGTGGTTACAACGAACTGCTTGCCATCCACGCTGAAGGTTCCCTCGAAGCGCAGAAGATTACCATTTATCGGGAGTATGACCTGGAACGGTGTAAATCCTTGGCTAAACAAGCAGCAGGGATAGAGGAGAGCGTACAATAAAGTGGGGCACTCCGTTAAGGATGGGAGGTTGGAAGAAATGGAAGGAGGAAAAGTTCCATCTGTGTTTGACCTCACCGGTCAGCGTGCAATCGTAACCGGCGCATCGCGGGGACTAGGTCGTCATTTTGCCCTTACACTGGCGCGGGCAGGCGCGCAGGTAGCTCTGGCTGCCCGCGGAATTGACCGGTTGGAAGTAGCTGTCAAGGAGATCGAGGGGTCCGGCGGTTGTGCGGTTGCGATTCAAGTTGATGTGACTGATGGAAAGAGCGTCAAGAGGTGCGTCGAAACGGCGGAGAATGCACTGGGTCCCATTAACATCCTCGTCAATAACGCCGGTATTGCTGTCACTAAGCCGCTGCTTGAACACGCCGAGGAAGATTGGGACTCGGTGCTTGATACGAATCTGAAAGGGATTTGGCTGATGGCGCAGGAGGTTGCGCGACGTATGATCCACCACCGGCAGGACAGTAGCATCATCAATATCGCGTCGGTGCTCGGAGAACGTGGGATTGCACAATTGCCCGGATACTGTGCTTCCAAGGGTGGCATCATCAACCTGACGCGCGCGATGGCGGTCGAGTTAGCACCACATGGGATACGGATCAACACCATTGCACCCGGTTATATTGAAACCGATATGAATCGCCAATTCTTCGCCACGCAGGCCGGGCAACGCTTGATTAAGCGTATACCCCAACGCCGACTGGGTCAGGTTGAAGACCTTGAGGGGGTATTACTATTGTTGGCTTCTAGCGCCTCTCGATATATGACCGGAAGCGTTATTACCATTGATGGTGGTCAATCGATCTCCCTGTAGGAGGCGTACCCACCGAATCGTGACAGGTCGGGAATCGGAATTCCCTCCTACTTGGGCTTAGGCGATGCCCCGCGCAGCTTCGCGATAAAAATCACAAGAAGGGCACCTGCATTACCGGCAAGAAGCGCACTCAAAATACCTGTCAACAGAACAAACCCGCCGATGCGTATCACTCCCTCCCCAAATGGGCACGACCAGTATCCCTTACCAAAAGCAAACGCAGGAATTAACACTCCGAACAAAAATCCCACTACGGCAGCGATAACTGTAATATTTTGATATTTTTTTATCGGTAAATGAACTTCTTGCATTCTAGTTTTCCTGTCTTCTTTCCAGTTTATACTTTTTTATAACAATGGTCTTGTGCGGGTTAGTGTCAGGACATCAATGCAGTCAGGGTTACCAACCTGTAGAACCTTGAGGGCTTCATTGATCGTTATTCCCGTCGTGAAGATATCATCGATCAGTAGAATTTTCTGATTCTGAATAAAATCCGGTGACCGAACTTCAAAAGCTCCAGCGATGTTTTTCCTCCGTTCTTCGTGGGATTCCAGACTACTCAATGGGACCGTGTCCCTAATGCGAAAGAGAATATCAGTCCGAACCGGCACACCCCAAACTTGAGCGATGCCTTGAGCAATTTGTTCCGCTTGATTAAATCCTCGCTGCCGAAGACGATTTGTATGGAGGGGGATTGGGAGCAGGAAATCGTAGCCTGTGGAGGCAAGATCTTCAGGAAGGTGCGCTCGCAGCAATTGGATCAGGTGTTTTGAGATGACCTGTTTCTTCTCATATTTCATCAGATGGACGGCTTCACGTAGGGTAGGTTCGTAAAAGGCAATCGCTCGGAGCCTCCCAAATAAAGGAAGATGCTCACGGCAATCTGCACAAACGGCACTCCAGCAAGGCAGCCCGCAAATCTGACACCAAGGCGGCTTGAGGGTTTCAATCTGTTCCCAACAGTCATCACAGAGATAATGTACCTTACCTACGCCCATTGGTGTTTCACAACGTCGGCATTTTGCAGGAAAGATAAATGTGATCAAAGGTGTCAGCCATCTGTTCATGTCTTCGCTTCGATCCCCAATTTTTTAATCTTCTGCAATAAGGTTGTACGGCTGATTCCTAGGAGCTTTGCTGATTTCGTCTGGTTGTCTTCGACTTCCTCAAGGATGCACCTGATTAACGTGCGATCAACGGCATCAATGACTTCATCGTAGAGTGCTTCATGTGCTTGTATTATAGCGTTTCTGACCGTTTCTTTCAATGCGGATTCAAGCACTATTTCGAGACGGGATTGGGTGGATTCGCGCATCCCCTTGTAATTCAAAATTTCTGGCGGAAGGTGTTCTGGCAGAATGACATCTGCCCGTGAGAGAACCGCCGCACTTTTAACGGTGTTTTCTAGCTCTCGCACATTTCCGGGCCAACCGTACTGTTGTAAGAGTTCCATACATCCCGGCGAAACCCCTCGAACGTTTTGCCCAAGCTCAACACTGGCTGTCTGTAGAAAGTGGTCGACCAGCAGCGGGATATCTGCATCCCGCTCACGCAAGGGTGGGAGGTTAATTGAAAGCAGGTTGAAGCGATAGTAGAGATCTTCACGGAACTTACCCAGTCTGACCTCTTCAGCGAGGTCTTGATTTGTTGCAGCGATGATACGGACATCCACTTTCAGCGGACGGGTGCCGCCCAGCCTTTCTATTTCCTGTTCCTGCAAAGCCCGTTGCAGCTTTACCTGCAGCACTGGGCTCATATTACTGACTTCATCAAGAAACAGCGTACCGCCATCTGCGAGTTCAAACCTACCGGGCTTGCCTTTAGCATTTGCGCCGGTAAATGCGCCCGCTTCATAGCCGAAGAGTTCGCTCTCAAGCAGGTCATCGGGAAGGGCACCGCAGTTGACGGGGACGAAACTTTTATTCTTTCGCGAACTATTGGAATGGATTGAGCGTGCAATTAACTCTTTGCCTGTTCCACTTTCACCTTCTATCAGCACTGTGACAGTGTTATTCGCTATCATCCCGATGAGTTTATAAATCTCCTGCATCTGTGGACTTCTACCAATTAAGCGATGTTCCTGTGGCTGCGCTGGTAATTCGATCTCTTCCGAGGCGAGTTCAGTAGGCGGCATTTTACTGCGCTCAACTTGCATCTGTGTAGCGCGATCGAAAATTGCTTTCACCTGATCCAGATCTATTGGCTTGGGGATGAAATCAAACGCATGCAGCTGCATAGCTTGGATGGTTGTCTCCACATTGTCATACGCTGTCATCACAATCACGACTGCCTCCGGCTGTAGGACTTTGATCTGCTGTAATGCCTCAAGTCCATTCATGCCGGGCAATCGTACATCGAGCAGAACGATATCAGGCGTTTCCGACTGAATCTTTCGCAAGCCTTCCTCTGCATTGTTAGCAATAATGGATCGGTGCCCCTCATCTGTCAAAAATTGCTCGAAAGCCCAACAGATTTTTTCATCATCATCAATGACTAAGACGTTTTTCATGACAAACCCCTTCGCCTGATTTACTGTTTCACTGATTCCTTTATTTTTATTGATACCGAGCCTGAATCCGGAAAATCTGATTCGATTGACCGATAAGCATACCCCGCTGCCTCAACCGCAACGCGATACCGGCGCGCATGAACTCCGTGGAAAGTGGCTTTTCCAGTTCGATTTGTTACTAACGGAAAGGTGTGATCTAACGCAACCCTTGCACCGGCGATCGGTTTCCGTGAAATCCCGTCAACAACATGAATTTCAAGTTCCTTTTGAAGTAAGACTTCATCTCTCGTATCGGAGTTGAGTTCTTCTTCAAACAATTGAGCGTTTTTCAAAAATTTCCACGTTCCCAAAAAGATTGCATACGCCTCCTGTGCGATGAGGGCAGGCGAGTTCGCAGATTCATGGAGATGTGGATGGTTGATAGAGCGGATCTCGAGCGCAAGTGCTATTTTGTTAGTTGACCGAATCTCCGGTGATTCTTCATCTCCAAACGTTTCAACCGGCGTCTTAAAAAGTGTGATGTTAAATCCATCAAGTATTGCCTTTAGATAGTTTTCCGCGACCTGATTCCCCGGATAACCTGTAGCGATTACCGATGGTTCGCCTTTGACCCGGGCACCGTGATCGATCCGGAGGTAGTATCCGTCATGTTTAATGGCGTTGATTGCTTTGACCCGTTTCGGGACGGGGATCTTCTCATCTTTTTCGCGAACAAGGTGAACGCTTGCTCCAGCAAGTTCCAGCATCTCCTTGAGTGCTTTGACCACGGCGAGATTAAGATCTGCGGGAGCAACAGAATTGATGACAGGCGTTCCGCGTTCCGAACCGCCGTAACGTGCGTCGAGGACGAAGACTTTCCCGATAAGTGTACCATCTGCAATTGGATGCAGTTGGGGCTGGAGGACCTGTGCACTATTTGAAGTCGCGTTGGTCTCCAGTCGGAGGTTATAGTAGCCAGCTTTTGAAACGTTAAGGGTTACCTCCCCCGGTGAAACATTATCGAAAAAGAAGTGTCCATCCGGATTGGTTGTTGTTCTGTTCTTTTTCGTCACTAACTGTACGGCTGCATCTGTGATGGTGTTTCCAGAAACATCGTGGACGCTGCCCTGAACAATCCCGCTCGAAATTTTCTCAAAACGGATGGTGATGGTTTCTGACTTGTTTTTGTAAGCAACCTTCACCCGCGCACGACCCGACTGTGGCTGCGTTGCGTCCGTATGTAGGTAAAATCGTGCTTCTCCATTCTGTGAGAGGCTTTCGGTCGCGGCAAGCCGCCCAATTGATGTCTGAGCGTGAATCGGTTCGTCATCTGCGATTGGTCGACCATTTTTATCCAGAGCGGTAGCGGTAATACCGACGTAGCTTGCGCCATCAGGGGGAAGGGTTTTCGTCCATGCATGAAGTTTCAACTTTGCAGCGGGTGGGACAACTTTGAACCACTGCTCGCTCGGTAAGCTATGGTTTCCGTAGTAGTTGACAAGATCGGTTTCGACACGATGTACGCCGTTGGAGAGTGGCTTCGACGGGGTAATTACAATGAGATTTTTGGCGTGGAGATACTGGTGGGGAACAATAACACCATCGAGTTTGACGCGGATGGAGTTGGAAAAGACCTGTTGCCTTTTGAGCATCCATGCACCGCGTTCATGCACCCCATCCTCTACACGAATCTCAATACGCGGTTTCTTTGTTTCGATGGATGATTCTGGTGCTGGCGTCAGCAGAATGCCCTTAGGAAATCCCGCCGCAACGTAACGCGCAATCCCGATAAAATAGCCGTAAGCCTCACGCTTGTTGTATGACTCCTTTTTCAAACGCTGCTCTTCTTCGGGGTTGGAATAAAACGATGCTTCAACCAAAATAGCAGGACCCTTCGTTTGACGGAGTACGCCGAATCCGGATGGTATTATCAATCGATCCGAATAGAGTCCTGTTGGCGTAAATTGCGGCAGCCGCAGCGCATCTGCAACGCTCTGCTGTACATAACGACCGAGATCTAAACTTGCGCGGGAATCATCTGCATCTTGATGATACCATGTGGAGGTATAATTGGTTTCGGGGTTGCTGAAAAAGTTGTGGTGGAGGGAGATAAAAAAATCGACAGCGTTCTTATTAGCGAGTTTACTGCGGTCAGTGATACTGACAAAGGAATCATCGGTGCGCGTCATGAAGACAATCGCGCCTGCCTCCTTCAGGAATTCGCGCAGATACAGTGCCACGTGTAGGTTCACCTCTGCCTCACGGAGCCCAGTTGGCCCGCGCTTGTAATTCAGCAGATGAGCCTGTCCACCGTGTCCTGGATCTAAACAAATTTTGATTCCATCAAGGTAACGGGCATAAGGCGGAATCGCGAAATTGGCTTCGGGGAGCTTGCGCCATTCATTGAGTTCCTCAAGTTCATTGAGTTTCGCAGGCTCATTAGGTGTTTCGGGTTTTTCCTGTTTTTCGCCGCAGCCAGTCAGTACAATTAATGCAAGGCAGATGAGGGAGAGGAGAGGTTTTTTTAAACGTATCATTCTGTTGACCCTCGCAGGGAAAACGTGTCACCTCTCAAATCTGATGAATCTATTGACTAGGAATCTTTTTGTAGTGCTTGCTGGTAGAGTGCGGTTCCGTAAAACTCATAGGAAGCTGCGGTATCTGGAACGTCAACTACATGAACCGTGAACCGAGCGGGCACTCCATTTTCCGGTAGGTAGTCACGGAAAAAGTTACTATACGCTTGGGCATAGGCTTTACGCAGTCGTTCCTGCTCCGCTGCGTAACCCGCCGGATCGACAATCGGATTTGGAGCCTTGGGTTGGCAACCGAAGGCGTGAACCTCAATGAAATCTACGTCCTTCAGAGAATCACAAATACCCGCTTCTTGCAACCAAGATTCCCAACTTTTGAATACCAGTGGGATCTCCTGCTCTGGATCCATCGAAACCAGTTCATCAAGGTTTAGGACTCCTTTTGCCGAATATCCGCCCGTTAGCCCCGAAAAATAGATTTTCAAATCCCCGTCTGGCAACGTCTCGGTGACTAAAGGGGACAACACCGGATGATCGCCTTGATAGTAATAGGTCAATTTCCCACGTTTTTTGACATTAAATGCCATCCTATATTCCTCCGCTAAATATCAACATTAAAAAAGCACCGAGGGGATGCGCTCGATGCTTGGGTATCTGTAAGTGCTGAAATAGATCTTTAACTTCAAAAGGTCCCGTTCGTAAAAAGCCAGTATGACCTGCAACCACGATTACCGTTTCTCTATCGTTCTGCCTATGAAGAAGATTAAAATTCCTATTGCGAGGGAGGCTACCTCTGCGCCCATAGCGGCACCTTCACTCAACCCGTAGGGTTTGACGCATCCAACATATAACCCCGCTCCCAGAAACGCCATTCCTATCAATTCTAATGCTTTACCGATGATAAACACTGCGAGCTCCGCGCACTTGAGTCTTGAGGCATCGGTGTCAATTGCCTAACTGCATTGGGCTGTTGCACGATGATTAATAAAGTTGTTTGATACGCCCCCATTGTACCGCTTTTTGGTTTGCATTTAGCTTGATATTGGCTGTAAATACCATATCCGCAAGGGCATCTTCCGGTTCACTTTGTCCGGTTGGACCCCAGCGAAATTTGTGACTCAGGCGATCATCATCTACATCGTAGTAGTAAATTCCAAAACTGATGGTATCCTCTTTCCTCGGTGTCTGCATCAAGTCAAAACTCAATTCCACGGATTGCCCTCCATTTCCCCAATGAACCAACAGTCCATGATTGCCAGCGGCCATAATATCTTCTCCAACAGGAAGTATGTGACGGTATAAGTCACTCTGCTGACCTGAATGTTCTGTATCTATATAAATCTCTAGGCGATCTTGCAGATTGAGTTTTTCGTGGGCGGTTTCAATTTGGTCATCGGTCAATTCGATAGCTATGTAGAGAGAAGCGTTACGCCATACAGCAGCAAAGGTAGCTTGGAAGTCACTAAAGTCTCCCCAACGCTGATCCCCTTTGACATCATGGTCTAGGTGAGCAGATATAGCATCGTCCCATGCTGGGTCGTCAAGAAAGCCATCAACGACAGGCGCAACCTCTACCAATCTTGCTTTATATCTGAACTCCGCACCTGTCTTCGGATCTATAATACGTGCGGAGCTATAACCGGCTGCAATCAATATGATTATTGTGCAAAGGAACAGCTTTTTCACCATTTGGATCGCCCGCCTTAGATAAAAAGTTAAACTTTTAAGTTCAGTGAGGATATTGGTAGTATACTAGCTAGTGTATTGAGTGTCAAGGAAAAATGATTTACTTAGGTTACTGTAGAGGTGTGGCGATAATCTTCTGTAGAACTGCTCTGGCAGAAACGGTGGTGTCCCTTCAAGAATCTACCATTATTGGGATTTCCAATCATTCCCCCAAAATCCCCAGTCAAGGAGTTGTCCTCCGGAATAGATAATGTAATCGGGCAGGAGTTGCATATCGAGATGACTTCCCCAGCATATTGCATCCGGTGTAACCCCAGCGTGCACCGCAACATACCGTTCTGGGTTTGAAGGATGAGGAAATATGGCAAAAACTGCTGTCCCATCGCCCGTGTACGATTTATCGGACAGATAGATTGTCTGACCCTCAAAGGTAATCGGCAGCTTACCTTCAAATTGTGATAGGACGGCGTTAGAATCATAAACGCCATATAGGAGCAGGTTGTTCGTCTGCAAGAGAGCTTCGGTGAGTTCAACATCAGGAATAACCGGGAGTTGGATAGCGTTATCCCCCATGATGCCACCGCGATGCACGCCTCCGTTTCTGCTGCGATAATATCCAACTGCGTCCTCGGCAACCCATTTGTTAAAAAATGTCTCTTCCTCTGTCCCAACTGTACCGGGTACAAGGATAAGTCCATCGAAAAAGAGATTGCTGATGGGACCGGATGCCCGGTGGCATTTCTCAGTGGAGAGATCAAAATTGCCATGCGCCCAAACGCCTTTAGGATCTCGTTGAAACTGTTTCTGGCGACTTAGGTTCATTAGTTCAAACGCTTGGTCATCAATTGTTATATCGACCGGTTCGCGCTTGTGAGTTGGTCCAAGCGAGAAGGTACGAATATTCTCAGTATGGACAACGAGGTGGCTATCCTTGACGAAACGCGCATTAACCGCTCCTCGCTCGCCGTAGTGTGACAGTTGATCTACCGTGAGCCAGTATGATTGATTATGGCGTAGATTATAGGTTTCTAGTGGAACATGATCTGGAAATCGCTGCTTCCGCTGCTTCAGCAGCCAAAGGATTACTTCCTCCCATATATCGGGGAGGCGGCACCCATGACCAGTCTTAGGACTTTCTGTATATTTGTATGTGTAGCCCCGCTCTCCCATAAACTGCGCCATCTGACGGGAATGCTCAACCGGCACGCCACCGCCGACGCCCCGATCCCATTGGCCGTGAATTATCCAAACAGGCGTATGGGCGAGGTTTTCGACGAGAAATGCAGCAGATCTAGCGCGCCAAGAGGGGATTTCCCACTCGTGCATGTGGAACGTGAGTCCTCCCGGTTTTTCCCACAGTCGATAATCGCAATAACCACAAAACGGCGCAGCACCTGCGAAAAGATCTGGGTAATGCGAGATCAGATACCACGTTGCAGCCCCACCCATCGAACTGCCGGTGATTGTGATGCGGGCTCGGTCAATGGCGTAGTTTGAGGCAACATGTTCAATGGCTTCTAGGACATCAATTTCACCGTAGTTCTGATAAACGGAACCGGAACCTCGCCCCGTTGGTCTGAGGACGATACACGATTGATTGTGTCTGGCGGCGATCCCTGCAATCTGTTCGGTCAACTCGACTGCGCCGGGTAGATTCCCCAATGCGCCGGGGCTGACCTCTACAATTAAGGGCTTTGGTTCATCATTTGTGTCGGTTGCACATACCGCACAGGGATGTAACTTGCCATCAACCTTGGATTGAAAATACTGGAGTTGACCAACTGGCATCATGTGTTTCCCTCCCAAAGCAAAAAAGGGGAAACAACAGATTTTTCTGCTGCTTCCCCTTTCATGAGTCAAATATCAGTTGATGAAAACTACTAGTGTCCTGCAACCTTTAATCGATTCACAGCGCGAGCCAATGCGGCCTCCGCTCGCCCACGGTTAATATTTGGATCACGTGAGACAAGGAGTTCCTGTGCACGCTGGCGAGCAGATTCTGCGCGTTCGACATCGATTTCATACGCCCACTCGGCGGTATCTGCTAACACAGTGACGCCGGTGCGTAAAACCTCAAAGACACCTCCGCTGGTTGCGATGGATTGGGGTGTGTCAGCTTCACGGATGCGAATTTCGCCAATATCCAGCACAGTTAGAAAGGGGAGGTGCCCGGCAAGGATCTCAAACGATCCCAGTTCACCGGGGGCTTTCACACTGGTAACGTCGCCCTCATAAATCAACTGTTCGGGTGTTCGGATTTCGAGATGTAATCTTTTTTCAAGCATAATTAATCTGCTGCTTCTTGTAATTCTTCGGATTTTGCCTGTTCAAATGCTTCGTCGATCGTACCGATGTACGCCAGCGCCTGCTCTGGAATCTCGTCGCAATCGCCTCTGAGAATTGCCTGACATCCCTCAACGGTATCCTCAATCCTGACGTATCTTCCGGGTTTGCCGGTAAAGCGTTGTGCAACAAACATCGGCTGCGTCAAATACTTCTCTAACTTTCTTGCCCGTGAAACTGTCAGTCGTTGCTCATCTGAGAGTTCGTCCACGCCGAGAATCGCGATAATGTCCTTCAAGCTCTCGTAATCCTGAAGCACTGCCTTTACCTGACGAGTCGTATCATAGTGTTCTTGACCGATAACGTCCGGGTTCAAAATACGGGAGGTAGAGGTCAGGGGATCGACGGCAGGGAAGCGTCCCATCTGCTGGATTGACCGTTCCAGACGGGTCACAGCGTCGAGATGTCCAAAAACGGCGACAACGGCTGGGTCTGTATAGTCATCAGCCGGAACATAGACGGCTTGGAATGAGGTTATCGAGCCGTGTTGCGTCGATGTAATCCGCTCTTGTAATTCTCCCATCTCCGTCGCTAGCGTCGGTTGGTATCCCACCGCGGAGGGCATACGCCCTAGAAGTGCGGAAACCTCACCGCCTGCGAGGGTAAAGCGGAAAACGTTGTCGATGAAAATCAACACATCCTGCCCGCCCTCATCACGGAAATATTCCGCCATAGAGAGTCCGGCGAGTCCTACGCGCAACCGGGCGCCCGGCGGCTCGTTCATCTGTCCAAAAACCATGGCGGTTTTGTCGATTACGCCGTACTCATCCATCTCCAGCCAAAACTGATTCCCTTCGCGGGTCCGTTCTCCGATTCCGCAGAAAACGGAATAACCGCCGTGTTGGGTTGCGATATTATAGATCAGTTCAGCGACCAATACCGTTTTTCCGACACCTGCACCACCGAGGAATCCGACCTTTCCACCCCTTGCGACCGGTTGAATCAAGTCAATCACCTTGATGCCGGTTTCCAACATCTCTGAAACCGTGCTCAATTCTTCTGGAGGCGGTGGATGGCGGTGGATGGGATACCGCTGCGAGACGTCTACCTCACCTGCGTCATCAATCGGTTGTCCGGTAACGTCGAAAACGCGACCGAGTACGGCGTCACCTACAGGCACAGAGATCGGTTCACCACTATCAACAGCACGTGTGCCGCGTACCAATCCGTCGGTTGTGTCCATTGCGATGGCGCGGACTCGGTTTTCACCTAGGTGTTGTTGGACTTCGAGCGCTAACGTTGTACCATCCTCGCGCTGGACTTCGATTGCGTTGAGAATATCGGGCAATTTTCCCTCTGAAAAATCGAGGTCAACGCGTGCGCCAACGATTTCTAAAACTTTGCCTTCGTTCATGATTTTTCTCTCTTTCCATCAATTATTTATTGAAAAATTCCTTTCTCGACAAAATACTAAGCCGCACGAATTTGAGTTTTCGACATGGCATCCGCAAGCCGGAATTGCGTCGCGGCACGTCCACCCTCTGGTAGTCCTAGCGGCAAGCGAATATTTAAAAGAAATGGGCAGTTTTGCCTTTCAACCACGTCCAACCCATGTTCAATTGCCGCAGCAAGACGAGACTCCTCTTGGACGTGCATCCCCTCTATACCGACCCCCTCTGCGAGTTTCACGGGGTCAATTCCGTCTAGAACGACTCCAGCATATTCCCCGGTTTCCTTCATCACCCCATCCACGCTTCCGAAGGAGGAAGCAACCGCGCCATAGGATTGGTTGTTGGGAATAATGTAGAGGACCGGTACGCCATGATGTGCTGCGGTCCACAAACCTGACTCTGCGTACAACAGCGAACCGTCACCGACCAACCCAACAACCGGCTTTTCAGGGGCTGCGAGTTTCAAGCCGACCGCTCCACCAACCCCGTAGCCCTCAGACCCACCGGCAGCCCGAATGTATCTGTTCCTGCCAGTGTCTGTCCCGTCTACGGTGTCTGATGAAAACGTATATCCGCCGACGGTGTCCCAAGGGACCGCATATTGTTCGAGCATCACCAACCCACCGCCACGACGCTCTAGGGCAGTGTCGAGCGTCTCTGCAACTATCCATGATCGGATCTGATTTGGTCGAGCCTCAGTCCTCCACACCTCGTTTATTCGCTGTACGTGAAGCGCGGCAGCTTGTTCAATTACCCAAGCACCTCGCTCGTCAAAGTGGTTCGGGATTGAATGGCTTGACGCCAATTCAAGAAGCCGCTCGAAGGTCCGGCACTCATCCGCCAGAATCGCCATAGACAGATACGGGATATTTTTGATATTCTCAATATCGGGTCCAATGGCGATAACCTGCCGCGCTTTAGAAAATACATCGAAATCTCCCGGCCTTCCGCCGCCCCTATGATGTATACCGATACAAACGATCAGGTCAGGTTGAAGGACATCTACCACCTGATCCAACCGTCCACAATTGAGTGGATGTTTCGTTGCGATGCTTCTTTCCCAAGTCCCGACGGGGACGTAGCTGCTGACACAGGGAACGCCAAAGTGTTCAGCGACCGCGATAATTAGGGCTTCTGCACCACTTTTCCAGACACCATCCCCAATATAAAACAGCGGGAACTTCGCGTCGTGCAAGGCAGATTCAATCTTCTCGACATCACTATCTGATGGATAACCCGCGTGGAGGTCTGGGAGGCTACCATCAATAATGTTCGTAGTTATCTGATCGGGCCCAAGTGCCCGATCATACACAGCGAGATGGACGGGCCCCACCGGCGGCGTTTTGGCGACTAGTAAGGCACGGTGAATTGCTTGTGGAAGCCCATCGGGTTCGATCACGGTCCAGTTTTGCTTTGTAAAAGGCGTAGCGATGGATGTCGGTCCGAAACTGTGACTGAGATCGAGTTCAATCCGATCCGTGAAACTACCAGTGTCACCTGCAAAGCTGATAACCACGACAGGTAAACCGCCAGACCAAATGTTGATTAGCTGCCCTAAACATTGGGCAAGTCCCGCAGCGAGGTGGACTACCATGACCGCCGGGTCGAGATTTGCCTGCGTATAACCGCCAGCTTGCGCTGCGACGGTGCCCTCATGGAGTGCCAAAATGCCATGTATATCTGGGTGAACATGCAGTGCGTCAAAAAAGCGTGCCTCGCGCGAGCCTGAATTATAAAACAGATATTTCACATCCAAGGCTGCAAGTTGCTCGACCATAACCTGAGATGGATTCGCTGTGATAGACCGCATTTGCATAAAGTGGCATTTCGCTTTCTTTGTTCAATGGCAAAAAACTTGGTTCTCGCTCCTTAGTCTCATCAAGGGGATTACTCGAACCCGCCCAAACTGCCGTTTTTGACAATGCGAATTTGCATTTAGGGTAAGTGGGGGCACGACTCCCTGAGCCCCGTAGGTCTGCTCAGAAAGCCGATGCCAATCTCAGCGATTATTCGTTGATATAATCGGAACGCAGTTCAAACATAGGTTGAGCCACACGACTTGCTCGGTTCGGGAGTTCAATAGTAGCGGTATGTACCTCCTCCCGTTCTAGGTACGTATGGGCCTCTTCAAGGCTATCGAACTCAAACTCAACGAGCCGGTGTGGGGAGGCACCGTGAAGATTGTCGTAAGATGCTATCCGTTTAACCTCTTCGGGTGCTTGCAGTGAGGGTGCAATGGAGGCAACCCCCTCCAGATACGCGTCTTTCCCACCAAGCGGGTAGTCAATCAAGGAAACCATCTTAACCGTCCGGGTAGAATCCTCACTTTTTGAGTAATCGGAGCGGCGGACAAATACATGTGTACTTACTTCACTACTGTGATCTGGAAGTGCTTCAAAAACCGCAGCGACATCGGGACGGCTCAGATATGTCGCCGCATCTACATAGCTATCGAATTCAAACTCTACGAGCCGATGCGGATTCTCACCGCGGGCATTGTCGTAAGATGCTAGCCGTCTGAGCTCTTCGGGCGCGAGTAGTGTCGGTGCAACAGTCGCAATCCACGCAATATAGGCGTCCTTCCCACCGACCGGATAGTTGACTAACCACACTAACTTCACTGGATTTGATTCCATATCAGCCATCTCGGTGTCTGTAGATGGTATCAGATCCGTTGCATCAATTATCTCAGTATCCATGGAGGACATTGTGTCCATCACCATATCTGTGGTAACTTCACAACCAACTAAAACGACTGTTGTTATCAGAAAAGCTATAAATATGCTTCTTAATTTGAGTTGCATCAGTTAGTCTCTTTTATCTGAGTAGAAGCACGGTTCCTTGGGACCCATAGGGCTGCTCAAGAAGCCGATGCCGATTTCAGGGATTATTCGCTGACGTAATCCGGACGTTGCTCAAACAGAAGTTGACTTACTCGACTCGATCGGTTCGGGAGTTCAATGCTAACAGCATGTATCTCTTCCCGTTCTAGGTACGTATGGGCCTCTTCGACGCTCTCGAACTCAAATTCAACGAACCTATTTGGAGATGCACCGTGAAGGTTGTCGTAAGACGCGATCCGTTTGACCTCTTCGGGTGCTTGCAGCGACGGTGCAACAGATGCAATATACTCCAGATACGCGTCCTTTCCGCCAAGCGGGTAGTCAACTAAGTAAACCAGTTTAACCGTCCGGCTAGGATTTTCGTCTTTTGAATAATCAGCAGAGCGTTGGGCAAATACATGCGTACTAACTTCACTACTGTGATCTGGAAGTGCTTCAAAAACCGCAGCAACACCGGGACGACTCAGATATGTCGCCGCATCTACATAGCTATCAAACTCAAACTCAACGAGTCGATGCGGATTCTCACCGCGGGCATTATCGTAAGATGCTATCCGATTGACCTCTTCAGGTGCTAGTAGTGTCGGTGCAACAGCCGCAATCCATGCAAGGTAGTCGGCTTTCCTACCGACCGGATAGTTGACTAACCACACCAACTTTACCGGAACCGCTTTCATATCCTCCATGTCGGTGTCCGTAGATGACATCATGTCCATCATATCCTCCACCCCGGTATCTGTGGATGACACCATCTCCATTGCATCGGTCATCCCGGTATCCGTGGATGGCATCATGTCCATCATATCTCTGCCAACTTCGCAACCGACTAGAGCAACTAGCGCTATCAGAGCAACTAGAAACATACTTCGTAATTTGAACTGCATCAGTTAGTCTCCTTTGATGTAAAGTAGATTAACAGTCAAATGTAAGTCTTTGGCTCACATAATTCTTTAGGTTTTACGGTTTCATTCTAGTAAGATTAAAGTCCAGGACATTCCTTGTGAAAATATGTAGTCGCTGCATCAAGGTTATGTAGTGGATATTGTTTATCGCGCAATGGCATCATGAGGTTCCACTGCTGGATTTTGCGATTTAGCTGTTGTAACTGAACAGTGTACGCTTCCAATGCCCGCGTGCGTTCCAGTTCAAAAGCCGATCGAATCGCATCGCGTTTTAGCGGTTGTGCCCGGAGCTGCGCTTCCAAACGTCTCCGTCGTCCTTTGAGGTTCTCGATTAATTTTTCCGCCTGCTCGGTTTCGGCGCGAATCTCTTTATCCACTTCAATCCAGCGAGGCGCGAAGCCGTTATCCTTGAGCATCTGATTGACCGTGCGAGCTGCTGGCGGAATGTAGGGATTATCATCGCGCTGTTGAGGTTTCCCCTTGCCGGGCAGGTCCTTAAAATCGCCCCGCTCCATCGCCTCTTGAATTTGTTTGGTAACGTTGTAGGGCATGTTTGCACCTCCAGGAATATCATTCGTGAACTGGCTGCTACTCATCGAAGTGATAAACTACTTGATCGAAGCGGTCGCAGGCGAAGGAGAATACAAATACTAGCGGCTCGGTACCAATACAGCGGACGGCATGTTTGGCGTTGGAAGGGATGTAGATTGCCGAACCCGGTCCAATCTCCGCTTCATGATCGTCGATTTGCATATGACCGTTGCCGCTGACGACGTAATATGTCTCCTCTGGTTCGTGGTGGTGAAGGGGGAGTCGTGTACCGGGTGGACACTCCGCTACGCCCATAACGAGTCCGCTGCTCGGTCCTCGTTCTCCGGTGATTAGAAGTTTCCAGCGAATCGCACTCTTGGCGGCAAGGTCCGGGTCGTCCCAACCCTCCCAAGCGAGCTCTGCTTCATTGATGATGATCGGTTTCTGCTCGCTCATAGCTCGCCTCCTCTTGATACCTTGAGGGCACTTCTCACTTCGCTTTACCCTTCCAAAGCCGCTGCACCGCTCACAATCTCAGAAATCTCTGTGGTAATCTGGGTCTGGCGGGCGCGGTTACGCTGAAGAATTAAATCATCAATAAGATCGTTGGCATTACGGGTTGCGTTTTCCATTGCCGCCATCCGTGCTGCTTGCTCTGCAGCATTGGAGTCCAACAGAACTTTCCACATCTGCATATTCAGGTGTTTTGCCAACACAGACTGAAAAATTGCCTCTTGTTCCGGCTCATATAGGTAATCGAGGAAGAGTTCATCGCCGGTTGGTACTTCAGGGGTAAGTGGCAGCAGTTGTTCAACCAACACTACTTGTAGAATCGCAGATTTGAAATCGTTATAAATCACTTCTACCCGGTCGACCTGCTTGTCCCGATACAGATGTTCAAACTCCTCCACAATTTCTACAGCGGTTTCAAATGCTAGTTGCCGAAAGATATTCACATACTCAGCGATGACGTTATAATCGCGCCGTGCGAAATGGTCTCGGGTGCGTCTTCCGACACAGAGGACCATCACTTCCGCCCCCTTTTCTTGGTAATGTTGTGCCCGCTGGGTTGTTGTTCGGATTACGTTGCTGTTAAAACTGCCACACAATCCACGATCTGCGGAGACTGAGATCAGGCAAACGCGCTTGAGCTCACGCGATTCCAGTAGCGGATGGGAGGGGTTTTCGATCTGGGCGATCAGGTGGCCAAGAATAGTATTGAATTTTTCGGCAAAGGGACGGGTGGCTAGGATATTTTCCTGCGCCCGGCGTAACCTCGCCGCAGCAACCACTCGCATCGCGTCTGTCACCTGCGCGATATTCTCAATGCTTGCAATACGCCGTCTAATTTCACGTAATGTTGCCATGGTAGACCTCTAGTGAGTAACGAGTAATGCGTAAAGGGTAATCCGAAGCAATTCATGTCAATCTAATGCAGGACGAGTCAAGTTTTCGATATTACGCATTACATATTACGTATTATTCTTCTGATTTGAATCCGTCCTTGAAACTCTGCACAGCGGTGTTAAGTTGTTCAATCAGTTCATCACTGAGTTCCCCTGTATCCACAATTGCCTTGAGGAGGTCTGCGTGGTTCCTTTCCATATATGCCAAGAATTCAGATTCAAACTGCGCCACATCAGTTGTTTCAAGGTCGTCCAGATATCCGTTCGATCCACAGAAAATTGATGCAACCTGTTTTTCGACGGGCATTGGTTCGTATTGGGGTTGTTTCAGCAATTCAACGAGTTGTTCTCCACGCCGAAGTTGGGATTGCGTGGAAGCGTCCAGATCGGATCCAAACTGTGCAAAAGCGGCAACCTCTCGGAAACTGGCTAAGTCGAGTTTCAGTGTGCCTGCGACTTCATCCGACTTCATCGCTCGGGTTTGTGCATCCCCGCCGACGCGGGACACCGAAGTGCCGACATCGATCGCCGGGCGGACGCCTTGATTGAAGAGTTCTGATGTCAGGTAGATCTGCCCATCCGTAATCGAAATCACGTTCGTTGGAATGTAAGTTGTGAGGTCGCCTTCAAAGATTTCGATAATTGGCAGAGAGGTCAGCGAACCGCCGCCCAATTCATCGCTGAGTTTTGCTGCACGTTCCAACAAACGGGAGTGGAGATAAAAAACATCGCCCGGATACGCTTCACGTCCCGGTGGACGCCGTGAAAGCAGCGACATCTGACGATACGCCCAGGCGTGTTTGGTAAGGTCATCGTAGATAACCAGCGCGTGTTGACCCCTATCGCGGAAGTACTCTCCCATCGAAGTCCCTGTGTAGGGTGCGAGGTATTGAAGTGGAGAGGGTTCACTCGCCGGTGCAGAAACGACAACCGTGTAATCCATTGCGCCGTACTGTTCTAGGGTGTTCACAACCTGTGCAACCGTCGAACCTTTCTGTCCAACTGCCACGTAAATGCAGAAAACATCGGTATTCTTTTGGTTAATGATAGTGTCGATCGGGATAGCCGTTTTACCCGTTTGACGGTCGCCGATGATTAGTTCCCGCTGCCCCCGTCCGATTGGGGTCATGCTGTCAATCGCCTTCAAGCCGGTGTAAAGCGGTTCGTTCACTGGCTGACGTTGCACAATGCCCAATCCCTTCCTTTCAACGGGGAGGGTATGTTCGGTCTGGATTTCCCCTTTACCGTCGATGGGTTGACCAAGGGCGTTTACAACGCGCCCAAGCAGGGCTTCACCGACAGGCACTTCGAGCAATCTGTTCGTCCGCTTGGCGAGGTCTCCTTCGTGGATTAGTTTGTCCTCGCCGAAAAGGACGCAGCCAACATTATCCTCTTCAAGGTTAAATGCCATACCGGCAACGCCGTTGGGAAATTCAATCATTTCACTTGCCATGACGTTGGCAAGTCCATGCACACGAGCGATTCCATCACCAACTTCAAGCACGGTTCCAGAATCGTATACGTCAACTTGCTGGCTATATTGTAGTAGTTGTTGTTTTAGAATATTTGATACTTCGTCGGGTCTGACTTCTCTTGCCATAAGTTATATTCTCCCTTTGGGGTGAGCGCATGTTTCTTAATCCCGATTTATCGGGGTAAATTGCCTAGCAATTTACCTAGCAAACCCCTATCCCCTCGCGAGTAGTGTTCTCATTCGTTGAAGCTGTGATGTGATACTTCCATCAAACACAGTATCCCCTAATCGCACGATGACGCCTCCTTGAATCGTGGTATCTTCGTTCAATTCAAGCCGCACCTCCGCCCCCGAATAGCCGCTCAATTGTTGAGAGAGGGTGGTTTTTTGCGCATCAGTGAGCGGGACCGCCGATGTTACCTGTGCAACGACACGACCCGCCTGCAAATCAACAATCTCTAGAAACATCTGTAAGATTGCAACTAATGATCTCTCACGTTGTTTCAGTGCTAGCAAGAGTAGAAAATTGAGCGTGAGCGGATGAACAGTTTCAGATAGGAGTTGTTGGAACATCTCGCTCTTGAACTGCGGCGATAGGATGGGGTTAGTCAGAAACTGATCAAAATCTTCCGAGTCCTCTGTCAATTGGAGGATTTGATTCACATCTGTAACGATCTGATCTAAAATATCCTGTTCCGTTGCTGCGCTATACAGCGCTTGTGCGTAGGGTTTAGCAATGCGAGTTTCTCTCATCGTATATTCTTTATGTTAAACGTTCTGTGTGGGAAGGCGACTGATAGATTCATCAATGATGTGCTGGTGCCTCTCTGCATCGAGCGTCTGATCGATGATTTTACTTGCAGCATCAATTGCAATCTCAGCAACAGTACCTCGTAGTTCGAGGATGGCTTCGTCCTTTTCACGCTGGATCTCGGCACGTGCCCGTTCAAGTTCTGCACTGGCTTCCTGACGCGCTTGATCGAGAATCCGCTGCCGTTCGGCGTTGCCTTCATCAATAGCCGCTTGAATCTTTGCCTGTCCTTCCGTTTCAATTTCGTTGAGCCGCTGACGGGTTTCGGCATTCAATCGATCCAGTTCGCTTTGGTCCGCCTCCAGTTTCTCCATTCGCGATGTGATTTCCTGCTGCCGTTCTTCTAAGAGTCCGCCAATTCGCCCAAAGACAAATTTCCAGAGCACAAGTAGCACGACAAGAAAGCCTAGGGCTTGGAGGATAATTGTCTGAAAATCGATGCCAATCTGTGCCAGAATCCCCTTTTTCTCGGTGTCGTCGGCGCTCGCCTCTGCAGCGAATCCATTTGTGGGAACAATTAATATTGCGTTGATAATAATCAGTAAAAAAAGCCACGTTAATTTTTTCATTATAGTTCTTTTCTTTAGTCAGGGTATCGTATCTAGCGCAAAAAAATGATGCGTGTATAACGTAAAACGTAAAACGTAAGGGGGGTAATAGATTCACGTTTCACGTTTCACGTTTCACGTCCTATTCTTGGCTAGTCTGTACTTGTTTCTGAGCATCAGCCTCAATCATGCTTTGAAGCATCTGTCCCTCTGGGAGTTTTCCCATAAGCAGGAAAAAGATTAGCAGCGAGTAGATCACGAGCGATTCGATAAGAGCCAAACCGATGATCATGGCTGTCTGAATCCGAGGCGCTGCTTCAGGTTGCCGCGCGATACCTTCAAGAGCGGTGCTCGTCGCTCTTGCTTGTGCGGTGGATGCAAAAATCACGGCAATCGGAAGACCGAGTGCCGTTCCGAAAGCTAAAACTGCAAGATAAATCATGAAACTTCCTCCTTTAATTTTGATCCCAAAGCTGGGATTAGAAAACTAAAAACAATATTAACCGAGCGATACTAATCGCCCATCAATCAATGATGTGCCTCCGCACCATGTCCTTCCTCATCATGTTCTAGGAACGTAACAATATAAATTGATGTGAGAATTGAGAAGACGAGTGCTTGCAAAAACCCACCAAATAGCCCGAAAAACAGCATTGGCACCTGAACTGGCATCCATGGGATAAGCCCGGCGATTGCCGGAATTGCCAGCCCCAAAATGGTTAGGTTAATAATAACGGATTCCTCACCGAAGATATTTCCGAAAAGTCGAATTGCCAGAGAACCGGCGCGGGCAATTTCACCAATGATGTGTAACGGAAACATCAAAGGTCCCAACCACGGTGGATCACCGATAAAGTGTTTCAGGTAGCCGACCAATCCATTCTCTTTAATTGCAATGATATGAACGCCGATTACCGCACTAATACCGAGCGCAAGTGTGGTGTTCAAATCTGCTGTTGGGGATTGAAAACCGGGTATGAGGCCAAGGTAGTTTAAGAATAGGATAAAGATGAAGAAAGATCCGACGAACGGGACATATTTCTTTCCATGTTCTCCCAAGATTCCGCCGAAGAAATTGATTAACCCGCCCACAAACAACTCAAGAAGTGTTTGCCCCTTTCCTTCGGGGAGTCGCTTAAGTTTGCGTGTCGAAATGATGAAAAGCAGCGCAATAACCAGTACGATGAAGTAAGCGTTGGGGATGAGATCTGGCTGATGCCAACGCTGTGGCTCTGGTACTATATCATCCGGGAGAATTCTTGATATTGGGCTTAACCACGAACGATGTGCCTCTTCAGCCGCCAAACCGACACTACAGGCGAGCAGCGATAGCAGTAAAATAGAAAATAGTGTGTAAAATGTTTTTCTCATTTAGTCCTGTTGAATTATTTTTTTGATAGAACCCCTATCATCATCACGATTGCTTTAAGGATAATCACGATTTGCACCAATCCAATTCCCGCTGCAAGGGTGTAGACATTCAGCCAATTTGCTTTCGTTAAGAGATAAAATCCGACGAAGATGATTGTATACTTTCCTAACGCGATGAATCCCAGCCAACGTTTTGTCCGTGCCGAACTGCCGGGCTTAACCATGCGGCGGATGATGAACTCTAATGACAAGATCGCGCTCAAACTCAAGAGACTGCCAATAGCAAAGCTCAAACTGGCTGGCAGACCGTACACCGCCCAAAGGATTGGCATTGCAATAAGCGCAAGAACGGTCGTTAGACGATAGACTTGCAGTAGGAATCGGTCATCAAGTTCAAAGGGGGCGCGGTCAACCACTTTACGACTCCTCCTCCGAATCTTTTTCAGCTGCTCGTTGTTCTTGCTGTTCCATACGTTTATTCCACCGAGAAACAGCGCGAAACATCTCAATGAATCCTGCCGCAGTTCCCACAATAAAGCCGATAATTAAACCGATTGTTTGGTTCCCTAATTTACCGCCGATCCACCAACCTAACCCGGATCCGATGCCAATTGCCAGCACAAGGGTGATGCCAATTGAAGCCAGATCCATACTATTCCAATCGCTACCCCGTATCAACTTCGCCATTGTCAATTTACCATGTCCTTATAAGAACGTGCTAATTTGGGCTGGACTCAGGAAGTATGATGGCAGAATACCAATTAGGATGACACCGATCGCTGCGAGGGTCAACGCAACGATGAGCAGACGTGGATAGGCGAGAAAGTCGAGTTCTGCTTCCGGTTCTCTCATGTACATCGCTACAACGACACGGAGATAATAGAACGCAGAAATTGCAGTGTTAATCGCGCCGATAATCACAAGCCAGATCTGCCCAGATTCGACAGCAGATCGGAAGATGTAGAACTTACCGACGAATCCTGCTGTCGGTGGAAACCCAGCAAGGGATAACAGCATTATTGTCATGAACAAAGCGAGTAGCGGTTTTTTGAACCCCAGTCCGGCGTAATCGGAAATCATAAGGCTTTCGCCGTCCTCCGTTCTTGCGAGAATCACCGCTCCGAAAGCCCCGATATTCATGACACAGTAAACAAACAGGTAAAACATCGCGCCGGAGATTCCGTCTTTGTTTGCTGCTGCCAACCCGACCAAAACGTATCCAGCGTGAGCAATGCTGGAATATGCGAGCATACGCTTAATGTTTCGTTGGGCGATGGCGACTAGGTTGCCGACGGTCATCGTGAGCGCGGCAAGGATTGTAATAAGGATGATCCATTCGGATTGGAGAGTCTGTAGCGCGTCCATAAAGATTCTCAGGAACGCAGCAAACCCCGCCGCTTTCGGACCAGCAGAGATAAACGCAGCGATTGAAGTAGGCGCGCCTTCGTAGACATCGGGTGCCCACTGATGAAACGGCACAAGCGCCACCTTGAATCCGAATCCGACAACAAGCAGAAACATGCCAGATAACAGTAGCGGTGACCTTGCATCTACGGTTAAAGCAGAGGCAATTTGAGGAATGCTGGTTGTTCCCGCACCTCCGTAGATCAACGCAATACCGTACAAGAAAAATCCACTTGCAAATGCGCCAAGTAGCAGATACTTCATTCCGGCTTCGCTTGATGCCATACTCCTTTGGAAATAACCTGCTAGAACGTAAAGCGATAACGACATCAGTTCTAAGCCGAGGAACACAACAATTAACTCATTGCCCGAAGCCATCAACATCATGCCCAACGTCGCCAAAAGGATTAACAGATAATATTCCCCTTGCCGCCTATCTTGGCGTCCCAAATAGTTCATCGAGATAAGGACGACTAGAATCGTTGAGACCAAGAATATGACATTGAAAAAGAGGGAATATTTATCCACCTGAATCATATTGCTAAATTCCGTGCCTTCTGTGCCAATTTGCAACATATCGATCGAAACGTATAAGGCAATGGCAGAGCCTATGATTGTGATCCAAGCGGTAAGCGTCTTTTGAAGCGAATTGAACAAATCAAAAATTACGACGAGGATAAAGGTCAAAATAATGATCAATTCGGGCATCAGCAGTTGCCAGTTAATTGTCATCAAATCCTCCAATCTTAGATGAACAGATAGGTCCATCTTTACACAAAGAACACAAACGTTACAAGCACAAATATGGGAACCAAAATCACCACTGACCAAAGCATGTACCCGAAGAAACTTGGCATCCTCACGCCGTTTTCTTCAGCAATTGCTTTAACCATAAAGTTCGGTGCGTTGCCGATGTAGGTGTTAGCGCCCATAAACACTGCACCACAACTGATTGCCAAGAGTGTCTGCGCCATTGGCCCCATGAGCGAAGTCGGATCACCACCCGCTGTGTTGAAGAAGACAACGTAAGTGGGTGCGTTGTCTAGGAAGCTCGATAGCACTCCTGTCAACCAGAAGTACATCGCATTGACCGGATCATTCGTTGTTGTCTGAACGGCGAGTACGACAGTACTGAGGCTTCCGTCAATACCCGCTTGCAAGATCTTCAGGGCTGGAATCATACAGACGAATATACCGATAAACAGTTTGGCGACCTCTAAAATGGGACCCCACGTAAAACCGTTCGCTGCACGGACGTTTGTCTCCAACAGACTTGGGTCGGGCGCGTGATGTTCGTGTTCATGATGCTCGTGTTCTGGGTGATCATGATCATGGTCGTGGTCGCTGTCATGGCTTGACGAGGTTCTATACATCGGCGTGTACAGTAGACTGATGAGTGCGATCAAGATCAGCAAGCCATCTCGCACTAAGTTAAAATAGGGTACAGTTACGCCGAAGATCGAGATGCCACGGTTCTCATCATGTGTCTTTTTTGCGCGCAGGCTATTGACTTCAGCGCGAGCATGGAGGTGATTTGTCCGCAATTCATAGTATTCGTGGTTGGATTCGTCAAGTTTGATCGTTGTGTCATTTTCGCGTTCCTTGACATACGTTTCGAGTTTTTCCTTTGTGGTAGCCATCTTTTCTTCGGCGGTTTTGATTTGCGGTGCCATTTTCTCTGCAACCGAATGATCTTTGAAAGGACCATCAGCGAGTGATTTGGACCACAAGATTGCACCGATGATACCGGCAATCAGCACAAAGTTCCAAACACCTTGGAGGCGGAGTGGTTCTTTTTCGCCATCGTCCGGCGGTGTTCCTTCTTTCCTGAACAGGACTGTGTCGACAATAAAGAATATAATCAGCAGTATAATGACCACCGGTATCATCGCTGGGAGCAACGCCATTGTCCAGAAGAAGTCAATTCCTTTGAGGAATCCGAGAAACAGGGGTGGATCGCCGAGTGGGGTCAATGAGCCACCGATATTGGCTACGAGAAATATGAAAAAGACGACAACGTGAACACGATACTTACGCCATTCGTTAGCCCGGAGTATCGGACGAATCAGCAGCATTGCCGCCCCCGTTGTTCCCATCCAACTTGCCAAGGCGGTTCCTATTGCAATCAGTATGGTATTTACGACGGGGGAACCTCGCAGCGAGCCTTTCAGACAAATTCCACCTGCGCATGTGAAGAGTGCAGCTAATAAAATAATAAACGGAACATAATCGAGCAGGACAATATGGACGATTTCATACCAACCATCGCCTTTGTAGGCGATGAGGAAGGGGATAGAGAAAATGGCAATCCACGCTAACGAGAATTTCCCGTAGTGATGTTCCCAGAAATGGAAGTTAATCAGTGGGACAATCGCAATGGAGAGCAGCATCCCG
Source organism: Candidatus Poribacteria bacterium (assembly GCA_003635265.1). GTDB lineage: Bacteria > Poribacteria > WGA-4E > WGA-4E > PCPOR2b > PCPOR2b. The sequence continues at coordinate 38,201 of PYIZ01000004.1, forward strand.
ACGAACGGAATGACGCTCCAGAGGGGTAAATTCGATCCATCCACACCGTGATGTGCAGTGTGATCGTCGTGTGCATCGCCACCTGCGGCTGCCGCTGCAAAACCAATTGTCGGTAAAAGGATAAGTCCAATGACACATAGAAGTGCCAAAGGGAAAAATGGATGTTTATTCGTCAATCTTTTTTGCCTCTTTTGTTGTGGTGTCCAGTACAATTGCGGGAGCAGCTGCCTCTAGTGCTGCGGTGGATCTGCTCTGTTGTAACACTTGACTGACTGATTGTTCCATTCGACTCAGAAACGGTTTGGGATAAACACCGATCCAAATGATGAACACCACTATTGGAACTAGTACAACGATTTCGCGTAAGTTCAAATCGGTCAAGGCTTGATTTTTTGGGTTATCGAGTTTGCCGAACATGACGCGCTGGAACATCCAGAGCATATATACCGCCGCCAAAATCACGCCGCTTGCAGCGATAATGACATATACTTTAGAGAACGAATCGGACATGAAGCCGCCGAGCAAAATCATAAACTCCCCGACAAATCCGTTCAAACCGGGTAACCCAATTGATGAAAGCGTCACAATCATAAAAAATACAGCGAAAATCGGCATCTGTTTTGACAGGCCACCGAAGTCGGCAATCATGCGGGTGTGCCGACGTTCATAGATCATTCCGACGAGCAAGAAAAGTGCGCCGGTACTTAATCCGTGATTAATCATTTGAAGAATACCGCCCTGTACGCCTTGATGGTTGAGGGCGAAAAGTCCAAGCACAACAAACCCCAGATGGCTCACACTCGAATAGGCGACCAGTTTTTTAAGGTCTGGTTGCACCATTGCGACTAATGCGCCGTAAATTATACCAATCACTGACAGCGTTACAATCAATGGTGTATACGCTGCGACCCCTTCCGGGAAAAGCGGCATACAGAAACGCACGATGCCATAAGTTCCCATTTTGAGCAATACTCCAGCAAGAATAACACTACCAACCGTTGGTGCTTCAACGTGTGCGTCAGGAAGCCAAGTGTGGAAGGGGAAAAGCGGCACTTTGATGGCAAAGGCGATGAAAAATGCCAAGAATAGCAGGTGCTGATGCGACAGTGATCTGCCGTACAACGCCATCAGGTTGAAACTGTTGTCGTTTTGGAAATAGAGGTACAGAATTCCAACGAGCATCAATGCACTGCCTGCCATTGTGTACAGGACAAACTTAATGGTCGCGTAGATGCGCCGATGTCCGCCCCAGATACCGATAAGGAGATACATCGGAATGAGCATCGCCTCCCAAAACACAAAAAAGAGGAAGAGGTCTAACGCACAAAACACGCCGAGCATCGCCGTTTCGAGCATGAGCAAGGAAATCATGAATCCGCTGGCACCTTTTTCTATCGAATTCCATGCTGCGAGCACACAAATCGGCGTCATAAAAGTGGTCAACAGAACCAACCAGAGCGAGATACCGTCAATGCCGAGGTGGTAGCTTATGCCAAGCCCCTCAATCCAAGCGCGTTCCTCCTTAAATTGCATCTCATGTGTGCTTGCGTCGAACCCTGTGTAAAGGGCTAGCGACACGGCAAAGGTGAGCAGTGTTACGATTAATGCAATCCATTTAAGCCCTGATTCGCCTAAGATGTGTCTCGCAAGGGCAATTAAAATTGCACCGAGTAGTGGTAAAAAGATAACTGCGGAAAGTAACAAGTATAACCTCCGAAGTGTAACGCGTAAAGGTAAAGGTGTTTACCCTCCACGATTTATGAGTGATTCTCTAATTTCAATCGTACGATTACCGTAATCAATTTCTAAAACATAACCATCTAAGAACCTGTTTTAAAAAGAAAACTTCTACTCAAGAGTTAATGTTTACGTTCAATCATTGGAACAGTGAATCTAATTCCAATGAAAGGCATAAACATGACCCAAACAAACTATCCTACGGATTTGACGGATGCCCAATGGTGCCGGCTGTTACCTTATCTGCCAAAACCTTCACCGGTAGGTAGACCTCTCAAGTGGAAGATGCGCTCAATTATCAACGCTATCTTTTATATAGTCAAATCAGGGTGTCAATGGCGAATGCTCCCCCATCAAATGCCGCCATGGCAAACGGTCTACTCCCATTTCAGAAAATGGAAAATTGATGGCACATGGGTTATGATTCATCAATCACTTCACGAGCGAATCCGTTGTGATATTGGCAAAGCACCTTCACCGACAGTAGCTATCATTGACAGCCAATCCGTTAAAACGACCGAACTGGCAGATACTCGCGGCTTTGATGCGCATAAGAAAGTCAAAGGTCGTAAACGCCACATAGTCACCGATACAATTGGCATTCCATTGCGGGTGAAGGTCACTGATGCAAATATCAGTGATAACCGAGTCGCAATAGAGTTATTAACAGAAATCTTTAGGTGGCACATAACGATTCAGTTAGTCTGTGCCGATGCTGGGTATCGCGGAGAATTAGGCGACTGGTTATATATGGCGCATCAGTGTCGATTGGACATTGCTCCATCTCTTGGGCAATCGGGATTTGTGGTCGTTCCATTACGTTGGATTGTGGAACGCACCTTTTCTTGGTTCGGTTGCTTTCGCCGATTGACTTTGGACTATGAACGCTCTGCCGAAACCGCTGAAGCTATGGTGTACATTGCTTCCATTTACTTGATGCAAAACCGTATCAAATGACTTTTAAAACAGGCTCTAAGAGTTCGCTTCCGAGTAATGCGTCCTCAGATTCTGTGAGGAAAATCTCCGCTCGATTAACTGTTTCACCCAAACGGATAGTTGCCTCAAATGTCAATTCGCGTTTGATAGTTCCGTCGGCAAGTTCGTAGTTGATACGTCCATATAGTTCGAGTCCTAATGGGATTGCAAGCGACAGAGGCAAGCACAAAGAACCATTAAATCCTGTATCGATCACTGCATCAATCGTTGCTTCTCCACGGTTGCCAAATACAGACGCTGCAATCCGCGGCTGCCCTGCATCATCAAAATAGCCGCTTATCAACCCGACACCCTTCCTCGATCTCGGTGTACCGCTCGGAACCCTGGGCGAACAAAATAAAAGAGCTTATCCGGGTACTTTTGTTTTCCCTTGTCGCCTGCCTCAATAACATTTTTGCCGACAAAATAATCTCCACTGTAGGGTTCTATGGCGACGATAAGTCCGTAATATTTATCTTCCAATTCAGACTTTAATTTCTCATAGACCTCATCGCTTTTTTCATCAAATTCCCGCATATTGATTGGCACAATTTTTTCGAGTTCTCCAGCGTTCTTGTCCATGATACTCACTCCTCATCGAATAAACAGATAGTATCCCAAGAAGATGATGATGCCGATGACCATTGACACAACATAGGCTTGGACAACACCTGTCTGGAGCCGTCGAATCGAACCGCCGATGCCGCGAATGATAAATGCGGTTAGATTTACAAGCCCATCAATGATGCCGACGTCCATAATCTTCCAGAATAGATAGTGGGATACGCCCCGTATCGGCTGCACGAAAACAGCGTTATAGATTTCGTCAATATAGTATTTGTTAGCGAGGAGTTTGTGCAACGGGTTTGTCGGTTCATCAACGGGTGCTTTGCTGCGATATATGAACCAAGCCGCCAAAATGCCTGCAATGCCAACGATGGATGAAATAATCATAAAGGGAATCGGATTGCTGTGATCTGCTATGCCATGATGTTTAAATCCCTTCACACTTTCCAAGAAATGATGCATCGCGCTATGCTCTCCGCCCCAACCGACAATTGCGCCGATAATTAGGGAAGGAATTGCTAACAACACGAGTGGAATCCACATCACCGGCGGCGATTCATGGAGGTGTGACTCAACCTCTGAATCGACACGTGACTCACCGTGAAAGACGACGAAGATTAGACGGAACATATAGAACGCCGTTAAGAACGCTGTCAGCAGCCCAATCCCGAAAATTATTTGGTGTCCACCGTCCCAAGCGTTATGCAAGATTTCGTCTTTACTCCAGAAACCGCTCAAGAGCGGGAAACCCGCAATTGCAAGGGCACCGATGAGGAATGTCCAATAGGTAATCGGCAGCTTCGATTTCAACCCGCCCATCTTCCGCATATCCAACTCATCTGCCATAGCGTGCATCACACTGCCAGCAGTAAGGAACATCAGCCCTTTGAAGAAGGCATGCGTCATCAGGTGGAAGATCCCAGAGGTATACGCACCGACCCCCACGCCCACGAACATATAACCGAGTTGACTCACGGTCGAATATGCCAACACCCGCTTGATGTCATTCGCAGCCAACGCCATCGTCGCAGCGAACAGGGCAGTGAGAACGCCAATCCAAGCGACGACAACACCTGTGTGCGCTAGGTTAAACAGGATTGATGACCGTGCGACCATGTAGACACCAGCCGTGACCATGGTGGCGGCGTGGATCAACGCGCTAACAGGTGTCGGACCCTCCATCGCATCGGGGAGCCAGACGTAGAGAGGGATTTGTGCGGACTTGCCTACCGCGCCGACGAAGAGTAGTAGGGTTGCAACGATAAGTGTGCTTGCCCCGAAAACCTGCTCATAGGTGTTGGTTTCTGCGAGCCCAAACATCTGGTCAAAATTCAATGTGCCAAACGCCGCAAACAGTGTGAACATCCCAAGCAGAAACCCAAAATCGCCGATTCGATTGACGATAAAAGCTTTCTTACCGGCATCGGTGGCAGATTTTCTATCGAACCAATAACCGATCAATAGATAAGAGCAGAGTCCAACGCCTTCCCAACCGATGAACATCATCAGATAGTTATTCCCCAGAACGAGGATTAACATCGCGAACACAAATAGGTTGAGATAGGCAAAGTAACGCGCTTTCCCCGAATCGTGGCTCATGTATCCGATCGAATAGATATGGATAAGGAAGCCGACCCCTGTGATGACGAGGAGCATCACTGTAGTCAGCGCATCAACATGGAAGCCGATATCAAGAGATCGGATAGGGATCCATTCGTAGAGCGTTTCCTTTAGTTCTCCACCACCGCGGACCGCAGGAAATACGAAGAACGCACTAATAATGAACGATATGAGCACTGCGAGCGATGCGATCCAACCACTCACATTTTTCAACCATTTCCCGAACAATCCGTTGATTAAAAATCCAATCAATGGGGAAATCAGAAGTATAGTTATTAGGTCTTTCGACATTTCAGATACGCCTATCCCTTCATCGTGTTGATTTCATCGATGTTAATTGTTTCACGGTGTCTGAAAACACTCACAATAATAGCAAGCCCAATGGCCACTTCGGCGGCAGCGACCGTCATAACGAAGAACACGAAGATTTGTCCCGAAGCGTCCCCCAATTCTCGACCGATTGCGACAAAAGCGAGATTTGCCGCGTTGAGCATCAGTTCAATGCACATAAAGATAATGATTGCGTTTCTTCGGATGAGCACACCGATCACGCCGATAGTAAAGAGCAACGCGCTTAAAATAAGATAGTATTGCAAAGCCATATTTCAATTCCTATTTTACAATCAGGCAGCTGTATCTGTATCTTCACGTTTAACGAGCACGATTACGCCGATTAACGCTGCGAGCAATACAAGCGATGTGACCTCAAAAGGCAATAAGAACTTCGTAAATAGTATCGTGCCAATACGGTCTGGTTTGCCCATTTCTCCCTGAAGTTTTGCGATGAGTAGATTCGCTTCGCTTGCGGTGAGTGTTTCTACGGTACTTTTTTGTTCAGAAACCTCCGGCACATACGTGCTATTGATTTCTGTACGATCAAGGTGGTAGGTAGATTCAATTTCCGAAATTCGGTTCAGTTGTTCTGAAGTGATTGCTGCGCCAACCGCTTGACTTTCGCCTTGGGCCGGCGAAACAGCAGTGCCATCATACGCTTTGATTCCGATGTAGATTGCCTCCGCTGCTAGCAGAATCCCCACAATAACAGCGAACACCTTTGCTTTGTTGATTTGGCGTGTGGTTTGAAGCCTTCCCAGATTGAGCAACATGATCACAAACAAAAATAGCACCATAATTGCGCCGGCGTAGACAATCACCTGCACGGCGGCAACAAAGTACGCTCCTAACGAGATAAACAGCCCCGCTAATGAGAAGAAGGTCAGGACCAATGCCAGCGCGCTGTGAATTGGATTCCTAAATGCGATGACGCATATCGCAGAACCGACAGCTAGTATACCAAAAATAATAAACAGAATCTGTTCAGCCATGTGTACCTTTGTAAATCAGAGGCTTGTTATAACCTATGGTCATTATTACGATGAAGATTCTTCGGTAAAACTAAGAACACCTCTATCATCAACCGGTTCAGGTTCCCGCGTCATCACCAATGTGGTTGCTACGATCGCAACAACGATGGCGGCGGCGACAACATTTAGTATTGCCACAAGGAGCTTGGATTGTGTGAACGCCCAAACTGTTCCCGTTACAACGATTGTTGTGAGTGCAATGGGCAGTAGAAATTTCCAGCCGAGATTCATGAGTTGATCATACCGGAATCGGGGCAGTGTCCATCTGACCCAGATAAAGACAAAGAGGAAAAATGCTGTTTTGGTGAAGAAGATTCCGAATGAAATTATGCCACTCCAGAAGGGACCGCCAATTTTTTCTAATCCGAAGAACTGCCAGCCACCCAAGAAAAGGGTGACAGCCACCGCCGAGCCAACAATCATGTGCATATATTCCGCCATGAAATACATAGCGAATTTCATGCTGCTATACTCCGTGTGATATCCACCGACAAGTTCCTGTTCCGCTTCGGCGAGGTCGAAGGGGAGACGGTTAGTTTCTGCAAAGGCAGCGGTGGTAAAGGCTAGAAAGGCGGGAAAATGGATAAGGAAATTCCAAGTCCAAGGGTAACCCCCTTGTTGGATTGCGATGTCTCGGAGGCTTAATGAACTTGAAAGCATAAGAACGCCGATAAGCGAAAGCCCCAATGTCAACTCGTAGCTAATCATCTGTGCGGAAGAACGTAAGCCGCCGAGCAGCGAATACTTGTTGTTCGATGCCCACGCACCGAGCACAACGCCATAGACCCCCAACGAGGTGATTGCCAGAATATACAGAACCCCGATATTAATATCCGCGATTTGTAGAGGGATTTCGTAGCCTGAAATTGTTATTGAACTGCCAAAGGGGACAACCCCGCAGGTAACGAGGGCTGGCACCAAAATAATTGCAGGTGCGAGCAGATAGATCGGTTTATCCACATGGTCAGGAATAAGGTCCTCTTTCAGCAGAAATTTTATGCCATCAGCGATCGGCTGCAGAATACCCCAAGGTCCGACGCGGTTGGGACCGTGTCGATCCTGAATCCACCCACTCACTTTCCGCTCGGCAAGAATCATCGCCATAACACCGATGAGCAGCAGGTGAACGACGACAACAATTTTGATGAGTGAGCTAATAATTAAAACGTGAAGTGGTAAGTCCATATCCCTCCCTATCTTGATGCTTATAGTGCATATTGAAATCTCGCCCAATCACCCGGATCCCCTCGCATAGACTAGCACTCTGTCTTGTTCGATATAAGGCTGAATGTGTTTTGAGATAGCTTTTTGCGAAAGCAGATCCACCTGTCTGTTTAGCAAATCTTGCAGATCAAGCTGCATTTGGACAAATTCTAAACCAATCGGTTGTGCATAGTCTAGCTCAACCAAAATATCTATATCGCTCTTATCATCAGCCTCATCTCTAGCGCACGATCCAAAGAGGTATGCCTTCAGCACCGGTTTATCTTTGAAATAATTACCAATTTCTGAGATTTGTCTTGAGTCTAGTTTCATCTTCTTTTCCACTCTGCAAACCGGATTTTGCCGCGCTTAACAATCACAAGATATCCTCTTTTGTCAATTCTTCTTTGTAATCTGACAGACCGTCCTCAGCGAGTTTTTGGTCTTCGTCAGCGAATTCAGCGTAGAGAGCAGCTAAACGCATTTCATCCTCTCTCGATATTGACTCCACCAGCCCCAATATTCTGGTGCGTAGCATCTTGATAATCAGGTACATTTTCTGCAATCTCCAACGCAATTTCACCGGCAAAATGATAATCCATCTCACCACCCAACCGCTTGGCTAGCTGCTGGATAATTTCCCAATCAACACGCGCCTCGCCGGGCGGATCAACGGCCCGATGTATCCGCTGCACCCAGCCTTTTGCATTGGTGAAACTGCCATCCTTCTCCGCAAAAGTGACCCCTGGGAGAACCACATCAGCCAACTGTGCTACATCGGATTCAAAGATATCCTGTACGACCAGAAAATCAACTGCTTCTAACACCTGCTTCGCCCCCTCATCAAGGGGACGTTCAGGTGCCCCATTCACAAGGTAAGCGACCTTTACATTTGCTATTCCGTTCCAAAGTGCCTCCCCTGTTAGGGATGCATCTTCTCCCAGCTTGAGCATGTCTCGTGCACCACGAGTGTTCGGGTTTTTGTCGGCATCAATAGTGAATTGCGGGAATTTGTGTTCCTCACCCGGTTCGCGTCCAAACAGACCGATTGACTCCGTTTTTAGGACTTCACGTGCCAACTTGCCGAGCAGGTAGTTCTCTTCATTAGTGCCTTGGGCTGAACCGATGACAGCAATAGATTCCGGATCGGTCTCAGAGAATTTCTCCACGATCAGATTTAGCGCATCTGCCCACGAGGTTGGAACGAGTTCACCATCTACCCGCTTCATCGGAATCTGGAGTCGATCTTCGCTGTTGACGTAATGATAGCCGAGCCGTCCATCATCGCACATCCAGTGTTGATTGATATCCTCGTGGAATCGCGGCTTAATTCGATAGAGACCATCCTCTTTATAATCGACAGTGATGTTGCAGCCGACACTACACCCCGGACAGACGCTATTAACCTGTTTCATGAACCAAGGGCGTGACTTAAAAAGGAAATCCTTGCTAATCAGTGCACCAACGGGACAGATATCCACGACATTGCCAGCGAGTTTATTGTCAAGCAAACGGAGTGGATTCTCATCATGATCACGTGGAATATCAATTTCGTCGTGTGACCCCCGATGGATCAACCCAAGCTCTCCAGTTCCTGCAACCTCATCGCAGAAACGGATGCATCGGGTACAGACAATACATCGTGTCGAGTAGAGCAGCACATCGGGACCGAGATCCTTCTTTGGGGGAACGTTCTTAACCTCAAGGTATCGGCTCTTACCGCTACCATGGTTATAGCTGAAATCTTGGAGGTCGCACTCGCCCGCTTGGTCACAGACGGGACAATCAAGTGGGTGGTGAACGAGCAGAAACTCAAGGATGTCCTCTCGTGCCTTCTTTACACGCGGCGTATCGGTCCGCACAATAAAGTCATATTTCCCATCCAGTTTTCGATCCGGAGGGGCGGTCCGCACCGTGGTTGTGCAACCGGTTGCGAGTTGGCGGTCTGGAACAACCTTGCCCGCAGGCGGAAAGAAGACATGGGGCTCCACAAGGCACATGCGGCAGTTTGCCGGACGGGTCAACCCCGGATGGTAACAGTAGTGCGGCACTTCAATGTCGTGTTGTCTCGCAGCCTCAATGATATTGGTTCCGTCTTCAACTTCAACCTCAAGGTCGTTCAATTTAATGAATGCCATGATGTCCTCATTATGCAACTCGTAAGGTGTGGTGGTACATTCTTACATTAGGTCTTTTTGTCAGGTCAGCTTTCAGCGTTATTTGATTGTGAAAGATGAAAGCAATTCAGAGAAAAAAGGTGCTAGCGTAAAGAAAAACCAACATCTTATGCCGGCGCTTCAAATAGTCTTGGGACTATCCGCTGCTGATAAGCGTAATTTTCTTCCGGCGGTACTGTCGCTTCTTCCACTGGTAGTGTTACCAGTTTCCCTTCACGGATTGCAGCCTCGAACTCTGGACGGAATTTCCGCAGATAACTCACAGCAGGCCATGAGACAGCGATCCCAAAGACACAGATGGTATTCCACGTCATGGTGTCCACATTTGCGATGTTGTTTGCGACGCTCTCCAACAGATCAAGATCTTCGTAAACCTCTTCCATCTCACCGGTATCGCCCCATCTGCCGCCCTCTGCAATCCCAAACCTAGGTCGCTGGATCGTCGTTTGCCGCCCCTCACCGTCGGCAATCCGTTGGACAATATCTCGCACCCAAGGTGTTCCCCAACGGCACGGTGTACACTGACCACACGATTCATGTGCGTAGAACTTCATAATGTTGAGGAGGCAATCGACAATGTTTCGCGTTTCGTTCATGACGATAATGCCGCCAGAACCGAGCATCGATTTCCAGAGTGTCAATGAAGTAAAGTCGAGGCGACATTCCAATTCATAGTGCGTCAGAATAGGTGCAGAACTGCCGCCGGGGATGACAGCTTTTACGCGCTCACCCTTGACGCCACCGGCAACCTCGATTAACTCCTCGGCGGTCAAACCGAGATCGAGTTCATAGACGCCCGGCTTATTCACATCCCCGCTGATGCAGTATAATTTTGTTCCTGTGTTCGGATCCGACTGTGGTGGATCAAACCGTGTATCTCCATAGGTGCGCCCGATGCTGGTATACCATTCGACCCCTTGCCCCATCAGAAAAGGTAGATTACACAGCGTTTCCACATTCTGGACAACTGTTGGTTTATGGAACAATCCTTCGACCGCGGGGAATGGTGGTTTCACACGCGGTTGTCCGCGTTTGCCTTCAAGGGATTCAATCAGCCCTGTCTCTTCGCCGCAGATGTACGCCCCTGCTCCCGGGTGGGAATAAACATCCAGATCAAAGCCACTTCCTAGGATATTTTTTCCCAAATAGCCGTGCCGATATGCTTCTTCAATAGCGGCATCTAACATACGCTTACCGAGTGTAAATTCCCCACGAATGTAGACGTATGCAGTGCTAATCCCCATGGCATAGCAGCAAATCAAGATACCTTCAATTAACAGATGTGGGTTTTTCTCCAGAACGTAGCGGTTGCTAAACGTTCCCGGCTCGCTCTCATCGGCATTGCAACACAGGTAGCGTGGCTCAATATCTCTGGGCACAAAACTCCACTTCAGCCCAGTCGAAAATCCAGCACCGCCGCGCCCTTTGAGCCCGGATTGGGTTACCATATCACAGATTTCTTCCGGCTGATGCTCCTTAATTGTCTTCTCGAAGCGTTTATAGCCATCGTACTGACGAAACACATCAAATGTATTGATGTCTGGTACATCTAGATGTTCGTAGAGAATGCGTCTTTCTTGAACCATAAGTCGTTACCAACCTTTTGCCTCTACTCTAAGCCATCCAAAATCTCCTCCATCTTTTCTGGAGTGAGGTTCTTATACAAGTCATCGTTAACCATTACGACAGGTGCGACATCGCAAGATGCCAGACACTCTGATTTCAGTAAAGTAAATTTCCCGTCTGGTGTGGTTCCTTTTGCCAAATCTGTTTCAGAAGCAACATCTATATTAAATTTTTCTTTGATATGCTCTAGCACCAATTTACAATCTCTCAACGCACAGGGGAGTGTGTAGCAAACGCGGATAACATATTTGCCGACAGGTTCCTCAAAGAACATTGGGTAAAATGTCACTACATCTTTAACCTTCATCACCGGCAATTCCAAGAGTTCAGCGACATGCTCCATCACGGCGGGACTGATGTAGCCTGCCTGTTTCTGTGCTAGATGCAGTGTGGGGAGCATTGCGGCTTCCTTCACCGGATAGCGCTGAATCAGTTTATCAAACTTCCGTTGATTTTCCTCTGAAAACTGGAATGGCGTTTCTATTTGAATAAGTTCATTGGACATCTACTCATTCCTTCTGATTTGGTTCATTGGTGCACTGGTTCATTAATGAACGAATGTACTAATGAACTCGAAGGCATTGCAACTTTGCGTTAAATCCCGCTTGCGCCGATTTATCGAGCCTCCTCGTTCCGCGAGCGGAATCCTCCCGAATTGGATCGTCCGTTCCGAGACTAGGGGGACAGGCGGAACGGGACTTGCGGGATTTTCTCGTCTTCTGGTTTTCTCGTTTTCTGCATTATCCCCGTTAGTCTGAGGGTCGATCGCGCAAACCCACAACAATTGCTATGCCAACAATTAAGACCGCAGCGACCCCTAAGAGCCTGTTTTAAAAGTCATTTGATACGGTTTTGCATCAAGTAAATGGAAGCAATGTACACCATCGCTTCAGCGGTTTCGGCAGAGCGTTCATAGTCCAAAGTCAATCGGCGAAACCGACCGAACCAAGAAAAGGTGCGTTCCACAATCCAACGTAATGGAACGACCACAAATCCCGATTGCCTAAGAGATGGAGCAATGTCCAATTGACACTGATGCGCCATATATAACCAGTCGCCTAATTTTCCACGATAGCCAGCATCGGCGCAGACTAACTGAATCGTTATGTGCCACCTAAAGATTTCTGTTAATAACTCTATTGCGACTTGGTTATCACTGATATTTGCATCAGTGACCTTCACCCGCAATGGAATGCCAATTGTATCGGTGACTATGTGGCGTTTACGACCTTTGACTTTCTTATGTGCATCAAAGCCGCGAGTATCTGCCAGTTCGGTCGTTTTAACGGATTGGCTGTCAATGATAGCTACTGTCGGTGAAGGTGCTTTGCCAATATCACAACGGATTTGCTCGTGAAGTGCTTGATGAATCATAAGCCATGTGCCATCAGTTTTCCATTTTCTGAAATGGAAGTAGACCGTTTGCCATGGCGGCATCTGATGCGGGAGCATTCGCCATTGACACCCTGATTTGACTATATAAAAGATAGCGTTGATAATTGCACGCATCTTCCACTTGAGAGGTCTACCTACCGGCGAAGGTTTTGGCAGATAAGGTAACAGTCGGCACCATTGGGCATCCGTCAAATCCGTGGGATAGTTTGTTTGGGTCATGTTTATGCCTTTCATTGGAGTTGGATT
>PYIZ01000005.1:0-9910 GCA_003635265.1 Candidatus Poribacteria bacterium
GTCCAGGACGTTGTGCTTTCTGCGAAGCATCTGCCTGTGCATCGGTTCCGGTTTCCCAAACGCTAATAGCCTGTTTATCGGAATCGGGTGCGTTAACTTTGAAATAATCTTCACCTTCTGGTCGTAACTTGGTAATGAGATGCTTTCCATCTGATGTCCACATCGGCACTTCAAAACCGTATATCGCACTGATCGGTTTTTCGCTAATTCGCCGCTGTTTATTTTCGATCATATCCCAAACCCAGAGTTGTGGTGTTCCGGTCCGATCGGAGTAAAAAGCGACATAGCGTCCATCGGGTGACCATTGTGGTGCCCAATTGCCTCCTACATCTGAGGTGAGTATATGGGATTCTCGAGTGCTGATATGGGTAACCCAAATCTCACTATTGTAGTGGTTCTTTAATGCACCGGTCGGCAGGAAAGAGGAGGCTCCTGCAGTTCTTGGTAGAGAGATAGATTTTCGTTCAGGATTTGCGACTGTATAGGCGAGATATTCTTTATCTGGAGAGAGCTTCAACACGGTATCAAATGCTAGTCAAGGCACCCACACGCTAAAGCGTGGGGCTTGTGCTTCATAGCAGTTCGCCTTCTTGCGAAGGTCTTACATCTGCTCCACAGAGGGACCCAAGGCAGCCCTCAATATATTTATCGCAGCGTTGACATCCCGATCGTGGTGAGAACCACATTCGGGACATGTCCACTGCCGATCTGAAAGAGAAAGATTTCCGTTGTTCTGAAGGGGCAACGCCTAAATTCTTACATGCGTGTTGATAGATGTCAGGGTCGGGTTTGACCATTCCTACCGCATGGGAGAATATTGTCACTTCAAAAAAGGGTACCAAGGGACCATTTGCCCAATCCAAGACTTCAGAACCAAAAGTTCTCCCCTTGACATGCGTCCTTTTGCCTTCAGTTCGGGGTAATCTGCGAGATGTTCGAAGCAAAATCGAGGTGAAGTCTGGCTCGCTGATTTCGGAATGGTAGCCAAAGTTGGACTGACGGAGTAAAATAAAATAGGAGGAAATTGAAGGAGTAAGTTAAAAACCGTGATTCTGAGGCGTGTCAGGGGTGTCTGTAGCTACCGACAGGTAACTACAGACATTTACTGCCTTAAATCGAGAAGTCGCCGACAAAGATGTTGTTCTCTACGCCACTTTGCTGCCACGTCACCGGGAGGTGAGTGTCTTTATAGCGATAGACTTCAGATTTGCCAACAATGGCGTTCTGAATCGTTGTCAGCGGTTTGTACCAGATCTGATGCGGTTGTGTGCATCCGGCACACGGATAGCGGTTGGCGGAAAGTTTGAGGACTTCGCCAACGGTTACATCATATTTGGTGCCTTCTTTAGCGAATTCAACAGAAGTGGTTTGGGTCGCGACAATTTCGCCCAAAACATTGGCATATTTCGTCGTGAGCAGGTCGCTGAGTGCAGCGCGCTGTTCCACCGTAGTGCTCGGATCCATGTATAACACGCTCTTGCGGGTTTTGGTCTCAATTGCCAAGTTATTTTTCGCACTTATGACAGCGACGACGGTTAGGTTCTCCAGCGAAACGTCGTTCCAACTTCCACTCTGGATGTTCCAAACGGCGGTTGCCTCTCTGCCACCTTCCACGAATTCGGAACCATAGTGGCATGCCCCAACATAAACACTCGCAGAACGGGCTTCAATATATTCGCCTTGCACGGTCGGTGATTCAGTGGCAAGCGCGAATCCCGCTACGAAGGTCAGCGCGAGTGTTGTTAAAACAAAGATGCTTTTCATATTGCTACTCCCTTTTATTTTCAGATTCACCTTACTGGACGCAAACACTACGTCCATTTGACCTTAACCCTTATTATACCTTAAATTAATTAAAAAAGCAACTTTTTTGTTATCTATTCCTGCGGGCGAGAATCAATAACAGTATGATAACGCAGAGTATCAATACCCAGAACATAGGTACAGGGCTGAGGAAAAAGTCCGTCAATGTACCCCCGCTTAAAGGCCTTACTGTTACCCACAAGTGTGGAGGTAAAGATATTTGGTTTTCGGAAGCCCCTTTAGATTTCTTGCGGAGTCTCCACAAGTGTGCTATGTTAGAGAGGTATTCTTAGCCTCTCAGCATGAAAGTATTTGTCTCTTACATAGGAGTTGATAATGTCTTCAGATCGTCATACGCCCGTTGCGTCTTGGAGTCGTCAGGAGTTTTCGGGACTTGATTTAGGCGATACCCGTCTTGATGAAAGACTCCTGAGTCTTGCCGATGTACTCGCTGCCCACCCAACATCAGGGATTAACGCTGCCTGTGAGGATTGGGCGGCGACGAAAGCGGCGTATCGTTTCTTTGATAATCCGAAGGTGTCTGCCGACCAGGTGCTTGCGCCTCACTTTCAACGGACGGTTGAACGGATGCGAGACCATCAGCGTGTTTTCGCCATCCAAGATACGACGTATCTTGATTACACCGATCATCCTTCAACACAAGGGTTGGGTCCGATTAGCACAAAATCTCAAGGACGTCAGGGGTTGGTCAAGCATACCACCTTAGTCGTCAGTGCCTCGGGATTACCCCTTGGGTGTCTAACCGATCAAGTGTGGGTGCGGGATGCGTCTGATAAGACAGACAGCAAACTCAAACCGCTTCAAGAAAGAGAAAGCTACAAATGGATTGAAGCTCTCTCGCAGACGCAGACCCGCATCCGAGAAGACGTTGAGGTGATCATTGTCTGTGACCGTGAGGTCTCCGATATTTATGAGTTTTTCATTGAGGTTTCCAAAAAAACTCCTTTCGTGATACGGGCGGCACAAAATCGCCGTATTCAAGATACCTACGACACTCTGAAAACTTTGATGAATCACTCACCCCTCGCAGGGGAGTTCACGCTCGAGGTGCCAGCACGTCAACAGCAGCCCAAGCGTCAAGCCGACCTACAAGTTTACTTCGCTCAGACGACCCTCAGTCCGCCATATCGTTCACAGGTTCGGGGACAGACAGAAAACTTACCTACTATTGATGTCTATCTCGTCTGGGTCGTAGAACCGCATCCCCCCGATGGCATACCCCCCATCGAATGGCTACTGTTGACGAATGTGAAAGTCTCAACCTACTCCGAGGCACGCCAACGCATCCATTGGTATACCCACCGCTGGCATGTTGAAGTCTATTTCAAAGTGCTCAAATCAGGCACAAAGGTTGAGCACACCCGATTACAGACCAAAGACCGACTCCTGCGATATATCGCGCTAATGAGTGTGATCGCTTGGCGGCTTTACTGGATGACCCTCCTGAATCGAGACATCCCGACGGCTGATTGCACACACGCCTTGACGGAAAACGAGTGGAAGGCACTTTACATGATTACCCACAAGACTCACACCTTGCCCACCCAAACACCGACTGTGGCTCAAGTCGTCGGGTGGATCGCAAAACTTGGTGGCTTTTTAGGACGTAAGTCCGATGGCACACCGGGAGTGACCGTCTTATGGCGAGGGTGGCAACGTCTGACGGATATTTCCAACACCTTTGCCCTTTTTCAGGAGACTTCAAAGAACCTTACACCTTAGACCCAACATTAACACACCACATAAAAACTTATGGGTAACAGTAAGCTTAAAGGCAGGGGGCTTGTAAGATACAAACCCTATCGGTCTACCGATAAGTTTCTCGTTTCATAGAGGTTGGTAACCCAACGCTCTCCACGAAGGGTGCAAGCCACCCTAAAAGTATGTGAGTGCTATTTTCGGGAACGTGCAGTTACGCACTTTCGTTTCCCATTACACTCAAGCGTCTCCTTCACCAGCGTCTATCTGTTTCTTTTCCGTATTGTGCTGTAGCTTTACACAAGTCGCACACGGGCATAGCGAACAGCAGCCTAACTTGCAACCTTACACTACAAAGGATATTCTAACATTTTTGAGGTTATATATCAAAAAAAAAGGGAGACAGATTTTCCTCTCCAATCTAAAGATTGGAGTTTCCAAATCTGAAGAATTTGATGATGGTGTTCTTTTTCGTCATTTTGAGTGGTACAAAATGATCTCTGGTATCAACAACTGTAACGGGCTTGCCAAGCCGATCGTGGTATCCCTCTCTACGGAGTGCTATTTGCCAGCGTTCTCAAGTAGACGTTCAAGTGTTCCGCCTAAAATCTCTGCTTTGTCCGCTTCCGGGATAAACGTACAGTGCGTTCGGAACGCCTCAAGGGCGTGTTGATAGGTCATAAAGTTGCGAACCACCGGATAGTCGGAGCCCCAACAGAGGCGACCGGGACCGAAGTGTTCATAGATGGCACGCACAATCCAGTGTGTGTCTGACTGTGGATAATCCCATGGAACCTGTGAGACGTAAGCGAAACCCGACATCTTGATATGAATGTTCGGTACATTCCCAGAGGCGAGAACATGCTTGAGTTGCGGATAGGGATGCTCCTCACCGGCTCGCGCACCCCCCATGTGATGGCACAAAAATGGCACAGTGGGAAACTGCGCTGCGAGTTGTTGGAGTGCCTCATGCTGATGGCTCCCCATAGCGATGCTAGCGATGAGTCCGAGGTCGGCAGTCGTTTGAAAGAACCGCTGTCCCTCCACTGAGAAGAACCAACTCCCATCGTCATCACCTCTGAGGTAGTGCGTATAGCCCTTGAGGGCATACACTTCCGCGGCAGTTTTCAGCCGATCAGCGGCACCATCGGTGTGATACGTCTCCGTCCATGAGCAGTCCACATCGGCGAATTGGATGAGCCGTTCAGGATAGCGTTCGACACACGCCGCGACATAATCGTTGTTTTCGGGGTTCCGATCAATGCGTGCGCAGACAAGCACAGCCTTGTCGACATCGTGCAGATCCATTTCGTGGAGCAACTGTTCAACTCTGCCGCGACTTTCGTCATCAGGAACGGGGGGTTGATAGGGCCACCGGGGCCATGCGTGTGTATGTGAATCAATTATCATTTTTT
Source organism: Candidatus Poribacteria bacterium (assembly GCA_003635265.1). Taxonomy (GTDB): domain Bacteria; phylum Poribacteria; class WGA-4E; order WGA-4E; family PCPOR2b; genus PCPOR2b. The sequence goes on from PYIZ01000005.1 coordinate 4,938, forward strand.
AATTATACCTTGCGGTTCGGTCAGGTGAATTGAAAGTTTGAAGTGCCTTTCCGTATATCCGCCCTCCATTACATTACGCGCTATGCCCTTGGTTCTATTTTAATTAGAACCCAAATTGCCACCTATGAGATTTTAGGCATAAAAACACCGTTTTTGATGAGAACATTCATTCTTCGGAGGCATTTCATAGCGTAGACTGTCAGTCTGCGGGCTGAAGATGTACAATCGAATCAGTTATGCTACAACTGGCAACTTAGGTTACCTATTTGAATTTAAACCGAGCATTAAGGCACCCAACTCTTGTTTATTTGTTTCTGGGGGTTTTACAACACCGACGATTTTGCCATCATACATCACTGCGATCCTGTCACTAAGGTACAGGAGTTCGTCTAATTCAGAGGAGACGAGTAAAACGGCTTTGGCGCGGTTGCGTGCATGAATAAGTCGTGTGTGGACGAATTCCGCGGCATGGATGTCTAAGCCTCGCGTCGGGTGCGCCGCAATGATAACTTCGGGACGCGCCTCCAACTCGCGTGCGACGACGACCTTCTGTTGATTCCCACCCGAAAGGGTCCGAATTGGATCGGAGATGTCTCCGACACGAATCTGGTATTTGTCGAGTGCGTTTAGGGCATACCGTTGAATTGACTTCCGCTGAAGGAGTTCGTAGCGGCAGAATCGGCTGTGTTTATGATGTCCGATGATGAAATTATCGTCAATTCGGTCATTCAGACTAATCCCGTGTCGATGTCTATCGGCGGGAACGTGTGCGATCCGTTCCCCGTTTAGGGTGAGCGTACCGCTGTCAATCTGCCGTAACCCTGTCAGGACCTGAACGAGTTCTGACTGCCCATTCCCTTCCACACCTGCGATACCGACGATTTCACCCGGGAATACTTTAAGGCTAACTTCGTCGAGATGTCGCTTATTGGACGCTTTACTTGTCAGCACCTTTTTCCATTTGTGCCTTTTCGTGGTATCAGAATTCCCTGAAAGCGTGACGTTTTCCAAATGGAGCAGAGGTGTCGTATCTGTCGTCTGTTCTCGCGTGACAGAGGTAGGGATAACAGGTTCGCCGAGCATCATTTCCGCCAACGTTGTCGGATCAGTGTCGTCAATAGAACAAGAGGCGACGGCTTGCCCACGTCGCATTACAGTGACGCGGTCGGCGATTGTCATCACTTCATCGAGTTTATGTGTGATGATAATGAGACTTTTTCCCTCACTTTTGAGGCTACGCATACAATTAAAAAGTCCTTCGACCTCTTGCGGCGCGAGCACGGCTGTCGGTTCATCCATGATGAGGATGTCTGCACCGTGATAGAGGACTTTTAGGATCTCGGTGTGTTGTTGTGTCCCAATTGGTAGGGATTCGACAGGGGTGTTCAGTGGCACATCGAAACCGAGTTGTGCTGCGAGTAAGGTAATCTCCTCCGATGCCTGTTGGTAATCGAGGAGCGCGCCGAATTTGCGAGGTTCTTTGGCCAGGACGATGTTTTGAAGAGCCGTGAAGACGGGAATCAGTGTAAAGTGTTGCTGCACCATTCCCAAACCGAGTTGCATTGCGCGCCGTGGCGAGGAAATAGTCACAGCGCGTCCATCGACGAAAATCTCGCCTGCATCGGGTTGATACAGACCGTAGAGAATCTTCATCAAGGTAGACTTGCCTGCCCCATTTTCGCCGACAATCGCGTGAATCTCACCCCGATGGAGCGTGAAATCTACGGTATCGTTTGCCTGCACTTGTCCAAAATTCTTGCTGATGCCACGCATTTCAATGATTGGTGTAGGTGCCATCTCTACTGCCGTTCATGCGGAACGACGATATCGCCCGCGATAATTTTCGCCTTGAATGCCTCGACCTGTTCCAGAATCTCGTCCGAGAGAAGATCGCGATTGACATCATCAACGATGTACTCAACGCCACCCTCTTTAAGCCCGTAATCCTTCAAACCACCAGAGAAATTCCCTTCTTGAACGCTCTTTATCGTCTCGTAAACTGATATTTCCACGCCTTTGATGACACTCGTGAGAACTAAACCGGGAGCGAGGTTGTTGCCGTTGGAATCGACCCAGATAATAGATTTTTGTGTCGATTTTGCCGCCTCAAGAACGCCGAGACCACTCGCACCCGCAGCGGCAAGAATAATATCTATCCCACGGCTGTATTGCGAGAGGGCGAGTTCTTTCGCCTTCGCTGGATCGTTGAATGCTTGTGGTGTAACACCTACGTAATCCGCTACCAGTTCAAGATCGGGGTTTGTCGCGTTAATACCAGCACGATAGCCGATTTCGAAAGCCTCAACCAGCGGCACCTTCATCCCACCGATGAAACCTATCTGCTTTGTCTCTGTTTTCAACGCTGAGATGACACCCGCGAGAAATGTGCCTTCATGTGCTCGATAGGTCAGCGACGCGACGTTGGGTTGTTCTATGATTGCGTCGATAAGCGCGAACTTGACCTCCGGGAAATCGCTTGCGACGCGGTTCATCGGTTCTTGAAAAAGGAAACCGACCCCGATGATGAGATCATATTTCAGTTTCGCGAGCCTGCGGAGCGTCAATTCGGTGTCTGTGCTGAGGCTTGGGGTAACCTCTGTGAGTTTGAATCCCCATTCGTCTTCTGCTTTTTTAGCACCTGCATAGGCGGCATCGCAGAAGGAGAGATCACCGCGCCCGGTTACATCATAAATGAGACCGACTTTCAGTGCGGCGGATGCTGCGTCTATCAGGGTAAAACAAGCGATAAAAAGTGAGATTAAGATCCTTATGTGCAAAATGTTTTCCTTTCTATTCCTAATTCCGTAATTTCATAATGGATAGCGTCTATGCGTATCTGAATACCTGTAGGATACACGATAATGGGGTTAGATGCAAGTGTTATTGTGGTTCTAATATCTCTGAAGTTAATGTTGACTTTATTACGTTTTAAGGGTATTCTATTTATGTGGTTTCTGCTATCGTCATGATGGTAGGAAATGTGTTGATGAGTCCTATATCGTATTGGCAAAAAATAGGAGGAAAAAATATGAGAACAGCTATTGGATTCTCGAAGTTAGTCCCGTTCAGCCTCATTGTATTTCTGGGAGTCGCGTTCGCGCTCCCTACTTTTGCGGGGACCCAATTGTGGGACTTTGAGGAAAAGCATGATGACTGGAAAGTCGCGAACGGCAATTGGGAGATCAAAGGTGGTATTTACCAAGTCGAACGAGGTGGCCGAGCTGAACACTCCCTCGTCGGTGAAGAGGACTGGGATGACTACACCGTTGAAGCAAAAATTCGAATAGATGAGCACAATTGGGCAGGTCTCGTTTTCCGGGCACAAAGCGAGCATGAGTACTATGTCTATTATCTGAACATTCCGAGCAACAAGTCTGAACTCTGGAGACACAGCAAGGGCGCATGGGATACACGTCAAGCAATTAACAGTAATATCCCTGCGACTAAAAAAGTGAAGATAGAGCTCGAAGAATGGTTTGACGTTAAAGCTGTGATTGAAGGTGAGATATTTAAATTTTATATCAATGGTGAATTGCAGGGTGAACAGAAGGATAACGTCTACAAGACCGGCAAAATCGGTGTGTGGGCATGGGAGACCGCAGCGAGTTTTGACGATGTCATGATTACCGGTGATAATGTGATAGATACGCTCGCCGTTGATGCGAATGATAAACTCGCTACGACGTGGGGACGCCTCAAACGGGTCTACTAATTTTGAGTACAATTCATTCTCAAGAGCTCTCTACGTAAAAACTGGGTCAGAGACTTTTAATTTAATATGTGCCTGTAGGCATGCTTAATTGTTTTCAGAGCGAGCCTACGGCAAATTAACAAGTATAATTGAGGGATATTATGAAATATCTATTTTCTACTGTTGTTGGATGTTGTTTCCTCGTACTCGCAGCCTCCTTCGCTTATGCAGGCGAACAAACGTGGTCCTTTGAATCAGAAGCAGACGACTGGAAACCGGCTAATGGGGTTTGGAGTGTTGAGGACGGCATATATAAACTCGCTAAAGGGGGTAGAGCCGAGCACTCCCTCGTCGGTGATGCTGCATGGGAAGCTTACACCGTTGAGGCGAAAGTTCGACTGGATGAAGGGAACTGGGCGGGCGTTGTTTTTCGCGCCCAAAGCGAGATGGAATACTACGTTTACTATCTCAACGTTCCGAACAACAAAACAGAGCTGTGGCGACATAAGACGGGAGCGTGGGACGCTCGCGACAAGATCGGCGAACTCGCTGGAGCTAACATCACCGTGGCGAACGACGAATGGTTTGACATGCGGGTCGTCGTGGAAGGAATTTCGATGAAACTCTGGATTAACGGTGAAGAACAGGGTGAACTCAAGGATGAAACCGGTGCTGGATACCCCGCTGGGCAAGCTGGGGTTTGGGCATGGGAAACCGCCGCGAGTTTTGATGATGTCAAGGTCTCCGGGGATGCTATCGCGGGTCTTACGCCGGTAGAACCCCTGGATAAATTGGCTACTACGTGGGGACGACTCAAACAACGTTTTTAGGTGGTGTTCCATTTCACCACTGGGGCGGTAGCAAGTGGTCCGGAAACTTTCCTATTACGCAGTCGTGTTAGTGGCACTCGTCGGGTATCACCTGACGCTTTGGCAGGTCCCAGTCGCATTCTGTCAAGAAACAGACGCTGCGGACCTCACAGCACGGATTCGTGCTTACAAAGCAGAACTGGCGGTTGATGGCACACGGGTTGAGACTCGGCTGCAGCTCGCAAAAGCGTACCTCCAAATTGAGGCTTACACGGAAGCAGTTGACGAGTATCATCGAATCATTACCTCGATGGAAGCGAAGGCAGTCCCGGAAAACGAGAGCCCTAAGCATAACTCAGATATTTCCACTGCCTACCACGGTTTGGGGTTGGCATATACCGGACTTGAGAAATTTGAAGAGGCCGTCGCTGCATACGAGCGTGCGATTGCATCCATTCCGAATTGGGCGTATC
>PYIZ01000005.1:9930-11625 GCA_003635265.1 Candidatus Poribacteria bacterium
GAATTGGGCGTATCCCCACGCGGCTTTGGCGAGTGCTTACGCAAATATGCATCGCTACGGCGAGGCACTCGAGGCTTACAAAGTAGCAGTTGCTCTGGATCCGAAGGATAAGATGATTCATCATCAACTCGGGAATGTCTATAGCAAACGTGGCGAACGTTCCGCAGCGATGCGGCATCAACAGCGCGCAATCGCCATTGCACCGGAATTTGCGGCGGCACACTATCAGTTAGGGCTGCTCTATGCCCAAGAAAAGCGGTGGGTTGATGCGATTGCATCTTATCAGACTGCATACAGGCACGATGAAACGTTGGTCGAGGCACTCTATAATCTCGCACAAGCATATCTCCGCACTGGGGATAGATCCGCAGCGCGTGAGAAGATGGCACTCTTTGAGAAACGCAAAGCGACACTGATACCTTTACAGGAGTTGCGCGGAGCGTTGCAGCGGACACAAGGGACAGCCGAGCGCGCCCAGATTCTCACCAACATCGCGAGACACTACCTCAAAAACGGGTTTTACGAGAAAGCCGTCTGGGAGTACCAAAAAGCACTCGGCATGGACCCCCATCTTGTGCCAGCTCACAACGGCTTGGGTATCGCTTATACGATGCTTGGAAAACACTCGGAAGCCGTTACTGCACAGCGGAAAGCGTTAGCACTCCAACCGAATTTCGCCACGGCACACGCGGGACTCGGTTTGGCGTATCTCAGTCAAAATGAAACCGAATCGGCACTGGAACACTACCGGCGCGCGGTCGCTCTGGCCCCCCAATTTTTGGAGGCGCATCTAAAGATTGGAACAATTTTGCTGAAACAGAAACGTTATGCAGAAGCGATTGATACATATAAGACGAGCGCGGCATTCGCCCCTGACAATGCCGAGATACAGCATAACTTGGGTATATGTTACGCGCGTCAGGCGAAAGCGGATTTAGAAACCGCTCGGCATCATGCGCAAGAAGCCGTTCGCTTAGATCCAAACGTCGCGAGTTATTACAATACGCTTGCCCTCATTGATTTTCGGCGCCGTGATTATCTACAGGCAGAGACAACAATCCGAAAAGCGTTGAAACTTGAACCGGAGAATCGGAACTATCAACAAGGACTCAAACAAATTCTGGAGAGTCGGTAGAAGGAGTTAACATGTTGACCAAAATACAGACCGCTCAGGATCTATGGCCGCAGCTGGCATCTATTGTATTTGTTCCTCGGACAGAAAAAGACTATCATCGCCTTTCAACTTTGCGGAGCGATTTAATAACCCTCATCGGGAACAGTGAAAATCACCCTTTGGTTTCATTAATGGAGGTAATTGAGACGTTAATTGAGAAATATGAATCAGACCAAGAACTGATGGAACGAGAAACTTGGCATAGTCTCTCTATGCAGATGCTTGCGCGAGCATACGGAGAAGACGAACCTGAGTACACAACAGATATGCTTAAGTGGGTAAATCCAGATTATGAAGGGAAGTGATGTCATTCTCGCGCCTTTGTTCCAAGCCGATGTGGAACTAAAGTATAGACCCGCAATCGTTTTAAAAGAAATGCCGCCACCTTACCGAGATCTTCTTGTGTGTGGCGTAAGCACGAGGTTAAATCAATACATTCAAGGTTTTGATGATATTATCTCACCAACTGATACTGATTTCGCATCAAGTGGTTTGCATTCGGAATCTTTGATTCGATTGAG
>PYIZ01000006.1:0-20391 GCA_003635265.1 Candidatus Poribacteria bacterium
CGTTTTGACACCTTACGTATTACGTAGTATTTTTTTTTAGCACCAGAGGTGCGACATGTGTAGGATACGAATCGTGAAGTGGGCTGCGCCAATGGTCAGATGTTCGTTGATTGATTGGTTTATTAAGCACCAGAGGTGCGACATGTTTATAGAATATCGGCACCCCCAATCCCCCAAGCCCCAGCGGGGCGATATATGTATCATGCTTCGGTTGTGTCCTCCGCATCAAAGACATATTTCGGATTATACGAGACATTAAAACGCTTAAGAAATGCCAGATATTCTTCCCTGAATGTCTGACGGGAATGATGCTCCTCCTGATTTTTAATATAACGAGCGACAGTGTCCAACTGAGAATGTGCATACGAGAATGCTGCAAAACCTGTCTGCCATTCAAATCGCCCTGCTATCCACCTCTGTTTGTTAATAAATTTTGACGAATTTGCCTTAATATCTCTGACTATATCAGAAATGGCAATGTCGGGGGTAATGCCCACAAGGATATGGATATGGTCAGGCATAGAATTGATTTGAATGACGGTTTGATTTTTGCTGTCGATGATGCCGGTAATATATCTGTGGAGTTCATCTTTGTGTAGTTTTGGGATGAGGGATTGTCTTCCTTTGACAGCGAAAATGATGTGAATGTAGAGTTGGGTATAGGTATCAGCCATGATGTGTTTCCTGAGAAAGTTGTTCACATGTCGCCCCTCTGGGGCTTTAGGATATTTGGTTTATTCGTTTTCTATAAACATGTCGCCCCTCTGGGGCTAACTACTCGTTTTCTCCGTGTTCTCTGCGGTGTTTTTCTCACGCATCACGTATCACGCATTCTAACAACATGTCGCCCCTCTGGGGCTTTGGTTGGTAGGTATGTCGCCCGGCTATAAACATATCGCCCCTCTGGGGCTAAATACCCTATCGCTCCCTTGCTCCCTCGTTTTCTGGTTTTCCCGTTTTCTCCGTGTTCTCTGCGATATTTTTCTCACGTTTCACGCATCACGTTTCAAAACAACTCATATTTCAATAACCGGCACTCAATTGGACCATTATACAGTGTAAACCGTTTCGCTGTCCGCAGCCCGATCCACTTCGCCAACTTCAGATTGCCCGTGAACAGATACGCCGTGTATCCCGCACACCGCTGTTTCAGCACATCCCCCAATCCGCTATACAACGATTTCAACTCCTCCACCTCGCCCGTCCGCTCACCGTAGGGCAGGTTGCAAACGATAACCCCCCGATGCCCACGCGGACTGAGTTTCAGCGCGTCCCCTCTCATGAAACGGAGATGTTTTTCTAGCCCCGCTATTTTCGCATTCTCCGACGCAACCCGGATCGCTGGTCTCGAAATATCGTATCCGAGGATTCGTCCCGGAATCTTCTCACGAACCTCCGCTCGTGCCTCATCGGTCAAACGCACCCACAACTTCCGATCAAAGTTCCGCCACCGCTGAAAACCGAACCCCACCTGTCCCGAAGATCCGGCTCCACACCGCAGGAGTCCGGGCGCGTGATTCATCGCCCTGAGCGTTGCTTCAATAATGATAGTGCCAGAGCCGCACATCGGATCAATAAACATCCCTTCGTTATCCCACGCCACCAACTCCACAATCGCTGCAGCTAACGTCTCCCGTAACGGCGCGTCGGTCGCCTGACGACGATACCCGCGCAGATGCAATCGATCACCAGACGCATCAAGGCTGAGGACACAGCGGTCTTTCGCGATGTGAGCGTTAATCTGGAGCGAGGGACGACGCCGATCCACGTTTGGGCGGCGACCTGTGTTATCCCGAAACTGATCTACAATCGCATCCTTAATCTTCAGGGCGGCGTAGTGGGAATGAGAAATCTGCGAATCACGGCAGTTACAATCGATAGCGAATGTGGTGTCAACCGTCATCCAATCGCGCCACCGGACGTTACGCGCATTTTCGTAGAGGGCTTCCGGCGTCGGGCAGGGGAATTCCGCTATCGGCATCAACACCCGGTTCGCGGTGCGGAGCCAGAGGTTTGCCCGGTAGAGCGTTTCCCATCCGCCCTCGAAGTGCACACCGCCGGGGGTGGGTCGAACCTTCTGGGCACCGATCGCCGTCAATTCCTGTGCAACGAGCGATTCCGTCCCCTTCGCCGCTGTCGCAAAAAACCGCATATTTGCCATCCTTCAATAATTCCTGTAAAAGCGATTGTAGAGACGTGACCTGCGATCGATTTCCGCCCCAGCGGGGCGGTATGTCTATAGAATGATTGTAGGTCCAAACGTCGCGCTCCAGAGGAGCGCAATGTGTATCATTAGTAGATTTTAGAATTAACGGGACTCCAAATCGGCGCAGTTGGAAACAGCGCCTACCAAACATGGGGGGCGCAAGTGTCTATTTATTTTTTGAATTCACTATAAGTTTGTTGTATGGACATTGCGCTCCTCTGGAGCGCGAGATTTAGACCTATCGTTTTTCTATAGACATATCGCTCCTCTGGAGCGAAGGCAATTTCTGGGGCTTGGGTTGTTTTGTTTATCCGTCTTCTATAAACATATCGCCCCGCTGGGGCTAAATGCCTCCCGTTTTCTCGTTTTCATCTACTCTAGGTGGAGGAGCAGGTCCCGTTTCGTCAACGGTCGGTCGAGGTGCATCAGATAGATCTGGAACGTATCGCTCCGGTCCGAAACAAACGCCAACAACCTCCCATCGGGCGAAAACGCCGGCTGCATCGACGCACCGATCCCATTCGTCAACCGCCGTTCGTTCGACCCGTCTGCATCCATCAAGTAGATCTCAATGTCCCCGTCCCGCATTGAGACAAAGGCGATGGTCTTCCCGTCCGACGAGATTACAGGGCTATAGCAATCGTGGGGGTTCGGGTTCAGATGCTTTTCATCGCTGCCATCTATGTTGATGCTATAGATCTGATGCCGCTCCGATTGCTCATTCTGCGGGTCCGCAGCCCGTGGCGAAACAAAAGCAATCCGTTGTCCATCGGGAAAGAAGACCGGGCTGCCATCGTCTACTTCGTTGTGTGTAATCTGCTGAGACGGAATCGTCTGCGGATCAATCGCACCCAGATCCACACCGCGTAGATCAAGGATATACAGCTCCAGCGTGCCGTCGCGGACCGATTCGTAGGCGACGTGCTGCCGATCCGGCGATATGCCCAGCGAACGGACACCGAACCCGACAGGCATTACCTCCTGCGTAACCTTGCTATGGATATGCGTCGTATAAAAACCCGCATAGATCGGGCTCGATCCGCTGCTCTGTAATAGAATCTTGACCTGACGCGAGGTCTGCGGTTCGCGGCTATAGATGAGGTAGTGCGGATCATGCAGGAACGCAGACTCCCCCTCGTCGAAGTCGGTGGTATAGGTTACCCGCTGGCGCACGCGCCCGTTTATATCCATGATAAAGAGTTCGCCGTTATCCAACCGATACGACGCAAACGCAATCCGGGACCCATCCGCTGAGAAGCGAGGCGAATAGTTGTCGTCCTTGCCGCTGGTCAACTGCTCCACCTGATAGGCATCGGTGATGAGTCCCGCCACCTGCTGTAACACCGCATTGTCTGATGTGGATCGGACAATCGCCCGCAGCTCATGGTATCCCGAATCCCGAATCCCCTGTTTCAGATACACCTTCGCCAACGCGAACCGTACCGTCGCTTTGTCTTCGGGGTGGGCGGCATACAGGTTGATCGCTGTTTTATAATGGTGGATCGCTTGGTCATAACTGCCCAATCCCTCATACGCCTGACCCAACAGAAACCGTGCCTTCGGGTTCCGATCGTCCACCGCGATGATCTTCTCCAACAGGTTAATCGCCTCTGGATGCATCCCCGATTGGATCAACGCCTCGCTCTGCCGGAGCGGTTCATCCTTCCCGCTGCAACCGATGACGCAGCCGAGAAGCACGATCAGCAGCGTGAAACGTGAAACGTGAAACGTAATGCGTGATGCGTGATGCGTAAAACGTGATGCGTGAAACGTGATGCGTGATATGTTTAAGGTTAAATCGTATTCCATCCTTTTACTCCCTAGATTTTGTGAAATCAATGTCAATTCGTGTCTTCCGCTTCAACGGAGAATACGAATCATGACACAGGATGCGTCAATGGTCAGAGGTTCGTTGGTTTTAAGCACCAGAGGTGCGACATGTTTATAGAATATTGGCACCCCCAATAACCCCCAAGTCCCAGCGGGGCAACATGTGTGTAGGATACGAATCGTGACACAGGATGCGTCAATGGTCAGAGGTTCGTTGGTTCATTAAGCACCAGAGGTGCGACATGTTTATAGAATATGGGCACCCCCAATCCCCCAAGCCCCAGCGGGGCGATATGTGTGTAGGATACGAATCGTGAAACGGGCTGCGTCAATGGTCAGAGGTTCGTCGATTGATTGGTTGATTAAGCACCGGAGGTGCGACATGTTTATAGAATATGGGCACCCCCAATCCCCCAAGCCCCAGCGGGGCGACATATGTATTTCCGCTCCAGCGGAGCGGCATGTCTATAGAATGGTTGCAGGTCCAAACGTCGCGCTCCAGCGGAGCGCAATATGTATCATGCTTCGGTTGCGTCATCCGGATCAAAAACATATTTCGGATTATACGAAATATTAAAACGTTTTAGTAACTCAAGATATTCCTCTTTGAATGTTTTGTGCGAATGGTGTTTTTCTTGATTTTCGATGTAGGAGATGACATCTTTCAGTTGTGAGTGTGAATAGGTGAATGCAGCGAATCCTTCCTGCCACATGAATTTTCCTACAGTCCATCGTTTTCGGTTAATAAATTGTGTTGCGTTTCTTTTGATGTCCCTAACCAGATCCGAAATAGCAAGGTCGGGGGTGATGCCCACAAGGATATGGATATGATCCGGCATGGAATTGATTTGAATCAATTTCTGCTTTTTGTTGTTGATGATGCCAGTTATGTATTTGTGGAGTTCGGTTTTGTGTTTTTTAGGGATTAGGGGTTGTCGTCCTTTGACGGAAAAGACGATGTGTATGTAGAGTTGGGTGTATGTGTCTGCCATGTATGTTTCTCCAATTAAGGTAGTTGTATTGACATTGCGCTCCTCTGGAGCGCGAGGGTTAGGTTTATCGCCCATCTATAGATATATCGCTCCTCTGGAGCGAAAGATACCCCTCTGGGGCTTAGGTTATTTGGTGTGTCGTGTATTCTATAAACATGTCGCCCCTCTGGGGCTTGGGTTGCTAGGGTGTGTCGCCCGGCTATAAACATATCGCCCCGCTGGGGCTAAATGCCTCCCCTAATTCTTTACGTATTACGCATCAGACTCGGATCATTATATCAAAAAACCGTTGCTAAATCAACCACACCGTGATAACATATACCATCATTCCTCCAAAGGAGCCGGCCAACCGTGAAAACCGTAACAATTCTATCGCTACTTTTATTGGCATCCCCCGCGTTTGGTGAACTGACAAAGGAAGACCTCCGAACCATCATCAAAGAAGAGAACGCCGCATTAGAAAAGCGTCTAAGGGAGCATATCGATCTCAAAATTGATGCTGTGGATAACAAGCTGAGTGCCAGAATTGATACGTTGGATCAGAGAATTGACGACGCCAATGAACCCTTCGATCCGTTCTGGATTGTGATGATTATAATGCTAGCCGCCGTTATACTCCCTCAAATCATTGTCCTTTTCCTTACCATCTACGATGACATCAGAGAACGGAAGCGATTTAAGACCGAAATCCAACAACTCCGCGAAAGAATCAATGCGCTGGAAAGTACCCCATCAATGAACCAGTGAGCTCCTCCCGTTTTCTGGTTCCGGCATCTTTCCTCTGTGCGTTCTCTGTGTCTTTGCGTTGCTTTTCTTACGCATTACGCTTCACACACATGTCGCCCCGCTGGGGCTTGGGTGTATGGTGGTTCTCGTCTTCTATAAACATATCGCCCCGCTGGGGCTAAAATCCTCCCTTCTCACTTCCTCGCCTCCTCGCTCCCCCATCTTCTCCTCTCTGCGCTCTTCGCGTTTTATCGCGCATCACGTATCACGCATCACGCACCTGTCGCCCCGCTGGGGCTTGGGTGTATGGTGGTTTCCGTCTTCTATAAACATATCGCCCCGCTGGGGCTAAAATCCTCCCCTTCTCACTTTCTCCCCTTCCCGCTCCCCCATCTTCTCCTCTCTGCGTACTCCGCGTTTTATCACGCATCACGTATCACGCATCACGCACCTGTCGCCCCGCTCTGTGTCTCTGCGGTGAATAAGAATTCACCATATATCTATTGAGTAGTTAGATTTATCTTTTTTCTTGATAATGGAATGGTGTCCATAGTATAATCCTTTAGCAATGCTAAAGGAGGTATATCATGGACTGGATTCAAACAATTATCATCATCGTTTCTATATCAACTGTAACTATAGCCGTTGTAAGAATAAGCATATCAGGGGTCAATAAACGCATTGACGACGTAAACAAAAGGATGGACGATATAAACAAAAGGATTGACGATTTAAGGGAAGTTGTCATAACGATAATGAATCACTTACTCCCTCCTTCTGCGCGGAAAAAGAAAAAGTAACTATTAATCCAAAAAAACCTGAAACCACCCCCGAAGAGTTGGGTGACCCAACCGCTACGGATTCAATCTCCCGTAGGACACCAGCGATTCTGATACAGATCCCAATCTAACAGATCGTGGTACATGTGCCAATGAACTCTGCCCGCCTCCTCGCTCCCCCATCTTCTCCTCTCTGCGTACTCCGCGTTTTATCACGCATCACGCCTGACACATGTCGCCCCGCTGGGGCTTGGGTGTATGGTGGTTCCCATCTTCTATAAACATGTCGCCCCGCTGGGGCTAAAATCCTCCCTTCTCCCTTTCTCCCCTTCTCCCTTTCTCCCTTTCTCCCCTTCCCGCTCTCCCATCTTTTCCTCTTGCGTACTCCGGGTTTTATCACGCCTCACGTTTTACGCATTACGCTTCACACACATATCGCCCCGCTGGGGCTAAATACCTCCCGCTCCCTTCCCCGCTTCCTCGCCTTCCCTTTGCGTCCTCTGCGTCTCAGCGGTGCTCTTCTGACGGATTACGCATCCCGCAAAAATGCCTTGCCAACCCCACCAAACCGTGATACCATATACCATCATTTTCCTGCAAAGAAGGTAGCCACCCATGAAAACCGTAACAATCCTATCGCTACTCCTGCTAACCTCTGCTGCGTTCGGCGAATTAACAAAAGAGGATTTGCACGACCTGAAGGAAGATCTACACAAGGTCATCAAAGAAGAAAACGCCGCGTCCGAAAAGCGGATGAAGGAGTATATCGATCTCAAAATTGAGACGGTAAATGCCCGAATTGATGCGGTGGATCAGAAACTGACTGCCCGAATTGATGGTGTGGAGAAAAGCTTGAATGCTAGAATTGATGCGACAAATACTAGAATTGATGCGTTGGACAAGAGAATGGACAGTATGTGGCGTTTAATGATGGGGCTGTTTGGACTGGTGGCGGCGACGATTGCCATCCCTCAAATCATTATCGCTTACAGAGATAGAGGCCGGAAGGAGATGGAAAGAAGTCAGAAGGAGATGCAACTCCAAATTGATCAGCTCCGCAAAGAGCTTGAAGCGATGCAGCAATGAGCCCCGCTATAAACATGTCGCCCCTTTGGGGCTTTGGTGTATGGTGGTTCCCGTCTTCTATAAACATATCGCCCCGCTGGGGCTAAAGACTTTGCCCCTCGTTCCCTCCTCCTCTCACCCCCTCGCCTCCTCGCTCCCCCATCTTCTCCTCTCTGCGTACTCCGCGTTTTCTCCCGCATCACGTTTTACGCATTACGCTTCACACACATGTCGCCCCGCTGGGGCTAAAATCCTCCCTTTCTCCCCTTCCCGCTCCCCCGTCTTCTCCCTTCGTGTATATTCGCGTGGATTTGTGGAGCGCTTTTCCAAAAAAAACCTGAAACCGCCTCACCGCCCCAATCGTAATATCTTCAGCATAACCGCTAGAGGTCTATCCATAGATCCCGTTTTTTTACGCACAAATCCCCAATCCGGCGATTCGTGTGAATTTTTTCACAAAAAAGGGTTGACAGATATTGCAATCTGTTGTATTATAGGGCGTCATTAATCTTGGAAAGGGCAAATCGTGGGCAAATTCAGAGCAAAAATGAACCCACCCACACCAATGTCCCCCGGTTTCCATAGGAAGTCAATTCGTAGATTGGCATTTTACATCTAATTATGAAAGGATTTTACTCTTATGATTGAACCAACAGACGCATCGAAATGTGACGAGCGTCAAGTTAAGAACAAACCTAATTCTTTAACTAAAAAAAAGAAAGGGGAAACACGAAGAATGAATAGCAAAAGTATGAAACATTGGAAAATGGCAGCGTTGTTTGTTGTCGGGTTGATGGCGATGGCGGGGTGGTTTGCTGGGGAGGCTACGGCGCAAACCGCCACAGTTTCTGTCAGTCCACCAAGCGTTGAATCTGGGACAACAGCTCCGACAGTGAGGGTGACGTATACACTAGAGACCGGAGATACTGACACCACTACACCAAATATTGTTGAGAATCATGCTGTATCCATTGCTCTGCCTACAGGTTTGGCAGTTTCAGGCACAACGTTTTCGACTACCCTAGGCAAGACAGACGCTGATGGAAACCCGTATGTGTCGATATCGGGCTCCGCTGTCTCAGCCTTTCCGGCGGCTGGGGCGACTGGTGCCCCTGAAGTGGCCGCTGCTACTGGAACATTTACCGTTACAGCTGATTGGAGAGTAAACCGCCGTCTCACGGTAACCTATCACAACGTGCCGATTGCTGAGTTGTCCGAATCTCAGCTACAGAATAGGGACACGGCCGTAAACCTTGGTTTCACTATTTCCGGTGCTACTACTATTACCCCTGCTGCGCTAGAGATAGGGGTAACGCACCCGACACTGAGTGATATCAGGGTGAGGCCACAGGATGTGCCGGAGAAGTCCACTAAGAAGATAACGGTTACTTACGAAGTAAGACACCCTGAATTGATGGCTAACAAGGTAGACATTGCTCTGCCGAGCGGTTTGACAGACACAACGTTTACAGCTACGACTGCCAACCTCTATGAGGGTGACCTATACCCTAGGCAGAAGAGCGCAACAGACAGTACTATATTATTTAGGCCTGAGGAAAACGCTAATACAACCCCGTATGTGACGTGGACGGACACCGTTGATGCACTGCTTAGTCTCATAGGTCAGCCTACTGGGACTACGTTACCTACTGATACTGTTGCACCTTCGCTGACGGCGAATGGACATTTTTCCGTTACAGGTAATATGAAATTTGGCGAAGAAATCAATGTAATCTATCACAACGTGGTGATTAATGAACTTCCGACGCCGGTCGACCCGAGAACAAAGATAAGGGACGACTTGGTTGGATATATCGTAGTTTCGGACAGTAAGGTATCTCCCATTCCCAGCGGCGGTACCGCCGGAGAAGACAGTGGTGCAGCATATGCGGCTGACAGTTACAAAGAATATCTTAGAATAACGACAACCGCTACCGCGTTGAGTGCAGTTGACGTGACTCCGGATCCGGTCAAGGGCGGGTCCGTAGAGGATATGACAGTCACCTATAAATCTATGGATACGGTGTATGACAATGAAATTACCATTAAACTGCCAGACGACTGGGCGCCGGCGTATCCGGAATCAGCCCCTACTTTTGGCACGGATGCGCTAAAAACCGCTCCCACCACCGGTGCTGCTACAACCTCATATGTGGTTGTGGGTAAAGGCTATGATCTTGTTGAGAGTGGAACCTTCCACATCACAGCTAGCGACAACTGGAAACTCGTGTTGGATCTAAAAGACGACATGTCAAACAGAGAAACAATTGAGGTTACCTATCACAACGTGATGGTTCCGGAATTGGACCGTTCTCAGCTGTTGGCTAGGGACACGCCCGTAATGGCCCAATTTACTGTTACGGATACGATTACAGGTAGTGACTACGAGGATGACACTCAGGTAACGGTGGCACATCCAGACCTGAGTGACATTCAAGTCACGCCGAGGAAGCCGGTCAAGGAAGATTCCATAATTAACATGACGGTAACCTACACCGCCAAGGACATAATTTACACCACAAATGAGATTTTCATTAGGATACCGCTTGGATGGAAGCCCGCTCATCCTGAGGCTTCTGCGATTTTTGTGGATGAAGAAGACGTATCTGCGGCGGATAGGGCGACAACCTCGTATGTGAAGATTACGGAACGGCTATCTGGTAAGAAATCAGATGGCAGTAAATCAGAATTGAATATTGATGATATAACCGCCGATGGCGTTGAGATGACGGTCAACGGCAACATGAACAACGGAGACCGAATCATCGTCTCGTTTTACAACGTGAAAGTCCAACCGTTAGACGACAGAACCCCTGTGGAAGCCGACATCAGGGTCACGGACAAACTGGCCGACGACGGAAAAGCATATGAAGGGATGGCTCAGATAACAGTGAACCCGCAGGAGCTTAATACCGTAACGGTCAAGCCAACTCGGGTTCAGGCATCGTCCATCGAAAAGGACGTAACAGTCACCTATGTCATCACG
The DNA here is from genome assembly GCA_003635265.1 of Candidatus Poribacteria bacterium. Taxonomy (GTDB): domain Bacteria; phylum Poribacteria; class WGA-4E; order WGA-4E; family PCPOR2b; genus PCPOR2b. The sequence continues at coordinate 10,585 of PYIZ01000006.1, forward strand.
GACACAATCGCTGATAGCAATGACATTACCATCGCACTGCCGAGCGATTGGGAGGCAGCGTACGCCAATGATGGCGATCCTGATGGCGTCGCTAGTTTTCACGGTAGTTTTGATAAGTCTATAGATCTCGCTGCCACCGCTGCTTCAACTACAGCTACAAAAGGGATGATAAGCACAAAGCCTGCCACGCTGGCTACGGGTGCGTCAGCAACTAAAACGTCCTATGTGACAGTGAAATACACCCCGCGCGGGACCAGCAGGACTAACACAGCTACGGTGACAATTAACGGCAATGAGGTTACGATTCCTGTTAAAGGCGACATGGAGCCAAGGGACAAAATCGTTGTCATGTATCACAACGTGGAGATTCCATCGTTGTCGGACAGGGAACCTCTGGACGTCTACATCACGGTCACGGACGCGTTGAGCGTGACCGACGATGAATATAACGAGCAGACGAAGGTAAGGGTGAACCCGCCACCGCTGAACGTTGTTGCGGTCACGCCACCTACGGCAACAGCGGAGACCGTAAGAGATGTCAAGGTCACCTATTCCATCAAGGATACGGTGCGTGAAGAAAATACCATTACCGTTGGGCTGCCAGAAAATTGGACGCCCGCCTATCTTCCCAACGACGGATCGCGCCCTTCTAAGAGCTTTGGGCGTTTGATTGAACCATCAGTCCCCTCGGCTGACAGGAACACCACCTCGTATATAGTCGTGACCTCGACCTTGGACGACAGTGAGGACAACAGCGAGTACACCGTGTCGCCCATCACGAACCCAGAAGCGGATGCGAGCATCATTATCGAGGTTGAAAATACCGCAGCCAAGGGCGATCGAATCGTTGTCACCTTCCACAATGTCAAGGTTCGAGGGTTGGAGACGGGAGACACTGTCCCTGCGAAAGACATGCTTACAGTGACGGACACCATCGCTGGCGGGCAAGATTTCGCCGCCGATGAAGACACAATGGATGATGTCACAATCGCAGTGTCTGCACTAGAACGTGGTTCTATCAGCCGTCTGCCGAGAGAGGTGGATGCCGAGGACGTGCTAGATCTAAGGATTCGGTACACCGCGACCGAGGATCTGGCTGATCCCGACCCCGATGGCGACGAAGACACAGATGACGCCACCTACGGCAGGATTCAGATTATGCTGCCGGACGGTTGGACACGAATGGACGGCGCCGCTTTGAGCGATGCGGATATAGCTGTGAATGGCTCGCCGAACGTCAAGTTTTTAGACCCCGATGATGATCTGACCACCAAAGATCATATAGATGTTACTGGACAGATGGTTACCATTGATGTCGATTCCTTGGCAAAAGGGAAATACGTCGAACTCGTCGTGGACGACTTGAGGGTCGCCGATTTTCCGGATGGCAATACGACTGATGAGTTATATGTCCAAGTCAAAGTGTTCTCCGATAGCTTCGATAACGAGGCGGATCGTGACGTTGAGCTCGCTGTACCTGCTGCACACCTGTTAAGCAGGGTCGCTCCCACGGTTCCTATTGCCACATCTAAGCTCGCTTCTGCTGCGCACCCGACGATACTGGTAAACCGCAAGTATCTAGGCGAGGTGACAGTCTCACCGGGTTCGGTGGTAGCGGAGCGTATGGAAGACCTGAAAATTAGGTACACCGCGACGAACAACTTGGCGACACGTGATCCCGCAGCGACCGCGACCGATGACAAGAGCTCTACCTACGGCAGGATTCAGATTGCGCTGCCGGAAGGCTGGGGCCCTGCCGACGATGGCGAGATTCACCTAAGCCGTCAAACCGACAACCGGAACGCCACGTATCTGGAGGTGAAAAATTCATCAGCCGTGACACGTGTGGATTTGACCGCGGATTCAATTATTAGCACGAGCGACGGTTACCGCATCAACATTGATGTGAACGCGATGCGGGAGAGGCAGTGGGTCGAGTTGACGGTTCACAACCTCATGATAGCCCCGTTAGCGGCGGAGCGAGTGGGCAGCTTCGAGGATATAGCTGCTACCGCTGCTTCGGAGAAGGTGCAGGTCGAGGTGTTTTCTGACACGTTTGCCGACATGGACGAGCGTGACAGCGCACCTGAACTCGAATCCCCATCGGCACACTCGCCCGTCAAGGGCAAGTTCAAACCGCCAGATGCCGCCTCCACCACGCAGCCGACGGTCACAGTGACCCGTAAGGAGCTCGGTGCAGTCGCTATTGGTCCAGTAGCTAAAGTGCCTGCAGGTAGTGCCCAAAAGTTCACCATCACCTACACGGCAAGCGAGACGTTAGTGAAAGACAGCGTGATTGAGGTCAGGCTTCCGAACTGGTCCACAGTGCCGACCGCGTACCAGCTTGACGACGACCCGATACCCGCAGCGGACGATAAAGGACCGCACGTGTATCTGGGCGGGTCTAAATCTAGGCTCGCAGGTAGCACCGTCTCTGTGGAGGAAGATGGCGACACCTCCATCGTCCGGATAACGTTGGGCGACAGGGGATTGGCGAAGAACAACTCTATCGTCCTCAAATGGGAAGGCGTAACCGTCCAGCGCGAGATTCAGGCGACAGTGCCGATACCGGTCTTTTCTAGCGATTCTGTCGATTTGGGTGTGCCACAATACCCGGTCGCAAAGCAAGCGGACGACAAGATCGAGGTGATACACGCCGCAAGTGGCTCTGGTATGGTGACGTTCGAGTTTGACGGGGTTATGGTGAAAAAGTTGGCAGGTGCCATCAAACCCAACACCGACGCCAGCGTCCCTGCATCGCTCACCAAAGACGACAATCGTGACCTGATTATCACCTACACCCCAGAGGGTGACATGATCGGCGATAAGGTAGAAGCCCAATTCGAGATCACGTTACCGTCCGGCTGGAATATGGAAAGTCACCGTGCGTCGGTCGATGATAAGTATGTGACCAAGTCAGGCAACACTATAACGGCTACACTTCGCGATCGTTTCGGCGAAAACGACGGAGATAATCTGGAGATTGTCCTAGAGAGCATCACCACCCCAGATGATCACGGCAACGACCGGTTCGTCGCAAGGTCGAAGAACGCGAACGATGGCTTTAAACAGTTGAGTCCCATACCTGAAGTGTTCGTGGGTAACACATTAGCGGACAACGATACGGTATCGGTCAAGATTACGCCAGAGGCAGCGTACGAAGGCGAAGAAGATATAGACTTCGTCATTACGGTGACCGCCAACGGTCCGATGCACGATAGCGACATCAAAATCACCGTGCCGGACGGTATAACCGGTATAAAGCTGGGTAAGGCTACCGACGATAACTCTGTAAGGAAGGTTTCCCCTCCGGGCGTTACCGTAGGTGTGCGCAGCGACGATGCCGACGATGAAAACATATTCATCAACACCGGCAATCTCAACAAAAATGGGACGATCGTTGTCCGTCTCGATAACGTAGACATCAGCGGTGTGTCCACAGACTCCGCTTTAGGGTTCCGGGTATATACACGGACCCGTGGCACAGATGGCGACACAACCGACGATGATAACCTCAGCGATGTGGCGTTTGCGAAGATCGAACAAACTGACGGCAAGCGTAGCATCGATGGTGGCGTGATACGGACAGTCGCTGGTAACGGTATGTTGGCGATTCGACCCGATACCGTTCAGCAAGGCACCCGTCAGAGTTTTACGCTCACCTTTACGGCAACGACCAAGTTTGACAATAAGCCGTTAGTGATAGTGGTACCCTCCGTCATTGAGACCGATTTATTAAAGACTACGCACGTCACTGCGTCTGGCGGCAGCTACCATTCAGATACGAAGGCTGCGGATCGGTTGGTGGTTTCAAATAACACCATCACTATAAACGGCTTAAACCTTCGGAAAAGTGAACGGCTCACCATAAGGGTGAATAACGTTAATCTGTCTGAAGATACCGGCGATTTCACGTGGGCGACAACGCTTGCCGGCACAGACATCACCGCTGCTGATGAAAATGCCAATCCGCCGATGGTGGTTGTAGGGACGATGCAGGACGATGTCGACTTTGAAATCGTGGATATCACCGGCGCGCCCATATCGGCACCCGAGTACCACGCTGCGAGTATGCGGTCGATACGGTTTAGGTTCACCGCCGTGAACACTGTGATCCAGGCGGGCGGGACGCTCCGATTCACCATTCCTACTGGGTGGACGGCACCGAGCACCACCGACACAGCGAATCGAGCGACCGTTAGCATCGTTCACTTAGACGATGACAATGCCGAAACATTTGTCGCTACGGTGGCAGATAAGTGGACGCTCACCACACGTGGACGTCGTGATGTCATTCTCACTATCGCTCCGAAAGGCAAACTGGGTATCGGTGAGTCCGTTACCATCCGATACGGCACGGCAGATTTAACCAAGTATCCCGTCGTAATCTCCAATAGTGCGAGAGGCACGTCGGCCAGTGACGAGGACGGTTTGTCTATCAAAGGATCTTACAGGGTTGCCACCGATTTCTCTGAACGTGATGCGGGCAGGGTATGGGTGGACATCACAAACGTCAAGGACGGCACCGGCACTGCGACCGTCTCGCCGGATATTGTCCGTGCCGGTAGCACAAACAACCTTATTCGAGTCGTCTACACGGCCGTAGGCACGATGAACGGCGGCGCTGTGCGGTTAACCATACCCGAAACTTGGGGTGCTGCACAGAATGATGACAATAAACAGCCCAACTACATCAAAGTCACAGCCACAGGTGGCGGTGTGTTGACCGACTATGAGGTCCTTGATAACGGTAGATCCATCCAAGCAAACCTAAAGACCTTCAGCAACGGAAGTAAGGTGGAGTTTGCTTACGGCGGCAGCGCAAATAAAGGTGCGGTCGCTCAAGCCGATATCGGCGAGGTGACCTTCGCTGTCGAATCGCGTGGCAGTAGTGATGGCACCTTTACACCGATTGACACTAGTCCTACCATCGAAGTCAAGGGTGCGAAAAGCGGTTCCGGTGATGTCGTACTCGCCAAAACGCAGACCAAATCGGCCGATGGCGTAATCAACGCTGGCGACGGCAAGATCCATCTCACGATTACCTACACGGCAGAACAGACCATCGGGACGGGCGAGTTAGAACTTATCGTCCCGAACGGATGGTCACCGCCGCAACAGGATGATACCAACAAACCGGGCTACACCGAGATTGATGAGGGCAATGCGCTCGTCAGTGATGAGAAGTACGTCGGTCAAACCGTTACTGCGACCATAGAGGATATGGAGCAGGGCGATACGATCAAAATTCAATACGGTTGGTATGACACTGAAAACGGCGGTGCAGTCGCTCCTGATGCTGCGGGCTCTTACGTATTTCGGGTCGAGTTTGATGGAGTGGGTGTCGCTAGCCAACCCATGGTCATCGTCCATGGTGGTACGGCATCGAAGTTAATGGTCACCGCCACGCCGAACGAGGTGTCTGCTGACCCAGGTGCAATGCCGGTAGCTATCACCGTCGAGATCCAAGACGATACCGGTGCTGCAGCGGTGCTCGCTGACGATCTTGAGGTCACGTTGAGTTCAACCAATTCGACAACAGGTTCGTTTACCGATGCCGATGGTGATGCGATAGCGGGTAACAGAGTCACAATCTCCGCCGGCAGCACGCAAGCGACCGCCAACTACAGCGATACCGGAGCAGGCACCACAGCGACGGTCAGAGCGATGGCTGTTGGGCTTGATAGCGGTAAGGCCACCATTGAGGTGACCTCCGATATTGATACTGTTGACGCAAACAGTATTTCTGTCAGCCTTGCAACGGCTAAAGCGGGCGATAGTGTCATGGTGACCGCAAGCGGTACGGCGGGCAAGACTGCAACCTTCTCGGTCGGTGCGGTTGTCACGACGATGGCGATGACAGAGAGTCCTGCTGGTTCTGGCTCTTATTCAGGCAGTTTTAACGTCGTCCAAGACCAGCACGACGGGACGCACAATGTGACGGTCAATATCGGCAACGCGAGTGCGATGGTGGCAAATGCCATAACCGTTGACACCAGTGCACCGACCGTCAGTGGTGTTTCAGCTTCACCAGCGACCGTTGGAAGCGGCGATATGGTGACGATCTCTGCTGTGGTTACGGGCGATGCTACCTCTGTAATGGCAAATGTATCCTTGCTGGATATCGGAGCCGCTTCGGTTTCGTTGGCAGATGATGGCACTGGTACAAATACATACACCGGTACGCACACTATCAGCGCAGACAATATTCAGCCAAACGGTGCGTATGAAATCTCCGTTACCGCGATGGACGCCGTTGGCAACAGCGGAATGGGTTCCACAAGCGTTAATTTGCTGAACACCTTGTCCTTCACGTCGATGCTAGAGGGTGGTACAGTCACGCTGTTCCACGTGCCGTTGGATGTCGAAGGGCTTGACACGGTCGGCGATCTTAAGGCAAAGCTGGGCGGAGACGCAAATGTGAGTCTCCTCGCTGGCGTCTTTGATGGGGCTTGGAATTTCGCTGGCGATGATCTGGCGATCACCGCAGACCTTGGTCTCCTCGTTAATGTCCGTGAAGATACCTCGGTCGAGTTTGAAGGTCGTCCGTGGGGCAATGGTGCCTCGATGATTAACCTGAAGGGTGGTGGTCTGAATCTCGTCGGTCTGCCTCTTGACGTTGCCGGAATCACTAACGTCAGCGACATCATGGGGCTCTCTAATGCTATTACAGGCATCACCGTCTTATCTGAGGGTAGATACCAGTTGGTCACAGCCGCTGGAGATCCCGCCGATGGTCCGGTCGCAGGCGATGTGGGCTATCTGGTACTGGCAGCCACCGATGACACCATAAGTGTCATGGGTAGTGGTTGGAGCAACGAGAGTGGAACCGCAGCACCGATAGCGATCGCTGGGTACAGGGTTGATAACCAGACACCCGCGCTTGCTGTCTACGGTTCCGTCGTTGACGAAATCACCGGACTCGCAAGAGAAGGGTTCCGTGTCAAGGTGAAGAATTTGTCAACCAAAGCCGCGCTCAGCGAGGTCACTTCCGCCGAAACAACTGACGGATATGACATGATCTTTGTTGACTTGACTGACGCTCACGCCGCACGCGTCGGTGATGTCTTAGAGATTTCCGCTGATTCACCGGATCCGCTCGTCGGTGTCCAACCGGTGCGTCATGTCGTTACTGTGGATGATGTGAAGAACAGCACTATCCAGTTGGAAAACCTCATCGCGTATGAGATTCCTGCTGAGACAGAACTGCTTCGCAACTATCCGAACCCGTTCAACCCAGAAACTTGGATCCCGTATCATCTGTCAGAGGACGCGGACGTCAAGTTGACCATCTATGATGTCAATGGTGAGGTGGTACGTGACATCGATGTGGGACATCAAACCGCAGCGAAGTACGACACCCGATCCAAGGCTATCTACTGGGATGGTCGGAACCGTTTCGGTGAACAGGTTGCAAGTGGTATCTACTTCTATCACTTACAAGCAGGTGACTTTTCAGGGACCCGTAAAATGGTCATTCTGAAGTAACCTAGCTGTACACTCACCTGATATAGCTGTTGGGTGCTTCACACGCTGGGGCATCCAACAGCTATTTTTTGTGTAAAGTAGGGAACGCAGATCTGCGTTCCCTACAACATAATTCTGGGGGGCTCGGTTTTCAACCGCACCGAATTCAATCCAACCCGGTAGATGCGGTTTCCAACCGCATCACATCGGCACAGTTAGAAGCAACGCCTACCAAACGTAATTTTAATGAACTAACGCCCCAATTTCGTGTGTAATAATATATAATGTTTCATACACACCTCCGTAGGTCGAGAATTGGAATTCCCTCCTACATAATCACGTTTCACGCACCACGCCTTTATTAAATGGTTTCATATATTGAAAGTATCTTTAACACACGTTGGCACCTTGAAAAAAAAACGGGGGTGTCCCGAATAAAATCGGAGCGTACCCCAAAACGGACAGAAACCGAGTTTTCTACAAGCTCGGTTTCTCTAATTAAATCATACTGATGGGAACCCTCAGGAGGATAGATATGAGTAGCAAGAAGTTCGTATATTTATTTATAGCGGTAGCACTTGTCTGCGGTTTCATTATGGGTGACACCGCCCACGGACAGTCTACCGGTAGTTTAACTTTTAGCGGGAGTGTCTTAGATGCAGATGACAACCCTGTTCCCGGATATACAATATCAGCAGAGTTTGTCCCTGCTAAACCCGGCTTTCAGATTCTTCCCGTGTCACGCGCTGATGGTAGCTACAGCGTCGCTATCTTCGGCTTTGCTCTCGGCGGTCCTGCTCCTAAGATAAATATCGGAGATCAGATAAAAATAACGGCGACCGATGCCGATGGCAATACAGCCAGTGCAACACATACGGTAACGGCTGATGATGTAGCCAATAGTAAGGTGGACCCCTTTAATATTCAACTTTCGGGATTTGCCGTTCAAGCCAATCCGGCCTCAATCCCCGCCCACGATTCCAATACATCGACGATAACGGTAACTGTTCGGGAAGGTGGCGCGGGTGTCACCGGCGATACAATCTCGCTTTCAGCGCCAGCGGGTCAAGGAACGGTGGACGCCACAGCTACAGAGGTCGGAGATGGCATTTACACCGCGACCTATACCGCACCCTCCCTCGTCCTTATCGGTCCCGAGTCCATCGCAATCTCCGTGAGTTCAGCGTCAACCGGACTGAAGAAAAGTGTATCAATCGTGTTGACACCTGTGCCGACCACCGTTTCGCTTGAACTTGGCAAGAATAGTTTCATCGCAGATACACCCGAGGCGACAGTTGTCGCCGTCAAGGTCAATCGAGTCGACCCTGTGACAGATGAGCTCGTCACACTCACGCTCAACCCTGCCTCCCCTGTAGGTGGGTCCGTGACCGGAGTGACGAACAACGGGGACGGCAGCTACAGCGCGATCTACACCTCCGGCGGCACCGTCGGTAGTGTTACGCTTACCGCGACGGCAACCAAAGCACTCGCTAGGGATTCCAAAACCATCACGATTAACCCCGGTCCGCCCGCTAACATTGATGTCACCGCAGACCCAACAGTAGTCCCCAGTCTTGGGAGTTCCACCATCACCGCGATGGTCACGGATAGCAACGGCAACCCCACCAGTGGGGACTTGACCGCTGAAACAACGAGCGGCGGCACCGTTGGCGATTTTACCTCAACTGTTTTCGGCACCTACACCGCGACCTATAGTTCACCTCCACTTGATGTCAAAGAGACCGAACCGATAAGCGAAACGATAACGGTCACAGCGGGAGATGCCTCCGGAAGCGTGGCAATTGAGCTGCTACCTGAAGATCCGATAGATGTCACTATCTTGACCATTGAAGGGACGGTCTACAAAGAGGATGGCGAAGTCCCCGCAGATGAAGGTACTGAAGTTACCGTCACTGTCGGTGAAAATTCTAAGATGACTACCACCGATGCAAACGGTTATATGGTGTTATTCATCGGTGATTTGATCACGCCTGTTGCGAGCACCGGCGACATGGTCTCCGTTGCTGTCGCAAATGCCAACGTGGTTAGCCTAAATGTCAACGGCACAAAACAAGATGGATCAAGTTTTCGTCTGATTAATGACATCCTCGAAACAGTGGAAGTAGGCGAGTCAGTCACGGTCAATGTGACGACCGACATCGTTATTCCGCCCCGCTCTGTCACTACTTTGGTCGTAAAGGGAATGATCTACAGAGTGGACGGTTCAACCCCTGCGGACGGAGGCCTTGACGTTATGGTCACCGTCGGTTCAACTTCTCAGACTGTCCAGACCGAGACGGACGGATCTTATGAGGCATTATTCATCGGTGATTTAATCAC
>PYIZ01000006.1:20411-20715 GCA_003635265.1 Candidatus Poribacteria bacterium
AGCTGAATCTACCCTAAGCAATAAAGATCTTGGCACAACCGGTTCCGGGGAAGCGATACGGAATGTGACCACAGATATCGTTGTTCCACCCCGCTCTGTCACTACTTTGGTTGTAAAGGGAATGGTCTACAAAGTGGACGGTTCAACCCCTGCGGACGGAGGCCTTGATGTTATGGTCACCGTCGGTTCAACTTCTCAGACTGTCCAGACCGAGACGGACGGATCTTATGAGGCATTATTCATCGGTGATTTAATCACATCTGTTGCGATGACCGGCGACGCAATTTCAGTTGTTGTGTCGGAC
>PYIZ01000006.1:20735-179075 GCA_003635265.1 Candidatus Poribacteria bacterium
TCTACCCTAAGCAATAAAGATCTTGGCACAACCGGTTCCGGGGAAGCGATACGGAACGTGACCACAGATATCGTTGTTCCACCCCGCTCTGTCACTACTTTGGTTGTAAAGGGAATGGTCTACAAAGAGGACGGTTCAACCTCTGCGGGCAGCGGTCTTAACGTTATGGTCACCGTCGGTTCAACTTCTCAGGCTGTCCAGACCAAGACGGACGGATCTTATGAGGCACTATTCATCAGCGATTTAATCGCACCTGTTGCGATGACCGGCGACGCAATTTCAGTTGTTGTGTCGGACGGTTCGGGTCCACGTGGCGAGAATGATCCAGCTGAATCTACCCTAAGCAATAAGGATCTTGGCACAACCGGTTCCGGAGAAGCGATACGGAACGTGACCACAGATATAGGATTCACCACAAGTATCCTCGCCGTAGGCGGCACGGTTTACCTCAAAAATGGTGATACCGATCATGTCGCGGCGGCAAAACATCTGAGGGAAACCGAACTGACCGTTACTGTGACCAATACCACCCTCGGGATCCAAAGGACTGGAGTCGTCGATGACGACGGTGAATATGAGATTCTCATCATCGGCGGCAACTTCGCCACCGTTGGAGAAACGGACGATATAATCGTCGTCGAGGTGAAGAACGATGCGGGTGTAGCTGTTGGAAATAACTCCCATACCCTTACTATAGATGATATTAAGGCAACTCGGGCGGACCTTGATGTTGAGACAACTGTTCCCGCCAGAGTTTTGACGCTTCATGTTGAAGGCGATGTCATTGAGCTAAATGGCAGCTCCGCTGGTCTTGGCGTTGAGGTCACCCTCACGATTGTGATGAACGGGATCCCCAACGAAGCGCAGGTCGTCACAGATGCCACAGGTCACTATAGGCATCTCTTCGCCGCTGTCAGTCCAGGAGCGCCAGCGGCACGCACCGACGATATATTGAGAGTGCAAGTTTTACGGATGGCTAACGGATACTTCGGCTATAGGGAAATGGAGTTGCGAACCCACGAGCTCGCTTACGAGAACCAGCCGTTGATAGTTATGCCGCCGATTAAACTGATTCCTCCCACCTTGCGGTTGGGTGGTCTTTCGATAAATACTAGCCACGCAGACGAGTATTACGGCTACCTCAGCTTGGAGGCGATTAAAAAGAATCCTGAGCTGCTTCAACTTATCCCCTCCGGTATCCTGCATGTGGATCTATCACAGAATCTACTGGCATCGCTGCCATCAGGGTTCAACCCAACCCCCGATCCGACTGCTGATATCACGAAGATGTTCGATATCGATTCGGAGAACTTCGGCAACGGGATTACCCCAAGACCGGCATGGCACGTCCTGGCAGGGAGCAGCCCGGCAGATTCAGGGCGATGGTTGAACGGGAATCAACTCAGTCTCTATGTCGTCACCGGTCCAGTTCCGAGTGTCCAGAGCGTGACCTTCACCCTCACCGGACCGCAGGGCGGGACGATGAAAGCTGATCCTGTAGCCGCTGGCGGTCATATGCACAACTTCCAACTGGAAGAGGAGCGAGCAATTCTCTTCCTCCCCTCATGGCCCAGTTTGAACATGAACGCGGAGATCTTCTCAGGCGTAACCTTGATGATTGACGGGCAAGCCCCGATACCTATGACCTCCAAGCTCGTTGGAGATGAGGTGGTATGGGAAGCACCAGCTACGCTGACTACCGGCTCTACAGTCTATTACTACTATCAAGTGACGCTCGCGCAGCCGTATGAACTGGACGACGGAACCGTGGTATCCAGTTGGCCCATGCCTGATCCACGGAACCTACAGGTCCAAAACCGAGGGATCGTTGAAACGCTTCTCGCACCAGACGTGCCAGAGCTCAAAGAGATTGTCACAACAACGGATCTGAAGTTAAGATCTGTGTTTGATGTGCCAGCTCTGGCTGCGAATGAATCCCTCTGGGTTGCCACGTTCGATTTCCCCGCCGGCACCGATGGCGCGTATAGCGTGGATACGGTTGTCCAATATGAGGGCGGGCTCACACGAAGCATTCCGAATCAGATGTTTACTCTCGATCGGGCAGCACCGACCGCCGGCATCACGGCAGCGATCGGTGCGAGTGCCGGGATGTATGAGCGTGACGATGGTTCCTATGTCACCGCAGCGCATACAGATGAGGGAACCTTAACCCTCACTACGATGCCAATGGCTGCCCCATCGGAGTCAGCAGCCTATCTATACCAGATTATCCGACTGGACGATGAAGGTAATCCGGGGAATCAGGTGTGGAATCCAATAACGGTGACAGGCGAAATGCTACCGCTCACCTATATGGACCCTCATCAGATCCAAATCCCGATCGGTGATATGGGGAATTACGGTATTCGTGCTGTCGGTATTGACAGCATCTTAAATATCAGTTCCAACACAATGCCGAGGATGTTGGATATCGTGTCTCCCGACCCCGATGTCGCTACGCTGACCCTCGTACACGCGGATTACAACGGCGACGGTACAACAGACGGTCCCTTTGAAATGGAACAGGCCGCCGATAGCGCGACAATCTTCTCAGACAGAAGCAATGTCCACCTTACCTTTGAGATGATGGCTACAGATCATCCGTTGAAGTCAATTGCGATTGACTTCCAGATCAACGGCGAAGGCGATTGGAAACCGATCGCTATGCTGACCGGAGATGCCCTTGAGGGCGCGAAGGCTGGGTTTGAGGTCGATTGGGATCGGACAGCCGATTTCGCAGACCTACTCGACATGAGAGGGAAGGCAACGGTTCGTGTCACTGTGACCAACGCCTTGGATCTCGAAGGTGAGTCAAGCACGTCGCTTGCGCTCGTTCCTCCCACTTTACAGTTGGGTGGGCTTTCGATAAATACCGGTTACGAGAGTGGGTTGGAGGCGTTGAAGACAATAAGCGGGTTGGATATAACCGCGCTCGCCACCAATACGCTGGGCATGGATCCGTTTAGCTTAATTACACCAAGTCCGCTTCCTATCGCTTTAGCGCTTCTTGGTACGCTAAACCATATTCAAAGTATGCTGCCGGAAGGCTTTGAGACCGGTGACCTGCAGATTCATCGCGAAAACTTCGGTAATGCGCTAACGCCGAAACCGATATGGTATTTCATGGCATCGCCAGAAAACCGGGATGCCGGGCGCTGGGTTAATAGCAATCAACTGCATCTGTATACCTTAGCCGGTCCGACCGCCAAAAGTGTGACGTTCAGTGCGAGTGGAGCGGGGGTTGCTATGGCTGATGCCGAAAAGGTTGAGACGGGTGGCACCTTCAAATACAACTTCCAATTGGAAGAGGAGTTGGTAGCCATCTTCGCAGGAAGTATGCCTGCCTTTGCAGCGGTGACCCTGATGATTGACGGACAGGCACCAATCCCTATGGCCGGTAATGCAGGGATATGGTCAGCCGAAGCAGCGTTGGCTCCCGGCTACCCAGTCTCTTACTACTACGGGGTTAAGCTTGCCCAACCGTATCACGACCCAATCAACATGATAACCATTGACGCATTTCCGTTCCCCGATCCTCGGAACCTACAGGCGGTTGAAACGGCTAACCTCGCTGAAACACTTGAAGCGCTGTTTACCTCAGAGTTGAATCCGCTCGGTACAATGGATGCACCCTTTAGATCTGTGTTCACCGTGCCAGCAGTGGACGATGCTTCACAATCCCTATGGGTCGGTAAACTTGATATTCCTGCCGATGGTATGTATCAGTTGGATGTCGCTGTTCAATATAGCGGCGGTTCCGCAGATGAACTCACCGGCAAAATGTTTACCGTGGATACAACGGCACCGACCGCTAGCACAATGATTCATGATACACCCGATGACAACATCGGTATGTATCACCGTGAAGATGGGGTTTATGTTGCAGCCGCGCTTCCGGATCCAGGTAGGGCGATCTTAAACGTCTCTGCAACCCCAATAGATGACTCAGACCTTGAGGCGTATCTGTATCAATTCGCTGCGTTAGATGCTGATGGCAATCCGGGGACGTGGAATCCAATGGTAACCGTGGATCTACAAACACCAGATATTGCGAAACTGCTTACTAATCCCGCGAGTGCGTTGCCACTGACCTCTCGTCCGCCACATCATGTGCAGATGCTCGTGCGTAGTGGGGCCGGAAGTGATTTAGATCACGGTATGTACGGTCTCCGTGTCGTCGGTATTGATAACATCTTGAATGCCGATTCGACGAGAGAAACCGGCGTCAGGTTGGAGCTCGTTGCACCAGACCCGGATAGCGCGATGGTTTCCCTCGTGCAGGCTGACTACGATGGCGATGGTACAGTGGACGGTCCGTATGAAACGCAGTCCACCGCCGGAGATGTGACCATCTTCTCAGACTCAATGGTAACGCTCACCGTTGAAATAACCGAACGCACCGATCATCCTTTGACGATTGAAGTGGAGTATCAGGTCGCAGGCGGTGATTGGCACTCAATCGGAACGCTCACCGCAGAGGCGACTAGCGCTATGGTAGGCGATCAACTCCCAGTCAGCTGGCACGTTGGCGATTACGCAGAGCTGCCGAATACGACAGGGCACGTGATGGTCCGTACCGTTGCAACTAACGGATTGACTATCGAGCGCACTTCGGAGGTCAGTCTCGCCTATGAGCGTCGTCTAGCACCTGCAATCGCTGCAATTCATGTGGATGCGGCGGATCTCCACCCCACCAGCAATGCACCGCGTGGCGGAATCACAATCAGCGCATTCACGCAGGCGATGACCAACCCGACAACGACGGCAATTCAGTTTGAGATTCGCCGTGCTGCAGATGCTGATGGCGATTGGCAGCCGATCGGGATAGCACAACTGTTAGGAGATACAACGGTTGTTTCTAACGTTCAAACGCCTCTCATTCAAGACCTTATCGGTACAATTGTCGCCGGCGCACCTAACGCACCGCTTTCTTCATTCTACCGACACTGGTCGATCTCTGTGGATACCACGACCCTCGAAGATACCATCTTAGATGGTACAGCAGCTGAAACCGATGCAAGCCAAGATGACAATCCGTATGTTGTCCAAGCCACCGCTGTCGATGTGGCTGGCATGGGGTATCCATCGGCTGATGGCGTCGGGGCGGACTTCTCTGTGGATAACTACTCACCGACAGAGATCACCCAAGTTGATAATGAGGTTGGGACGGTCGAGCCTGATGAGAACGGAAACTACTACGTCAGTGGCTTGATCGCTGAAGATGTGCCCGCGCCGATGCGGAAGTTGACTGCATGGACAGGGGCGTATCCGGGAGTCTTCCCAGGCGGCATTAAACTTGTCGTCAACGATGCCGATTCCGGCGCGGCAGTCGAAATTCCAGAGACCATCTTCGGCGCCGAGGGCAGCTATACCTACATCGGTGACTTTCAGCTAGCGTCAGTCGAGAATGGGGTCTATACCTTCAAAGCGGTAGCATATACCGCCGATGGTATGGCAGAAGAGAGAATCGTTGCGAGACCAATCACCGTTGAGGTCCGTAATTTCAATCCATTAACTGATATTCTCAGTATCATGGTGATTGACACTGAAGGTGAGGTTCGTAGCCCCAGTGAAATTGACACCATGTATCCTATCGGTTTCCCAGCAATTGAGGATCAGTTTACCTTTACCCTCACTACAAACCATGTCCGTGCAAACGAAATTGATGTCATGATTGGAGATGATGGAGATTCCGCACGGATGCTCGGTGCGCTGACTGACGATGGGATTATGGTCACTGCTAACGCTGATGGAAGCACCAGCTTTGAAATCATGCTTGATACCTCAATGCTGGAGGATGGACGATTCAACCTCACGGGAACGATTACCAAGCCAAACGGCAGCGCTCCATTCGACTTACCGGGTATCCGGGTAGATAGAGCCGCACCTGTGGTTGAGATTGTATCCCCAATTGCACGGAGTCAGTTGACCTCATCGCCAACCATTCAGGTCACTTATAGCGATGCAAGTGGTTTCGATCCAAACGATATGGCTATGGAGGAGATGCCCGTTGTTATCACCTTAACCCGTTTGCCCAGTGGTGAGGTGATCGATGTTGTTGAAGGGCTGATCCACATTACCGCAGCCGCGGAGGGCGAAATCCAAACCCAGATGGGTAACATTGTCTACACCCACGGCGACCCACTGCCTGGCGGTGCATATCGCATCGACGCTACGGTGACCGATATCCTTGGAAATGTTGGCAGCGCAGAACCGGTTGAGATTACTGTGGAAGGCTTAAAGCCGACCGTCTCAGTGATGTCTCCGCTCTCCGGACAGATTGTTGATCCGAGGCAGCCACTGATTGTCAGTGTTGCCCTTACCGGTAGCGGTGAGCTAACCGTAACAGAGTTCCAAATCAATGGAATGGATATGGAGGGAACCTTAGAGGATAACTGGCTGACCTACACAATGCAGCCACCCCTTGTAGGTGCTGATGATTCGATTCTCCAACGCGGAAGTGATAACACCGTTTCTGTTAAAATTGTTGATAGCGAGGGGTACACCGCTGAAAATGGTATTAGTTTCGCCGTTTCCTTAGATAATACCCCGCCGGTGATTTCAGGACCTGCTCCGCAGGGTGAGATCACTCGGAAAATCGGTCGAATCACCGCACGCGTAAGCGATAACGAATCGAACATCACACGCATTCAGTACGCGCTTGATGATGCACCACTTACGGATATTTCGTTCTCGCCCAGTATGGTCGTCGAAGTGGGACGCGGGAAAGAGGTAAAGGGTCAGACCTCCTTTAACCTGTTTGACGCTCCACTCGGAACACACAGTGTGACGATCATTGCTGAAAGTACCGGCGGTACGTCAACCTTAACGTGGGAATTCACTATAGTCAATCCGGATACCAAACCACCGGAGGTGGTCACCTACTCACCGCTCGGAATCATTCGGACGGATAGACCGATACTCGCTGCAACAGTGAGCGATGAATCTGGCTTCAAGCGGGACGGCATCACACTTATCCTCGCAGGTGTCCCAGGAAATCAAGGTTCAGGTAGACGTTCAAGTCCGACCTCTACAACTGTTACATTCACGCCAAGTATTTCGGTTACACCGGGTCCCTACACTGCAAGGCTCACGGTGATAGATAAATACAACAACCGAACCGAGGCAGAATGGCAGTTCACGGTTGAATTGGACAGCACGCCGCCAGCAATTACGACGACTTCGCCGCACGGAGTGGTTCAGGTGGATAGACCGATTATATCGGTCTCCGCCAGCGATGATATGTCCGGTGTAGATACCATTGATATCTCGGTCAAAAATGAGAGCAGTCAGGCGGTCGCAGGCGTAACTTCAGTCCGGTCTGATAGGACATCAGCCACCTTTACGCCGACCGCAGCGCTAACAAGTGGGACATATACCGTTGACGTTAAATTGGCGGATATGAGTGGAAATAAAGCGTCAGGTCAATGGCAATTTACTGTTGAGCTTGATACAGTAGCACCGATCGTTCTCGACACGCGTCCGTCGCAGGAACACACCGAAAATCGGAGGCCCATGATCTCGGCGACCTACACGGATGCCGTGTCCGGTATTGACGTCGGATCGGTGAAGCTCACGCTTGATGGTTCACCTGTTGAACCAGACGCACTGTCAGACACTCAGGTGACGTTCACACCTAAGGCTGACCTACCATTCGGTCCGCACACGGTGAAACTTGAAGTCTCCGACATGGCTCCATCAGCGAACACCGCAGTTCAAGAGTGGACGTTCTATGTCGAACGGATTGGTATTGCGAATGCACGGAATTATCCGAATCCATTTGAGGATGAGACCACGATTGCCTTCAGGGTTTCGAGGCAAGCGAGCATAACCGTCCGGATTTACGATTTCACCGGTAGACTCGTCGCACGACCTGTGACAAATTCACGCTATGAGGCGGGCGAAGTTAAGATTGATTGGCACAATCAAACCGCTGCAGGCGATCACCTCGCACGAGGCGTGTACTTCTGCCATATTCTCATGGAAGACGATAACTTTGAGTCTCAATCTGCTATTCTCAAGATGGCAATTATTACCGAATAGCAACATTCACTTCTCCTCTGACTCGGAATCCAACCGATTCCGGGTCAGGGGATTTGCCTTCATAAAGGAGGGAGACAATGTTTCAACTTAAGCATAAAGTACTATTCAGTTCAATCGGGTTTATTGCCCTCGCAGTTTTGCTTGCACCTGTCTGCTTCGCTGGCGTGAATGCTGCACCTCATCTTGGGATGGGAAGCGGTGCGCGAGCGCTGGGGTTGGGCGGTGCTTTTACCGCTGTCGCTAACGATGCGACTTCAACAATATGGAATCCCGCCGGATTGCCAGCTGTCAAGGATTTAACCGTAACACTATCTTCTACACCGATGTCTCTTGATAGGAAAC
This sequence comes from Candidatus Poribacteria bacterium, assembly GCA_003635265.1. Taxonomy (GTDB): domain Bacteria; phylum Poribacteria; class WGA-4E; order WGA-4E; family PCPOR2b; genus PCPOR2b. The sequence continues at coordinate 29,121 of PYIZ01000006.1, forward strand.
ACAGTTTTATCGGCTTGGTCAAACGGGTCGGTAAGGGTGGTCTGGGGCTATCAGTAATCAATGCTGGCGTCGATGATATACCTTCCTACGATAAAAATGGGGTCAGGACTGGTTCATTTAACCAGACATCTAACGCTTTTGCCTTCTCCTATGGTCATCACCTTGGTGTCGTGGCGCTCGGTGCGAGTGCACGCATGTATATGGATAGCTTCGGAGATCATTCGAGTACAAGCGGCTTCGCCGGTGCTGATGTCGGACTTCTCGGAGGCAACAGAGCCAGAACCTTCAACTTTGGTATCGCGGCGAGGAATCTTGGCAGCGCAATCGGTGACGACACGGTGCCCGTGATAATAGCGGGCGGTCTTGCATATCGAGTGCTGCACAAACACGTTGCAACCTTCTCCGTCGATGTTCAACACGAAATCCTTGAGATAGGGGAATCCACTACCAGTCTTCATCTTGGAACCGAATACCTGATCGCAAAAACCTTTGCAATTCGGGGTGGCAGTAGACTGACCGAGGATCGCGCTCAGTTTTTCGGCGGATTTGGTGTCAACGTCGGTGGACTGCAACTCGATTATGCCGTGAAAGCAATTGAGAGTTCTATCTATGATGATATTGATGGCGGTACGCACTTTGTATCACTCTCTTATAGCTACTAATTCTAACGACCCGATTATACCAAAGGAGTATGTTATATGAAGACGATGAAATCAATCCTGCGCTTCTCGCTTATCCTTTATCTCTGTCTGCTTTTGACCGGGGCATCCTATATCCTGACTGCCTCTGCCAAAATTACCCCTCATCCGGACATGGAGGGGACAACACTCATTACCATTGTTAAGGGCGATACCCTGTGGGATCTCGCTGCAAAGCATCTCAAAGATCCGCTTAATTGGCCCGAGTTCAAGAAGTATAACACCTTTACCAATCCTGACCAAATCTACCCCGACGAGATGATGCGAATCCCCGCCGAAGAGGTGAAAGAAATGATAGAGGTAGCTGTCGAGAAAGACATGGTCACTTTGGAAGAGCTTGAAGCGGTAAAGGCAGAACTCGCTGCCATGGAAGCCAGAGCGATGGCCGCAGAAGAGGCGGTCGGTGTTACCGCTGCTGATGTCGCCGCAATCAAAAAGATGGTTGATGACCTAATCGCACAGCAGAAAAAGGTCAAGAGCGGTCTCAAAGACCTTAAAAAGGAGGTCGCGGGGATGCCGGGTGTTGTTGACAAGATTAATGCCTCCCTGATGAAACATGCCGAAGCCAGCCAGCACGAGATCAAAGAGGTTCACGAAGAGGTCCACGACGTAGAGGACGATGTTAACTCGCTCTATAAGGACGTGCAGGCGTTTCAAGAAGCCAACGAGGAAGCGCACAAAGCCACCGAAGAGAAGCTTGCGGCAGGGATTAAGGCAAATGCAGACAGCCTCGATAAACTCCACGCGATGCACAGAGGTGCCACAGAAAAGCCGAACAAATCGAAACGTACGATCGCATTTCTGACTACGTTGGCGGGTACAGCTGCTTGGTTTGCCATCAGCGCCATGGAGTAACCCTTCTAAAGCGACTAACTTTCACACCTGAGCAGGGGTAGTGTACGCACTATCCCTGCTTTTTTTGTTTTTGTACTACAATTAATATGATCAACTCCAAACAATTCCAGACCACAGTCCATCGCTTCATCGAACTCTATGGGGATCGAACCGAAGGAATCGGAGAGGAAATCCACGCCGGGCTAGCATGGATTGATGAAACCAAATTTGTCCTGATCGGAGGTGCCGACACAACCACGCCCCAGCCACCTAGCTGGCGGCGTATCTCACGGCTGCTCGACCTTGCCCAGCAACTCAACAGGCCCCTACTTTTGTGGGATCCTCCATTCCAAACGGACATAACCGGTCCAACCACCCTGTTACATAGAAGCGCAGTACAAAATAGTCAGCTACAACTACTGAAGTTACCTGTTCCTATCATCGGTGTTTTTGAGGCGTTAGCCCTAGAACCCAACTTTGCACCGATTGATGCGGCAGTCCTCGTACAACCGGGCGAAGCAGGTCCACAACTGGAAACTTCCCCGGTTTTGGTTAAGGTAGCAGCCGATTCTGCCGGTCTTAAATCGGAGATTCTGGAACTCATAGGTCACCTGTCAACCCTTCCGGTTGAGAGACTGGTAGATCAGCGATTGAATAGCCTGCGCCAAGCCGCTGGAAGCGGTCACTGATTTCCAAGTGAGCGTAATCTCTAGGAAACCGAGATCTCCGTTCCGTTTCTTTTCATTTATTGCTCCCCATTGGTCCCACCGGGGCAATATGTCCAAGAATACTCGCAAAAAATAACTTGACATATATAGCACGATAGCGTAAAATTCATCCTAAGATGTGACAAGTGTTAAGAGTGTTGAATAGCCCCAACTTCAAAAAAGGAGAGACACATCATGAAACTTCAATCACTTTTCGCCCTGCTCTTGGTGTGTGCGTTCGCGTTTCTAACCGTGTATCCTGCCGATGCTATCATCTACGGCAAGCGAGGCGACGACGAAGCCACCATCCCTTGGGCAGAAGGTATTAAGCATTGGGAGCCGGGTCCCGGTGCACAGTTTGAGATTAAGGGAGATTTACTTGAGCTCCATTCTCAAGGTAACACAGGCCTCTTTTTCAATCACCCGGATACCAACCCTGCTGAACTGACGGACTATGAGTTAGAGGTATCTGCACGAAAAATCGGCGACGATAGCAAATACTTCCATCTCTTCACCCGGACCGTTGTTCCGACCAAAGACTTCTATTTTGTCGAGGTCAGTTACAACTCCAACACCATCTCAATGTATGAATTTAGAGACGGTGGAGCACATGAGATTACCCCCGGCGGTAACGCTGGACGCCCCAAACGCCCCGATTCAAAGGATACGAAGGGCGGCGAGCATTACGTCCTCACATTCTCAGCTGAGGGAAATATCCTCAAGTACTCGGTTGATGGCAGATTGTCAATTGTAGTGCAGAACAACAAATGGACAAAAGGTCCTCCGGGTATCGGTGGACGTGGTGGTCAAGTGAACTACTATTGGGTCCGTGTTGACTCCTTGCCGGAACAGGGACTACAAAACATCCCTTCAACGGACAAACAGCTGTCAGTCGATAGCAAAGGCAAGCTGACAACAACATGGGGCAAGCTGAAACGCGGTTTCTAAGAATAAAAACAACTTAGCATAAAAAGGGCGAGGCATCAATAGATGTCTCGCCTTTTTTTGTTTCCATCGTTTCTGCGTTGTGGGTGCCCTTCGTGGAGAACGCAGATCTGCGTCCCGTATATTCTCCAGCACGCATTATACACATGTCACCCCTCTGGGGCTAAGGTTTTTTGGTTTTCCCTTGTTCTATAAACATGTCGCCCCTCTGGGGCTAAATGTGTCCTCTAAATCACTTCTCGTATTCGACAACACATTGCACTCCTCCCCGATAAATCGGGATTCAAAACTGGAGTGCGGGGGTTTAGGACATGCCACCCGGCTATAGACATATCGCTCCTCTGGAGCGAAGGCAAAGGCCCAAGTCGTAGGAACAAAGTCTTCTCCCTAATGGGGTTGAGAGACTCAACCCCTACGCAATCTCTCGCTTCCCCGCTCTCTCTCGTTTTCTGCATCTCCGCTAACGGTAGAACGAATAAACCTCAATCCCCCAAAAGACACGGATCAGCACCCAGCCCCCACCGACCAGATACTCTCCGAACAGCAACCCCAAGAAAAAGGGCAGCGTCTTCCGATAGAGCCGAATGCCCCCGACCTTCAATACAGTTGCCTTGACCGCCCAACTGATAAAGACGGAAAACCATACCCAGCCGAAGGTCCAAGGACTGCTAGCAATTGCGTAACCGGCAGGGTGGAAGGGCCAAAGCGGAAATCGTGTGCGAATCGCCCAGAGGAATCCAGTAAAGAGAAAACCCACGCCCATAAAAATCACTGCGGGCACATTAGTCTCCGTTGGGTTGTAGAGCCAGTTCCGCATATTGGCATACGCCCCATTGCCTAACCCCACATTAATGTTGTCACCCCCACTGGTGTAGGCGAGCGTGAGGTATGCCCAGAACGTGGTCAGGATACCCGCAACGACCGCCAAAAGCATCACGCCAATCAAGCGGCGGGATGCCATTTGCGTCGCATCCGCGACCTTGAACCCTTCAAGTACGTGCGGCATCGGATGAGCGCGATAGCCACGATTAAACGTATAATAAAACCCCATCATAACCAAACTCGGTGGCGGAATCCGACGGGTGCCGATTGCATCTGTGATGAAAAGACGGGGATTAACAAGAAACATCTCATTCGTCGGCGGTCCCACCTCTGCACGGATGCGCCCCACAGCGATTGCCAAGAGGTAGTAGGTGAGAAAGTAGAGTCCCGCCATCCAGAGCGTCATCCCCCCGTAGTATGAAAAGATCAATAAAAAGATCACCCCACCCGTCAACCCCAATACCGCCCACCGATACTTCATCGGTTCGTTCTCTTCGTCCGGCTGGTCACGTAAAAGATTCTTGAAAACCGAAATAAAGTACCGGCGTCCACCATAGAGGGCAAAACAGGCAATGGCGAAAAAAGCACCGATGCTTTGAGGGCCCTCATACGGGAAGCCGGGAAAACTGGCAAGCCCCAACGCGCGCCCCAAGATGCGCTCCGCTTTCCAAAAAAGAAAGAAGAACCACAGCGAAAAGGACATCTCCAGCGGCATCAGAAACCCTAGTCCCAGTCCGAAAGGCAGTATGTAAATCGGGGTCCACCCCATCGCATTCCACGGCTTCTCCGTAAAGAATTGACCTATCTCTGCTTTACGCACAGGGATTTCCGGGAATGCGGGGAACAGGACATGCAGTCCGTTGATCAGGTCAATCCCGCCTGCGACCGCGAATCCGAGCCACATCATCTTCGATTTGAAGAGAGAACCATCGGACCGGGTCATCTCCAACGGCAACTGAACGATTGGGTAAGCCAACCGCTCTCGGGTAATCCATTGCCGACGCAAGATAGCGTCCATGCAGATCATTACCCAAATCAAGGCAGTCAAGAGCACCGTCCACCACAGAATTGGGCGTAACCACGGTTGAAGGTGTGCTTTGGTATAGGGTGTGCTCTGACCTTCATAGAAATCGAGCAGGCTTAACGGATCTCTTACCGTCAACCAAGGAGGCAGGTATCTCCAGAAAAGTGCCTTCCACTCATTTTCAGGGGTGGCAAACCAAAAACCGTGCGAAAGGGTTGGCACAACGGTTTGCCCGACATCGTGACCGGCAATTGCTGAAGAGAACGAGAGCATCATGTAGACGGTCATGAGCTCTCCTTGCTGCAGCACAAAACGTGGTAGGAAACGCTTTATCAGCGCGTTTACAATGATTAACACGGTGAGGCTGATGACCACGTTATAGATCAACGACATCGTCGTCGCCAACGTACCGATGTACTTGACCTCGTTCGTGATAATAAAATAGGTGTTCACCGGCATCAGTGCCAACGCAAGTATCACAGCGCGAAGCGTTAATCCAGAGTTTGGCTTTTGATTGCCAATTGGTTGTTCAGTCATAATGAAAGTTCATTTAGTAAAAGACGTAGATCTGTATTCTCTACAGTTGACCCCAACAAGACGATAATAGGGGCATCGTCTTTCAACGGTTTCCGAGTTGAAGATTGGAGAGGATAGGGGAGGGTTGCACGGAAAGTGATACGTGAGAGGAAGTTCGACAGGATTATAGCGATGATTATGCCAATGCCTTCAAGCGGTTGTCGTTAAGCGGTTGTAACGGTGTGAAATCCCGGTTGTTGTGATACCAGTCACGCTCTGTACCGGTGCAGGCATTGCTAACAGCATTATAGTTCAAATACATGATCGCCCGCCGCCAAGGGGAGACATTATTGGCTGAACCGTGCACGACATTGCAATGGCAAAAACAGACGGATCCTGCGGGGCCTATTAACGCTTCGATACCACTATCTTCAGCCAATCGTTCCAGGGTGGGACGATCAATATGGTGCAAGGCATAGCCCTTCGCGTCCTTGTGGGGTTTAGAATCGAGGAGACCGTGCGTATGTGAACCCGGAACAACCAATAACGGCGACGTAACCGCTGTGCAATCGTCGATAAACACGGATGCCATAATACACTTCGCTTCCGTCATCCCATCGATGCGGTGCCACGGTGGAAAATCCTGATGCCAATCCCACGACGCACCACCGCCCAAGCCCTGTTTGGGGTTGAGACGACTCTGGTGGAGATACACATCGTCGCCCAACAATTGACGCACTGGATTCAACAAGCGTGGAAGCAGCGGAAGATACCCGAACGGTTCTGAGTAGACATGTGCCCCAAAAGCAAGCCTGACGGAGTTCGGGTCATCTTTTTCAGGTATCACCTCTGGACCCCGACGACTGAGGATTTGCGGCATCGCCCGCTGCAGGACCTTCACCTCGTCGTCCTCCAGTAGACTTGGGAAAAACAGATAACCCTGCTGGTTAAAGCGTGCAATTTGGGCGTCGTTGAGTTCCATGGTATCTATCTCATTTTGCGGTCAAAGCCTCGTTGTAGGGAACGCGGAATACGTTCCCTACCATTGAGATATTTCTATGTCTCCTGCCACTAGTGGACTTTCAACGCGCCCCATATCGTCGCCAGCTTGTTTTGCGGCTCGACCGAGAACTTCTCAGGGAAGGGCCAACCGGGCGGTTGGTAGGCCTCATTTTCTCTCTCATTTCCACCAGCACCGCCGTTCCAACCGCCAATGGTATAGATCTTCCCATTTGCCACAGCGATTCCAAAACTTCCCCTTGGGGTAGGCATAGCGTCCATACGGCGGTATTTATTCTCTTCTGGCGAGTATTCCCAGACATCTTGGTAAAATACAAGATCCGGATCATTTGGTCCGCCCTTAAGTCCGCCTTTGCCCTTAAATTTCTCACCGCCCATGACATAAATTTTTCCGCTATTGACGAAGGCGGCGCCGAAATTATGAACGGGTCTCTGTATCTTAGCGATGGGCCTCCATGTCTCTGTTTTGGTGTCGTATTCGTCCGCGTCTGTGGTGGACTCCTTATGGGTGAAATCGGTTGCGCCACCAAAGATATAAATCTTCCCGGGCGGCACAGCAGCACCGGCTGCCCCCCATCTCGGATTCGGCATGTCCTTTTTCTGCTCCCAAGTGTCCGTTATGGGGTTGTATACCTCGATCGCTGGAGACGGAAAAAAGACATCGGTTGCGCCGCCAATAGTATAAATCTTACCAGCCAACACGACGGTAACAGGGGCAATGCGCGGCGTTGGCATGTCCGCTTTTTTCGACCACGTGTCAGTCTTCGGGTCATACATCTCCACTGCCGCCAGAGGCGCGATTCCGTCACGGGTTCCGCCGATGACATAGACCTTCCCGTTGACAGAGACAGCAGCGTGTCGTACCCGACCTGTTGGTATTGGCTTCTTTTCGACCCAGCTATCCTTCTCTGTGTCGTATTCTTCGTTTTTGTGTATCTGGGGGGTATCATCTTGTCCGCCGATGGCATAAACCTTGGTGCCGACGGCGGCGATTTCGAGTCCCCATCTATGCGTTGGCAACGGCTTCAATTTCTTCCAGCCCGCAACGCTGTCTGGAGCGACGCAAAGGCTAAGCAGCCCACACAGGGTCAACCCTGCTAACAGTTGATAGCTTGTCCGCTTCATCGTGTATGCCTCCTTTATCAGTTTTAGTTAGGTTGCTTGTCAGAGAACCTTTCACCTTCTTCAGAAGAGATTTTTCTATTCAATTACCAATTCAAAACAGAGTTGCTATTGGCGTTGCTTGATTTCTCCCCATATCGTCGCAAGCTTGTTTTGTGGCTCGACCGAAAACTTATCAGGGAAGGGCCAACCGGGTGGCTGATAGACATGCGTACCATTTTCGTCACCCGCACCGCCCGCCCAACCGGCGGCGACATAAATCTTGCCGTTCGCAACCGCATGTCCATAACTGGACTTCGCCTTCGGCATACGCGCCCCCATACGATTCCATTCGTCTTTCTCTGGCCAGTATTCCCAGACATCGTCATAGAAGGTCCAATCCGGGTCGTTAACACCCCCATCAACGCCCCCTTTGCCCTTCCATTTCTGACCGCCCATGACATACATTTTACCGCTATTGACAAAGCTAGCGGAGAAATTATGCAACGGTCGCTGTAGTTTTTTCTTGGGCGTCCATGTCTCCGTTCTGGTGTCGTATTCATCCACGTCTGTGGTTGATTCCTCGTGGGTGAAATCGGTTGCGCCACCAAAGATATAAATCTTCCCCTTGGCTGCAATGCCGGCAGCGGCTGCTCCCCATCTCGGATTAGGCATATCCGCCTTCTTCTCCCAAGTGTCCGTCGTGGGGTTATATACTTCGATCGCCGGAGACGGAAAATAGAGATCGGTTGCGCCGCCGATGACGTAGATGTTTGAACTCATTGCGACCACCATCGGAGCAATTCTTGGGGTCGGCATATCTGTCTTGTTTGTCCAAGCGTCATTTTTGGGGTCGTATTCTTGGACGCTTCCCAAGGCGGCAATCCCATCGAAGCTTCCCCCAAAGACATAAATCTTTCCCCTGAAAGTGACCGCAGCGTGCCGAACCCGCCCCTGCGGTATCTCCTTGCTCTCTTCCCATTTACCCTTTGCTATGTCGAATGCTTCTACTTTTGAAATCTTGGGGCTATCATCTTGTCCAGCGATGGCGTAAACTGTGTCACCCACCGCGGCAGCGGCTAAACCCCATCGACCCGTTGGGATAGGTTCCAACTCTCTCCAAGCTCCAAAGCCTGCCGCCGAAAAGCCGAACAGGCCACATAACAGCAATCCCACTAACATCTGATATCTTGCCCGTTTCATGGTACAGACCTCCTGTATAAGATGTAGTTTGGCTCCCTTCGAGAGAACCCTCCGCTTTCCCAGTTGAGTGATACTTATCCCCGAAATAGATTTCGCTATCGACGCCGTTTAAGATCCCCCCATATCGTCGCTAGCTTGTCCTTGGGGGTGACCGAAAACGCTTTAGGGAAGGGCCAGCCATCAGGCGTATAGACCTCCGTCTCTTTCCGAGGACCGCCAGCCCCGTGCCCACCGACCGCATAAATCTTTCCATCTAGAACAGCTGTTACCAAAGTCGCTCGTGGGGTTGGCATCTGATCTTTTAGCCTTGTCCATTTGTTCTTTTCTAAGTCGTATTCAAAGACTGTCCAATGCAGGATCCATCCCTCGATCGGTCGACCATCTCTGTCGTTGCCGTTAAAGGTCCTGCCCCCAATGGCATAAGCCTTGCCACTGTTGACAAAACTCACCGACATATCGTAATAGTCGAGTGGCATTTTAGCTTTAGGGGTCCAAGTGTCCGTCTTCGGGTCGTATTCCTCCGTTAGGTCGGTATACTTTTGATGGGTGTTATCCACAGCACCGCCGCAGATGTAAATCTTACTTTTAGCAGCGAAAACGCCAGCCCCCCATCTTGGGTTAGGCATATCCGCCTTCTTTTCCCATGAGTCGTTTACAGGGTCGTAGACTTCAACCGCAGCGGAAGGAAAGAAGAAAGAGTCCGCACCGCCGATGACATAAATCTTACCCCCTACCACCGCAGCGAGCGTCGACATCCTCGGAGTGGGCATATCGGCTTTAGGGGTCCATGTATCGGTCTTGGGATCATATTCATCGGTCAACGCAACCGCTTGAAAGTTATCCTCCGTTCCCCCAAACGCGTAAATCTTCCCTCTTACGATGGCACTACTTACCCGAAATCTGCCGCGCTGCCATTTCTGCTTTACCTCCCATACATCCTTTACGGGATCATATTCTCCCACAAATCTGCCCGGTGGTTTCATGTCGTCCTGCCCGCCAAAGCCATAAAGTTTCCCATTAAACGGTTGGACACCTAGCCCCCAGATACCTACAGCACGGTCACCGAGTTGTGGCAGATTAACTTTTTTCTCCCATTCTCCCGCGAAACTGACCGCTGAAAAGCCAAACAGCCCGGCTACTATCAAGCCTGTTAAAATGCCATATATAATACGGTGTTTCATCATGACCAGCTCCCATTTTTTTAGTGATTATGCTTAATTTTTCCCCATATCGTCGCTAGCTTGTCTTGAGGGGAAACCGAGAACGCTTTAGGAAAGGGCCAACCGTTGGGGGTGTATACCTCTGTTATCGCGGCGATACCAATATGCCCCCCAATGGCATAAATCTTCCCATCCAGAACAGCCGTAGCTAAACTCGCCCGCGCAGTTGGCATCTGATCCTTTAACCTTGTCCACTTGCCCTTCTCTACATCGAATTCAAAAACGGTCCAATGATAGCGCCACGAGTCAGCTAGGCGCCCATCTCTTTCGTTGCCCTTAAAGGTCCTGCCCCCGATGGCATAAGCCTTGCCACTGTTGACGAAACGCGTCCCCATATCGTAATAGGCGACTGGCATGTCTCCTTTCTTCGTCCAAGTATCCGTCTTTGTGTCGTATTCTTCCGTTAGGTCGGTATATTTGTGATGGGTCTGATCCACAGCACCGCCACCGACATAAATCTTCCCCCTAGCAGCAAAAGCAGCTGCCCCCCATCTTGGATTAGGCATATCCGCCTTCTTTTCCCATGTGTCGGTTGCTGGGTTGTAGACCTCGACAGCGGCTGATGGAAAGTAGAAGGATTCCGCACCGCCGATGACATAAATCTTTCCAGCCACCACAGCAGTAGCTGTCATCATTCTGGGGGTCGGCATATCGGCTTTAGGAGTCCATGTGTCGGTTTTGGGATCGTACTCGTCCAAGAACGGTACCGCCTGAAAATTATCCTCCGTTCCTCCAACGGCATAGATCTTCCCCCTTATCAAGGCGCTGCCCAACCGAAATCTGCCCCTTTGCCATTTCTTGAGCCTGGTCCATACGTCTCGAGTTGGGTCGTATTCATGCACGAGTTTGCCCGCTGGCTGCAGGTCATCTTGTCCGCCAAAGGCGTAAACCTTCCCATTGACTGCCTCGGCACCCAACCACCAAGCACCGCCTGAAATGGCGCCCATTTTTGGAATTGCAGCTTTCTCTTCCCATTTGCCTCCAAAAGCCATTGTCGAAAAACCAAACATTCCGCACGCTACCAATCCCGTTAGCAGGTAGCCTAGTATCCGATGCTTCATAATGTCCACCTCTATCCTTTTATTATTTTTCCTTAATCGCTCCCCACATCGTCGCCAGTTTCTCTTGAGGAGAGACAGAAAAAGCATCAGGGAAGGGCCAGCCGTCGGGGGTATATACCTCTACTTCTCTGCGCGGTCCGTTATGATGTCCGCCAATGGCGTAAATTTTCCCATCCACGACACTTGTCGCTAAAGTGCCCCTGCCAGTTGGCATCTGGTCGTCAAGCCTCTTCCACTTGTTCTTTTCTACGTCATATTCCAATACCGTCCAGTGAAGGACCCAGCCTTGAAATTTGGGACCATCTTTTTCTCTTCCATCGCTGGTCTTCCCGCCAATAATATACGTCTTCCCACTGTTGACAAAACTGGCTGCCATGTCGAAGAATGCGATTGGCATATCAGCTTTCTTCGTCCAAGTATCCGTCTTTGGGTCGTATTCCTCTGTCAGGTCGGTATACTTTTGATGGGTGTTATCCACGGCGCCGCCAAAGATATAGATCTTACTCTTGATTGTCACCGCCGGCATTCCCCATCTCGGATTTGGCATGTCCGCCTTCTTTTCCCATGAATCTGATACGGGGTCATAGACTTCAACTACAGCGGAAGGAAAAAAGAAAGATTCCGCACCGCCAATGGTATAAATCTTCCCGCCTACCGCAGCGATGGCGAAGCCCATTCTTGGTGTCGGCATCGGCGCTTTAGCGGCCCATGTGTCCGTTTTGGGATCATATTCGTCAACGTTGGGAAGGGTTTCAAAGTTATTTGCTGTTCCCCCAAAGGCATAAATCTTCCCTCGCACTGTAGCAGTACCAAGCCGAAATCTGCCCTGTGGCAATTTCTTCTTGTCTACCCAGTCGTCCTTTACAGGATCGTATTCTTTCACAACTTTGCCCGGAACTTCCAAATCATCTTGGCCGCCAATGGTATAAATTTTCCCATTTATCACTTCGGTGCCTAACCCCCATAACCCGCCAGAGAGGGCGCCAATTTTCGGCATATCCGCTTTCTCTTCCCACTCTCCTGCAAAGCTGATTGTCGAGAAACCGAACATCCCACATGCTATCAAGCCTATCAGGAGGTAACCTAGTACTCGATATTTCATAATATGCCTCTCCATCCGCTTTTGCTGCTCCCGTTAATCTCTTTTCACCTCAGCGCCTGTCTTGAGAAGAGATCGCAAACTGCTCAAGGACTCATCACCAGTTACTGCTACTGCGTGAGAGCACAACAACCAACTAGCCGACCTCAACCGCAGTATTCGTCTGTGTTTTGCCAAAAAGAACAAAATCATTCTATCAGACATTACTGCCTTTGTCAAGTTAAAATCTCCCTTAAGAAGGCTCGCCCAGAGTGCTGAATTTCTTTGGAGTTCAGCCGTTCAAAGGGATTGATTTATTACTCAATTTGTGCTAAACTAAGTTTACAATCGAGAAATATTGACATCACAAGATAGAGGATGGATCTTATCCAATGTTTGAAGCAAAGCTGAGATCAAAGATCGGCGCGATACTTTCTCCCCTTGCACGGATAATCGTATCGCTCGGCATCACTGCGAATATGGTCACCATGTTCGGGTTGCTGGTTAATTTGGTGGCTGCTTTCTGTTTGGCAACTGATCGGTTGATAGCAGCGGGGTTGTTGATTTTATTCGGGGCGAGTTTCGATATGATAGATGGTGCCGTTGCTCGTGCGAGAACGTCGACCAACTCTTCGGGAGCACTGCTAGATTCTGTAATTGATCGGTATTCAGAAGCGGTGATATTCCTTGGTGCCCTTATCTATTTTCATCATTTACAGAACTTTTTCGGGGTAGTACTGGTTTTCGCAGCGGTGATTGGGTCGATACTTGTCAGCTATGTGCGCGCCAAAGCGGAGGGACTTCAAATTGAGTGCAAGGTCGGACTGATGCAACGGCCCGAGCGGATTATATTGTTGGCATTGGGTGTCATAGCGCAAGGGGTTATTCCAGATCAGTATACAACAATTTTGCAATCAAAGGGAGTTATCCTCTTGGGCGTGTTCGCAATTCTCGCTGTGACCGCGCATATCACTGCTATCCACCGGCTCATCTTTTCATTCCACAAGTTAAGCGATCATTGAGTTGACAGGGATATGATACTCCTGTGATTGTTGCTAAACTCACACTGCTCACATCTCCTCCGGCTGTCGTTTCCGAATTAAGTTCGGAATCAACGACACCAGAACGATGAAGATTCCGGCACCGGCGAGGTAGATTAGCGTCTTCTTAATATTCCCTTCGCCAACATTCACTGCGGCACCCAACTGGACATAGGCAGCAGTGCCAGGTAGCATACAGATCCATGAGACGAAGAAGTACGTGGTAAACCGTATCTTCGTGAGACCATAAGCGTAGTTCTGCAAGTTAAAAGGAAAAAGCGGGACAAGCCGAGTAACCATCAGCATCCGCCAGCCCTGCCTTTGAGCTCCCTCATCGATTCGCCGAAACTGTGCATTACCTTGGACCCAGCCTTCCACCATGCCGCGAGCGACGTAACGCGCGATCAGAAAGGCGCATGAGACGCCGATTACTGCCCCGATAGAGGCGTAGACAACCCCCCAGATGGGACCAAAGGCAAGACCAGAGAGCATTGTAACAGGCAAACCGGGCAGAAAAAAAACGGTCGCAACAATGTAAAAGCCGATGTACACCAAAGGAGCGATGACGCCGAAACTGTCGATCTTCTCTTTGATTTTGGGAATATTGTCGGGTTTGAGATAGTCTATCACGCCGTAATGACTTAATAGACTATACACACCAACGATAATAATGATAGCGATGATAATCTTCACAAGGTTCCGCTTCATAGCGTTTCAATCCCTTCACAGTTTTGGTTCATTAGTTCATTACAAGTGCTTGCCGAGTTAGTTCTGCCAAGTCCGAGAGGATCCGTCCGTGCAGCCTGTCCCGATTCTATCGGGGAGACAAGGCGTGACCGGGGATGCCCGCCCTACGGGTTACATGCAGTCAAATGCCAACGGAGCCTAATAACTTAAGTAATAATACGGAGATACAACATGCCCAAAACTTATACCGCAGCCGTCATTGGATCGACCGGCAAGGGCGGCTATGGACATCGTCTAGATACCGCATTCGATATCGATGATGTCGAACTGGTCGCTATCGCTGACCATGACCTCGAAGGGCTTGCGGATGCTGGCGAACGGTTGGGGGTTTCCCGACTCTACCGCGACTACCGGCAGATGCTTGAAACGGAAAAACCTGACTTCGTCAGCATCGCACCGAGCTGGGTCACAGAACGTGTCCCCATGATTGAAGCCGCTGCGGCGGTGGGGTGCCACATCTATTGTGAAAAACCTGTCGCAGGCAGCCTCGCCGAAGTTGATGCAATCGTTGCTGCTTGCCAAAATGCAAAGGTGAAGATGGGGGTTGCCCATCAGTGGCGTGCGATGCTCCCGGTCCAGAAGATAATCAAAGATGTGAAAACCGGTAGGTTTGGAAAATTGCTTCGCGTCCGCACCCGTCCGAAGGACGATAGCCGAGGTGGTGGCGAAGAGTTGCTCCTACACGGGACACATCTGTTCGACCTAATGATGGCTTTTGCCGGTGAACCACGCTGGGCGAGCGGGCATGTCACCGTTAATGACCGAGATGCTACAACGGACGATACAGGACAGGGCAACGCCCCCGTCGGTCCCATCATCGGCGATTCCATTTCCGCAGTCTTCGGCTTCGACAACGGTGTTCGAGGGTTCTTCGACTCCACCGCCGGTTTGGCTATTCCCGGCGAATCAAATTTTGATAACCTATACGGACTGTCCCTTGAATGCGAGCGAGCGTCGCTGGAACTTCGTGAACCGGGCGATGTCTATATCTATGCTGCACCGCGGGTATTGCCCGACCTTCAAGATCTCGCTTGGGAACGGGTCTGGATGCCCGAATGGCATGAACGTCCTGAACATGCACCAGATCTGCTCCGGAAGAACTGGTTATCCATAGGCAACAGAACCCTTGCTCGTGACCTGATCGATGCCGTTGAGACTGACCGTGAACCGCTTTCGAGTATTCAGATGGTCCGTTTCGTAAGCGAGATGGTTCAGGGCGTCTATAGTTCGCACCTGCTTGCTGGTCGTCGAATCACCATTCCTCTAACCGAACGCGCCCATCCGCTCGACGGATCGTAAAAGACCTACGACTCTCTGTTCTTACCGAATGGGGCTTTAGCCCGTAAAGCCCAATCCTTTAGGTTTGGGAGTATGTCACTGAACCCCTCGGCACAAACAAGCAATAAAATGAGTACGCCTTGGATAATCAGAAACAGTTCCCTCGGTACGTTCGTCAAAATCTCGATGTCCAGTGCGCCTTTGTTCAGTGCGCCGAATAGAAGAGCAGCAAAAAGAACACCGTAAGGGTGGTTCCTGCCAAGCAGCGCAACCACGATACCGGTGAATCCGAAACCGGGTGAGAAATTATCGAGGAAACGATAGCGATAGCCCATCACCTCCCACACCCCAGCAAAACCCGCAACCGCTCCACTCAACGCCATTGTCCAGACCGTCACGCGACGCACGTTAATACCCGCATAGGTGGCGACCTCTGTGGCATTGCCAACGAAGCGAATCTCATATCCCCATTTGGTGCGCTTCAAGAAAAACTGCATTATTCCAATCAATGCAAACGCAAAAAACAGCGTGATGTTTACGGGATTGCTTGGCAGAAACACCGACGAAAAAGCAGATAGTCGTGGAAGCTGTGCTGCTTCATGAATCAGCGGTGTGTGGGGCGTCATCTGATTCGGTGCCTTATAGACCTCGGTAACAAGGTAATTCGTCAATGCAATCGCGATAAAGTTTAGCATGATGGTGTTGATGACTTCATGCACGCCGTAACGCGCTTTGAGTACCCCCGGTATAGCGCCCCACAGTCCTCCAGCGAGGATTGCAGAGACCAAGCAAGCGGGTATGATAACCCAGCCGCCTCCCCAGTTCAGGTGGAATCCGACCCATGCCGTGGCGAATCCTGCGAGATAAAGTTGCCCTTCGCAGCCGATATTGAAAAGCCCGCCCTTAAATCCGAGCATGACCGCAAGCCCGGTAAAGATTAAAGGGGTCGCATTAAATAGGACGTAGCCAAAGTCGTCGAGACTACCGAAGACACTCTGCCATAAGAGTCCGTAAACTTCAAATGGTCTTTCACCAAAGAACAGAATTAAAATGCCACCGAGCAGAAATGCGGTACAGAGGGCGAAAGCAGTGGGTAGCAAGCGAGGCGACACATCGCCTGTAAAATGCGAAAGATGAGATGTTATACGTGATGCGTAGTCTGCGAGTCTATTCATTCTCCGTTTCGTTCCGATGCCGTTCCGAGCATCCCGATACATCGGGACTTGTCGAAGATCCCGAGATATCGGGAAGAGTCTCCGATCTGCTACTCTGACAACGCTGCCAACAAGTGCGCCACATTCGCGCTTCCGTTGTAGAGATGGGTTGAAATCCGCATCCGACCGAATTCGCCCCAACACAGTATACCCATCTTAGCTAACCGCGTCTGCATCGCGTGTGCGTCTTCAACTAGGAAGCAGGTGTTTCCTGATCGCGCCGATCTGACCTGAGGACTGATAACCGTAAACCCCAGTTCCTCTAGTCCTATGCTCACCAGCTCAGACAGTGTCCGGGCATGGTCGGAAATTCGCTCAATGCCGATCGAAAGCAGTACCTCCAACGCTCGGTCTAGGTGCATTACCACCAGCATTGATGGGTTACCGGGTTCCAGACGTTCAGGCATCGGCTGCTCCTCGACTTCCGGTGCACGTTCTGCCTCTTGGGGTGGCCACACCACTAGGTTATGCCAGCCGAAACTGGTTGAGGCAATCTGTCCTTCCGCCCGTTTGCTCAGGTACATGGGGGCTACACCGTGGGTCGCAAGCAGCCATTTATAACTGCTACTCACAGTCAAATCGGTTAGTCCCGCGGGAACATCTACAACCCCCGCAGCATGGGTCGCATCAACAGCAAAAAGTGTGTTCATCCGATGCAGTCCATTGGAAAGCTGTTCTAAGTTCAAACATTGCCCCGTATAAAAACTCGCTTGACTGACCGCCAAGACCCGCGTCCGTTCATCGACCGCATCTAAGAGATCTTTCTCGTGCACAAGCCAGTTCCGATGTGGCACCAATCGCACCTCCACCCCGTGAGCGCGGAGGGCCCGCCAAGCGTAGGCGACCGATGGGAACTCCAAATTGGTTGTTACTACGTTGTCTCCTTCCTGCCAGTCCAGACCACGGGCGAGCCAATTCATCCCCTCCGCCGCCGATGGCATGAACGCAATCCGCTCCGATGGCACACGCCACAGTTCACCCATCCGGTTTCTACAGCGTTCTCCACGTGCATAAATTTCTTCGCGCCCATCGTGTCCAGCACTCTTCAAACGAGCGAATTCCGTGTGCACGGCTTCCTGTGATTTCAGCCAAGGAGCTTCTCCCCCTGTGCACAGATGCGTCACTCTCTCCAGTCCGACGAATTGATCGGGAGAGATAAGCGGTTCAATGTGCGTGTCGGAACGGTTCATGTGCAATCCCTTCGTATTGCGCAGCCTTCGTGGATATGAATATATCACCGTTGGGATTATAGCAGTAGTTCACTAGGAATACAACGCAAAAGTTCGATGGGGCAGCCGCCTTTCGTTTGAAGCCCTTCATTTTAGCATTGAGGGAATTTCTGGGTTCTGCTAAAATAGCCGAGATAGCGGTAGTCCACCAGCCCAATAAATAGGAGGTGCCTCCTTATGGCGACCAGTTATCGCGTTGGCATCGTCGGTTGCGGCAGCATCGCCCAACGCCACACGAAGGCGTACCAGAGCGTACCCGGCTTTCATCTCGCTGCTGCTACTGAGCCTAATACTGAGACTTCGCGCGCATTTCAGGAGACTTTTGCCATTCCTAAGATGTACGCAGATCCGATAGAGATGCTGCAGAAAGAGTCATTGGATGTTGTCAGCATCTGCACCTGGCATGGGCTGCATGCACCCCAGACGCTCATGGCAGCCGAACACGGTGCTAGGGCAGTCCTGTGCGAGAAGCCGATGGCGGTGAGTCTAGACGAAGCCGACCAAATGATTGCCGCTTGTCAAGCGAGCGGGACCAAACTAGCGATTGGACATCAACGGCGTTTTTATCCCGGCTGGACAGAGGCGCGCCGACTCATCAGCGAAGGTGCGGTTGGAAAACCTACCATGGTTACCGGATATGTGGTTGATGGCTTGCTCAACACCGGCAGCCATGTCATTGATGGCATGCGCTATGTGTTGGGCGACCCACAGCCGGAATGGGTCATGGGAGCCGTTGAACGCAAAACAAATCGCTGGGAACGGGATGTGCCTATCGAGGATTGTTGTCTGGGACTCACAAATTTCGCCGGTGGGGCTCAGGCGTTGCTTCAGGTGGATCTCACCGCATATAGTTCGGCAGATCACTTCACAGTGCAAGGTTCAGAGGGGCTGCTGATGGTGGCACCCGATTCTCTCCGTCTTATCAGCCCTGATAATAGTAATGGAGAAACACTCCCGACGCTGTGGGATACCCACACTCAATCCGCAGCCGGATCGGTTGGGTTTGAGAGCTATTTTCATATTGCTTACACCGCCCAAGCGCAGGGACTGAGGGCATGGTTGGACGGGGAAGCTGGCTATCGCAGTGAAGGAACACAGACTCGCCACAGTGTCGAGATCATGATGGCACTCTATCAATCGGTTCGTGAGGGTGAAGTGATGCGTTTACCACTGGAGGAGGGGGCATATCCGCTATCTGCTATGGTAGCGGAGAACAAGCTGCCGCTCCGCTATCCCGAAAAGTATGACATTCGAGACCCGCAGCGGAGGACGTGGATCCACCGTGAGGCGTATGATCGCATGCGTGCTGATGGACTATCGCACCCGGAGATTATGGCAACACTTTTCAATAAATGAGTGTATCGGTCTAGGGAGTTAGACCTACAAACTGGAGTAGAGATACGCAAATAAGAAGAGTTAAAAATTCTTAGTATCCCGCCGAAAGTCCGACAGTCTCGGGGGCAAATCTTCTAAAACCTGAAAGGGACACCTGACATGCAATACTTCTCGATTGACAGCGATGCGATTTCGCTTCCACGGGGCGCGTGGGCAAAAGCCCATCGGCTAAATGTGGGTTGGAGTGGGAAACCTATTGCCGCGTTGAGCCAGGGCGAATATCGCGCCTACCTGTTTCCCGTATACACCCCGGCAGGATTCGCTGTGACTTCCGAGAGTCCGATAGATCACCCACACCACAACTCGCTTTGGATCGGTGCCGATCATTTCCATTGCCATTTGCCCTTCTCGACGGACGCCTATGAGGAAGCCACCTATAACTTCTACGTCAACGATACCTTTCAGGGACGGGCACCGGGACATATCATCAGCGTTTCGGTGGAGGAGACGGAGGTATCAGAAAACCGCCTCCGACTCATACAAACGCTCAACTGGCAAGGTCCGTCCGAGTGGGGTGCACCTCAAGGCCGTATCCTTGCGGTCGAAACCCGTACTATTGATATCTATCCCGGCGAAACGGCGAACCTGATCGACATCCGCTCACAGTTAAGTCCAACCGATTGGGATATCAACATTGGACCGACGCGCCACGCCTATTTCGGCGTTCGTATGGTCGAATCCCTGCGCGCTACAACCGGCGCAATCCTTATCGATGCTGACGGTCGCTCTGGCGGTACGGCGATAAGCGGTGGAAACGCGGATTGGGTGGACTGTTCGGGACAAATTGCCGCGGACAGGTACGCGGGTGTGGCGTTGTTTCGATACCCTTCTACGGCTAGTGCGTCGTGGTATATTGCTGATTGGGGAACGTTGGCGGTGAATCCGTTTGCGCGAGAGGGGCGAATGATAAAACATGGTGAGATGCTCGATCTGGCGGTGCGGGTCGTCATCCACGATGGAGACGCGGAAGCGGCAGGGATTGAAGGAGTGTATCAGCGTTTTATCCAAGAAGTTCGGGACTCACGAGAAAGGTAAGTAAATCTTAACGCTGCTGGGCTTCCATATACGCCCGCAAGACTGCGTTCATACGTGTCTGGTAACCGCTTCCATGAGATTTGAACCACTCTAAAACATCGCTATCCACCCGTAAAGATATGGCGCGCTTCGGTTGCGGCATCACGACTTCGGCATTTGCCCAAAACGCCTCATCTGTTGGTTGGGCATCTCCATCCGATGCAGCTGCCGCTTCAATCTCGGCCTCAGTCATATTTTTAACACGTTCCCAATCTGTCTGTGAATCCTTTGGGAGCTTATTTGGGGAATATCTCAAAGTATTTTTTTCTTTCACGGTGATTTGCTCTCCTTGCTGAGATTATACGCCAAATGCCGTCTCGAATGGTGTAGACAACATACAAGATGACATCCTCGACGGTGCCCATCGCGGCGATTCGTTTTTCACCATAGTTATGGCGATTATCAACTACTGTGAGCGTTGGACGCTCAAAGATACGCACCGCATCCACAAAATCAATGCCGTGCTTTTCAATATTACGCTGGTTTTTAATCGAATCCCATTCAAATTCCATGACGTGCTATAGTATACATTCTGTATATACAAATGTCAATATACAAAAACGCACACAGTTAGGCAGGCGCTTTTTTGTTGACGCATCGGCATATTTTTGACTACAATCCTTGAGACAATTCTTTTTTATTTCTTCCGTTATCATCTAATTCCTTACGTCGAGCTAACGTTACCTAAGCGTTTATCAATACAAGGAGGACATCGATTATGGCAGTAAATGGAGCTGTACCGAAAACCCGTTCTGAAGGTCGGGGACCCACGATTTGGCTCGCTGGTACTCCCGACGAGTTGGAGCCGTTAATGCCGTTGGGCATTGCTGGAATTGTTACCAATACCGTAGTGCTTAATCAATACGCTAAAGAGTACGGTTCAGTCATCGACCTAATCAAAGCATATCTCGACATAACCGACAAACCTGTGGTCATGGAAATCGATGGTCACACGGTGAAGGAATTGCTCGCGGTTGGCAAGGTATTCACTGATCTATCGGATCAAATTATCCTGAAAATTCCCTGCACAGTAAATGGACTCGAAGCTTTCAGCGTCCTCAAGAAGGAGGGAGTTGAGACCTTCTGTACAACAGTGTTCTCCTTGACCCAAGCTGCCGCCGTTGCGCAGGCTGGGGTCGATCACATCCTGCCGTTCTGTGATCCGGTTAAGGCGGTGGGCGGGGATCCAACCCAGCTGATACGCGAATGCGTGCGGATGTTCAGTGGTTGGGAGCAGCGGCCCTTTATCATGGCGGCGCTCATCCGCTCAGTGGAGACGGCCCATGCTGCCTTCCGTGATGGTGCCGACGAGCTGGTCACCATGTGGACGGTCTACCGCGACATGATGGATCACCCGCTCACCGAGGAATGGAACAAAACCTTCATGGATGAGTGGGTCGATATGCACGAGAGCGGTTTGTTGGAAGGTGTGCCCGTCACGCTCCATTGAAGTTGAGTCCTGAGTTCTGCGTGCACCTCTTCATTACCATCGGTGATGATAAAAGATGCCTGAGGGGTTTCCTTGCCCCGATACATGAGGCGAATGGGTCGACCCATTCGCCTTTTTTATTGATTATCCCGAAAAGGCTACTAAGAGATAACCTAAATTTTTTACAGACAAATTGCTCTGCAGCCCGATCGCAGCATCCGGGAAACACGGTTTAAGGAAAAATCCAATTAATTTCTCAAAATGATAAAAAAGTGCTATCAAAAATCACGGAACGGTGTTTTATAAAGTGTAAGGGAGGAATCAGAACAGTGGCTAACGACAAGGTACTCGTTTCCCGTGCCCAATCTGGAGATGAAGAAGCATTTGCTCACCTGATGCGGGCGCATTACGCCTTCGTTTATGCGATTGTCATTGAGATTGTGAACAATCCCCACGATACCGAGGAAGTTGTCCAAGACACCTTTCTGAACGCCTATCGTGGTTTAGCACAGTATGAGGAGCAGACCAAATTCAGAAGTTGGCTGGCAACAATTGCGCGAAATCGTGCACTGAATTGGTTACGAGAACAGAAAATGGAGACCGTGTCCATCAACGAAGTGGAGGAGCACGCGCTTCAGACTCCGAATACGCTTGATGACCAGTTGATACGCGACGAACAGCGGGAACTGATTCGCCGTGCAATGGAGACACTTTCGCAGAAAGATAGGGAGATTGCTCGCTCATACTACCTTGATGGCGCAAGCTACGACGAATTGACAAGGACGCACGGACTGTCATACAAGGCGATTTCGTTTCGATTGTCCCGTGCGAAGCGGAGACTCGCCAAACGATTGCAATACCTGCTTACTGGCTTATCTGTTCCTCCGGCAACGACACTCAAACAGATCTACTCAGGAGGATTCACCGCTATGAAAATTGGAACGGCTCCCAAAATCACTGAAACAAACCTAACAAACCTTGATCTTGCTAACAGAGGTAAAGTCCGGGATCTCTACGACCTCGGTGAGGAATTATTAATCATCTCAACGGATCGGATCTCGGCGTTTGATGTTGTGCTGCCGAATGGGATTCCGTACAAAGGAAAAATCCTAACCGGCCTCTCCGAGTTCTGGTTTAATTACACAAAATCGATCGTTGATAATCACATCATCACCACTGATGTTTCACAATATCCTGATGTGCTGCAAGCTGATGCGGAAGTGCTTAAAGGACGATCAATGCTCGTGCGGAAAGCCAATCGAATCGATATCGAATGTGTCGTGCGGGGATACATCGCGGGTTCTGCGTGGTCAGAGTATAAACAGGATGGAACAGTATGTGGGGAAAAGCTGCCGGCAGGGCTAACGGAATGGGAGCGTTTGCCAGAACTCATTTTTACGCCCGCCACGAAAGCGGAGCAAGGAGAACATGATGAGAACATCTCAATTGCAGAGATGGAGGCGGAGATTGGCAAAGAATTGTCAGAAAAGATTATCCAGACCAGCTTCGCGCTGTTTGAAGCCGCGAGCGAACATGCCGAAAAGTCCGGGATTATCCTCTGCGACACGAAGTTTGAATTTGGGCAGATTGATGGTCAACTGATTCTCATTGATGAGGTCTTCACCCCCGATTCCTCTCGCTTCTGGCCCAAAGACGAATATAAGCCCGGCAGTTCTCCACCCAGTTTCGATAAGCAGTATGTTCGGGATTATCTGAGTGATGTTGGCTGGAACAAAGAGCCCCCGGCGCCTGAATTGCCTGCGGAGGTCATCAGTCAAACCAGTGAAAAATATCTGGAGACATATCGCTTAATTGTTGGGCAGGAATTATTGTGACGGTTGGCTGTGACGCTAGACATCTGTTGACGTACTCCCAAACCTAAAGGATTGGGAATCTCACCCGTTTCAATAGGAGTGGAATTGTGCTATCATGTTTGTCAGGCAATGCCTAATAAGCTGCGAAGTTAGCTCCGATTTATCGGAGACTTACGACCTCTCCCACATATGAGAATTAGAATAAGACATTAAACTAGTCCACAACTCTATCCCATAGGTCTTCACAAGGCGAATGGTTCAATCCATTCGCCTTTTTTTATTTGTCGAGCGCGAATAATCTGTTATTCTAAGAATCCTTTAATCTAGTATATCCTGATTCAGACAGTTTGGCGACAGGTGCACCCCGCCAATCATCTTCTCTTTGCATCAAAAAAATTATATACCCGTGTAATATTCTGGTCTTTTGCGTCGTCATACTCAATGAAGCCATTTCTTGGGAGAAGCGAAAACATGTACACAGAAGACGAACATATCATCGGAAGATGCCTCAATGGGGAACCGGCGGCGTTTGGCTTGCTGGTGGATAAGTACAAATCGAGTGTGTACGCCCTTGCTTATACAAAACTGAGAAACTTCCACGATGCTGAGGACATCACCCAAGAGGTATTCCTCAAAGCGTATCAGAAACTTTCCACTCTCAAGCGACGGGATAATTTCTTGGCGTGGTTGTTCTCGATTACCGTCAATTCGTGTAAAGATCTTTTGAAATCTAGGACACTTCGTCCAGATAGAGACTACCTTGAAGATCAAAATGCTACACTCTGGAACGTGCCGTCAATTGATGCCTATCGAACCGAATCGGCAGCCGAATCCATCCGCGAGGCGATTGATGAATTGCCCGAAATCTATCGACAGTCGTTGACGCTCTACTATCTTGGCGGTCTGAGTAGCAAGGAGATTGCGCGATTTTTAGGTGCTTCCGTCGACACCGTCAATCAGCGACTGATGCGAGCCAGGATTAAACTGAAAGAGGAGATGATTGTGACGATGAACGGAGTAGAGGTATCAACAATACATTGGGTAAGAAACTTTGAAGAAGCGTTACAAATTGCGGCGCAGGGCGACAAGCTGATAATGATTAATTTTCATACAGACCTGTGCTATTGGTGCGATCAGTTAGATCAAAAAACCTTTACGGATTCCAGAATCATCCAACTGGCATCAGAGTTTATATGCTTAAAATTGGATATAGAAAGAAACACTGATGCTGTGATACGAACTAAGCAGTACAACATCAATGCCTACCCAACGATAGTCTTCACGGATAAGGTCGGGCATGAAATTTTTCGAGTCAATGGTTATCGTCCTCCGGCAGAATTTCAGCAGATACTTCTTGAACAGGTATTGAGGAATGACAATCGTATCAAGGAACTGGAACTTCGTATCGATCAATGTTTCGATGAACAGAGTAACAATTTTGAGCTTGCAATGCTTTATTTGAAACAGGAACGCATTGATCGCGCAACTCCCTTGATTCAGGAAATATTAGGTGCTGGTCTTCCCGAGGGCGATGAAGCGCTATTGCAGATGGAGTATGGAATCACTTTGGCACGTGCAAATCAATATGCGGAATCCGTTGACTGCTTTCAACGAGTCATTCAGCTATCAACTGGAAAGGAACTAGTGCAACAAGCCCAGTACTGTCTTGGAATCACGCACGGTATCATGGAGGACATTGATTCGTGTCGTACCTGCTTCAAGGCATGTATCGACATCAGTACAGATAATTGCACATGGTCTCAACAGGAGGCAGCGAGAAGACTCAACCAACTTGGGGCACCAATCCCATCAGGATTTTCAGGCGGTTCTAGCGCTGCAATAAATCAACTCTCTGAAGAAAACCGAGATAAAATCGCTTTTGTTTCTAACAGGGATGGGTGCAACGAAATTTATGTTATGAATGCAGACGGAAGTGAACAAAAGCGCCTGACATATCGTGGGTCACAAAACGCTAACTTTCCGGCCTGGTCCCCTGACAGAACACAGATTGCTTTTATCTCAAATGGACAGATCTATGTCATTAACGCGGACGGAACCGACGAAAAATGTCTCTTTGATGAACTTCCAAGAGCCGCAGTAGATGGCTCAGTTTCTTGGTCCCCTGATGGTAAGTGGATTGCGTTTGGTCTGATTCTCGATCGAGTGTATTATAAGGAGGACCAATCTATGTCCAAAATTCGAGAAATCTGCGTCATTAATGTTGCCAAGGAAGGACAATTCTTTAACCTGACCAAGAATATGTTTCATCTCGACGCACGGAAATGGAGTTCAGCACCCGTGTGGTCCCCTGATGGTTCACAAATTCTGTACAATACAATCTACGCTGACGGTTCAACGATTGTATACACTACAGTCCCCGATGAAGATCGTAATCTTTATCTGATGAATAGCGATGGCAGTAACTTAAGACAATTAACTCACGGTGGTTCTGATGGTGGTGCTAGCTTTTCGCCGAATGGGAAGGAAATTGCTTTTGAATCATGGCGTAGTGGGGATTCTGAGATTTATCTTATGGACGCAGATGGAGAAAATGTACGACAGTTGACACATAGCCAAAAGTACAGGGTGCCGAGATGGTCACCTGACGGCAAGAAAATCGTACTATATGATGCAAAGGCGATGAAGATATATATTATGTATCTTGATGATGGTCGAACTGAATTGTTAAGTTCCCATAACGATTGGTATCCGTCGTGGGCTTCATAAGCAATGAAATTCAGCTATCAGTGACCTCAAAAATGTTGCTCAAAGTTTTCAGTCGCTCTAGACAACACTTCCTTAGAAAAACAGGTCAAATCGGATTCCCTGACAATAGTTTCAAATTTACGGGTTCTGCAATGCCCTAACTTGCAATTCCATCTCACAAAACTTCACGAGACGAATGGTTCAACCCATTCGTCTTTTTTTATTGCTTGCGTCCGAAAAGATTGGTAAGATAGCCCAAGTTGACACCTTTGAGGATGTTCCCGCTATTAACAGATGGCTTTGTCTATCTGTAGTGAATACTCTCTTATTCAACTGATTTTTGCTAAACTTTATGGTTAATGAAGGAGATATACAAAATGGCTGAACCCTTGAGGATACTCTCAATTGGAGCACACCCGGCAGATATTTTTGATCAATCCGGTGGTACGATGGCGCATCACACAAGTCGGGGAGACTATGTTGGCTGTGTCGTGTTGACCCACGGTGCCCGCGTGCATGATGCAGTAATCAGCGACTCAATGTTTCATCGCGAGGAGGTGCCAGACGAATCTGACCTGCTGGCGTTGATGAAAGAACGTTCAGATGTCAAAGCGGAGGAAATTCGGAAGGGGTGCAAGATTCTGGGCGTCGAAGATATTTACTTCTTCGGTGCGGACGACGCCGTTCTGCTCGTTACAGAGGAGACGGTGAAGCGACTCGCACGGTTGCTGCGCGAGGTGCGTCCCGACATTATCCTGACCCACTTTCCCAAAGAGGGCGATGGACTAACCAACGCACATGCCGTCGCTGGACAGATTACGCTCCACGCCATTTCACATGCGGGCAGCGTCGATCCGGGCGATCGAAATACACCCCATAAGGTAGCACAGGTTTTTTTCTTTGGGACAGGTGGAGCGTCTATACCGCGAAACCTATGGCAGTCTGAGGGTGGGTATTACAACGATGTGTTTATCGACATCACGGATGTGGCGGATAAAAAGTTGGCGGCGCTGGATTGTTTGGTGAGTCAAGGGTATGGTGGGGCGTATGCTCGCAAACGGATTGAAACTAGCGATGGGGCATTCGGCAGCGCGGGCGGCTGCGCCTATGCGGAAGGATTTATCTCATCAAGTGCCGAAACGCATTACTACCTACCCGTTACGGAACACGCACTCAAAAATGCCCGTTCATCCGACCATGAACGGATCGCGGAGAACTCCTATCGGATTTCGGTTGATTGAGAGACGTGGGGCGGGTGCAGAATCAGCCCGCCCCTATTATGTGATTGAGGATTTAGATAGCTCTCAATAACCGCTTTCTCGTGAGGTTGATGCACACCATCGTGATTTCATCAGGAAGTGCATCAAAGCATCCCTCGCTTCTGTAGTTCCAATCTGATGCAGTGTATGCGCCGCATTGGCGCGGACATACCGATTCTCGTCCTTGAGTGCGGTTTTCAACGCTGGAAGCGCCTCCTCCGCTTTTGAGCCGATTCGTGCCAACGCAAGCGAGGCATTTCGACGGACCCACTCGTCCGTATCGTTCAACGCCTGTGCCAGCGCTGGAACCGCCGTTGAGCACGCCTGTGCGACGATGCCCAACCCCTCTGCGGCGATTTTCCGCACCTCTGCCGATTCGTCTTGCGTTGCTCGGATTAACGTGGGTACGGCTTCCTGAGCGGCTGACCCCATATCTCCCAACGCGTCAACCGCAATCATACGCACCCCTTCGTTTGGGTCTTTCGCGGTTTCTATCAGTGCTGGGACAGCGGGAGAGCCGATCACGGTCAAGGCATAGCTGGCATTTCGCCGCACCATTTCAGATTCATCGTGCAAGATTTCCATCAACGCCGGCACAGCAGACTCGCCCACCGCACCCAACGCATAGGCAGCGTTGAGACATGCCGATTCCGACTCATTTCGCAGGGCATCGATTAGTTCAGGAATAGAGCCGTTTTCTGAGGTATCTGCCCCGTTTCCCGTTCCCAAATGCCACGTCCAGAGGTGTTTCCACATCAACCTCTGTCCATCGTCGCTAGGTGTCCACTCTATATCCTCGTTATTCCAAGATGGACCTTGGGGTTCCTCCATCCGCGTAAAGAGGAACTTCATCATATACCGATTCATCTCGGTGCGGTTCGGCATGGCGCGATGCCAGAGGTCGTAATGGACGATGCTCATTGATCCTGCCTCTCCAGCAAGCGGTAACTCGTTTTGGCCGTTATCCGGTTCGGTATTATAGCATTGGCTCTGCGGAAGAACGCCCGTCGGTCCCCGCATTTCAGGGGTATCTTGCGGGTAATAGAACGCCATCACCCAACGGGTAGGATGCCGCCGACGCGTCCAACTGTCCTTGTGTAATCGCTGTCCACTACTACCCGGCGGGTTGTAATGGCAGTGGCGGTGTGGGTGCGTATAATAATCTGGACCTACAAGCCCGGTCAAAGCCCCATCGACAACGGGATGATCAAAGATTTCCTGAATGTCAGGGATTCTGGGTATCAGATTGTTTCCTGGGTTGCCTTCCTTCTCAAACACCGCTTCAGTTTGCTGGAAGATCGCCTCGTGAAAATCAGGAGGAAGATCGGTTTTGATGTTGATATACCCGTTGACAATAAAATGCTGCATCTGCTCGTCCGTGAGCAAATATTTTCCATCAGCCATCTTGAAAACTCCTTTCTAGGTTTATAGGAGAATCCTACCACCGAAATAGATGTGGTCCAAAGTCTGCCCTATAGTACCGTGTGATAACCCCGCCGGGCGGAGCAACTTCGTCGATCCGTTCCCGGTCTTCGTCCGTCACCTCTACGTCGATTGCCCCCAAATTGTCCTCCATTTGCTCCATTGTGCGGACACCGACGATTGGGCTGGTAATCCCCGGCTGTTGGGCACACCACGCCAACGAAAACTGGCTCGGTGTGCACCCTTTCTCCGCTGCGATTGCCAAGACAACGTCCAAGACATTGAACGCTGCATCTGAGAACAGATCCGTGTTTCGGCTCTCATCTTGATAGCGTGAATCCGCTGGACGTGCCTCATCGCGTCGATATTTCCCGGTGAGAAATCCACCCGCCATCGGCGACCATGGAATGAGTGCTGTTCCATACGTCTGTGCCATCGGGACCAACTCCCGTTCAATGCTCCGATCGAGTAGGTGATAGGGTGGTTGTTCGCAGATGAAACGGTTGAGTCCCAACTCTTTTGAAGCCCATAGGGACTCAACCACCTGCCATGCGGCGAAGGTGCTGCTGCCGATGTAGCGCACTTTGCCCGACCGAATCAGATCGTCCAACGCCCGGAGCGTTTCGTCAATCGGTATATCTGAGCAGGGGCGATGGATCTGGTAGAGATCAATATAGTCGGTTTGTAAACGTTGCAGCGACGCCTCACACTGCTCGATGATGTGTCGACGGCTGTTGCCTTGCGCGTTTGGGTCTTCGTCGTCCATGCGGAAGTGGACTTTGGTCGCTAGCACGATTTGTGCACGTTTCCCGTTTCGTTTGAACGCCTTCCCGACCATTTCCTCGCTCTTACCACGGACGTACATATTCGCTGTGTCAAAGAAGTTGATGCCGCCATCAATCGCTCGGTCGATGATGTTCATGGAGTCGGACTCATCCGTTCGACCGCCAAACATCAAGCAACCCAGACAGAGCGTGCTTACCTTTGTGCCTGTCCTACCGAGACTGCGATATTCCATCTGTGCCTCCTTCCCTTTTTGCGCTCCTTAGTTACTATTAACCTTTGGTGCTAGCTAGTGAGAAAGTGCTATAAACATGTCGCCCCTCTGGGGCTAAATGAAGCGATGAACCAATGCTTTTCACGTTTCACGCATCACGTTATCAACAGCTGCAAACTAGCACCATTGATTATTAGGGCAACCACAAGGGTTGCCCCTACTTTATTCCTCCGCGACTACCGGGTTGTGCAGGACACCGACGCCTTCGACCTCGATTTCAACGCTATCGCCGGGTGCGATGGGTCCCACGCCGGAGGGTGTGCCAGTCATGATCACGTCGCCGGGCAGAAGGGTCATCACCGCGCTGATGTAGGAAACCAAGGTAGCGACAGAAAACACCAGATCAGAGGTGTTGGAATCCTGCTTCACTTCGCCGTTCAACCGCGTTTTAATATCAAGGTTGGTCGGATCTAAATCGGTGGCAATCACCGGACCGAGCGGGCAGAAGGTGTCGAATCCCTTCCCGAGCAGCATACACCCCATCTCCATCTCAGCGAATTGGATAACCCGCTCGCTGACGTCGTTGCCACAGGTGTAACCAAGCACATGGTCGAGGGCATCCGCTTCTGAGACTCGCCGCGCCTCTTTGCCTATAATGACTGCGAGTTCGCACTCGTAATGTACTTCTTCGCCTTGGTGGGGATAGATGATAGGCTCTTCTGGACCGATAGCGGTTAGGGTCGGTTTCATGAAAAGCATCGGATTGGTGGGAAGTGGTTTGCCCGCCTCGCGGGCGTGTAGGACGTAGTTTAGACCGACGCCGATGATTCTAGGGGATTCGACCGGCGCGAGGACCGTCACCTGATCTATATGGGTGACAGCACCGCTCGTATCCAGACTTTCGAAAGGGCAGCCGGCCAGTTGGCGGATGCTCCCATCATCGTCCAGAATACCGTAGCTTGCTTCTCCATCGCTGCGATAACGTAGAATCTTCATATCTCGCATCTCCTTATAGGGTTTAGAATTATTACAACTGTGCACGTGGGGTATTCCCACCCGCTGCATATTTTTCTACGGCATCAGGGTCCAACTCCAACCCCAATCCCGGCTTATTTGAGTCAGGCGACCACATGCCATCTTTGGGCGCTGCCCACTCTTTGTAGACAACCTTGTCCGACTCTTCAGATATCCCTAGGTATTCCACTACCTTCAGGTTCGGCGTGGCACAGGCAAGGTGTAGGTGGATGAGCTGGTAGGCGTGAGGCGCGACCGGGAGGTTGAACGCGTGCGCGAGATGCGCCACCTTCATCCACTCCGTGATACCGCCCACTCGCCCGACATCCGGCTGAACGATATCCGCTCCGCCGCGAGAGATGAGCTCTTTGAAGCCGAACTTGGTATATTCGTGCTCACCTGTGGCGACGGGGATGTTGATCGCTTTGGCGATAGCTGCCAATCCGTCGATGTCATCAGCCAACACTGGCTCTTCAAACCAACCGACGCGATATTCTTCAAAGGCTTTACCCATGTAGATTGCTTGCTTGGCATAATAGCCGTTGTTGGCATCAATGTAGATTTCGATATCGTCCCCGACCGCCTCGCGGACAGCAGCGAGCCGTTGGATATCTTCCCGCTCGCTTTTGCCAAAGTCCTTGCCGACCTTCATCTTGACCGCTTTGAAACCGCGTTCGACATAGCCGGTCTGTTCTGCCACCAATTCTTCCGTGTTGAAGTTTGTCCAACCGCCGCTACCGTAGACCGGAACAGAATCGGTGTAAGGACCCAACAGCTGATAGAGCGGAACGTTGAAGTGTTTCGCTTTCAAATCCCATAGGGCGACATCAACAGCGGAGAGAGCGCAGAATGCCAACCCTTTGCGACCCACCCCTCGAACGCACCAGAAGAGATCGTCCCAAATCTTTTCGATGTTTAACGGGTTTTGCCCCACCAACAATTCTTTGAAGGTGCCCTCTATGAGCGTCTGCCCTGCACGACCTCCACCCGATGGACTCAGCCCTTCGAGCCCGGAATCGGTGATAATGTGCACAAAGCACGTGGCGCGACCGCTTGCCACATGGCGGATGGTGGCGTCCTGAATAGCGCTGAGATGTGGCAGCGACAACAACGTCGTTTTGACATCTGTTATTTTCATAGGCATTCCTCCGTAGTGTAGGGTATCGTCTAAAATCGACGCCCGTGGGTTAATTTATAGATTTAATCTGCTTCCTCGAATCGTATAATAACCTTCGGTGCTAGTTTAGTGAGAAAGTTTTTTCCACATTGTTCAAGTCGCTTTGGGTCCCGACTTATCGGGGAGTTCATTGGTTCATTAGTTGGTTGGTTGATTCATTCTTAGGATACACATGTCGCCCCTCTGGGGCTTTCGGGTATTTGTTTATCCGTGTACTATAGACATGTCGCCCCTCTGGGGCTAAACGAACCGCTTAACCAATGACTTTTACGTTTCACGCATCACGTTTCACGTTATCAACAGCTGCAAACTAGCACCATTAGTTAATACCTATTCATTATATTATTCTTGTTTTCAAATATCATCAAAAGCCTGCTACCCCTGTCCCATACAGGGGATCTGCGCCTGCGTGGAGTTTTCCCTCCTCATCAATGCTCACTCCCGTGGGGCGCCCAAAACCGCCACTCGCTACAGCGTCCATACTCACAACACGGTGTCCCATATCCCCCAATGCGCGCTGCACATCTTCAGGGATCCGTGATTCGAGGAATGATTCTTCGTACAGGGCCTCCGCCCACACGCGGGGTGCCTCCATCGCGCTCTGGATATCCATATCGAAGTCGACGCAGTGGATGAGCGCATGAATCACACCGCTCATACTGCGTCGTGCACCCGGTGCATCAACTGCCAAGAACGGCTTGCGGTCGCGGAAGAAGATAGGGACATGTGCACCTCGCGGGGGACGCCGACTTGGTCCGAGCGAAAGCGGACGCCCCGGCACTGGATCGAAGTTGCACATGTGATCATTCATGACAATTCCTGTATCGGGTATGGCAACATACGACCCGAATGCGTTGCCCAAGCTGGTGAGCATGTTGAACACATTCCCTGCACGATCGGCGACGGCAAGTGTTGTGGTGTCGTGACCGCTGACTGATTTTGCCTCCCCTCGGACCGGGGATTCACCGCCTTGGTAAGGTGCAGGCGAAACCGGCTCTACATCATGTTCTGCTTTGTCGAGACGAATACGATTTGCGACTTCGGCGGCGTAGCCCTTACTCAGCAAGCCCGGCTCACGTGGGAATGCGAAATAATTCACCCATGCCCGCCGCATGGTTTCGAGAACTAGGTGGCGATAGGTCGGACTATCAGGACCGAAGCGCACAAGGTCGAAATTCTCCAAGATGTTCAGCGTCTGAGTGAGGAAATTGGAATCCCCTGGGGTATAACGCAGCCCACGATATTCACCAAAATGCTCCTCATGCAGCTCGCGGGTATCAGACTCATAATTTGCCAAGTCGTCGTAGGTCAGGATGCCATCGCCCCGTTCTATCTCAGCGGCAATTGCTTCAGCGATCTTGCCTTTGTAAAAAGCGTCTGCTCCGCCCCCTGCAATTGCGCGATAGGTGTCGGCAAGTTCAGGATACGTCAGTTTATCGCCCGGTGCCCAGAAGGTTCCCGGTGCCGGTGGCAATCCATCTACCAAGTAGAGCTGACCCAAAATCGGGAATCTATGGAAGTGCTTCATGGCTCTTGCAATCGTTACGGTGGTTCGTGTATCTACTTCTACCCCGTTCTCCGCTAGTTCGATGACTGGGGCGAGAACATCTTTGATCTCCATTGTTCCGTAACGCACCAATACACTACATAGCCCTGCCACGGTACCCGGTATCGCCACAGACTTATGTCCAATGATATTGGCATCGTCCCGTACATTTTCCCAGCCGTAGAAGCCGCCCTGTCCCGGTAGGAGTTCAAACATATCCGGGGTTGCTGCCGCCGGTGGCACGGTAGTGTCGTCGAAAATGGTCGTTTTGCCTTGATCGGCAGAGTATACACAAATGATACCGTTGCCGCCAACGCCACACATACCCGGCTCCGCTAACTGTGCAACGAATGCAGCAGCGACGCCTGCGTCCACTGCGTTACCGCCCTGCTGCATAATCTCCACGCCGGTCTGGGCAACGAGGTCATGGCCCCCCGCAACTACGCCGTTCCCCGCGACGACCTCTTTTCTTCTAGATTCGATGCTGCTCTGTATCACTTTACCCTCTTTCGAGCACAATACCTTCCCGTTCAATCCGCGCGAACATTTCTTGATACTCTGGTGTACCGTCGTTATCCCAATACTCCGTGGAGATGGGCGAGTCGTAACTCATCGGGATGAGGCGGCTCCGATCGGGACGCACCATGAAGATGGAGTTTTTCGGGTCCGCGATGTTGTACATCTTCGTTCCGTTTTTGAACTGCGACTTGATAATCCACTTCTCCTGTTCTGGCAGTTTCAAATGTTCCAACCGCTCCAATTCATCGCGGTCAAGTGTTAGCCCCAGTCCCGGTTTTTCTGGTACGCGCAGAAAGCCGTTGATCGGCTCCAGCCGCTCCTTCACGATATCGTCTTTCCAAGTTTCGGTATCGGCGAAAAAGTGGAAGGTTGCGGTCGGGAATGCAGCCATCATGTGCGTCGTCATTGTCCGTGTAATAGTGCCTCCGACGTTCTGGAGCATGAAGGGACTGTTGTCCGCGGCAAATAATCCAGCGCGACGGATGGCGTCTCCAATCCTAGAGTGTCCTAGCATATAGGCATCCGCGGGTTTCATCAACACCTCGTAGGTCGCACCCATTGGAAAATGGTGGAGGACGATGGGCAATCGTGAGCGCTTACGCAATTCGATATACCCCTCAATATCCTCTCCGGGTAACGGGTCTTCAAAACAGCCGGCGATAGGGTACTGTTCCAGGTTAGCAAGTAGCTCCGGCATGTGATCGTCTGTGCCGTGCATAGTGAAGTCGTAATGGATCTTGAACCCCTCCGGCGCAACCGCTTGCATTGCCTCGGTTTGGTCCATGACGTTCTCGAAGGGTGAGAGGTGATACTTCAGCCATGTGTACCCCTGTGCGGCGTACTGCTCCACCGTCTCTGCCATGAGGTGGGGATGTGTGGAGACTGTCCAACTGCCTACCGGCACCCAAGAGCGGTATTTCTGCCCAAACAACTTGTAGACAGGCACACCCGCATACTGCCCCATCAGGTCGTACATCGCTGTTCCCAATCCGAGGGAGACTTCGTCCCCCATCCAATCAAAGGGATTGGTTCCGATGTAACCGTCAATCACCTCCTGCGACTCCGTGCTCCCGCTCTCTCCCAGCCCGACCAGTCCATTGTCCGTATGCACGACGTACACAGTGCGCGTGATGGGACCGTAGAAGTGGTTGAGTTGATACGCGATCCAGTCCACATATTCGAGAGTGATTGGGTGAACTTCGATTTCAGTGACTTTCATGCTCTCCTCCGTTTGCTCCTGTTTTTTAGTTTAGAGCAGGGGCTGTTCCATTAAGTTCCGATTGAAGAACTTGCCGGTTTCCCTCCGAGGCCAATCGCTTGACCGCATCCCACTCCTTTAATCTGTGGTCTCCTATGATAAGTGGGAATACACAGTTGTTGTGCAGCAGTGGATCCGAATCCGGGTCAAACCCATACACCTCACCCGCTCGCTCCCATTCGAGGGTGCCGGGGATAGGCGTAAACTCGGCAAGTTTCACCTGAACCCCTTGGGCGTGCACAAACTTGATGCTTTCAATCACCTCTTCCAACGGTTGCCCGGGCAATCCCATCAGCAGATAAACGCCGATGTCTTTGGCTGTGAATCCAGCAGCTTTCAATCGCTCAACCGCACGGGTGAAGCCGTTGTTGGTAACTTTGGGACCGGTCAACTTTTGCCGTACCACATCACTGCTCTCCAAGCTGATCCGCACCGTTTTGAATCCGGCAGCATACATCTTGTGTGCGAGTTCCTTGTCAATTACTTGGGCGTGCATTGAGTTAGGGGTATGAAAATAGAACTTCAACCTGCGTTCAAGGACTTGGTCTAAAATCTTGTGGATGTGTTTCCGCGCGTTGAGCAGGAGTGCGTCATCGTAGAACGCAAAATTTTGCGTCCCAAATTCATCGTAGCACCATTGGAGTTCATCGACAACTTGCTTGGGGTCGCGTTGCCGGAAACCGGGACTGACCGAACGCACAGCACAGTAGGAGCAGGTCATCGGACAACCTCGTGCCGTCAGGACCGCCGCGAAATCGAGTTTGCGGATGAGATCGTGAGCAGGGAAAGGGTAGTCATTGATATGGATTGGGAGTTGGGAGTAGTCCGATTGGTTTCCCGTCAACTGATCAACTAGTCTTAGGGCAGAGAGTTCCCCTTCGCCTTTGACCACGAAATCGGCTCCCGATTTTTCCACCGCGTGCTTGTAACAGAGCGTCGCATACGTCCCACCGAGCACCACCGGCACATCGGGATAACGCTGCTTGACACGACGGATGACCTCGTGGGGTCCCGGATACCAGTAGGTCATCTTTGATGTCACCAGCACCACATCCGGCTTTGAACACTTACCCAATTCGGCTTCAAAGATCTCCGGCGTGATGCCATATCGGCAGAAATGGCGCGGTACATCTTTGACAACTTCCGGTCGTTCAACCGGCTCTCGGTGATATTTCCCTGTGCCGTAGGCGTTGCCCTTGGGTGTGGTCAGTCCTTGCAGCTCGAGGAGGTCTGGATTGTAGCGATCGAGGCAGTCGATAAAATCGAGTTGATACCCGTGTTGTCGGAAGATACTACCGATAGAGAGCAAACCGATCGGCTCCACCCAGAGGTTAAAGGCGGCGAAATCGTAGATCCACGGGTTGATGAGCAGCAGGCGGCGTTTTGACATGACAACGTTTCCTCTAGTCTTTAACTCGATATTCCGTCTTGACCGTTGATGAGCTCCATGAGTTTTTCGAGAGTCTCTGCGTCCAAGTTGAGTCCGCGCAATCGTTCCTCAAGGGCTAATCCGCGCACCCGCACTTCGGGCGGCATCTGCTCAAGTATATCGTCTCCGACAGCTTTCGCAATACGCTCAAGTTGTTTTTCGTATAGACTTTGCTTTCCAGCCATTCTTGAAACCCTCTTTGTCAGTTCAGGATTTGTGCGAGTCAATTTTATGTCTTTCAATAACCTAAGTCGCTAGTGTGGGTCGAATTCCATGTTCGATAACTACTATCTTGCTATACACATTGCGCTCCGTTGGAGCGCAGAGATTGTCCCCATCGCTTTCTATAGACATATCGCTCCTCTGGAGCGACAGTCGGGCAAGATGCCTGACCTACGGGTATAGAAGTCAGTTTTATCGCTCCGCTCATAACTAGAGCGTGTTGACGTTTTGATGTTGCTAATTCAGCAAACGCTGTAATCATCGGGCAATCTGACATAAGTAGCACAAACTGTTAGTTCGCGCAGGGGGATAACAATCTAAATGAAGTTTAAGTATTTAAATCGGTAATTTCGATTTTCCTCGAAACACCTCGAAACATACGGTAGGCGCGGTTTGCAACCGCGCTGGTGTCAATAGCAAATTACCCAATTATTTTTTTAATCTTCATACAGATCGTGGTACAAAAGACCACTTTTACAAAACTACTTTTTGCAAAGGAGACTTCCTGATGAAAACTTTGTTGGGTTTCACTGTATCTGGTTATAAGCAGGTGTTGTTGGCTGACCGAGCCTCTATTGCACTTGATAGGGATTGCCGTTTAACCGTTCAACCCAACCTACGGACTTCTTTGAGAATTGGATCAACTTCATGTCGTTCAATAGTAGATCCGGTGTTGTCATCGGTGGACATTATACTTTCTTGCTTTCACTCCCTGCTAGTGCGAAAGTAGTGTTTTCGTCTCCAAATTTCTAAGCGGCACCGACATCTTCTAACGGCACGGTCATCTGCATCGCGCCGAAACGAACCACCGCTTTTTGGGTCTGTGGGTTCACGTTGCTGAGTATCCCAACGCTGTCTAGACTGTGTACGCGGACTTCATCGCCCGCTTTCAATTCGTGAATGAACTCCTGCCGTTCCTGTGCTTCTGGAAATTCGTTGAGTTCACCAGCCATATAGGTGCTAATTTCAGAGAGTGACTCAAGCAGTGACCGCCGAGACGCTTCCGACTGACACAACCGATCAATCTGTCCTTTGATCTGGTGGAGTAAGGCGTAGGTGTCTACGCTGAGTTGTGCCTGTATCTCCTTTTCGTGTGCGGAGATTTCATCCAATTTCTGACGATATTCGCTTTCTAGGCGCGCTGCCTCTGCATTCGCTTCCGTCGCAGCGCGCTTGTTTTTCTCCATTACTACCTTGGCAGCCTGCAACTGATTTATCAATTCGGCTGCCTCGTCATTTTGTCCTGCTGAATTGTTTTCTGCGTTTGTGATTACTTCGTCCGGTAAACCCAAGCGTTTGGCGATTACTAACGCATTGCTGCTGCCGGGGGTGCCAATCAACAGTTTGTAGGTTGGTCGCAACGTTACCGTATCAAATTCTACGGACGCATTTTCAATCCCCGGCACGGTATAGCCGAGATTTTTGAGCGGACTGATGTGTGTAGAGACAACTGTGCGAGCGTTGCGGGTGTGCAGGTATTCGAGGATAGATTTCCCCAATGCTGCGCCTTCCGCCGGATCAGTGCCGCCGCCCAACTCATCGAGCAGCACCAAGCTGTTCTCATCAGCGGACGAAAGGATCTCTGCGATGTTGCGAAGATGGCTGGAGAATGTGCTCAAGCTCTGCTCAATGCTCTGCTCGTCGCCGATGTCTGCTGATATGTGTGAAAATACAGCCAGTTCAGAACCTTCTCCTGCTGGGATGTGCATACCCGATTGCGCCATCAGGGTTAGTAGACCGACCGTCTTCAGCGTGATGGTCTTGCCGCCGGTGTTGGGACCTGTGATGATCAGAATGTTGAAATCGTCGCCCAGACGGAAATTAATGGGGACCACCGCTTCGACCTCTGAATCCTCCTCCCGCTGCAAGGTTAAGAGCAACGGATGACGCCCCGCCTTGAGGTTGAGCCTTCCGTTTACATTCAAGGTTGACGGATTCATATCATAATCGCGGCTGAAACGCACTTTTGCATAGGTTAGATCCAGATGGGCGAGAATCTTCAATGTCTCTCCCATTGGTTCAGTTACCGCTGCAATTTTCGCGGTGATTTCACGGAGCAGCCGCACGATCTCAGCCCCTTCGGCGTCGATTGCGGCTTGCAGCTCATTTCCCAGTTCACGCACCACTTCTGGCTCGATAAATACGGTATTGCCGCGGTCGGATCTATCCCGCACCGCGCCGGGGACACGCGACGCATCGCGCTCTTTCACAGCGATCACAGGACGTCCCTTGCGCTCGCGTATAATCGGATCTTGTAGATATGGACTGACACTTTTTGAGCGGAGGGTTGATTGCAGCCTGCCCTGAATGCGTCCTTTCACCGTCTGAATCGTTTTGCGGATAGATTTCAATTCGGGGCTGGCACTATTCTTGACCGCGCCGTTTTCATTCAGTGTATTCTCAATCTTCGCCTCAATATCGGGATACAGTCGAATGTCTCCCGCCAGTTGACGGAGATGCGGATAGTCCCCCTTTGCATCTTCCAAGTATCCTTTGACAATCCTGAAGGCGCGGAGGGTATCCTTGATGCTCATAATCTCCTCGATGATGAGGATATCCGTGCCTTTGTCCAATTTCTCCAGAATTGGAGAGAGATCATGCAGTCCACCCAACGGCAGATAACGATCCGGCGACAACAGTCTTTTCAACTCGGTCGTTTCCGCAATCAGCTGCTCAATCCGATGTAGGTCGGTCAACGGTTGAATTTCCTGCGCCAGTCTTGCCCCTAGTCCTGACGCTGCATAGCCGACCAACAATTCTCTGATTTTGTCATATTCCAGAACGTCGAGCGTGTGTTGGTTCACGGTGATTCGTTCCCCTGAATCTCAGTGTTATTTGTCTCCTAGAACCGCTTTCAGTCCCTTTACAAACCGTTCATTTTCCTCAGGTGTACCAATTGTCACCCGGATGGAGTTAGGGAAGCCGTATCCCGCCACAGGACGAACAATCACACCTTTTTGCATCAACGCATCGGAGACTTCGCTTCCGGATTTGTCAAAATGCACCAGAATGAAGTTTCCCTCGGAGGCAACATACGCCAACCCCATCTGATCCAACGCTTCATAGAGATACGTTTTGCCGATAGCGTTGACCTCTTGGCTGCGACGGACATGTTCCGCGTCTTTCAACGCAGCCCGTGCTGCCGCCTGTGCAACAAGGTTGCAGTTGAATGGCTGACGTACCCGATTCATTGTTTCAATAATATCGGATTTGGCGAGCCCGTATCCGATGCGCATCCCCGCAAGTCCGTAAATCTTGGAGAATGTCCGCGTGACGATGACGTTGCGCCCCTCGTGGATATAGGGCAGCGTCTGCGGATAGTCGGGTCGATCGACATATTCGTAGTAGGCTTCGTCGAAGACAACGAGGACATCGTCCGGTACACGCTCCATCAATTTCTCGGTCTCCGTTTTCGTGACCATTGTCCCGGTCGGGTTGTTCGGGTTGGCGATGAAGATGACGCGGGTCTGATTGGTGATTGCATCTGCCATTGCCGCTAGGTCCTGCGTATAACCGTCCATCGGTGTGATGATCGATTTCGCACCGAACACCTTGGCGACTAACATATAGACGACAAAGGCACTTTCCGAATAGATTACGTCATCGCCCGGCGATACATAGGTCTCTCCGACCAGTTGCAGCACTTCGTTGGAGCCGTTCCCTAAAATTAGTTGTTCGGGCGCGACACCGACGTGCGCTGCCAGATCCTGTTTCAGGTAGTAGGCGTTTCCGTCGGGGTAGAGGTTCACTTGCGTTGCTGCTTCTTGGATGGCATCCATCGCCAAGGACGAGGGGCCCAGCGGGTTTTCGTTCGATGCTAACTTGATAATATCGGAAATTCCCAACTCACGCTGAACCTCTTCTATCGGTTTGCCCCCTTGATAGGGTTGGATGGTTTCAATTCCGGGTTTTGGTCTCATAGTTACCTCATGGTTCACCTGTCGTTTTTGTATTAAACATCAAGCGTAGAATTTTGAACTGGGATTGTTTATTCTTCCTATGATTGTTCTGTTTGACTAAAAAATATCACGAACTCCAACCTGTGTCAAGGGCAAACAGAGAGGTGTTTTGAGATTGACAGCGTTGTCGTGCTTGGGTTAGAATGGAAGGAATTTCTGCGCGGTAGGAGGAGAGGGATGGTTATCGAATGGAATACACACATTTTTAGTCCGGATCTGCAACGCTATCCGTTTCACGAAAAGGCATCCTACACGCCCGATGTCTCTGTCCAGCCGGCAGATCCGCTGGGGGCATATCTAGCACAGATGGATCAACACGGGGTTGACCGTGCGGTGTTGGTGCATCCAGAGCCTTATGGAGACGATCACCGGCTTGTTCTAGATTGCTTGGAACAGGAGCAGGAGCGTGTCAAAGGCACATGCCTGTTCTATCCGAAAGATCCGGACGCCCCACGCAAGATGGAAGAATTGGTGGCGCAGCAGCCCCGGATTATCGCAACGCGATTTCACGCCCACCGCGGCAAAGAGACCTATCTGGATAGCCTGACCAGTCCTGAAGTTCGGAGAATCTGGGAGAAGGCGTTAGACCTGAATCTAATCATCGAACTGCACATCGGACCGGATCATGCGCAGGAAGCGGCGGAGATGTTGCGCAACTATCCGGAGGCCACAGCGTTAATCGATCATTTGGCGGAGCCGCACATGGGGGATGCGGTGGAATTTGCGCATGTCTTGGATCTGGCGGATTTCGATACGGTTTATATGAAACTGTCCGGTCTCAATCATTTCGCTACGGATGCGCCGCTCTACTTGAGTGCGCGCCCGTTTACCCGTCGCGTGATCGAAGCCTTTGGACCGGATCAGATGGTCTGGGGCAGCGGCATACCTGATATAGTGGATGCACATCTCTCGAAATATACAGAGATAGACCGGCAAAAGGTAAAAGGGGACAATCTGGCGAGGTTGTTGGACTGGGATTAGGCATATTAAGAAGAGAGGATTTCTGATGGAACGTTTTCCTATTTTTCACTCATACGAGTTTGGTGAGGAGCAGAGGGCAGAGATGCACAAGGTTGGGCATTTCGTTCTCCCGGGTGTCTTGACGCCGAAGGCGTGTGAACGGTTGACCGAATCGCTGTCGTACATTCAATCGCTTGTTCCAAATGCGACCGAGGGGCATGAGCCGAATCGGTTTGCTGCGGAATACGACGAATTCTTGGAAAGCTTGATTGGGCATCCGCAGATGCTCACGCTCGCCCGACAGGTGCTTGGAGAGGACATCCGCTACGATCACTGTGTTACGCTTAACCGTCCGGGTGGCAATCAAGGGACTCGTTGGCATAGTCACGAGTACTCGGATGACGATTCCAGTCTGGGATTTATACGGATTTTCTTTTACGTCAATGGGTTTGATGTTGATGATGGTGGGTTGAAGGCTGTGCCGGGGAGTCATCTGTATCGGGATCCCAAGATCCATTTCCAGACGGATGAGGAGCTACAGTCCGGATGGATGGCGGACAAAAAACACCTGTTGACCGGCGAACCGTTGGTGATAGAAGACCTGTCTGTTCCCGACGGTACGGTGGCACTGATGTGGACACACGCGGCACACGCCGTCAGTCCGAGACGACCCAATAGCAAGACGCGGTGGACGGTGGTCTACGCCTACCGTAACCCCGGCAGGTCATCTGCAGCCCGCTGGATCAGTGAGGAGTTCGAGCGTAAACCTATCGACGGGGCGGAAGGATTGATGAGTCTTTATTAATCAGGAGTTAGGCACTTCGGATTGTAGGGAACAACGATCTTCCGGTCTATGACCGAGAGTCCGAGAATTGTTCCCTACGAAAATTGCATGGTTGATCGGGTGTTGAGAGCACGTCGATTTTGGAAAATCGACCTACTTAAAGCAGAAAGCCAGACTCAAAGAGGTAGGACATCTTGGTAAGGACTGCGCGCTCACCAGTGGTGCTGTCGGCGAACACGAGGAAGAAGCGGCTTTCTGGGGTGAAGCGGTAGTCAAAGACGGAATTGAAGTTATACTTAACCTCGTGAGACATGCGCTCGTCTACCCGCTCTGCGAAGATTCGCCAACCCATCCGTCGAGTAAACTGGTAGGTGGTGTTCACCCCGACGATAAGCGTATTGCGATGTTCGCGCCAGAAGAAGTTGCTTCCGTTCATGCTGAAGCTAAGTTTGCCAAAGAGGTTGACGGTGGTGGAGACCCGTGTGTACCGGCTATACTTGTTTTGCCGCGGTCCAAATCGGTTATATAGCGATAAACGTC
Organism: Candidatus Poribacteria bacterium; assembly: GCA_003635265.1. Lineage (GTDB taxonomy): Bacteria > Poribacteria > WGA-4E > WGA-4E > PCPOR2b > PCPOR2b. The sequence goes on from PYIZ01000006.1 coordinate 72,362, forward strand.
CCCATTTGGGACGATAGCTAATATTCGTGCCGATATATTCTCTGTCGTAAAGTGCTCCGTCCTCGCGTCGTGTTCCGCTTCCAACAAAGGTATATAAATCAAACCTGCCGATATCAATCCCGCCTGACAACCCAATACGCCGGTCCCATAACAGATGTTGTCCGTTGAGTTTATAGAGGTGGTAACCACTTACGTAGTAGCCACGGACGAGGTTGTCTTTGTCGAATCGATGCTTGTATCGCAAGCGACTGAATGTCTTACGGAACGCTTCATCTTCCAACCCCATCTCATTTGGACGGAAACCTTCTGGCATATCTTCGACACGAGCTTGGGCGCCCCAACCGCTCTCATGATCCCAATCCATTGAGGCGTGGAACGCTGAGTGCATCTCACCGTGGATCCAATCGGTCACATATTGACCGCGAGCGGTTACGTCACGATGGAGGGCGAACCGACCATCTAACGAAAGCAAGGTCACATCTCGGTCTTCCTGATGTTTCTGCAAGCCCATAGCGCCAATCACTGTGCGCTCGCCAACGTTTCGACTGACTCGCGTAGCAAGGAGATTCGCCTGCTTCTTTTGATCATCGTCGTAGCGGTCAACCATCGTTCCATAGGTATCGATGAGGGCGAAATTGTAGTCCCCAACCTTCCCCGTTGATTTAACGCCGTAATCAATGTCTTGCACTCGGCGGCTGTAAAACAGATCAAGCGGTAGTTCAAACAACTCCGACCCTTCGCGGAAGAAAGGACGCCGCTCCGGCAGATACATCTCCCGATCGCTTGAGACGCTGATGCGGGTTGAATCGCTTTCCAGTTGTGAGAAGTCAGGGTTAAAAGTCAGATTTGTGGTAATGTTCGTCGAGAACGGGACGGCAATGTCCAAGCCAGCATTCATATCGAGCGATTCGCCTTCCACCGAGCGTTGAGTGACATAAGGCAGAATATCGATCTTGCGATTCGCATTCACTTTGCTGAGTTCGAGATCTGCCAGCTTACCGAACTCCGAAACCCGACTAAAGTCGTCTCCGGTATCCGCCCACGTATAACGGGTCCCTTCCATCGGATGCGGTCGCGCAAAGTTAATGCCCCATGTTGTTGTTTCGGGATCGAAGCGGAGTTCGCTGAATGGAATTGCCATTTCTGCTGTCCAATGGTTTCCATTCTTTTCGACCTTCGCCTCCCAGTTCGCATCCCAAGCTTGGTCAAAGTTGCTCTCGTTGCTGATTTTTGCGTCCATCTGTGTTCCCAGCGTATTGACCGCCAGAACGTAGCAGTTGCGCTGATCGTGATAGGTATCCAGCAACACCTGAATCGTATCATCCCGCCAGATAGGAGCATCGCGGCGTGTTTGGGTCTCGCGCAATGCCTCCATATTCGGCTCGTCGCAACGCACGCCAACATAAAGCGTACTTTCATCATACAGGACCATCGCCTTGGTGCCCAACTCTGCGGGGACGCCGTGTGCACCTTCTACGCGGTAAAAATTATCCGCGATCTCAGCTTCCTCCCAGACACCATCACAGAGCGCTCCGTCAATAACAGGCGGCGTATCGAGCCATTTGGCTTTGATAACACGACCGGAACTTTGACTATCAGCAAAAACTGACGACCCTAAACATACCGTTATGATTAGGATCGCCAAGTTTATCCATCGTTGTCGTTGAACATTTATCCACATTATTACTGTTGTCTCCTATCTATGCTGCCCAAGCAGAATCGTCGTCAATTGAATTTGTATTTTTGAACTGCTTGCTATACATATCTGCGTACATCCCATCCGCGTCTAACAGTTGTTCATGGGTGCCAACCTCAACAATCCTGCCCTCTTTCAGCGCAATAATCATATCCGCATTCAGAATGGTTGAAAGTCGGTGCGCGATGACGAATGAGGTTCTAGACTGCATCAGCCGATCCAATGCCTCTTGAATCTGTGCTTCGGATTCCGTATCCAAGTTGGAGGTCGCTTCGTCCAGAATCAGGATGCGCGGGTCTCGTAAAATGGTGCGTGCAATGGCGATGCGCTGCTTCTGCCCGCCAGAGAGACGCATCCCGCGTTCCCCAACTTCTGTTTCGTACCCCTCTGGCAACTGATCGACAATAAACTGATGCGCGTTAGCGGCGAGGGCGGCTTGCACCACTTCCTCGTCTGTGGCACCGAGTTTGCCGAATCGTATGTTCTCAGCAACCGAACCCGCAAACAGGAAATTATCCTGCAACACAATCCCCATCTGATTTCGCAGTGACTTAATCGAAACGTCACGGAGGTTATACTCATCCACAAAGATATTTCCCTCTACCGGATCGTAAAATCGGGAGATCAGGTTCGCGATAGTAGTTTTTCCACACCCTGATGGTCCAACCAACGCGACCATCATCCCCGGCTTGGCTTCAAGGTTGATATTGTGCAGTACCGGGTTCTCCGGTTCGTAATGGAAGGAAACATCTTCAAACTTGACATGGCCGCGAATGTTAGTCAGGTTTATTGCGTCGGGCGGCTCTTCAACGGTCGGCTCCGAATCGAGCAGACCGAACACACGTTCAGCCGAAATCATCGCCTCTTGAATCTGTGTGTTGACCCGAATCAGGTTCATGATTGGCTCTTGGAGGCGTTCCATAAACTGGTAGAAAGCGAGCATTGCTCCGATGGTAAAGTCGCCCTGAATGACTAAGTATCCCCCGTAACAGAGTACCGCAGCCCTGCCGATTGACCGGAAGAAGAGTGCAACACGTCCCATCGCTGTTTGGGTTGCCTCGATTTTAATTCTCGATTCGAGGGTCTCGCGCATATTATGGAACAACTGTCGCTCATGGTAACGTTCCCGATGAAAAGCCTTGACGACCTTTGCTCCCGCGACCGCCTCGTACATCCCCGTTCCAATATCCGCCCACTTGTGCCGCCATTGACGCCACATCGGACGCAACCGTTGGATGAAGATGTGATAGTTCCCGATGATTAGGGGGAAGATTATCAAGGAGAAGAGGGTCAACTTCCAATTCCAATACAGCATGAGGCCAAGCATGAGGATGAAAGTGACCGCATCGGTTACGATCTGAATCGTTGTTTGGGTGGCGAGATTCCGCAGCGAAGCGACATCCTCCCTGACTCGTGAGATGATCTGTCCAGTACCTTGGGACTCATAGAATTGCATCGACAGCGACTGTAAGTGAGAGAACACACTATTTCTCAAGTCAAACAGGATACGCTGACTGACCCATGTCATCACGAAAGTGCAGAGATAAGACAGGACACCGAAAATCGCATAGTAAACAACGATAACAACAAGAATAATAATCAACCAGTCGACCAACGTATAATGAAACTCACGCCCTAGCAAGGTGTGCGTAACCGTCGCGGCATAAACTTTGATTTCACCTTCGGCGGCGTACAGTTTACCGCTTTCTTTCCAGATCGTATGCTGTTTTCCGGTTGCCCTATCAATAACAAGCCAGTGGCTGCCTGCCTCTTCAACCGAAACAATTGTCTTTGGAGATAGCAGAATGCCTCGATCCTCGAACGCTTTACGTAACTTGTTGGAGGCTTCCTCGGACTCTTTACGCAAAGGTTCTGGCATCCTTTGAAATTCCGCTACATCGGTTATCCCCTCAAGTTTTTCTAAATACTGCTTCTTCTGGAAATCTGAGTCAAGCCGAAACACCTGCTGCTTGATGCGGTATTTCTGCCCTGTCTCCGTGTCGTCAATCCTCCATTTTTCCCCCCGATTTTCAATCGAGATGGCCGTGCTTGAGGAGAGGAAAAGTCCCTGTCTCTCAAGCTGCTCCCTCAGCACGTTAGAAAGCCCCGCCTGATTGTCTAAATCATCCCGAAAGGTCAAATCAATACTTGCAAGCGGTGCATTAGCGGACCCTAAAACTGTATCAATAAGGAACTTCTGGACAAGCGGCATGAATAGGGGCGACTGCCCGACAAGCACGACCAGAAAAAAACCTAGAATCAGCTTGGGTATATAAGGCTTCGCGTATGCAAATAATCTGAAAAACTGTTTCATCGTGGACCTCCATGGTCCTACAATTCAAGTGCTGCTTACATCTTCGTCTTGTCACTAGTTTGAAGCACTCCCCAAATCTCTTTGGTTGCCTTTGTCTCCGCTACGACGGCTTTTTGGAGCACTTTAATCGCTGCACGACATTTCGGCTTGAAGTGACTCAGCGCTTCTTTCGGGGTTTGTACCCCCTGATTCGAGTGTCTCCACAAGCCAATCCGAGATAGGGTCAATCCGAGTCGGACTTTCGCCTTGTCATCCGCCGAAGCATCTTCGCGTGCTTCAAGTGAAGGCAGTACCTGTTGAACAGCCTTGAGCAATCCTACAACCTTCTGATACTCGGCAATCGCTTCATCCAGATGCTCTATTTCCTCATCCTCAAGATGTTCCCTGATCATCTGCAGATAGTCCACAGCTGCAGTTCGCGCTTCAATGAATTGTGTCAGTGGTTGTCCGCTCCACTTCATGATTTTAGAAACGTTATGCTCGGTCAGCTTTCTCCGTCGACTCAGCAGGCCGCTCAAGTGAGCAATCAGTTCGTCATAGGCTGCGAGACCGATTGCACAACCTTGAATCTTTCGGCGACTTTCTGCCATTTTTCTCGCGACACGCAAGGTGCCTAGGGCTGCATCGCGCCCCTTGGGTTCGCGTTCACGCTCACCGATCACAAATTGGTAGTAGCCGTGGGGACCCAGTTCAAGAAATCCACCGCTTGGATTCCACTCTTTGTGGAGTTCTGCGGTTTTGATCTGATACCGGGAACCGTTCTGGCAGATAAAGGTTTCTGGTCCGTCGTCCTTAGTAAGGAACGGACAGGAATCGTCAAACGGTAGTAATGCAGGCTTTCCAGCGCGCGTATTTTCTTGGAGTCGCTCTGATGCAGCTTCGTAGGTATCATCGTATGAGATTTCAAAGCTATAACCAAGCGTCCGGCAGGTTGCGCGCAATGGGTTGTGGAAAAAGGTATTCATCCCCGCTTCAGGGTCGGTGCGGTTGTAGAAGAAACGGAAGGCTTCACCGGACGCACCCATCAGATAGGTGTATGAAACATCGTCCTGGCGGTACTTCAGGGCTTCTTGTACAGTGTGGATGTAGTCGATAGGTCGTGCCAGTGTCAGTGGTTGATTATCTTGATTCATTGTTATGTTACTTCTCCTGGCTGTTTTCAGCCTTTGTGTTGGATTTTTCCCAACATAAAATGATGGAGTGGAGTAAAATTGTCTCCACCATAGCGATACAGGGTGATTATTATGCATAAACTGTGCCAACTTCGCAGCGCGCCCCATAAATGGACTGGAACCCTTGCTATGACTGGATCTACAAGGAGAAAGCGTTGGCCGGAATAGAATATTTGAATCGTTTCAAAATGTGACAGTTAAGAGAGATTATTTGAAGGAAAAGATGGGCTGCAGCGCGTCAGCACTGACTTTGGGCTTGATGTGTTGCATTTTGCAACACGATGCAATTTGTAACGGTATGATATGAAGTGCGGCGGCGTTTTTCCTATTGTCAAACACTGATAGGAGGTGTTAAAATACCTCTGAACGTAAAAAAAACGCGTAATCTAAGATTTGGAAGGGAAATGTACAGGTAGACATGAACGGAGCCAAACTTGTTGTCGGCTCGCTGATAGCGGAACCGGGGCAAAGTGTCGAAGGGCATCTAAAAGTAGGGAATATGCAGGATGGGACGCCCTTCCGACTGCCGATTGTTTTGATGAATGGCGCACAGAGTGGGAAAACGCTCTACCTACAAGCAGCGAGCGATGGGGACGAACTCAACGGGATTGCTGTTATCCATGAGATTTTGCGCCAAGTTCGGCCCGATAATCTGCGAGGTCAGATTATTGCTGTTCCGATTGTGAATTTTCATGCTTTTCACGCCAGACAAGCCCACAGTCCCGTCGATAACATGAAGATGAATCGATGCTTTCCGGGACGCCACGACGGCACCTCCAGTGAACGAATTGCTTACAAGCTCTTTCATACGGCCATCCGCCAAGCGGACTACTGCGTTGACCTGCATCAAGGTGGTGTCCACCCGATGATTGATGAGGTTCGAGTGCGCGTTGACCCAAAACACCCCCAACATACAGCCTGCCTTGAATTGGCTCGTATCTTTGGAATGGGTTACATCTTTGATCAGAAGGGACCGAAGGGTCAACTCGCTCAAGCCGCACCTGAGATTGGTATTCCAACGGTCGATCCGGAGTTAGGTGGGTGTCACGGTTGGGACGCTGCCAGCATCGCAAAAGGGGTGCAGGGTGTGCTGAACATCCTCAAATACTACGACTTTATCGATGGCGAACCGAAACTACCGGATCGGCAAATTATTGTCGACAAGTTTGTGTCACTTTGTAGTGACCAAGGCGGTTTTGTGTATTACCAAGCGGACTTGTATGATCAGGTTGAAGCGTATCAGCCGATTGCAGAAATCTGTAATGTCTTTGGTCATTTGCGGGAAACTATCCGAGCTCCTGAAAGTGGTATCTTCTGGTCACGTCCAGTATATCCGATGGTTGCCAGCGGTGAATCAGTTGGGAAGATCGGTATTCCGTCTGGCTATCTCCAGTAGAGGGAAGAAAACGAGAGAACGAGACGACGAGAAAACGAGCAGAATTTAACGCAAGGTCGCAATGGCGCGAGGACGCAAGGGAAACCTGAAAGCGGGAAGACGGGAAAACCGGAAAACGGGACAGTGAATTATCGCGTTTTCTTACTTTTTCATTTGTGCTAAAATCCCAATCCAATTCTCTCCGGTTTGCGCCAATTCATGACTTTCTTTCAGTTGACGGACCTCAAGCACTCGAAAGCCATTTGCCTCCAACTGTGCTTCGATCTGCGATGCCTCCTGTACCAGAATCCCTGACAGTATCAACCGCCCCGCCGGCTCAAGGAAGGTCGGACATATAGGAATCATGGGTAGGAGCACTTTCGTAAGGATATTGGCGATAATGAGCGGGTATTTTTGCCTTTCGAGCGCGTTCAGTCCGTCGCCTTGATGTAAACGGATGATTGATTCTGCCTTATTAATTTGAATGTTACTTTGGGCAATAGGAATCGTTGTCGCATCTAAATCAACGGCATCAACCCGCTTGGCACCCAGCTTGGCGGCTGCAATTGCCAAAATTCCAGAGCCAGTGCCGATATCGGCGACGGCATCGGCACCCTTAATGGAGATCTCCAATAGTTCCAACGCGAGTTGTGTTGTGGGATGTTGTCCTGTTCCGAATGCCATGCCCGGATCTAATCGAATCAAGACCTCAGATGGTTCGGGCACAATATCGTCCCATGTCGGCGCAATGACTAAGCGTTTTCCGAGCTTTTGGGGTGGGAAGGCTGACCGCCACTGATCTGACCAATTATCTTCCTCAATGGACTCTAGTGTGACCTTTGCAGGCTGCGTATCAATCCCCACCTGAATTAAGCTAGCGAGAAATTTACGCAGATCATGGACGCGCTCACCAATAAGGTCGTCCGTTGGGAAGTAGGAGATCAGTGTGACAGAGGGAGAATTTGAGGCGGGATTATCTCTTATCTCAACGCCTGTTGCATCGCTCTCAAAGAGATAGTTTGCAACAGCATCTGATGCTTCTTGAGAGGTTGTGATTGTTACTTGAGCCCATTTCATAGCTCTTTGATCAGGAAGTTCGCTGCTGCGACTTCACGTGCCACACAGAACCGTTGACTTTTATTGTTTACTCATCTTTATTCTCGTCATAGTCATCATGGCGATGAAAAAGCTTATCACCGAGCTTATCAAAAAAGCCCGAATGGTCCTCGCCTTCGACTTCACCGCGAACCTGTAAAAATGTTTCCAAAAGCTCTTTTTCTCGATCTGTTAGGTTCGTTGGGGTTTCGACTTGGATTTGAACGATGAGATCGCCGGAGCCGTAGTGGTTGTAGTGGGGAACACCCTTGTTGGGAATGCGTAATCTCGCACCGTACTGTGTGCCACTGGGAATCGTGAGTTTGATAGTGCCATCGATTGTAGGGATTTCAAGCGTGGTACCAAGTGCAGCTTGTGGGAATGAGATCGTTACTTTCGTTACCAAATCATTATTTTCTCGCACAAAAAGGTCGTGGGGTGCTACGTGGATGATAACAAAGAGGTCGCCGGGCGGTCCTCCATTCACTCCCGCTTCGCCTTCCCCTCGCATCTGAATCTTAGCGCCAGTGTCAACCCCCTTGGGGATGCGAACCTGGATTTCACGAACCTGCCGAACAAGTCCCTGACCGCGACATTCGTTACAAGGTTTCGGAATCACTCTGCCTTCACCCTGACAGCGTGGACAGGTGCGCGACATACTGAAGAAGCCCTGTGTCCGCGTGACTTGCCCACGTCCAAAACACTCTGGACAGGTCTCCGGTTTGGATCCGACTTCGGCACCGGTGCCGTGGCAGGTTTGACAGGTTTCCAAGCGCGGAACATCAATGGTCAAGGTTTTTCCAAGCATTACATCTTCTAAGGAGATTTCCAGATCATATTGTAGACTCCGGCCACGTTTGGGTCCGCCCTGCCTGCGGCTAGAGCCGCCAAATCCGAAGAGATCGCCAAAATCACCGAAGATGTCCCCGACAATATCCTCAAAATTACCAAAATCAAATCCACCGCCCATCATTCCTTCTAGCCCTGCATGACCAAACCGATCATAGCGGCTGCGCTTCTCGGAGTCGCGCAATACCTCGTACGCTTCAGTCGCCTCCTTGAATTTTTCTTCGGCTTCTTTATTATCAGGGTTCTTATCAGGGTGGTATTTAATTGCCAGTTTACGGTAGGCCTTCTTAATCTCATCTTCGCCTGCGTTTTGACTGACATTGAGCACTTCGTAGTAGTCGCGTTTTTGCGCCATGGATCCTCCCACTATTTTTTATCTGTCTTGTCGTCCGTGTTTTCGTCAACAACTTCCGCTTCAGCGTCAACAACAGTTTCGTCTGATGTTTCTGTTGCTTCTGCTTCCGTTGTCGCTTCGGATTCAGCTGCTGCTTGGGCATACATTACTTCTGCTAATTTATGGCTTGCCTGCGTTAACGCCTCGGTTTCCACCTTAATAGCTTCGATGTCATTTCCGTTCAATGTTTCCCTTAATTTCTCAATCGCACTTTGGACTTCGTTTCGATCTGCCTCAGAGATCTTATCTCCATATTCGTTAAGAGATTTTTCCGTGCTATAGATTAGTGAATCAGCACCGTTGCGAGCCTCAGCTTCTTCTTTTCTTTGCGAATCTTCTTCGGCGTGTTCTTCGGCGTCCGCAACCATCTGATCGATCTCCTCGTCGGACAAGCCGCTTGAGGATTCGATCCGAATTTTCTGTTCTTTGCCTGTCCCAAGATCTTTCGCAGAGACATGCACAATGCCATTCGCATCAATATCAAACGTCACGTCGATCTGTGGCACCCCACGCGGTGCCGGGGGAATACCTATCAAATCAAATCGACCGAGCGTGCGGTTGTAGGCTGCCATATCACGCTCGCCCTGCAGCACATGTATACTTACAGCTTCTTGGTTATCTGACGCCGTTGAAAAGGTTTGGCTTTTCTTGGTCGGGATGGTGGTGTTTCGTTCAATTAGGCGCGTGAAGACGCCACCAAGTGTTTCGATGCCAAGTGAAAGGGGTGTGACATCCAGCAACAATACATCCTTAACCCCTTCATCGCCCGATAAGACACCGCCTTGGATTGCCGCCCCTATGGCGACCACTTCATCGGGATTGACCCCTTTGTGTGGTTCTTTACCGAAAAACTCCTGAACTGCTTCTTGGACCTTTGGCATCCGTGTCTGACCACCGACTAATACGACTTCATCAATATCCGATGCGCGTAACTCGGCATCAGCAAGGGCTTGGCGACACGGTTCAATTGCCCGATCAATAAGGTCTGTGGTAAGTTGTTCCAGTTTCGCACGCGTGAGCGTTAGATTCAGATGCTTGGGACCGCTTGCGTCTGCGGTAATGAAAGGCAGATTAATCTCTGACTGTAGTGCCGTTGATAATTCACACTTTGCCTTTTCCGCTGCTTCCCTAAGGCGTTGGAGCGACATTGGATCCTGACGCAAATCTATACCGTTCTCACTGAGAAATTCTTTGGCTAACCAATCGACGATTTCCTCATCAAAATCATCGCCGCCCAGATGCGTGTCTCCATTGGTACTTTTGACCTCGAAAATACCTTCGCCAATCTCAAGAATCGAAATGTCAAAGGTGCCTCCGCCTAAATCGTAAACGGCGATTTTCTGATCGGTTTTCTTGTCTAATCCATAAGCGAGGGAGGCAGCGGTCGGTTCGTTAATGATTCGGAGTACTTCAAGTCCAGCGATTTGCCCAGCATCTTTGGTGGCTTGGCGTTGTGCATCGTTAAAATATGCGGGGACAGTGATGACAGCTTGTGTCACTGTTTCACCGAGATACGCTTCGGCGGTCTCCTTCATTTTACGTAAAACGAGTCCTGAAATCTCAGGAGGTGCGTGCTCACGATTGTCAATCTGGATTCTTGCTTCGTTACCGCTTCCCTCAATCACCGCGTAAGGCACCCGCTGCATTTCTTCGTTAACTTCATTGTAACGTCTCCCCATGAAACGTTTGACCGAAGATACGGTGTTCTGGGGATTTGTTACTGCCTGCCGTTTCGCAACCTGTCCAACAATCCGCTCGCCATCTTTTGTAAAGGCGACAACAGAAGGGGTGGTACGATTACCTTCAGCATTTTCAAGGACCTTCGGTTCTCCACTCTCTAAAACTGCCACACACGAATTCGTTGTACCAAGGTCTATGCCGATTACTTTACTCATTCGATTCTTCCTCCTCGAGGTTCGGGACTTCACTTTCCGCAACCTGTTCGCTTTTTCCCTTAGAGACCGAAACCATCGACGGGCGAATCACACGATTATGTAACACATACCCTTTCTGCCACTCTTCAATGACTATACTTTCGGGAACATCTTCCGATTCGATGTGCATCACCGCTTCATGTTGCATGGGATCGAACGGCTCGTTAGCGGCTTCAATCGGAGTGACACCACGCTTTTCAAGGGTGCTGAGAAGCCCCTTGTAAATCATCTCAACTCCTTCAACGAGAGCGTCAACATCTTGAGATTCTTTTGTCGATTGGATTGCTCTTTCGATACTATCTATTGTTGGAATCAACTCTTTTACGAAGCTTTCAAGCGCGTATTTTAAGGATTCCTCTTTCTCGCGTTCAGCCCGTTTCCTTGAATTATCGAACTCCGCGATTGTACGGAGCATCTGATCGTGTTGTTCCTCAGACTGGGCTTTATATGCCTCATATTCGGCTGTGAGATTGGCGAGTGCTTCCGCTTCGGGTGAATCCTCCGATTCAGCATCTCCATTGGACTCTTCTGCCTCAGAAACCTCTGACGTATCGTTGATCGGTGGGCTCTCGGTTTCCTCCGAATTGGCTGTTTGCGTTTCTATTTCTTGTTCTTCCATATCTGTGTTTTTTTCTTCTGGCATACCTATAACCTTTCTAAGGAATAACTACTACATTTCGTTGATGCTAAAGTGATTCTTCAAACAAGTCGCTAATCATCTGAGAAGTAAATTTGACAATTGATACGATGCGGGGATACGCCATCCGGGTCGGACCGATAACACCTATCGTCCCTAACTGATTCCCTCGCACCCGGTAACTCGATCTGACAATACTGCACATTTCCATGCCTTCACATCCGTTTTCGCTGCCAATAAGCACCTGAATTCCGAGGGGTTCTTGTTGAGAGGACAACAGATCGGCGATCTGTTCCTTTTGCTCCAAGACCCGAAATAGCGATTCAATTTTCTGAACTTCTCCAAACTCAGGCTGACTGAAGAAGTTAGAAGTGCCATCGATGTAGACATGGGTTTCCTGCTCTAGCGCAAAGGTATTCCGCGTAACAGTTGCTATCGGGTCGGACAGGTGTTGATCGAAAACAGCTTTCAGTTTCACGGGGTCTTGTGAAATTTGCCGTATCTGTTTCAACGGCAGCCCTGCTAACTTCTCATTTAATATCCGGTTTATCCGATAGAGTTCCTCATCGGACAGATCTTTAGGAATGGAAACGACCTGATTTTTGACAGCTCCAGAAGCCATCAACAAAACCGCAAGCATATGCTCGCTGTCAATCGAGATAAGTTCAAGACGACGTAGGATGCTCTCGTGCAGCTCTGGACTCAAGACAACACCGATATGATGCGAAATTGCCGACAGGATTTTGGAGGTCTGCTCCATGATCTCTTCAAAATCGCGTCGAGATGAGGCATATCCATCTCGGATAAACTGCTTTTCTCTTCGACTCAACTTTTGGTCGGTCATCAGACTATCAACGTAGACTCGATATCCTTGCTCCGTTGGCACGCGCCCAGCAGAGGTATGCGGATGCGTCAGATAGCCAAGTTCCTCAAGATCAGCCATGGTGTTCCGCAGCGTCGCTGCACTTAACCCCATGTCATAGTCCCGCACAATTTTCTGTGAACTGACGGGTTCAGCCGTCCGATTATAGCAATTGACAATTGCCTCTAAAACAGCATATTTTCGAGAATCTAACGCAAGAGTTGTCAACAGAATCGCCTCAATTCGCAGGATTTGTTAGCACTCTATTCTTGAGAGTGCTAATGAGTAAAACTACCATTTTTCAGAGGGATTTGTCAAGCAAAAAGGAAACGTAGCAGATGGGAAATTGGTTACATCGGGGGACTCAGAACAACCCGTTGGCTGCAGAAATTCCTAGGAACCTAAAGAAAAACAGCCTGAAATGGAATTAACAATTTCAGGCTGATTTTCGGTTGTAACTGACATAGATTGTGTTACGCTGAATGCTTCGCAGACTGGTTTACATCATCTGTTTGATGATTGATGCGCCTTGCTCCTCTGTAACGGCAAGATCCGTCTTTCTGCCGAGTGCACCGTCCTGTAGGACCGGTTCGAGGTCTTCTAGCGCGTCACGGGTTGTGTCCTCATAAAACAGACCGATAGGAATCTCATCTCCCCAAATTATGGCTTGCTCAAGGGCAGCTTGCATATTGGTAGGATCATGCCCTTCGTCTTCGAGTTTATTCACGCGCTGTTTGAAGAAAGCGAAGGTATTGTCCTTATTGAAGGTGATGCAGGGACTAAAGACATCCACGAGTGCGAACCCGTTATGCTCAATTCCTCTATACATCAATTCGGAGAGGTGTTTCGTGTCGCCACTAAACCCTCGTGCTACATAAGTTGCGCCAGAGAGGATCGCCAACGCGAGCGGGTTCAGAGGTTGTTCGACACTGCCGAAAGGAGTGCTCTTCGTCTTCATGCCCATTCGGCTTGTCGGCGAGGTCTGACCAATTGTTAATCCATAGATTTGGTTGTTCATCACAATGTACAAGACATCGATATTGCGGCGAACTGTGTGGAGGAAATGATTTCCTCCGATACCATATCCGTCGCCATCGCCCCCTGTGACGATGACCTTCATTTCATGATTGGAGAGTTTCATGCCTGTTGCTACAGCAAGTGATCGTCCATGCAGGGTGTGCATCCCATAGGTGTTGATGAATCCGGGGAGGTTGGATGAACAACCAATCCCGCTGATCGTGATAAAGTCATGCGGTTCGCGTCCAGTTTTGGCACAAGCCATTTCAAGGGCTCTCAATACACCAAAGTCGCCACAACCGGGACACCAATCCGGGGCAATGCTCCCCTTAAAATCCTTCGCTGTTGGAGCCGCCTTTATCGGTTTTCCATCGTTTGCCATCTTATTCCTCCTTATACTACAATTTCCTGATACGGTATATACAATTCGGTCTTACCTGCTTCAATCTCTTTCGCACCATCAACTATATGGTGTGGCATGAATGGCTCACCATCATATTTACGAATATGGCCATTAGCCTTGAAGCCGGTTTCGCCACGCAGGAAGCGCGCAAATTGACCGGTATAGTTACATTCAACAACAATAGCCCGCTTACACTTCGAGAGTACCTGATTCACCTTTTCTTCATCCATTGGGTAGAGCCATCTGAAGTGTACATGGTTTGTGCTGTATCCTTCAGCTCTGAGCAGGCTTGCGGCTTCCTCGATGAGACTGTCTGTTGAGCCCCAACCAACCAAAGTTAGATCCGCGTCTTCGGGTCCCGTCAGGGTGGGAGCTGGCAGGTCAGCCATAATGCCATCCATCTTACGCTGGCGTTTTTCCATGATGTCCCGACGTTTGTGAGGATTCGTAAACTCGTCACTAATCAGCACACCATCTTCATCGTGATCATCCGTTGCCACAACATGAACATGTCCAGGGGTTCCGGGCAGCGCTCGTGGAGAAATACCACTCTCGGTAATCTTAAAGCGCTGATAATTTTCGTCCGAATCGTTATCCTCAGTGATAACCTCGCCACGATCGATTTTCTGATCCCACTTGATAAGGTCTGGGTCAATATTTGTGTATCCCATTGAGAGCGTGAGATCGGAAAGCACCATCCCCGGGCACTGATATTTATCAACCAAGTTGAAGATTTCTGGAATCACATCGAAACCATCAACGATACTAGTTGGCGCGACAATAATTTTCGGAAAGTCGCCTTGGCTAGCACCGAGTAGCTGCCACAAATCGCCTTGTTCGGTCTTAGTCGGTAGTCCGGTTGAGGGGCCACCACGTTGAACGTTAATCATAACCACCGGAATTTCCATCATACCGGCACTTCCGATAGCCTCGGTCATCAGCGCGAAACCACCTCCGGAGGTTGCGCACATCGCACGACATCCACCGTGGGCAGCACCGATTGCCATATTCGCGACACCGATTTCGTCCTCAACCTGCCGAACCATGATTCCCAAGTCGCGGGCATTGGCAGCCATCCAGTGCAACACACCCGTCGAAGGACTCATTGGGTAAGCACAATAGAATTTGACTCCGGCTGCTGCACCACCCATCGCCATCATATCGTTGCCGGTTGTGACCGCTAGCGGTTTGTCTTGCATCGGTAATGATGTGGGAAATGGCGTGAAATGTTCAGCAGCATGATCAAACCCTGCTCTAGCAATGCCGACGTTTTCGTCAACAACTGCCTGACCTTTTCGCTGGAACTGAATGGTTAAAATATTCTCTAACTGTTCCAAGCCTGCGCCAAGCATGTTAAGCGCGGCACCGAGCAACAGCGTATTCAGCATAATCCGGTTGCGGCTGTTGTTGGAGAGTTCCTTAAAGGAGAGTGGACACAACTGAACGCCCTCTGGAACATCCCCTTCGGGCTTCGTGTTGTCGCTGTTGTAAAGAATCGCCCCACCGGGGACAACGTTCTGAAGATGCTTGTCCATTGCATCTTGATTCAACGCAATGACCAAGTCAATCTTATCACCATGGTTTGCAACGGGTTCGGAGCTGAGTCGCATGGTTAAAAAGGTGTGGCCGCCACGGATGAGAGATTGGTAAGCACTGTAAGTGAACGCATAAATGCCACGACGCGCACAAATCCTCAACAGCAACGGTCCACTACTCTCAATACCCTGGCCGGGTGCTCCACCCATACCAATGGCAAAATCGTAATTTCCCATTTTATATCCTTTCTATCGTAGAGTTTCCACCTATCTGAGAATCGCAGATTAACAAAGCCAAATTTCCCCTACATACGTGAGAGAGTGAGAAATTTGCTTTTGATTATACCAAATTCAGGAGTGCTGTTCAAAAATTGGTTAAATATTTAAGCGAATACAAGTTTTTATGGTTAAATAAGGTCTGGACAGCAAAAAACCATATTAAGCATACCACATCCTACCTTATTTTTCAAATGAATTCTATCTAACTAGCGACATTCCGTGTCTTCGTTAAGGGGAGATGTTTGTTCTTTAAGCAACAACTTTAATTTCACAGTTCGCTTAATGCTTTTTCTGCTTCAGGTGTTCCAATCTCTGACAACGCAAAGGCGACATGTTCACGGACCCGATCGGATTCATCAGTCAAGGTAGCTATCAAAGCCGGCACAGCGTCGCTCGCAGCTTCGCCGACATTTGCCAGCCCAACCGCAGCGTAGGTACGAATATCTACCTCATCGTCGCCGAGCGCCCGAATCAAAGCCGGCACAACAGTTTGGGTAGATAATGCAATCGTGCTCAACGCGCGGACCGCATATTCGCGGACCGGGTCATAGGTGTCGTTTAATGCCTCAACTAAAGCCGGAACGGCAGGTTCTCCAATTCGTGCAACAGCGTCGGAAGCATTGAGTGCGACATGCCTAAATTCATGAGCAAACGTATCTATCAAGGCGGAGACTGCGGGTGCTCCAATTCGCGCTAGAGCGTCAGCCGCGCCATCGCATACATCCCAAATGACATTTTCTAGTGCCGCTATCAAGTCAGGCACCGCAGGTTCACCAATCTCAACCAACGCTGCAATCGTTGCCTCTCGATCTTCGTCATATTCCAACTGTTCAATTAATTCATCAATATCATAATCTTCCATAAAATATCCTTAGCAACGTCTTGAGAGGGAATTGCCTCCTTTTGTTCAGTTTAGATGTTTTGTTTATCCGTCCAGAGCGAGCAAGAAAGGGTTCTCCAGTACCTCAACCAACCGGCGCAAAAAGCGGGCTGCGTCGGCACCATCAATCAAGCGATGGTCGTAGGAAAGAGCGAGCGGTAACATCAGACGTGGCTGAAATTGGTCATCGACAAATACCGGTTCAATTTGGCTGCGGGAAACACCGAGTATGGCAACTTCGGGAGAGTTGATAATTGGGGCGAAATTCGTTCCACCGATGTTGCCGAGGTTGCTTATCGTAAAGGTTCCACCCTGCATCTCTTCCAAACCGAGTTTTCTATTTTTTGCTTTCTCCACTGCCTGATTCAGTTCAGTCGCTAATTTGGTAATATTTTTCTGATCGACATTGCGGATAACGGGTACTAGGAGCCCTTGCGGTGTGTCTACTGCCACACCGATATGATAGTATCTCTTGTAGATAATCTCCGCTCTCTCCATATCCACACTTGCGCAGAACTGCGGAAACTGCTTCAATGCACCCGCTACAATTTTGAGAAGTATTGCCGTGATTGTGAGCTTACCACCCGCAGCCTCAGCCTTTGAGGCGTGGTGTTTTCGGAGTTTCTCTAATTCTGTGATGTCTGCCTTATCGAAATTTGTTACATGCGGAATTGTCCCCCAAGCGGTTGCCATTTGTTTCGCGGTAGCACGGCGTATCCCTCCCATCGCAGCGCGTTCAATTTCACCCCATTTTGAAAAATCTGGTAGTGGCTCGGCAGTTTCAGTGGTCCGCTGCGTTTCGACTGACGGTATAGCCGATGTTTCCTCCCATTTTTCCGCTCTGGCAGGTGGAGGTGACACCACCTTGGGAGCAGGAGCGGTTTTCTGTGGCGGCTCTGCAGGTTCCGTCTTGTCTTCACCCACTCCCTCCGTGTCAACCGTGAGAATTGGCTTTCCGACTTCTACTATTCCACCTTCCTCCACATGGATCGCTGTGATGACACCGCTGACGGAAGAAGGTATTTCGATGGCAGCTTTATCCGTTTCGATCTCCAACACCGGCTGATCAACTTCGATTGTATCACCGACAGACACTAGCAGGGCAACGACATCGCCGGTGTCAATATCTTCTCCGAGTTCGGGAAGGTTAAATTCGGTTGTCATATCTGTTATCCGTGAGGCGTGAAACGTAATGCGTAAGAGGTTACGGCATACGACCTATAAGATCTGTTCCGACATTTCAAGTCCTGATGGGTCTTAGAAATGCCAATCCCGTTCCGAGGACTCCGATGAATCGGAGGAATCCTTCGACAAGTCGGGAGATTTAAAGCCATATGCCTACTACTGGCAATTTGGCTATGATACGTTAATTATACATTCTGCCTACTTCATGAGTCAACCGAGAGAGGAAGTAGGACCACGTGCCTGCGATTTGCCGGAGGGACTATCACACGATTACCTCCTCTAGCCCTGTTCTGAGGAGTTGTGAAAATCGCGAATTTGGATCTCTCACAAGGTGTTCCCGCTCCCCGTGTTCTTGGACTTCACCATCTTCCAAGATCATAATTTCGTTGACCCGTTCAACGGTGCCAAGACGATGAGCGATGATAATGCCCGTCCGGTTATGCAGCAACTTCTGAATTGCGCGATCGATCTGTTGTTCGGTCGCTGGATCCAGTCGAGACGAAGGTTCGTCAAGGATAATAATTCCCGGATCCTTGAGAAATACCCGCGCAAATGCAAGTAACTGCGCCTCCCCAGCAGAAAGCCCTCCGGCGGCGATCATAGTATCCAATCCATCTGACAACGATGCATACCATGCGGATAGCCCAAGGTCTTCAATGACCGCCATAATCTGTGAGTCGGTGATTTCAGGGTTGAAAAGTGTGATGTTGTCTCGGACAGATGCATAAAATAGTTGGACATCTTGTGTAACTAGCCCCACACTTTGGCGCAAGCTGTCTTGCTGTACCCGCATTATCGGCATACCATCTAGGCGGATTTCGCCCATATTTGGCTCGTAAAACCGAAACAGTAAGCGAGTCATAGTTGTTTTTCCACTGCCCGTCCGCCCCAGCAGACCGAGAATTTTGCCCGGTGCTAGGTTAAAAGAGAGCTTTTTTAGAACCGGTTCGCCTTCAGTATAGTTGAATGTTACCTCGTCAAATTCGATAGAGATTGCACCTGAGGTAGGAAGTATTTCCGTTCCATCTTGAATATGAGAGGTTGTGCGCTGCAAGGCTTCGATTCGCTGTAAGCCCGCTGCCGCTTTCTGAAGATCGTTAAGTTGGCGACCAATCTGGTCAAGAGGCTGCCGGAACATGGCTGTATAATAGATAACCAGCATGACCGTGCCGATGGTAAACGTCCCCTCCCGAAAGATATAGATGCACATACTCATTGAAATCGCAAGTCCTATGGCAAACATAATCGTCGTGGTTGCTCGCACAATTTCGCCCATAATCTGGGCTCTCAGTACCCGTCTATAAGCATCACTATTGACATCGTAAAACCGATCCATTGTATAGGCATTTCCGCCGTTGGTCCGAATGTCTTCAATTCCAACTAGCCGTTCTTCGATAAAGCCGTATAGTCTGGCGTAGCCCTCCCGCTCGGCGGTATACGCTGGAACGGCGATACTTCGTATGAGGTTGCAGATGACAAACGCAACAATTACAAACGCTGTTAGTACAACACCAAGCCGCCAATCCTCTAGGGAGAGCATAACGAGAGCGCCAATTAGTAAGAGTGTGTTACCGATGATCTGCAGCACAAATTCCGAAAAGAAGTTTGAGAGTGCTGTTGTGTCACCGTCCACGCGTTCGACCATCTCTCCAGGGGTATACTGGTGATGGAACGACATGTCAAGATTCAGACAATGAAACGCCAAGTCCTCCCGCATCCGATTGGTTACCCGCCAACCTACATCCTGACCCAAATAGGAACTAATCAGCACGACGATTTGCCCAAAGATGGCAATCGCAAGGAATAAACCACCCGCAATAAACAGATTTCGGAGTGCCCCACCGGCTTTTGCTGTGTCAATGAAGTAGCGCATAATCTGTGGATTGAGCAAACTTAAACCAATCCCACCAAATATGAAAACAGCAAGCAGCGTCACCCGAAACCACAGAGGTTTGAGGTAGTGGACGAGGAGTGGAATGTACTGTCTAAGTGGTACTCTTTGCAAACGGTTACTATCCTTTCGTCACAGCGAGCAATCCTAGAGGATATCCGCTTTAATCATGTTCGTCGTCCCTGGCACGTCCGCCGGTATACCCGCGATGATAACCACCTGATCTCCCATCTGGGCAAGCCCTGATTTCAATACCGCTTGCTTCGCACTTGCAATCATCGTGTCTGTGTCAGGTGCAAATTCAATTGAGATAGGAAATGCGCCCCAAAAGAGCCCTACACGCCGGAGCGTAGTTTCATAAGGGCTGACAACTGCAATCGGTGCAGGTGGGCGGTATTTCGCCACTAACCTCGCAGTTTGACCTGATCGTGTACAGCAGATAATCGCTTTCGCACCGATTTCGATGGAGGTGTGACAGGCAGCGTGCGCAATTGCGTCCGGTACATTCTCTTCAAGGGTGATTGGCTGACGTTTGAAGTATTCCACGTAGTCAATGGTAGTTTCAGTTGTCGTAGCAACTTGAGCCATTGTTCGGACTGCGTCAGAGGGGTATTTGCCGATAGCAGTCTCCCCGGAAAGCATTAAGGCGTCCGTACCATCGAGAATCGCGTTAGTGATGTCTGTGACCTCTGCTCGTGTGGGACGTGGATTGACAATCATTGATTCGAGCATCTGGGTTGCCGTGATAACCGGTTTACCCACAAGGTTTGCCCATTTGATAATCTCTTTTTGGATGAGTGGCACCTCCGGAAGGGGAACCTCTAACCCCAAATCCCCTCGAGCAACCATCACACCGTCTGCTTCAGTGAAGATTTTATCTAAATTATCCAATGCTTCACGTTTTTCCAGTTTGGCGATGATCGGTATATCGGAATCGTGTTGTTGCAGGATAGATCTAAGGTTCTGAAGGTCTGCGGCACTTCTAATAAAGGATTGGGCGATCCAATCAACCCCATGATCAATTCCAAAGCGCAGGTCTTCAATATCCTTTGGTGTTGGAATGGGAGTTTGTAATGAGATATCGGGAATGCTGATGCCCTTGTTTGAACGGAGCAGTCCACCGACGATGACTTCGCAGATAATATCCGTGCTTGTGGTCGCAATCACGCACAACTCAATCTCTCCATCCGCCAATAAAATGCGATTCCCCAGTTTAACGTCCGCAATCAATTTGGGATAGCTAATCGATACACTATTGAGATCACCAATGATTTCCCGTGTTGTGAGGGTGAACTTTGCATTCGGGGATAACTCAATTGGCTCGTCCGAGAATTTGCCGATTCGCATCTTTGGTCCCGAAAGATCTTGCAAAATTGGTATTCTCACGCCGAGCTGCTTAGAGACTGTTTTCAGATGGGCGATGGTTTGTGCATGATCGGCGTGTGAGCCGTGTGAGAATGAAATCCTTGCGATATTCATCCCTGACTCAATCAGTGAATATAACATTTCTGGCGAGCTGCTAGCGGGACCGATCGTACAAACAATATTTGTGCGTTTCCGTTGCATATTATATTTTTCTTTTGGCTGTTATGTATTCTGGAAAACGTACGGTTGTGGACATTTTATCAAGATTAATAGCTCCGATCAAGCGAAAAAGCGGCAAAAAAATTGCGACTTGATTTCAAAGATAAACTTTGCTACACTCTTTGAACGTCTCTATACCTGATAGTTGACATAAATTTTTAGGAAAATTGGTCATAGTATCCTAGCACTGATACATCGAACAACTGATCCACCCACCATCAATGATCTTTATTATCAAGAAAATCCATCACAAGATCTTCCTCACTTATAGTTCTGTATTCCTTATCATAATCATAGGGATCTTCGTGGTCGCACGTGTTGGGGTCGTGCGGACTTTGGATGATCAAATTCAAGCGAAGGCGCAAGAGGTCGAAACACGACTCACCCACACGATAGATCTGCTTCGCCAAGATATTGAGGAAAAAGTTCAGCGCGAAATCAAGGACTGGCGTGTCGTTCAAGCGATCCGCAATCGTGAGCCGTATCCACCTAGTATCGCTGATAGTGTGATGGATATCTTGGAATATGGAACCGATGAGGGTATCATCACTGCAAGTAAAGTGGGAAGTGATGAACGTCATCCTCTTAACTTGCGACATGGAGAGAAAGATCTGGAAGCGTTAAATCTGGCACAAAAACCAAAGCCAGAACCAGCGTCGAGGCTCCGAACATCTGAAGCACGGGCTACAATCGAGATGACATCGCTAATTCAAGCGGAGGGTAATTTTTTAGGATTTGTTACCGGTGGCTATTTTTTACATAAACATCTCAGTCAAGCCCTAAGAGATCTGACACTCCATCCGATCTTTCTCAAGGAAGGTACTCGCCTCGTACCGCTGAACGCACCCGGCGAGACAATCCCAGAGTACGAACGGGAATCGCTCCTAGCACCTGCAGATGACACAAATCAGATTGAGCTAATAGGTGTACCGCACAGCGTCAGTCGTATCCCAATCTTAGCATCAAATATTGAGATGCCGGCTGAAGCGCAGCAGCAACCCCGAGCCGTTGGGCCAGAGTTGGTTCTCGCATACTCCCATCGGAATCAAATTGAATTGCAGCAGCAGCTTATGTCTATTCTACTTATCATCGGTGGGGTTGGACTGATTGTAGTATACATTGTCAGTTATATCGTTGGGCTTCAAATGACAAAACCGATCAATCAGTTAGCGACGGGAGCGACTGAAATTGCATCAGGCAATCTTGAACAGCAGGTCGCCCTCCAGAGTCGAGATGAGATTGGCAGATTGGCGGGTGCGTTCAACCAGATGACAGCAGCACTGAAGGCAAGTCTAGAGAAACAACTCGCTGCCGAGCGACATGCAGCGTGGGGAGATGCTGCCCGTTGGGTTGTCCACGAGATTAAAAACCCGTTATTTCCAATTCGGCTTTCGATCGAAAACCTGCAGCGAGCCTATCAAGGTAAGGGGAACCAACCTCAAGTGTTCGAGGAAATTTTTGTGCAATGCACCGATATAGTTATCGAAGAGGTGGACCGACTACAGCGGCTAGTGGATGAGTTCAATCAATTTGCGCGAATGCCCCGTCCTGAACGGGAGCTGTCTGATCTCAATCCAATCGTGCAGAACGTGGTGAACCTGTACGCGGAATCCGTTGAGAACATTCAGATTAAGACAAATCTCGCGCCCAACCTCCCGCCTGTCTCCCTTGATTCAGAGCAAATTACGCAGGCGTTGGGGAATCTGATTAAAAATGCAATCGAGGCGATGCCCGATGGAGGAACACTGAGCATCTCGACCCAACCCATAAACGACGAGAAGGTTCGGATCAAGATTCAGGACACAGGCATCGGTATGTCACCAGAGACGCTATCACAGATCTTCGAACCCTATTATACAACAAAGGATACAGGGACAGGCCTCGGTATGGCGATTGTGCAGCGTATCATCACTGATCATGATGGAGAAATATTCGTCGAAACCGAGGAAGGGGTTGGCACGACCGTTTCGATTGAATTGTTTCGTGAAGCGTAATAAAAAAACAATTCTGCTTGCGTTTTACTCCCCACGCTTTAAGATTTGAATCCCTGAAGCAGTGCCGATAATGACTTGGTCAGTTCGGTTAATGAAAAGTCCGTTGTCAACAACGCCAGGAATATTATTGATGATACTCTCAACAGTGACCGGATCAGGAATACCATCGAAAGCGCAATCCAAGATATAATTGCCGTTGTCGCTGACAAAATCAGAACGCAAGGTTGAGTCTCGGCAGATCTCGTTGAGCGCGAGTTGGGTTGAACCCCAGCCAAATGGGACAACCTCTACCGGTACG
This sequence comes from Candidatus Poribacteria bacterium, assembly GCA_003635265.1. Taxonomy (GTDB): domain Bacteria; phylum Poribacteria; class WGA-4E; order WGA-4E; family PCPOR2b; genus PCPOR2b. Next base: position 95,756 of record PYIZ01000006.1, read on the forward strand.
GGGAAGTTAGATCCTAATTGTTCTACCCGCTTCCCTTCGTCAATGATGATGATCAACCGTTTGGAGGCGTGGGCAATGATTTTCTCTCGGACTAATGCTCCGCCCGCCCCCTTGATGAGATCGAGGGTGGGATTGACTTCATCTGCACCATCGATGGTCAAATCGATCACAGGGTGTTCCCCAAGTGTTGAGAGCGATATACCTTGCTGAGTCGCGATTTCTTCCGTCTGTTTGGAGGTTGGAATACCGATAATATCAAGACCGCTCCGAACCTTTTCGCCGAGTTTTAGCAGCGCATAGTAAATTGTTGAACCGGTGCCGAGTCCGACAATCATGCCCGACTCCACCTCCTCGACAGCTTGTTCTGCTGCGAGTTGTTTCAGTTTTTCTGTTTCCATATTTTCTCCTGATAGAGATTCGTCCCGATAAATCGGGATTGACAGCCGTTTGCCTTGAATTGCTTGTCCGCGTTGGGGTTCTAATTTTAACACCTCACGGAACGGTTTTCTACCCAAATTGTTACATTAGTATGACGCGATACACACATCAGGATTTTCGTTTCACACAAGGATAACCGCAAATGAATCTATACCTCCGCCTACTGAGTTACGTTAAGCCGTACTGGAAAAGCACGGTGGTCACGCTAATAGCAATGTTGGTTGTATCCGTCGGCAATCTGGTCCCAACATGGATTGCAGGGAGAATTATTATTGATGGGGTGATTGTACAGCGGGATGTCAGTCGCTTGCACTGGATCGCACTGCTGCTGCTTGGTGTCTATTTGATAAAGAGCATCGGAGTGATGTTGGCAGAATGGTTGTCCCACGAAATCGCTGAAAAGATTATCTACGATATGCGGACGCAGATCTATAGCCACTTGCAGAAACTTTCGTTTCGGTTTCACAAGGACAGTACTACCGGGGACCTGATGTCACGTGTGGTCAATGACATCGACGCGATGCGGGATATGCTCGCTCACACCATACACATATTCACCGTGCAGGCACTAACTTTTATCGGGATTGCTATTATACTGTGCTCCATGCACTTGAAAATGGCAATCCTGACCCTCGTCCCGATCCTGATTTTGGGACCGTTGATTGTTCACTTCGGTATAAAATTAAGGCTCATCTCGCGCGATGTACGTGCAGAACTCGCGGAGGTCAACGCGCGTTTGCAAGATAATCTTTCGGGAATCTTTGAAATCCAAGCCTTTGCCCGCGAACCCTATGAGGAAAAGCGGTTCATCGCCCGATGTGCCGATTACCGCAATTCAATCATCCGAGGGATACGTCTGTGGGCGCGGCTGAATCCCGCTGTACAGTTTTTGCTTGGCGCGAGTTACACAGCGATTCTATGGTACGGCGGTTGGCAGATAATCAACGGATCAAGTGCCATGACCGTTGGACAACTGTTTATTTTTCTCGGATATCTGTGGCAACTGTTTATGCCGATTCAGATGGCAAGCCACGAAAATGAACGGTTGCAGAAAGCCCTCGCCGCCGGCGAACGAATGATGGAGTTGTTAGATACAGCCCCTGAAATTAAGGACATCCCCAATGCTTGGACGGGGAAAGTTAAAGGGGAACTTGTGTTTGAAGATGTTTCGTTCAGGTATACGGACGAGGCTGTTCTGACGGATGTAAACCTCAAAATCCGGCCGGGGGAGACAATCGCTTTTGTGGGGCCTAGCGGCGTGGGCAAAACGACGTTAGTTGGTCTTGTGCCGAGATTCTACGATGTAACCAGCGGACAGGTGAAAATTGATGGCGTCAGTGTGCGGGATTGGCAAATTCAGGCGTTGCGGCGTCAGATCGGGCTTGTGCCACAAGAGACTTTCTTATTTAACGGAACAATTGGTGAGAATATCGCCTATGGCAAACTAAACGCGACACAGATGGAAATTGAGTTGGCAGCCAAATCTGCCAATATTTACGACTTCATCATAGGTCTGCCAGAGCGTTTTGACACCATTGTTGGGGAACGCGGCATGCGCCTGTCCGGCGGGCAGAAACAACGAATCTCAATTGCACGTGCTATCCTGAAAGATCCGCCCATCCTCATCCTTGATGAAGCGACGTCCTCTGTTGATACGGAATCAGAACAACTGATTCAGCAGAGTCTAGTGAATTTACTACATGGACGTACCACGTTGATTATCGCTCACCGACTTGCGACTATCAGATTTGCGGATCGGATCGCTGTATTGGCGGACAATCGAATTGTCGAACTTGGGACACACGTCGAGCTGCTTTCACAAGATGGTCTATACGCACGGCTTTACAACGCGCAGTTTGGGGACAAGCACTTGTAATGTTGAAATTCTTGTATCGAATCTCGCGGGGAATTTCTACGTGATACTCGATTCAATCGGTATAGCGTTGCTCACCGTCAAAGGAAGTTCGGGGCCAGCTTGTGTGGGGCCAATCTGTGAACTGATACGGTATATAGTGGTTTGCCATGACGTGACGCAACGCACCACGCTGCTTGATTGGGCCTCCGCGATGAATCAAGCCACCGTGAAATAATACTGCATCGCCCTGATTTGCTATAATGGAAATCTCAGGACGATTGTTTTCCTCAAAGATCCTTTCGGTCTTTGCGTGGCGATATTCGTAATCCATCTTCCCGTTCTCATCTAGTGTCTCCCAATACGTCACAAGTTCCCCTTTATGTGAACCGGGCTGTATATAGATAGTGCCGTTTGCCTCGTTGACATCTACCAAAGGCAGCCAAGCGGACATGCAGCCGGGGAGCGGACACTGGTCTTGGTGACGCTTCCCTTCGGAACCTTTATAGAAGTACATGGTTTGTATGCCCTCAACTTCAGCCTCAAAGCAGTCTTCTAGCGGTTGGCGCAGGCGTGAATCGATCAGCAGTGCGAGTGCTTTCGGATCGTACCAATGCTGATTATTGGTACGACCCCAATCGTCTGGTTCACGGGGAGCGAAACCTTCCAGTGTCTTTTGTCCCGAGTGAAGTGCCATCATATGCTCGACGAACTCGTCACACTCCGCTTTAGAAAAGACCGATTTCAGGATGGTATAGCCATCACGATCGTACTGTACCTTTTGCTCTGGGGTCAGACCTTTCATTAAAAACTCCTTTCATACTGAGTAATTCTATATCTCCTTGTATAACCACTCGATTGGACGGATAACAATTTTACGGTGGCGGGGCCAGGAGGGTGGATCTGTAGAGGCATCCAACTGCGGACCGAAGTCGTAGAGCAGTACAACTTCGTCCCCGAAGAAATGCGCGTTCGGATACGACACATATATCATGTCAGCTGGAAGCTCGCCGAGTTCTTGTTCACCGCGAACCATGCCGATCTCGTCGTCGGGATCAACGCGGTCAGATCTGTCCGCTGGACCGCCGACTTCGAGTGTTTTGAAGTGCCTCCAACTGTACCCGTTGTCTGTCGAGATAGCGAGTGACAAACGTGACCGGCGAAAGCCACGGCGAATTTCATCACCGCTCACCTGATTCCACACGCAGAGCAGGTCTCCAGTAGTTGGGATAACACGGAGTCGGCACGGAGAATATGAGCTAGCCAGCGCTGTCGGTTGAGGCAACGACCAAGTAAGCCCCTCATCATCACTGAAACTCTGGTAAAGGCGGCCCAGCGTCGTTCGGAACATCATCAGGAGTCTGCCATCGCGAAGTTGTACTGCACCGGGCTCGTCGCAGGGCCACATTCCACCGTAACCGTCTTGATGCCAGATCACGATGTCTTGAGGGCACCGCCTCCAAGTGGCACCCTCGTCGTCTGAAAAATATACTTGGCTTGTGTCAATCTCCGGACTGTGAGCGTGACCCTCTGTTTTGAAATGCTTTCCTTGTATGGTGCCGTAAGCGCCGGCATCTTTGAGTTCCGGAAACGTGCAGGGCGGACAGAACCGTGTAGGTAAAACTAACCGTCCTGATCGAAGTTGGAAGAGTACATCGTGATAGTTGCTAGCAGTTTCGCCGGGTAGGTTAATGGAAGTCTCTTCTGACCATGACTCACCTTCGTCGTCCGAGGTACGAAAGCAGAGTGCGTAGCCAGCCAATGTTCCACCGGCTGTGCCGCTAAGGCGACCGTAGAGAAGACCAAGCTTGTCTGACTGCAAACGCACGAGACAGGTCGGGGCGCCTGTTCCAATAATGGGTTCGTCGCCGGTCTGAAGAGGTTCACTCTCTGACCAGGTTCGTCCCCGGTCATTGGAATAGCTAACATTCAGTCCCGACCAAACCATGATCCATCGCCCGTCCTTCAGTTCGACCATACCTCCGGCCCCACCCGGGGCACGACCTTCAAAAACCGTAGAATCTGCCATTGGTTGTATCCTTTTCAAATGTTAAAAATATGGCATGTCTTTTTTGCAATTTTGTGACATAATGTAATACAACACATTGTATAATGTTTTAGTTTTTCATTCAACAAGATTATCCGAAAAATAAAGGGGAAACAGAGGCGATATGATTACCGAGCAAGAGGTTCAACACTTTTCAGATATGGGCGCGGTGACAATTGATACACCGCTGACGCAGCAGCAGCTCTCAGCTGCATCAACCGCATTTGATCGCCTACTCCCGTTCAGCGAGCCGGAGGCAGGGGAAGAACCGCGCTACCGGGTCAGCACAACGTGCACCTTCTATGATCCAGAATTGTTGGATATCATCCAGCATCCATTTTTTGAGGAAGTAGCCAAACGTGTGCTACGAGCTGATGAGATACGTTTCTTTCAAACTGCCATCGTGACAACTTATCCATCGCCAAATACTCCCTTCAGCTTCTACCAACACGTGGATGTCCAGTACTCTCCCTCAAATCTCGACGCTACTCCTAGGTACATGGTTTGCACCTTTTTTGTCTGGATAGATGATGTAACGGCACAACGTGCGCCCTTGATGTATCGTCCCGGCAGTCATCGGGTGATAGCCAAATACAGAGAAAACCAACCGGAGCTGAAAGGCAGCACTCCACTCGTTGGGGGTGTTATGTTTGATGGACTGCCTGCGCTTGATTACACCGAGGCAATACCTGTGGTGGCGCGTGCCGGGCAGGCGACCGTCCTGACCACAGCCATGGTGCACGGGGCCTCAACCAATGTGGACACCGTACCCCGTAAAGCGATGGTTATTACCTTTACGGCAGCGGAGGTAGAAATTGGTCTACCCCAAAATCAAGCGGAGACTAAGCGGGCTTATGACCGTGAGTTAAAAAGGCTTCTTCGTCCTGAACGAGCACATATTGTTCCCGCTTGAGAGGGCGGTGGCGAACAAGCAAACCTGAAGCAATACAAGCGCACAACTAGGCTTTATTATTGACAGCACCCACAATCTATGGTTAAATGCCGGTGAGTGTAGGCAAGCTGGTGAACCAGCAAATTGGATGTTAGGATATTGGGAAGAGTCTACGGCACCTCATCGATCGCTATATTGTAATCGCTATGAATAAAAAAATAAAAACTGATCAAGGACGGGTTGCAGATCCGTGCGTGATGGTCATATTCGGCGCTTCAGGGGATTTGACGAAACGTAAATTAGTGCCGGCGCTATACAACCTTGCCCAGAACGGACTATTGAGCGAAAACGCTGTAGTTGTCGGTTTCGCACGCAGGAAAAACAGCCACGATAATTTTCGTGCCCAGATGACAGAAGCAATTAAAGTGTTCGGCACGACTGCGTTTGAGGCATCACTCTGGGAACGGGTGGAGAAACGACTTTATTATCATCAAGGCAATTACGATAATCTGGACGACTACAACTGCCTTGCAGAATTGCTGAAGCGGTTGGATGGGGAGTGGGGAACAAACGGCAACTATCTCTACTATTTCTCAACTCCCCCAAGTTCCTTTGGGGCAATTTCTGATAATTTGGGAAGAGCTGGACTCGCAAAATCCGAAAGCAACGGGATATGGCGACGCACTATCGTTGAGAAACCGTTTGGGCACGACTTGGATTCTGCCAAGTTTCTAAACCGCTATTTGCTTGAGACTTTTGATGAAGATCAGATCTACCGAATTGACCATTACTTGGGGAAAGAAACGGTACAGAATATCATAGTTTTTCGATTCGCCAACGGTATTTTTGAACCGACGTGGGACCGCCGTTATATCGACCATGTACAAATCATGGTCGCTGAGAGTATCGGCATCGAAGGGCGTGGCGGATATTACGAAGAATCAGGGGTACTGCGCGACATGATTCAAAACCACATGTTCCAGTTGCTGTCGTTGGTGGCGATGGAACCCCCAATCTCTTTTGAGGCGGATGCGGTACGAGATGAAAAGGTGAAGGTGTTGAATGCGATCCGTCCGATGCGTCCCGAAGAGATTATCTCCAATACGGTGCGTGGCCAGTATAGCGACGGAATAGTAAATGGCAAACGGGTAATTGGATACCGCGAGGAACCGGGGGTTTCGGCTGCTTCAGAACGAGAAACTTATGCTGCGCTGAAACTTTTTATTGAGAACTGGCGGTGGGCGGGTGTGCCGTTTTTCTTGCGGTCTGGAAAGAGATTAGCCAAACGCGATACACAGATAGTAATCCAATTTCGGAGTATTCCCCACCTTCTCTTTCGTGGTAGTGCAGAAGAGCAGTTAGAGGCAAATCGGCTTGTCCTCCACATCCAACCCGACGAGCGCATCACCATCCGGTTCCAAGCGAAGATTCCAGGACAGACAGTCCGTCTGACCCCGGTTGATATGGACTTTCGTTACGAAGACTTGGCAGGCAGTAGTCCTGCAACCGGGTATGAGACATTGCTTTATGACTGTATGAACGGCGATTCCACCCAATTTCATCGCGCGGACATGGTCGAGGCAGCATGGGAGGTTGCGACCCCTATCTTGGATGTCTGGGAAGCCTTACCTCCTCGCGATTTTCCAAACTACGAAGCTGGAACGTGGGGACCGAGTCCTGCTAATGAGCTTATTGGAAAAGATGAATATGGACGCCGGTGGCTGAATCCTAATTCCTGATAGCATCTGATGTAGTCTATTCTTTTACAGATTCCTAGTAAATCCAGAAGGAGACCTGAGAAAAATGGCTGATCAGAAAACTTTGACAGTTGACATAGGCGGCAGCGGCATCAAAGCGATGGTTCTTGATACAAACGGAAATCCGATAGGGAAGCGGACGCGCGTCCCAACACCCCGCCCTGCCAGACCAGACTCTGTCCTCGAAGGAATCGTCAAGTTAGCCAAGGGACAATCAGACTTTGACCGTGTCTCGGTTGGCTTCCCCGGTGTAATACGTAAAGGCATTACTGAAACGGCAGTCAACCTCCACAAGGATTGGATTGGGTTCGATTTGGAAGGGGTGTTATCCAAAAAACTGGACAAACCTGTGCGTGTCTTGAACGATGCTGATGTTCAGGGGTTCGGTGCCATTTCTGGCAAGGGCGTAGAACTGGTTGTCACACTAGGAACGGGCTTCGGATCTGCCCTGTTTCTTGATGGGAAACTGGTCCCCAATCTTGAGGTCGCACATCACCCATTTCATAGAGGTAAGACCTACGAAGAGCATTTAGGGAGTGCTGCGTTAGAAAAAGCCGGTAGAAAAAAATGGCAACGGCGTGTCATGCAAGCAATTGCCTCTCTCGAACACCTATTTAACTACGATACACTTTACATCGGCGGTGGCAACGCTCGGAGGCTTCGGCTTGACCTGCCTCCGAATGTCAAAATCATTCCCAACGTCGCCGGCTTATTGGGTGGTATCGCTTTGTGGAGAGACTAGATATTGCCCTAATTCACCGGAGAAAGAAGGACTACCGCATGAAAGCCCCAAACATTCTATACATCCATTCCCACGACACAGGACGCTATGTCCAACCCTACGGTCATGCCGTGCCGACGCCGAATATCCAACGCCTCGCTGAGGGAGGCGTCCTTTTTCGGCAGGCATTTTGTGCTAATCCCACATGCTCACCTTCCCGCGCTAGCCTCCTGACCGGCAAGTGGGCGCACAGCTGCGGGATGCTTGGCTTAGTCAATCGCGGCTTTTCGATGTCTGACTATAGCCAGCATATTGTTCACACCCTTCGAGATGGTGGTAGGTATCACTCGGTATTAGCGGGTCTCCAGCATGTCGCCAAAGATCCCGCCCAGATTGGCTACGATCGGATCCTAGATGGCGATCGCAGTCCCGAACAGGTTGTCTCACGCACGGTTGATTTCCTGAAGGATGCTCCATCACAACCTTTCTTCCTTGACGTTGGTTTTTTCGTGACACATCGAGAGTTTCCAGAACCCGGCCCGGACGAGGATCCTCGGTACTGTCTGCCACCCGCCCCCATTCCCGACACGCCTGAAAACCGCTACGATATGGCGGCTTACAAAGCGAGTGGCCGTATTCTGGATAACAGTATTGGAGCGATCTTGGAGGCACTTGATGAAAATGGGTTAGCCGAGAATACGCTGGTCATCTGCACCACCGACCACGGACTCGCTTTTCCGGGCATGAAATGCAATCTAACCGATCACGGCATCGGTGTGATGCTGATAATGCGTGGGCCCGGTGGCTTTACCGGCGGCAAAGTTTGCGATGCAATGGTTTCCCACATCGACGTTCTTCCTACGATTTGCGAGCTATTGGATATTGCTACGCCGGAGGGGGTACAGGGCAGCTCGATGATACCGTTAATCCGCGGTGAAGTGGAAGCTATTAACGACCAAATCTTTGCGGAGGTCAATTATCACGCCGCCTACGAGCCTCAACGTGCCGTGCGGACACAACGGTGGAAGTATATCCGACGGTACAGCAACAGACAGAAACCGGTGCTTCCCAACTGTGATGCAGGTCCAACCAAAGATGTGTGGATGCAGCACGGTTGGCAAGATCGATATGTTGCACCTGAACAGTTGTACGACCTGATCTTCGATCCAAACGAAACGCACAATCTGGTCGATGATTCAACCGTGGCATCTGTGCTTGAGGACATGCGCCATCGGCTTGATCAATGGATGGATGAGACGGCTGACCCGCTGCTGCGCGGACCTGTTCCCCCAGATCCTGGTGCCCAGTTAAACGACCCAACTAGCATATCACCGCCCTACGCGCTCTACACTGTACCTCTCAATTAGCTCCGCTTAAGCGACCAGTGGGGCAGTCAGTGTATACAAAAAGATTCAGCCGATTCCACTCCAGAGGAACAGTATATTCATAGAATGTTAAGGGGATAATTTGAGGGATTGATAATCGTGTGAGATCTATTTGACAAACTTTGACAGATATGATATGATTAACTCGCCTTATTGAACTGAAGACACCGACGCTTTGATTATTCCCAACTCTATAAAGGATTTGAATGATAGAAATCAGGTTAAGAGGATTCAATCGTTAATTTTCAATAACTGTATTTCCGAATGAAATAGGAGGATAAAACCGATGACCTACGTCATCACTGAACCTTGCATCGATGTTAAGGATACTGCCTGTGTTGATGTTTGCCCCGTTGATTGCATTCATCCAACCTCAGACTCAGACGACTTTGAAAATCACAACCAGCTTTACATTGACCCTATAGAGTGCATTGACTGCGGTGTATGTGAGCCGGAATGTCCGGTCGAGGCGATTTTCATAGATGAGGATGTCCCCGAAGAGTGGGAGCACTTCACCCAGTTAAACGCTGACTATTTTCAATAATGATTCACTATAAAACCTAAAACGGGCAGCGACTTGAGCCGCATCTGAATGCGAAGTTCAATCGCTGCCCGTTTTTGGGATACTACAAATCAGGTAATAGTCTGGTAGATGACACTTCAGCCAACCCAGATTCAACGCCTTCCAGACGCAATTAGTGTTCAATGGAACGATGGACACCAAAGCGAGTATTCCTATCAACTGTTGCGTCAAAAGTGCCCATGTGCACGGTGCCAATCAGAGAAATCAGATAAAAATCCGCTACGCCTGTTACCCACCGATCCGTTATCCAAAAATCTTACACTCGTTGATATACAGCTTGTCGGTCGTTACGCGATTCGATTGGTCTGGGCTGACGGACATAAGACAGGCATCTATACATTTGATTTTCTTCGCTCGCTTTAACCAAGTTTAACAACAACTATATCCGGTTGATGAACCCCTTTCGTCGACTAGTTCCCTATCTTACCGTTTTTTTATGGACAGTTTGCAGATCGCTTCCAGCAGCACTTTGATTGCCCACCCCTTCTTCCGATGAAAACACCTTAAAATCACAGATTGCGTGCCGAAAAACAACAATTTTTGATTCGTTTTCTAAAATCATCTTAATCTCGTACCTGCTAACCCAATCCACCAGTCCACGAAAAACTTCTCCTTCCAGCATTGTGACTTCGATCGTGTGCTGATCCCGGCGTGCTTGAACGATGGTTCGCGTATTGATACTATAGCGTTTCTTTCGTTGTATTATGGGCTTTAAGTTTTGTTCCTTAATTGCCTCGTTATAGTGGATAATTGACTGTATATCCGTAGCATTCTCGGCTTTGTAACAGTATTTGACATCGGTTTTTGGTAGTTCTTGCCTTTTTGTTTCGCCCCCGATAGAATCGGAATTCAGAGCAACTTGTAAAGCGAAGTCGTATTTGGTGAACCCGGCGACTGTTGCAGGTAGCAGTGTATGATTATACAGTCCAAAAAACATGGGTGTTTGAAGGCGTATTTGCTTCTGTATGTAGAGATCGCCAAAGGTTGGTTGTTCTTCAGGTTGCAGAGTACGTGGGAGCGACTTCTGATTCGAGGGAGCATCACTTGGTTCAGGCGCTACTGTTTCGACACTTGAATATGCCGTTTGTTGAGATTCTTGTGGAACGGAGGCGGGAACCGGTGTGGATTGGACAGATTTTCGGGACGGAGTGAAAGGTTTCTCCCTAGGATCGCCATTTGGTTGCTGAGGTGTAGCATAGTTGCGAGGTATCACTACCTTACCTTGTCTCAATCGTTTTTGCTCAAGCGGGGTAAGCAAAACCTTCACATTCTGGGCGACAGGACCCCTATCACCAACAGCTATTTCGTATTTGACATACTGCCCTACATGGATTTCGTCATATCCATCCTGAACCGCAGATATGTGCAGAAAAACATCCCTTTCACCAGTATCTTGGGCGATGAATCCATACCCTTTGTCTGAGTTATAATATTTGACTCGTCCCGTTCGCATCATTTTCTCTCCGTTGGGTTAAAAAAGTCCGACTGGAATGCCAGTGATTTAGTAATAACACGGAAGATTCCTACCTTGGATGGGATCAACATATTTTGCTAAGTCACGCAGGGAAATGACAGTACAACCGTTTTCATAAAGATAATCCATGTAGATTTCAAATGTTTTGGGATCTGTATGGACCCAAGGGTGCTCCAGGGCAGGCACACCGTGGAATGTCAAGACGGCAATCCGTCCATCTCTCGCCTGTTCAACTGCCCACACCAAGTCATCAAATTCCCAGTGCGGTCCCGACGCCCCTGTCGTTGGGACGAGCAGCGGGTGATGTTTCGCCGGATTGTATGCGGGACCTCGTCCTCCCTCTGAATCGTAAGTAAATTCCGGTGCAATGCCGCGTCGCGCAAAAAGAAATCCTTTCTCAGTCAAGACTTTCACAGCTTCGGGGCCGTTAGAATAACCCGGATAACAGAATGTCTCAGGTACAGGGATACCGTGTTCCTTGCAACGTAGATCGATGTGTTGTAGGTCGGCGAGTAACTCTTCGCTTGATTGGTTGTTCACGTTTTTGTGATGGTGGGTGTGGTTGCCAATTTCAAAACCGGCTTCGTGCAGTTCCTTAACCTCTTCCCATGTTACATAGTGGGCTTTGTTTTTAAGAAAATTGAGACCCTCAGTGATGAAAAAGGTCCCACCGAAGCCGTAACGTTTCAGTAACGGTGCTACATAGGTTGCGTCCGACTTATTGCCGTCATCGAAGGTCAAGACAACCAACCGATCGGGGATGGGTTGGAGATCTTGGGAGGCGGATATATTCCTGTCATTATCATACACACTTGATTCGCTCATCGGTTTCCTTTCAGGGCGATTTGTTAGCTATTTTCCAAAAACTCCCAGAGTTGATCAAATTGCGATCCCGTAATGGGCTGATGGCGCAGTATGGTGTTGGTATCTTTTCGCTCCATGTAACTCGGCGCAAATTCCAATCCTGCCCGGAGTTCCTCACGGCTTATTCCTACTTCTCTTGGTCGGCGGCGCACCTTGCAGCGATCTAGCCGATTGGTCAGAACTTCGGGCTGCTCGTCACAATGCCAAGCGATGATGATTGCACTAAATGCGACCATCTCTCCGTGGATGTAACTCGTGTTATACTTTTCTTCTAAGGCGAGCCAGAAGTCGTGATCTCCGCTTGCAGCCTCCGGTCGTTGAATCCAGCGAGAATCCCGCTCCTGTACACTTTTCATGATGTGCCGCACGCTTTTCCCTGTCAGGTTTCCTTCCGTATCAAGGGTCGCTTCAAAGGTCTGTGTAATCTCTTCATGGTGGGTGAGGACATCAGCGATCACTGCTTCGTCGCAAGGCGGTCCTACGCCGTTCTTGGCACGCCAGCGCCATTCCGCGGGTGCGGCATAACCACACAGTATATCGCCAATGCCAGCGGTATTCAAATAGTAAGGTGCTTCGAGGATCAGGTCATCATCTACTAGGATATGGTCGCAGTCCACCCATGGCCAATCGTCGAGTGCTCCGACGATTTTCCTGCCTTCCCACTTTGCCACAACCCCATGAATTATTGCTCCCGTTGATACAATCGTTGGCACCATGACAAGCGGCAGGTCTTTGTCTAACGCCACGAACTTTGAAACATCTAGTGCCCGTCCGCCGCCCAGCCCGACCACTAACTCCGCGTCATCAGGTAAACTGTCGCTTATTTCCTTTTGATGTTTGGAATCCAACCACATCGCATGGGCTACCCCTGCGGGCGGTTTGGATAGATAGGATTGCGCTGTTCTGTGTGCAGTCGGTGTGGATACCATTAAGTAACGTGGCCACCCGGCACTCTCCTTTTTCAGCAGCCCTGAATCGTAGCGAATATCATATTCCGCTGCCGGTTTCATCTGACTTGCATGGGACCAGCCGCGTCCTGTTTTATTCATGTGCTTTACCTTTCAATTTCGATTATTTTTAAAAACATTTCCCGAATTTTAGCCGATTCCGTCTAAGTTTGCAATCCTTTTCTAATCTTACGTTCGCGCAGGTTTTTCCACCGCCATAACCGGCTTCATTGGTGAAAAACCGATTCCGGGGTGATAGGAACGTCGTAATCGAGGTTCACCGACTCATAGCCACGTTTGTAGATGATACTCCCCGCTTTGATGATAGCTAGCGTGGCACCGGGTGAATCCGACTTGTCCCGCCCAACAAATAATTCAGCTACCTTGTCTGTTGAGAATTCATCGCTCTTCCTCATTTTTTCTGATTTGCCAAATCATAATAACTTGGTCACATACGGGATCAGTGCTTTCGTAACGCAGGTCAGAAAACCTATGCCACAATTGGCAAAAAACCTTTAGGTCTAAACCCCAAACATTTATGTTTAGAGCAGTTGGGGCGCAGCCTATACAGATTGCTTTAGCATTTTCTCTTGACAAAACACTTGCAATATATTATAATAATAGTCATATAACTAATCTATAAGAAAGGTATATGTTATGCAACTACTGACAAAGCAGACACAATACAAACACCAACCCTCTATTGTTTTCCGTTGCGACTATCACATCATTTGGTGTACCAAATACCGGCGTCCTGTTTTGGAGTCTCCAATAGCAGAACGACTGAAGTTTTTGATACACGAAAAGCAGGACGAGTATGGTTATGAAGTTCTTGAAGTCGAAATTATGCCGGATCATGTCCACTTGGTTTCAGGGTTGTCCCCTCAACGTGCGCCTAACCGAATTATAGCCAATATAAAAGGGTATACGGCTCATGTGCTCCGCAAGGAATTCCCTCGATTACGAAGCCGCCTCCCGTGCTTATGGACACGAGGAAAGTTTATATCTTCAACCGGTGGCGTAACCCTTGCGGTTCTGAAACAATATGTAGAAAGCCAAAAGGGGGTCTAATGTATACGACTAAGAAAGTTAAAGTCAAACCCACACCCGAATTGGATGCTCTTGCCATTGAAGCGGGGCGTGTCTATTGTAAAGTTATCAGCCTCATTCACAAGATTAAGAGAACAAAAGGGTTTTGGCTGTCAGAAAAATCCGTCAGGAAATACATGCGTCTTCGGGGATACAACTTGCATTCGCAGACGGTACAAGCGATAATCCAATCCTATTTTGACTCACTCAAGAGTTACTTTCGTGCTGTCAAGTCCAATCCTAATGCGAAACCTCCTAAGCGGACTCCTCATTTCTACAAGGTGCGTTGGATACAAAATGGTATTACCTTCCAAGATGGTGTTATCCGACTGTCTAACGGCAAAGGTAATCAGCCAATTATTCTCAAATCAGATGTCAAACCTGCTTATGTAGAGATGTATTTCCAACGGGGGAGTTACTACTTTTCACTGGTCTACAAAGTCCACACACCTCCCAAACGTGAAACAGGTAAAACTGTTGCGATAGATATGGGCGAGATTCACCCGATAGTCTCTCATGACGGCCAACGCACCATCATCTACAATGGTCGTGCGTTACGTGCTATCAAACAGTATATCAACAAGTTCAAGGCATACATCCAATGCAAAATGGATAGATGTATCAAGCGCAGTAATCGCTGGTATCGGTTGAAACGAATCAAGACCAAGATACTCGCGAAGTTAAACGCTCAACTCAAGGACGCTGAACATAAAATCACGAGTCGATTTATATCTGACTGCATCAAGGCGAAGGCAGATACGATAGTGATAGGAGACCTAAAAGGCATTCGTAAGCGAGCGAAGTTTAGTAAGAAGTCTAACCAGAAGATTCACCAATGGGCGTTTGCCCGTCTCCAGTCCATGATATGCTACAAGGCAGAACTTGCAGGACTCAAAGTCAAGTTTGTCTCCGAGGCATACACCTCTCAGACTTGTCCACGTTGTGGCAACCGAAAGAAGCCCACTAACCGGAACTATCACTGCAACCATTGTGGCTTTCATTATCACCGAGACGGTGTGGGGGCTATCAACCTCTGGAACAAAGTATCGGGATTCCTGTTGAGTCCCGTAGTTGGGGCGATGGCGTCCCCGATAGGTGTCAGGTTCAATCCACACCTATGTAAATCCGGCTAACATAACGGATAAGAATTCCAATGCTTGAGCTTTGGGAGTACGTCAAACTTCTCACACACGTTCTGAAAAGGGATATAGCTCATGGGACTAATCTATATCGAGTATATCAGTCGTCGCCCGGGTGTAGATATGACAGACTTTCGAGCCGGGGTGACCCATGGACAGGAGGGCTGGGATACCAGCTATGGGGAAGACCAGTTGGTGTTGAACATTGGTCGGACATGGCGGTTGGGACCAGAACCGGAATATCTGGCGGTCTGGTATTCACCACAAGCAGGTGTTGATCGGATCGACGTTTGGGATCGCATCTTTCGCAGCGATGAAGAGAATCCGCTAGAACGCCCTTTTTTTCAGGTTGCGCGGATTGATGTTGCCGGCTGTTATGCACCGTTGATCGAACCGGTTTATGCCCGCAACGGAACCTATTATGCCGAATTCTTCCGCGTCCAAGCAGATTTGGATACCGTCCGCAACTTCTACGCCGCACGGACTCAGAGGCATTCTCGCTTTGCCCTTAATCTGCTGGTGAGCCGCATTGGGAAACTTGGTCCGGAGCCGGGTGGACTCGCTATCTGGCAGATACCAAACTTCGCAGCGTTGGAGGAAATTGCTCAAGAATTGGATGGGATACGTTTGCCTGTCGAGTTAGTAACTGCTGGAACCTATATGGATTTCGGGTACGAGATTTTGTGAGCGCTTGTGAATCAATTCGCGGTGACTGTCCCAGATTGAGGCTCATGATCACCGTGTCCAGACCCGCATGGGAGGAAGCATGAGCCGCTCCGAGGAATGGAAAGGTTCACTATAATGAAAGCTGTGATTATTTCAGATCTAAGCCAGTGTCAACCAGTCCACCGTCTTGACCGGGACTATCGGCATGGCACTTGGCGGTTGATTGACTACGAAACCGAGGAATTTACTGGCACAATGATCTACTCCGGTCCAGGCATGAATTCCGAACCGCTGACGTTGTCCTTAAACTGTGAAGGCTATCATGCAATATACGTGGGTGTTCATTACCCTGGTCAATTTGGGGATGCTCATGTGCGGCTCCGTTTGACCGATGATCCAGCGTATACCCTCGTGAGGGCAGAAACACAATCTGGGAAAGATCTCAACGGTATTCCACCGGAACTGCGATGGAGCCACACAACGAAGGCATTCTCGGATTACCAGGTTTCTGAGGCTTTCTGGAAGGTTGCGGATCTCACCGGGGCTGACCTCATCATCAGTCGCTTCAACGAGGGTGGGCGGGGAGGTAGCTATGGCGAGATGTACAGCAGCTTGGTTTATGTACGACTCGTCCCCCTTTCTGAAGCAGAAATGGATGAATACCAGCAGGAATTGCCTCGGAGGGATACCAAACGTCTCGTGGCTATGAACGATGCCGGTATTTTCTCTGAGCTGCGCACGAAAGAAGATATCTGGGCGCAATTTGAGCCATATCGGGACAGCGATGTGGAGATTATGCTGTGGGCGACCTTCAAAGGCGAAAACTGTACCTATCGCAGCCGTATTGGCCGCACGCTGACTGATAGCAACAATCCCTTCGACCGCTTCGCTGCTCATGAACGTTGGGATGTAACGCTTAACAAGTTAGAGAGACAGGACGTTGACTTCATGGCAGAGGTCGTGCAAGCTGCCCACGCACTTGGCATACGGATCTTCCCAAGCCTCCGTCTACAGGGGCCAAAAGCGGTGCCGCTGGAGATGGAAACAGGCAGTTTCTATGAGCGGCATCCCGAATTTCGTTGTAAGGACAAGCACGGTAGGGGGATAGCGCATCTCAGTTTGGCGTTTCCTGAAGTCCGGCATCTGTGGATCTCTCTCCTCTGTGAAGCACTGGAATACGGATTTGACGGGGTGCATGTGATTTTCTGCCGCTCCCAACCTTTTGTGTTATATGAGGCACCGGTGATTGAACGGTTTCGTGAGGAATATGGAGAGGATCCCCGCGACTGTCCAGACGACGACCCGCGTTTCTGGACAGTCCTGTCTACCTTTGTTACCCAATTTGCGCGTGAACTCAGGGCGGCTGTCGATGCTATGAGCGAAAAAATGGGGAGGAAACTCGAAATCGCCTACAACATTACTTCGACGATGGAGAGTCGCCTTCGGGCACCGGGAGTAGAGCCAGCTTCTAGACCGGAGGTCGCTGGGGGCACTGGTAAATATAACCTCAGCGAGGTCATGCAAAGTAATATGGTATGGGGAGTTGATGTTGAGACTTTGGTGAAAGAGGGCTTGGTAGACTACTTGATGCCCCATCCAACTTTTGCGATTAACGCGGCAGAATGGATTCAACCGATGGTGGAATTAGTAAAGGACACATCGGTGAAATTGTATCCAGATCTCTATCCCCGCCGTCAACCTCCAGCCGCTTCCCTCTACTCCGCGCAAACCTTATATGAACTAGGCTGTGATGGCCTCACCCTCTGGGATACTTATTCTCGGGTGTTCCGAATTTCTGAATGGGCAATGATGAAACGCCTTGGACATCGAGAAGCGCTGAAAAATTGGCGGAAAGCCGGCAAGGGCGACGACTACTTTCGTGTCTTGAATTTCAAGTGGATTGGTGATCGGAGCGGTGATCCACGCTATTACCAAACTAACGGATAGACCATCCTTTTTCCCGCAATGACCCTACTAACGCCGGGGTGGGTTCTTGACTTTATCGGATTGGCTATGCTACGATGACCTCCGTGATTTACCTCTCTTCGATTCGGTTATGGTTGATCGGAAGGATACTCACGCAATCAGAGATTCAGATACGATCTATTGAACAGATTGGTAATTTTTAACCCATGACAGACCAATACCAGCGAAACAGCAATATACTCCAGCGTTGGGGGGCAGTGCTAACAACTTGGACCGAAAGATGGATTCCAGATGCCCTTGTAATCGTTTGGATCCTGACTGTGGTTTGCTTTATTCTCGCTCTCATCTGGGGAGATGCTTCGCCGGTGTCAGCGGTAAAGGCGTGGGGTAATGGGTTTTGGGTTTTACTTGAGTTTGGGATGCAGGTGTGTCTGACGATGATCACAGGGTATATCCTCGCCAGTGCACCGATTGTCAGACGCACCCTTCAGAAGCTAGCGTCGTTACCAAACCCAGATAAGCCTGCCCAATCGATTGTCCTGATGAGTCTGTTTTCCATGATTACCGCTTGGCTCAGTTGGGCTTTCAGTCTGATTGCAAGTGCACTGTTTGCCGTGTTCTTGGTACATCGAAATCAAAAGATTGATTATCGGCTGCTCGTGGCAGCGGCTTACCTCGGGCTTGGGTGTACGTGGCATGCTGGATTGTCCGCTTCTGCACCCCTTTTGGTGAATACACCTGACAATTTTCTGATCCAGAGTGAGATTCTCCAGACTACGATTCCGGCGACCGAAACCATTTTTAGTTTTTTCAACATCGTCTTACTTGTGTTAGTCATCCTTGTGGTGACTGCGATGATGGCGGTGATGCATCCTTCCGCAGAAAACAGTTACCGGATCAAACCTGAGCTTTTGGAACAGCTGCAACTGTTTGAGCCACCTGAAAAACCACATTCGATGTCGCCATCGGTACGGCTGAATTGGTGGCCCGGTTTTAACTTGATTGTCGGGATGGTTGGACTTGCTTGGCTGTTTGGCAACATTGTCCGTTTGGGCTTCGCCAATGCTATTACCCTCAATACCATCAATTTCTTTTTTTTGATGCTTAGTATTCTCCTGCATTGGTATCCGTGGCGCTTTCTTAAAGCGGCAGAGAACGCAGGCAAAATTGTGTGGGGCGTTATTATTCAATTCCCATTCTACGCGGGTATCTTTGGGCTGTTCAAATTTACCAATCTTGCGACTGCGTTCACCCAAGCCTTCATTACCATCGGGAGCAAAAACACGTTCCTGTTGATTGCTTATTGGTATGCCGGTATTTTGAATTACTTTATTCCCTCCGGTGGCTCAGAATGGGCAGTTACGGCACCATACCTTATACCCGCGGGAAACGCGCTCGGTGTTGAAGCGTCAAAGATAGTTGTTGCATACGCTTGGGGCGACATGATGACTGACATGATTCAGCCCTTCTGGGCGATTGCAATGCTCGCCATCGTTAAATTAGAATTTAGAGAGATTATGGGTCGCCTATTACTCGTTTTCTTTGTGTATTTTGGCGTGACATCGGCGGCGTTCCTCGTGTGGCCCTTGTTGTAGACGGATAGAGCAGTGCTGCATTTGAAGAAAAGAACGTTTGGAAACCACAGGATCGGATATATTGATGTAACTGTGAACAATCCTTTTGGAACACTGTTTTCAAAACCCGTGGAGGGTTCAACAATGACAAAGCACTTTGATTTTCTTTGGCTGTTTGCGCTGCTTCTACTCCTTCCAACTAGCGGCTACGCCCCCTGTGTTATGTTTACGCCTCCGGACCAAGAATTAAATGGCACCGGACAACGTGCGTTTATTGCCTATAATCCGCAAACACAACAGGTCAATCTCGTTCCTAGTATCAACATCAGTGGTGAAGCGACAGAATTCGCTGTGGTCATCCCAACGCCATCCATCCCTAAACTTGACACAGTAGATCGGCGGATCTTTAGGGAGTTGAATGACCTTACAATGCCGGTAACTCGATGGCGCGGGGGTGGCGGAAGTTCGGGGTGTAATGTTTTCACGACAGAGGACAGTGACGGCATCGCTGTATTTGATAGTGCTAGCGAAGAGGAGGGAGTTACTGTTATCTCTGAGCAAGAGGTTGGGGCTTTTGATACCGTTATTCTCACTGCCAATAATCCAATGGCACTAACCGATTGGCTTGATGAACACGGCTATCACCATTCCATTGACGACAATGCAATACTACAGGGCTACATCCATCAGAAATGGGTATTCACTGCCATGCGATTGCGCGTGGAGTTTGAGGGTGGTGGGCGTCGGTCAGCCCGCTTTTTCGACCAGCCCATTGATCCAATCTTATTGACATATACGGCGGAGAAGCTAATCTATCCATTGCGTCTAACCTCGATTAGTGCCCGGGAGGGTGCAGATGTTACTGTATATATTCTTACTCCGAATAAAATGCACTTTCCAAGCGCGAGGGTTGAGTACGCTAACCGGATTACTGATAACGAGCGCGATGCAATTCGTCTACGTTATCCAACTCTTGGCAGCTTTATCGGAGAGTCACATTACCTAACTCGTTTGCGTCGTAGCTTTGCCCGAACCGAGATGGATATAGATTTTGAGTTAGTTCGTCACCAGGACAACCAAGAATTTCGTCACGTCCGGTATATGGGATTTACTTCTCTGCCTGATATTCTACTGCTCAGTTTAATGACAGTTGGCTACTTCGTATGGAGACGAATACGACCATTCAGACGGTAGTTGCAAACTGAAATGACCGAATCAAAGGAGATCAATTGAATGAAGTCCCAACGTCATAGATTGATTATACTTTTTGGTCTTATGTGTATGGCTCTCATTTTTCCGCGTATTTTGTCTGCCAGATTCCAAGAGGGCTTCGGACTGTACGGGGGGTTCCATAGCCCATCAGAGGCTAGCACCGATGGCATTTACGGAAGCGGGCCCATGTTTGGGGTGCAGTATAAACTCGCGGTTTCGACTCACACAGGGTTAGCATCATCAATTGGTGTTCTACAGAAGCAGGGCGATCCTTACAACGACAACACCTTCATCGGTACAGATCCATCATCTAGTGTAACGTTTGTGCCTGCTGAAATCAGTTACATCATCAATCTCATATCGAACCTACCCGAAACGGAACGGCGGATTCACAGTTTATACATTGGTGTCGGTGTTAATCATATTTGGACCCGTGAGCGGACACCCGGATTACCCCTTGCCAAGGGTAATGCCTTTGGCAATCAGCTTTTGGCTGGCACAACTTTCTCGATATCGAAAGACTTTGTTTTAGGTTTAGAGTTCAAATATCTGAGGAATCGACCGCTCATGAAACTGGATTCGGGTCGCACCTATCGTGTACAGCTCGATGGTACACAGGCTCAAATAACGTTTATGTGGCATTTCGGACGTTAATGTGACTTGTGTGGATGGTTAAAAATCCTAATCAAAGAACCTTCAACTATAACTGTGCCCGAGTCATTCGATATCCCTGTCGATCGTGACTTGAAGGGATAAAATTACCGTTTAACTAAAAAGGAATATCATGCCTAAAATTATCGTTGCCAATTACTTCCAAGAAACCAATTCGTTCCATCCGAATCCCACTACTTATGAAGATTTTAGTATCCACTTCGGCCAGGCTTTATTCAACGCTAATCGTGAGGATATCAACGGTGCGCTGAACATTTTTTCTCAACGGTCTGACTTGGAGGTGGTGCCCACTTACGGAGCGAGCATGGGTGCTGGTGGCACAATCACCCACGAATGTTTTGAGCAAATCACTGGAGAATGCTTGGAAGCAATTGAAAAAAATAGTGCTGGAGCAGATGCCCTATTCTTTGCTATGCACGGGGCAATGGCTGCCGAAGTAGAGAAGGATCCGGAGGGCTACATCCTTCAAGAAACTCGTAAAATCTTGGGACCGGATATACCTATCGTTATCTCCCTTGATATGCACGGCACTGTCACCCGACGTATGTTGGAGATTATGGATGGCGCTGCTATTCTACACACCTATCCGCACATTGACTGGTATCAGTTGGGTGAGCGGAGTGCTACAATGCTACTGAGTATTCTCGATGGCGCGAAGCCTATTATCGGCAGTGTGTATACACCTACCATGGTGCGCGGGGACGAACTCAAGACCGCGACCGGTGTACACGGTACATTCATCAGACACCTTGAGCGGCTTGAAGAACGGGATGATGTCTTAGCAGCAGGTATTATGCTGGGGCACCCACCCACAGACTGCCCGGAGCAGGGATCTCGAATCGTCATCGTTACCGACAATAATAGGGAATTGGCTGAAGTAGAGGCGATGCGAATCGGTCAGAACTTCTGGGACATGCGTGAACGGATGCAGTGCGTTCTATACAGTGTGGAGGAGGCGATTGAAAACGCGAAGAAAGCGGACGGAGCGGTTGTCTTTTCCGATGCTGCCGACGCCACAAGTTCTGGGGCACCGGGAACCAGCAATGCAATCTTAAAAGGGTTTTTAGAGAGTGACTACACAGGACGGGTTCTTTTGCCTATCCGGGATGAACCAGCGATTGAGAAGGCGATGGAGGCGGGTTTAGGCAGCACCATCACCGTACCGCTCGGTGGCACGAAAGACCCCCGTTTTACCCCGATAGATGTGGAAGTCACAGTAGAAGCTCTTGCTATAAGAGACGATGTGCCTATAGCCGTTCTCAGGGCTAACAACATCACTATCGTCGCCGCTACCCAAGGCGGTATACTATGCGACCGGTGGATGTATCCCGCTGTTGGTCAAGATCCGAAGACGTTTGATGTCATTATCCAGAAGTTACCGCATACACCCTATGAATTTTATGACGAATGGGCGGTCCGAAATATGACTATTGACGTTCCGGGCGCAGCGAGTCCTAATATTAAGACGCTAGGTCACAAAATCGTCCGGCGACCGATTTACCCGCTTGATGAAGACATGTCCTACACCCCGCACGTCGAGGTATTCGACTAGGGGATTGCGGCAAAGATAGGTTTCAGTGTATATTTTAATATCATTCTATGCTCAGATCGTGATATAATCTTTCTCGGCTTCAACATACCTCGGATTACTTCAATAGGGGAGGGAACCATAAATGGTAGACGATAGCAGAGAAGAACACCGAATGATCATTTTTGGCAATGACAGTGACCCCGTCCAAGAACACTTAATTCGAGAAGACGGTGCAAGCAGAGGATTTTCTACGCAAAACGGGATTTTAGAGCGGAAAATACATGCCGAATCCTACACAGTTACCCTATACGCTTTATTAAAAGATTACGGTCTAATCCCTGTTTTTCGGATTAAGCCGAGAATACGATTTCGCCGATTTAACTACGATAACCAAGCTTCGAGCGCACCGCTCCGTTACAACTTAAATGATATCGTTGATTTTGCCGAAGTCAAACGTGGTATTGAATCAGGTGAACCTGTAGATAGTGCGCTTCAGGAGCAGGTCTTCGGAGACGCTCCTGCGCTCGAAGACTTGTCTGATGATCCTGCACTACAACTGGTATCTCAACGTGATCTGTTTTTACGCAATCCCCCTTTTAAGACCAAGACCAAGGTCTTCGGCGGCGAGGAAGGTGATACGCATGGGATTCCAATCGGAAAATTCCTTGATGCTCTTAACCAACCCGCACAAACTCAATCTATTTTCAAACCCTTTCCTCAAGGTTCATCGTTTGCCACAGATCTCTTGGAAGCCTTAGAACCTTTCCAGCACCTAGAATTTCAGTTCGGTGTCTATTCACGCTATGAAAGACGAGACTGTGTGCTAGCAGGTGATATCTCTAAAGCGGCGGGTGGATACCGCACCACTTTTGATCCATGGACAGTATTGGGGTATATCCACTCCGATGGTCAGATGCAACAACTCCAAATTCTTGCCCATGAAAGAGGCACACGGTGGGAACATAAAATTATGATTGAGGATATGGACGCGCCCACGCTTGAACTGATTTCTCAAGAGATACGCACGTTACGACGGGATAATCTCATTGGTCGGGTTTTGTCCAAGAGTCAGACCGGCTTATCGCTCCTAGCAAGCACACAAGAAATGCGGGTCAATGCAACGAATGATCTATTTGTAGATTATGAGTTGAAAATGGAAACGTCCATTCCGAACGACCGGTATGCAGACATTGAATGCCGAAGAAGATTACGCCGTGTCTTTAACTCAAATGGTCAATACCAGATTCATCCTCTCAATAAAGATATTGTTGAAAGACATCTTAATCTTGCAAAAGGCATCAACAATGGTGTGATGTATACCTTGGATAACGTCTATCTGATGCAGGGACCGGCTCCGCAAAGGGTCAAAGACGCGGATCTGCTCATCACCAGAACCCCGATTCGTGAAAGAGTCGTTATGCGTTCGGCGAAGGATCTGAGGGAACGGATGCCAACAAGTGGATTTGAGAAATGCTGGAATGAGTCCATTGATGAAGCGGGATATACCATTGTCAACAAGGCAAGTGGCAGATGCTATACCGTTAGTTACGGTAGAAGGAAAACAGGAAATATCCTTGATGGTATGGTGACAACCCAACCCTCGGAGCATTACCTCTCAATCAAATATCTGGGAATTGTCCCTGACCGTTACGGAGATTTTATCTCTAAGACTTCCGCAGGCACCGCGCGGAAGCGAGATATTCCACCGCGGGTGCTGTTTGGTATGATGTCCACACGGGAGGATAAAGTCATTCAAGAGATGAAAAGTCTGGTGATGTATCTAAAAAATAAAGGATCGATCTGAGATGGTTCTAACCCTTCCTTGAGGGTTTGAGTCATTGCACACATAGGAGTGGGCAAATCGATGATTGAGATTCGTGGGACCGGTCACATCTACCGTAACCCGAAGCCACATCTCCGTGCTCGACATGCATGGCACCCAACATTGGTGGTCATTGATCAGAACGAGCTGATTGCCGCTTTTGACATCGGTGAGGCGGTTGAGAGTTTGGATTACCGCACTTATATCAACCGCAGCCATGATGGTGGACAGACTTGGGACGTGCCTGTGCCAATGTTTCCTGATAATCTGATCCAGCATCCGACGCGGCGCACCACCCACATCGCGCGACCGAAACGGATGTCGGACGGCAAACTAGTCGCATTCATCGCTCGCTTTTATCGCGATGACCCCGAACAGGGTATCTGGAATCCGGACACGACAGGCTTGGTTGAGATGGATTTGATGGTAGCGCGGAGCACGGATGACAGTTCGACTTGGGGACAGCCCCAGCACATCTCACCACCTCTGGTGGGTCAACCTTTTGAAGTCTGTCATACTATTGTCGAGTTGGCGGACGGTCGATGGTTGGCTCCGGTGTCATGTCTGCGGCGTTGGGAGGGCGCAGCTCCCAATGGTCTGAAGGTCATCGGAATGGTTTCCGCGGATCAGGGGGTGACTTGGTCCTCGTACATTGACATCCTTGATGACTCTGCCAACGGGGTTGTCCATTTTGAGCAATCAGTTGTACAATTGGCGGATGAGTGCCTGCTTGCTGTTGGTTGGGCATTTGATGAGCGCAGCGGCAAGACAAAGGCGATCAACTACGCGGTCAGTCAGGATGGCAATACGTTTTCAACCCCACCGCGTCCAACAGGCTTGAATGGGGAGACTAGTAAGCTCTTAGCGCTACCGGATGGGCGTGTCGTTTGTGTTTATCGTGGTATCGATCCACCGGGGTTGTGTGGCACCGTCGTTCATCTTGATGGGGACGAATGGCGGCACGACGAACCGCAGGTCTTATGGCAAGGGGACAGAACCACAAAGATGTTCGGGGAGGCAACCGCTACGGAGGAGCTGCGCTCCCTGAAGCTTGGCTGTCCTAACCTCGCCCTACTGCCCGATGGCGATGTGCTGGTTGCGTTTTGGTGCCACGAGGATGAGGTCTACAACATCCGCTGGGTACGTCTTGCAGTCAATTGACGTGAAGAATCTGGACTACCAACGGTATGGCTCATGAATATGAGCGCCCACCGGCATATATACCATCAACAATAGCCTGATCCGTCCACATCTCCTTCGGTGTGATAAGCGGTGATGTTTTGCCGAGTGCACAATCGATAAAATGAAGCGCTTCGGTGCGGGTTCGTACCCTAGGGTTATCTTGGAATGTCTCAGCGATACCGGGCGCTACGTCCTCAGTCACATCTACATAATCACTGTCCCGCCACGTCAATAACCGAAACGGCGACAATGAAGCGTAGCCTCCCGTTCCCCACACATCAACGCCGTTATCCCTCGCTTTCGGGGGTGCTAGCCACATACTTTCAACCGACAACGTCACATCATCGGCAAAGGTGACATAGCCGCTCACCAAATCCTCGACATCGTAGGTGTCTCGAACTGCTTCCAGATCCGGGGGTAGCGTGGAGAGATCGTCAAAACGTGCGCTTGCCCGACCTTCTACGGAGAGGAGGGGTGGACAACCGAGGAACCACACTCCCAGATCCAGCGTATGCACACCGGTGCTGGCGAGTGAACCGCCGCCAGACCGGGACTTGATGTAATGTGGTCCCCAGACTGGAACGCTGCCCGCGTGTATCCAAGTGCGTGCGAAGCGGGGTGTTCCCAACCCGCCGCTGCGGATGAAGTTGTGCGCCGCCTGTGCATCCTTACGGAAACGAAAATTGTAACCGACCATCAACATCCGGTCCGCCTCCTCCGCTGCTTGAAGCATCGCTTCTGCATCGACAAGAGAGGGTGCCATCGGCTTGGCTGCCAGCACATGGGCACCACTGTTGAGTGCGGCAATGCTCACGCTTGGACGGACATCTGCCATCGTGCCAACCATGACGACATCCAAAGATTCTTGATCGAACATCTCTTGATAATCCGTGTAAGTTGCTGCACGCGGTCGCTGTGGGTATTCGTCAAATAGTTCGCGAGCGACTGTTTCGGCGCGTTCCACATCGACATCGCATACCGCAGTCAGATTGGCGTCGGGGTGATTGACCACATTGTCTGAGTATGCGTGGCGTCCAAAAGAGCCGCAGCCGACGACCCCAACGCGCAATGGACGAGAGACGTTGTTCATGTTGCCTCCTCAAAATTTAGGACATAGCATTACAATCAAAACCGATAATATAATGTTGTCATATTTTACGAAACAGGTGCTCGTCATACTTCCACCGACCCCGGGGCATCAAAGTAGCCAACTTCTGTCAGACGGTCAATCCAAAACTGACGGGTTAAGCTGCCCTGTGGATTGGACATCCATCGTTTCGAGTATAAATACTGCCGTTTGGGATTAAATGCTTTGACTCCGGCTTGTGCGTTACCTTCGCCTTGTCTACGGAGTGCTTCAATTTCATCGGGGTTCTTGGGATTTGCATAATAGACGACTGTGCACATACGGCGGTCATTGCTTCCACCATACGATGCGTGCCACATGCGGAGGTCAAATGCGACTACGTCTCCCGGCTCAGAAGCTAGTGCGGTACAGGGTACTTGCTCAAGCGGCAGTGACCGAACACCATCGGCGAACTCGTCATCGTTAGGGAGCCGATGGGCGCTAGGAATTACACGCAATGCCCCTGTATTCCCGTTTACTGGTTCTAAATAAAATGCAAACTTCACACCGTACTGATGCACTGTACCGGTGTCACGGTGCCAACGTGTGTTGCCGGTATAGCGGTTGGCGTCTGTGCCGATACCGAGCACATCGTCACCGTACAACTGTTTAGCGACGGTCAAAAAACGAGGGTCTTCCATCAGGCTTGCAAAGAACGGCGTATCTTCGTCCGTCATCGGTGTCCAGTGGCGTTCCGAGCCGTCATACGGTCTGTGCGCGTATTGCTCTGCCATGGTAGCATCAAACTCTTTGTGGATCGTTGCGAGTTCATCGGCTGAGAATAACTGTTTCAGTACTGTATAGCCGAACGTCTTGTGGAAATCGATTTGATCCTCTGTGAGTCCTACTGTGTTGGTGGTCTGATTCATGTGCTTATCTCCTTCCCTATGTTCCTTTCTATAGTGAGTAGGGAACGCAGATCTGCATTCCCTACTGAAGCGTACCTAGGGAACCTCCACGCCTAGCGATGTCGCTGTCTCGGTGACGGACTCCCAAATGTCTTCAGCAATAGGGATGCCATCGCGTTGGCGGATGGCGCGTGTCCGAACCTCTGGATCGCCAGGCATCAGGACTTCATCGAAGCCGGATGCCGGTGGAATCGCCCGGACTCGATGCCCCATCTCATCGGCGCGATCCGCATAATCCGAGAAGGGCTGGAACAGATCCGCTTTGAAAGCGATAAAAGTTACGCCTTGGTGTCGCATAATCGGACCACCGTGTTTGGGATCAACGAAGGCATCCGCTCCTGTGAAGATTCGCCCAAGGAACTCCGTCGCCATCATCAAGGCATAACCCTTGTGTCCACCAAACGGGACATGTCCGCCTCCGTTGACGAAATCGTTCGCATCCGTGCTGGGATTTCCGTCTTTGTCAACAATACAGTTGGGTGGTAACGGCTCCCCTCTGCGCTGGGCGTTGAGAACCTTGACGCCGGAGACTGCGGCTGTTGCAAAGTCGAACATCATTCGCGGCGTATCGCCAGACGGAAAACCCATCGCCAATGGATTGGTATGGAGAACCGTTTTACTGCCACCGTAGGGAACGGTCGCCGGCTCTTCTTCAGAGTATCCACCCGCCCAGACCATAGCGATTAACCTTTCGGACGCCGCCATCTCCACATAATGTCCTAACCTCCCAATATGATCTGCCTGAACAAGTCCGACCACGGCGATGTCATTCTCTTTTGCCTTCGTTATGGCGACTTCTATCGCATATTTGGCAGCGACTTGACCGAAAGTCCAATTCCCTGTAACTTGGGCGCTTGTGGCGGTTTCGTTTAGAATCTCCGGGTGGGCTGTTGCCACAATCTCACCGGATTTGGAGGACTCCACGTAACGTGGCAAATGCCAGATACCGTGCGTGTCAACACCGCTGAGGTTTGCTAAAACCAGATGCTCTGCCACGTCCTCCGCGTTTGGTTCATCGGCACCAGCAGCCAATAGAGCGTTCTTGACCAGTTGATGAAGTTCATCTGCTGTCTTGATTATCATTGCGTCCTCCCATGACTATAGACTATACAACTCTCCGTACTTTGACCGCAGATAGTGGATATACGGTTCGATGCGTAACGGTCCTCCGGTAACGCGCTCAATGAGTTCAGGTGTGGTATATTTACTGCCGTGCTGATAGATGTTCTCCTTGAGCCAATCGTGTAATGTGCTAAATTCCCCCGTTTCAATCTCGCTTGTAATCTCAGGATGTGCTTCCAAAGCAGTCGCAAAAAACTGCGCTCCCAAAATATTGCCTAACGTATAACCTTGAAAACTACCACCAATTGCACCACCATACCAATGAACATCTTGCAGCACCCCATCGCGGTCATCCGGCGGAACAATTCCAAAATCCGCTTGAAATCGCTCACGCCACGCTTCGGGGAGATCTTTCACAGCGAGTTTCCCCTCAAGCAGATCGAGTTCAAAATCGAATCGAAGCATGACATGGAGGTTGTAAGTCACCTCGTCGGCGTCTGTGCGAATAAGTGAGCGTTCCACTTTGTTAATTGCGCGGTAAAAAGTATCTATTGAGACACTCCCAAGTTGGTCCGGAAAGGTTGATTGGAGTCTTGGGTAGAAAAAGTTCCAGAAGCCTCGGCTTCGACCGACTATATTTTCCCAGAGTCGTGATTGGCTCTCATGAATTCCTGACGACGGTCCACCATCGAGAGGAAGTCCTTCATAGTCCGTGCAGGTCCCCTGCTCGTACAGGGCGTGGCCCGCCTCGTGCGTCATACTGAACAGCCCTTCGCTCAGGTCATCTTCCTTTGTACGGATCGTGATGCGGACATCGCCAATTGAGAATTTCGTCATGAACGGATGGTGGGTCATATCACGCCGACCGCGCTCAAAGTCATAGCCGAAGCGTTTGATAACATCGTCGGCGAATTCCAGTTGTTGCGCCTCCGGGAAGGTTTGGCGTAAACAACTGTCGTCGGCAGTTGGTTGGGCGGTGATCGCATTCATAATCGGGACGAGTTGTTCGCGAAGTTCGGCAAAAAGTGGACGAACGATTGAGGCTTTCATCCCTTCGTCGGAGAAGTCGATTAGGGGATCGGCGATGTGTTCGTAGCCGGGGAAGAAATCGGCGAGTTGTCGGCTCAGGTCAAGTGTCTTTTTGAGATAAGGCTGCACAGCAGCGAAGTCATTCTCCGGTCGCGCTGTTGTCCACACCTGATATGATTCAGCTGCGTGGTTCTGGAGTTCTGCCATGAATGAAGGGGGTACTTTTGTGGCTTTCTCGTATCCGCGTCGTGTGACACGAATCAGGCTAGCATCATCGGAATCGTAGGGCAGACTTTCTTCGTAAGATTGTAAATCATTGAGGAGTTTTCCAATTTTTAGATCGGTAAATTTTTCGTGTGCGAGACGACTTAGCGTTGCGAGTTGACGTCCTCGTGCAGCGGCACCGCCCGGCGGCATATAGGTGGTCTGGTCCCAGTGGAGAATCGACGCTGCTGATCCTAGATCGTTAATTTCCATTAGATGTATTTTGAGTTCTTGAAGTTTGGATTCCAAGTGTGCTTCCTCCTACTAAAGAGAAAACGGGAAGACGGGAAAACCTAAAAACGGGGGAGTAGGTGTAAGGCAGCGAGTGTTTGACTCGCCTCCACGCTCCCTCGGCCCGCCC
Organism: Candidatus Poribacteria bacterium; assembly: GCA_003635265.1. Lineage (GTDB taxonomy): Bacteria > Poribacteria > WGA-4E > WGA-4E > PCPOR2b > PCPOR2b. The sequence continues at coordinate 126,279 of PYIZ01000006.1, forward strand.
TTTCTCGTTCTCTCGTTTTCTCGTCTGCTCGTTTTCTCGTTTTCATTCAGACGGGTGTTGTGAGTGCTTTCTGCAGAAATCGTCCTGTGTGCGATTCCTCTGTAGTTATGACCTCCTCTGGTGTTCCCATAGCAACGACCTTCCCACCTTCAGCCCCGCCATCGGGACCTAGGTCAATAATCCAATCAGCAGATTTGATTACGTCCATGTTGTGCTCAATGATGACAATCGTGTTGCCTTTATCCACCAAACGGTTGAGCACCATCAGCAGCTTCTGTACATCATCGAAATGCAGACCTGTCGTCGGCTCGTCCATGATATAGATGGTTTTGCCTGTGCTGCGCTTTGAGAGTTCACGCGCTAGCTTGACACGTTGGGACTCACCGCCAGAAAGTGTTGTTGCCGCTTGACCGAGTTCGATGTAATCCAGACCAACGTCGTATAACATCTGCAGCGGTCTATAGATAGTCGGTACGCTTTGGAAATGATCTAGTGCTTCCTGCACTGTCATCGCTAGAATATCAGCGATGTTTTTGCCCTTGTAGTAGATTTGCAATGTTTCGTGGTTATAGCCGGTGCCGCCGCAGGTTTCACATTTTACCCACACATCCGCGAGAAAGTGCATTTCAACCTTATTGAAGCCGTGCCCACGACATGTTTCGCACTGTCCCGTTTTCTGATTGAAACTGAATCGACGGGAATCAAAACCATGTACCTTGGCGTCCGGCAGATCGGCGAATAGATAGCGAATCTTGGTGAATAGGTCGGTATAGGTTGCAGGATTGGATCGTGGAGTATCCCCGATTGGCTGCTGATCGATGTTGATTACTTTGTCGAGACAGTCCAAGCCATAAATCGATCGATACTTTCCTGCCCGCATCCGGGTTCGGTTCAGATTAGACACAAGAACGGGATACAACGTTTCCTCAATCAATGAGCTCTTTCCTGAACCGGACACCCCCGTTACGCATGTCAGTGTTCCCAACGGAATCTCGACATCGACATTCTGCAGGTTATTGGTTCGGACGCCTATCATCTCAAGCCACTCGCCTTTGCCTTGGCGCCTTTGCGGAGGAACTTCGATCTTGAGTTTTCCTGTGAGATATCCACCCGTTAGCGAGTTTTCGCTCTGCTGGATTTCAGTTGGCGAACCGGTAGCGACAATCTCACCGCCAAACTTCCCAGCGCGAGGACCAAAATCGAGTATATGATCCGATGCCAACATGGTTTCCAAGTCATGTTCAACAACTAGGACACTGTTGCCGAGATCTCGAAGCCCTTTCAATGCGTTCAAGAGTCGTTCCTGATCTCGCTGATGCAGTCCGATACTCGGTTCATCAAGGATATACGTTACCCCTGTGAGTCCACTGCCGAGTTGGCTTGCCAGACGGATGCGCTGCATCTCTCCGCCTGAGAGACTGGGTGCGGGCCGATCTAGCGTCAGATAATGCAATCCAATATCCACGAGGAATCGGAGTCGTTGTTGGATCTCCTTGAGCAATGTTCCACCAATTTCCATCTGATGTGTCAGCAGATTAAGGTATTCAAAGAAGTCGGCAGTCCTTCCAATTGGCATCGCCGTTAGCTCTGCGATGGTTTCCCCGCCCAACGTTACGCCTCTTGCTAGGGGTTGGATTCGCGTGCCCTCACATTCCTGACAAGTATACAACCGATGCCCGATTGTCCCTATACCTTCGCACGCCGGGCATTGACCGATAGAACTGTTGAATGAGAAGTAGCGGGGTGTCAGTTCGGGGAAACTCAAACCGCACGGGACACAGGCGAAATGCTCGCTGAATACATGATGCGTAATTTCCGCCCTTCTACCCGCTCGCTTCCCTTCATTTATCACTCCCACCGCCACGATGCCGCCGCTCTGTTGCGTTGCCGTTTCGACAGCTTCTGCCAGACGCCCGCGTTCATCAGGTTCAAGGGCGAGGCGATCGACGACAATTTTGACATCGTGTCGGATACTCTTTCCAATCTTTGGTGCTCGATCTATTGGGTGAACCTCTCCGTCAATTTCGACACGGGCATAGCCGTCACGTTGTAAACGTTGGAAAGCGTCGGGATAATCCTCATTAGGTCGCAGCACGAGCGGAGACAAAACATAAAGCCGCGCTCCACTTGCCAATGCCACGATTTTGTCAACGATTTGCTGTACAGATTGAACGCTGATTTCCGACCCGCACTGCGTGCAGTGAGCAGTTCCGATTCGTGCATAAAGCACGCGCAGATAGTCGTAAATTTCTGTGACTGTCCCGACCGTAGACCGTGGGTTCTTACTCGGTGCCTTCTGCTCAATCGCAATTGCTGGCGAGAGTCCCTCAATCTTCTCAACTTTCGGCTTTTCTAACTGCCCTAAGAACTGCCGTGCATACGCTGAAAGGGATTCGACGTAGCGTCGTTGTCCTTCTGCATAGATTGTGTCCAATGCCAGCGACGATTTCCCTGAACCACTCACCCCGGTGAATGTCGTGAACTTCCGATGAGGAATATCTACGTTGATATGTTTCAGATTGTGCTCATGCGCGCCATGCACGGAGATATATTCCCCTTCATTATTGTTGGTCAATTCATAAGAGGCTGTTGATTCCTGTAAGATGTGCGGGTTACTGTGTGTTGCGTATTGCGTGCTATCAATTGAAAGCTTTTCCAATTTGCTCCGCTCCAGTGCTGGCTGCAACGCTATCCCCGTATACGATTCCTCAACAGTTGTTACCTCCTCTGGTGTCCCTGTTGCAACAACATAGCCGCCCTCTTCACCGCCCTCGGGACCGAGGTCAATAAGATAGTCCGCTGTTTTTACTATCTCCAAGTTGTGCTCAATGACGATAACGGTATTGCCCACATCGACAAGTTGGTGCAATACCTCTAGGAGTTTTTTTACATCGTCAAAGTGCAACCCTGTCGTTGGCTCATCGAGGATATAGAGGGTTTTGCCTGTGCTCCGCTTCGCAAGCTCCCGCGCCAGTTTAATTCGTTGTGCCTCACCACCGGAGAGTGTCGGTGCTGGCTGTCCAAGCTTTATGTAGTCCAGACCGACATCGTGCAGAGTTTGTAAAATCTTCGCAATCTTCGGAACGTTCGCAAAGTGTTCTAACGCTTCTTGCACATCCATATTAAGCACATCGGAAATATTCGCTCCCCGGTATTCAACTTGTAGCGTTTCGTCATTGTATCGTTTTCCCTGACAAATATTGCACTTTACCCAGACATCGGCGATAAAGTGCATTTCGATCCGCTTTGAGCCGTTGCCTTCGCAGGCTTCGCATCGACCACCCTTTACATTGAAACTGAACCGTCCCGGTTTGTAACCGCGCAGTTTAGCCTCAGTCATCTCAGCGTAAAGCGCGCGGATCTGATCAAACACTTTGGTGTATGTGGCAGGATTCGATCTCGGGGTGCGCCCAATCGGTGATTGATCGATATCAATCACTTTATCGATGACTTCGTCAATTGGAGCTGAAGATGTACATTGTGTCTGATCGCTCGAAGATTTTTCCTCCGTAATAATTGCCCGTATGAGATCATATTCCCCCGGCTGTGCATGTGCCTTCATCAGATCGCGGCCGAGTGCTTCGTATAGAATATCGTTGATGAGTGAACTTTTGCCAGAGCCGCTGACCCCTGTCACGCAGGTAAAGACTCCGAGTGGGACTTGTACATCAACGTCTTTGAGGTTGTTGTGACGTGCGCCACAGACCTCGATCCATTGATTACCAGTTGGACGGCGTTCAGTAGGAATTTCGATCTGCTGTTCCCCACGAAGATATTGTGCTGTCAGGGAGGTTGAATTCTTGGCAATCTCTTGCGGTGTGCCGATTGCTGCAATCTCACCACCCTTGATTCCCGGTCCCGGTCCAAAGTCAACGATCATATCTCCCGCCCACATTGTATCTTCGTCATGTTCGACAACGATTACCGTGTTGCCTTGGTCTCGGAGATGTTTGAGCGTCGTGAGCAGGTGCTGATTATCACGTGGGTGCAAGCCAATGCTCGGTTCGTCGAGGACGTAAACCACCCCTCGTAAGCCCGCTCCGATTTGACTGGCTAACCGAATTCGTTGCGACTCGCCGCCGGAAAGTGTGGGTGCGGTTCGATCTAAGGTGAGGTAGTGCAACCCAACATTCATTAAGAACCAAAGGCGTCCCTGAATCTCTTTCAGCAAATCAGTCGCAATGAACGCCTCGCGCGCCGGCAGTTCGAGTTTTTCAAAGAACTTAAAACAATCTCCAACTGCCATTTCGACGACATCAAGGATGGATTGCCCGTCGATTGTCACAGCCTTGACCTCTGGCTTGAGTCGTGTCCCGTTGCAATCTGGGCACGTACCGGAAACCATGTATTTTCCGTAGTAACGTTTCACAAGTTCGGAAGATGCTTGGAAATACTTTCTTTCTTCGGGCGGAATCACCCCCTCAAATACGGCTTCGTACTTATAGCGGCGATTACGGCGGGAACGATAGACGAAAGGAATCTGCTCTTTTCCAGTGCCATAAAGGATTGCGTGTTGGTGCTGCTCGTTCAACTGTTTCCACGGTGTATCGAGGCTAAAGCCGAAGTGTGCAGCCAAACTCTCGGCGTGGTGTCGGGTCTGTAGTGTGCCCAGCTGTCCCCAAAAGACAATCGCCCCCTCCCGAATTGATTGCGTTGGATCAGGGACAACCATATCGGGGTCCATCTTTGTCAGTGTTCCGAGCCCTTTACAGGTCGAACACATCCCCGCGGGACTGTTGAAAGAGAAATTTCGCGGGGCGGGCGGTTCATAGCTGATATTGCAGTGCACACAGGTGTAATCCACCCCAAATAAGAGATCTCCCGCCTCTGGTTCTCCTTCGACGATGCTTACAATCAGGCGGCCCTCTCCCATACGCAGCGCGGTTTCAACCGCTTCTGCAACGCGGCTGCGAATATCAGGTTTAACAACGATTCGATCAACGACGATTTCAATGTTATGTCGCTGGTTGCGGTCAAGCTGAATTTCGGCTGGCAGGTCGTAGATCTGTCCATCGATTCGGGCACGGATAAACCCCGCCTTGAGCGCGTCCTCAAGGTGCTCACGATATTCTCCACGACGCCCACTGACGATTGGGGCAAGGATTAAGATGCGGGTCTGCGGTGGTAGGTTGACGATTTGGTCAATAATTGCTTCTGTGGTTTGAGCACCCACCGGCGCACCGCACTTTAGGCAGTGCGGCGTGCCCACGCGCGCAAATAGGACACGTAGGTAGTCATAGATCTCTGTAATTGTTGCGACCGTTGAGCGTGGGTTGTTCCCGCCCGACTTCTGATCAATTGATATGGATGGGGAGAGTCCGCCAATGAAATCAACGTCGGGTTTTTCCAGTTGTCCAAGGAATTGGCGGGCGTAAGCGGAAAGGGATTCGATGTAGCGGCGTTGACCTTCAGCGTAGATTGTATCAAATGCGAGCGATGATTTCCCGGAACCGCTGACACCGGTGAAAACGATGAGATTGTCTTTGGGGAGTTTGAGATCGATATTTCTGAGATTATGTTCGCGTGCGCCGCGTATATCAATAAATTCTTCCGGCATAGATTTCCCTCTGGCTGAAGATCTTTCCGTAATTACAGGCGATTCCATTCATCTAGCGAGATTCTGTATCCTAATATATTCTCGACTTATCGCAACAATAAGCGTAGTTGCGATACCGAATATTCTTGATTGTTTGGGATTGTCAAGTGGTGATTTTCATAAGGCATGAAATCGTGTCGTGTGCCATGTTGTGGGTCGCCAAATCCGAGTCTCTTTAATTTACGAATGAACAGTCGCCGCTTACAAGGTCGCCATCTTTGAGCCATCCTTTGCCTCGTTCAAGTTGATTCCATTAATCACTGGGATAGAGATGTCGCGCTGACGTTTAACAAGGATCCAATCATACAATACGGACACTAACTCACGCTGACATTCAGCAAGAGTTGGTCCAAATGCCACAACCCCAGTGCAATCAGGTATTGTTCCGGCGTAGCTTTTATCTCTTAGTTTCTGATAATCGGCATTTTCAGTTGCAGCTGCGATGTAGCGTCGGCAGGAGGTTTCAAAATCATCAGCAGGTTCACTTGATAAAAAAGTGATAATGACTTGAGATTGAGAAATATCTGGAAGCGGTTCCAAAGGGTGTACTACGCCGTTTTCGTAAATCCCTCTGACTGCGAATAAGCTCATGGTATAGAATCTCCTTTCGATTCAGATTGAGTGATTGCTGAGTCCCATTTTACCATAGATCTCAGGTGTCAGCAATACTCTTTTTTCTGGCAATTGGAAGGACTAATTATGGTAGGCAGCCGATAAAGTCAGTTACCCCGCCCTGAAGGGACGGTGCTTGTTTGAAGCGTCCGCCCAACGGGTCTTACAGAGTTTCGCGCTTCTGTCCCCTGACGGGGGATTTCGGGGTCGTTTGCAACCGACGCACCTCCACGCAAGGCTACAGCAGCCTTTTTAATGTTTATCGCAGCGTTATGGTCTCTATTGAGGACCAATCCACAACGGGGGCAATCATGGACACGATCCGACAACTGTTTAGGCACAATCTCACGACAACCGGAGCATTGCTGACTGGTATGGTGAGGTTTCACTTTCGTGAACTGCTTACCGGCACTTGCAGCCTTGTTTTGCAGTTTCAATCGAAAATTACCCCATCCCGCGTCAGATATACTCTTGGCGAGGGAGTGGTTCTTCAACATATTGGTGATGGTCAAGTTCTCTACAGCGACCTCATCACATCGTTCAAGGATACGATGGGCTGCCTTGAACTGAAAATCGTTGCGCTGATTCGCTATCTGTTCATGGCAACGGGCGACAATCTCACGTTGTTTTGCTCGGCGGCGGCTCCCCTTTTTTCGGCGAGACAATACGCGTTGATGTTTGCCAAGTCGCTTTTCAGACTGGCGATAATGGCGGGGGTTTGGGATATGCTCACCATCAGAATCTACGGCAAACGAGTTAAGTCCCACGTCGACGCCGATCGTCGTGTGGACAGGGACTTCTATAGGGTCTGGCACTTCGACGCAGATAGTTACATACCAACCGCTGGCTCGCTTGATGATGGTCAGATTCTTGATTTTGCCATCGGGTAAGGGGCGGTGATAACGAATCTTGAGGTGTCCTATTTTGGGAACAACGACTTTGGCAAACTTACGACGCACATTCCGTACCAGATGCTTGGACAGGTGGCTAAAGGTCATTGACCGGTATCGGCCTTCGCCTTTGAAGCGTGGGAAGCCCGGTGCCGCCCCGTTCTTGACACGGCGGAAGAATGCTTTGTATGCTTTATCCAAACGGCGCATCGCATCTTGGAGAACATCCACGTGAAGCCCTGCATAAGCCTTGGATTCTGCTTTCAAGTCAGGTAAGGCGTTGGCTTGTGTCGTCCATTTGACAGAATCGTTATTTTTCTGGTAAGCGTCTATCCGCCACGCTAACGCTTGATTATAGAGATTTCGCAACAAGGCAAGCCACAACACAAAGGTGCTTCGCTGTTGTGTCGTAGGATAGGCACGATATTGATAAGTCTTTTTCATGTTGGTTAGCTTTCTGGTTCCGCAAAGCGAGAATGCTCCCTGATACATCGTCCGTTCCGAGACCAGGGGGGGCAGGCAGGAACGGCACTTTCATTTCCATCTCACTGGAAGGTGGGAGTCCCTATCGTGCGATAGGGGTGAGATACTCCCACGAAAGCTAAACAAATTATACCATATTTTAGGGAACTTATCAACGAAAAAGGAGGCGGAATTTCCTCCCCTCCCTAAAGGAAGGGGGCTCCAGCCCGAAGAGATGATGAATCTGAAGGCATATCTTCGTGATTGCACAGATCTTTAATATAACACATATATGTTAAGTGGTCAATAGAAAGTTTAGAAATAAAAAAACTTGTCCCGGTTGTACGAGACAAGGCGTCATATTATGGCGGATCTCAGTGATCATTTTATGCCAATTCTGTATGAGAAGAAGGGACATACCCCAATCAGCGTGGAGAGGTGCCACTACGAAGGGAATTAGTCGCTTTTGTAGGTTTGGTATTAGAACGCAAGTTGCTAGTGTTGAGTATGGAAACTCGACCTACAGGCTAACTTTTGTAGGTTTGATATTAGAAGTAGGAACGTCCAAGTGAGTTTCCGACACCGAAGGAGTCGTAAGGGACGCCAGCGGGCAGACTACGGAATCCCCATGTATCCGTTGTCGCATCATAGCCAACTCCAACTGAGGCAGCGGGTTCTGCAATCAGATTAATCTGGAAAGTGAAATCTTGCCGCACATTATCGTAGGGCGGGTCCCGCTTAATCCCGATGCGATGCCATCTAATTGTCATGTTCCAATTATGCAGGTTGCGTCGTAACATTATACTCTGCGAGTAGAACTGTTTTTCGATCCAGTCATAATTGACGCTGAGATTTAACTCAAGTAAATGGCTTGGACGAAATCGAAAACTGCCTGTGAGACTTCGAGAGGCGTATTGTGTTCTTTTGGTAAAGGCATTTCCGACCGTTACGTTCCATTTGTCGCGGCGATAACTGACGTTGGATCGGAAGCCAACCTGTTTGAATCGTTTTCCGTCCAAACGCGATTCATTCGGATCATGTGTTGATCTGAACGTGATATTCAGGGCTCGGCTCGCTAGCGGAACTATCGTCATTCTACTTTCAATCGGTACATATCGACGTTCACCCAACGCCTCAAATTTGGTAAAATCCGCCGCTATTCGCGTATAAAACTGGAGCACACGAAGCGCGGATCGACTGCCGCGGGTCTTAACTTCAATACTAGTATCGAAGTTATAGGAGAGGTTTTTCCTTTCAAAGAAGTAAACACTAGGACCAAAAGGATAGAGTGGTGGAGCATCTTCTCTCTCGACAGGCGGTGAGTAATCAAATGTTACCCTTGAGTTGATTTGGTGGCGCATTCGACGCGCTCCCGGAATGTAACTAATGTCATAGATCCGAAACAGCAGATTGCTGGCGGACAACCGCGTACCGTATATACCCCGGAAAATATTCTGGTTTCCTTCTCGGTCTTTGTCATGCCAAATGAGGTTTGTATCAAAATCCATGTCGAGTCGCAATTCTCGATTCGGAATTATCTGTAGTACCGATTGCTTACGAAGATCAAAACCGAGGTCCATCGTTTGTAAATAGATATTCTCTTCGTCTCGAAACCGTTCACGGAAAAAATTACCGAGATCCACATCCAAATCGAAACTGGTGCTCTCAAGCGTTGGAATGGCAAACATCGAAAGAATTGGGAGATCGGTGTGCAGTGCCTCCGCGACTTTAGTCAAACGCGAGTTGATGCTTTCAAACACAGGCAGCCGATCTAAGCGCATGCGCGACAGCGAAAGTTCAAGTGCAGGTAACTTTTGCAAGGTTGTTGTTCCTTCATCGGTGAGGTTTAAGGTATGATTAACCTGAAACCTACCCAAGAACTCCCCGATTGTCTTGCTTGAAAATCTTAAGTTTCCCTCCTCATCTCTATCCTCACGATCTAGTGCAGAATAGGCGGTCCCCCACGTGAACACACCAAAAGAGTTAAGCGCAGATTCCTCGATCCCAAACCCTTCCTCTTCAAAATCTTTTGCTCGCCACGCTACACGTCCCACAAAACTCGCGGGTCGTCGTCCCTTCGCTCGGCTGTCCCAAGGGGTGTAGAAGGTATGCCGATGCCCCCACCGCATATTCCATCGTCTCCCCGTTTTGAACGGCTTTCGGCGATCGAAAGAAAATTCATCGTTGGTGTAGAAGTAAAAGTCGCCCCTATAAGTACGCTTTTTATCGATTTTAATCAGACGATACGCTTTACTGCCCTTAAGTATTCCGCTGTGCTCGCCGCCATAGAGTCGCTGCCCTTGTGTGTAAATTATGGTCGGCACCTCCCATCGTCCCCGATAATCGTATTTTTGGTAGATCTGTACCTTCTCCGGTTCTTCCGAGGGATCTACCGTCTCATCGTCCCCAATTTGATCGGGATTTAAAGAATTTTGTGCACTATCTTCTTGTACTCCTATCTCGCTCTCCTCTTCCATTCTTTCCTCGTCCCCATTTATCTCGTTGTCATTCTGTTCTTTCGTTCCTTCTTCCATCTGTTCAATTTCATTCTCTTCTGTCGTTGCATCTTTCCCGAATTGCTCCTCCATCATTGCCCACTCCGCTTCAAATTGACGTGCGATTTCTTCAAAGGTCGGGGTCGGCTCCTTTTCGATTAATTCAAGGATATAGACACCTTGATCGGTATATATGGGCCAAGTTATTGCTCCGGGAGCTTCTAGTCGGCTTACAGAGTGTTTCCAACGTCGATCCATTTCATTCAGCAGAAACCCTGCGCCTTCATTGGCTTCAGAAAGTTCAACTCCCTCATATTGCCCGGCTAATTCTTCGAGAACCTCTCCTGCCTCTGCACGTGCTTGAATTTCCTCAGCGGTCGATCGGATTGCGTTGCGAGTTTCCTCGCTTGGTTCTATCGCTACGTCTATTCGACGGATCTGGAATTCTTGTTGACCATATACATCAAGCACACGGTCAACCTTTAAGATATGAAACCCGGATTCCGTTCTCAGAATCGGTGTAATTTCGCCCGGTTTCAGTTGAAAAACCGCCTCTTCGAGGATTGGATCCAGTCGAAGTTCATCTTCCTCATCGCGCTCTCCACGTACTAGAAAACCCATGTCACCGCCCTGATAGCGCGTATCCTGATGGGTCGAGTCAGCTTGTGCAGTCGCTGCAAAGTCTGCGTTCGCTTCCTGTAGTTTGGCATGGATGTTTTCCGCCTTTTCCTGAGCAGCAGTAATATCTTCTTCGGAGATCTGATACTCCAGAAAGAGTTGCCGCAGCTTATACAGATCATACTCGCCCTCCAGACGATCCGCTAACTCCTGCGCTTTCTCCTCCAATTTTGTCCGATCACTTGGCGTTGCATTGGGAGGCAAAGGCACAACGATTTCTTGGAACTTGAAATCGTTTACGCGGTATTTTCCGTCAGCGCCGAGCCCACTTCCTCGACGAGCAGAATGATCAAACAGCAGGGCACCGTCGTATCGAAAGCGGCGTGCAAGCGGCAAGATTACGCTAAGGAATACCCCCTGATAGCTACTTGTTCCAACTTTGACGATTACCTTGGCTACTTTGTCTTCTTGGCGAAGATCGCGGCGGTAGGCAGGAAAATAGAAGAGCGGTACACCACCAACTCTCAGGACAATATTTGTAGCAATCAATTCTTTGTTTATCCTGACGATAATCTTTGATGCGCTGAAGTAATAATGGGGATGCTTGAGAGAGCATGTTGTCAACGCCCCACCACGGATGTAGGATTCATCATCTTCGGTCTTAAAAATTTCAGTGCCGCGATAGTACCACGGGTCACTGAAACTGAATCCCTCGCGAATGATACCTTTTTTTGTTTCAATGTTGAAAAGGAGTTCGTTTGCATAGGTTTCTTCGTTTCCGACGAGCAGGTGCACATTTCCCGCTGCCCGCATCACATTTTCATCGAAATCCGCCCAGATATGGTCAGCATAGAGCACAACCTCGTCGTATTTGATTAGTCCGTTGCCGTGAATCTGAATCAGGTTATCGTGAAAAGTGAGATTGTCGCCTTTTGCAAGAAGGTCCCCTTCCTCAGGTGACATATTCTCTGGATCGAGTTTTCGGCTGGCTTGGGTGGATTCTTCAGGTGTAGGTGAATCTGTTGCTGATGGGGTTTCTGACGTTTCTTCAGGAGGTTCTGGGGGTGACTCTCCTTCGTTGGGTACTTCGGGAGCAGGTGGATCTTCAGTTGGCGTAGTTTCTGATGATGCTTCAGTCTGTTCGTCCGAAACAGCTTCCTCGGCAGTAGATGCAGGGTCGGTTTGCGCACCTAATTCACCTGTGGGCAAAATTAAGTTAAGCGTGAGAATCGTGAGCGATAGAACATGAGGTGTAAAACGGGAGGCACGGAGAACAAGACGTAAAGCGTAAGGTACGTCCTGCAGAAAGCGGCTAAGGAATTGGAAACAAGGAGGTTTGGACAACCGGATAGTTGATTCCTCCCTGTTGTCTACTATTTTCTGCCATTTCCGTTTTTCCCTCCTTTCCATACTACCTTTCCTCTGCTACAGTGCAAAATTGACCAATCGAGAGCAGTAAAACCTGTCCGAGAGTCGAATCCCTCTGCTTCAATTCTCACTGTCAGTTAAGCGCCTTTGATAGGAAGGTACAACTGAATCCTATTTAAGTTCCTCTTTGATTTTTATAAACGAATTTTCCTTGAGCAGATCTGTGTAAATCTGCCATTCCTCTTGGAATTTTTGCTGACGCAGCATCATTCGGATCTGGTTCTTTTCAACATCGGTCAATTCAGGGGCAGTACGACTATCGATCTTGAAAATATGCACGCCATATGTCGTTTTGATGGGTGTGCTATGCACTCCGATGGAAAGTCCTTCGATAATTTTTCGGGTTTCAGGGTTTAACTCGCTGAGTGCACGAATCCCGAGATCACCACTGTTAGCTTTCGTCTGTGAATCGTCGGAGTATTGTTGGGCAAGCGCGTTGAAATCTTCACCTTGATTTAACCGCTGCAACAGGCTATCTGCGCGTTCATGAGCATCTTCAATCGCCTGCTCACTCGGTTTCAAACTGACAACGAGATGACGAAATGCTATGGTCAGATCATCTTTACGCTCAACTTTGAAAAGATAAAACCCATCATTGCCTTCAACCGGTTCACTGATCTCGCCAGCGTTGAGCTCTGAAAGTGTATTGCGGAAGGTAGCCGAGAGGTTATCCATCTCTGCAATCGGCAGTTCGTTTAGTCCTCCAACTCCTGCATTTCTATGCTCATCGTCAGCGTGGCGTTGCGCGAGTTCTTCAAAATCTTTTCCAGCCTCTAATTCCCGAAGAATTGTATCGAATTTCTCAAGGGCTAGTTTGCGATCTGCCTCGCTTGGCTTGAAAGCAATGAAGATGTGTCGAAGGTGGACGGTATCTGTCTTAGTTGGCAATTGCGAGCGATTTTCTTCAAAAAACTTCTGTATGTCCGAGTCGCGAACTTGGAGTCTAGGGAGGATACGTTGCATTACAAGTCGTTCCGCCATTAAGTTGCGTTTAGCTTGTTCACGGAAAGACATCAGAGTGTAACCTTCCTTTTTTAATGCTTGAGCAAGTTCCTCTTCGGTCTCGATCTTGTACTGGTCTTTGAAGTTTTGCAGATACTGCTCCACTTCAGCCTCTGTGATTTCAATTTTTAGCGTTAATGCTGTTTCGACGAGAAGCATTTGGCGAATCAACTGATCGAGAAGTGCATCCCGTTCCTGCTCCGCCTTTTGCATCGCTTCGCGCTCAGTGAACCGGTAGACTTGCTGAAGTTCGAGTGCTTTTTGCTTGACAACGCTGTCGAGTTCCCATTTGGTGATCACGTCTTGGTTGACATAAGCGATGATCTGATCAAACCTTCGCGCAGCAATGGGATTGAACCCAAAATGGATGATCAATAGAATCAGGGTGCATAAACGCAGTATCTTCATTTAGAAGTGTACCTCCTCAATTCGGAGCTTAACGTTTTATGGTTCTGTTTCAGACTCAACAGGGGTGTCACTCTCATCCGTCGATTCGGTTTCTGCTTCCTCCTCCGGCTCTGGTGCGTCAGGGATTCGGTCTGAAAAGGTCTTGACCTTTGCCTGTTCGTGGAGTCGGATCAGCCAATCGGTCATAAGTTCTTCACGCTTCTGATTCTGTACGTGTCTTTCCACATTGCGTCGGACACTGTTTTCTTCAAGCGTTTGTTGGCGTGCCGGCTGGACTTCCTCCTTACGGAAGATTAGGTAATAGTGTTCCTCATCTAGTTCGATATGGAGAATCTCCTCGTTCATTTGACCGACTTCGAACTCAAACGCTGCATCGCTAAAAGGTTTTGCGCGTCGTGAATACATTGTGTTATCGAAAAAGTCAGTGTCACCGGGGATTTCGTTATTTGATCCTGGACCGATTAATTCCCCGTTTTCAGCTAGCTCCGCAGCAAGGTCAGCAATATCTTCCCCATCTTTGATTCGTTGAAAAACTTCATTTGCTCGTTCTTCATTTTGGACGGTTATGCAGGTCAGTCGCACCTTTTCCAGCACAACATAATCTGCCTTATTTTCTTCATAATAGAGCTTGTAATCTTCCTCGGTCGGTTTAAGTTTCTGGTCTACTTCAATTTCTGTGATTCTGTCAACGAGCAGTTCATGGTAATAGTCCTGCACTTTTTTCATGACTCCGGGATCCTCATCAAGCTTGCGATCCTTGGCAAGGCAAAGTATGAGACGACTCTCGGCCATAAGATTCATATATTCCGCATATCCACCTTCTGCTTCTTGGTACTGTGGTTGTTTATAGGTAGGAAGTTCACTTATCTCCTGTAGCATCTCCTCAAGCGTGATATGGTGTTTTCCATTCCATTCAAATTCAGCGATCACAGTACCTTCAGCCCCGGCTTTGCCGCCACAACCATTCAACGAAATGCTCACAGCAACGGCACCGATTAAGATAAAACCAATAATTCCCAATAATTTCACAGTTATGCCTCCTTAAATTGTGGGTGATATACAATTGTTCAACTATTACAACCATTTCTCAACTGATTTCTGAACGTGATGATTCCAGTCCATGTTGTGTTCCGCTACTGCTCCGATTGTTCATTTTCCGGATCTTCTTCCTCTTCGGGTGTCACAGGCGGAGGGAGCAGTTCTGGATATGTTTTGAGTTTGCCCTCGGCAATAAGCACTTCCAACCATTCTAGGATGCGCTTCCGCTTCATCTCACGCTTTAGGGGATACTCAAGCCTCGGCTTGACCTCTTCAAAGGTCTGTTGACGTTCTGGCCGATGTTCTTCCTTTTGGAAGATCATATAATAGATGTCCTCTTCGACGTCCTGTACAAAAACTTCTTCAGTCATTTCGCCAACTTCCATTGCAAAAACCGCGTCTACAAATGCTTGGGCACGTGCGGAGACGTCTCGAGCAAAAAAGCCTGTATCACCGGGATCGCCCGGATTTGAACCGGGTCCTGTCAATACACCTTTTTCCGAAAGTTCTTTTACTGCATCAAAGATGTCCTTACCGGCTTGAATTTCCTCCAATGTTGTCTGTGCGAGTTCCTTATCGAATAGCGTGATGCAGGTTGCTCGAACTTTTTCCTCATCCACATACGTATCTTTATTTTCTTCGTAATACTGCCGAAGCGTTTCCTCGGTGACGACAATTTTTTCGTCAACCTCAATTTCGGTCAAGCGTTCAACCATCAGTTGATGCTCATAGTCATCCGCTTTTTTGAGGAACGTTTCATCTTTGTCAAATCCTGCCTCAGCCGCTGCGAGGAGCATTAGCCTTTGGTTGATAAGGTCTTCCAGAAATATGAGTTTACCAGCTTTGGACTGATAGCCTTTCTGTTTATATTCTGATAGTGCTGCTATTTCCGCATTAAGTGTTGCAAGCGAAATTTCGTGTACCCCATTCCATTCGTACCGAGCCACAATAATCTGGCTCTCATCCATTGGTCCGGCTACATCTTGCGACTGGACAATCTGCCAACTACTCAAACCGATTGCTGCAGTCACGACGAAAATTATCAATATTCTTTTCATTGTGTGTGTTGGTCCTTTCTGATTAATAAGTGGATTGCAAAGACACCGTCTTCACAGTTAGTGGTGTATTCATATTGTTAAAAGACGCGTATGCAAATACGTATGCCTCAAGCACCGTTATGTAATACGCATCACGTTTCATGGCTCACATTAATTTCCCCAAGATACGCTTGAGCTCAAACAGGAGTGCTTTTCCCTCCAATTCTTTCAAACGGATCATCATACGTGCAGGGGGCGTAATCGAGACTCGCCGATCCTGTTCAATCAGTCGAATCAGTTTACGGGGGTCAAGGCTTGTTTTAGCTTCATCAAATGTGACCTTGATGCTTTCTTCGCCTGCGGCGATTCCATCAACCCCAAGCTGTTGACTGAGTTGTTTTAAGTCGGCGATTTCGAGGAGCATCTCAACCGGTTCGGGGATTTTTCCATACCGGTCTGCCATCTCCTCTTCAATTTCTTTCCGATCTACTACCGTTTCTAGGGCAGCGATCTTTTTATAAAGTGCAACCTTCTGCTGGCTGTCCGGGACATATTCATCAGGCAGATAGGCTTCGATGGGAAGGTTAATCCGGGTTTCGACTGTTTCTTCAATCTCCTCACCCTTGAGTTTTTGTATCGCTTCCTCAAGGAGTTTGCAGTACATATCGTAACCCACAGCGATGATATGACCGTGTTGCTCTGAACCGAGAATATTGCCAGTTCCCCGAATCTCGAGGTCGCGAAGGGCAATCTTAAACCCGGAGCCAAGGTCAGTAAATTCTTCAATGACCCGGAGGCGTTTTTGAGCACCTTCCGTAATTGCCCATCCTTGTGGGTAGAATAGGTAGCCGTAAGCTTGATACTGATCGCGACCGACCCGCCCGCGTAACTGGTAAAGTTGGGCTAACCCAAACGCGTCTGCGCGATTGATTAGAATCGTGTTTACGGCTGGAATATCCACGCCAGACTCAATAATCATGGTACAGACCAAAACGTCATATTTGTGGTTGATGAATTCCATCATCACTTTTTCTAGCTGACGTTCAGGCATTTGCCCATGTGCCATACAAACTCTAGCGTGTGGTACGAGATCTTGGATTGTGGCAGCAATACTTGCGATACTCTGGACACGGTTGTGAACAAAAAAGGTCTGTCCGCCCCGTTCCATCTCTCGCAAGATCGCATCTCGAACCACGTCGGGATTATACTCCATGACATAAGTTTCAATTGGCAGGCGATTTTCCGGGGGCGTATTGATTACGCTGAAGTCGCGGATGCCGACAAGAGACATATGAAGTGTACGCGGAATCGGTGTCGCTGTCAAGGTTAATACGTCAACCGTCTGCTTCATCTGTTTGATCTTTTCTTTGTGCTTCACTCCGAAGCGATGTTCCTCATCAACTACGAGCAAACCGAGTTCCCGGAACTTAATATTTTTTGAGAGCAGGGCGTGGGTTCCGATAACGATGTCAACTGTACCATTTGCTAGTCCCTGCACAACGCTTTTCGCTTCTTTATCCGTTCGGAAGCGATTCAGCATTTCGACCTGAACGGGAAAAGGAGCAAAACGCTGCTGAAATGTGTTAAAGTGTTGCAGTGTGAGAATTGTAGTTGGGGCAAGCAAGGCAACCTGTTTTCCTGCCATCACTGATTTGAACGCTGCACGAAGTGCTACTTCGGTCTTTCCGTATCCGACATCTCCGCAGATTAGCCGATCCATGGGTCGAAGACGTTCCATATCCTGTTTGACCTCTTCGATTGCTGTCTGCTGATCCGGGGTTTCTTCATAAGGGAACAGTACCTCAAACTCTTTCTGCCAAGGGGTATCCGTTGGGAAGGCATAACCCTCTCGGGATTCACGGATCGCATACAATTCCAGTAATTCCTCTGCCATTTGCTCTATGGAGGCTTTGGCTTTGGCTTTGACCCGTTCCCATGACGTGCCACCGAGTTTGTCCAGACGTATCCTTCCCTCGTCTTGTCCACCGATATACTTCTGCACGAGATCAATTTGATAGGTTGGAACATACAACCTACCTGCGTCTGCATAGTCTAGCGCGAGGAAGTCCTGCGGTTTCCCATCAATGTCGAGGCGACGAATACCTGCGTAGCGACCGATTCCGTGTGAGACATGCACCACATAATCCTTTTCCTTGAGGTCAATTAAACTCAGGATAGGAGTGCCTTCCTTAAAGGAAATCTTGCGATGCCGGCGATGCTCACGTCCAAACAACTCATCCTCAGACAGTGTGATGAACTTGAGGGGTTCACTAATAAATCCCTCGCTGATGCTGCCGATATTCACCGCCGTCTGCGTTGCAGGTAAATCCCGATCTGCCAAGATATTGTGTAGCCGATCTGCGCTCTTAGGGTTATCACAGAAGAAGTTGACGAAATAGCCCTCGTCAATCCATCCTTTGATCTGATCCATAATCCTCCGATAATTGCTGCGTGGCAGACCAAGCGGACGCATCCCGAAGGGAAGCTCTTCAACCGGTTCCTCTGCATTAAGTGCTGGCGGAGTCAACGACGAGCGAACGAAGGGATACGTCTGCAAAGCGGATATTACCCATTCAAACGGTACAAACGTCTCATCGGGTGACACCATAAACTGATCGAACGCTAGTTTTCGTGCATAAAGATCCTTCGTATTTTCGATAAGTTGAGTTGCTTCACGTGCCATCCAAGCTGGTTCAATCATGAGGACGATAGTCTGTGGGGATAGATAATCCATGAGGGTACTGGTCTCTTGATATAGCATCGGAAGTAGAGCTTCCAGTCCCTCCGGATTGCTTTCTGTTTCGAGGCGGTGCGTAATCTCGTTGACTGTGTTTCGGTACTTAGGCGATTCGTTGCTTTGAATTAATGTCTCCGCGCGGGTTTTCCACAGATTGAGAGTTTTGGGGGACAGGATAATTTCTCGAACCGGACACAGTGTTATAACTTCCGGTTCGTCATCAATTCCATCGGCAACAGAGCGTTGAGAAGCCGGATCAAACAACCGAATAGCGTCGATTTCGTCGCCGAAGAACTCAATCCGGATGGGTGCATCGGTGGTCAACGGGTAAACGTCCAGAATGTCGCCACGACGGGCTAACTCGCCCTTGACTTCTACGAGATCTACGCGCTGATAACCGTTGTGCAACAGTTGTTCAACCACTTTGTCGGGGGCAATCTCATCGCCGATACGGAGGGTCAGAAAGGCAGATTCTACAACCGATTGAGGCAGGATCTTATGCATCAATGCTTGGATCGATGTAACAATGAACGTGCGATCTCCCTTCAACAGTTGATACAAACAGATTAGCCGTTCTGCAACAACATTTTTTGTTGGAGAAATACCGTCATAAAGGAAATTCTGCCATTGCGGAAAGAGATGGGGTTCTTCAAAATGATAGGCGGGTAGATCTTGAATGATTTTCTCAGCCTCGTGCTGCGTGGGCACGACAATGAGAAAGGATTCGTCGGCGAAATCGGCTGCCAATGTACTGAGCAGATAGGCAGTAGAGGCGCCATGCAGACCGCGCAACCAAGGTTTGGGGCGATCTATTTGCTGATTTAACGAGGTTTGGGCACACTCCGACCCTGAAAACTGAGCGGTCAGGGTTTCAACAAGCGATTGATAGGTGTTTGACTGCTGCAGAAAATCTATCACGTTCCTTCTCTAATCCAGAAAATCAACTTTCTCCAATTCGCCGACTATCTTGCCGATACGCGAGGTTTCGGCTTCGATTCTGACGGGAATACGGCGTTCATCGTTCGTGAGCCACATCAGATAGCCGTGCGAGGTGCGTAGCACCAATGTTTCTACACGTCCCAATGCCTTAGTTTTGATCACTTCCCGACGACGGATTTCAAGGGTCACATGTTCGCACTTATCCTTGACGAGCACGGGAAATCCGTAGGTATGACCCACCTGTAATTCCTTTGAACGTAGGAAATACACCATCGACAGATCATCCTGTATACCGATCGGGATGTGTAAAGTCTTGTTCTCCTTGTTCTTGGTGTATCGCGCTGTCCCTTTGGCATGGTTGAAATCAGCTTCAACATGCCAGTGCTTCTTCTGCTCTTCTAAATCTTTAACATATTTCAGTGGATAGAGCTGATCGGTTGTCACGTAACTTTCTGTTTGGTCGTGGAAATGGTACAATTTTCCAAGCAAGCTCCCGGTCTGTCTTTCCGATCTGAAACGGTAGACCGGTTGATCCGCCAGCATTGTTTTTTCAACAACCTGTGTAACCTGTGTTCCAGCAGGCAATCCTTTAATTTTGACGCTGTAGGTCAGTACCTCGCCAATTTGAATAGGGTCCTGATCTAGATTTTTAGTATCAATCAACGAATAGGTTGCTGAAATAGCTAGAGAAAAGGTCAGAAAGATGAAACAACTAACACACAAAATTTGAATAATTCGCACAGTGCAGATTTCCTTACTGAATGAAGCTTTCGGGAGATTCATTTGAGATCTAAGATGTGCAACAAATGGATAGTTTCACATCAAAAATTATCGGTTATCGGGTAGAATCCTCTCCGAGAGTGTTACCTGATTACTTTTATACAGCCGCTAAAAGCGGCGGTTGATTGTTAAATAAGGTTCTCCATACACACTTTGTTGCGCCTGCACTGGAAATCTTCGTTCATTATACTGGTCAACTGTTTTGGCTGCATCAAAAATATTCCAAATGTAGACACCGATTCCGCTTGCCAGGAAAAGTACGCTAAATTGGGCATGACCTCGTGCCTTGACATGCCCTTGATTGACTGTCAGAAAGTTGTCGCTATAAGGATCGTCAAATCCGCCTTTTCCTTCCGCTCCCATGAAACGATTTGAGCGGTCATTGTAGGTTATGGCACGGTCCAAATGGAATCCTCCCATTGCTATTAATCCAAGCCCGGCAGCTAGAAAGGTTAAGCCCCTCACAGGACGACCGGAATAGGTCTGTCCTAAACCGGGCAACGTTGCCGACAGAAGTATCGCTGTTCGAGCGGTTTTCTGAGGATAATACTTTCGCGCGTGTGGTCGGAATAGGGGATAATCTGACGAATCCGTCTGACGATTCGGATCGCGGGGGATTACGCTTCCTCCTAAAGTCAGGGAGGTTGGTGAGTCTTCGATATTCGCGTTCGCTTGTGTTCCCGCTGGAGCCGTAAGTGTTTCATCGGCAGTTGACTCAGCCAATATAGTATTCCAACCTGTTGCAAAACTGACAGAGGCAATAAGCGCAAAGAGGCACTTTTTCATTTTTTTGAGATTCCTTATCTACTTAGCTCGTTAATTTCATGGGCAGCGGGGGCAAGCTGTGGGTTACCCGGATCTATTTGGTACGCCCAATCAAAAGTGACCGCCGTATCGGAAACAACAATGACGTGAATTTTAGCGAAGTTTCCGTCAGGAGTCAATAGTGCATACACATGCCCCCCAATAAGCTCGATAAATTCAGTTACGAAGCCTCGGACGGGCGAAACATCTACTTCCTCAAAGTATTCATGATAACCCATATCCTGCATTTCTGTGAGATTATCCGAATAGAGATAGTGAATGTTGGACTCTGGATCAAACCCAAAATAGATGTCGGTAGCAGGTAAATCCCAAGAAATAGCTCCCCTTGCTGGCTGCGAGAAATCAAATCCACTTCGGTTAGGAATTAGGTCAAAGGCATTCAGGGTTATGTTTTTTCCCGATGGACGTGGCGTATCAAAGACCTGTTCTGGGCTCAATTCGCTTTCATTGCCATCATGATCAACGGCGGAGATAGCATAGGAGTAGTTACGCCCGTTGATGACCTCCTCATCTACAAAGCTCAACCTATCCACATCGGCGTCAGAGGAATCCGATGAAACCGCTTCAAGCAGGTCAAATTCTTCATCACCATCATCGTCACGCCAGATATTATACCCGGCGAGATCGGCTTCGCCATTAGGGAACCATTCAACTATCACTTGACCGTCACCGGTGATGCTCCTCACGCCTCTTGGTGTCGCTGGTGGTTCGGTGTCCACCAGAACGGGACGATCATCATCATCAGAACCACAACCTAACATCAAACAAAATGGGGTTATTACAAAAAGAAATGCGACGATAAACCGGTGTATTTGCGTAAACATGAGCTTTCTCCTTCCAATTATCAGTCATTGTCAAAGCTGCTCAATTCAACGAGAGCATTTTCGGAGCGCTGATACTGATTATGAAGTTTTCTGAAATCAAAAACCGTTATGTCAAGAGTCTATGGCAAACTTTGTGCCAGTTGTAGAAGGATAAAAGTCGGTCAATATGGAAAGAATCAGGCATATCCGCAAAATAATCGTGCTATCACAGCGTTTCACTATCATCGGAGTTTTTGATCCACCTTTGAACATATAGGGAATTCGAAAAACTTTAGACGCTGTTATTCCAGTTCAGTTGAGTTGTTTTTGATACCCGATTGTTGTAATTCTGCAACAACGCAATCCGGTTCTTCTCGTATTTCAAAGCAAAACCGCAAAATAATATCACAAATGCCTGTGTTCTTCAAGGATGAATTTCTTTCTGTTTTGAGTAAGACATTGTGTGATAGCAGCTGCAGTTTACATAAATTGAATTCTGTGTTTGGGCTTGACAAACACGACCTCCAAGGGTATCATGTGCATACAAATCAGCAACTCCATAAAACCATTCCTCACACAAAGATGGAGCGAACAGACATGGCGACTTCAGCGGCAATAACCTGTCAAAGTTGCAGCGCAGAGATTTCTGAGAAAGCATTTTTAGATACACATAAGGTTTGTCCGGAATGTGGCTATCACTACCCAATGACCGCCTATGAGCGGCTTGAACTGCTGGTTGATGGGGATAGTTTTGATGAACATGACGCAGGTCTGTATTCGACTAATCCTTTAGAGTTTCCAGACTACGAAGAGCAGCTTGCACGGGATTACGCAAAAACAGGACTCAAGTCGGAGATTCTTACCGGCGAAGCAAAAATCGGTGGACAGCCCGTTGCAATTACAATCAGCGATTTCGGGGTTAGAGGCGGTACGATGGGAGCAGTTGTAGGAGAAAAGGTCACTCGTAATATTGAATACGCCACGCAGAACAGATTGCCCTTAATCATCGTTTCACGGAGCGGCGGGATGCGAATGCAAGAAGGCACGCTGTCGCTGATGCAGATGGCGAAAACTTCAGCGGTTTGTGTGAAACACGCAGAAGCGGGGCTCCCTTATATTTCTGTGATGGCGGACCCAACCTTTGGCGGATCCACCGCGAGTTACGCCTCGTTGGCGCATATCATTCTTGCGGAACCGGGCGCCCGGATTGGCTTCGCCGGTCCTCTCGCTACTGCAAGTATCAACCAGCAGCTTCCTGACAATTTCCAAAAGGCGGAATTTTTGTTGGAACACGGGATGATTGACCGGATTGTTCAACGGAGTGAAATGCGTTCTTTGCTGATTGATCTGCTGGATTTTTGCGTGAATTCTCCGCATTGACCATCATGACCGTGAAGCGTCCACTAATTCAGTATAAAGGGACATAATATGGCAACCCACAATGCAGAGCAGATTAAAACAGCGGTCCGTGAACATTATGCGGATTTGGTAAAAAGCGACGAATCTTGTTGTTCACCTTCTAACTGCTGCGATATGGAAATTGATATTGAAGCCTCCCTCACAGGGGAATCCACAAACCGGAACGGATATACCGATACACAGCTTTGCAGTATCCCTGCCGATGCCGTTGAAAATTCCTTCGGTTGTGGCAATCCGCTGATGTACGCTGACATTTGTGAGGACGATGTTGTGCTGGATCTCGGCTCAGGGACAGGCATTGATGTGCTACTCGCGGCACAACTCGTCGGTGAAAGTGGGAGGGTGATTGGCATTGACATGACACCGGAGATGATCGAAAAAGCACGAAAGAATGCAGAGGATGCGGGTGCAAAAAATGTTGAGTTCCGGTTGGGCGAGATTGAATCAATGCCGGTTGAAGATGAAAGCGTTGATTGGATTATCTCTAACTGCGTGATTAACCTCGCACCGGACAAAGATCCAGTTTTTCGGGAAGCGCACCGCGTCCTTAAACCGGGCGGGAGGTTGTTGGTGTCGGACATCGTTGCGAACCATCTGCCAAACTGGTTGAGATCAACGATTAGCAACTGGGCGAATTGTATTTCCGGGGCGCTGCCCGAAGACCAATATCTGGATTCAATCCGGCGGGCAGGATTGGAAGAAATTCAGGTGTTCAGCAAATCCCCTTACGCCAAAATTGGGAAGGCGGAGGTTGCGAGTATTAAGGTAGGGGCACTTAAACCAAATAGGACTTACGCCCTTCAGTAAATCCGTCTGCTAAGGAAAAAACTATGACCGCTGAACAAGAACGCCAAGCCGCATTGCTCTTGAAGGACCAGATTCTCGCTGGAACGGATCAGCCGATACGCCAGATCATCCTGTATGGCTCACGGGCGCAGGGGCGAGAACGCCCCGACAGCGATTTCGATCTGTTAGTGGTAGCAGCCGATCCGGTGGTTAAGGGGAACGAAAGGCAGCGACTGCGAGCGTATTTAACGGATGTACCATACGAGGTGGATGTGTGGGTTATGGGGGAGACGGAGTTCGAGGAAACCAAAGAGGTTATTGGAGGCTTGGCCTTTCCGGCGCACAAATACGGAGTGGTTTTGCATGAGGCATCCTGAGCAGGTAGTAACGGATTTTGTACAACAGTGGTTGAAAAAAGCTAACTTGGATCTTCAGGCGGCGAAACTCCTTTGTGCAGGCGAACTAGACGACTATTTCGTCAGTGGATTCCACGCCCAGCAAGCTGTTGAGAAATATATCAAAGCATTTTTGGTGCGCTATCAGATTGAATTTCCCAAAACCCACGATATTAGACGATTGCGGCAGTTAGTAGCGCGTCAAAATGCCACTTTGGCCGAACGATTGGAGAGTGCCGATGTATTAACGCCATACGGGGTGGATATGCGCTATCCTGAAGAGTTTGAGGTAGTTTCGCAAAAACGTGCGGAGCAAGCAGTAGCCCTGGCCGAATGGGTCAAGGCAGAGATACTCGCAGAAATCATCTAATGGGGCACAACATCGTGGATTCACGGTTTCCATAGAAGCATAATCAATTACACTACGCTCAAAGGCAGAAAAATGTCAGAGTGCCAAAACACGTCGGTTAGAATCGAGGAACGCTTTCTCTTTGACCTCAACGGCTTTCTGATCCTCCGAAATGTCCTCTCTTCTGAAGAATGTGCAGAGTACTTGGAAACCTTGAGCAAACTTGAAAGTCAGACCTACGAGGACAAATGGATGGAAACCGTCGGACCTGGTCGACCCACCCGCGAAACCGGACGAATCCATCAGATTCGGCTTAACGGTCTGCCGCGGCTGCATAGTATCTTCGATCGACTCATTGACCACCCACGTATCCTACCCTATCTGCATGAATTCGTGGGTGAACCGCAGCTTATTAATACTTGGTCTATCTCCAAGTTTTGTGGTGCAGAGCAGGGCGGTTGGCATCGCGGTGTTCCTACCACAGACTATTCGTATAGCAACGGTGTGATCCGAAGCCGTATGTTCAACGTTGTGTTTTTTCTCACAGAGAATGGCGCAGAGGATGGGTGCATCGTCGCGTTACCCGGCTCTCACAAAAGTAATTTCGACCTGACTTGGCGGGATTACAAAGGCTTAGAGATGCCCGGTGCTATCGCAGTCACCGGGAAGGCGGGCGATGTCCTGATGTTTTCCGAAACCGTCATCCACGATGGCTTGCCTAAAACCACCCAGCCCGTTCGATCGAACCTCTACTACAACTACGTCCATGCACATTACAACGTCATGACTCGTGAGCGTGGAAATTGCCACCACTTCTATTTTCCGCCAGAGATTCGAGAACGCCTCACACCGACGCAGCGCGAACTTACCGCCTGGATGGAACTTGCTCGGTGGGATTATTAATGCACACGCGCTACACTTTCGATAAGTGCAAGCGGCTGTGGGAAATTAGGCACTTCCATAATCCCCATTGCATCCTCAACATATTCTTCGCGTTTCATCCCATTCAGGACAACGGACACCCCTGGCGATGAAGTCACGAAGTTCAAGGCTCGCTGGGAGAGGCTTAACGTCCCCTGCTCATCGGAGAGGTGTTGGTTCAAAGCCTCAGAAATCGGTTCAACTTTTTCCGCCTCCACACGGTTAAAGATTTCCGTAATGATTACGAACAGGGTGTTGAGCGCCTGTACATATTGAGCGAGCAAGTCTTCCCATTCTGTTTGGTGTTGATTCATACAGGCGATTCCGGTTTGGCGCAGGTAGGCATTAATCTGTGGAATTAGGTGCTGCTGTAAAATTTGTTCCCAGTGATTGCGATCTTGGACACGCGGCATAAATCCGCCGAGTTGTTGGGCGACGTCATAAAAGAGATGGACATTTACTTGATTTTGTACCGAATCGAAAATCCCCCAACCTTTCAGTGTGCTCTCCAGCCTTGTTTCGATTTGGGTTAATGCGCCTTCTGCTAGGGTCATCATTTGGGGATAATCGGCGTTTGGACGATGGTCATACTGCGCTAGGCGGGTCATCCGATTATCCTTGAAAGCGTTCAGAGGGCGATTCACGAGAACGCCAAGTCCAAGCGATTTCGCGGCTTCAAGGACTGCGATGCGTTGGCCGTTGATTTCGTTATTCGATTCGGTTAATGCCTCGGGTTCAACCAGATTGTACGGAAGTTGAATGACCTTGAAATGGCTCACGGCATGGTCTCCATACACGGTTTCTGCTGCTTTGGTAGCTGCTTCATGAACGCGATTAAGGGAGACATACTCGAAGTCGGTTTGTGCTGAAGGGAAGGTATTTGACGAAATACCGTAGTAGCGAATCTTTCCATCAGCTACGAACTGTTCCATCTGTACAAATGCGCGGTAGACGCGGTCATAGAATTTATCTTGAGTTGTGTCCCAGCTAGATAGAGAAGATCGGTTTTTGGCGTCGGATAGGAAATATTCTGGGTTGTGTAGTAGATAAACATCAATAGTCTCCAATCCCAGCCGATCTGTGCTACGCGTCCACTGGTCAGTCAAAAAATCAGGATGGATGCAGTGCCAGCAGCCCTCCATATATTTGACTACATCCTCCCACGGATTGCCCGACGCTTCCCGTTGTTGTGCCTGTTCGAGGTTTTGCCCCTGCATGTAGCCAACTTTAGAGACAAGGATGATTTCTTCCCGTTTAATTTTATTGGCGGAAATCATCTTTTGCAGGACATTACCGATCAGGGTTTCGCTGCCGCCATCGGTGTAGTTGCTGGACGTATCAATTAGGTTACACCCCGCTTCGATTGCGGTTTCGAGCGTTTCAACGTGCGTCTCGTTTTGGTCGTGCACACGGTACGTGCCGTAACCGATCTTGGACGTTATCAGATCTGTGCCGGTGAGTCGGCGATACGCATTCGCCTCGAAGGAGGGGTTTTGTGCGTTCATCCGATCTGCGAAGGCTTGTGTCGCTTGTGAGGTTGCATATCCGGTGATTTTGGAAGTCATAGAAGTTCCTTGTTTGTTGACAGAGGATTGGTTTTAAGCTGCACGTATAGGTTCCTGTATGATTTTACGCGCCAAATATGTAATGCCAGACAGCCGCACGGTCATTGAGAATGGTGCGGTTGCCATTCAAGGGTCAAAGATTGTCGATATTGGACTTTATCCGACAGTTCGGAGCAGTAGCACACCCCCGATACACGACCTCGGTGAAGCGGTGCTCACCCCCGGCTTGGTGAATGCACATACCCACCTTGATTTGACAAACAGTGCTGATTCAATCCAGCGGGTCCCTAAATTTACCGATTGGATATTCCAAATTATTGCAAAACGAACCCCTTCAACAGTAGGACCATCTGTTCGTGAAGGGGTGCAGCAGAGTTTAGCCGGTGGTGTGACAACAGTGGGAGATATCGACGGAACCGGGGGATCCATACAGATTCTACGGGATACTCCGATTCGGAAGGTGGTTTTCTTTGAGGTGCTCGGTTTTTCCGGCGAGCACGCCGCCATGGGACTCACTCGACTTGCGACGTATCTGGACTCTCTCCCTATTTCCGATTCGCTGTTGATGCCTGCGTTGTCTCCACACGCCCCTTATTCTACATCGGCTGATATTTATCGTCAATGTGTTGCATCTGGCTTGTCGGTTTGTACCCATATAGCAGAAACTAAGGAAGAGCTTGAGTTTCTCTCCAGCGGTACGGGTGCGTTCTTAGACTATCTGGAAGCGTTTGGCATTTCAACAGCCGAGTGGGTGCCCCTGCAACTGACACCTATGGAGTATATGGCAACATTGGGTATCTTGCGAGAGAGCTCGCTCTTGGCTCACTGCAATTACCTAATTGATGCTGATGTGACAACCCTTGCTGAGAGTGGTGCATCTGTGGTGTTCTGCCCGCGGAGTCACCATTACTTTTATCATACCGAACACCCTATCCTACAACTGATTGAAAGCGGAATCAATGTTGCTATCGGGACCGACAGTCTGGCGAGCAATTGGTCGCTGAGTCTACTCGATGAGTTGAAGTTCCTCGCACGCACCCAACCACGTATCCGCCCTGAAACGTTATTCGACATGGTAACCTGTAACGGTGCAGATGCACTTGGTTTAGCGCAGGTTGGACGGTTGGAGAAAGACTGGCAGGCAGATATCATCGCGGTGCGAATTCCAAACGATGGTCGTCCTGCTATTGAACAGATTCTTGATGGTTCTTCTGAGAATCTATTGACGGTTGTTGGCGGAAAAATCTGTTACGTATCAAACCACTAGGATAAGACTTACGCAGTTGAATGCTGAGTTTGCAGTTCAATGCTTTATCCCCAATGCGGGGCAAGATACCCCGCCTACGATGGGTGTGGATTCTGTCGATGCCCCGATACGCCCGATGAATCCCCGACTTGTCGGGATTAAGAAACGGGCAACTACAATATGAAGTGCGTGTAAGTCCTGGGGCAGTGTGTAAACCTTCCCCCTGGCTCACACAAATCACAAAAAATGGAGAAAATTGATGAAAGCAAATTGGATGTTTTTTAGGAATAGCTGAACGTCTTGTCGAAAAGCGCAAGAGTTTCTTGACGCAAACAGCATTCAGGTAGACAGTCGAACCGATGCCCGCAAGGAGAAATTAGATCCAACCGAGGTTTGGGAGCGTATCAAAGCTGCCCAATCCATTCATGTTGCTAAGGGCAAAAAGGTCGATGTTTTTGACCCAAGTGTTGATCTACAAGGTACCATCCTCAAGGCGATTATGGGACGAAGCGGCAACCTACGCGCACCCACGCTACAGGTCGGAGATACATTTTTCGTTGGGTTCAATGCGCTGTTATACGATGCGATTCCAACGAGGTGAATGCTGCATACCCCTGACCCACGAAGACGGTGGGCTTCACCGAAATTGAGTGTGTAAGAAACAATTGTATCATCCGTCCCACCTCAATACCAGCAATTTTAATGATAAAAAATCCCCACCACGTCGTCTTACGCTATTATTGAATCTTAAAACGGCAGGTGCTCATCATGAGGATTGAATGTTCCAATGAAATTGACCTTGTCCGACAGACGCTAAATGGCGAGACATTAGCATTTGATCGGTTGGTCAAGCTACACCGAACAACAATCTATGCGTTGGTCCTTTCGTATATCAAAGATCCGGCGGATGCCGAAGATCTCACACAACGGGTATTTATTCGAGCATACGAGCGGTTGGCAACCTTGCGGGAGTTGGATCGCTTTCGACCGTGGCTTCTACAGATTGCACACAACACCTGCAAGGATTGGCTCCGGCGGCGAAGTGGTTTGACGACCCGCTTTGAGGCAACTAACGACACAGATTTTGCCGAAGTTGCTCCCTCCCCTGAAGATATTGCGTTGAAGGCTGAAATCGAAACCGTTGTGCGACAGGCAATCAGTGCCCTACGGGAAACTGATCGCAGACTGATGGAAGCCCGTTACATTGAAGGGGCAAGTTACGACCAGCTGCAGGTCGAGTCGGGTTTGTCGTATGCAGCGATTGCCAACCGCCTCAAGCGTGCAAAGCGGGAGATTCGCTGCCGAATCGAAAAACTGTTGGGTTGTGTGGCGGTGTTGCCGGGTCGAACATTTATTTTAGGAGGTATAGAAGCCGTGAAATTATCAGTGAAAGCGAAACTTGCAACGGTCGGGGTTGCAGCGGTTATCGGTATCGGTGGGGGTGGTGTGGTGTATCACCAGGCATTTGAATCAAACTCTGTTGAGGTCAACGAACAAGCCGTTTCGGTAGCGAACGCTGTTACAGAGAATTCATCAACAAAGGTTGTAGATCAGACAGATACAACGTCGGATAATAATTCCTCAATGAATGGCGCATCTATCCCTACGGCAGGTGAAGCGAATCACTTTGAAATTGCGACAGATGACCGTGGTGTGAAGCCTGCGAAGACCGTTGAGATTGCAGATATACGGGAGGCTGTGCGGAATCTCTTGGAAGATAGACTGTCGGAAGAAACACTTGAGATGAAGGTAGAAGAGGTAGAAGAGGTTGTTCAAAAGGCTGTTCAAGCGGTAATAGAAACACTGGAACACCGTGGTGATAGTGGTGAGGATATAATTACCCAGGTAATCAAAAATAAGGATGAGCTCATGTTCATGGGTGAGCATGATGGGATCAAAACAAGCATAAGGATAGAGATGGAGCTGCGCGATCCCACTCATTCTGTATTAACTCCGTCCGATCCGTCGGTTGAATCCACTGCCACCCTCTCTGAAATGTCTGAGAGCACCGCTCAATTTCCAGATGAAGATTGGGCGGAAGTTGAGAAACTGTTGAGCGAATTTTCAGATGAAGATTGGGCGGAACTGGCGAGACTACTGAGAGATTCCGCTGTTGAGGAAACGCCGCAACGAAATGGGCAAACACCGCTCAACCCTAAACCGCAGCGGCGGATGGAAGAAACTATCGAGGAGCCGCCTGTTGATCCGTCCGTGCGACAAGAGATACAGCACCGACAGCGTCGTCCCCTTGAAAACGATACCGACGCGCTGCCCCCGAAGACAGATAGGAACATGGGGCGATAGTCGGGTAGCGTTGCCTTGCGATGGTAGAGGTAGGGTTCCCTCTCCAAAGGATTGGGAGATTTAACCTCTGCCGAGGTCAGCAAGTGGATGTTCACTAGGATTTACTCTTAATTGGCTCATCCAAAAAGAAAGTGCAAAGTAAGGAAAGAAGCCGAGTTTTGAAGAAAAAACTCGGCTTCTGTTGTGCAATAATATATTGACTTGCAGTGGAGAAGGAAGGGGCTATCTCATGAAACAGATGATGGTTATGTTGATACTTATGTTGTTGGTATCATCAGTACGGGCAGAGATATTTCGTGATGATTTTAACGATGGCGATTTAAAGGGCTGGGCGTTTGTAGAGGGTGATGAAGATGGCGGTATTCAAAACGGTGAATTGGTTCTTGGTTCTCCTAAAGCAGATAGTGAAGCGGAGGTTACCGTTGTCGTTGATGGTATAATCGCAAGCGACTACGAGGTGTCGGTATCTCTAAAAATCCGCAAGCTAGGTATTGGCGGTGGTGCAACCATTGGGCTGCGCGCTCATACGGATCCACTCCTTGAGCCGTTCATTGAGCAGTTGGCAGAGGGCGAGGCGAACAAGAAGGCGCGGGCACTTCTGTATCAGCGGTCTTACAGGTTTTCTCTAGGTAATATAGATACTGGTGGTAGTGCACATATTCAAGATATAAGAAAAGGACTTGGAGCGATCATTCAACTTATGAAGGTTGTTAGAGGAAAAAACGTGTGGAATACCTTTGTTAAGGGCAAGTTACACACATTTCGGGAGTTTGATTTCAAGCTGCACAAGTGGTATCGTTTGAAGGTCATTGCCATGGGAAATCAGTTTCAATTTTTTATTGATGACGAAGAAATGCTAGATTTTCTTGACGACACCTATACGGCAGGGAAAATTTATCTGTTGTCAGGGAGGGGGAGCCGTGTCCACTTTGATAACTTTGAGGCTCAATATGAGGCTCTTTCAGTGCAGCCCCGGAAGAAACTCACAACCACTTGGGGAGAGGTAAAGAGTAACTTCCATTGAAGTTCGGTCACGCATATTTGCATGGAGTCTGTTGACTGAATATGCTTCTGCTAAATATTCGACTTTGATTGACAACCATCAACGTTGAGACACGCACCGGTGACGAGACTTGCGCGTTCAGAAGCGAGGAACACTACCACGTCCGCTACCTCTTCAGGTTTTCCAAACCGACCCAACGGCATATCGCTTTCGACGAATGCAGCGATTCCTTCTGGATCCGCCTGCTGCCGTCGCTCCCAGCCGCCACCGGGAAATAGAATCGAACCGGGGGCAACGCTGTTGACGCGGATGTTATCCTTGGCAAGTTCACCCGCGAGGGACTTCGACATGCTAATCTCTGCCGCTTTTGCTGCATTATAAGTGATATGACCGCCACCCTCCCGTCCGTAAATTGACGAGATAGTGATGATAACGCCGCTTCCTTGTGCCTGCATCGTTGGGATGACCCCTCGACTCATGCGGGCGGCGGAAACAAGGTTCAGGTCGATGATTTCGTGCCATTCCTCATCAGAAATCTCAGAGGTCGGTGTCCATTTGCTCCCACCAACATTGTTAATCAGCACATCAGCCCTTCCATATTGCGCCAGTGTCGCCTCTACAAACGCATCGGCATCCTCACCATCTGTGACATCGGCAAGTTTGGAAAATACCTCCGCTCCAAGTGCCTGGACCTCATTGGCAGCTGCGTCGAGTGTCTCCTGAGTTCTGCCACAGATACTCAGTTTTGCACCTTCCGCTGCGAAACCGAGCGTGATTGCTCTCCCGATGCCTCGACTGGCACCGGTGACGATGACAACTTTATCTTTAAGGTTTAAATCCACTTCGTTTTCTCCTATCCCTATATAAGCGAAATCAGCTTAGGAATTACATTCCGAATGATTGTTAATGTTCCGAAGATTGAGTAGAATCCTGCACACGCGATGAGTCCAATCTGCCGCCAAATAGAGGGTTGAATCTCTTTCGGCAGGAATTTTCGATTCACGTAGAGCGTGTGCAGCGCAGTGATCACAAGCAAGTACCCACCGATTGTCGCGGAAACCAAGATCATAAAAAACGGCTTTGCCAGATAGAGTGCGATAACGCCCCAGAGGATATAGATGACAAGGATTGGATAATAGATCCATTTCGCATTATGCTCTTCCATTTTCCGTGCACTTGCAAATCCGGTCCAAATGATATCTGTGTAGCGACGTGGAACTCCGTCCACACTGCCCAACTGAGTTGAGAAAAGCACCCAGAACCCACACAGCAGTGTGAGATACCAAAAGATCTGTCCACCTTTTGCGGCAAGTCCGTCTGCCTGAAACGCTGCCGCCGACCATTGATCAATCTCCTGTCCTGCGGGAACGAATTCAATTGTCAACATGGCGGGCAGTGCCAGACCGAAGAAACAGCCGATGACCCAGATGTAATACTGCTCGAAGCGGTTGTATTTCCACCATTCGCGAAAGCGTTCCAAATTTTCAGGGGTTATCCGAAAGACTTTGCCGATATGTGTCAGCGTTACCTGCTGTCCACCAATCAGAGAGGGAATCGCGCCGACGAGGCTGCTCATACCCCATCCCTTGTCACGGACGTAGTTGCTGATACCGACATTGCCCAATCCGCCGCTTCCTGCATAGGCAGCAAACGCACCGAGTAACAGCCAATCAACATTACCACTCTCCGCTGATGGTAACGCACCAAAGCTAAAGAATCCTTTGATCACGGTCCACCACACCTTGGGGGGCACCATGAACAGATCGATCAGGAGCAGGTAGCCGATGATCCAGATGACCATTGCTAGTTGGACTTTTTCGAGGGCGTTGTAGATTTTTTTGCCAAACAGGACGATTCCGAGACATAAGAAGAACGCTAGATACGCAAAGAATCGTACCGTACCTTGGTCGGCTTCCCCCGGCATATATCCCAACCATGCTGCTGCGATAGCTGTGGCAGCGGTCGCTGCCCAGCCGGGCCAAATTCCGAAGAAGTCTATACCCGAATAAAAAAACGCCCAGAACCGCGAGCCCGGTTTGCAACGCATATAACCGCTGAACATCGGTTCCCCTGTATAAATCGTGTAGCGTATTGATTCTGTGTTGATGAAAGATTGGAGTAGGATGGCAATTGTTGCGATCCAAAGGAGCCGTCCGCCGTATTGTGCGGTGATTGCCGGGCCGAGCAACCATTCGCCGCTACCGATTGATCCGCCTAATGCAATAATTCCCGGTCCCAAAACAGTCCGAAATGCACGACTGAAGCGGTAGGGTGGCGGAGCGGGTAGGTCGGCGACTTCCCAATCGGGCAGACAGCCTCCATCGACTTTTTCCTCTGGAGAATCGTTGACATTTGTGTTGGATTGTTCCATATTCGCTCCTATTTATGTTTTGACTTTAATATCTAGATTCTATCCCGGCTCTTGGACATCCAACAGGGTAAGAATTTGGCTTATTTTAGCAAAAATCGACACCGATGTCACGTGGAAAATTGGCGGTTTAGAAATATGCGAATATGCAGATGAGAAACGAGATTAAAGACTCGGGGCACCCTCTGTTCTACCGAGGTATTATTCATCCCAAGAAGATGTTTCAGGCGGTTGGAGTTCCAAGATTTCAAGGATACGGTGGATTGGAATGCCGCGTCTAGTATTACCGTCGCGACCGACAACCGTGTGCGCCTTGAGCAGCGAATTGATTATTGATTCTTCGGTTGCTTCGATTACAGCGCGAAAGAGAAGGCTTAGGGTGCCTTCATCGTGAAAGATTGGAGGCGATTCAGGTGGAGTAGACCCAATACGGTTGGTTGTCGAAAAAGCGATGACGAAATCACCGCTACCGTGCGAGGCAATTGCCCCGGTGCGTGCAAGCCCAAACGTCGCCCGCCTGGCGACGCGAGTGAGTTGTCTGTGGGAAACCGGCGCGTCTGTTGCAACGATAATCATGATTGATCCAGGTCGTTCTTCTGATATATCCTCTGGTGTCAAATGTTCCCCAACCGGAAAGCCGTCTATCCTCAAATCGGACGCCCCGCCGGTGTTGGTCAGGACCAAAACACCAGTTGTATAGGCAGTTCCGTCCACTTGAACTACACGCGAAGCAGTTCCAATCCCAGCTTTCCAGCCAAAGCCGCTCATACCTACGCCGGCACCAACAACGCCTTCCTCGACATTTGTATGAGACGCAGTCTCCAACGCCTCAAACACATGCTCCTGTTGGACATGACGCCCTAGAATATCGTTGAGAAAACTGTCGTTACATTCACCAACAATTGGATTAAACGAATAGACACCTGGGTTCTGTGCTGAGACATAGTCGACAAGCGCATCAGCAGCAGTCCAAACGTTGAGTGTACCTGTTAGGAGAATCGGGGTCTCAATATTTCCCAGTTCGAGCAGCTGTGGCAAACCGATTGATTTGCCAAAGGCATTGATGATATGCGCTGTTGCCGTCACTTTCTCACGAAAAATGTTGCCATCGTGCGGCAAGATGGCCGTCACGCCTGTGCGGATTGGACCGTTACCGGGGGAGAGAGGTCCTTCCCCCACTATGCGGGTGACGTGCCCTACTTTGACGCCGGGAACATCGGTCATCCCGTTTAGTTCACCGGTTGGTAAAACCCCAATCTGGATGCCAATTTCACGGGCGCGAGGTCGATTCGGTTTAGTAGATGTTTGCATTGGAAAGTCTTCCTTCTGGGGGTGGATATAATCTATTATACATTATACCAGAACAAGCCAAAACATCAAGTACATTTGCAGATTTCTACTTGACACTGAGCCTACATGCGTAATAGAATAGGGCGCTAATTCAATGGAAATTTGCTCGATTGTTCCATAGAGATATTCAGGATCGATTAAGGAGCCCAAACATGGCGAAACGATACAGTGCCTGCCTCATCGGTTGTGGTCGGATGGGCGCAACAATCGATGACGAGGTTCGAGATCACCCACAAAGTTTTCGATGGATCCCATACTCTCATGCCGCCGGATATATTGCTTCAGAACATACGGATCTAATTGCTGTTTCGGATGTCCTCCCGGAGAAGATGGAAGCGATTCGAGAGCGGTACAATGTCCCTGAAGGCTATACCGACTATCGTGAGATGATTCGGAAAGAAAAGCCGGAGATAGTGAGTATCGCTACTCGTCCCGCGACACATGCCGAAATCACGGTCTTTGCGGCAGAAAATGGGGTCAAGGGCATCTACTGCGAAAAGCCGCTTTGCTGCTCAATGGAAGAGGCGGACGCAATGTTAGCAGCGTGCGAAAGGCACGGTGTCAAATTCAATTACGGTACGCAACGTCGTTATATGCCACTCTTTCAGAAAATGCGGGAACTGATAGATCAGGGGGAGTTGGGTGAGATTCAAGCGGTGATTGGGCATGTCGGCGTCGGCGCAGCGCAGTGGGGACACACACATACCTCTGATATGCTGCTCTATCTGGCAAGCGATTCTGAAATCGAGTATGTGCAGGGCGACGTGAACGTAGATTTAGCAGATTTTGTCGGGAATCGTGTGGACGACGATCCGGGGATTCCGATGGGATATGTGACCTTCAAGAACGGTGTCCGCGGCTATCTGCTAGCGAGTGGAGGCTTTGAATTTGAGGTCAGTGGTTCAAAGGGCAAGCTGCGCACCTTCAACGATAGTGTGGCGTGTCAATGGCGCAAGATTCAGGGCGAGTGGAATATCCTCGAAGAGGTGCCGTTCCCTGAACCGCCGCGTAAGAGTGGAACTGTTGGGGCAATTGACGACATTGTTGCTGCGATTGAGGAAGGACATGAAACGACGGGCAATATTCAGATCGCTTGTCGCAGTCAAGAAATGATTCTCGGTTTCGTCGAATCGCAACGGCATGATGGTACGAAGGTATCGCTGCCGTTGGAAGATCGAGGTCTTTACGTTGGGCGGCAGAATTGGTAGAGAGGAGACTTAAATGAAAATTACACAGATTGATGTTTGGACAGTAGTCGTTCCAGTTTTTCCCGAAGCGGTGCATAGCGAGGAATACGGTGGTTATCCTGATTGGGCAAGGGTGCCCAAGCAGATGATTCGGATGCATACCGATGAAGGTATCACCGGAATTGGTGAAACTGGTAGAGGACAATCGACACAAGCGGTGGCTCAAGCGGCTGAACAGTTGAAGGGCAGAGACGTGATGCAGATGTGTTTGCAGAACGTCTTTCGCACAGATCCACTCAAGCCAAATCCTGAATCGCCAGAAGATTGGGAGATCGATGTCGGTCCCTATCCCACCGGATACGAGGCGTTTGAAATGGCGGTCTTCGATCTCGTTGGCAAACGGCTGGAAGTACCTGCTCATGCGCTTCTGGGTGGCGCCTGTCGAGACAAAGTGCGAGCGGATTTTTGGATCGGGCACCAAACGCCGGAACATACGGGACGCAGTACAGAAATTGCCATTGAGCGAGGGTTCACTGGACTGAAAACAAAATGCCGAATCCAAGAGCCGATGGCGGAACGGATACGAGCGGTCTGGGAAGTTGGCGGATCAGAGTTCAAAATGACAGTTGATCCGAATGAGCGTTTTTATACCGTCGAACAAACGCTTGAACTTGCCGATCAGATCAAGGAACTTGAGAACGTCGAAGTGTTTGAAGATCCCATCCCAAAGAAGGGCTTGCGGGACGACGTGTTAGCGCAGTATCGATATATGCGCGGAGAGTTACCGTTTCCGTTGGCACTTCACCTCGGTGGTGCGTCGGACGTGATTAAAGCGATTCGTGCGGACGCGGTGGACTATCTCAACCTCGGCGGCTCGATGGTCAACTTTGTCAAAGCGGCTGCGATTGCACAGGCAGCAGGTATCCCTGTGTGGCACGGATCAGGAAATGATCTTGGGATTATGGAGCGGTCTTATCTCCACGCTGCCGCTGTTGCGCCAAATTGTGTCCTC
Organism: Candidatus Poribacteria bacterium; assembly: GCA_003635265.1. Classification (GTDB taxonomy): domain Bacteria; phylum Poribacteria; class WGA-4E; order WGA-4E; family PCPOR2b; genus PCPOR2b. The sequence continues at coordinate 163,854 of PYIZ01000006.1, forward strand.
GCCAGCGATTTTGTTGGGAGCTGGACCCGCATAGATGATCTGATTACGGAAGGGTTCACCTTTGAGAAGGGCTATACGCCTGTACCGCAATCGCCCGGTTTGGGGTGTGAATTGGATCTAGATGCGTTGGAGAAGTATCGGATAGATAAGTAGAAACGACAACGGAATGGGGGTCAACAAAATGCCAGTTATAAAACTGCCCGAAGCAGATTGGGGGGAAGCGTGGCGATTATTGATTCAGGAAGGTGGAACGACGCGGATTTCTAAAGATCACGTTTATATCGTTTCGGGGCGTCAAATCGAATTGTTGCAGGACAAACAGCTACCTTTTGAGGTGCTTGATGAGTCAGACCGTAATTCAGTACGAGATCTATCTGCCCCTACAGTATAATGACGGAACATGGATTGAAGAAGAAAAATACAACGATGTTCATCAACGACTGTTTGATAGATTTGGTGGCGTGACACACATCATGCGAGATTTCCCGTTGCGAGGTTCTTGGCGAGATCATGGTGAAGTTTATCACGATTATGTGATTGTTTACACGGTTATCGACTTTGATGGAGCTGCAAACAACTCACAGTTCTTCGGGGAATTGAAGGAGGAATTGAAAGGATTGTTCCGCCAGAAAGAGATTTTGATTACAGGTGTTGAAATAACTATTTTTTAGTAAAGCGCATGTGTATTCCAAAGTGTATATGGAGGCATAATATGTTCAAAAATCTGAGTCCGGGTGCTATTGGCATTCAGGCGAATATCGAAGAAGGGCTAGCATTGGCAAAGTCGGCGGGCTTTGAGGGGCTAGACATTAACATCAGCGAAGCAAGTACATTGGCGAGCGAACACTCTGTCGATTATGTCAAAAACCTCTGGGCGGATGCAGGCTTGAAGATGGGTGGTTGGGGGATGCCGGTCAACTATCGTGGGAGCAATGCGGAGTTCGACGAAAGCCTAGCAAGTCTCCCTGACCTAGCGAAGCTGGCTGCAGAACTCGGCTGCCATCGCACGACAACCGTTGTTTCACCAAGTTCAAATGATCTTTCATTTCAAGAGAATTGGGATTTTCATATCAAACGGCTGCGTCCTGTTACGGAGATCCTGAAGGATTATGGACATTCGCTTGGTCTTGAGTTTATCGGTCCGGCGACGAGCCGTAAACCAGCGAAGCATCTGTTCACCTATACGATGGACGCTGTGCTTGGACTCGCCGCTGGGATCGGGACAGGCAACGTTGGGCTGCTGTTCGATATGTGGCACTGGTACACCTGCCGTTCCACACTCGACGATGTCAGGAAACTCTCCAAAGAAGATGTGGTGTATGTTCACATCAACGACGCCCCCGCGGGAATTGACCCGGACGATCAGATCGACAGTGTGCGCTGCATCCCTGCCGAGACGGGTGTGATCCCACTCGCCGAATTGATGCAGATTCTCGACGGTATTGGATACGATGGTCCCGTAACGGTTGAACCCTTTAGTGCGAAGATTAATACTATGGAACCACAAGAGGCAGCAAAGACCGCTGCTGAATCGCTGAATACAGTGTGGGCACAAGCGGGGTTGGCGTAAGCAGGAAACAGATTCATCAGTTTATTGGTTCAACAAAGGTAGGGAACGTAGATCTACGTTCCCTACGTGCATATCTCGAAGTAAAAAGGAAGGAAAATTAACAACTGTGCAACTTGTTAACAAAGAAAATATACTCGAAATTACGAGAGAGTGGGAAGGCGAGCGATTCCCTGACGGGAGACCCCATGTGCCGGGCGACATCGTTGAACGGATGAAGAAGGTGACAATCGAGGAGGCGTGGGGTGTGCTCCAAGGGCACGGCTATCGCTTTCAGTTTGATGGGGATTGGATGAACCTACATCCAGATCGTGTCTTGGTCGGAAGGGCGGTGACGTGTATGTTTGTTCCGCTACGTCCAGACTTCCAAAATGTCGTCGCGGAACAGGGGGAGAAGGATAAACGTATCGGTGGACAAAACTCGTGGGTGATTGATACGCTCCTCGAAAATGACACCATCGTTGTAGACCTATTCGGCAAGGTGAAGAACGGCACCTTCGCAGGCGACAATCTCGGCAATGCGATTTTTGCACGTAGCAGAACTGGCATGGTCATTGACGGGGGCATCCGTGACCTCGACGGCATTTATAGCCTTCCAGACTTTGCAACATTTGTGCGTGGGGTTGACCCCAGTGCCATCGCTGATGTCACTTTGGCGGGAATCAATATTCCGGCCCGCATTGGTGAAACAACAGTCCTACCGGGGGATATCGTACTCGGAAGGCGCGAAGGGGTCATTTTTGTTCCACCACACCTAGCGCAGGAGGTTGTCGAACGCTCCGAGGATATCCGTATGCGAGACCGCTTTGGGCATCAACGCTTGCAGGAAGGGAAATATACGCCCGGTGAAATTGATGGGGCATGGTCGGACGAGATTAACGCGGATTTTGCGGAGTGGGTGAAAACTCAAGAACTTTAGGGGAGAGGCACGGAAGGTGGTGCACCGAGATTATACCTGCTTCACAGAGCGATTGGAGTCATTAAACTCGTCTCACACGCGGATAGGAACCGCAGGTGTTGTGGACGATTATCCCATCTATTGTGTTTCGCTGGAAACTGGTCAAGGTGTGCACAAAAACATACTAATCACGGCAGGAATTCACGGTGATGAGCCTGCAGGACCGGCGTCCGTACTGCGTTTTTTGGAGCGGGATAACACCCATCTGTTACAACATTTCAAGTTCCTGATTCTACCGTGTATCAATCCTTACGGTTACGTGCACAACACAAGGGAAAACAAGCGGGGCGTGGATCTGAATCGTTCATTTGAAGAAACTGGCATCGCTGAAGTAGATATTGTCAAAGAAACGGTAGCAGGACAGCGTTTCGATTTCTGCCTCGACTTTCATGAAGATTGGGAAGCAAAGGGTGTATACTTCTACGAAGCCCAACGCGATGAGCTATGGATTGGTCCCAAAATAACTCGTCAGATCGAAAAGATTGGTCCGATTGATGGAGAAGTCGGAGAAAGCGACCTGCCGATCGCCGATGGTGTTTTTCAGGTAGATCCCGCTTGGGGAGATGCAGGACTGGCTCCCTACCTCTTCCATTTTCACGCAGACCATGCCATGATTTGTGAGACGCCAACAAGCTGGCACCTTAATCGACGGACAGCAGCTCATTTGACAGCACTTGATGCTGCGCTTGAGATCCTGGGCTAAGGGGCGTACGAAAAAGGAGTTGAGCGCTTCGGGATCCGAAATGAACACACCCGATTTTCACGCCATTGCTGCTCGATTTGACACTCAGGAAGTTACGGCAATCGCTTTAATGGGCAGTTTTGCCCGGAACGACGCTGGCGCCTTTAGCGACGTGGATATCGTTCGCTTTCATAGGAGGACCGATACACGGCAAGTTGAATCAGCAACCTATTTCATTTACGGTGCCTTAGTGGTGGTCAGTGACGTCGTCCCATCGCAGGTTGAGGACTGGTTCACGAAGCCTGAGCAGGCGACGACTTACATTGCTGGGCTCCGAAGCGCCCGAGCACTAAGCGATGAAGATGACTATTTTCGCGCCATTCAAGCTCGTGCACATCAGTTTGTTTGGGATGAAGCGATGCAGCAGAAGGCGAACGCTTACGCCAGCTCACAGATGGTTGGCTGGATCGAGGAGGTTCACAAAGGACTTGAGGGGTTGAGGCGATGCGATAACGGCAGGTTGATTAACGCACGGCACGGATTGTCTTGGGGTTTAACGGAGGTTATGCGTGTGCAAAAAGGGATTCTCATTTCAGGAGATAATTCGTCGTATTTGGCGGTGACTGCCGCTCTCGGTGAGAGATCGGAATGGGTGAGGCTCAGTCGCAAGTCATTTGCTATTGATGGTGATGTTTCGTTACCAGACCAAGTCCGGGCGGGATTAAAACTCTATGTTCTTACAGTTGAACAACTAGCTGAAGTATTCAAGCCTGAGGAGCGGTCCCTCATTAAAGAAACCGTTAATCGGATTAATGTAGAACTGTAGTACCTTTCATCGAGCACAACTATATTATTACATCTATATTTAAGGAGATTTAATGACATCTACAGAAATTTCATCAAATGTGAACACAAATTCTCGTCCATCTGAACTGAAGATTACTGATATGCGCCTCACTCAGACAAGGACGGGTGGTCCGATTCTCAGGTTAGACACAAACCAGGGGATCTATGGGCTCGGCGAAGTGCGCGATGGAGCGAGCAAAACTTACGCACTGCTCCTCAAAAGCCGGATATTGGGGGAAAACCCCTGCAACGTCGATAAGATCTTTCGCCAGATTAAGCAGTTTGGGCACCATGCTCGTCAAGGCGGCGGGGTATGCGGAATCGAGATGGCACTGATGGATCTTGCCGGCAAGGCTTACGGCGTTCCTTGCTACCAACTCGCGGGCGGGAAATTCCGTGACAAGATCCGCTGCTACGCCGATACACCATCGCTTAAAGATCCAGAGGAGATGGGGAATAAACTCAAAGAACGGATGGATCGCGGGTTTACCTTCTTGAAGATGGACGTTGGTATTGGACTCGTTCGGGACATTCCAGGAACCCTTTGTGCGCCATCAGGACATCTTGATACAGGCAACCTGATGCATCCGTTCACCGGTATCCGTCTAACGGACAAAGGGATTGCGCTTTTGTGTGAATATGTCGAAACGGTACGGGAAATTATCGGCTACGAGATCCCGCTTGCGACCGACCACTTTGGTCATATTGGAATCGAGGACTGTATCCGTCTCGGCAGGGCTTTGGAGAGGTACAATCTTGCGTGGCTGGAGGATATGGTGCCGTGGCAGTTTACGGATCAGTACGTCCGACTATCAAACGCGTGTGCAACGCCGATCTGCACAGGTGAGGATATCTACTGCAAAGAAGAGTTTAAGACACTATTTGAGGCGAAAGCCATCTCTATCTGTCATCCGGATATCGCGACATCGGGCGGGATTCTGGAGACCAAGAAGATTGGTGATCTCGCTCAAGAGCACGGGGTCGCCATGGCATTGCACATGGCGGGGACGCCGGTATGTGCGATGGCAAGCATTCATTGCGCCGCAGCGACGGAGAACTTCCTTGTTTTGGAAAACCATTCCGTTGATGATCCGGAGTGGAATGAGTTAGTAACCGGGCTTCCCAATCCAATTATTCAAGATGGATTCATGGAAGTGCCAGATACACCGGGACTCGGCATCGAACTCAATCCGGACGCCATAAAGAGGAATCTCCACCCGGACGAGTCGGAGTACTTTGCGCCGACAACAGAATGGGATAAAGAACGGTCGCACGATAGGCTTTGGAGTTGATGCGTGAAACGTAAAACGTGAAACGTGAAAATAGGAAAAAGGACTCTCAGCTATGCCGATTTTTGAAACTGCGGAGGAACTCTACACTTGCATCGGTGGGTTGTTTGAGCGGATGAAATCGCAAACGCAAGTGCAGGAAGAGTTGGCATCGCTGAAATTAACGGTAAGGTTTACTTACACAGAACCAGAGGCTTCCATTACGCTCATCGCACATAACGGTGGGGGTGTCATCCACTATGGCGAGTGTAACGAAAAACCGGACGTAGAACTTGCCATGACCGGAGATGTTGCCCACCATTTCTGGATGGGAGAAGTTAATGTTATGGGGGCAATCACGAAACGTCAGATTGTGCCCACAGGCTCACTCTCGAAAATTATGGCACTTACTTCCCTGATTAAGGCGGGTATCAAGATCTATCCACAGCACTATGGGGAATGTGTGGAAAAGGGCAAGTGATATGCCATGATGAGAGTCTGTGACTACCGCCGTCGCCACCAGACCCCTACGCCAATCAGAAAGGTAATTAACGGGATCAGAAAGATCGCGGTCATCTGCACGAATGCGACTTCACCGGGTGTCATCATACGCAGGCTTCGTTCAGTTGGATCCACCGGGCGGATAGCAATCAGATCCTCCTCCAGCGTTAACCAATTTACCGCATTTAGAAAGAAATCACCGCCGCCGGTGCCGTGAAAGAAGAAGTTGTTCGCAAAATCGGAGTCTCCAACGACGACAATTCGTGTTCCGCTTTCTTCCTGTGTATCAGCAGGGAGAGTATCACCTGTGGTTGATGCCTCCCCTCCGCGTTCGACGACAACAGCGAGAGATACAGGCGGCGGTGTATCTTCGCCTTCTGTATATGAAAGATCCGGTTCAAAAGTCCCATCAGGTTTCCGTTTAGTTTCACCCCAACTGTTGCCAATTCCATCGGTGGTTTTAACGAGCGATTTGACATTGAAATCACTGCCTGTATTCGTCTTCGGAATTATAGATCGCGCGAGTTGAAACGTCACGGGTCGATATACCTCCTGCGTAATTGGGTGGAACTCAAAGTCACTAAGCGTTGGAGCGTCCGGCAGACTGCCGCTGACTAGGGAGAAAGCGGGACGGATGCGATCCAAAACGAGATCGTTGCCAATTGTAACTCCCCATCTATCCATTAAGTCAACCAACCCTTGATTCAACTCTTTCGCCGAGTTTATTGAGGGATCGAGCATCAAAAACAACTTGCCATCTTTATCCAAGTATTTAGAAATCGCATTGACTTCGTGTGCCATCAGCGGTGCTTTCGGACCGGGAACAATGAGTGCTGCACAATCGGCGGGGATTTCCGGCTGCGTTACCAGAGACAGTGTCTCGACCCTATAGTTCTGTTTTTCCAACTCCTCTTTGGTTATGCTGTAGCCTTGGTCCTGATCAAAACTGTCGATCACTTGTTCCTCGTGGCCCGTCAAGAAATAGATTTTAAGCGATTCATCACGGACCACTTTCAGAATCGCACTAGTAAACTTCTGCTCATCGACAGTTGTGATCTGTTCCCGCACCCCACCACTCTCGAACACTGTTGTCCCATCAAACTGAATCCCATATTCCTGTTGCTTCATCGCTTCTGAAAAGGGGTCTACAAGTTCAAATGTGAGTTTGTCAGTCTCGCGTTGATACATGTCCAATAAAATCTGTGCACGTTGACGATCGCGTGCCACTTGATTATTAGTGGGATCGAGGCTAAAGAAGGCAATCACTTGAACCTCTCGATCCAGTCCGTGCAGAATGTTTTTCGTCTGATCCGACAGGGTGTATATCTTATCGCTTGTCCAGTCTGCGGATGTGTCGAACCTTTGAACGACGATCACGTTGGCAATGACAGCAATCCCAGTCACTAGCAGAGCGGTGACGCCAACATTTGCGCCGTAGCGAACTTGACGGCTCACGAAGAAGCGCAATATCGCTTGCTGTCTCAGGACCACAAAAGCGATCAGAGATGCGATTCCCAGCACGAGGAAAATCCACACAACGAGACGTTGACGCAGAAAGACACTTGACAGTGTCGCAAACAGAAGGATAAGCGTGAGAAAACCGAGCAGCGGTCCCCACTTATCGCTTGTTCGTGATTCTGTATCTTCTGGACGTGGCGTTTCGTGCATCGGAATTACCTCCATTTTGATGATTCAAATGATTTAACCGTAAAGAAAAGACAGACGATGGTGAAACTCAGATAGTAAACAGTGTGCTTGAGGGAGACAGTGCCCCGTGAAAAATCGCTGAAGTGTTCGGTGAGAGACAGATATCCCAAGAAATCACCAATTCTTCCGCCACGATTTGATAAAAAGCCGATAATCCAGAGAGAGAGTAGCAAACCAAAACTAGTTAAGGCAGAAACGATCTGGTTTTTGGTCATTGAAGAGATCATCACACCGAGCGAAAGAAAGGTCGAACCGAGCAGCAGCAATCCCAAATATCCACTAATAACTGGTCCGAGGTCTAGATTGCCAAACCGAGTCGTTACCAACGGAAAAATCAGGGTTAATATCAGCATCACGAACAACATAATCCAACTCGCCAAGAATTTCCCCAAGACAACTTCGGTATCTTTGAGCGGGGAGGTCATCAGCAGTTCGATTGTACCGGTTTTCTTTTCTTCCGCGAAAAGTTTCATCGTCAAAGCTGGGGTGAAAAAGAGGAGCGTGACACTGATGTTGTTAAACAGAGTCTGTAGCACATCAGTCGTTGAGTACTGATACGCGGAGTAAAGTCCCAGAATCGCGTAGAAAAGGAATCCGGAAACTGCTGTAAAAATAAAGAACACGAAGTAAGCGATAGGTGAGACAAAGTAGGTATATAGTTCTTTGGTAACGATTACAGCGATATTTTTCATTTTTCCCCTCACACAATATCACAAGGACTTTGCCAGCAAACTTTGCCGACAAAAAATGGACCGAGCGATTCGAGATATTGGGCGGTTTGTTGCGATTTTCTCATCTCACCTACAAGGTGTGACAAAGGGTGAAGTGTCGTGCCCATCAATCCAATCACAAAATCGTTATCGCGAGCGTCCAACCCAAAGCACGCCAGCCGAATGTCATGCGCGTAACCTGCCTCTACGTATGCTCTACCAATCATCGCATGTTCCATCAGGATCTTTCCCTGTTCCTGTGGAGGGAGTCGATAAAACTCCGGTTTCCGACGGAGTGGATACCAGATCGCCCAGGAGAGATCGGGGTTAAGCGTATTGCGGCGGGGTTTAACGAGCAGCCAATCTTCCAGATCCGGCTCCCGCCCAGAGGCATAGGTTCTGCCAACCATTGTAAACTCAGGCTTTGGGTGGAGAGCGTTGAATGGCTCGCTTGTGAGAATTCGTCTCGTCTCAGTTACAAGGGTATCTGCATCTTCCGTTATAAAAAGCAAGCCGACGCCTTTCGGATCATTCAAATCGTGATAGAGAACAACTTCCAAACTACTCGCTTTCAGCGACTCGATCAGTTCATGCGGTTGAGCACATCCTGTGAAAACCTGAAGCTGCAAAAATAGACGGCGCGTACTGTATTGGGGTTCACCATTGATCGGAGCACCCATTTCACGAATTTCTGGGGCATCGATCGGTTGAGCAGATCTGTTGGCTTGTTCTGAGTCCCGATGAGGTCGGGTCCTAGCAGAATTTTGAGAGCGCATGGATTTATTTTCCTCGTTGTTACTTTTAGTTTTTCCAGCAGATTCGATTCACAGTATACTATACGGTTGTCCCCAATTTCAATGTGAATTACATAGGACTTACGCATTTCAGGACGGGGCAAGCTGCCCCGCCTACTGATTCAGGATGTTCCGCAATCGGTCAAAAAACGAAAAGCTAAATCGCCCTACGGTATCCCTACAGATGGTAGAGCATCCAATAGACGATGATTCCGGTTACGGACACATACAGCCAAATCGGAAGCGTCCAACGGGCAATACGCTGGTGTTTGGTGAATCGTTTCCGCAAAGCGAAATAGAGCGTTATTAACGCAAGCGGGAGGATCGAAGCGGCGAGGATAATATGAGGAATAAGAACGGCAAAGTAGACGGGACGAATCCACCCACTCCCTTCAAAGGGAGTTGATCCCGCGTGGTAATGATAGATGAGGTAGGAGGTGAGGAAGAGCCCTGATACTACAAACGCCGCAATCATACAGTTTCTGTGAGCAACAATGTTGCGCCGCCGAATCATCAAGAAACCAATGGTCAGAAGAATGGTGCTGATTGTATTCAGGGTAGCGTTCACTGTAGGTAGATCGGAGATGGTAATCATTATCCGTTCGCCATTTCAAGTCGTTCGATTGCGGTCTTCGCCCCCTCTCGCGCCAGAGTTGCAGAATCCTCTCGTGCGATCTGTTTCAGCTTTGGAAGGGCACGCCTATCCCCAAGCTGCCCCAGCGCAACGGTCGCAAAATAACGGACGTCGTCGTCGGCATCGTCGAGGGCTTCGAGCAGAGGAGTCAGGTCGTCACTTGTGGCAAGATGGCGTTCAAAATCACCGATATTGATTAACGCCTGCGCCGCCTCTCTCCGCGCCTCCCTATCGCCGTGCCGTAGGGTGGAGATCAGTGAATCCATCTCTCCGGTGACAGTGGACAGATTATCCCAATCGCAGTCAAGGCAAAACCACCCATTTTTACCAACCATTTGCACATTTTTGCTATGACAACTTGGGCATTCTGTAAGCGTTGGTTGAGAATTCATTGTATCTTTGATTCCTCTAACTCCGGCAAATCACGCCAGATTTCGGGACCCTCTGGCTTGAAGTTTATTGTTGCGATGAACTGCATCCCCTGATAGAAGTTGATTTTGAACTTCCCGCCGCCGAAATTATCCTTGATGTAGCCCATCGGGTCATCAATTAATGGTCCCATTTCGTCGGCGTGATAGAAGGCAAGCAGCTTAAATCTCACCGTGTTGCCTACCGGTTCTTGCACCAAAAGACGTGCAGTCGTTGTAGGAAATAGCACCTTGAATACGTCCCATAGCTGGTCAATTGTCGGCTTGGGAACGCCGAGGCGTTTCTTGAAATCATTTTCAAGGTATTCGGAAAAAAGATTTAATACCCATTCCATAGTGCAATTGCCTTAGTTTAGTTGGAGTATGCGATCAAAGAAGTGCTGAAGGAAGGTTTCAGCGTTTACCCCGACGCAGACCTGAGCATTCGGTTTTGGTCGCGGTCTTTCTGAACGCAGATCGGCGATGGTCATTCCCTGCGTCAGATCACTTGAAGTTTCTACTTGAACGAAAGCCTCCACAGTCTCAAAAAATTCGGGATGTGTAAGTAAGCCAATAGGAAGCGCGTCGTGAATATAGGTTCCATAAAATCGTTCGTTGGATTGATGATACTCCATGGTGGCTCGCGTGACATCTCGGAGAAACTGCGATAATCTATCCCCTCGTTCACCGATTTCAGCGTCCAAGTGCTTTCCTGTCAGAATAACTTGGTGTGTTACATCGAGTGGTACTACTGTGACTGGTACACCAAAATCGAGAACAAGTTGTGCTGCGTGCGGATCGGCGAAGATGTTGAATTCGGCGGTCGTCGTGACGTTTCCGTAAGTTTCAAAGGCACCCCCCATCAACACAATCTCTCGAATCCGACGCATCCGCGCTGGATGTTTTATTATTGCTTTCGCGATGTTGGTCAGTGGTCCGACTGGAACGAGCACAAGTTCATCCGGGTACTGCCCGGCGAGGTCAATGATGAGGTCAACAGCGGGTATCGCTGCCACCCGCGGTTTGGGGTCTGGATAGAGGCGTGAGCCATCATCCCTCAACAGTTGTGTCACGTCTCCGAGACCATCCGAGCCGTGAACGTGTGCTGCCGTCACAAGTGGTTTGACCAACGGCTGCGACTCCCCTTTAGCACAGATTGGATATTCACTCAGGCCCATCGCCTCTAGCGTCATCAGCAAATTGCGGGTGCAGAGATTGACATGGACGTTACCACTAACAGAGGTGATGGCTTCCACCCTCAACTCCGGCGAATTAAGTGCGAGGAGGATTGCTAAGGCGTCGTCTACGCCGGTATCGGTGTCTAGCAGAATGCGCTGCATTGGTTTCATTCCATGGGTGTCGGATTTGGAAACCCGACCTACAAAGTTTGACAATCTGCACGGCTCTCCTCTCATTGTTAGCTCTTCAGGAATGATAGATGATGCTGAGGAAATAATCAAGGAAAAAATGCGGAGCTTGACCGATGGTTTGATACGGGATATCGTTGGTCGCTGATGGCACAGCACATTTCACGCGAAAAAGAGGGGGAATTATAGCAGATTTTGCACGGATTAAAAAATCGACTCAACAGTAGCAAAAAGTGATTTTTTTGCTTTCACATTTCTAAAAAACATGCAATTATGTAATTGTTAGGGGGCTTGAAGTTCATTCATAGTGGGGGTTTCAGGCATTTCTGAAGTTCTAAAAATGATAGGACTTACGCATTTTAATTCCCTACGGACTCCTTATGGGACCTTTACTGTAGTTGTCTTATTCATCGGGCGTTAAACAAGGAGAAAAACATTATGAAACTGCTTTACATAATTGTGATTTGTATAGTTATCTTTAGCAGCTGGCTTAACTTGGCTCCTGCACAGAATGTAGAATTCCCGGATATCAATTTAGCCAATAAAGTGCGTGAAGCGCTTAACCTACCTGCAGATGCTGATATTCCGAAAGCGCAACTGGCAGCGTTGACAGTTTTGGATGCTTCGCTACCGGAGGATGCAGCATCGGAAAAAAAAATAAGCGACCTCACCGGTTTAGAACACGCGACCCAACTGATGAGGTTATATCTTAGCTTTAACCAAATCAGCGACATCAGTCCCCTTGCAGGATTAACACAGTTGACAGCGTTAGGGCTCTGGAATAACCAAATCAGCGACATCACCCCTCTCGCAGGACTGACAAACCTCGAAAGGTTATATCTTAGCTTTAATCAAATTAGTGATATCAGTCCCCTTGCAGGATTAACACAGTTGACAGCGTTAGGGCTCTGGAATAACCAAATCAGCGACATCACCCCTCTCGCAGGATTGACAAACCTTGAAGAGTTATATCTTAGCTCTAATCAAATTAGCGACATCACTCCCCTCGTAGGGTTGGCAAAACTAACGGAATTATACCTTGCGGAAAATCCAATTACGGATAAGGCATCGCTCCAGACCCTATTGCAAACAAATCTAGGTGTGCAACTAGACATTGATGTGCCAGGGCCTGCGTGGATACCTGATAGGAATTTACACGCCGCAGTCCGAGAAGCACTTGGTTCGACCCCGGGTGGTGCTCTCACATTAGAGGGACTGCAAGCGTTGACACACCTAGACGCTTCATCAAGAGATATAAGCGACCTCACCGGTTTAGAACACGCGACCCAACTGATGAGGTTATCTCTTAGCTTTAACCAAATCAGCGATATCAGTGCCCTTGCAGGATTGGTAAACCTTGAAGGGTTAGACCTAGAGGATAATCAAATTAGTAATATCAGTCCCCTTGCAGGACTGACAAACCTTGAATGGTTAAACCTAAAAAATAACCAAATCATCGACATCACTCCCCTTGCAGAATTGGTAAATCTTAAAGGGTTAGACCTAGAGGATAATCAAATTAGTGATATCAGCCCCCTTGCAGGACTGACAAACCTTGAATGGTTAAACCTAAAAAATAACCAAATCATCGACATCACTTCCCTCGTGGGATTGGCAAAACTAGCGGAGTTATACCTTGCGGAAAATCCGATTACGGATAAGGCACCGCTCCAGACCCTGTTGCAAACAAATCTAGGTGTGCAACTAGACATTGATGTGCCAGGGTCTGCGTGGATGCCTGATGGGAATTTACACGCCGCAGTCCGAGAAGCACTTGGTTTAACCCCAAGTGATGTTCTCACGCCAGAGGGACTGCAATCGTTGACACGGCTATACGCTCCATCGGGAAATATAAACGATCTCACCGGTTTAGAACACGCGACCCAACTGATAAGGTTATCTCTTAGCTTTAACCAAATCAGCGATATCGGTCCCCTTGCAGGATTAACACAGTTGACAGAGTTACGGCTCTGGCATAACCAAATTAGCGATATCAGTCCCCTTGCAAGATTGACAAACCTTGAATGGTTAAACCTAGAGAGGAACCAAATCAGCGATATCGGTCCCCTTGCAGGATTAACACAGTTGACAGAGTTATCTCTCGACTCTAACCAAATTAGCGCTATCAATCCCCTCGCAGGATTGACAAACCTTGAATGGTTAAACCTAAAGAATAACCAAATAAGTGACATCACTCCCCTCGTAAGGTTGGCAAACCTTAAAGGATTATCTCTCGACTCTAACCAAATTAGCGATATCAGTCCCCTCGCAGGATTGACAAACCTTGAATGGTTAAACCTAAAGAATAACCAAATAAGTGACATCACTCCCCTTGCAGGATTGACAAACCTTAAAGGATTATATCTTGATACTAACCAAATTAGCGCTATCAATCCCCTCGCAGGATTGACAAACCTTGAATGGTTAAACCTAAAGAATAACCAAATAAGTGACATCACTCCCCTTGTGGGATTGACAAACCTTAAACGGTTAAACCTAAAGAATAACCAAATAAGTGACATCACTCCCCTTGTGGGATTGACAAACCTTGAACGGTTATACCTTGCGGAAAATCCGATTACGGATAAGGCATCGCTCCAGACCCTGTTGCAAACAAATCTAGGTGTGCAACTAGACATTGATGTACCAGGGCCTGCGTGGATGCCTGATGGGAATTTACACGCCGCAGTCCGAGCATCACTTGGTTTGACCCCAAATGATGCTCTCACGCCAGAGGGACTGCAAGCGTTGACGCGGCTATCCGCTTCATCGAAAGATATAAGCGACCTCACCGGTTTAGAACACGCGACCCAACTGACAGGATTATCTCTCGACTTTAACCAAGTCAGCGATATCACTCCCCTCGCAGGATTAACAGAGTTGACAGAGTTGCGACTCTGGCATAACCAAATCATTGACATCACTCCTCTCGCAGGATTGGTAAACCTTGAAGGGTTAGACCTAGAGAATAACCAAATCATCGACATCACTCCCCTCGCAGGATTGACAAACCTTAAAGGATTATATCTTGATGCTAACCAAATCATCGACATCACCCCTCTCGCAGGATTGACAAACCTTAAAGGATTATATCTTGATGCTAACCAAATCATCGACATCACCCCTCTCGCAGGATTGGTAAACCTTAAAGGGTTAGACCTGGGGAATAATCAAATCATCGACATCACTCCCCTCGCAGGATTGACAAACCTTGAATGGGGGTTAGATCTAGAGAATAACCAAATTAGCGATAGCAGCCCCCTTGCAGGATTAACAGAGTTGACAGAGTTATATCTTCGCTCTAACCAAATCATCGACATCACCCCTCTCGCAGGACTGACAAACCTTGAGCGGTTACACCTAAGGGCTAATCAAATCAGTGACATCACTTCCCTTGCAGGACTGACAAACCTAGAGTATCTAGACCTTACGGAAAATCCGACTACGGATACGGCGGCACTTCACCCCCTCTTGAATCAGAATCCGAATCTGGAAATCTACATTGATACGCATCGTATTTCGTCAGTATCATTTTCGCGGGATGGTGCGCTGCTCGCTTCTGCGTCTTCTGATAGCACAGTGAAGTTGTGGGATGTGGCAACGAGACAAACTATTGCGACACTTGAGGGACACACGGCAGAGGTTAATTCAGTATCATTTTCGCGGGATGGTGCGCTGCTCGCTTCTGCGTCTTCTGATAGCACAGTGAAGTTGTGGGATGTGGCAACGAGACAAACTATTGCGACACTTGAGGGA
Source organism: Candidatus Poribacteria bacterium (assembly GCA_003635265.1). Lineage (GTDB taxonomy): Bacteria > Poribacteria > WGA-4E > WGA-4E > PCPOR2b > PCPOR2b. The sequence continues at coordinate 179,051 of PYIZ01000006.1, forward strand.
CACACGGCAGAGGTTAATTCAGTAT
>PYIZ01000007.1 GCA_003635265.1 Candidatus Poribacteria bacterium
GCAGAGAAAGACGTTTGGATTGTTACGTCCAATTGACTCTCGGAGTGCATGTCGAACAGATTGACCGGAAGCATACGGCTTGGTGCCATTGTCATAGGTCTTCAGTTCGGTAACGTTTCCACCGCCACCTTCACCAGCGTTAAGATTGCTCAAGTCGGTTTTGCTCAACCAAACCATAGTGATACCTTTGAAATTCGTCATTGTGTTTCTCCATTGCTTTGTGGTTTAGATTCAAAAACGTTAGTGTTAAAGGCAGACAGACTCACGAAAGTTGAAAGTGTCTCTGCCATTTCCTTCCAATTTTCGGGTGACATTTCGTCTAAGATACGACGAATTCGTTCCTGTCTGAGCGGCAAAAGTTCTTTCGCCGCGTCACCTGTACTCACTTTGTACAATCGGAACAAAACCTGATTCAGTACAGAACGGAACGCATTCTCGCTGGAAATATTATACAGTTTGCTAATCAGCGTGACATCGTGGTTGAAAATTTGTCCTACCGTGTTTCCTAATGCACGCAGGTCTTCACGTAACTCTTCATTTAACACAGCGTTCACCTCCAAGAAATGTTGAATGAAATGCCGCAATAGGCGCACCGGATGAGGTCTCCCTTTTTGCGGACGAAAATCGATTGCATCGGTGTGCTTCCAGATCCCAAAAATCGCGACCTTCATCAAGCGGGAGTCACTTGTTGCAATTGCTTGATTCAAATGTCGAATTCCATTTTCGCCACCGGGTGCACTAGATTCGGCACAACTCAAAATATCTGGCACCAGACGGATATCACTGCCATTGTTAAATGGAATCGGGCGAATCAAATCATAGAGCCGATGATCAACTTCTACAATGTGGAAATTTCCAAAGCGGATATTCTGTTTTCTTGCAAATGGAATAATTACCCACCGCGTTACCTGCCTACGAATTTGCTCGGGTTCATCCAACGGTGCAAAATCCCAGTGACCTTCGTTATCACTGTCATGTTCCACTGTGAATCGATAGAAGATGTTATGAAACAGTGTAATTGCAAGTGAATAGGTATCTGATACCCGCCGAATTGCGCGCAGATTCGTTGATGTCGCAATTTCTCGTCTATCACTTATATCCTTGAGATTCATCTGCAATCTCACATATACCTGTGCTAAGAGTGAGAGGTTAGCAATTTCAGGTAGTATCAAGAATGTTGTAGGGTCAGGTTTTGCAGACGGATTGTAAACAAACGGAACGTGCGCTTCTAATGTCATACAGAGTTGAACAAGGTGGAAAATCGGCCCCATCTCAAAATTGTTGTTATTGCCGAGAAAACCACGCATTTTGATGTTGTGATGCTTGTTTGAAAATGGGTTTACCATTTGAAGGACTTTTTCAAGTTTATCACTCGCCCGTCCCGAGATTTCACATCTTTTCTTTCCTCGGGGCAAAATCCAGTTCTGTACAAAATTCTGGACGAGTCTTTCCCGGTCTCGCCTAATTTTGCGGGCATCTGCAGGCATCCCGATGAAACTCAATCGTGCTTGTGCAATTGGCATTTCATCTTTCACTTGTGTCTGAGGTGATAATTCCTTGATTCGCGCTTTCTCGCCTTCCGTAATCTGCGTTTTCTCATCAGTCACGACGAACCCTTCCGCATCATACGTCAAAGACCGATCTGGTAGTATCTTCCCGACTCGGCTCAACCAATAAATCTGATTCCATCGGCTTCTCAGCATATTATTGAACCAAGTTTCGACTGTCTCAATATCTGAAGCATTGATCGTAATTGTCGCCTCGTTTTCCGTCAGGAACGGTTTCCCAACTAAGAACGGTGGGGCACTCAATCCCAGTTCCTCACAGAGACTGACAATCCCAAAATCCGTCCACGGGTTTCCTGTCAGCGATAGCGTCAATTTTGCCTCAGACGAGTCTGATTTTTGGTGAGTCATTAATAGTTCAAGTTGTATTTCCATCTTCATTCCTCCTTCCGCGAAAACTATAGTAGATTTCAGAATTACTGAAACACGCCAAATCCCGACTTGTCGAGGATGCCGATGAATCGGCACCGGTGCGGTTGAAAACCGCACCTACCGGGCCGGGGGCGAAAGTGTTCATTTATTTTTAGAATTCACTATAAATCGGAATTATATCACTCCACACATGTTAAGGCAACATATTTTTCGTATTTATAATTTTAAGGTCTCTACCATACCGAACCCTGCACTATTTTTGTCTCCGAAGCCACATTCGTAGCCGATACGGATTAATTCGGGTGCGCCGATGACGTGGAATGGTGAGATGATGCCCCGAATTTTTGTCCCTTTGAAATCGACTAAGCGTGTCACGCGCCCTTTCCTTTTGTCGATGTATGCTTGATCGAAGGTCATGGCAAAGGATTCGTCTGGCGGCGGTTGGCGATAAACTGTGTGGTATTTCCGTATCAGGTTCTGTCGAACCAACGCGGAGAACTGGGGGTCATCGGGCAGGCAGTAGTGTGTGCGGATTTGACCATCTCGCTCGCGCATGGTGGACATGGTGATCGGTGAGAGGCACCGGAAGGTCATCTGCGGTCCAAAGCGGGGTTGGCGTAAGACCTCGACATCTTGCACTTGAAGCCTGTGATTTTGGATTTGTATGCTTCCAGTCCCCATCAGCGAGGCGGCGAAGTTTTGCAGAAACGGTTCTTGAGATGAGGAGATGTACCACGTCAGCGGTGAACGGAAGTGGATTCGCTCGCCTCGGATCTCCCGTTTTTTTGCCATCAGTTGGGAGAAGGTGAATAGCTTGAAGCGTCGGTTCTCCAGCTCATAGCCATCTTGGTGGAGGAAATGCGCGTATTCAGGGTCAGATTCTTTGAGGAACTGATAAATAACGCCGGTGAGAAGGTGGTTGTAGTTAATCGGTAGATCAACACCGCCGCGGGTGTCACAAGTAATTTTGATTCGCATGAGATTTACCTCCGGGACCTAATTCGTGAGTGAATAGGGAATTTCTTACTAATTTCAATTCCACAATGGTTCGATTAAAAGAGCACGCAAACTAACAGTTCGCGCTACGGTAAAAGGCTCGCAAAATAGCAGTTTGCGCTACGGAGCTGCTGCGATTAAAAGCATCTTGTTACGATTACACCCGCTTATGGAACTTTGGTTTCAATTTCCATACTGGTGAGATTAAAACTGACCTTAATTACAACCTTAATTTTAACGTTATAACTCGTTTCGATTCCATACCGGTTCGATCAAAAGTTATCCTGTCAATCATTGCTAAAGTTTGGACAATTAACCGTAGCGCAAACTGTTAGTTTGCGAACCTTTAGCCGTAGCGCATTTCTGCTAAAGGTGAAACGCTATCTTGCGCTCCAGTTTAGAATCCCGCCTGTCCCGCCTGTCCCGATCTATCGGGGATGTATCGGGGATTTATCGGGGCGGAGCGCACACCCCGTACAGGTTACTAAAGTTTAGACAATTTGTATCCAATTGATGTAGCCTTATCAAGATTTTGGTAAATATCAGCGATTTAATACCTTCAGCGATTATCGCAGAAAATCATCAACTCGAATCGGAAATGAATCCCCGATACATCGGGACAGGCGGGACTTGCACCTGCTTTTGCCATGAAATGCTTGGGTCTAAGATGCGTCCAAGTCAAGTAGGGGGGATTGCTGAATCTGGTTTAGCATTCCTCAAACCGGTCTCAACCAGCCAATCGGTTCGTAAATTGTCTAAACTTTAGTAATTCTAAGGTCCACCATAAGGATTTGCAGGATAGAAAACGTGAAGTCTCATATTGCACTGATTTTTCAGACGGGCGCGATTTGCACCCAGCCGAGCGGAGATTGTGGTTTTTGGTGGTCATATAGCACCCGACGGGTCTTTGGAAACTCAGGATGATAGTGACCCCGACGGGAGCGGCTTTGACCCAGACCGTAGCGTTTACGTAGATTCATCAAATCATCATCGTCTCCAGCCAACAATTCAGTTACTGTTTTCGCACGATACCCGGTTCCCCAGCCGATTGGCAGGACAAATACACCGTCCGGGAGATTCTCGATTTGGTTCGAGAGCGATTCATAGAAATTGGCAAGTTCAGGCAACCTGTAATAATCGTAAAATTCGGCTTCATCTTTGGCAATCCCGTTAGCCACGAAGTTACATACTTCAGCAAGTTCTTCGCAGAGTGCTCGCTGCTGCCGATCGCTATATCGGAGTTCCCGCTTTTCCCGCTGACCGAAGAGAGACTTGTCAATTTTAATTGAGAAGTCAAAGGTCTGCTCGGGGCGAATCTGCTCGATAAAGGTTTTGTATTCACGATTGCCTTCCCGTTTCTGGACAAGATTGTTATTCCGACTGAGTGTAACCGTCCACGCCACGCCCATCTCCAGGGCTTCGATCGGAATCGGCGAGGTATCGCTGACCTGCACAACGCGCATCAGGTCGTGGTTCGGATCGTTGCCAAGCACCTGCTGTTCGATCTTTTGTCCGATCCCACTTCGATTGTCTCGTCGCTGTAGTTGCTCTTTCAATTCCTTTTTGGCTTCCGTATTATCACCATCGATGAGGTCCCACAGTAGTGCGGTGCGAATCGCGCCTTTGATGCTGCTGCCGGGGATCATTGGGCGACCGAAGGCATCTTTCATCGCCTCGCGGATTTCGGTTTCCCGTGGGTCTTGGGGACAGGGGAGCGTGTAAGATGTTGATGTTTGACTCGTCGGAAGGTATTTATCCCACTGGAAGTTGTGTTGCCCCATCGCAATGGTGAGGCGATTTAGCTCGGATTCAGGGATAGTTGCTAGGACCGCATCAATGTCGATGCGATGCCATTGTCCGTTATTATAGAATCCGTCAATTTGGCTTAACGTTTCACCCGTACCAATGTGGACGGGCGTGATGGTTTTTAATTGGTATTTCACGATTCCCCTCCAATCCTAAAGTGACAAGAAACCGAGTTTTTGCCAAAAACTCGGTTCTGAATGGCAAAAAACTATTTATACTTTATGGGCCAGGCGTAGGCGTATCGCCAGACCGGGTGCGGACATGCCTCTGGTTTCAAGTCAATGAGACGACCAACCTGTGCACCATTCCCGTTCAACACAGAACCTTCTGCAAACATCCAGACCTGTTGACGACGTTGACTGCTCGCCTCAGCAGAGCCGATCCAACCGGAGCGTTCTTCCAATGTATAACTGACATCATCACCTTGGATGAGTATATTCAATTGATCGGCATCTCGTGGACAGATGGGTGAAAGTGTAACGAACCGAGATGCCTCTTGCTCCGCTGCAGGTTCGGCAGGTTGGCTGTGAAAATCAAAGAGACCGTATCCCGCGCTCCGCTCACCACCGATGCCTGTGTCACCGAGTACACGCAGAATCGTTTCGATGTGCGTTTGGATCTCCTCTGCCTCGAATTTCGCATCAAACCACAAACCACAATCTTTGCCGAACTTAACAGCTTTCAAGTGCCAAATCTCTGAGGCGGACGATTGACGATCAAGGGTTACACGAGGTCTTGTGTCAGTTTTCCAAACGGTGGGTGGGCATTTGTCAGCGTCGTGAATCCAGAGTTGTCCGTTGTCAACCAAGGTATCTGGATCAAACAGAATCTCACCGTTGACAACTTGACGGAATCGGTTCTCAGAGAGGTAGCGAACCCTCTTGATTTTTTTACGGTCGTCGTCCGCATTAACTTTGAGATCTATTAACGGTTTAGGAAAGAATCGAATATCGGGCGCGAAGGGGAAGGCAGAGGTCAACATAAATGGTTCACCCGTTTCGTATTGATCCAAAAAATCGGTGAGATTGTCTTCCCCGTAGAACGTCCGCCATGTCTGACAGATTGCTGAAAAGAGGGTATCGGCGGGAATTGAGATCGCAGTTTCCTCTAATCCGATCCCGCGCCGACCGAGGTGGATCGGTGAGCGGAAGTTGAGATAGTAGGTGACACAGTTTGACATGACCCTCTCCTTACGCTTGGATTGCATCTGAAATCTGGCTTTGATAGTCTGCACTCCGCAATGATGCAACCCCATCCCCTTCGGCAAGGGTGATGGGGTCTGACTCCGGATTTTTGTAATACTTTCGGGATTTGAAGATTACCTTTAAGTTTCGGAAGGCAATTTTCCCGGAGCCGCGTGACCCGGAGCCGCCGAGATAGTCATCTTCAAGCAGCTCCATTCCCGTCAACACCGCGTCAAACAGTGCGATTTCACGGTCTACGCTTTTTTCGGAATCGGTGTCGAGGGTGTAGAGACTGTGGATCATTTCCATCGGACCGAAGGTTGCCTCGGCGGGCACACGCTCGTTTTGGCGTGGTGTTGCTGCGGAAGTGATACGATCAATTGCGACTTCAGTTTTGACTTCGGTATACGGCATGTCGGTGTCTATCTCATCGAAACGTTCCCTTGTTTCGGGGGTCAAAAGCGCGTCGCGGACAATCAGGCGTGTGGGCATCGTGTCTTCCATGCTACGAGTCGGCGCAACACCGAAGACTTGACAAACCGAACATTCGTTGTAGTCAGTCAATTTATCACACTCGTGGATGCGAACCCGTGGGGCATTCCGACGGATAGGTTTATTCAGAGGTCGGTTGAGGTGCCGGTCAAGCAGAGAGCGCATTTTGCCGCGCAGTGATGAGCCGGGGATATATGGCTCGCGGGTGAGAGGGTTTCGGATAACTGGGTTATCCACACCACCGATGTCCAATTCACCTGCGCTCCCGCCGATGTGGAGTCCAGTCGTCGTTTCGATTTCACCCCTGATAAAGATTTTGCCTTGCAGTTGAATATTTGCCATTTCCATCCTCCTTTGGTTACACCTATTACTCACTTCCTCCGTAAGCTCTGTGATAGGCTAAAATTGCCTCAAAGAAATCGACAAACCGGTCGAAGTTTGCCGGATCGTCCTCAACCGTGTCGATTGCCCGGGTCAGTATCTCTTTCAGCATGTTGACCCCCTTGCCGTGTCGCTTTGCGGCGTACGCAAGTTTCGGTTTGAGCATCAAGAGTTTGTGCGGGTCAAGTCCGCCCTTCATCTGCATCTTCTTGACCGCACCGTAGATATTGCGGATCTGTGACGTTGACAGCTTCTCCCTATCGGGTTGAATGTTATTCAGTTCCCGACCCAGCGCATCAGCGGTTTCTACCAGAATTTTACCACCTTCAGTGATGACTTTGGGATCTAGTGGTTCGACTTTCGTAGGACTACGATTATCTCTGTGTTGAGAACCACGATCCCGTCCCTGTTGGGAATTACGATTACCTCTGTTGTATTGTCCCATCTTTATCCTCCCGTGTTCGTAAAGTTGTCCAGCGTACAATGACGCGGAGAAATTGAAGGAGTTCACTTGCTTCACTAGGATTGACAACTAGTTCTCGGCGTAGGTCGTCAATCAAGTCGATATGACTTCTGTACATCTGCTTGGCACGCCCCAAATGATAAATAAGTCGCCAAGCCCATTTACATTGCTTCTGTGTATCGCGCTCGTAGAGATGGTAAATCTCGCTCAGGCGTGTGAGAAAGCTATGTGACAACGGCTTTTCGTCACGGACTGCATCAAACAGTCGCTTTTGCCATTCATTGACTTGGTTGAACTCCTCCCAAGTCATCCGCTTTTGCAGGAAACTGAGCGCATTTTTCTCTTTCTCTTTTGCTGTATCAAGCGCGCCATGAGCATCATCAGCTAGTTGGTAGAGCGGATATTTTTTATGCTCGATGGCTATCCCGCCCGAAAGGGTGACATGGTCGCCTCCAGCAAAGGCACGGAATTCGTCTCGAATCTGCCGGGCGATTTGGGGTAGGGCACTCCACCCACCGACGAGAAACAGATCATCGCCGCCAGCGTAGATTAGCTCCAGAATATCAGGGGTGTGATTGGCGTTGTAATCACGGCAGAGCTGCGGGAGGTAGCCTTCAAAGAAGAGTCGCACCGATTCGCTTAATGTGGACATCCGCGAAATTGTGGCACTTTCGCCAAGCCCTTTCTCAAACAGTGCGCCGAGATTGTCTACGTCCATCCGTAATACACTCAGCCACTTCACCCCTTCCGAGGCTTCGGCGAGTTGGTCAAAGTCTGCCACGGCATCACTCTCCGTTTTGCGTGGAATGACCTGTGGTAGGTGGCGGAAATCGTAACTCACGGGGAGCTCTCCCCATCTGAAGTCTGTGCATATGGAGTCAGTAAGAAAATCCGTGTCATTGAGTCGATAGACCGTCGCACGGGTGGCGTTAGGGGGCGACGATGGTTTGGCTTCCGGTTTATTCACAAGGGAAACATCTAATCCAAAGCTGCGGATGATTGCACGCCAGTCGGAGCTATCGGGGAGTGGTTGGTCGGGGATCTCAAAGGTGACGAGATGTTTGGCATCCCGTAATGGCTCACCACCAAGGTCTTGGAACCCGTAAAAGTCTGTATCGGGCTTACCATCAGAGGTGAAAGTCTCCCGTTCGTTGCAGGGTGTGAAAAAGAGGTCAAACATCTTCTCCGGCAGTAGCTCCCGTCCCTTTATCTGTTTACGCCGGTTAATCTCTTTTGAAACAAGTTCCCATCTTCCAGAAAAATCCTCAAGATTGTTCGCTGACACTTGGATACATGCCAGAACGACCGAAAGTTCTTCACGATGTGCCCTCCACAGTTTTTCGGCAATTGCGGCACGGAGCGCGTCTATCTCCTCCCTCACCTTTTTATAGGGCAATAGCAGGTAGAAATGTCCGCCGCTTGCGAGTAACAGGTTTGTTATCGGTAGGTCGAATTGACGTAAGATCCACAGTGCAATCGCTTCTGTCAACAGTTGTAGGTAGAAGGATCGTCCGCGCAACTCACGCGATGCGCCTTCGGACTTAATGCGGTAGAGAAACTTCTGGATTCCTGAAATGTCGCCTTTGAGTAAAGCACAAAAAGGGCGGTCAGCGAATCGCTTGATGTAGCCGTCCAAATCGTCAGGGATAACTTCTCGGTGCACACAGGAGGCAATCGCTGCCGTTGTGCGGAGGTGGTCGTAGAGTGAGATATCGGGGACTGTTTGCTCTGGTCCGCTTTCCCAAGGGGTGGCAGATGGAATACGGGCGGTGTATTTGTGCAACAGCGCGACAAGGGTTTGATAATCCGCTGATCGATAACCGCGCTCCCCTGCCAATCGCTGCAGCTCTTGCGTGAATTTCCGCCAGAGTTCCTCATACTTGTTCGGATCGGCAGAGCCCGCCACTGCTGGAAAGATAGTCTCACGGCGGCTGTCTAACGGAGTGAGATCATATCGCAATTCTGTCGGCTGTGGCCGGTCAGGGACTTGCAGGCGTGACATGATCGAGATTAAGGCAGAATGGTAGGGTTGTTCCCGTTCACGGTGTTCGCCCTCACGCTCTTTGGCAGAGAGCCAATCCGCCAAAGTTACCTGCTTTTCGATCTCCTTTGTCTGTCTGGGCTCATGGTGGTTTAGAATGGCATCGCCCAAATCATCGCCACACGGGTGAAAGAAACCTCTAAAGTCTTCCGTTACAAACTCCCAGCCGTGTTTTTGGTGAGACCCGGACGATCTTGCGGTTCTCCGCTGTCGAAATTTGCCGATGTCGTGTAGTAGGGCTGCAAGTTGTAGGCGTTCAATGTCTTGAATCATGTGTTCACCTCCATAGCCTCAGACTCAGTTCGATTTCATACTGGTGAGATTAAAACTGACCTTAATTACAACCTTAATTTTAATGTTACAATTCGTTTCGATTCCATACTGGCGTGATTAAAAGAGCGCGCAAACTAACAGTTTGCGCTACGGAGCGAGTTTCGATTCCATACTGGTGCGATCGCAGAACAGCCTCACAAAAATTGCCAAAAAATCCAAATTGCTCGTGAAACACTGCGAGGCTGGAAACGGGACGGCCACTGGGTTTGGAACGCAAATCGTCAAAGTTTTTTAATTTGCAAAAATCGAATTTTTCCAAATTGAACTTCCCCATCACCGACACCTAAACCGTAGCGCAAACTGTTAGTTTGCGAACCTTTAGCCGTAGCGCATTTCTGCTAAAGGTGAAACGCTATCTTGCGCTCCAGTTTAGAATCCCGCCTATCCCGTTCCGAGGATTCCGATTTATCGGAACCTGCTCTCGGCTTGTCGGAGTTCCGATTCATCGGGGATGGGGAGGAGCGATATGTCTATAGAATGGGGATACGCGCTCCAGCGGAGCGCACACCCCGTACAGATTAGGCAACCTATACCCACTATATTTTTACATGAGTGTATCTGACAATCTATCACTCGGTCCTGAGTTGTGCCCACGCGGTAACGTGCGGGGGCAGGATAAGGGGGCGTTTGGATGCGACCACCTCCGCCCGAAGCCTTTCAGCAAGCGTATTGAGCTCAACTTCTTCCGCTGTGGCAATGCTATACGCCTCCATGAGTGGGAGCAGGCTACGAATTGAATTAGCTATATAGTCATACCCTATCCACGTTTCTGGACCGCCCATTGGCGCTGCATACCCTAAACTCGGCTCAGGCAGACCTGCATCCACAAACGCGCTATAGAGATCAAACCCCATACCCACATTCGCCCCTGACCGTCGAAACACCTCGATGCCCCATATCGCTAACTGGTTCATCAAAGGTGTCTCTGGACGCGCAATCGAGGAATAGGCAGAAAACTCGACCTCCTGGAACGCGACAATACCGCCCGGACGGAGGTGTGTTGCTAGCTGTCTCAGGGTCTCAGCGGGTCTCGGCAGATAGATCAAGACCGCCCGCCCGATAAGGGCATCAAAATCGTTCGGCAGGTCCAACGCATGGACATCGCCCGCCATAAACTCAACATTTGTCAAGCCCATTACCTCCGCTCGTGCTTTGGCGGTTTCGAGGATCGCTGGGTTCATATCCACACCGATGACTTGCCCTTCATTGCCGACCCGTTCCGCCGCGGCGAAGGTTACGTCTCCTGCACCGCTACCGATATCAAGGACTTTCATCCCGGTAAACAGACCGGCATCGCTTAAGAGGCGTCCCGTTATATCTTCATACAGCCCTGACTGTTGGATTAAACGTTCCGTCTCCTCTTGGCTACGGCCCATTGTATATCTTCTCTCAACATCTGAATTGCTCATAAAAGTGTATCCTTTCTACTTTGGTAAGTTTTAGAATTAATGAGGCACTCGAAATCTCCCGATAAATCGGGATACCGGGTTGGGTGGTTGCAAAGCGCACCTACCGGGCCTGGGGAAAATATAGAATTACCGAATTATTTTCTGAAACTTCATTTAGGTTGTGATCCCACGCCGCAAACTAACAGTTTGCGCTACTTATGATTATAGCGTTTGCCGAATTAACAACATCAAAATGTCAACACGCCCTAGCAACTTAGGTTATCATAACGCAAGTTGTTACCTATTGTCCCGCTAGGGCTTTTGGGGCGTGGATTCGGTGTTTCTATCAACGGGGGATATGCTCCCTTGCTTTACTTGAGAATTAGCATCTTCCGCGTGGCGGCGTAATCGCCAGCGGATAGATGATAGAAATAGACGCCGCTTGCGACCTGTTCGCCAAACCGGTTTCTGCCGTCCCAGTAAATTGCTTTTGAACGATTCTCGTAGACTGCAGTAATCCGATGTCCCACATTGAAGGTGCGGACTATATCGCCGTATAGGTCGTAGATGGTCAAGGTGACGAAAGCGTCTTCCGCCAACCGATACGGTATCCATGTCTCTGGATTGAACGGGTTGGGGTAGTTTGCCAGCAGTTCCGTCTCTTTTGGGGTGAGAAATATCAAGAGCTGCTCAAGCACCAGAAATCCTCGTTTGATGATTGGATCTCTAACCTCAAGTCCCCTTGCATCTGTCAGCCAAGTCTGAACTTCTACTGCCGTGAGTGTCTCAGGCACTTGTGGCTGCGCTGAGGGTGCGGCTGCTGCGTCCTCAAACATGCCTGCAACCAATATCAGATCCAGAATACCGACAACCTCATCTCCATTGACATCTGCCAACAGATTAGTCCCTGTATTTCCGAGTTCGGAGGAAACCCCAATCAAATCCAAGACATTCACGACTCCGTCGTTGTTGACATCTGCTGCAATCGGTGGTGATTCAGTATCGGAGATGGCATGAAATATGGCTGTCCCCCGTATTCCAGCGGCAGATACTTGGACGGTATTTGTTCCGAGATTGGGTCCTAGCGTGAGCGTGCTCTCTGCCCTGCCGTTTTCATCGGTCGTGGTGTTTGTAATACTGAGCGTGCCTCCGCCTGCGGTGACCGTAAACGTGACAGAAAGCCCTGAAAGCGCGGAGCCGTTCTCATCTCGTGCTTCAATGACAAACGGGTTTGCCAAGACTGCGCTGGGCACACCATTCTGGTTATCGCCTGAGATTTTTGAAAGTCCGGGTGTTATCAAATTAAGTGCATCATCAATGAGAATACGTCCTGCTTTTTCTACGGCTTGAAACAGAGCGAGGTCCCTGCCATTAAGGTCTTTGATTAGCCATATCTCATTCGCTATAGCAACGGTCGGGCGAATTCTCCCTGGATCAATGCGCGTCCATAATCGTGCCATACCATTCGGTGCCACCGGATACACGAAGACATCGGCGTCGGTGAGGTTGATGAAACCGACCATCACGTAGGGTCCGTGAGTTCTTGATTCGTTTAGGCTTGGAAGCAAACTCGGATCATACGGAGTTAAATCTACCCAGTTATCCCCGCCATCACTATTGGGGTTCCTAAATTGGCGGAACAGCTCTTCCAATTCTGGAAATCCGTGATATGTTGGAGTGTCCTGCGGATCGAATCCCTGAAGATGTGGAAGATGTGTGCGCGTTGCGAGCGGCGTGTATCGCCAGTCATCATCGCCATAGATTTCGGCGAGTAGTGCGGCGAGGTTTGGGTCGTATGCTTTCAACGCTTGCCGTGTATTACCAAAGCGATAAAAGCTGCTTGTGCCGTGAGGGTAAAACCAAGTTTGTGTGGCTTCAGCCCAATACTCTCTCCGCTCTGAAGACGCATAGGTGCCTTGCCACAACCCTTTCGCCATTGCTGCATTATACGCGATTTGGAGCCGATCATCAAACGTCGGATCTATCATGTTCAATCCGAACCGATGAATCACATGTGCAAACTCGTGAATAAAAACATTATATAAACCTTCGCCCGAATAATGGAGCAGATTTTCCTCAGAAGAACTGACTGCGGGATGCCCTGACAAACCGGATCCGCCCAGACCGCGGAACCTATACGAAAGAAAATCGGGAAGGTGATCGTTGTATTCAGGAATATCTGTGAGAATCTCAGTATGTCCGATCACGACAAAACGGACCCTTTGTTGCACTAAGACCTCTATCACATCCGGACGGTGCCCGATCATCTGCCGAATCAACCATGCAGCTTCTTTCAGGGCATACGGACTTACCTTCTCCGACGCTAAGATAGGGAATCCTTGCACATCGATCCACTGTTGATAAAACGGATCCAGTTCAAAAGCCTCACGAACGGTGTAAGGGGGAGGAACGGGTTCGGGGATGTTAAATGTCTGATTTCTATCTGGTGTTGACGCTGTTTCAGTTGACAGGATAGAATTAACATCAATTTGATATGTCTGCGATGTAGAGTTCCCTTTCAGATCAATAACATTAAGGATCACTTCATTACTTTGTGCTGGTGTGCGGTTTGTGGTAAATAAGAGGTTTGTAATGAACTCAATCGTGATCGTGCCAGTTTCGCCGTTTAATCGTTGGCAACTCAGCAATTTGGGATGCCATAGCTCTTGGGCTCTCAAAGTGCTTGGAGTAAGGAGTTGTGCTTGATGAACTCCATCAGGATCAGTTACCTGAAAGCGGAGACCGATAGCATATGGTGGCGATGCAAATGGGGTAAGCATCTCAATTTTTGTGGGGTTATCCGAGTGGGGTTGATCTTGATCGGTGTTGAAGTAGCGGTGGGCAGCCAGCCAGCCAGCAGCGCATTCGGACAGCTTGTTTGGATCTCTTCCGAGAGACATGATGTAGCTATCGTTGCGAAAATCGTGGTGTAGTCCGAAAGCGTGTCCGAGTTCGTGGGCAGCGGTTTTGATGTTAAAACAGTCGCCAGCAGCGGGAATAAGCACATGACCGCTATTTGCTCCATGAAATTCACCTACCCCACACGCTTCATTATAGCCGCGCCCCACACGTTCGTTACCAATATCTATCGCGATAAAGTAGATATTTTGCGGTGTGTGAAACTGTTTACGGATTTCTTCCCAGACTTTGTGAAAGGTATTCTGGCGATAATATGAATCGGTGAACTGTCCTTCGATATGATGCACTACAGTCTTTCCGGTTGCATCGGTTTCAAAGGTGAAGGTTTTCCTTCCAAAGCCGTGGCGTTGCATCTCATCGGCGTAAAATTGCTGGGCATCTCTAATCAGCGCGTCCAGCTTTGTGTCTATGTCCTGCTGGGGGAAGCGGTCGCTTGGGAGAAAGTGAATCAACCGCACCATAAGGGGTTCGCCGAGGTTCAAATCTGTTGGATAATCAACATCAAGAATAACGCCTCTGTTTTTTAGAGTGGGAATGTGGGTCTTGATTGATGTGTAGCTTAGGGGGTTTCCCTGCACCTCTAACTGGTCACCACTTCCAAATCCTGTATTTGCTACGAGGGGTGAGAGGTCTGTGATGTTGTTACGATCCAGCCGCAGTCTCTTCAGTAGGGGCAGTCTTGAAAGTGCTGAAATATCGGAGATCCGGTTACCTCCAAGCCCTAGTACTCCCAACTGGATTAAGCTTGAAAGTGGTGAGATGTCTGCGATGTCGTTGTTGTCAAGGAATAGTCCTCTCAGTTCGGTCAAGCTCGAAAGTGGTGAGATGTTTGTGATCCGATTGTTGTGAAGACGCAGCGTTGTCAGATTGGTTGCAAACTTGAGTCCGGTTAAATCGGTGATGGAAGCGTTTCTCGCGTTAAGCTCCATCAATGTTGCCATCTCCGTTGCCGTGATGGTCTCACCCTGCGCTTTGTTAAGCGTCCTCTCTATGGCAGTGCGGAGGTTGGGGTCGGGAATGTCTACTACTTGTGACGGGGCCGGTAAGGGTAGTAGCAGACCTACCAATAGTAATATAGTCAAATGCAAAATGTGTTTTTTCATGAGTTTATAGTGGACCATAGAATTAATGAGATACGCCAAATCGGTGCGGTTGGAAACCGTACCTACCGGTCCCGATAATAAGTTTACAAGTTTACCCCGAGCATCGGGGATTTATCGGGGGGATCGAAACCGACGGGCGAAAGTGCCTAGTACTCTGTCAGAAAGATTATGCTCGTGTATTTTGATTGAAAGCAAACGATAACATATATAATAATTGCAAAACTTATGTGACAGTGTACTAGTCTTTTGTACCACGATCTGTTAGATTGTGATCCCACCCTGCAAACT
Organism: Candidatus Poribacteria bacterium; assembly: GCA_003635265.1. GTDB lineage: Bacteria > Poribacteria > WGA-4E > WGA-4E > PCPOR2b > PCPOR2b. The sequence goes on from PYIZ01000007.1 coordinate 15,332, forward strand.
AACAGTTTGCGCTACATTTGGCAGATTGCCTGATGGTTATAGCGTTTGCCGAATGAGCAGCTTCAAAATGTCAACACGCCCTAGTCTTTTGTAACACGATCTGTTAGATTGTAATCCACCCTGCAAACTAACAGTTTGCACTACATTTGGCAGATTGCCTGATGGTTATAGCGTTTGCCGAATGAGCAGCTTCAAAATGTCAACACGCCCTAATTATTTTCTAGAATTCATCATAGTTCCTCTGAGGGTAGAGTTTGGTAGTCCTTATGTTCTTTGTAACGAAGCGATCGCTTCGGTTTCACTCTCGAACCGTTCTAACACCGTGGTCAGCCGCGCCATCACAAGCATGTTGTGGACAAACTGATTGACGTTTATCAGACCAATCCGTCCGCCTGCCCCTGCAATCGAAACATGCAAACCGATCAACACCCCCAAGGCGGTGCTGTCCATGCGGGTAACTTGGGCAAAATCAAACAGGAATTTTGGCGGTTCGGACGCGGTTCGTAGTTGCGCTTGAATCACCCGCCTAAACTCTCTGCCGGCAACACCGATCAGGCGTCCGTCCGGTTTTAGGACAGTAACGTTGTCTCTGACCTTAATTTTGACTTCCATCACTGCTTTCCTCATGCGCTGGTACTAATCAATAGTAAAACGGGAACGGTATAAGCGGATCACAATCTAACAGATTGTGCTACGTTGGCAATAATGACAATAATGAAACGGGAACGCGGGGCAAGTTGAAAATCCCGATTTATCGGGGATGCCACGCCTACGGATTCGGGTCGTAGTGAATAATGGTGGCAGTTGTTTTCTATTATCAGTCACCCAATAGGCTGATAATAACTAAGGAGATTCAATCCTATGAAAACAACTGCCATAAGTCATAGAATCACGCGTTTTTAAGTTGTTGGATATTTTTTTCCTTATTATGAGACTGTGTAGATCCGCGCTATGACTGGATCCACAATTTGCGATTTTCCCAAAAATAGGCAAATAATGTCCGATAAGGCGTAATTATCGGATATTCTGATTTCGGGATGCAACAGATATAATAATCCTTGTTTTATTCAACTCTTTGAGGTGTATAACTGTAATTGTATGCCCAGATGCTACATCTCTCCATAATCCCTCTTCAGAGTGTTTTCCTAATAACATTGCCGGATAACCTAACATTCGGATTGCCTCTCGCTGTAAAACTATGTAGGGTAGTATTATCTCAATTGCGTACACTGCTTCCCTTGGCTTTTCCTTTTTTTCTTCTTCAAATATTTCTTTAAAGAGTCGAGCAGCTTTGCCTAAATCACCTGGAAATTCCACAGAATCAGAGGTGCCATACGTAATCCAAATCTGCTGCCCAGGTAAGTTAAGCCTTGGCCCAAAAACATGAAAAGGAACAGGGACGTTGTAACGTTGCTCCCAAATAAACTGCTCACTCAGAAGTTTGCGAAAAGTTGTTTCATCAACCCCAAGCAAATCCTTGGCATCTAGTAAGAATACATTATTGCTTGACTCACAGCCTTCCAGTAGCAGTAAAACGATCAACAATAAAACTGTATAGATACATCTGTTCACTTCTGCATCCCTCCTTTCTTCTGCTGTGCCAGGAGCACGGTATCCCGACTATTGATAGTAAGAATATCCGAAAAAAATTATCGGATGTTGTCCAGCTTTTCATTGTATCTATCTTACCCATGCAGGGAGACGGTCCATCTCGGATTTATTAACTGGTGCTTCCAACTTGTAACGAGCCACAACGGACTTGACAAGTTCTAAGAACCAATCATCAGCACAAGGGGCAACAATTACTTCTTGGATGAGGAGAGAGAGGTCAACTTGGTAACACATCCCAGCGTCACTGAACGCAGCATATGGACCATCAGGCATATGTATATGCACGGCTCTTACTTCTTGTTCGTGCTCAAAAGCACGTCGCTTGCATAGAAAAGGCTTAAAGACATTGCCAGTGCCCGCAAAGTCATTCTCATAGTCAATATATTTAATTCTTCCGACGTGAATGTATCGTTCATCTGTCATACTCTCTTTGAACGAGCTAAAAACAGTCTTGATAGCAATGCCATTCTTTTTTCTAGAATATAGTCTCCACATAGCGTCTGATTCGGAAGAATTTTCACACCAACAGCTAATCAGTGCATTCCGACGCATAGCCTTAGCGACGCGAATCCAAGTTTTTTGGTCGAGCTCACTGTAGTATGAATCAAGGAGCCCCATGTCGGCATCTGTCAACGCACCCTCAAAAGGATCTCCTAGTGTATCCGTCCGTGCCAAAAACAGGCAACTCGTGTCCAAAAGAGAGATAAACTTGGTGAAATCCATGTATCGCCACAATACTGTATCATCGGGAGGATGATTGAAGTACGGATGTGTTTCGTACATTAACAAAGCTCCTATTATTTTGTAAGTCTTGATGGGATTAGGATTTCTGGTTTGGCTCTCATACCCGGACAATGGGATGTGAGAGACACCACCGAGCGGTGGCGTTGTCCCCTCCCACGAAAGCCAGCAAAATTATATCATATCATCATTATGCAATCACGATTATTGCCATCTTCAATAATATCCGATAAGGTGGGTTGCCGGATATTTTCGATTTAGAGAATAACTGTGATTAGGCTTGGAAGTTATTTTGGTAAGTCAACAGATGTGTAACATTTGATAAAGCCTTGTTCGGGCTTGTTCGGCTTCCAGCGACAAGTAAGGTGAGATGTCTTGTCCTGAGTCAATCTTCCGAGCAACTTCTTGGGACATTGATTGTAGAAAGTCTAACAACTCATTTGTCCAATGATAAAATACATTACTGTATGAAGGTTTGAGCTGTTTCCTTATCATTGTTATGCACCCTTGACACTTCTTCCGTAGTTCAGAGTATTTCCTAATTTCATCTTCTAGTGTCAGTATATCATCGTGACGAAGTAGTTCTGATACGTGATAATACATAGCAAGGATTAGATGGTCAGTCTGATAAAGGTCTGTTCCTATGATTTTCATCATCAATTTGTGGGATTGAGCAAAGGGACTGCCATTCAAATGAAATATCCTATAAGCTAATTTATCAGACGTTTCTGATTGTTTATCTGTCGCGAGCTGACATGCCAATCCAAAGAGAGTGACAGGGATCTTCATTGGGGGATACATGTGTTAGTTTTATGTAAATCGAGCAGTCACCCACATCAACTCCACTTAGATTTATAATAATTATAGGTTCTTGTTCGTTTGGTACTTCTACAATCTTTTTCGATAACTGAGAGTCTTTAGTCCAAGAGCCGCCCGCAAAGCTCCCAATGTCTGCGTTATAAGTGGCACTGTGCATTGCGTTTTCAATGTTTTCAGTAAAATCAAACCTAGTTCTATCCCCGGCAATCAACTTGAGAGGTTGTACTGTGCCGGAGAAGTTCCACTTGGTTGGTGGAGAATACTGAATGCCAACCAGTCTCCTTGGAAGTATATTTAACGTGCCGAGCGGTGATGTTATAATTCCCATTTGTTTTTACTCCTTTCTGTCTTCTGACATTAATAACCCCTGCTCTGCAGTGGAACATATATCCGATAATGATATTTATCGGACATCCTTATTCTCTATTCAAATTGATTGCGTGCGATTCTATGTATATCTCGCTGTATATCTCGCAAAGCACTATAAACATCACCATTAGAAACTTTTAATCTGCTGTGGGATATATAGGCTAAAATGCCGGATAGCAGTTCGTTTGTCTCATCTTGTTTGCTGGCAATTGTTTCAAGATGGACTTCGATATTATCCAAGTTATTCTCAATTCTACTCAAGAAACTCTCAATCTCTTTTGTATCAGCCATGATTTATCTCCTTTCAAACCCCCATCTTTTGAAGTTTCGCCACAAGGGAGGCGTGGGGAGGTGTCCCTGCCTTGTGGCTTTTATCACACAGAGATTGCTTATATGCTCCCGATAAAACGCTAGTTATTCTTGGCACCCTCATTGATCCAATCAATGATCCGTTGAATCTGAGTCGCCTCCAAGGGTTCGTTAGGGACAAGAGGCATTCTGCTCTGTGTCTTGCGCTTTCTTGACTGCATCGATCATCTTAGACATTTTGCGCCCTCACTCTATCAAGATACATTGCATGATACCTCAATCGCTTGCCCAATCGAAACGCCTTGATTTCCTCTGGCGAGCCGTCCCCAAATTGCTCAAGGGCATCTTGCCAGCGTTGATCATACTCATCAATCATTTCGTCTGTTACCTCTGGTAAGTTCGCTATCTCTTGTTCCTCTGGGTAGTTGATGTATTCATCTTGTTCTGGAGCCATTTCTAATCTCCCGTTGAAATATAGTCAAACGCCTCGATAGGTATAACGGCAATCGTTTCCTCACTTGCATTGCCACTTCGTCATCTTTCAGTCCGCTATACGTACTATGCCACACATTTTTATATCTGGTGGCGTAGGCGCTTTTTGTGCCTTGTGAAAACCGAGACGATCCGAAGTGTGGACAACAAATTGTGGTTTGAACTTGTCCAGAACGTGAGTCTCAATCAACTCAATGGTGAATGGTTTAACGGGTTTCTCGCTATCGAAGTCGCGTATCCAGTCAAGCACGTCGTCCTGCGCTTGGTAATATTTTCCATCGACATAAACCCAACCCGATACGCTAGCGGAGAAAAATTCTTGTTTCAACGCTAAAGCAATTGCACAACCGCGAGTGTAGCCCTTTCTGCCGTTGTCAATATGCTGTTGCGTAATTTGTTTTTTCTTATTCATAATGGAAGCTCCTTTTTAGTGGTAGATTGCCTTTTATGTAGCTATCGTAGCCCAAAAACAGCACATTATTGGGCGTTATCTGTGTTCGCCGGTGTGCGGCGCATCAGGATGTAGCGAGTCAGTGTCCAGACAGGCGTTATTAGATGTTCCATCAATGGCACTGCAGGCTCATTATAAAATTCGTGTATCAATTTAGGGTTGTGTTTCCCAAATAACAGGGCAACAACGAATATAGCAGTTCTATGCCATACAATGACTAACGCTGCTATCTCTAAACCTCTCCGCTCAAAAGATTCTTCTTTCAGACCTAGCTTTGTCCGCTTGACAGATCTGTAGGCTGATACGCCTAAAATAATTTGTAGTCCCATGAACGGAGCGACATTCGTTTCCATAGTAGGGTCTTGAGCGCGACCTGCCATTGCTGCCAAACCACCGAGAAAGAAGAACCAACCGACACCTAATGCGATATTCGACCAGAGAAATCGTTTTGACATATCAATTCTTACCTCCCTTGCTTTTATGTATAGCTTGCCATTTTTATTATCCCCTTTATTCAGAGTTATTTTGCTCTATCAATATCCGATAACCGATTTTATCGGACTACTTCGCCCTCAACGGGCTGCATCATTGTACACAAAAAAACCGGCAGGTAAATTGTCAGGTATCCATCTAGTGTTTGTATGACCTTCTGTTGCATCTATTCCAGAAATTAATGCTTCTACAAAAGGCACTGATGGTAGAAGCTCAATCGAAAAGTTATGCACAGGATTGGGATGTAAAAGCCCAGTAGCTTGGGCACGGTATTTAGAAATATAAAATAGCAGCACCGCTGAAATGCTTTTCCTGCAAAAAACTATTCTGTCATTTTCAAATCTAAAAAATAACGAATCTTTTAAGCATGTTACATTATTTCCGTTTGGAATACTTATTTTTGGTGGACTTGTTAGTAATCCTGCTGGTCCAAATGGCTCTTTATCATCAAGAAAATAGGCATACTCCGGGTGTTCACAAGCTATCATTAGAATTCTAGGACAGTCATATTCAGACATCCCAGACATTTGCCTTGCTTTACTGGATACTTTAGATCGTATCAGATGGGGCACTTTATACAGACTTACACTGCCAACTCTATCTGATATTATCTCTGGCATTCCAGAATGTTCGGTATAAGTTTTCTTCAGAATGGAAGTAACTTCAACAACAAAATCAGTGCTTTCTGCTTGTATCCGAAAGTCTACCCCGCCTTCATTAGGAGTTTCTTCCACCTGAATAGGATAGCCATTCCGCTTAAAAAAAGAGTATGCGACTGCTTCTGATCGTGCAGCTTCAGGTTCATCACAACTCAATCTATTGAAAGATTCAAAGCGGGCAGTGCCATCTAAACAATCTTTATACTCATCTAGAAGGTCATATTTTGTTTTCCGTTTGGAATTGTCCGCAAATCGCAACACATCAAAATCTCCTTTCAATTTGTCCGATAAGGTTGATTATCGGACATCCTCATTTTGTCTCATTTGGGAATAATCTCTACCCACAGCCCGACATCAAGACGAGAATCAATCTCTGCAAGAAGGGAGGCTTTCTTCTTTGTGGAGGTGCCGACGTGTATGTAATACCCACCAAGTTTGCGTCGCGGCAGGCCGTCCTCAGATGTTGACATTAGATCCGTCCCGCTTACTTTCAGGTCAAGGATTTTCACATCCTTTCTCCCTATCTTGTCAATCACTGTAACGAAAGTGTCTGCCGCATCTTTATACTCGATCACCATCCCGTCAGGCATAGTTACGGAAAGGCGTGTTGGGGAGGCGCGTTTGTCGGTTTTGTCTTTTTTTAACTGGCGCATTTCATTTTTAACATCACGGATTTCCTTTTGCATATCCGCAAGTTGTTGATTCACTTTCTCGAATCGCTTGTCGATCTGATCTGCTAGCCGTTCCATCGCCTGAACGAAAGTCTCGCCTTGCTTTTGCAGCTGTTCCGTGTTCTTTTTCAGTTGTGCTGACACGATTATGGCTTGTGAGTCTTGCATTTACACCTTCTCCTTCTTTCTATTAATATCCGATAAGAGATTTTATCGGATATTTGTGTTATATTTAACGATCCGATTTTCAATTCCTTTATTTGTCAATCCCCACGGCTTTCTCTGCGTAGGGGCGGCTTGCCGGATCAACTCTTTAGATGCAAGCCTATCCAAAACACCGAAAACAATTGCATAATCAGCGCCTCCCAATTGCGTTTTAGGAATGTCTAGCAGCTCACTTATATCAGTAGGCTGAAGAAAGGGATTGCCCTCAGCTCTGGCTTTAAACAAAACATCTAGGACCGCCTCCTCAAGATGATATAGAGCGATTTGCGTCAGCTTCCTCGGATGAAAGACATCCATATTTGATCATCTCCTTTCAAATCTCCCTCTTTTGAAGTTTCGCCACAAGGGAGGCATAGGATATGTTCCTCGCCTGGGGCGTTTATCTCTACTCAAACAGAACGTCCGATAACTACTTAATATGCGGTTTGAATGCTTGCTCTAGTTTAATCATTGCATCGATCATAGTATCTTGTATCGCTGCCCACCTGTTTTGATCGTCCCGGTAACCACCGTTTTCAAGTTTTTTCGTGATTCGACAAAGATTCCGAGCCGTTTGAAGCTGTTGCCAGTCAAGGGGTTGACCGAAGGCTTGCTGAATCTCATCCTGCTTTTCTAAGAACGTATTGAATAACTCCTCATTATTATTGATTCTCAATTGGACATCAGCGGTATGCGCTTGAATGAGATAGGCAAAATGCACACCTGCTTTACCAGCACCTGCTCTTATCATATTATTACTGGTCGTGCTGGGCGAAATGTTTTGAAAAAGCGACGTTTTTTGCTGAGATCGTTCTATCAACTGTGTAAAGAACCGAAACCGAAGGGCGTCCCGCTCTTGGAATTCTTTCTTTGTTTCACCGACCTCCCTTATCTCCTCGCTGGGACCCACAATCAGTGTCAGTAGCGGCGCACATCGCGAATCATCAATCTGAACTGCTTCGAGCTTGAGCAGATAGAATGAAGCTGATGGTGATAATTCATTCAGCCACGAAATCACCCCGATGTGTTCAGCTCTGGCTTCTTTGACAATCCAGATAGCGGTTTTTGCCTCGAACACGGTCAAATAGGTCAGTAGCTTGCCGAGATGGTCGTGGTTACTGCGCTCCAGTTGGTTTTCAATAATGACAGATTGTCCGGATTCATCCTCTGCAACGAGGTCTACCCTGAAATCGCCCGCCGTAGTTTCCCGTTCTACGATTGAAAGCGTGAATCCAATCGCATCGTTCAACACGTCAATGTTCTGCTCAAGCCACCTTGTGAAATCGTGGGCTTCATGAGACCATACATCACGTAACTCAACCCGTTGCAGCCTTCCAATCTGCCCGTTTTCCAATGTCTCGTGATGTTTCATCGGTTATTTCCTTCCGCTCAGATCCCTATTTCCTGAAGTTTTGGCACAAGGGAGGTGTCCTCCTTCACGGCGGATTATGCTCTTCTGTCAGCAGAATATTTCCAGAGTGCTCGGTCCAAAGTTTGCATGTTTACTTTGTTCTTCTTCGCTAAACATCTACAAAATGACACATAGGCTTCCCACTCTCCCCACTTTGGACTGTCGATGCCCACGCTGTTTCTGGCGGGTGGCGACCAAATGGGATAGTGATCTTTGTGAAACCAATGCAAGATCGCAGAGGCGACAGCCGGACCAACACCATTCAGTCTCCGTAGGTAACAGATTCTATCGCGTTCAGCAGTATCCGAACTTAGAGCAAAGCCTGTAATTTCTTTAACAAAGTCATCACTGTTACATTTGATCTGACGTATATTTCGTCCGTTTTTCGCCCAATCCGAAAGCGTTATCAAGTCGCATTTTGTTAGATACCCTCTTCCCTTTACGTCATCTACAATTCTTTCTACGGGCTTGTCGTAACATGAATGCTCTGCCAGATACTTGCAAGCATAATAACGGATTTGTGATTCGTTAAAACGTAATTGCATACATTCCTCCTATTTGTAAGTTGTAATCGCATAATTTGAGCAGATTAACCGTGTTACTGTGTATACACATTGCGCTCATCAGGAGCGCGGGGATTGGATGCATTGGCGTTCTATATACATGTCGCTCCGCTGGAGCGGAAGACGAAACCTATCAACTTCGCTGCCATAAGTCCGATTCAAAATTGATAGGTAAGCGCACCGGCATCCTTCAAAAGTATATTGATGATGCCAGTTGATTGGTGATACGCGTCTTGATACAACTCTTTGATTGGCGTGAGGTCAAATGAATGATCTTCGGTTATCCATGCCTCACACCGATCGTTATTCGCATTGTGTATTAGGACAAGTGGCATTTGCACGGGATCTGATTCTAAAAACATACCCGATGAAACAAGGTTGAAAATATGATCCTGACAACCGCCGCTATAGGATACGGTTACATCAAGACTATCATTTGTGATGACAGCCTGCTGCAGCACAAACTCATCAGAATCCCATGCGTTGGTCGAATCATCAATAATTACAGCGTCAGATGGGGTGGTAAAGGGTAATCGGGGAGACACGTTATCCTGTACACGGTCGCAACCTATAGCGGAGATCATGGAGAGGATAACTGTGATTCCAATGACACACATTGCTTTCATGTTTATTGTCCTTCCAATATTATTAGGTTCTGTTGGCATTTCATTGCAACTAGACAATTCAGAGGGTGCATAGGCGCATGATCCTTCGTAGGGGTTGGGTTTCCCAACCCTTTATTCACACGTCGGAGAGAATATCGAGCTTCTGTAGGTCGATTTTCCAAAATCGAAAATACCTAGCACATAGCGCGATAGTCCGGGCTGATTGAGCCTAGATTGTAGTGCTGTAGTGTCTGGTATTCTGTCGAGATATGAACCTCGACCTACAATCTACTTTTTACCCTCACCTACTCGCAAATTAACTATCGCTTCGCTTTCGGTGTTGAAATGGTCAAACATCGTAATCAGTCTCGCCATGAGAAAGATGTTCTTGATGTTATTACCGACGTTAATCACACCTATCTTTCTGTTTTTTCGCAGAATAGACACATGCAATCCAGCCAGCACACCAATACCAACACTATCTATGCGACTGCAATCTCCAAAATCAAATAAGACATTCGCATATTTGGAGGGGTCGTGCAGTTGATCGTTAACCATCAACCGCAGGTCATGACTTGCGGACCCAATGATGTCTCCAACAGGCTTTAAGATAATAACACCATCTCTGGATCTAACATCTACATGCATAATCTACCTCCTATTTAATTGAGGGGTGCTCATAAATAGCCCGTAGGTTGGGTTGAACGGCTAATCCCCACTCCCTACCCGCCTCAAGTGGTGAGCTGCTTGGAAACCATACAGAGCACCAATAACTCGTGAAACCCAACGCCTCACCTCAACCGCTATCAACAGTTGGGTTTCACGATGTGTGTGCGGTCTCAATCAGAATTGCCTCAAGCAAGGGGCGTGGCAAGGGGCATAGGTTTTATGGGTGTCGCTCAACCCAACCTACGGGGGCTGCCATAGATTGGCGGCAGTTGGCAGGTACGCCATGCACCCTTCAATCTTGCGAATGAATGCCAACTGCCATAAGGTGGCGGCAGCCAACCGGATAGATGGATGTCAGTGTTCAAGTGTGCACGTCAGCTAGTGATAGGAGACTTGAACACGCAGTTGACTGCCATAAGATATTGGCGGCAGTTGGCAGGTACGCCATGCACCCTTCAATCTTACGAATGAATGCCAACTGCCATAAGTTGTTCACACCTTTTCTTTTAGGACAATAACGGTTCCGCCATCAAAGGTGAGTGTCAATGTATCACCGTCCCTTGCCCACGTCCCCGCGTCTTCGCCGGGAATATCGCCAAAGAAGGTTGATTTGGTAATCTGCATCGTGAGCCGGTCTCCATCGACTGTATACAACCCCTCAATGCTAAAGTAAACGGGCGGTGAAACGACCACGCCATCGGCGTTGGGTCCCACTGTCCAACCCCATCTGCGTTCAAATTGACCGTTGGCATAAAACGTCCAGACATGGAAGAAGTCGGACAGGTTCTCAAAGCCCGGTATCGCCATCTGTGGGGTTTGATCGTCTATCGTTTCTAAACTCCACACACCGACAAGCGGATTGTCGTCAAAAGAACCCGGATCTACATTATCGTCCGGTGGCGTAAGCACCGTATCAACAAGTGCGTCGCAACCACTGAGTGTTATTGCTAATGCTATGATGAAAAGTGTTTTTGCGTACATGTTGCACCTCCTAATTAAGGTAAGTTGCTAGTTGTGGTGCTGCTGTTTTGTTTGTCTGAATCAGGATCTACTGGATTCAAGGATTTACAAGATTAGAGACATTTCTTGATTGACAATCGTCCGTTAGATTGTAATCGCAAACTGTTAGTTTGCGGAGTCGGATCACAATCTAACAGATTGTGGTACAACAAGACCGGTGCGGTTGGATGAAGATTAAAAAAATAATTCGGTAATCTGCTATCGACACCAGCGCGGTTTGCAACCGCGCCTACCCTATGTTTCAAGGAAAATAGGGATTACCGATTTAAATACTTAAACTTCATAAAACCGCGCCTACCGTATGTTTCGAGGTGTTTCGAGGAAAATCAAGATTACCGATTTAAATACTTAAACTTCATGAAACCGCATCTACCGGGCTGCACCCAAAACTGTGCAACGCATCTTACTACGGTGATTCATCATCCTTCTCCTTAATTTATGGCGGCAGTCGGCTCTATTCATTAGTCAAATCACTTAACCATTAGTTGTGAAGTTAAAAGAACCGACTGCCATAAGTTGGTGACAGCTAATCCGAAATCTTTGAACACCAATACCTAACATTCAAAGACAGGAGATTCAAATCTTGTCGGATTAACTGTCATAAGCTGTTGGATATTCGGGATTGCTGTGAGTTAGTGTCCCCCGGTGTATGCCAATTTCGGGTTCAGCTTCATCGCTTTCTTCCGATCGCTTGTCGCTTTAGGATAGCTGCCGATGAGCATGTGACCGAGGAAATTTAGAAAAAACAATGAACGGTTCTAAGACCTCCACATAAGATATAGGGATTTAGTCATGACTGTTCAAGTCTCGCCATATCTGCTTGATTGTGAATTATAATAATGACTAACTGCCATAAGCCCTATCGAAGTGATTGACAAACAGATTATCAGAACAGCACGTAAGATGATAAAATTCCTCCTTTACTCAAAGTAATCTGAATCAGGATTCACGGGATTTTAGGATTTTCCCCGATAGATCGGGACAGGCGGGATTAGTCGTGGCAGATGAATCTTTGCCGCGTGTCCGAATGATGTAGCAGTAATTTGGGATGAGCAGCGTTCCATTTGCATATCTAGCAATACTATTAAACCGACAGTGCGAAAAGCAAAGACCATCTCTTGAACGATGTCTGTGGCGTTCGCCACAGAAGGGGCAGTGGTCAGTCAACGCGCCTTCAGCATCACGCCAGATAACCGCACAGGGCACGCCTTCAATCATTTCATATTCGAGCGACAGGATATTTTTGACATAATCCAAAACTTCAGAAACCGGCTGATACCACTCATGTGTCAAGCGATACTCCAGATCTTCCAAACGATACGCCTTGAGATCCGATTGTATTTTATCCGCAAATGAGGTGTTTCCGGGGATTGATCCGATGAAATCAAACTGGTTACCAACGCCTTGCGTCCTACAATGCTGCCAAGGGTTTGATTGGCTAATTTTGATAGGACCGTTATGTTTAACCTGAATGAAGTAGATCATTTTCTTTGGTTATCTCTGTTCCGGGAGATCCATATCTGCTTGATTATGAATATGAGCATCCCAACGATGAAACTGATATTGAGGATAATTATAGTAGATTTCAAAATTAACGATGCACTGTAGCGCAAAATAGCAGTTCGCGCTACGGGTTAAGTGCCGGTGATGGGAATGTTCAATTTGGAAAAATTCGATTTTTCCAAATTGAAAAATGTTGACGATTTGGCTTGTAAGCCCAGTGGCCGTGCGGTTTCCCGCTTCTCGGCGTTTCCCGCTCAATTTGGATTTTTTGTATCTTTTATGAGGTTGTTCTGCGCTTGGGTTCCGGCATGTCTGTGTGGTGAATTGTCCAAACTTTAGTATAGATATAACTGTAGTGCAAACTGTTAGTTTGCGTGTTTCTATCACAATTCGTCGTTCTATATTTTCCCCAAACCCGGTAGGTGTTTTCAACCGCACCGGTCTGGAGTGTTCCATTAATTCTAAGATTCGCTATAGATAGACCATAATGATGCGACACAATTATTCAGAAACGGTATCATAATGACTAACTGCTGTAAGTTGGTGGCAATCAATCCGTTTACCCGACGAAGGAGGAAAAGCACCTCTGTGATGGATCAGCGGCGCAGCGGATCGACTGCCATAAGCTCTGACAAAACGGGGGGACGTCCAATCACCGGGGGTGTCCCCGGTTATTAGATCTGCCCGCCCTTTTGGACGCCATGTCTTATATATAAGCATTCTATAGACATATCGCTCCTCATGAAGATTAATTTATTAATTGGGTAATTTTCGAGCGATGTCCGGTGCGGTTTGCAACCGTACCTACCGGGTCTGGGGGAAATATAGAATTACCCGTTTAATTTCTTAAAACTCATCTGGAGCGAAAGACTAAACCTAATTCTTATGTACACCCCTCCATTAAATAAACACTTCCCAACGCCCGATGAATCCCGATAAAATTGGGACAAGCCGTGTGTAAACAGCGGGCAACTACAGCACCGGTGCGGTTGCAAACCGCACCTACCGGTCCCGATAAATCCCCGGTGAATCCCCGATAAATCGGGATAGACGGGACAGCGGGATTCAAAACTGGAGCGAAAGGTAGAGTTTTAGCAGAAAACAATGGATGTGGTGGGACACCCATTTTATCCCACTGCTATTCGGGCGGCTCTTATCGCCCTAACCCCCTATTCGCCATACACGATAACGGTATATTTGGCGATAATACCCAGCATGTTTTCTGAGTGGTAATCGACAGTATGAATCTTGGTGATACCCGCATTCTTTGCCGCAGCCGCTATACTCGCATCGCCGGTGGCAACCAAACCGAGATACGATGTCACGGTCGCTGTCCCTTTTAGCATCTTATCGCTCGGCGCGGTGCTGGTCGCGGTAATCGGGGCTGCGGCATTGGTATACAGCAGACCGAGGGCAGGCGTCTGCGTCACCGCTAAACACCCGGTCAAATGGGCGGCGCAGAACAGTATCGCAATCAGGACCATTATCTTTGAAACATATCTCACCATAATAAATTTTCCCTTCTGTTATGAGATTTCAACGCTCACTTATAAGCGTTGCCGGAGCCGCGGCGGAATAATCTCGAAACGGCTCAAACCAGATCGACCCGTCGCTTTTGGTTATATGCGTTGGATCGTGCCCTGCACTTTTGGCAGGTTTTGTATGGTTCACCGTTCGGCTTGATGCCAAAGCTCAAACGGGCGCCACATTTGCATCGACCCGTCTCTCGATACTTCGCTCGGCGCCGGCTCATGGTTTGCAAACAGTTACTGCACCGTTTATAGCCTGCCTGAAGTGGGCGCCCGCACCAGCAGCGTCCCATCGCGTGATACCGACGTTGACGGGCTTGGATTTTCTCAATGTTTGCACGGCGTTTAGATTCGGTCATACAGGTAGACGATCCCCTGAATAGCGGACATTCCGCCTAAAGATAAACTTCGATATTGTATAAATGGGGAAACCCTTCCAACCTCCCATGCTTGCTAGCGTTCGGCTAACAGACTTTCCCCGTCCAAGGGGAGCGGCAGGCAACACCGAGGGTGGTGAAGTGGACTCCTGCCGCGGGAAGGTAACTGTATCTATAGGCATAAACTGTGCCAATGGTTGATTGAATGCGGGTGAGGCTGAGAGATCCCTTGATGGGCTTGGCTTTGGAGGATATAGGCGGGCAGATAGCGTGAAAGTGGGCGGGTTGAAAATGTAGCAAAATACTACAGTTGGAATCAATTAAGGGGGAGGATAGCGGCGGAAAGTCTGGAATAAAGGTAGATACAGGCGAGTTTATCGCAGAACACTACACTACTTTTCGCATTTTACCACAATCGAGAAGACTTATTGGTACATTGCGCTGTGAGGAGATGATTCCATTGCCCGATCTTCATGTTTCACGGAAGGACAGATCGGTTTGAAGCCAAGCTCTTGGCGACTTTAATCCGACTCTAAGAGTTGATGCAACTTCAATTTCCGATAAAGGGTGGATCGATCAATGTTCAAGGCTTGGGCGGCTTTTGTGATATTATTGTCCGTCACCTTGAGCGCGTGAGCCAACGTTTGACGTTCCACCTCTTGAAACAGCGGGATTCCTGTTGGGTCACGGAAAAATAAGATAGGTTGGGAAGAGATCATTGACAGAATCTTTGGAGGCAGGCTGCTCGATTGTAACAGTTCTGTGGTCTCAAGCAGAACGGCGCGCTCAATCATGTTTTCTAGTTCGCGTACGTTACCGGGAAAGTCATGCTGCATCAATAATTGTAAGGCATCGGCGGAAATCCCTTTAATGGATTGCATCGCACTGCCGGCGTATTTTTTAAGAAAATGGTTCGCCAAGAGTGGAATATCTTCGCGTCGGTGTTTAAGTGGGTGTACCTCGATTGGGAAAGCCGAGATCCGATAGAACAGATCCTTCCGGAAAGTCCCCGCCTCCACCGCCGATTCTAAATCTTGATTTGTTGCTGTTAGCACTCGGAGGTCAACTGGGATGTCGACTGTACCCCCGACGCGCTGGATCTGTCGCTCTTGGAGGACACGCAACAATTTCGCTTGCAGAGGCAATTCCATATCACCAATTTCATCAAAAAAGATAGTCCCTCCATTCGCACCTTCAAATTTACCGATTCGTTTCGTTGTGGCACCGGTAAAAGCCCCTCGTTCATGCCCGAACAACTCGCTTTCAATGAGTGTTTCAGGTATGGCAGCACAATTGACTGTGATAAATGGACCTCCTTTTCGAGGGCTATTGGCGTGGATCGCACGTGCAATCAATTCTTTACCCGTCCCACTTTCTCCTGAAATAAACACAGTAATATCACTTCCAGCCGCTCGTCGCATCAACGCGAACGTCTGCTGCATGATTTGGCTTGTGCCTACAATTTCACCGAAGGAGTAGGTCGTTTCAAATCCAGCGCGTAAGATGTCGCTAACAAAGAACACACAGGCTATAACCTCCTGATTCTCATCAAATAAGGGGATAGCACTCGCCCTGATGTGAATCCCCTCCGGATGTTCGTTGTTGCGTATAAAAAGTTCTTGATCTCTTATTGCCTCACCGCGGGAAAAACGTGTGGACAGCAACAGACCAACTGGAACACGCGTTTCTTTGTCAGGATAAAAAATACCGTACGTTTCAGACCATTTATTGGGTGATGTATCCGGGGGCTCCGCACCGAAAATCTGTTGCATACTTGGATTGGTGAACAATATTTGACCCGTTAAATCGAGTACCGCGATACCATCAGGCATACTATCAAAAACGGTCTTCACCAGTTGGATTTGTCGGTTTAATTGCTCCTCCATCGTTTTATACTTAGTGATGTCGTGGAAAGTTATAACGTTGCCAGTGGCGTTTCCTTTCCCGTCTTTGATGGGTATAACGTTATAGTCAATAGGAATCTCTCGACCAGATTTCGCAATGAGGTAGGTGTCGCAGCCTACCT
>PYIZ01000008.1 GCA_003635265.1 Candidatus Poribacteria bacterium
GGTGGGCTTGTTATAATAGGGCGTAACAATCAAGGCGGCATCCGCACCTGCCTCTTTAGCGTGTTGCGTTGCCCGCAAGGTGCGCGTTGTTGAGTTGGATCCGGTACCGGCGATAATAGGCACCTGTCCATTTACAGTTTCAACAGTGAGTTCTATCACCCTATCATGTTCAGCCTCAGACAGCGCAGGGGATTCACCTGTTGTGCCACACGGGACGATGCCGTGTGTGCCGCCGTCAAGCTGAAATTGAATCAGTTCCTTGAGTTTCGCTTCGTCAAGCGATTCATCGTCCTTAAATGGTGTGACGAGTGCAACATAAGAGCCTTGAAACATGTGAACCCTCCTTGTTGGCAACGGCACAACGGACTTGCAATACGCGCTTGCAAGCTGTGCCGCTTAGGCCTGCTACATTTAATAATTCCATGCGTCTGCTGTGAGTTCACCGACGTAGATAACGCGAGCATCACCTTCAAGATAAACGTTCTGAGGTTCGCCGTTTTCCACATCGAAATGAATCTTCAATTCAACCCCACTCGCCGTTTTGACAGCAACCGGGGATACAACTTTTCCTAACGTCGCCGCAACAACAGCAGAAGCGATTGACCCGGTGCCACAAGCGAGCGTTTCATCCTCAACACCGCGCTCATACGTCCGGATATCAATCAATCCTGGGGACTGAATACGGATAAAATTCGCGTTCGTGCCAGCGGGTTTGAAATCATCGTGATAACGCGTCTGCTGTCCTAAATCAAAGACATCCGTTTCTTCCAAGTCCTCGACGAAGAAGACAACGTGCGGCACACCGCTATTCGCGAATCCGACTGTGTGCATCCCATCTGCCAATTGGAGTGGAACATTGAGTCGGATATCCGTAGGATCGCTCATACGTACTTTAACGTTCTGACCGACTATTTCGGATTCATAAATTCCAGCATTCGTCAGAAATCGCATCTGTTCAGACGCGAGACCGTTCAGATAGGCGAATTTGGAGATGCATCGCGCGCCGTTCCCGCAGGTTTCCACCTCACCGCCATCGGCATTGAAGTATCGCATGCGAAAGTCGACATCCTCAGCCTTTTCCACGAGGAGAACACCGTCAGCCCCAACCGACATACGGCGTTGGCAGAGTTTTTGCACAAAATCTGTATCGGTACTATCAACGATTCCCGCCAAATTATTGATAATGACAAAGTCGTTGCCTGCACCGCTGAGTTTCATAAAGGGTATTTTATCCATTCCAGGTCCTTTACTGCGGAGATGTGATTTGGTTATATGATAATATTATTCGGATTTTGAGTCAAATGTTTTTTGGACGCGTCCAAGGTGCACTCCGTCCTTCTGTAGAAGGGGAAACAGGGAAATAAAAACACTCGGATTCTCGAATCTCTCTGATCATGATTGTTTGCAGCTGACTGCCCTCTGCTACGAAACACCTGACATCAGAGCATGCGTGCGAAGTTCCGACACGATCCCTAAAACACCATCGTAACTATCGCAGGTGACGAGACGGTAACGAAAGGGTTTGACGTGCGGGATGCCCTTAAAATAGTTGCTGTAGTGTCGACGCATTTCAAGAATACCGAGTTTCAACCCCTTCCATTTGATGGAGAAATCAAGGTGCTTTCTAAAAACCGAAATGCGTTCATCTATTGAAGGGGGTGGGAGCAATTCACCGGTTGCGAAATAGTGTTTTATTTCGTCGAAAATCCATGGGTATCCGATCGCGGCGCGCCCGATCATAATACCGTCAACACCGTATTGCCGCCGCATCTCCGCCGCTTTTTGTGGACTATCCACATCACCGTTTCCGAAGACAGGAATTGTCATCCGCGGGTTGTCTTTGATTCTACCGATGAGTGTCCAGTCGGCATCCCCTTTATACATCTGTCGACGGGTTCTGCCGTGAATCGCAATCGCGCGGATCCCAACATCTTGCAACCGCTCGGCGACTTCAACGATGTACTTCGTTTTATCGTCCCATCCGAGTCGAGTTTTGACGGTTACAGGTAGATCCGTGGCTCTTACCATCTCGGCAGTCATTTTCACCATTTTGGGGATGTCTTGCAGGATACCCGCACCAGCCCCTTTACACGTAACCTTCTTAACGGGACAGCCATAGTTAATGTCGATAATGTCGGGTTGGACTTTCTCAGTAATTTCTACAGACGCGCGCATCGAATCGATGTCGTGCCCAAAAATTTGGATCCCGATGGGTCTTTCCGCTTCAAAAATGTCCAGTTTGGCAACACTCGGTGCGGCATCTCGGATGAGTGCTTCGGAGGAGATGAATTCCGTGTACATGAGATCTGCGCCGTTCTCTTTGCAGACGGCGCGAAAAGGCGGATCGCTCACATCTTCCATCGGTGCGAGCAATAGTGGGAAATTTGAAATGTTCAGATTGCCGATTGTTAACATAATGTTTTATTTATGAGATAATTTTATAGATCTTTACACCTACCTGCCCGTAAATCCTCAAGGGCTTCATCAAAAAGTCGGTCTAATCGACCAGCTTTCACGTCTTCTTCAAATTGCTCACACCAGGCCTCCCATTCATCTACCAGAGTTTCATGAAGTTCGATTTTAAGAGTTTTCAGCAACTCCTCTTGCGTGTCTTTTTCTCGCTTCAACTCAGGAATTTCCTGTATCCAGCCTATCCATTTGCTGCCATTTTTTTGAATGTGGGCAGTATAGGTTTCAAGATAGTCTTGATATTGGATTTCGACGGTCTGAATTTTTTCCATGTGGACCTCCTGACATTAAAATCTTCCAAGTTATGATTATTATACCTTGCAAATATGCCATTGTCAAGAGATCGGCAACAGGAATAACTCCTTGACACTTTTCCCGTTTCGTGATAGGTATAGGGACAGGAGATACAGAAGATTATCTATTCATGAAACTATAGCGAGGTATTGCTTATGAGATGTATTTTTGTGGGTATCGAATATGCTGGAAAATCGACACTGGTCGACCTGATGACTAACTATTACCAACACCGGAAGTTGCGGGTTCACGTTGATGACCACTTTACTATCCCCGATTCATCGCTCAGTCCAGAATCGAGGGCGGCGTATGTAAATTTCCCAGACGACGTGAAGGAACGGATGCAGCGGATGCAGCTTCAGTATCACGTTGAAGTGATAAAAAACTATCCGAACACCCTCATCGCCGGGTGGCACATTGAGGAGCTTGTCTACTCATCCTTCTATGGAGATGACTCAGAAAGCACATACTACCCAAAATATCACATCAACGCGCAACGTGGCTATGAAACACAGGTGATTGAAGCAAGATTGCCAGATGTGGTGATGATCCACGTCACTGCCAGTGATGATGCGATTAGGGAACGGATGGCAACAAATCCACACGAATATCAGGTTATCAAGGAAACCGATATCCCAACGCTCAAACGTCTTTTTCAAGAGGAGATTGACAGATCCCTGTTTACCCAGAGCGGACGTAAGATTGTGCTGGATACAACGGACAAGACCCCGACTGAATCACTTGATGAACTGTTGCTACTGTCTGAACCGCTCATCACGTTCGGTGAACTTGCTGTCCGCGCTATGGACGTGCCAGATTCAGATTATCAGGTACGTTATGAAAACGGTGTTCGGAAGACGATACCGGTATAGGAAGGTATTGGCGGGGTTACAAACCCCGCCAGCGAAGAGCTATGGGTTATCTGCTCTATGGGTTATCTGCTCAAAGGATGCTCGCGGTTTGCGATTGGGAAGGGGACGCGTCCTCCTGAGAGTTGAGACTCATAGGCACCGAGGATCATCTCCAAGGCGGCAACAGCGTCTTCCGCCGCGGAAATGGGTTTCCGGTCGTTCTCAATCGCATCAATCAGATCGCGAATAGCGAGTTCATTGCCCTGGGAGAAAGGTGTTTGGTCTAAGTCGATTGCCTCCCACTCCTGATCGGGATTTGAAGGGAGCAGTACCGGATACGGATAGACCATGAGTCGGTTTGCGACATCACCACGGAGCGAAAAAATACCGTCGCTACCGACGATTTCCATACCGTATCTGCCGGAACCAGCCTGATCTCTCCGGGATTCAAAAAAGCCAGAAACACCGCTTTTGAAAGCGAAGTAGCTATTGATACAATCCCCCGCGACGGGTCCAACGGGTTCTGTCGGTTTGTGGTCACCACCGTACGTTATTTCTTTTCCGTTTGTTGTAACGTGCGACTGCATCCACGCGACATCACCGACGAAGAAACGCATCATATTAAACGTGTGAGTGCCAAGAACAATCATGTCCTCACCACCACCGCGATGGTCCTGCTTACCGCTGGCATGGATGGCTTGGATCGTGCCGATTTTTCCATCGTCGAGCATCTTTTTGATCGCATGTGTCGCGGGAAGATATACCGCCTGATGTGCCACAGCAACCTTTAATCCTTGCGCTTTTGCCGTCTCAACGATTATATCGCCATCTGCGAGCGTACTTGTCATCGGCTTCTCGCTATAGACACTGCATCCTGCTTCAAGACACGCAGTCACCATAGCAACGTGATCCGATGTCCAGCGGGGGCAGACACTTACAATATCAAGATCCTCTTTCTCAAGCATATCCCGATAATCGGCGTAACTACGCGATGCACCCGCCTCTGCAGCAGCCTTTTCTCTCCCCTCTTCGTTCGGATCAGAAACAGCGATAAATTCAACGTTCTCTATATCTTTATATGGCGTGTGGAGTCCGTGTCCGAAGTTACCGGCACCCGTATGCCCAATTGCCGCGGCACGATACGTTTTCTGGCTCATTTTGCCTCCATTCTATGTCTTATAGTAAAGCCCATAATTACTTGGACATTGATAGTAGGCGAGGTTAGAAACCTCGCCAGCGAAGGGGTGGGAAACCTCGTGTTTTCTAAAGCGTTCACTGATATTCGGACTTTACTATAACTAATATCCCTTCTGTTTGTCAACAACGTTGATTAAGGGCTCACCTTTCACGTAGCGGTGTAGGTTGTCAATAAAGAGTTGCATGGCACGTCTCCGAATGTGTTGCGAGGCGCCTGCGCTGTGTGAGGTAAGAATCACATTCTGCTGTTCCCACAGCGGATTATCCGGTGGACACGGTTCTGTGTAGGTTACATCCAGCCCCGCGCCTGCTAATTTCCCGCTCTGAAGTGCGGCTACCAATGCCGTCTCGTCAATAACCTTACCACGACTGACATTCACGACATAACTCGCATCGGGCATCTGATTAAATTGCGTATCTGAAAGAAGTTTATGCGTTTCGGGGGTACTCGGACAGCAAACCATGAGAACGTTTGACTTTGCTAAAAACTCCATCAATCCATCCAAACGGTAAAGTTCTGAGACGGTATCAGGTTTATCGATGGGTTCCACATCCATACCGATGACATTAAATTCAAACACCTGTGCGCGTGCTGCAACCGCTCGTCCGATTCCACCCAATCCCAGTATCCCCATTGTCATACCCGCCAGTTCGATGCATGGAACACGTTCCCAATGCTTCGTCTTCATAAATTCCAATTGGTCAGGAATCCGACGGGTGATGGATAAAAGGAGGGCAAAAGCGTGCTCCGCAATCTGTGTGCCGTATAAGCCGCGACAGTTGGTGAGTATAACATCGCTTGCCTTGAAAGCGGGATACATGAATCCTTCAACGCCTGCATGTGGTTGATGCACCCACCGCAACGCCGTTGCTGCTTCCATTTCATCTTCACCAAGGCGTCCAAATAAAATATCAACATCGGCGACGTGGTCACGCAAGGGTTCGCCGTCTGGTAAAAAGCGAACCTCAACCCCTGGGGGAACATCCGATAGCATCGCTTCAATTTCTGATGCTTGCCGACTACCAATCAAGACTTTAGTATTATCCATACGTCTCTCCAGTACCAGTTATGTCATTTTCCACCTATAGAAAACCGACTTAACCGCTAATCGAATCTGCGTGCTTTGCCCACTGAAAATCAAGTTCGCTGATGCCACCCGCATCATGGGTCATCAAGTCAATCGTCACACGGTTGTAGACGTTAAACCATTCAGGGTGGTGATTCATGGATTCGGCAATTAAGGCGAGTTGTGCCATGAAACCGAACGCCGTAACAAAGGTATCAAACTGGAATTCCTTGTGCAACTTACCGTCTTCTACGGTCCAACCGTTGAGTTGTCCCAAGTTTTCCTGAATTTCAGCGTCTGAGAGTTTCTTCGCTGCCATCGAACGTTCTCCTCAAGATGTGTAGTGGAATTGCGAGAGCCATTGAGTGATGCGTCGTCATAAAACTACTTCAAAGTGGATAGGTTTCCTAATTCTGCGCAAGCCTCCATAGGAGACCTACGGGACAATGCCTACCAAATGGGATTGACCGAAATTGTAGTGGAAATTATAAATAAATGCAAGTTAAAATAGTACCAGTAATCTTCATCATGACGTTCTTAATTTCCTAATAATCACACTATGTGAGCACGGACCACAAAAAACAGATTTCATATAGGAGGCACCAATGCCAGGAGCAACGACCCTTTATTTTCCAGAAGTGGGACCCGAATGGCAAGACTGGGTCCAAGTTACGAACGTGGGAACCGAAGACACCCGTGTGACAGGAATCGCGAGGCACGCCGACAACGGACAACCCACATGGTCCGCGGAAAAAACAATAAGCTCCTTCGAGTCTTGGATACCCCCCGTTGACGAGATTAAAACGAACTCCTCAATGCAGTTCACTGCGGATCAACCGATTGTGGCAGAACGGCACATGCACAAAGACACGAACGTACTGGATTTTGTCGGCGCGGCTCCAGAATACGGAACTGTCGGGCAGCGACTCTTTTTTCCAGAATTGGTCTCCGGTGCTCACGACTGGTTTCGGGTGCTAAACGTAGGGGAGACAGATGCGCACGTCAATATCACAGTCCGAAACAGGAACGGCGATGTCCTGCGGCAGCGACACCACGTCATTGAGCCTCTCTGTTGTTGGGACCTCAATGAAGGTGTTATGGGAAACGTCACCGGCACCGTTGAGATGCAAAGTTCACAACCGATTGTCGGGGAACGCCATCTCCACTATCAAGGTGGAAAGACATCTATCGGGCAATTTGGACAGGTAATTGCGGATGCACCGCGAACCCTTTTTTTTCCAGAGGTCGGTCCTGCTTGGGAAGACTGGGTTGTCATCGTCAACGTCGGAAGAGAAGATGCAGAAGTCACGATGATCGCACGCAAGGATGACAACGCACAAGCCACGTGGACTAAAAAACGCGATCCATTGAGGCCCTTTGAGTGTTGGACACCCCCCATAGATGACATTCAAGTGAAATCCTCCGTAGAAGTGCGGAGCAATCAGCCAGTCGTCGCCGAACGACACATGCACAGTGGGACAGCCATTGTCGATCTACCCGGGGCATCGGTGGAGGGCGGACAGGTTGGAATCCGACTCTTCTTCCCTGAAATTGCGGGTGGCGCATGGGACTGGTTCCGATTCCTCAACGTCGGAGAAGCCGATGCCCTCGTTAACGTCATCGTCCGCAACCGGCAAGGTGAGATTCGTCGGCAGGTGCACCGCCAAATTAAGCCGTTCTGTTGTTCCGATATGGATGAGGACGCCATGGGAAAAGTGCGAGGCACCGTTGAAGTGCAAAGCACACAACCGATTGTCGGTGAAAGACACCTACACTACCAAACTGGACACAAAGGTGCCGTCGTTGGTGAATACGGCGTTGTGATTGGAGAGTAAAAAATGGCATGGATTCACACTGTAGACGAAGCCGATGCGACCGGGGTCGTGAAAGAGGAATACGACGCCGCAATTGCGCGGGCAGGGCAACTTTACAATATTGTCAAACTTTTCAGCGTACGACCGAAAAGTATGCACGCCTTCGTTGAACTCTACAAAATCGTGATGCACGACCCAGACTGTCCACTGAGTCGGATGCAACGGGAAATGATTGCCACAATCGTCTCGAAAGTAAACGAATGCCATTACTGAATAATAGCGCACGCCGATGAATTGCGGGAACAATTCACAGACGCACAGATTTCACAGATCGTGTCGGATTTTCAGATGGCTGATATTGATGAAGCCACGAAAGCGATCCTTGAATTTGCCATTAAGGTAACAAAAGCAGCACCTACAATTACACCGGCAGACTTGGAACACCTCCGCAGTTATGGACTCACTGACGAGGCACTTTTCGCTATTGTGGAGGTCGTCGGCTTCTTCTGTTACGTCAATCGGATAGCGGACGCTTTTGGAATAGAATTAGACGATTTTCTGAAAGGGAGGGATTTTAATGAATCTAACGGATAAAATTGCGATTGTAACAGGGGCGGGACAGGGAATCGGCAAAGCAATTGCGATCAGACTCGCGAACGCTGGTGCAAATGTTGCTGTCTTGGATTTGAACATGGCAGCCGCTGAGACAGTAGCACAGGAGATTGAAGGTACTGGACGCAAGGCATTGCCCGTTCAAGCGGATGTTTCGCAATCCGCAGATGTCAATGCCGCTGTGGATAAGGTGATCTCCACCTTTGGTTGTGTTGATATACTCGTCAACAACGCCGGTATTGCGGGTCGGACCCTACCCTTAACCGACTTAGAAGAATCAGACTGGGATGCTGTGATCGGTGTAAACTTGACGGGTGTTTTTCTCTGTTGTAAAGCGGTCATCCGCCCGATGATTGATCAGGATTACGGCAGAATTGTGAACATTGCCTCAATTGCTGGGAAAGAGGGCAATCCGACGCTCATTCCTTATTCGGTGTCTAAGGGAGGGGTCATCACCCTAACGAAAGCACTTGCGAAAGAGGTAACGGACTATAATATCCGTGTGAACGCCGTGTCGCCAGCAGTTATCCAAACACCGATTTTGGATGGCATGGCACAATCGACCATCGACTACATGGTGGGAAAGATTCCATTGGGACGTGTTGGGAAACCGGAGGAGGTTGCCGCTGTGGTAAATTTCTTGGCTTCGGATGAGGCGAGTTTTGTGACAGGACAATGCTACGATGTCAGCGGCGGGAGAGCAACGTATTAGATGGCAGTCAGCAATCAGCTTTCGACGAATCAAGGAAGAGTCGCTCCTACAAGAAAAGGCGGAGTTTTACCTCCGCCTCTAATTATAGTCTCTCAATTGGAAAATCGTTTTACTCGGCGATGCAGTAGAGATACTGACCCCCGCGGAGATATAACTCCGAACCCACAACTGCAGGTGAGGCGTTGAAACTATCATCCAACGTGTTTTCCGCTATGATTGTAAACTCTGGACCGTGTTGGACAACATTCACTGTTCCGTTCCGTCCAGCGATGTAGACGCGATCCGCTGCCCCGACAATCGAAGCGTAGACCCCAGAAACACCTTGTAACCGTTTCGGACCGTAGTATGCCTTTCCCGTCTTGGTGTCGAAAGCAGAGATGATACCATCGTTGCTTTTCAAGAAATAGAGTATATTTCCATAGAGGAGCGGCGATGGAACATACGGAGTATCACGACCGTGTTCCCAGACAATTGCCTCTGAACCGCTAATATCACCCATCGCTTTTGCGAGTTGAACTGCTCGTAATTCGCTGCCTCGGAAGCCACTCATCAGATAAACAAGCCCATCCGCAGCGACAGGTGACGGAATACTATTCGCCGTTAATCCATCGCCCTCCCATAAAAGTTTCCCGGTTTCCAAATCGTAGCTACGGACGCGATTTGTACCTGCAGTAACCACTTGAGGTTTCTCATCCTGTTCAACGACAATCGGTGAAAACCACGTCGTTCTTTCATTACGGTCGGTCTTCCATAGGACATCCCCTGTCCGTTTGTCGAGTGCGGTGATAAAGGAATTCCCTTCATGATCCTGAACGATGACGAGCGTATTGCCATGAAGAACAGGCGAACTCCCTTCACCGAAGGTGTTGCGTTTATACATCGTGCCGACGTCTTTTTCCCACTTCAGATTGCCCATCATATCAACGCAGTAGAGTCCGCGCGATCCGAAATAGGCGTAGATGTGCTCACCGTCGGTAACCGGCGAATTCGAGGCGTAAGTGGCATCCCGATGTGTCCCCTCGTGTGGACTTATCTCTCGGAGCGTTTTCTGCCACAGAACACTTCCGTCGCTTCGATTGATAGCAAGGAGATCAAATTTATACTTGGTACCACTACCTCTTTGAAAGAAGCCGCCGAAAGGATTGTCATCCTCAGACTTCTCCTCCTTACCTTCAATAGCGGTTTGGATGAAGATTTTGTCTTCCCAGATGATTGGTGAGGCATGTCCCACCCCTGGAATAGCGACTTTCCAACGGACGTTTTCGGTTTCACTCCATGTCGTGGGCGGATTCGCATCAGCAGCGACACCTGTCGCGTGCGGACCTCGCCAATGATGCCAGTTTTTCTCGAAACCAACAGGCTGTGATGCACTTGCCGCAACCACTGCCAAAGTAAAGATACATAGGGTCAAAATTGCGATTCTTTTCATCTGTAACTCCTTTTCTTTTTTTTAAAGCGGTGCGGTTAGAAACCGCACCTACCGAGGGAAGATATACATGCGTAAAGCGGTTAGAAACCGCACCTACCGAGGAAAGGTATACGCGCTTTATTGTAAGAGTGACGCGATTAGAACCGCACCTACCGAGGAAAGGTATACGCGCCTAAATAATAAGGTTAGGCTAAAATATCTTCAATGACCAGGGGGTGCGCCAATTCACGATTGGCGGCTTCCAATTTTTCACGACTCGAAACAACACACACTGAAGCTTTATCTCGATTTTCCTCCAAGAGTTGGAGAAGTGCTCGTTTCACCTCAGTAGGCGTTGCCTGTCGGAGTTGTGCGTAGCGTTCCTCTCGCATCTCGCGCGTCTGCCCAACGAGATATTGACTGAGTGCGTCGCTTGAAGCCTGGCTTGGGCGAATCGGTTTCTCACCATCTTTCGCCGTAGCGATAATTGCGCGATCTATATCTATCTGTGTCCATTCTACCTCTTTAACATAGTCAACAGTTTGCTCGAAGACATTGATTGTGCGTGCGACGTGTGGATCGCGATACGAGGATTGGGAGAGTACTGCATCATACGGGCTATAGGTGAACCTTGCGCCGTAAGCATTGCCTTTAAAGCGGATTTCACTGAGTATGTAATCCAGTCGAATGAGATGCGCACCGATCGTCAGCAGTGCTGAATCCGGGTGCGAATAGTGGGGTGCTGGCATTACATGTGCACAGTGTGCAATCTGAATCGGACCTGCTAATCCCTCCCTCGGTGGTGTATCAAACTGCTGGCACGCAATCGATTCTGAAGTAACAGGTTCGTCTCCCATCGCGTCAAGCCATTCGCTGAGTTTGGCTCGCGCTGTGTCAAAGGCGGTATCGGAACCGGTGAAACTGGCGGTTACCCGTCCACGTGTTAGCAGGAAATCGCGAATCTCTTCTATATGACCCATAAGGTCGGTATTAAGTTCGTCAAAATTGTTGAGCAGCGTTTCGCTGTTGTGGAGTTGCGGTAGCCCATAGATTATTTCGGCAAGATGCGCATTTGACGAAAGCCCGCGTGAAGCGTGATGAATTGCAGTACTTGAGCCATCGTGGATCATCTCCGTCTGATATTCAGCGACGGCTTGCACCAAGACATCCCGAAGGCGTTCTGTATCACGCGGATTCACAGCAAAAAGCAGATCGTGTAAGACCTCCAAGGCAGCGTCCATTTTACCATCAAGTGCCTTGAGATGAAACCGTATATTCTGCAAGGAACGACTTGCGTCAAGAGCCCGTGTGCTGAACCCCGCCGAACATCCAATCCCACCAGTGACCGCCGATGTCCGTTGTGCCATCTCTTCATAACTCATATCAGCGGCACCGAGTTTGCCAATCGCGTCAGCATATCTCGGCAGATATGTCCAGAGACGTTCCGGCAACCCTTGCAAATCGAAGTTTAGCACGAGGTAGTTAACGCCGTTGGCGAAAACATCGTTGCGGAGCAGATCACGCCCACCGACATTCTCAATCGTTGTCGGGATATGTCTCGGTTTCTCAGGCAGATCGCTGACCTGGAGCTGTGGCAGTTTCGCGAGTGCTTCTGGTGAATTCGGCACACCGTTGAGACGTTCCAGTTCAGCGGCATCGGCGGCAATGCGTTGGACCTCTTCATCAGTGAACTCTGCCCGTGTCTCTTTCATCCGTTCGGCGAGTTCAGCATCCATTCTCGCCTGCATATCCCGATCAGGCGATAGGATATTGGTCAGGCGGTGTGGGTTCTCAATAAATTTCTCGCGGATGAAGTCGTTGAAAATGGATGGATTTTCCTGCCACTGCTGACGGACATCAGCGAGGGTTTTTCCCATCTTTAGGAAAGTATCTGAATCTTTTTCATAGATCCAACCGTCAATGACACGATAGAGCATACGGAGCGGGAACATCGACGCGACTTCTTGGTAATGATAGGTGGCTTGCTGGAAAGCGGCTTCAACCTTTTCGCTATCGATCTCTGCGTCCGCAACCTGCGTTAAGGTATCGGTTACTAATTGCGTAAAAGCTTCAGCGAGATCGGCTTCACTCCCTTTGAGAATGAGATAAAAGACGGCGGCAGGTCCAATAGAACTCGCAGCAGCGTAGGCGAGATCCGCACCGAGTTTTGAATCAATAATCGCCTTACGGAGGGGTGCGGCTTCATTACCAACGAGAATGAGACTTAAAATCTGACCCAAGGCAACCTCTTCTGCGTTGGTTGCGTCACCGATGATCCAACTGAGTGAGAGATACGCCTTTTCTGTGAGTGGTTCATCTGCACCAACAGGATAGGTATCCGTTACAATCCGTGGCGCATCCCATTTCGGTTGGTGTGTGACCTCCGGTCGCAGCGGACGCAGGGCAGCACTCGTAGCGTTTTTCGGAATGTTATCCAACTTATCAGCGAGGAAACTGAGATAGTCGCTCGTTGGAATGTCGCCGTAGAGAACGAAATAGCCGTTACTTGGATGATAATAGGTTTCATGGAACCCTTTAAGTTGCGCATACGTCAAGTCCGGGATAGCATCTGGATCACCACCGGATTCACAGGCATAAAGCGTATCGGGAAGGAGTTGACACATCATTGACCGATACAACCGAGCTTCGGGATCTGAGAATGCCCCTTTCATCTCGTTATAGACGATACCTGTTATTTTCAGATCGCCAGTGGGATCTTCTGGATCAACGGGTGCGAGGTGATGTCCTTCACGCTTGAAAGTGTTTTCCGTCAATAATGGATGGAAAACTGCGTCAAAGTAGACCTCCGCCAAGTTGAAGAGATCTTTTTTGACATTGCTCGATACCGGATAGCAGGTAAAATCGGAACTTGTCATGGCATTGATAAAGGTTGCCATGCTCATTTTAATCATCTCAAAGAAAGGCTCTTTCACCGGGAATTTCTGGGAACCCGCTAAGACGGCGTGCTCAAGAATGTGCGGGACACCTGTATCGTCTGAGGGTGGGGTCGGGAAATTAATGGAGAAGAGATTCTCTGTGTCGTTTGTGTAGAGATGTAGCAGACGTGCGCCACTATGTTGGTGTGTTAATTCAATTGTCACCGCTCGCAATTCGTCGATGGGTGTGACGGCTTTTACTTCAAAACCGTGAAGATGTTCGCCGGGACGTAAATCTACCTCCGGCATTCGGGTCGCATCCAATATTTTAACCTCCCTATCTATATTTTACTTTTCTAAATTGGCACAAACGAGTTCATTGTCGTTCCGAATAAAGACGTGTTTATAGGCAAACGCAGGGTGTGCCCACGTAACACCACCCCTTCGGTTGAGCTGGTCGCGTGTCGGTTCGATCAATTTGGCACGACTGATTATATTCAATCCTTCAGGAGAGAGTTCTGTAATGAGAAGTTCGCCATGTTCGTTGAACATCCAGACCTTATTGTCCGACGATACTGGGTGTTTGACGAGATGGATATTGCTCCAACGCGCTTTCCGTACAGCGGAGAGGTCTTCCCAAATCCGATCCCCGTTTTTCGCATCCAAACATCGGAGTTCGCCGTAACTATCCACGCCGTAAATGTAATCGCCGAGGCGCACAGGGGTTGCCATTGTCGTCTGAAGTGCATCGGTGTGCTGTTCGTCCTTACCTTTACGATGCCAACCGAGTTCAACCGCCAATTTATCTTGAGGCAACTTCAGAAGAAGAGACCCTTGACGGAACTCAGTAACAAACAATTCGTTCTGATCGAAAATAGGCGTAGCAATCGCTATCTCGAAACTTTCTGGTGGAAACGGATAGAGCCAGTAGGTTTCGCCGGTCTGTGGATTGAGACCCGCTATATTCGCACCCGTCCAACAAACAAGGACGCGTTTACCTGCTTGCGTAATGACGATCGGTGCCGAATAAGAGGCGTTATCGTCCAATGCTTTCCATTTTTCCTCACCCGTTTTCCTGTCAAATGCGACGATACACGCGTCTGGCTTGCCCCCGATCTGAACAATTAGGTTTTCCGCCTCAACAATAGGAGCGCATGCAATGCCCCAGATAGGCATTGCGATATTATATTCGGTATTGAGATCTCTCTTCCATACGATCTCACCCGTAGCGGCATCGAAACAGTGTAGATGTCCCATCGCGCCTAACGCATAAGCGAGTCCATCATGCACAGTCACAGTCGCACGGGGTCCTGCCGTATAGTCGATCTTATAGGCACAATCGTAGGTATAGGACCAGATGGCTTCGCCTGTCTCCCAATCGAAGCAATGAACACGTTCCACCTGTTTCGGCTTTGTGAGTCTATCTGTAACGTATACACGTCCATCAGCAACGCTCGGTCCGCTATAGCCGCTTCCGATCGGCACACGCCAACGGAGTGGAATCTGCTCTCCTTCAAATTCTTCAATGATGTCGGTTTCGTTCCAAACGCCTTCTCGGTTTTCACCACGCCACTGGTGCCATTCATCGGCATTTACGTATTTCGCTGGCATTACTGCCACGGCAAATAGGACAATGAGTAAACATGTAAACTGCTTCATAATTTCTCCGTATAACTCCTCAACCAGAGAACCATCTGTCGATAGACCTCTGTTATCTCTTTATATTCTGATTTTAGTTTGACTAATTCCGCATGTGGTCCGTCAATTCGACTCTGTTTAAGTGCATCTGAATTCCGATGCGTATCGCCTTGATACGTAATCTGTACCAAAGGTTCAAGGTGCGCGACATCGGCACCGGTGTCGCGTAAGTATTCCCAGATGAGTCGGGTTGCGCAGGTGCTATTCCTATTCTGAAATGCGGGAGGCTTGTGATCGAATCGGTAATTTTCAGGGACGTATGTGTTTCCAACATCAACCACACAATCGGCATGCAACATGAGTTTCTCTGGCACTTTTCGACTCACAAACAGGACCTCTGACGCATGTTCTTTGAAGAGAAAATCTTGAGCGATCCATGCGCTGACGATTGCATCGAGGTCTGGATTTGCGTGTGTGACGATCTGTTTCAATGCACACTCCTCCACTGCCTATTATACCGAATTTGTGAGAGATATGTCAAGCGGATCAGATGCTGTGATGCTGTAAAAGCGAGTGTTTTGCTGGAGATTCTACTGACGACTGATGACTACTCTCCAGATGGTGCGTCTATAACGCATCGAAACCCTCGTATCAGAGATCCGGGGTTTCCACCAAGGCGACTGGCGCAGCGCGTGAAATCCAAATTCTCTGCCCAACCGCCGCCTTTGAGAACATGTCCGTCACCGGTCTGAGGTCCCTTCGGATTGACGTTGGGGGGTGAACTCCGATAATAGTTTGGATCATACCAATCCGACACCCATTCCCATAAATTTCCCGCCATATCGTGTGCGCCGTAAGGACTCGCGCCTTGTGGAAACTGTCCAACAGGCGCGGTCTCCTTATACCCATCTTTGAGTCCTGTGCCGTCATTACCACTGAGTTTTGTTCCATCCCATTCATTCCCCCAGGGCCAATGACGTCCATCTGTGCCACGAGCAGCTTTCTCCCACTCTGCTTCCGTTGGCAGCCTTTTGCCCGCCCAATTCGCATAGGCGACAGCATCTTCCCATTCCAAGACAGGCGCAGGGAAATTGGGGTCATTATGAGGCGGATAATCCAAATATTGCTTGGGTACATAACCCGTTTCAGCGAGGAACCGCTTGTATTGTTTGTTTGTCACTTCATATTTATCAATGTAGAAAGCATCAACGAAAACGGAGCGTTGGGGACGTTCATTGTCGAACCGAGCGATATCGCGGAGCGGAAAAATCTCCTTGAAGTGTTCAATATCTGCATCGCTGGTGCCCATCAGGAATTCGCCCGCGGGGACATAGACCATTACGGCTCCATCTTTTGGGGTTGTGATCGTTTGAATGGGAAGTGTACCAACGAGGGGGGAACTTGCTCTCTCATGGCAGGCAAACGCTAATAACATGAGTATCAAGAGAACAAGAAGCGAGGTTAGGAAACCTCGCCAGCGGGGAATTCTGACTTCGCTAAATCTCATCTCTAATTTTATAGGTAGGTGTTTCTGTACGGCTGGCGTTTCAATTGAAAGGCGCGCTTTGAAAACGCGCCTTTCAATAAAATATCGAGATTGAAAATCTCTCCTATCGAACCGCTTTCAGCGCACCCCATGTTGTGGAAAGTTTAGCAGCAGGTTCAACAGGCGTTGTAGACATCAGCCAAGTGATAATTTCTGCTGCAATAGCACCTTTCGGTTCATCGCCATTTGCCGTCTGTATCGCTGGAATTAGCCTACCGAGATTTCCATCACGAACGATAATCGGATCGGCACGGGTGCCATCGTCGTTTTGTGCCAGTGAAACCTCAATTTCCCAATCACCATCGAGCTGATCGGTGTGGAAGGGACGGTCGGAGGCATAATCGGTTAGCGTTGGGGAAATCGCTGTGCCCTCAGCCGTGACTTTCATAGGCGTATCATCGTCCCACATCACAATGCCGTCGATATCCATCATATTCTGGAGACCACCTTCTCTGTTTCTACCAGCCAAACCCCAGAACATATAGTCGGCGTGATTGATGAACGTGTCCCCATCGGTGGTTTCGATGAAAGTCTCAGCGATAGAGCCATCGGTCTGTGTATTGCCTTGCGGATAGATTTCAGGTGGGAAATCGCCGTAGAGG
Organism: Candidatus Poribacteria bacterium; assembly: GCA_003635265.1. GTDB lineage: Bacteria > Poribacteria > WGA-4E > WGA-4E > PCPOR2b > PCPOR2b. The sequence goes on from PYIZ01000008.1 coordinate 17,087, forward strand.
ACACAGATATCCAAACCATCGTCGCCGGTGGCACTTTCCATCCAATCGGCTAAGTCTCCGGCTTGGCCATCGCTATCATACCACGTGACAGCAATACCCGCATCCTCGAGCATACCAACACAAATCTCTGCCTGTTCATCAGCCGCCGCTTTACTGATCCATTGCGTGACTCCGGTATAGATAGCGACTTCATTGGCAGCAAATACAGACGTTAAAGGGAGTGCCATTAACGCAATAAGGGTGAGCGAAAGAAAAATATTTCGCATAAAATTTTACCTCCTGGATTTGAGATCGCCCCACGTTGTGGAGAGTTTCTCTTGGGGATCCACATCGAGTGCCCCAATCGTTTCAAGATAGTAGTTGAGAATAATTTCCGAGAGGACTTTGCCTTTCGGATCGGCTTGGCCCGCAGTCTGATAGACCTGAATGAGACGGGCATCGGTTTTCGTGTTCCGGATGATGCACGGGTCGCACCGGTTCATACCCTTCGATTTTCCTGTTTCCGTAGCGAATGCGATCTCCACTTCCCAATCGGTTTTTTCGAGCTGATCGACGTGGAACGGACGATCGGTGGCATAATCCTTCAGCGTCGGTGTGAACTCTTTCCCTTCCTTTGTGACCTTCATCGCTGTGTCGTCATCCCATTGGACGATACCGGGGATATCCATCATGTTCTGGAGTCCACCTTCACGGTTCCGACCTTGGAGTCCCCAGAAGAAATAGTCGGCACTGTTTGAAAAAGTATTACCAGCATCAAGAAATTCTTCAGCAAGAGAACCATCCTCATCTTTATTGCCCTGCGGATAGATTTCAGGTGGGAAATCACCGTACAGGCTAATAATGTGATAGCCTTTTTCCTCGGTGTGATCCTTTGTCCATTTTGCGATGGCTTTGGCGTTCTCATTAACAACCTTGCCGATACCTCTTTGACCTTCAATTTCTTTGATAAATATATCGGCTTGTTCTTGTGCTTGTCCCTGCCCGATCCACTGCGTTATCTCCGTGTAGATAAAGATATCAACTTTCGGAACGGCATCGGCTGTGGGAGTCCAGAGCGCGAGCGTCGCGGCGCAGAGTACGCCAGCAACAATCATAAAAAATCTCATTTAGAAAGATCCTCCTATAGTTTAAATACATTAAGAGGTTTGAAATATCAAACCTCACGGGTGAAATACGGAAATTATGGAAATGCTCCACAATTTCCATGCATCTTACATTTTTTCCAGAAATTTGTCAAACAAAAAATTGACTTTTCTTTCAAAGGGTATTAGACTGACAATTAAAGCAGATAACGTATGAACGATTGTATTGTTACACCAAAAGTGAGACTCACTGCACAACATGCAGGTTTCCCATGGACACAACACCTACTGCGGTTAGCATCAATTCAGGAAAGCATAGAAAAAATCCATGAGTACATTACAGGAATACGTGGAACAGATAGAAAATTTAGGGATGTATCGCCGAGATGCAGAATATGCCCCTTACAAACCTTGTCTCCTATTAACAATCATTCAACTCATTGAACAAGGTGATATTCGCGAGAATAAAATTCAGCTTTCTCCGGATCTGATAGATGCTTTTAACAAATACACTGCAAAATTCCCTAATTGGGATGGCAAAATTCCCAATCCATTTTACTACTTAAAAAACGATGGATTTTGGTATCTCTATCCGAATGTTAACTGTGAAACACAATTAAATGAGCGAAGCAGTCGAATTCCCTCATCGGTTCGACGACTTCAAGAACTTATTGCTTACGCGTATTTGGATGAACCGCTGTTTAATTTTCTCATACAATCTCATGAACGAGAAATCATCCGCCAAACTATTATTGATAAGTATTTCCCAGATTGTAGGCAAGCAATTGAAAGCGTTATCAGAGAAGAGCGACAAATCGGAGAACACAGACAGTTACTAATTCAATTTGCTGAACATCCATTTTCATATCAGGTAAGGTCGGAACCAGTTGAAGAAAGAAACCCAATTCGTGGGACAGCCTTCCGTAGAGAAATTATGCGTTGGTACAACCACACGTGTGCCGTTTGCCGGCTACGTGTTGTCACGGACGATGGGAAAAGTATAACTGATGCTGCACATATCATTCCATTCCATATTTCGTACAAAGATGATATTCGGAACGGGATATCGCTTTGCAAATTACACCATTGGGCCTTCGACGAAGGATTAATTTCTGTGAATGAGAGGTATAAAGTGAGAGTATCAAAGATTATTTCCGAAGAGGGACCA
>PYIZ01000009.1:0-91394 GCA_003635265.1 Candidatus Poribacteria bacterium
AAGTTGTGGGATGTAGCGAGGCGAAAAACTATCGCTACGCTTGAAGGGCATACAGATGTTGTCACGTCCATGTCATTTTCGCCGGATGGTACGCTGCTCGCCTCTGGGTCATTTGATGGGCCAGTGAGACTATGGGAGGTGGCGACACACGAAAGTATCGCCACGCTTGAAGGGGCTTACTCATCGTTTTCACCGGATAGCAACCTACTTGCTTTCGCGTCTAATGGTAAGATAGTTAAGTTATGGGATGTTCGGAGTCGCGAAACCATCACCACACTTGAGGGGCATACGGATTCAGTGATTTCCCTTTCGTTTTCGCCGGATGGTGCGCTGCTCGCCTCTGGATCATTCGATGGACCAGTGAGGTTATGGGAGGTGGCGACAGGAAAAACTATCACCACACTTGAAGAGCGTACGGATTGGGCTTTTACTGTGTTTTCACCGGATGGGAATTTACTCGCTTACTCCTCTCCTGATGGTGTTAAGTTGTGGGATGTAGCGACCCAAGAAACTATCGCTACACTTACGGGTGATGTCCGGCCTGCGACATTTTCGCCGGATGGTGCGCTGCTCGCCTATCTTGAGAACCCCGAGTTGTTTTCCCACGAGATTATTACTGGCACGTTGAGGTTGTGGGATGTAGCAAAACAAAAAACTATTGCCAACGTTGGAGAATATGCAGGATTAATTGCTGCGTTGTTGCTCGGGGATTCTGTGTGGTTTTCGCCGGATGGGAATTTGGTCGCTTACTTGTCTCCTAATGGTATCAAGTTATGGGATGCGGCATCTGCCATTACACCCTCTGAATCCGAAAAAAACACAGCAGACGTGAACAGCGATGGTGTTGTGAACCTCCAAGATTTGGTGATAGTGTTTTTAAGCCTTGGCAAGACCGGACAAAGCACTGCGGATGTCAATGTGGATGGCATTGTGGATATCAGGGATCTTGTTAAGGTTGCTGGGGCACTCGGCACAGTTGCAGCCGCCCCGTCCTTCCCCCCACAATCACTCGCGATGTTCTCCGCCCCAGACGTACAACAGTGGCTCTCCCAAGCACAACAATTAGACCTAACGGATGCGATTTCACAAAGGGGCATTCGCTTCTTAGAGCAACTTTTGGCGGCGTTGATTCCCAAAGAGACCGCTCTCTTGCCTAACTATCCGAATCCGTTCAACCCGGAGACGTGGATTCCATACCAGTTGGCAAAACCTGCTGATGTTACGCTCACCATCTATACTGTAAATGGACAGGTGGTTCGACAGTTGGCACTCGGCCATCAACTCCCCGGCACCTATCAGAGCAAAAGTCGCACCGCGTATTGGGATGGCAGAAATGCAGTCGGTGAATCTGTCGCCAGTGGTCTCTACTTTTACACGTTGACAGCGGGCGAGTTCACAGCGACGCGGAAGATGTTGATCTTGAAATAGTATCAAATGACCAGTTGATGGTGGTTGGAACGCTGATGTTTATTGCGTTCCAACCATCACCAATGAGCGGATTGGATTGGCTGAACTAGCATATCCTTCGGGCAATTAACGCGCTTGGATAGAAGCGTAACCCAGTATAGCAAAGGGCTATCGGGTGTCAGAGAACCTATCTCTGTTAATCCTTGAAGCCTGCGATCCTGATATGATTTTGGTATTGCATAATTCCCCCACCTGATATATCATAAATTGCGCCATGATTCGCGGGGATTATGGCAGCTATTTTCAACAGGACATGGGGAGGGTGTATGAAAATTACTGTTCTCGGTTCAGGCACTTCGACAGGTGTACCGGAATATAAGTGTGACTGTGAAACCTGTGAAGATGCCCGAAAGTTCGGTTCCAAAAATTACCGGACGCGCCCATCAATTCATATCGAAAGGGATGGGAAACACCTACAATTCGATCTCGGTCCCAATTTCATAGACCAGATCGACCGAAACAAGATTGATTGGATTGATGCTGTTATTTTTACCCACTGCCACGCAGACCATGTGAGTGGGACAAATGACATCGTTATGCCGTGCCGTAAACAACAGATGGACATGCCTATCTACGGTCCGGAGGAGACCATCCGCATCCTACAACGCAATTTTGATTATATGTTTAGCAAAGAAACCTTTCAGGGTGGTGGTGTGGGGCATTTGCTACCCAACATCGTTGAAGGACCATTTGAGTTACACGGGTTTGAGTTCATCCCAATTCCGGTTGAACACGCTGCTGTACAAACCTACGGCTATCGGATTGATAATTTCGGGTACGTGCCTGATGTGAAACGGCTGCCCGATTCTTCTAGAGACTTACTGCAAGGCATCGATTTACTGATTATTGATGCGCTCAGTTTCAATCCACGCCATCCAACCCATTTCGCTGTTGAGGAGGCACTAGAAGTTGTTGAAGCGTTGCAGCCCAAGGAGGCCTACTTTACACATATCATGCACCGGCTCGACCATCGGTACTTCCCGGATCAGTGTGCGGAACAGGACATCGATCTGCCTGAAAATGTCTATCTATCGTATGACGGGCAGGTGTTTGAACTTTCATGATGCTGAATAAGGAAAAAGGACACAATGCAGAAAACAAAGATTGAACGTGTAGAAACGATTCTCTGGGATCGCTGGCTTCTGATAAAGATTCATTGCGAAGATGGCACAGTTGGCATCGGAGAGGGCGGTGTTCACGGTTGGCAACGCCCAACCAAGACGATGTTAGAGGTTATGTCGCCGTATCTGGTTGGCAAGGATCCGTCGCTAATCGAACACCACTACCAGTGGCTGTACCGCTCATCGCATTTTATGGGATCGGTCGTTCAAGGTGCGCTTTCGGCGATTGACATTGCGCTCTGGGACATTAAAGGGAAGCGACTTGGGGTGCCGATTTACGACCTGATGGGAGGTATGACGCGCCACCGCGTCCGTTGTTACATGCATGTGGGTGGCACAACGGTGGATGACTTAGTCGCAGATGCCGTAAAAAAGGCGGATCAAGGCTTCACGGCGCTCCGTTTCTCGCCGTTTCCACAGGACTTCCACCTCCATAAATCGTACTCGGAATGGGCGGATGAGGCAGTATGCCGCGTAGGAGCGGTGCGTGAGGCTGTTGGCAATTCGGTCGATATCTGCGTCGAAATTCACCGTCAGATGAATCCGGCAGAATCAATCTGGCTGGGTCGACGGTTGGAGCAGTTCAACCCCTATTTCTATGAAGACCCAATGCTGCCCGACAGTCCAGCGATCATGGGCGATGTACAGGACCAGTGCAACCTGCCGATCGCAACAGGCGAGCGATTTGCAAGCATCTTTGAGTTCCAGCAGCTCCTTGAGGCCAAAGCAACCTCTTATATCCGTCCTGACCTATGTCTCTGCGGTGGACTTTCGGGGTGTAAGAAGGTAGCGGGGATGGCGGAAGCGCACCACGTCAAAGTTATTCCACACAACCCGCTTAGTCCGGTGAGTACGGCAGCGTGCGTGCAGCTGGATGCGTCAATTCCAAACTTCGCGCTTCAGGAGTATACCGGTGAGGCTGAACCGCCGAAGAGCGATTTGCTTGTAGAACCGTTGGAACTGAAGGAGGGTTATCTAACGGTGCCGGAGGGACCCGGATTGGGGATTGAGTTGAACGAAGCGGCTTTGAGCTATCCCGTTCAGGACAAGGTGCTAGATACACCGATCGGCTTTGATGGATCCGTGCAGGACCGATAAACGAGATATGCCTCCACGTTACGGCTGTACAGTATTAGGACAGATACAATTGACGATTCAATCCAAACCAGTCGTGCTAAGATGGCACAATCCCTCAACAGTATATCTCCAGCAGCCGACGAAGTTCTCCAGAATCATCTCCAGAATCTGGAGGAGAATGGATTTACCATAGCCTCGAATGTTCTGACTGAAGATGAACTCTGCTTTCTTCGAGGAGCACTAGATAGCATCTACGCAACTTTCGATCCTGAACGAGACGGACTTCGGAAGGTTGAAGGCTACCATTTTGCTTCTAACCTTGTAAACAAAGCACCTTTCTTTGAGTCGATATTTTTGCGAAGCCCGGTCTATGACCTCGCTCGCCATCTGCTCGGGGAAGGTTGCATCCTCTCTAGCCTCAATTCCCTCGAACCGTTGAAGGATCAGGGCAACCAGGGACTCCACCGTGATGGGCCACCCGCACCCGATTCGGGTCCTATCGTTGCCAATTCGCTGTGGGCAATCGACGACATGAACAAAGCTAACGGTGCGACCCGGCTAGTTCCAGGCAGTCATAAGACCGATGAGCCACCGCCCGACGATGAGGCAGGTGTAGTCTATGCTGAAATCCCCGCCGGCAGTGTCATCGTCACCAACGCACATATCCTTCACGGGGCATCCGCCAATCCATCAGGTCGTCGACGGCGAGTCATGCACGGTTATTTCACGCGGCGTGGATTGTCACAGCAGCTTGAACAGAGGGAATATCTGTCGCCCGAAGTCCAAGCCCGGGTGTCGCCGCTTGCTCGCAAGGTCTTGGTTTTGGATGGTGATTAAACCTAATAAGACTGACGTAGTGAGATAACGAACACCGAATCAAAGGAGAATTTATGGTCACCGATCTTGAAATCTATCTGTTTGACTTACGCGGCTATGTCGTTTTGCCAAATGCTTTAACTTCCGAAGAGGTCGCGGAGCTCAACGAATGCCTTGATGCGATACCACCGTTGGCGGCGGGTGAGTGGTACGGCTATGTTCACGCGCACCGGTATGGCACGACTGACGGTTTCAATCTACAGCAGATCTATGAAGCGGGTGAACCCTTTGAGCGGTTAATTGATCACCCTTCATGGATTGACAAGGTGAAACACTTTGTTGGAGGGGAGGGCAGCTTTGATTATCACCACGGTCCCCTGTTTATAGACGAGAACTTCGCTACCTTTCGCGGTCCGGGCGAAGCGATTGGATTGCATTCTGGGGGATACCCGCCCATCCATCGCAACCAGTTCCGGTATCATAATGGCCGCTTCATGTGCGGACAGATTGATATCCTCATTGCGTTGACAGACTTTGGACCCGGCGACGGTGGTACGATGATTATCCCCGGCAGTCACAAATCTAACTTTAGACACCCGCACTACGACAAACACAGAATGGCGGTGGGAGCGACAGTCGAAGGGATTGAAGGGGCAGTTGAAATTCACATCAAGGCGGGCGACGCTTTGCTTTTCGTGGATGGGGCAGCACACGGTTCAGCGAAACGGGTGAACCCCGGTATCCGCCGAACTATCGTCTATCGCTATGGACCTTCTTGGGGGAATTTCCGGTACGGTTATCAGCCCTCACCGGAACTGTTGGAACGCTTGACCCCCGAACGTCGGCAAATTGTTCAACCGCTTGAGCTTATACCGAGAGAGCCGAATAAGGGACCTGTGAAGAGTTAGGGCGCATGAAAGGATAGTGCGGGACGATAAAGGCGTGAAATCCCGTTCCGAAGATCCCGATAAATCGGGACGTGATGCCTATTTGTTCATTTGTTCATTGGTTCATTCAGACAGTCGGGCTAAGCCTTACCTACGATGCTCATTGCAAAGGAAAATGCAAGATGCAAAGGGGTCACTGATGGCTTATGGTGCACCTGATTTTCGCGCTTTGACACAATACATGGGCCATGCAAAGTAAAATTCCCCTGCCTCCCGCTGAATGGCGAAGAGTGGTTCTTCCTCCGGTGTCAGTTCATCAAACGCAGCGCGGATCTGCCGAACCCGCTCTGGCGAATTGCCGGGACGATCAGCCCACCACGAGAACGGCTGGAGCGCGTTATGTGTATGCACCTCGCTCTCAATCGTGAATCCGGTTCCCTCAATCACCTCCCGCCACTGTGAAGGGGGATATCCCCATACATGGGAGTGGTCTCGCAGTTTTTCGACGCGGTTTTGCCATTCGATGAGTCGCTCCGACTCTGGGCAGACCGAATCTACCATGCAGAACAATCCTCCCGGACACAACACTCGATAGGTTTCCGACAAAAATTGCGGTACGTCTCGGAAATGGTGTGGAGCGATTCGACAGGTGACCAAATCGAAGGATTCCTCTTCAAAAGGCAAAGCCTCCGCTGGGGCGACTTGGAAAGCGACGTTTTGCAGCCCGCGTTCATCGGCGAGTGCTTTCGCCTGATCTAGCATCGCGGGGGTCAAGTCCGTTGCGATGACGTGCGAGACTTTTGGCGCAAAGACGAAGGCGGTAAAACCCGTTCCGGTCGCAATGTCGAGGACTTTTTCGGTGCCACTTAGGGCTGCAAAATCGACAAGCACCCCTAGTGTTTCACCCTCCGAGTGAACCTTGCTCTGGGCATAATATTTGGCATGTTGACTAAACTGTTGACGGACAGCGTCGTGAATTTGATCCATTATACTCCCTTGAAGTTAATGTAGATGATTCATACCTGTTGTCTAAATTTTGAATTAAGGAGATGCAGCCCTCCTGTAATTATGAGGAACCTCCTTCGGTTAGATGACGATGTAGGAAGCGGAATGTTCCCTGCCCATTAATCTCGTGTCCGCTGTTAAAGAACTCGATCTCTGTGCGATCGGAGATGCCGAGATTGGCGTAAAGGTGTCTCACGATTGCATATTCATAAGCGACCCATTCGTCCGGTGCCACGCCATCGTGATGTCCGCGCTCGACCATAAATGGTCTGGGTGCAATCAACCACGCCATCTCCGCGTAGTTGAAGGTGTTGCCGAGATTGAACTCTGGCATCTCATATTCGCCGCTAAACATATAGCTGTAGCGAGAATCGTATGTCGCGTTTTTAACGATCCACTCGTTGAAATCCGCAGAACAGATGGACAACGCATAATCGTCGAGTAGAGCGGGAACGCGCATGGCGGTCTTGCCGCCGTAGGAGAGTCCGTAAAATCCGATCCGTTCAGCGTCCACAAAAGGTTGTTCTGCAAGCCATTCGAGCGTCCGTTCGTGCTGGCGAGTGATGAGCGAAAAGAGAGACCACTTGACGGGGTTTGCTTTGCGTTGGATGACGCGGAAGGCATCCTGACCGATGTAGGCATTTTGTGGCGCGTAGACGACGAACCCTTGATTCGCCAACTCAGCACCGTAGGCGTTGTATGGGGATTCGATTTTCGGATCGACTACCTCCTGTGATCTACCCTCCAACCCATGCTGACAGACCACCACCGGACGGCGCTCGTCCGGCTCAATGCCTTTGGGCACTAATAGGATACCGTACGCAAACGTGTCCTCCCAAACGTCGAGGACGACTTCATAGCCCTTAAAACCCGGTTCGTCGTAAGCTAGCCGGGTTCGAGGATTGGCTGGTACATTCGGCGGTGGGCATCTGCCTATAACCTCGTCCCAGAGATAATCACGATAGTATTGGCAGGTCTCCTGCCACCGTTCAATTGAGGAGCGATCAGCTTCTGACCAAAGCACTTGACGCCGAGATGCCGCTCGACGCAAAGCATCTTGTGTAAATGCCACTAGTTGATGAAACTGTCGGTGTAGCCGTATTTCATGCGAAAACCCTGTGCGCTTATCCTGTGGTGGGGTTCCCGATGGGGCAAGTGATTGATTCTGACCGAGCGAGTTAAGGAAACTCGTCAGCGCAGCATCGGATCCAGGCGAGCCAACGCTGTTGTCCGACTCCACAAGGATAAGATTCTGCCCAACCCCCAATCGTTCATATACCGCATGCGCCCGATTAAATTCCGCCTGCACCAATTCTATTGGTGGCGAAACCAATCTTCCCGGCGCAGCACCGCCGCGTCCATCACGTACTGGTGGAGGACCATCTATCTCAACCCCCCGACTGGTTTCAACGATTAACGTTCGCGGTGCAATGAGGCTCGCTATTTCCGCATCGCCAAATTCGTGCAACAGCGCCCAGATATTTCGATAAATCGGTTCCTTCCAGACCTCCTCGCGTGACTGGAAGTAGCCGCTGACGACCGCTGCGTCGATCCGCATGTCCAGAGCAGCACTATAAAGCGCCAACAATCCTCCTTCACCATAGCCGATGACTCCGATTGGTGGCTGATTCTCCTCGCAGCTCATCCAATCCACCAACGCGAGAATCTTTTGTACCTCGTAACCGATGATGTGTCGTCCTAATTCAAAGGCCATGCGATAGATAAATTCACGGTGAGTCTGGTTGGTCATGCGCTCAATCTTCGGGTTGCCCGACCATCTGTCGTCTCGATCTATCAGGGTAGGTACAACAACCCGACAGCCCTGTTCAGCCAAACGGCGGGCAAACTGTGCTTCCTGTGGTATTCCGTCCGATAGCCCCACAAGCATCTCCGGCGTCCAATCCGCGTCGGGAACCGCAATCACTTGGACTACCGGATCTCCGTCCGGTTCTAGTAGGAATCCTTCTCCATCTACACCGTCGAATACGTGCCACCGCACAGCGTGCACGGCATAACTTTCTGCCCTTGCAATTTCGGCTGTTTGTGCTGTTGTTGCAATGTACTGGAGGGCATCAATCGGGACCCTCTCATCCACACAGCCGATATACCCCCTAAAACGCTCACGATTTGGCGCAATCGAATCGGCATAAGCCTCGTGTGAGCGGTAATCCCGATTCCATAGCTGTTGACGCGATTCGACGGAGTCTGTCACCACTTGTGAAACAAATGCATCCAAGCTTGCTACCATTTGGGCGGCGAGATCGCCTTCCATTGTTAGAGCGTCTGTTCCCGGTAAGGTGTCAGCCTCTGCCGATGATGCTGAAGCCAAAAACCAAAGACCAAATGTAGAAGTATGCATAGAAAAATTTCCTCCACGTTTTACACGATCCTATCTTGTTTCAATTGATTAACTTCCTCTGCTCCCAGCCCCAACAAGCCGGTCAAAACCTCCGATGTATGCTCACCGAGATTTGGTGCGGGTGCATCGATCTGACCGGGTGTTTCTGAGAGTTTGATCGGAATCCCCGGAACCTGAACAGTGCCGGTGGTGTCATGTTCGACTTCAGCGATCATATTTCGTGCCAATACTTGGGGATCATTTGCCACTTTATCGACGGTGTTTACGGGTCCGCATGGTACGCCGATAGCCTCCAACGCTTCAACCCACGCATCAGTGGTGCGGCGGCACATGATTTCAGCGAGGATTGGAGATAGGGCTTCATGGTTCTCGGTGCGCAGTGCGTTTGTGTGAAACCGCTCATCGTCGATCAACTCAGGCTGACCGACATGTTCACAAAACTTCCGCCACAGTTCATTGTTTCCAATTGCGATAACCACATTGCCATCAGCGGATTCAAAGACCTCAAACGGTGTTATCGCTGGATGTCGCCTGCCCAACGGACGTGGAATTTCACCGGTGGAAAAATAGCGGACCATTGCGTTTTCCAAGATTGCCACCTGACAATCGAGCATCCCAACGTCAATGAGTTGTCCTTCGCCGGTTTGATCGCGATGCCGAAGTGCGGAGAGAATCCCGATAGCGGTGAACAACGCCGATGTTATATCACCAATTGAAGTCCCCACACGCACAGGCGGGCGATCCGGCTCGCCGGTTATACTGATAATTCCTCCCATTCCCTGAATAATCATATCGTATGCTCCCCGCATTGCATACGGTCCTGTCTGCCCGAATCCTGAGCAGGCAGCGTAGAGCAGAGAGGGATGGTGCTCCTTGAGCGATTCGTAATCCAATCCAAGTTTTTCCATCGTCCCGGGACGAAAATTCTCAACAAGAATATCCGAACCCTTGACCAATTCCAGAAAGAGCTCCTTACCGCGCCGAGACTTCAGGTTTAGCGTAACGCTTTTTTTCCCTCGATTGACGCTCATAAAGTAGAGACTGAAGTCATTTTTGAAGGGACCGAAATCCCTAGCTTCATCTCCGGTCCCGGGCTGCTCGATTTTGATCACCTCCGCGCCAAGGTCCCGCAAGATCATCGTTGCGTAGGGACCCGCTAAAATACGCGTGAGATCTAAAACTCGTATTCCCTTTAATGGTCCTGCCATCTATCTTCCTTTCTCATCTGAGGATAATATTTCCTATTTTACCATACTTTAGACCTCCTTTGTAGAACACAGTATCCTTCTTTGAGGGCTATTTATGGTAGATTTTAGAATTACTTAAACGCTCTCGATACACAGCCAACCCCTAAATCTCGCTCCCGATTTATCGGGGCTCAACTTGTCAGGGGGACTTTGGAGGCTTCTCGAAGGTCGGCATTATGGTAGGTGTCTACTCATTTCTCTCATTCACCATAAATGCCCCTAATCCTTCTTCTAATCATTTTGACTCGGTTTAATTTGTGGCTGATTTTGATGTTGACGGATACAATAGCGGTGTGTTAAGATTCCTCAGAATAACGAAATTGATTGGGCCCCGTTTAATGAAATTCTCGCGAGAAAGGAATGACAGCCTTGCCGAAAAAAATTGCCGTTTACCCTGGCAGCTTTGATCCTCTCACCAATGGTCATGTGGACCTGATAGATCGAGTTTCCGCGCTTGCCGTTTTTGACGAGCTGACTGTGTTAATCGGCATTAATCCCATCAAAAAAACGCGTTTCACGCTGGCAGAACGGATCGAGATGTTAGAAGCTGTCATCCAACCTTATCCGTGCGTCACTATAGATCAGTATTCGGGACTCACGGCGCAATATGCTCAGGAGCGTGGCGCCTCCGCGATCATTCGAGGGCTGCGAGCATTCTCCGATTTTGAAAATGAGTTTCAGATGTCGCTGATGAATCGCCAAATCGCGCCACAGGTCGATACGTTGTTTATGATGGCAAATACTAAGTATGCTCATTTAAGTTCAACGCTGGTCATGCAGGTGGCACAGATGGGGGGAATGCAAGTGAGTAATGAAAAGTTGTTGGAGATGGTGCCGCCGGTTGTTGTTGACATGATAGGCAAGAAATATAGTCCGCCGAAAGATTGAAAGTGCTGATCTAAATAAGTAAAGTGAGGAAGACCACATCATGCGATTTATCCAACCTGGGCTATCTATTCTCGCTGTTGTTATGTTATTGATTAGTTTATATCGATTTGTGGAAGGGTTTCAGAATTGGCAAGAAGCCCGTGAAATTAAACAGCGATCCTTAGACGAGTTGGCGGAGCTCGAGCGTGAGCGCGATCGCTTAAAAGTTCGGGTGGAAAAACTGAAAACAGACGAACTCACGAAAGAGCGGCTGGCACGGCGACTCAGCTATATTAAGCCCGGTGAAGTCGTATACAAGATTGTTCCATCTCCTGATACACCCCGCAAATAAATCCAACCCATTATAAGACAAACTTTTTTTATAACGCAAGTTGCTAGACCCTTGTAGGTCAAGTTTTCATAACCGATACCTATCAGAAATAGCCAACTTTACAACACACCTGTCGCCGCTCCCCGATAAATCCCCGATGAATCCCGATGTATCGGGACAAGCCGAGAACAGGTCCCGACTCGTCGGGATTCTCGGAACGGAACAGGCGGGATTCAGAGCAACTGGGGCCTGCCCAAAATACTTCAGTGTAATACCTGCTGAAATTCTACTCATTAACCAATCCGTCGTAACGGATAAAACAGGCAAGCAGCTACCGCTACAAGGATTCCCGTCGAGATCCAGCAGAAGATTTGGAAGGTTTCAGGTGTGTACAGTTTCCCGGCAAAAGGAGGTCCCAATACCCGCCCGAGACTGAGAGGCGTCCCCACACTGGCGCAAAAATTAATTTCATCGCTGAATAGATACTTATCAGGAATCCAATCTGTGTGGCACTTGCCCCTAACTCTTCCGCATAATACGCCAGATGTGGGAGGATGACACCCAAGCTCAACATGACCAGAAACATCGTCAGAAATAGGATTGTTAAGGCACTTTTCTTCATCCGCTATACCACTGTATAGTCCATTGATAGCCCCCTATGGGTATTGGGGATTGCCAATTATAGAAGTTTGAGAAACGTATGTCAAATCCGAAATTTTGGACTTTATTCTAGATCGTAGTGTACAATTATTAAACGTAAAACTTACCGTAAGGAGACAAAAATGACTGTTAATCAATTAAAAGGCAAAACTGTTGGAGCAGCGGTTTCGGGTGGACTCGATAGCTGTACCATCACACAATGGCTAGTCGATAACGGAGTCAATGTGGTCTGCTTTACTGCTGATCTCGGACAACCCGATGAAAAAAACATGGACGAAATTTGCGAGCGAATGCTTGCATGTGGTGCCCAAGAGGCAGTTATCGTTGATGCGAAGGATGAACTAGCGATGGCGGGGCTCAAAGTCATTCAATCCCAAGCAAAATATGAAGGGGGATATTGGAATACGACCGGTATCGCCCGGCATATCACTGTAGAGGCGTTGTTGCCTGAAATGGAGAAGCGTGGCATCAATATACTGTCACACGGCTGCACCGGTCGAGGCAACGATCAGGTGCGGTTTCAGATTGCGACCAATATGTTAAATCCCAATTTTGAGGTCTATGCCCCATGGCGCGATCCGACATTTCTTGAACAGTTTGGCGGCAGAAAAGAGATGATCGATTTCTGCAATGCCCATGGTCTGCCGATCCGGGCAACCCACGAAAAACCGTACTCGACCGATGCGAACATGCTCGGTTTAACCCATGAGGCGGGGCAATTGGAATCCCTCAAAACGCCTGCTGGCTTTATTACACCGGGCATGGGTGTGCACCCGAAGGACGCCCCCGATGATGTTGAACACTTCACGGTCACCTTTGATAGAGGTATACCACTGGAGGTCAACGGGAGTCCGGTGATTCCCTTCCAAGCCCTTACGGAAGCCAATCGCATCGCCGGAAGAAACGGCGTTGGGATCGGGATTCACACCGTCGAAAATCGGTTCGTCGGGATTAAGAGCCGAGGGGTTTATGAATCGCCGGGGATGGAATTGCTTGGTCGGTGTTACGAATTCCTGCTTCAGCTCATTTTGGATCGTCGGGCGCGTCGGGTTTTTGAACAGGTGTCGGTAGTTGTGGCTGAACAGATCTATCAAGGCTACTGGTTTGATACCGCTACCCAATCGATGCTCGCCTCCATTGAGCCTTTCACTCGCATGGCTTCAGGGGATATTACCGTAGCACTGTATAAAGGAAATATAGCATTCCACTCCGCTGGCGGCGTGATGCACTCGCTCTATTCGGAGGAGACCTCCTCAATGGAAGCAATCGGCGACTTCAACCACGCGGATTCAGAGGGGTTATTATCCGTTCTCGGCGTTAGTGCGAAGGCGTTGTCTGCCGCGGGACAGACGAAGTAGCATTAAGCAAGGGATGGGGGAGGCTTTTCTTCCATCCTTTGCGTCTCGATCAGACACATCTCCATAACTTTCTGACCGCTTTACCCGCGAATTCATGCATATTAAAAGACCAAATGGCAATCATTAGAACGAAGATTATCGACCTGCTTGATGCACGCAAGATCTCCTATCGACTGTTACAGCACAGTGAACCTGTTTTCACCGTCGAGGAAGCAGCAGCCCAACGTGGCGTGTCGAAAGACGAGATGGTTAAGTCCATCCTGCTTCGTGACAAAGATGAGCACTATGTCATGGCGTGCGTCTTGGGTTACTCACGCGTCAACCCGAAGGCTGTGCGTACCTACGTTCCCCAAACGTGGAGACGTTTGAGCTTTGCCACGGCGGAGGAAATTTTGTCTGTGACCGGCTGTGTCCAAGGTGCCGTTGCACCGTTGGGGCTGCCCGATGGCGTGCCGATCATTTTTGATAAGGCGATTACACGATGCCAAAAAGTCAATATCAGCAGCGGCGACCCCGCGGCAGGTCTAGAGCTTAACACCCAAGACCTAATCAATGCTGCTGGTGCTCAAATTGCCGCTATTGCAGACAGTGGGTAAAAATTCGGATAATCTAACAGAGGCATGGCATTCTTAGATTCAGTACTTACGCATTTCAGCGCGGGGCAAGATGCCCCGCCTACAGTTGGCTGCATGAGTACTAAGATTATCCTACCGCTACTCAACTGTGACCTTTACCTTCCGGTCCGGTCGCTCATGGAGATGTCCTCCTGTTCCGGGGAGTGCAATACCTAGACGCACAGATGGTTTGCCGCCCTTGGGAAAAATGTGATGGAATGTCATTGCGGGTACATAAACGAAATCTCCTGCCTTTGCGTGGACCGGTTTATCTTCACGCCCTTCAATTACCCAGTCGATTTCCCCCTCAAGTACAACCCACCATTCGTCGTAGTTGTGGCAATGATTATCATTGATTTGTCCCGAATTTTGGTAAATTACCACCCCCGCTACATGGTCAGCGAGGACAACCGAATGAGACCAAGGGGGCGGTCCCATTTCCTTCTTAATCTCTTCGAGACTAATACTGTTAAGTGTTGCATCAAGAATTGGATTGTTCAGTGCCATAGAAGTTCTCCTTAAATTGAAATGTTTGAAAAGGTCAACCGCCTTGTCACACCCAACTTTGCGGTTGTCCGGTGACGAATTGCGTTGTCTCATCAACGACGAAATTCAGCTACATTTGTGCATCTTGCACTGTAGCAAGCATAGGTTTCAGTGTAACACTTAAGTTCGGTCTAAATCAAGCAAAAGTTTGGCTTGATTGCAGGTACAAGTCCACCCTTTTATCGTTGACAGCGAATTGTTAATGCGTATAATGAGGAAATCATCCACGATGAGAAAAGTAATTCTTTAGTCAAACGAAGGAGCCTAACAGATGAAAATTGTTGATGTACAAACGTTTCTAGTTGATAACATTCCCCCTTATCAAGGTGGACGCCGTTGGCTGTTCGTAAAGCTGATTACCGATGAAGGCATTGAGGGAATTGGAGAGTGGTCAACTGGTCAGACTGGTAGAGAAAAATCGTCGATTGAGATTATCAAGGATCTGGCAACCCAGTTTGTCATTGGTGCTGATCCGTTCAAAATCGAATTGTTGTGGCAGAAAATCTATGCCGCCGACCATGACTATAGGCATCCCAGTTTGGCTCTGACACCGGCGTTAAGTGCGATTGAGATGGCGTGCTGGGACATCGTTGGTAAAGCACTGAATCAACCGGTCTATAATCTGCTTGGTGGTCAATACCATGAAAAATTGAGGGCGTATGCCTACATGCCGCACGGCGGGATATGGGAGAACCCCGAGAGGGCGGGCGAAATCGCCGCCGAGTTGCTGGAGCAGGGAAACACCGCAATGAAGTTTGATCCGTTCCCGATTTTTCCCGCACCACGCGACATTCAGTTGAAAGATATCGCACATCTTGGGAAAATCTTCAAGTGCATCCGAGATGCGGTCGGTTATGAAGTCGAGGTTGGACTCGGCACGCATGGACAGTTGACAACCTCCAGTGCGATTCGGATTGCACAGATGATAGAGCCGTACTATCCCTTCTGGTTTGAAGAACCGGTGTCGCTGGAAAACGTCGATGAGATGGCACGAGTAGCATCGCATACCAGTATTCCGATTGCAACAGGTGAACGTCTACTGACTAAGTATGAATTCGTCGAGATCTTTCATAAGCAGGCAGCGCAGATCATACAGTTAGATGTGGGTCACTGTGGCGGGATTCTGGAATCTAAGAAGATTGCAAGCATGGCAGAGGCACATTATGCAAGCATCGCACCCCACATGTACTGTGGTCCCGTCGCAGCAGCAGCAGCCGTTCAGGTAGCAACATGCAGTCCAAATTTCATGATACTTGAATTTAATCGGACAACTCTCCACGCCGACATCTTTCAGGAGCCTATGGTGTTTGACAACGGCTACATTGCTCCACCAACGTCGCCGGGGCTAGGCGCTGAACTGAATGAGGAGGTTCTTGCTCAACATAAAGTCGAGGCTTGATACGACCTGTCTGAGGAAGGGGGTAAAAAACTGTGACAACCTTAGAAACGCTTTCGGCCTCCGAGAAGAACCGTGTGCGGATCACGGATGTAAAAGCTATGCAGTTGAAAGACCAAGCGGGTCAGTCCCTCGTAAAGGTTGAAACCGATGCCAGCGTTTACGGCATCGGCGAGGCGGGAGCTTCTGGACCGATGGTGAGGGCACATCTGCAGCATCTGCGAGCGATGCTCATCGGTCAGGATGTGTTTGAAATTGATAAGTTGTACACCCGCATGGTAAATCTGCAGCACCCCTACAGATCGAACATCCCGACAGTCAGCGGTGTGGATATTGCGCTCTGGGATGTGGTTGGCAAGCTCTTGAATCGACCGATCTCAACATTAATCTCCGGCAGGTTCAGGGACGAGATTCCGCTCTACATCAATACCCCCGGTCCCGATGATTGGTTTGATCCGATTTCGTGTCGGGATTGGTCGCAACGGATGAAGGAAGCACCGCAAGGTTGGAATACCTTAAAATTTGGGTTTGAACGTTTGATGGGAAATGGACTGCCTGAAGGCAGATACACTCCCGGGCAGATGTCCCAAACGTTGCGGGCAACCGAATTAGATCTGATTCGTCAGGGGTATGAGAACTGTCGGGAGGCGTTGGGGGAGGAGACCGATTTCATTGTCCATTGTCACAACGAATGGGATTTGGCTACTGCGATTGGATTGACTCGGGCGGTTGCCTCCAGCAATCCACTTTGGGTGGAGGATGCGCTACCGGTGTGGTACTCAGATTCTTGGAAGGCACTGAAGCAGGCATCTCCTGTGCGGATTATCACCGGAGAGAAGCTAGAGCTGCCCCGTGAATTTCTACCGTTTCTGATGAACGAGGCGTTGGACGCTATCCATCCAGACCTTGTTTTTGCAGGCGGACTAACAGGGTGTCGGAAGATTGCCGACCTTGCAGAGATGTTTTATATCCCCATTGCAACGCATAATGTCGGCAGTCTCGTTCAGAACATGGCGACAGCGCACTTTGGTGCGTCGGTCAGGAACTTCGTTATAACGGAGACGCGGATTAGCCAAAATGCGCTCATTGACGAAATGGCTGAGGAAAAGGTCCAAGTCGCTGATGGGAAATTGGCTGTGCCAAATGGACCGGGACTGGGGATTACATTGATTCCAGAGGTGTTGCGCGAGAATCTAATCGAGGGCGAGCCGTATTGGGATTAATGGGCAGGGAATGATAAAATCGTAATAAAAACTAACCGCAGAGACACAGAGAACATGGAGAAAAATCTAACCTCTACGTCTCTGCGTTAAATTCAGAATAGTCTTTGACATACTCCCACACCCTGAAGGGTGGGGATTCTTACAAGTCCCTGCCCAATAGGGAGTCGAATTGTGGTATCAACACAGATAGCGTCAAATCCCGACGAATCGGGACTCCGAGAATCGGAGCGCACGACTTACATCCGCTACTCCAAAGGACAATGCCCTGCCCTTTTGTCCCCCGCGGGACAACTGTTTGCGGTGGCATAGTATGCTGTAGAGACTCGGCAATCTCCCTATGCCAACGACTAAACTCGTTGCCAGAACTAACGTCCGGGACCTGTCCCCAAAAGGAACTAACCGTGTGCGCGATTACCGTCGCTTCTTCGTCTCTTTGGACTCAATCGGTTATCCGGCTCCGCCGTTCTGAAAAGTCGTTTTCATTAAGGTTTTATAGAGGGATGGCTCTATAGCTTCTATATCCATGACAGTGGATTGTGAGGGACCCTATCATGCGATAGGGCTGTCATTCCCCCACAAAAGCCAAGATAAGTGTATCATATTTTACCCCCAAATTCAACCTTTTTAAATGAATAACGTGCTTGGGCGGGCTACATCCCCAACCTAAAGGATGGGGCATTGACCGCGAGATTAGGTAAGAGAAAGGACTGGAACATCTACTGGGTTCCGCTTCCGTGACGGTTATCTCACGGATAGCTTAACCGACGGCTGCAGCGACAATGAGTCCTAGTGCGATGATTACGCCAGCAACGGCAATTCCCGCCGCTGTATTGTTATCTTCAGCGATCTGATGATTGAGATCAAAGGGGGTGACCAAGTCGAAAATTTTATAGCCGACCATCAAAACAATCACCCCAACGAGGCTGAAAACAACACTTTCGATGATAAGCAGCGCAAGATGTTTGAAGTCAAGGAACGCCGCGTCCGCTGCCGCACCTTCACCTGTTTCCTGTGCATTGGCTGGTGTTGACCACATTGATGCAGCAACAATACAGCCAATCGCGATACAAAAGCTGAGTAAAACAATTTTCTTTGCCATCTGTTTTCTCCTTTTGATTTTCGTTTGGGGTACGGAATCTCAAAATCTCGTGACAGGTTGACACTCTATCACAGTGTTAAGTTGAAAATCAACAGAAAAATTAAGAGGACATGGGGAATACGCACAACTATCCCTTCACAATTTCCGCCCGAACAAAGTGGTAACCGACCGCACCGGCAGGATCTGCATCGAAGCCAGCTTCCTTCTGCGTCAGTCCATCATTAGCGATGGCCCTGGCGGAGATTTCCACCTCTCCCGGATTGTCAGGCACCTTCCACTTATACTTCCAGAGATACCATGCTAGTGGTGAATCGCTCCCCCAGATGTCCGCTGCCTCCCACGTGCTGACATCATCGACGCTTGTGGTCATGCCGTCATCGATGCTCACTTCAACCCGCTCAATTCCTCCATGGTTGCCGCTATCAAAGGCGGCACCGCTGATTGTATATGTCCCACCGGCTTGAATAACCTCGTCATTGCTGGGTGTGCCGATTAGGGTTGCTAGTTTGACACGCGCAATGGGATCCCAGTCTCTTGCCTCCCAATACCCCACATGCGATTCCGCTAGTGTGATATTCATAATCCATTTCGGATTCTTTGTGCCATAATGACCGGGATTGAGCAGACGGACTGGGAAACCGTGATTAGCTGGGAGAGGTTCATCGTTCATTCTATACACCAAGAGCACCTCTTCGCGGAGGGCACGATCTATTGGGATTGCCGTATGATAACCGTCAGCACAGAGGAATACAACAACCTTTGCCTCTGCTTTGATTCCAGCTTTGTCAAGGATATTTCGTAGGGGGACACCGGTCCACATCGCATTGCTCATCTGCTCTGAACCGATTGGATCGCCGATGCACTTGAGGGTCCGCATTGCCGTCACAGATTCCATTCCGGTTATGTTCTCGTAATTTAACATGACCGGCTTTTCGACCAACCCGGTTACCCCCATCCTCCAGTGTTCAGCCTTGAGGGTTGGTACATCTCCAATTTGAAGGACATAGAACTTGCCCTTTGGTGTAATCATTGAGGCAGGTTTTAGTATCTCTTTCGGAATGTTGTTTTCAGCGGGCAGAGAACGGAGCGGCAGCGTTAAACTTCCTACACTCACTGCGGCGACCCGAATGAATTTTCTGCGGTTCATGGTTTTCTCCGTCATCGTTATTTTATAGGGCACTCCATTTACCGAATGGGGCTTTAGCCCGTAAAGCCCAATCCTTTAGCTTTGGGAGTACGTCAATCACCTATTACTTCGGGCGAGGTTAAGCGTTTAAGCGCTGATGCCACTTCAGGGTCATCGGACAAAAGCTGGTTGAGTTTACGGAGTTGTTCCCGCGCTACATTCGCATTTCCAATTTTTTCGTTCGCAAGAGCAAGGTTATATTTTGCATCAAGTAGGTTTGCATCTGCTGCCAGAGCACTTTCAAAAGCCTGAATTGCTAGATTAAGTTTATCCGTTATCATGTATAATGTGCCCAAATTGCAGTGTGGAATTGCAGAGTTATCGGAGTGTGTTATCGCAAGTTCCAATTCGCTTTGGGCGCGTCTATTATCTTCGGTGATCATGTAGATAAAGCCGAGGTTATTGTGCAGGATGCCGTTCTCTGGTGCTGATCTGATCCCCTGTCTCAGCGTGGAGCGCGCCTGATTTAATTCGTTGCGCTTGAAATGAACAATCGCCCGCTGATTCAGCAGGTCTGGATTATTGGGCTGCTTCGCTAGTTCAGATTGGATCTGTTTCAGTTCTGTTTCGTAGCCGCTCTTGGGCAGAACGATGTGCGCCAATGTTGGGATGCGAAATTCCGCACCAAGTTTCAACGCGTACTGGGGTGGACGTATGCCGTTATACTGCGCCAATTGCTGCCAATCTCGATATTTTTTTGGAAAAATCCGGTTTTCGTATACCCGAACGAAATTATAGAATGTATCGCCCCTGGAGATTTCAGTCCGAATATCCGTGTACTTCCTCACCGGATAACGTCCAACAAGTAGCCGAGGATCCGGTTCAGGAATTGGTGTTGCTAGCGCGGTTTCGATTGGCGGTGTGGCGGGTGTTGAAACTTCTGGTGCTGATGTGGTTTCACTTGCTGGTGTCACCGGTGCTGAAGCTTCTGGGGTAGATGCGGTTTCGACTGTCGGCGTTGCTGATGTTGGCACCTCAGGAGTTGGTGTAGTTTCAACTGCTGATGTTTCCGGTGTTGAGTCTTCTGGAGTCGGTGCGGTTTCCTCTGTTGATGCCGCAGGTGCTGCAACCTCTGGCGGAGAAATCGCTTTTTTGGGTTGTTTAACTTGGGCAAACTGGACCTTTTTGACTTGGGCAGACAATGAATCGAAAGAGCCCATTAATGTCTGTGACACTGAATCCCAAGGGATAACATAGATTAGGAGGGCAACCAGTCCAACGCCCACAATCATCCCTATTGTCAGGGAGGCTCGGTTTGTTGATCGGGATTGTGGGAAAGGGTGTAGCTGCACCGGTAATGGTGGAAAAGGCAAGACACTCGCCTCATTTCGCTTATCGTTACTCACTCTATTTTTTTTCACGCGCCCCCCTCCAAGTCAAAGAGTTGGCGATTGGTGATATCTGCTAAGATTATAGCAACCGCTAGTATGCTTGTCAAGGACTTTCAATTATTTTTCTGTTGACAATCTAGAGGCTGATGGTGTATCTTAATTGATTCGCAAACCTGTTCTTGTGCAGATAAGGATCGGGAGCGCATTCAGGAGTTCATCGGAGTTTTATACATTACGTCTCACGCAGAGGAATGTCATGTTTGAAAGTTTATCGGGCAAGTTGCAAGGCGTTCTCAAATCGCTACGCGGTCAAGGCAAACTGACCGAGAAAAACATATCTGATGCACTACGAGAGGTTCGTCTCGCATTGCTTGAGGCGGATGTGGATTACAAAACCGTCCGTGAATTTATCGACGGTGTCAGGGCAAGATCCATCGGTCAAGAGGTGCTTGGCAGCTTCACCTCAGATCTTCAGATAGCGAAGATTATCGGCGATGAACTTGCCAAACTGATGGGGGAGGAAGCCGTACCAGTCACCATAGCACCGAGTGGTCCAACAATCATTATGATGGTTGGTCTACAGGGCGGTGGGAAAACGACAGCTTCAGCCAAACTTGCGCTGAGATTCAAATCAGAGGGTCGAAATCCCCTTTTGGTTGCAGCAGATATTTATCGTCCAGCAGCTATTAAACAGCTGCAGGCGCTTGGAGAGCAGATTGATGTGCCTGTGTTCTCAATGGGAACTGAGGTTTCTCCTGCGACCATCATTCAAGCTGCTGTTAAGCAGGCGTTGAATCGTGGGAATAATTTTGTCATCGTTGATACAGCAGGTCGGTTACATGTTGACGAAGCGTTGATGGATGAGTTGCAGGAGGTTAAGTCCGCCGTCAATCCAACCGAAATTTTACTTGTCGTTGATGCGATGACCGGTCAAGATGCGGTCAATGTTGCACAGCATTTTAACGACAACTTGGATATTGATGGTGTTGTCCTGACCAAGTTGGATGGTGATGCGCGTGGCGGTGCAGCACTGTCCATCCGTGCTGTCACGCAGAAACCGATCAAGTTTGTTGGTGTTGGTGAGAAGATTGATGCGACAACATTAGAGGAGTTTCATCCGGATCGGATGGCTTCTCGGATACTTGGAGAGGGTGACTTTGCGACCCTGCTTGAAAGGGCTGAATCTGTTTTTAGTCAAGATCAAGCTGATGAGTTAGAACGTAAGCTGCTTGAGCGAGAAGGGTTAGATTTCAATGATTTGTTGATGCAGCTTGAACAAATCAAAAACATGGGACCGTTGGACCAACTTGTTGAAATGATCCCTGGCATCAATAAACTCCCGATGCAAAACATGCAGGTCGACGAATCGCAGTTGAAGTACACCAAAGCGATGATTCAGTCGA
Organism: Candidatus Poribacteria bacterium; assembly: GCA_003635265.1. Taxonomy (GTDB): domain Bacteria; phylum Poribacteria; class WGA-4E; order WGA-4E; family PCPOR2b; genus PCPOR2b. Next base: position 21,994 of record PYIZ01000009.1, read on the forward strand.
TGACGCCGATGGAGCGCCGGAATTCGCGTCTCCTTGATAGCAGTCGTCGGTTGCGCATTGCCAAAGGAAGCGGTACAACGGTGCGCCAAGTCAATCAATTGGTTGATCAGCTCAAATTCATGAACCGCATGATGCAGCAACACCCGATGGTGGATGTGCCACAACTTGGCGGTGGTGGTTCCGTTGCAATAAAAGGGAAACCAAAGAAACGTAGAAAAAGGAAAAGACGTAAATCACGCTAAATTTGATTTACATTTCACGCATACCCCAACTGGATGGGTATAGTGCTAACACAAGCTCTTACGGAATAGGAGGTAACATTTGGCAGTACGAATTAGACTTCAGCGGCATGGAAAAAAAAGGCGTCCTTTTTATCGATTGGTGGCCGCTGACTCTCGAAGCCAAAGAGATGGACGTTTTATCGAACGGATTGGGCATTATGATCCGATGACCGATCCGGCAAACATTGTAATTGACGCGGAAAAGGCATTAAAATGGTTGAGGACTGGTGCACAACCTTCTGACACAGCCAAAGATCTCATGTCAAAAGCTGGCGTTTGGGAACAATTCATAAACGAAAAAGAGGGACGGCCTACTCCAACGCCAGAAACAGAGTCAACACCTGCTTCAGAAGAAGGTTCCGCTTCTGCCGAAGAATCAGCAGAAGAAGCTAATTAGTGTCCCGCCTACAGACTTACGCATTTCAGCGCAGTTGGTGCGGAGCAAGTCCGGGGGGAACCTTCCGCAAGCGGAATCCCGATGAATCGGGACGTGACCAGGGATGCCCCGCTATAGTTGGCTGCGTAAGTGCTATTGATGTAAAACCGCGTATTTAGGGGGATCCCATGCTCAAGGATTTGATTGAATATCTTGCAAAATCCCTCGTTGATTATCCAGATCAGGTCAGTGTCAACGAAGTCGAGGGTAACACTGTGACTATTCTTGAACTGAGCGTTGTCCCTGAAGATCTAGGAAAAGTCATTGGGAAACAGGGGCGCACAGCCAAGGCAATGCGATCTCTGCTACTTGCTGCGGGAGTCAAAGCACGTAAAAAGGCAATACTTGAAATTGTCGAACACCGTCAAGCGGTAGAGTAAGCATTTGCAATCCTACCGACTCACTATGACGAATGAGTGGGAGAGATATGGCTGTTATTGTCAAAAGACCTGTTATTCTGAAAAATATTGTGACCCCCGCTTTTAAGGAGCAACTCACGAAGGAGTTAGAGCACACGATTCGCCAGATTGAAACATGGCTGCAGCAAGAGGAATTCCAAAGTCGACGTTTGATTGCGGAAGCTCAAAAGCGAGATCCACGTCGTGTTAATCAGTTGCGCGAAGAGGTTCACCAAGAGCGCGAAAAACAGGAGCAGGTGAAAAGCAATCTCAGCCAGAAGTTAGCGCAAGTTAAGGAACTTGAGATTGACACCCTTTTTACCAGCGGAACGTATGATGCGCCTGTCAAAATTGAGGTAGGGGATGACATCCGCGCCAAACTGTCTCAGGCAGAGATTATCGTCAAAGATGGAGTTGTCGTCCAAGTGATTGAATGAGAATTGACATCATTACCATTTTTCCAGAGGTCATCCTGCCGGTGTTGCAAGCTGGTATCTTGAGGCGTGCACAAGCCAGAGACATATTGGCAGTCAACGTTCACAACCTGCGCGATTTTACGACAGACCGCCATCAAACAGTTGATGACTATCCTTACGGGGGCGGTGCAGGCATGATTTTGAAACCGGAGCCGCTTTTCGCCGCGATCCGGACGCTACAACCGGAGTCAACTGCGCGTATTATTTACCTGACCCCACAAGGAACTCCCTTTAACCAAGCATGTGCTGAAGCTCTGTCTCTTGAATCGCACCTCATCTTGATCTGCGGACGCTACAAAGGTATTGACGAGCGAGTACGTATTAAACTGGTTACAGATGAGATTTCGATAGGCGATTATGTCCTCAGCGGTGGAGAAATTCCGGCGCTGGTCTTGGTTGATGCGATTGGTCGAGTTTTGCCGCGTGCGTTGGGAAATTACGAATCAGCACAGGAGGATTCATTTAGTCAGGGCTTGCTAGATTGTCCTCATTACACGCGACCCGTTGAGTATGAGGGGATGAAGGTCCCTGATATCCTGTTGAGTGGGCACCATGAAAACATTACGCATTGGCAACGCGAACAGTCTCTCAAGCGGACTGCTGAACGCCGTCCCGATTTACTCAAGAACGTTGAACTTTCGACTGAAGACGTTGCCTACTTGGGTTCCCTGAAGGAATCAGATGTAACGAGTCATGCATAAGATGTAAGAAGAAACTTTTGTCTCGATTTTTCCCGGGATCTGTCCTACTGGAAGTAAAGGCAGAATAGAGGGATAGGTTGTTTTTCCGCGCTATTTCTCTCCTGTTTCTCGCGGGCATAACGGCAAATTTTGAGGTTGTAAGCAGCTAAGATGAAAGGAGGAACCAAACGATGAATCTTATTGAGTCTGTTGAGAGCGAACATATAAAAGCCGATATTCCTGATTTTGGACCCGGAGATCTCGTAAGGGTCAACACCCGTATCCGAGAGGGTTCAAAAGAACGTATCCAAGCCTATGAAGGAACGGTCATTCGGCGATCAAATGGTGGGTTGGGTGAAACATTTACCGTCCGACGCGTTGCTTATGGCGAAGGGAGTGAAAGGACCTTTCCCGCACATTCCCCAAACATTGAAAGCGTTCAGGTTATTCGATACGGCGCTATCCGCCGAGCAAAACTGTACTATCTGCGAGACCGAACCGGAAAAGGTATCCGAATCCGTGAAAGGCGGCAAACTACCGATAACGCATAGAGAGAACTATCCAGCGGAGGTACAACAGTTTGAACAAACCCTACGACAGCAGGGCTATCAGCGTATCGCAGGAATTGACGAGGCTGGGCGAGGAGCATTAGCCGGTCCTGTTGTCGCAGCAGCTGTTATTCTTCCTATCAACTGTCAGATTTCAGGTATGACAGATTCAAAACAGCTGACCCCCAAACGGCGGGTTGAATTGTTCGACGAGATCCATCACACAGCCGTAGGGGTTGGTGTGGGTCGTGTTGGGAATGAGGAGATTGATCGGATTAATATCCTTCAAGCTACAATGGCTGCAATGGCTCAGGCTATTGCAGAGATCACGCCTGCCCCGGATTATGCGCTTATAGATGGCACACATCTGCCTGAAATCTCTCTACCTGCCGAAGCGATTCCAAAGGGAGATACTCTTATCCAGTCTATTGCTGCTGCTTCAATTATCGCGAAAGTCACGCGAGATCACCTGATGATTGAACTCGATGAAACCTATCCGGGCTACAGTTTCCAAGTCCACAAAGGATACGGCACACTTGTGCATCGTCAAGCAATTGCCCAACTCGGTCCCTGCCCTATCCACCGACGTAGTTTTAAGCTTCAGTCAAAATGAGCGACTCCAGAATTAAGGTAGGAAAGATCGGTGAAACCCTTGCCATTGAGCATTTCAAAGCGCAAGGATATGAAATTCGCGCACGGAACTACCGCACGCGTTCAGGTGAGATTGATCTCATTGTTCAGCGTGGAAAACGGGTTGTGTTTGTTGAAGTCAAGACGCGTCGGAGCAGCAAATTTGGCCTACCACAAGCGGCTGTTACTCCTGCCAAACAGAGGCAAGTATCCAAGATTGCGCTGAGTTATCTGCAAAGGCACAACCTCCTAGATGTTCCCTGCCAATTCGACGTTGTTGCAATTGTCCTGTCTTGGAAATTTGAGCTAATCAAACTTCAGCACATTGAAAATGCGTTTGAATTCTACGCCAACGGTTGATAAACATCCACGCAATTGCATCAATTTTTACTGGATTCTGTATCGTATTTTATAATAGCAGTTTGGGAAAGTTACTTCGCATCTAAACTGGATAGCATATTCCGAAGATAAACAGCATCCTCTTTTGCCCACTGCTCCAGATTCGGCGGTGTGGTCTCGGCATACCCCACCTGACGAATAATTGATTCATCGAAGCGGTACTCCGTATGCACCGTTAGGGGTCCATCAAAACCGCTTTCGCACAGAAGTCCCAAATAACGCCTCCAATCAACACCCCCATCACCCAGCTTTACAAAACAGGGAACATAAGGGGGAGTATGATCGGGCTGCGAGAGGTAGAGGGAATCTTTGATTCCAATAACGGACAGATAATCTCCGATCATCGCTAGCCCCATCGCCCAATCCTCGCCATCAAGCAGGAGATGTCCGGGATCGGGGTAGGCGCCGATGTGCTGTGGATCGAAACCTCTAATAAGATGCATCAGTCCTGCACAGTTTGATCCGATACAGGCACCGCTGTGGATCTGGTAACAGGTTTGTATCCCATATTTCTCACTAAATGCACTAAACCCCTCAAGCTCCCGGCGTGCAGCATCAATCACTTGCCAATAATCGTCTCCTTCGTTAAACCGCCAGAATCCGATTTTGAGGCGCGGGATGCCTGCTTCTGCACACGCTGCATATAATCCTTCTACCTCCGGCGCATTCGGATTTGTTATATCTGTCGCCGCTGTTGCCAACGGACAGGTGAGGTTCTGTCTCGCCCAAACTTTCATCGCTTTGGGGAGTGCCTCGACAACGTTATCGACGTGGATAGGGTGTCCGGGACGGACGCAGATATCTACCCCATCGTAGCCGAGTTCGATAGCTTTCTCGCCAAGTTGTTCGACAGATAGCTCCGTAAAGAACTTAGAATTTAGTACGATTTCCATGTAGAGTTCCTCCAATAGTTTATGGTATAAGGCCATCTAGTCGCGATTGAAATGCTTGCCGGGCAGATACTTGATCTCCAACTCGACATCGCGGACGTAACACTGAGGGGTTACATCAGGATCGCGCAGCAGCAGTGTGACTTCGAAGACGTTCTCACCTGTTTGGGGCCAGTGGCTAGGGTCAAGACGGTAAACGAACCAATAGCCTGAACCGGTGCGGTAACGTGGTGCACGCATACGGTACATCTCGTTGATTTTTCGCAGTAGATGTGCCGGTAACTCTACGCCGTTGAGTTGAAAACGCAGTTGGTCGTTTTCGGTGGTGTTCATGATTCGGACCCGTAAGAGAACCTCGTGCACCCTGCCCACGTGCGCCCACCGGGGAAGGTCGTCGCTAATCGTTAGCGCTAACTGAACAGGTACGTGCACAGCCAAGTCAGCGGGCAGTTGCGATGTGAGTTCCGGACTCGAAAAGCGACCGGCTACTGTGGGGATATGATAGAATTTATCCTTGGGTGCCATAATGTCGGGATGGGGCAACTCTCGGAGTTTTTCATAGAATGAGGCATCATAGGGCCAGTTCGTGAACCACTGACTGATATAAAGTCCGTCAATGCCTTGTGCCCAGTAGTTGCAAGCCGCAGCACGAATCATTTCAATCGACGCTTCGCCCAAGCGGTCAGAGTCTACATTGCTGTCGATAGCGGCGTGAATGCGGCACTTTGTCCCTTTGGCAGACTCTACCAAGGAACAGAGATCGTCAAGGAGGGGTGCTTCATAGGTCAAGGAAGTACCGTTTGGATCCCGCAACTCAGGTCTTGCGAGTGCTTGAGCGATGAGAACATCCACGATGCCTTGCCGCATCCATTCCTGTGGATCCAAACCACGGGACAGACAAGTCTCGACATTCGACGGGATGCTAATTGCCAATTCTCGCTCGGAGCCACTTCGTTTTACCGCCTCATAGACCTGTTCAACCCACTCGGTCATGATTTGACGCCCCTTGTCCACTTCATCTGGGTGGAAGTAGTGGGGCCAGAAATTGAACTGGAGCTCGAATCCATCGACCTCATAATTGGTGAGCACCTCTGAGATGAGTGCGAATCGTTCATCACGGACGGCTTGGTGCATGAAATCAGCGCAGTGGATACCCGGGAAACTAGGGTCTAAGTTACCCTTTGCGCCGATCTCTAGATGCTTGTTATCCAATCGAAAATCCGAGCTGCGAATATCGTATCCGCCTCCCCCTCGCTCGCCGCTCTCCAGCTGCATCAGCAGTGTAGGGTAGAACAGTAACCCCACATCATGGGCGCGATCACAGATTATCCGCAAGGGATCGTTGCCCTCTTGGATCAGATGCAGCGCATTTTGGTATGTCCGACGAAAGATAAGATGGTTCCATTTTTGGACATTATGCCCCCACAGCTCGCCAACCTCTGTATCGTGTAGGACGGTCCGCCCATCTCCCAAGCAAAACATCAGTGCCTCGACAGGAGTACCAGCTAGCTCATCAACTGCTGCCTCGCACTCCTCCTTCTGCATCGCGGGTTCGTACATGTAGAGAAGCGGATGGCGTCCATCGTGGTAGAACATGATACGTGGCTTTCGCATGGCAGATCCCTTCGTTTGAGATGACCGATTTTGGGGTCAGGATTGGTAAACTCCTATTTTGCCATGACGGGCTTCCGAAAGTCAAGGGGATAGCTGTATTGAATTAGGGTTATTTAATGAGATGTCGGGATTCGGATATCCCTCTTACAGGATGCCCCTATGTATCGGTTGCAAGTGGAAGTGGTGAATTATTCTCTTTTTTGGCTCTCTTTTTTGAGTAATTCTTGCTATAATGTATATTACAGCGATCGAAGGCAAGGTAGCATCAAATCTAAAAAAATACAACGCTATTGATGAGACTATCAAACTGTGTAGGCGAAAGGATCGTTATTATGATCGATCAGCAGTATCTTCTCAATGACGAAGAGGTGCAGAACTTCATCAAAAATGGGTATATCACAGTCCACCCCGATTTACCCGACCTCCACGAAGAAATCTACCGGGAGACTGCAGCGATATTTGAGAAAGAGGGGGATCCGCGGAATCATATCCTTCAAAAAGTTCCTGCGCTGCGTCAGGTGTTTGCCCATCCGACTGTCCGCGGTGTCTTGACCAGTCTTTTGGGACCAAATTACATGATGCACCCGCATCGCCATGCACACATGAAGCAGCCGGGACAGAAAGGTGGTGCTTGGCATCAGGATGGCAGATCGAAACATTTCACAACGAAAGACCACGGGTGGCTTTTTGAATGGAGACGACACCATCGGTTTCGGTCTGTTTGGGCGTGGTATTATCCGCAGGAGGTCACCGAAGATATGGGGCCGACAGCGGTGATACCGGGGGTACAGTACTACGATTTGGAAAGTATGCGGCACTACAACAATGCCTACGCTGATCCGAAGATTGGCGCGCTGCTTTGTGGAAAGGCGGGCACGATAACGATCGGTCATTACCATCAGTGGCACAGCAGTTGGGGGACAAATCACAGCAACAAGAATCGTTACATGATCAAGTTTCTCCTCACCCGCACAGAAGAGCCGCAACAGCCCTCTTGGAACGCCAACGGCATGATCTCAACAGATACTAACGACGCACCGACACCCGGTCAAGGAGCGGTCTGGAACCATGTGTGGGGTTGGCTAAAGGGAGATAATGCGGCGATGGAAAAAAATAGGGGTAGAAATGGAAACCACGTTTCTGAGTTGATTGCCGCATTGCGTGATACCTCCGCGCCGGCTCGTCTGAATGCTGTCTATGCCCTCGGAGCAATTGGTGAGTCTGCTGTGGATCCACTGATAGAGGTGCTGCGTCAGACTGCTGAACCTGTTGAGACTACGGAGGAGCCTATCTTAACCCATGCGGCGTATGCCTTGAGTGCGATTGGGGCAGCCGCTGTTCCTGCATTAACTTCCGTACTGAACGACGATGCGGCGTGGTGGATGCGTGCGACTGCAGCGGATACCTTGGGAGATATCGGTGAACCCACTGCAGAAGCGGTTCCCACGTTGATTCAGGCTCTGGATGATTCGTCTGAGTGGGTCCGTCGTAATGCCGTGAATGCGTTAGGAACTATTGGCGAAGGGACGGAGGCATTGAAAACGGCTTTGAAGGACGACCATCCGTTGGTTCGCTGCAATGCGGTGAATGCACTAGCAAGAGCGTGCAAAGGAGTTGATACAGAAATTGATGCTGCTAGCCGTGCACTATCAACGGTGATGTATGACGACGAATACGCTATCATCCGTGAATACGCCATTGCTGCGCTAGAAGAGATAGATATAGACGCTAGCAATTAATCATGTTCTAAAAGGCCACCGGCGTCTAACACACGCCAAAAGGTGTAATCCGCGTGATGGACGATTGTGTTTTCTAAGCTGCGCACAACTAACTCACCCTCACCCGAATGTGCACCCGCCGTATGTGCGACCGCTTCTGGCAGCCCGACGGTCAGGCAGACGTGGACGCCGTAGCCCGGATGCCGAATTGATGGAAACCCAGCGGCGCTCGGCGATTCTCGCCAGCGGGCTTGGTTCTCCGGATCGAATTCCCACGGCTTGCCTACGTCGTGGCACAACGCGCAAGCAATTAGAAGATCGCGGTCTAGCTCAAGTTCGGGAAACATCGCCGTCAATTCATCGCCGGTTCGCATAGCAAGCAGCGTGACCCCACGAATATGGTGGGTCTGTGTCCCCCGTTTGAGCGGCGGCGTGTCCGGATTGCCCGACGCACGAATTTCGTCAATGGATTTGAATGAGCTCTTCCCAAGAGAATAAGCCCACGCATCAATAACCTGATTCCGCAATGTTTTGTCGCCAATCTCGTTCACTTCCGGTAACGAGCGAATCACCGATTGTCGTAACTCTTCAGAAATTTGCATAATCTCCTCCTAATGCTAAAACATGGAAAAGTCGATTTCCTTTGCTGTGATGAATTCCAACAAGGTTGGAACACCTTCTTCTGTTTTCTGAATCCCACGTTTGATAGCAGGGATAATCTGGTCCGGGGTTTCTATCCGCTCACCGTAGCCGCCGAATGCCTTTGCCATGTCCGCATAGTTTCCAGATATATCTGTGCTGCGATATTTCTCGGTGGAGAGCTGCATAATCGGCAATTCAATCGCCATGGAGAAGTTGTTGAACAGGACTGACATGATGGGGATACCCGCTCTGACGGCAGTCTCGAAATCCATACCTGTGAACCCGATGGCAGCATCACCCCAGATGTTGATACATAGCTTGCTTGGCTCTGCGAGTTTCGCGCCCATCATCAATCCAAGTCCATATCCCAATTGTGTGGTTTTGCCCCAGCCGATATAGGACAACGGCGTAACTGATTCCCAGAAGGGTGAAAGCTGATCGCGCGGACTTCCGGCGTCGTGAGTGATGATCGTGTTTGCCACATCTACCGTGTTCATCAGATCCCGAATCACCCGGTAAGGTGAGAGGGGAACCTCGTCGGAATTCAGTTTGGAACTCCACTGTGTTAACCATTCCCGATTGACCGTTTGAATCTCCTGCGTTACGCTTTCACGGCGACCTCGTGGGGTGCCGTTCAGACGCGCACGCACTTCATCCACCAACGCCTCCAGAGTCAAGCGAGCGTCTCCCACTAGAGCGTGTTCCACCGCTACATCTTTGTTGAGGTCCGCTGCATCCAACGTGGCATGAATAATTGTTTTGCCTTTCGGCATGGTCGGTGCGTAGTTGGTGATATTGAAACTGCACCCGATCCCGAAAATGACATCGGCATTTTCCAGAAAGTGGTGCACCGGTTTCGGCATAGAGCGACCACCGGAACCGAGAGATAGGGGATGGTTTTCAGGAAAGGCACTCTTGCCACCGAGACTAGTGGTTACGGGTGCCTCCAGAAGTTCGGCGAGTTCTCTTAAAGCGTCCCACCCTTTGGCGTAGTGGACACCTTGGCCTGCGTAAAGTACAGGTCGTTCTGCCTCTAGCAAGACATCGGCGATTTTTGGAATCGCGTTGGGATCTGGCGCGGGGCGCGTGACCGGTGCGGGTTGGTAATTCAAGGGTTCAGAGAGTTCCTCCGGTAACACATCGTTGGGAAATTCCACCAATGCCGGACGGGGCCTGCCGTTCTTTACCTGAGTGAAGGCACGTCTCAGGGCATCTGGTGCTGCTTCGGGTAGAATGACCTGTTCGCAGGACTTGGTAACATTCTGGAAGTTGAGGAAGGAATTGAAGTTAGGTGGAACATTGGTCAGGGAACGCGAGTAGCCCATTGGCAGCACCACGATTGGCACTGAGTCGCCGTAAGCTTGTGCGACCCCACCGAAGGCGTTTTCCGAACCGGGACCGCTCTGCATACAGAACACCCCGATACGTTCGCCGGACGACACACGACTAAACGCATCTGCCATGTGAAGACCGATGCGCTCTTGGCGAACGATGATTGGACGGATTCCTACAGCGGCGGCGGCATCGATGATAGGATTGACTGGATAGGCAAACAGGTATTCGACACCCTCTGCCTTCAAAATGTGAGCAACAGCATCAGCAACTTTCATAGAATCTCCTTATTTTTTTAAATGAGTGGCTCGTGTAAAAATAGAGTGCAACTACGGTGAAGGGGTTGAGAGCCTGTTTTAAAAGTCATTTGATACGGTTTTGCATCAAGTAAATGGAAGCAATGTACACCATCGCTTCAGCGGTTTCGGCAGAGCGTTCATAGTCCAAAGTCAATCGGCGAAACCGACCGAACCAAGAAAAGGTGCGTTCCACAATCCAACGTAATGGAACGACCACAAATCCCGATTGCCTAAGAGATGGGGCAATGTCCAATTGACACTGATGCGCCATATATAACCAGTCGCCTAATTTTCCACGATAGCCAGCATCGGCGCAGACTAACTGAATCGTTATGTGCCACCTAAAGATTTCTGTTAATAACTCTATTGCGACTTGGTTATCACTGATATTTGCATCAGTGACCTTCACCCGCAATGGAATGCCAATTGTATCGGTGACTATGTGGCGTTTACGACCTTTGACTTTCTTATGTGCATCAAAGCCGCGAGTATCTGCCAGTTCGGTCGTTTTAACGGATTGGCTGTCAATGATAGCTACTGTCGGTGAAGGTGCTTTGCCAATATCACAACGGATTTGCTCGTGAAGTGCTTGATGAATCATAAGCCATGTGCCATCAGTTTTCCATTTTCTGAAATGGAAGTAGACCGTTTGCCATGGCGGCATCTGATGCGGGAGCATTCGCCATTGACACCCTGATTTGACTATATAAAAGATAGCGTTGATAATTGCACGCATCTTCCACTTGAGAGGTCTACCTACCGGCGAAGGTTTTGGCAGATAAGGTAACAGTCGGCACCATTGGGCATCCGTCAAATCCGTGGGATAGTTTGTTTGGGTCATGTTTATGCCTTTCATTGGAGTTGGATTCACTGCTCCAATGATTGAACGTAAACATTAACTCTTGAGTAGAAGTTTTCTTTTTAAAACAGGTTCTGAGGGCGGGGCAAGATGCCCCGCCTACGATGGGTTTGGAGTCTGAACATGTCCCTCGACGCCCGATGAATCCCCGACTTATCGGGACGGGCGGGCAACTACAAACTGAACTGCGTAACTCCTATACTATTAGGATTTTCTGAGTTTTCCGTTCGCGTCGGGCAAGGGAGACTGTGGATGCATCGCTCGTGCTCTTGCCCGGAAGTCTAGCCCTTTTTCACCGAGTGCTTGCAACTCCTCTGGGCTGCCGTCAAACCATTCCTTCAGTCGTCGGCGGGCGATGTGGACGTGCAACACCTCGTCTGCCCAGTCGAAATCCTGAAGGGTTGTCATCAGGGGATGGCGAGCGGTATCGCGACAAAACTCGAATTCCTCACGCTTGCCGGGTGGGTATTTCATGAGGCCTGCTTCGACACCGAAAAGCATGGCGTATAACTCCAAGGGATCCATCTTAAAGAGATAGGCAGACTCCCAATCGCGTATTGGCATCGCGGAACGTTCATCGAAGATATCCTCTGCCGCTGCCTCGCCAAAGACAGAATGGCGCATCTCGTCCCAGAGGTGACGGGAAATATCGGCATAGAACTCCCACGGCTGGTCTTTCATTTCGTACAGCACAAATCCCAACGCTTCGGCAATTGTGGTTTCTCCGAGACGGGTTGCAATCATCTGCATCAATCGCTCCTCCACCCGCTCGTTATCAACGTGGATAATATCCCACACACGCGGAAAGGTATCATCACGGGTAAGTTGTTTTGGAATCAGATATGGGGTTGTTGATCGAACGGGGTGGAGTGTATCAAGATTCACTTCGCCTGTACCATCAATGCCTCCGGCAGCCTCAAGCAAGTTGTGGAGCGTCGCACTCCAAGCCTTTGCTTCCGATTCTTTTTCCGGCGTATCGACAACGTCGTCATAAGCGGTTTCTAGTAGGCGCAGCCCTTCCTCTACTTCGGCGATGACGGTTTTCAGGACGCGCACGGTGGGATAGTCCGCCAAACCGTTGGTTGTATTGACATACCTTTGATATGCTTCCAAAAGCGCAGGTTTGAATACCTTTGTCAATCCCGCTAGCAGTTCGGCGGTATTCGCCGCGTGCATCGCTTCATCGAAAACGATTTGCAAGAAAGCATCAGGAGCTTGATACGCTTTTGTCTTGGAAACGCGCAGCTCGGGCAATCGGACTTTGAATTGAGACGCATATTGTGAGTCTTCGTATTGTAGTCTCGCTAGCAATACTTTGACATCTCGCTCCGGTGTGCTGATGATATGGGCAGCTTGCAGAAACATTAATCGTTCTGCTGCGTAGGCGAATCGATGGATTCGGGCGGCGCATTGATCAACGCTGAATCCCTGCCGTGTTGCATTCTGCAAGCCTGCGTATTGATAGGTTCGATTCATCCTGTTTTCTCCTCACTTTGATTTTCCAAAAACGCATCCACTTCCTGACGGGTGGGCATGATGGGTAGCGTTCCCAAGCGGGTGACAGCTAGCGCACCGGCGGCGTTGGCACGACGGATAGCGTCCACAAGCGGCAGCCCCTCTGCTACGGCGACGGATAGTGCCCCGGAGAAAGCGTCTCCTGCTCCCGTCGTGTCCACCACCTCCACTGAAAAACTCGGAATGTAAATGGTATCGTCTGGCGTTACGAGAAGGGCACCACGCGCTCCTCGATGTAGTACCACGGTCCTTGGTCCCATTCCGAGGAGTTCACGCGCAGCACGTTCTGCTGTCCCATCATCTGAGACCGGATAGCCCACTAGGGTTTCTGTCTCCTGTTCGTTAGGTGTCAGGATTGTGCAGTCCCGCCAAGTTTCGGGCGTGTAGGGACGGGCGGGTCCGGCATCTACGATCACCGGAACGCCATAATCCACTCCCAGCTGTACAGCAGCTGCTACAGCGGGTTCGGGAACTTCAAAGTTGACCAAGATGCCGTCCAGTGTCTCTCGATGCAACGCCAGAGCTCGCGTTACATCATCGGGACTGAAGTAATCGTTCGCTCCTAAGACTCCTAAGATGGTGTTTTCACCGTCAGCGTCAATCATTGCGATGCCCACACCCGTTGAGGCTTCTGGGTGGATTGCGACCGCATCCACATCAACACCCTCTGCTTGCAGGGCAGCCATCTCCATACGCCCAAATTCGTCGTCCCCTATACAGCCGAGCAGTACCGCTGCCCCTCCTGTCCTTTGTACAGCGACCGCGGCGTTAGCCCCTTTACCGCCGGGACCAATTTTAAGGTTGTCCCCCAGCAGCGTTTCTCCCCTAGTGGGCAGGCGTGGCGTCTGCACTGCCAGATCTATGACAACGCTACCGATGACAGCAATCTGTTTCATCTGCTTATCTCCCGTTAGATCGCCTTTAGAACCTGTGCAACCACCTGATTGGGATCAATTTCTGTCATACACAGATGTGGTTGATCCTTCCGCATACAACTCCGCTTGTAGCAGGGACGACATTCCACCGGTTTCTCAATAACTTTGTGGTTCTCGCCATACGGACCGTGACGCATTGGGCTTGTCGGTCCAAAAAGGGCAATCGTCGGTGTCCCCACAGCTGCTGCGATGTGCATCGGACCGCTGTCACAGGTTAGGTAAAGGTCGCAACTTTCGATCAAGGCACCGAGTTGCATCAGTGTTGTTTTCCCGATCAGGTTAATCGTTTCCACCTTTGCGATCTGCGCTAATGCTTCACCCAACGGACTTTCGGCGGTTGAGCCTGTTAGTAGTATCCGCGCCTCGAAACGTTTTTGTATCTGTGTTATCACTGCCGCGAAGTTCTCCAAAGACCAACGTTTTGTACGCCATGTCGTGCCGAGGTTGACCCCGATTAGGTATTCTTTAGGGGAGATGCCGTGCATCGTAAGTATCTGACGCACTGTATGACGGTCTGCGTCTGTATGCCAAAACTCCAGTTTTGCGTTTGGTTCGTGGATATCGATTAACTCTAGCACGCGGAGGTAACGGTGGATTTCGTGGAGATCCGTCCGATCCGCGCAAGTCTGCGTCAGCAACATGCCTCGTCCACTTACATTCGAGCCGATCCGTTCAGGAATACCCGCTAGAAATGGGATCAATGCGTTACGAAAGGAGGTTGGATGAAGGACAACCGCAAGATCGAAGTCTGACCGTCGAATCTCGCTCACTGATTTCCAGAACAATGGCAAACGACTGAGTCCCCTTGCCTTGCTGTCGACTATGACTTCGTCGATATAGGGGTGGGTCGCCATCAAGTCCGCCACGAGTGGTCGAATGAGTAGTGCCAAGTGGGATTGGGGATAAACGGTTTTCAGTGCTCTTAATGCAGGTGTGAGCAGTATCATGTCCCCGATCCAGCCGCCGGTTTGGGTGACAAGAATTCGATTTCTCAACGAATTGCCCTTTGCCGCGTTGATGGTTTGATTATGATCTCGCTTTGGCTACAGGAACTTGGCACAGGTAGCCGTGGGATCTCGGTGGACTCATTGGATTGGTACAGATCGACCGATTCGGGCGGATTCATAGAGGGCATCGAAGATTTTTGCAACAAGTAGCACCTCTTCTGCGGGCACGAGTGATGGCAACCCTTCACGGATCGCTCTGTGGAAGGACTCAAATTCCCCCAGTAAGCCGGTAAGGAGTTCCGGTTCATAGTCGATCATTTCGTCCTCTTTATCCATATAGATGCGTGTGGGACCGTATGTCGCCCCCGCTCTGTCGCCCATGAAGAAGGTCTGTCCGGTATTTTCAATATGAGATGCCCACGCGGTTTCCAACGTCACAGTTAAGCCACCTTCAAAACGGATAGCCCCCATCGCAAAATCTTCGACATCGAATTGAGCAGGGATCCATGTCCCCCAATCGTTAATCACATTGGCTCGATTTCCAAATTTCTGCGCGACTGATCCAAATGCCTCAATCGGTTTCGGAGCGCCAATCATCCACAACAATACATCAAGGATATGCACTCCGATGTCAATGAGGGGGCCGCCTCCCGCTATTGATTTTGTAATGAATGATGGAGAAGCAGGCACTCCCCGGCGTCGCATCGCCATTGCGCGAGCGTAGTATATATCGCCGAAGAATCCATTTTCATATAGCTGGCGCAAGGTTCGCGCTTCTGGATTAAATCGTGATTGTAACCCAATCTGAAGTACTTTTCCCGACGCCTTCTGGGCATCAACCATCGCCTGACCGTCGATTGCGTTTCCGGCGATTGGCTTTTCGCAGATCACATGCTTTCCCGCTTCAAGTGCTGCGATTGATGGCGGTGCATGAAAATTATTCGGCGTACAAACACTGACAGCATCCAGTTCAGGCATTGCGACGAGTTCGTTGTAGTCGGTGAAAATATGTTTGATGTCGTGTTGTGTCGCAAAGTTTTCCGCACGCTCCCGGTCAATGTCGCAGACAGCGATTATTGAGACGCCTTCGACATTTCGGTGTCCCGGCAGATGTTTGCCACCAGCAATGCCGCCCGCGCCGATAATACCAACCTTAATCTCTTGCATTATGGTTTCCCTCTTTGGTAGTTCACACTTTATTCAGAAATCGTATGCAATTTCAATCCGCTCTGTGCATTACTACGCCCTTGGGATTCTCAAAGGCATCAATCCAGAGACGGCACCACTCCTCGTGATCGTGCATCACACTGTCCGGATCGCGTTGGCTGCGCACGACAAAATCCGGATGTCCTGTACGACCCGTGTGTTGACCGATTGGATGGTAGCGCAGATCCATTGACCAACGGCACTTATCTGAGCGGTTGGGCATCCCACGATGTGGTGTGAAGCGGCTCATCAGTACCAGATCCCCTCTGTAGCAGACCATCGGCACAGGTTCAATCTCCGGTATGTCTTCAGGATAGATGGTGGTTCCGCCTTCGGGTCTATGCCGCAGATATCCTTCTTTGACCACGCCGGGCAAAATCTCCAGACACCCCATCTCGGCG
Source organism: Candidatus Poribacteria bacterium (assembly GCA_003635265.1). Classification (GTDB taxonomy): domain Bacteria; phylum Poribacteria; class WGA-4E; order WGA-4E; family PCPOR2b; genus PCPOR2b. The sequence continues at coordinate 38,200 of PYIZ01000009.1, forward strand.
GTAGCATCCCCCAATGGCAGCCAGCAGGTAATGATGTCTGAGCCTTCCGCCTCTGGCATGATAACCCCGGCGTCTTGATGCAGGGGACCAACATGCGAAGCGGGGTTGCTGTCCTCATAGTAGCGGATTGGGGGCGTGGGTCGCAGGTGTTGGATTGGATTGCAGATGATTTCCGGTCCAAGGAGTGATTCGATGACATCGAGCAGGTTCTTATTGTACAGAAATTCAAAAACCGCTTTACCGCGATAGTTCATGATGTCAAGGCCGTTGCCAATCTCTCTGGATTGCGCGAAAAGTCGTCCGTATCGGGTTTCAAACGGCTGATCTTCACACAGGTCTTCGATCTTCCCCTCTGCCTTCAGTTCGTGTGCCCGGCGATCGATGAAGTCGCATATCTCATCAATTACCGGCTGCAAATCCTCATCATTAAGAGCATTTTTGGCGATGAGGACACCCCGTGTGTGAAATTCTTCAACCTGTTCAGTTGTTAACTGCATAGCGTTCCTCCGGATTTAGATGATAATTCTAAATGCGATTCACATTCTTCTCTAATGCGCCTTGACCAATTTGCGAAAGCTGCGGACTTCTCTAGGCGGGGAAAGTTTTCCACCGTAGGCAGCCCAAGAAACCTCGCCCACGTAAATATCTCCATGCGAATCAATTGCGATACCGTGAGGTGAGATAAATTGTCCCGGTCCCTCTCCACGCCATACATCGCCCAATCGAGCCAGACGGTGGCCGTTGAGGTCGTGAATAGTAACGCATCCCCCAATGTTGGGATAGTCAGCGTTTACCTCAAGTTGGGTTGGAACTTGACCGATATAGACCAAGTCATCTTCGATGTGCAGTCCACAGGGACGGTGCAGATTGTTCCATTGGTCTAGATAGCGACCGCCCTCATCGAATATCTGTACACGGTGACTCTCCCGGTCAGCGATATATACTTTACCATCGCTGTCGGTGCAGACGCTGTGCACTAAGTTGAACTGCCCCGGATCGGTTCCGTACTCTCCCCAAGAGAAGATATGTTCCCCATTGGGAGAATACTTGTGCACTCTGGCATTGCCGTATCCATCCGATATGTAGAGTTCATCAGTTTTAGGGTCAAAGGCTACCTTGGTTGGACGGTTAAAAGGTTGCCCACTATGAGCTGGTGCAGGTTCGTCGGGTGTGCCGATAGTCATCAAGACCTCGCCGTCAGGGGTACATTTCCGGATTGAATGATCACCGTCGTCCACGCAATAGAGCATTCCATCGGGGCCCACAGTAACGCCGTGGGCACGGCTAAACAGATTCTCTCCCCATGAGGCGACAAAGCTGCCATCCGGCTCAAAGATTATCATGGGATGCTCGCCCCGATTGAAGACATAGACGCGGTCTTGCGAATCCACCACGACATCGGCAACCTCTTTAAAACTCCAGCCTTCGGGCAACTTTGCCCAATCTGCTAATTCCTCGTAGATGTAATCTTCAGCACCAAGTCTTGTTGCCATGTTTCGCCTCCCTTACATATGCGTCGTTTTAATCTTGTGAGGTTTCAAAAATCCTCCAAACCGAACCGATACCCGCGAATCTGTGCCATCGGTGCATCGTCGTTGATATAGTTGACGGCTAAGAATTTTCCCTGTTCGTATTCAACCCAAGCGGCATAACCGCTATCGGCACCGAGATTATTGGCGTCGAGGTCTAGCGGGAGCAGCAAACCTTTTTGGGTTGCTTTATCTGGATTGAGCGCGCTTTCCAACGGTTCCAGAAATGCGAAGGTGTGCACCGATGAGCCACCTGCCGCGACAATCACCTCATCATCTGTTTTCAGTTCACTGGGGCCCGGTTGTCTACGAGCGATGAATGCCTCGTTAGCGGGGACTCTTGGGATAACAATGGTTCGTCGTGCCAACCGTTTTTGCCAAGCTTCGTCGGACATATCAACGCGCCAACAAGATTGCAACCCAAAACGCCCGACGATTAACATAAACCCGTCTTGCGTGAGACCTGCAACCGGCATCCCATGAGCGGCTGGGTTTAATGTGTCGTAGGGACCGTCCCACCGGTAGCCACCATCCTTAGAAATCATCTTTTGTAATGGCTGTCCAAAATCCTCTCGCAGGTAGACGACCAATTCTCCATCGGGACAAGGCACGATGGTGGCTTCGCCGAGCCCGTAATCGGGACTGTCGAAGATGGTCAGTGGAGCATCCCATGTCTGTCCCTCATCGCGACTTGTTGTGATATTTTGGATGCTCTGTCCAGTTTTTGGATTGGTGACGTTACTTGGAAGCAGCCACCGACCATCATCCATCTCTGTAACTATGTCCGGGCAGATGCCTTTGACCGGGGTTGGGATCGGATCTGACCAACTTTCCCCGTCGTCATCGCTGAACCAAAGCACAATGTGGCAGTTCGCTTCTCCTTCGCCCCACTCGCCCGGTGGAAAGAGGTAGGTATCACAGAGCAACAGAATCCGTCCGTCTTTGAGCTGCTGTATTTTAGGACAGTTCCATGTCGTCAAGACACCGGTTGATTTATCTTCATCACGAATCACCCGCGCCTCTGACCATGTGTGTCCCGCATCGTCGCTGACTCGGACGATTAAGCGACAAAACTCGCTGGCGACGTGACCGTTACTTTCGCGATAGGTAAGAATAATTCTACCGGTTCGAGAACGGCAGATGTAGGGGAAGCATTCGTAAATATCATCGTTCCGTGCAATGGTAAACTTCTCGATTGACATGGTTGCTATCTCCGTCCAACAAATAGTGAGGGACTTAGAACTTTACGAAGAATCATGTGACTTTAGACGTAGTATCTCTAGCAACTTCTCATCACGTTCTGCGATAAGCGCGTTTGCCTTTCCCGGTGGGTAGTCGTAAAAGCCGGAACCGGTCTTTGCACCCAATTTTCCCGCTGCAACTAGATCCTGAAGCACCTTCGGGGAATCGGTTGCATTGCTCATAGATTTGGCGACGTAGCTTCCAACTGTGTTGAAAATATCAAGCCCGCCGAGATCCGCAATCTCTAAGGGACCAAGCAATGCCCAACGCAACCCCAATCCATGCTTCATCACTGCATCAATGTCAGCAGGTGATGCGATTCCTTCCTCGACGAGATGTAACGCTTCGCGCACTACAGCAAACTGGAGTCGACTAGCGACAAATCCGGGGACATCTTTCTGCACTAGGATTGGCTGCTTTTTCATAAGTTTCAGCAGATCTATTAAGACTTCACAAGTTGCATCGGAGGTTTCTGCCCCCTTGATAACTTCCACCGCCGGAACGATTTCGGGTGGGTTGAAGAAGTGCACTCCTGCAAATCGTTCGGGGTGGGAAACGGCTGCAGCAATCTGCGAGATGCTTAATCCCGAAGTATTTGTTGTGAAGAGTGTGTTTGCGTCGCAGATTTCATCTAGTTTCCGAAAAATATCCTGTTTTACTTCCAGATTTTCAGCGATTGATTCCGAAATAAGATCAACTTCGGCGAGTGCTGTCAAATCATGGGTGGTGTAGATTGTCCCACTTGCAGTATTTGTCTCTGTCTCGGTAGGGATAGGGGTTACAGTGATATGAGATTGGAGGCGCTCCACGGCACGCTGCATCCCCGCCGTACTCCTGTTGTATAGAATGACGGTGTAGCCAAATTCCGCGCAGATTTGTGCAACACCCGCTCCCATTGTGCCCGCGCCAACGATACCAACCTTTTTAATACCTTCAATATTCATACTTTATTCCTCCGCCAGCACCGCTTCGATTGCCTGCAATTCTGCATCTGTCAATTGCCAACCCTGTCCTCCGACATGCTCGGCAATCTGTTCGGGGGTTTTTGCACCGACAAGGACACAGGTGATTCCCGAAAACCGCAACTGCCAACCGATTGCGAGTTGAATGAGTGTGAGGTTCCGTTCTTGAGCGATGGCTTGCAGTTTTGCTGCTTTCGTCAGGTTTTGCCGAAATTCCTCTCCTTGAAATCGGGACATCCCTGAACGTTCATCGTCTGCCGGAAATTGGTGGTCTGGCGTGTATTTGCCGGTCAGTAATCCTTTAGCTAATGGACTGTGTGGGAGGAGGCCGATGCCATTAGCCTCACAGTGAGGCAGTATTTCCGCTTCAATCTCACGGTCAAGCAGGTTATAACGCGGTTGAAGTGAGTGAAAAGGCGCGGTTTGGGCGGCGAGTTCCATCTGTTCAACGTTATAATTGGAGACACCGATGTAGCGCGCTTTGCCCTCTTGACGCAACTGTTCCATCATATCCATGCTATCATCAACCGGGTACTGTGGGTTCCAGCCATGGATCTGATAGAGATCTACGTGGTCTGTTTGTAAAGCACGCAGGCTATTCTCCATTGCACGCCGGATGCCATCCGGTGAGTAATCTCGACTGACCTTTGTGGCGAGAAAAACCTGATTCCGCCGACCATCCTTCAACGCTTTGCCGATGATCGCTTCTGATGTGCGGTATGATTGTGCTGTGTCGATGAGCGTAATGCCGTGGTCGAGCACCGCGTGCACTGTTGAAATTGCTGCTCCTTCATCGACTGCACCCATTGCTCCACCAATGGGCCAAGCCCCAAAACCGATTACAGATACATGATCCCCATCTTTTCCCAATTGTCGTTTTTCCATCTGTTGGTCTCCTGCTTTTTTGGTTCAAGCATTTTAGCATACCATCGATTTTTATGCGAAAGAAAATCCATGCTGCTTACCCTCTGAATCAGGATTTTTCATCATCTGCCCCGTAGTTGATTCCATTCCTGTTTTTATCTTATCATAGCCAATAGGAAAAGTCACATCATTCCATATCACGATATACTTGCAGGTTGGTGGATTTCTTTTGTATTCACATCTCCGTTGGGGTATAATAATTAGACAGTTTTGAGTAGACGTTTCTGATTCCATTTTGCGTTTTAGACATTACGAGTTTCGTTGGAGAAGCGATGAAAGTTAAAGTTAAATATTTTGCAGTATTACATGAAGAGTTAGATAGAGATGAAGAAGATATGGACCTGCCAGAGGGAGCAACCGTGAGGGTTATTCTGGACCGCCTTGAGGCGGAGTGGCCCGAAATCGCAGAATACTATGATGTGATGCAAACGTCTGTGAATTGGGAGTATGCCACGCCAGATAGCGAACTTTCAGACGGCGATGAGGTCGCCTTCATTCCACCTGTGACTGGAGGTCAGGATGTTTAAGATTACCAGTGAAGAGATTGAATTGGGAGATGTGATTCGTGCGGTTGAAGCGGGAGATGCCGGGGCGATTGTCCATTTCTTAGGCGTTGTTCGCAACAACACTGAAGGTCGGGAGGTTTCCTATCTCGAATACGAAGCCTATCCACCGATGGCAGAAAAGAAGATGGCGGAAATTGCAGAGGAGATCCACGAAAAGTGGGGGTTAGACCGCGTCGCTATGATTCATCGCGTGGGACGATTAGAGATTGGTGAAGTCAGCGTTGCAGTGGCTGTCGCCTCCCCGCATCGTAAAGAGGCGTTTGAAGCGTGCCATTATGCGATGAATCGGCTCAAGCAAATTGTGCCGATCTGGAAACGCGAGGTCTGGGCGGATGGCGAGGAGGAGTGGGTCAAGCCTGATCCTGTTTTCTTTCAGTCGAAAGCCTAAAACTTGCATCTAATCAAACTTCCCTACAATTCTGCCACGATTTCCATCCCTACCCGGTGCTCCGGTTTGTTCTGTTTCGTTGAAAGTAGACGATAATTGAATCGTAGTAGTAGATCCGTCACCTTCCTAACTTTATAGTCCGCAGTGGTGCGGACTTCATGGCTCACCCCTTCGTAGAAGTTGTATCGCGTAAAGGGAAAGCCTCCTTTACTATTTCCGTGACTGAGTCGATAGGTAAAGTCAAACCGTCCTTTGTTGATAAAGGAATAGGTCAGCCGATTTTCTAATGAGAAAGTTCGGGTTCGAGCTTCCGGCGTGTCATCAAGATGTTCACGATCGGCAGTAGATTCGTGGATGCCGGCAACGCCAAGTTGTAAAACACGGCTGAGTTCATAGTTGAATTCAAGCGTGTTTGTACGTTCGAACTGTGTCAAATCAGAAATCGCTTCTGATGCGTTCCCCTCAGGATCGAGCTCAGTAAACTGTTCCTCTTCCCACCGCTGTTCCCATCTTGCCTTGAATGAGAGTTTCGATGTCGGGTTCAGTGTGAAATCCACCTCCCAATCGCGGCTGTGTCGTCGTCGTTCCCTGTTATTAATCCGCTTGTTAAGGAGACGGTTGGTATCATATTTGAGGTCCAGACTCAATAGCGGCGACGGGGAAAAGTCGAGCCGATACCGCTGGTTGATTCGCCCAAAAATTGTGCGTTCGTTTCGCAGATTGTGCAGCAGATAGAGGCTTGACGGATCTGGATCCTCCTGCTCCTCCGTTATATTGACGACAGCCTGCCCGCGAACGGCGTTTGCTAACCGTACTAAGTTGCTTTGAGTTTCGGTCTGCTTGGTCCCAGAGGTTATGCCACCCCTCCGACGCGACATGAAGCGGCGGGGTTGGAAACGCAGCCTCACCTTCATATCAATGGCAGAAACCGGTTTGTCCTCGACATTCTGGATGAATTTGATATAGTCTCCCTCCTCAAAATCTTCGCGGTAGTGCAGATCGTCAATTTTGACATAATGCCCCTCACCCGGCTTAATCTCCCGCCCTGTGAATGGGTTGACGTTTGTGAAAATCTCGCGTCGTTCTGTCGCCAATTTTTTGTCGAGTTCATAGGTGAGCTGTCCGTCCAACGCTCGGTTGAATGGCGTGAGGCGCATTTCGATATCCGCCAACTGCGTCCTTGAGTCGGAGTTTGGTCCTCGCTCCGCTTTGAATACCCGACGGGAGATATTGGTTGAGACGTTTGCCCACTTACGTGGTTGAGAAAAGAGCCCCACGGTCCATGTCCTTGCGTTCGTCGCCTGCTGCCAATCCGAGAAGCCTAATGCCTTTCCGTCAACGGTGAGCAGGGGTTCTTTGTTGAAAGCCCTTTCAATTGCGTATTTTGTGTTAACTGACACCCATCGAAAATCGACCAGATCGAGCCGCCCCGTTGAAATGTTCCGTTTTCGGTTGAGGTTCACGTTATCATCGAAATCGAGGTCAATCGCCTCCAACTGTTCGATGGAGGCGTTCAGATTGAACAGGCGAATGCGCTGAGAGAGTTGTCCGTGCCTCCGTGCTTTGCGAAATTGGTCCTGTCCCCTGACTTTCGACGTGCTGCCTCGATAATCGCCTCTGAGACGGGGAAAGTATGTGCGTTTCGTCAACCCTTCCCGTGGATTGAAATCGAACCCGCCGTTAAGGTTGTTGCGCAGGGTAAAATCGGTGAGTGGAGTTGCTGTATCGGAACCGTTGAGACCTTGCTGATCTGCTGATTTCTTGAAATGTTCCTCTGTGCGTCCTAAACCGTAATCGAGTCTAAGCCAATTGACCGGCTTTACCTGTAGGTCAAGATCTACGGACTTCTCATCGGGGGTTTGGGATGGACCTACATCACCCAATAGATACAGGTCGTCAAACTGTTCATCGGTGTACTGTTCTTCGTATCGAAACCGTGTACGGTTGGCACTTGATGCACCGACAGGTACAAAGTCCGCGTCGAGGGATCGGAGTTCTATATTCAATAGCAACTTTTCCGTTGATGAATTGGCGAGGAATTTCCAAGCTCGACTCAATGTTTTGCGATCTTGGTTGGAGAAGGTGTTCTGATCCAATGCACCGAAGGCGATCTGTCCTTCGAGCGTCGGGGCATGTTGTAAGAAACCTTGACTTTCGGTGAAATCGAGGCGTCCGTTGATGTCCCATACGGTGCGTCGTTGTGGCGCGATGAGAAGGTTTCCATCCCCGTCTGCGTCCAGTTCGTTTCTCTGTAGTTCCTCTAACTCTTCTTCATTTATAATGATGAACGCATTTTCAGGATCATTTAGATCCGATTCAACAGCATAGCCGAATCCAACCGTGACACGCTCGCCGGGCAGATTCAGCGAACCACTGACACCTTGCAGATTTCGCTGGTACGCCAAGTCTTCGGGGATATATTCAAAATCGACACGAATCACATCATTGCTCGTGATTAAGTGTTTGCTTGTGAATTCAATAATCGGGTCGCCGTAGTCACGGATCACGTAGTCATTGTTTTCTCCACGCCGCATCCGTTGACCGTTCAGCCAAACAATTTCAGTTCCCGCTTTCACGATAACAAACTCACCTTCGACATCAATGCGATATTCGCTACGCCCCTCCTCACCCCGAATTGTCTTACTGGCAGACTGTCCCTTGGGGATAGCACTCGGTATGAGATGAAATTTTCCCCACTTGAAATCGCCTGTGACCTGCACCCCTTCTAGCGCGCGGTTAAAGAATATATCCGTATCGCCTAGCGATCCCTCAAAATCGCCCAACAATCCTGTAACGTTTGGGCTTGTGATGCGGATAAGTTTCTGATCAATATCTTGGATATCTTCGGTTGTGCCTTCAGGTTGGATGGGCAGGTCTTGATCTGAAAGGAGTGCTGTGACGCTGATGTTCTCTGAGACTTTGCCATCAACGCTAATTCGCAAAGCGTGCTCCGGGGACAGCGATCTCTGGCTGCCTGCCGAGATGCCGAATGTCTGCGTTCCTGTGACATGCACCGGCGGCAGTGCTGATTCCGGTAGACGTTGTTGGATCAAATCTGCGCGGGGTTCAAGTTTGACTTGGCTGGACGGTTGGTCCAACGACTGATCTTGTCGGAAGAGATCTCGTTTATACCCCTTTTTAATTGCAAAGGGCAAGACTCGATAGCTAATTTGTGCAGAGGTTTCCGGTGGGTAGTCTTTCAGGAACGTGACCGTTCCTGCACCGTAATCGATAAGGTAGTCCAAGTTTTTGGTGAGTTTCACACCGTTAATTGTTATATGTTCACTATCATGGATGGGGGGCCAATGCTTGAGAATAAAAGGGTCAGGAATATCTTTGAATCGGATAGATTCGGTTTTCTGCAAAAGGGAGAGGGGTGGTAATTGGAGCGGGTCGCGCTCGGATTCTGCGGCGTGGGAGACGGAGATGAGAATGCCAATAAGTAAGAAATGCGATGTTGCGAGAAGTTTCCCCATGAAAAGATACCGGGAGCCAAAAGAGGTGTGATAGCGGAGAAGTAGTCAGAGTCTTTGGATTAAGAGTGACGTTGATGTTTTTCGAGTCTAACTTGCTTTGTTATCTCTTTGTTTACAGGATACTTTTCTTTCTTCATGTTTTCAGTTTTTGCTATGTTGCAGGGAATTTCCGATAGCAGAGCACATCGGTCTACCTATACATTGAAGAAATAATAGATACACGGCATAAGATATGATATAATAACGCGCTGCAAAATTCAGCAATAACTTTGAGCGGAAATAACATTTGTGCCAATATCATATCACTGGATGGGGAGGATTCACGATTGTCAGTTGCTTTGGATCCCGATGAAATCGGGGCGAAAATTATTGATGGGAAAGAGCTAGCTAGATCTGTTCGGCGCAAGATTCGGCGCCAAGTGAAGAAACTCAAATTTACCCCCGGACTTGCGGTGGTCCAAGTTGGAGATGATCCCGCTTCGACCGTCTATGTCAGCAACAAGGAGAAGGATTGTCAGTATGTCGGCTTTCATTCGGAGGTACATCGAATGCCGGCGGAAACGCCGCAAGCAGCGGTCATAGAACAAATTCACACGCTGAACAGTCGTGAGGATATACACGGAATTATTGCTCAAATGCCGGTGCCTGATTCTATTGATGGGGATACTATTATCAACGCGATCATGCCTGAAAAGGACGCCGACGGTCTGACGCTTGTGAACTTAGGTAACCTCCTGATTAACCGTGAACAGACTGTTCCGTGCACGCCAGCAGGAATTATCCGTCTCATTGAATCGACTGGCGTAGGGATTGAAGGGAGCCGCGTCGTTTGTGTGGGTCGCAGCAGTCTGGTTGGCAAACCTGTTGGGTTGATGCTGCTCAACCGCAATGCGACGGTCACCTACTGCCACACGAGGACTCGTGAACTTTTCTCGGAAACGCAACAAGCGGACATTCTGATTGCAGCAGTTGGCAGACCTCGGTTAATTACGGCAGGCATGGTAAAACCGGGGGCGGTCGTGATTGATGTGGGAATTACTATTACTGAAGATGGCTTTGTTGGTGATGTTGATTATGAGAGTGTCGAGGAGGTCGCCGGTTTTATCACACCTGTTCCCGGCGGTGTTGGACCGATGACACGTGCAATGTTGTTAGAAAACACATTAGAATTAGCTTTGGCTCGAAAATAGCGATAGATTTATAAACTTGCGTATTACGCATCATACAAAGATGGAGGTTTATTATGGGGTTTCCCGGATTTGATCTTAACGGTAAGGTGATGTTAGTTACAGGTGCAGGTAAAGGCATCGGCCGAGGTCTCGCGATCGCTGCGGCACAGATGGGTGCCGATGTCATTCTGAATAGCCGGACGCTCTCCGATCTCGAAGAGGTTGCGGAAGATATACGGGCAGCGGGCGGTAAGGCTGAACCGGTCGTTTTCGATGCGAGCAAGATGGATGAAATCGCTCGGGGTGCACAAGACGCAATCGATGTTTGGGGACGGGTTGATGTCCTTGTTAATAACGCTGGTACGAACCGTCCAAAGCCTGCGCTCGAAGTAACAGAGGACGATTGGGACACTGTTTACGATTTGAATCTCAAGGGATTATTTTTTTTGACGCAGACGCTGGTGAAGCCGATGATTGAACGGGAAAGCGGAAAAATCATCAACATCACTTCGACAATGGCGCTGGTAGGGGGTCCCTTGCGGACAATTTATTCCGGCAGCAAAGGTGGGGTTGTGGCGTTGACAAAAGGACTCGCAGTCGAGTGGGCACCTCACAACGTAACGGTGAACACTGTTGCGCCTGCGTTTACACGAACACCGCTTGCGAATGAGCTCCTAAAGCGCAAGGAGTTCTATGATGATGTCGTGCGTCGCATTCCGATGGGGCGAGTCGGTGAGGTTGAGGAAGTTGTCGGGGCAGTACTGTACCTCGCTTCGGACGCTGCGAATTGGGTGACGGGACAAACCATCGCTGTTGACGGCGGTTGGGTTGCTTGGTAGATGATTCAATGATGTGGTCTGAAGAGGTGCACAAGTATCGGTTATTTCTGGGATTTCCTTGTGGCTTCCGCCTAATCAAGTACGAATTCGGAATACGTTTTCCAATAAGGAGTAGAGGATGACGACAAGCATTTCTACAAATGGAGCTTCCATGCCTGAAATGGTTTCCATCAAGGCGACTGACATCTCTGCGCCGCCCGGATGGGCGCTGATGGAGCGTAACCTGATCGACCTCATGGAGGAAGCGGCACCCATAATGGTCAAGAAGTACACAGAACCGGGGGGCGCCCTTTACTTTGCAGAGGACTTCGACGATCTGTACGAGCAGTTCTACAACTGGTGCTTGTTTTACGCCATCGGTGCCGATGAGAGTTTGCTTGACCTTGCGTTACAGGGGTGGAACGCGTCGACCCGAATTAGTGACGACAGCTTCAATCATCGCCTTCGACACAATAATTTTACAAAAGTGTTCAGACCGTCGATGCACAACGAATTCTGGAATCTGGCGCAATCTACGGAGTGGCATCATCTTGGCGAAGGCAACATGGCGTTCTACGATTTCGGTGTTGCTTGTCCCACCGTCTCGGAGAACGTCCGTCGAGCGCGGAGATTTGCTGCGATGTTCATCGGCGAGGATCCGGAAGCCCCCAATTATGACCCTGAGTATAAAATCCTCCGATCCCCGTTTCACTCCAGTCAGGGACCGAGATTACATGCAGATGCGAATTTCGTGAACACCATGCTGCTCGCCGGAAGATATCTAGGTGGCGAGGTCAACTATTACGGTGTACGTGCGAGTCTTTATCCAATCGTCGAAGATCTCGAACTGAATTGGTATGAAGACCCAAAACGCAGGGAAGAGATTGTGGAATTGTTTGAGAAGATGGTCTTACATGCCGACACCCCCAATAGTTTAGGTGCTACTGCGCTCGTCACGAATGCTTACCTGTATACAGGCGATGAGAAGTACAAGCGGTGGGTATTGGAATACACGGAAGCATGGTTGGATCGGATGCGTCGTAATAATGGGATTATGCCCGATAATGTGGGACATACGGGAAAGATTGGGGAGCACCGCAATGGCGTGTGGTGGGGTGGACAGTATGGCTGGAATCACTATCAGGGCTATAATATTATGTTTCACTCGCTCACCATCGCCGCTGAATGTGCCTTGCTACTTACTGGCGACTTCGGCTATCTTGAACTTCTCCGCTCACAGATTCAGCTGCTGTTGGAAAATTCGATAACACGGGAAGATGGGCAACTTATCATGCCGACGCGCTATGGTCCCGATGGCTGGTGTTATGACCCGCCTGTGGGTCCTTCCAACGATGATATTCTACCCAAGAGAGGTGTCTACACAGGACCGATTCCGTGGCGAATGCAGGAACTTGCCCACCTGTATCATGCGTCGATGTCCCCTGAGGATTATGAGCTAATCACACGGATACGAGATGGCGAGGTCGAGCGCGATTGGAATGAAATTGGGGACAGGGGTGGCGAGAAGAACGGGGGCGAAACAGAATTCGCCCGTTTTCAATACTACGATGGGTTGAATCCCGATTGGCCCGAGAAGATACTGAGTGCGGAATACCGATGGGCGTTGGAGGCATTCGACAAGATGCGTCTCGACGATCGTGCTGTTGAAGAAATTGTTACAACGAACTTCTTTCCGCCGAATCCTGTTTTCACGAAGGGTTTGACGCAGGTCACGATGGGTGCGCCGCAATCGGTTTACAATGGCGGACTGCTCCGAGCGACTGTACGCTATTATGATCGGGACAACGCTCGCCCCGGCTTACCGGGCGATGTTGCTGCCCTCGTCGATAAATTGGCGTCAGATGGTGTCGGAATCCAACTGGTGAACCTCAGCACGACTGAAACGCGAAACGCCATCGTGCAGGCGGGTGCTTTCGGAGAACATCAGTTTACTGGACTCAAATACCGAGAGATGAATCAAGAGGAATTACGTCAAAATCCGTATGGATGGCTCCGGTCGGAACGAGAATACGCTGACAAAGAAGTTCCGGTCAATGGGAAGTATTTTGCAGTCGAACTTCCGCCTTCGACATCTGTCCGGCTGGAGGTTGGCATGCGTCGTTTTGTGAATGATCCGAGCTACGCCTTCCCGTGGCATGGGGAGACGATTCCAGTGCCGTTTCAATAATGCGAAGGGTGGAATTACCGAGGTAAAGTGAGCAATGGTAGGCTGCGATTAGAGTAGTTGGATTTGATCCCGCCCCAGAGGATCGGAACTAGCCCTTGTGGTGAAACTGTTAGAAGTGGATGCCATTCATTAGGAGCGCCGTCACTATCGGGATGATCCGTCAATCGTATCAGTTGGCGATTATCAAGCCGGTAACGATAAATATTTTCATTACCATGGTTTCTGCCTAGAAAGAGTATGGATTTTCCATCAGCACCCCAAGCAGGACTACCGTCAATGCTTCGGGGTGGACGCACCCGCTGCCACCCAACTGCCTTTCCGCTCCCGTCTCGCGAAAGCGTGACGATAACTAAAATGGCATCGTCGCCTGCATCATCAAACGCTGCGAAATACATAATCCTCCTCCCATCCGGCGACCATCCCGCTACAGACATCGGTCTAGGGATAGGCACTGAGATGACGCGCAGTTGATTTGCATCTGGATTGACTATCTGAATCACATCTGACTCTTCTGCCACTCCTTCAAAGGCAATCCATTTGCCGTCAGGGGACCATTTAGGACCCGATGCACGCAGCAAGCCTGGGATTTCCTCAACGTTTCCACCGGCCGTATCCATCACATAGATCCTACTAGAAGCGCCTCGACCGCTAAAAAAAATGATTCGTGTGCCGTTGGGGTGCCAGTGCGGGGCCGTATCCATTGCAGGGTGGTTCGTCAAGTTCCGTTGGTTACTTCCGTCAGCATCCATCAGGTAAATCTCCCCTTTCCCCTCATCCCTTTCAAATACAATCTGTCTCCCATTGGGGGACCAAACCGGAGCGGTATCAGCCACTTTGTTGTGCGTCAGTCGCGTCTGATTGCCTCCATCCGAGTCCATTTTGTAGATTTCCCAATTCCCATCTCGGAAGGATGTAAAGACAATTTTGGCATGAAGGGGACCTGTGGCTGCCCAGAAGCAAAACACGAGCGTGTAAATCCGCATGGTGACTCCTCCGTTCAATAGCAGTAACATAAATTGCTAGACAACCTATAGGTCGAGTTTTCATACCCGACATTCATTTTAGAAACAACCAAATTTACGATACGCCTGTCGCCTCTCAGGGGCTTTATAGATCGGGCAAGTCTGAGAGAATCCCGTGATCGGGGCTGCCCGACCTACAAAGAGAGGATATTGTTGGGTTTCACGGTTCTCCGTTCAACCCAACCTACGTGCCTGTGTCGTAGTTTGCATAAGGGTTACGGCATACGGAGTATGCCTACTACTAGGAACTCGCGTTAGTAATGGTATCAGATTTTGCGGTTACAAAATATGTTTGTTCAGCATTTGTATACTTCTGCGTTGATTCGATCGTCACAGAAGCTCTAATCCGGTAACGGCTCTAGTGATGCACCGATAGGACGCGGTCCCGTTGGACGCCAAGGAATCGAATCGTAGGAGCGGTATGCAATATCAAGATGCGGTGTTTCGAGACGGATATAGCCTTGATGGCGTGAATCCAAAGCGGCTTCCAACACACCCGACGTAAGCAGTGTCCGCTCGACTGGATAGGTTGGCACTCCGGTGACGAACATCTCTTCGATGTTCAAACTGAGATAGCTGAAGTGGGGATGTGGATCTCCGTGTAGATAGAATTCTGAGCCGTAGATCTCACCATCAACCCTTGCTGCGTAAGCCAAGTCCGTTACATAGCCATTTAGCATTAGGGCGGCGCCGCGAAATCCGTCCCGATATTCTAGAAGGAAAAGCGCGGGATTTTCGCAGTGATCCTCCATGGCTCCAGAAGGTTTATTCTCAATTGGCGCACAAGCAGCTTCCGCGAGCTCTCGCCACCATGCTCCCGCTTTCCCTGCTTCCCATACCGCATCACCTTCCAAGCAGGTCACGGCTGCGACACCGGTTTCTCCACCAACGCGCCGTTCGATCATACACTGAAGCGTTTCCAGCGTATGAAAACCGTAAATGTCCAGTCCCGAATAGCCGATTGAGACAGCCTCTGTGATTGGCGCGTCTAACGGGTGCTCCAACCACGGGTTTCGATAACCGAAAGGCAGCGATGAGCCCGCCATAAACGGGGCACCGAGCTGCGCCGCACGGTCAAACATCCATTTGGCATCGCGCCAATTATAGGACAGGTGTTTGTCATTAAAGACGGGGACACCTCTACCACTTGTGGAAAAAACGCCGCAGATCTGCTCCATGAAGTATTTGCGCGGATAGAGTTGCTGATCTTTTTCGTTCCAAGCGTAGTCGCCGTGTTCTCCGATCAGGAGGACACCATCGACAGCAAGTTCGCTTCCACCGAGCGTCAACGCCTTGACGATACTCGGATAGATCGGCACGTTATGTGCTGCGGCGAACCCACGACTCAGATCGTTTTCGGGGAACTGATCGACGTACATCGACGCAATTTCAATACGTGGTTGAATCAGCCCATCGTCTGTGGGAATCCCTTTCAGGAACTTGGTGACAATTACATCGGCGTGCGACCCCGGACGGTACTCGGTGATGATTGCTGCAATCTTTTTGCGCTCAGACATTTTGCTACCTCCTTTTACGTCTCATAAACCACACCTAGCTTAATGCTCTTCTCCGGTGCTTCATCGATGTCACGATAGGCTTCTGCCGACTCATCAAACGGGACAATTGGGTGAACCAAGCCTTCGACCGAAAGACGCCCCTCCTGCAACAGTGCGAATACCTCTGTATGCAGCCGCGGGGTGTCCCACAAAGGGTGACCGGGGACGGGTTGGCTCACATCACGGGTCGAAATCATCGTCAACCGATTTCGATGCCATTCCCCTTCAAGACTTAATGCGCGGGCATCTCCTGTGTAATACGCCGAGGACACGATGGTGCCCATGTAACCTGTCGCTCGCAGCGCATCGTTCAATGCACCATAAATGCCACTTGTTTCTAGGGAGACATCAACGCCAACTTTGTCTGTTAGGTCTTTGATAACCAGTCCAGCGTCATCGGCAATTGGATCGATGACTACATCTGCTCCGTGCTGCTTAGCGAGCTCACGGCGGACCGGAATCGGGTCGGTTGCAGCAACCCACCGTGCCCCTTGAAGCCGTGCAATCTGCACTGCCATCTGTCCAATTGCGCCAAGCCCAAACACCGCCACACGATCGCCGAGACCGATTTTGGCATCCCGCACCGGACTGAGTGCGACACCTGCGGGATCTGAATACACGATAGCTTCGGCTGACATCTTATCCGGGGCTTCGTCTAAACGTTCTTCGTGGACGGTGTGTGTTTCGCGGATAGGCAGATGTCCGAAAACACGATCCCCTATCTGGAAACGTGTGACGCCTTCGCCGACTTCAATCACTTCGCCGACCGTCATGTTACCTAGCCGTGACGGGAATTTCGGGGGACCCCCTTCTCCGCCCCCGATTTCATCGGGATTGAGAGCAACATGCATCCGTCGTTCCCACTCAAAAGGGGAGGTGTGATCCTTCGTTTCAGCGCGATAGCCGCGAAGCTCCGATCCGTGCTTGGGAGCGGAAAAGATACTTCGTAGCCGCACTTCTCCGGGGTTAAGCGACGGCTCCTCGTATTCACGAAGCACAGGTGTCCGTGGTGCAACAGCAATGAGTTCTCTGGGCATTTTTGAATCCTTTTGAATTGTGTCAAAGCACGCCACATCCCTCTCTGCATCAATTTTCTGTATGGGTCTGGCAACGTGCGCTGTCCAAGGATAGAAACCGATTGAGATAAGTGGATATGAATCCCGATTTATTGGGACAAATCCCGCTCTTTCGATGAGAGCAAGAGTCTGATTTTGGGGCTATAAGTAAACGATCTTCATTATAGTTATTACGTGGCTGGTTGTCAACGGAATTGGCTCTATTCGACCAGAAATCTACGTAGAATTTGTAATGCCACTTTGGAATTGACCCTATATTTGGGACGTGGTAAGATATAATTTGAAGTTGCGAATAAAGGTGATTGTCAGCAACTGAAGTTTAAGTACATAATGCCAAAATGTGGCACGGTTTGAATTGCCCCGAGTCCAGTTCTTAACGAAAGGGTCTATGTCTATATCAACAATTCCTCGTTCGGTGCAGCAGCGCATAACGGCAACATTGTTCATTTCGCAGAGTTTATTCAGTGCATCAATGATTTTGTCGTTTACACTTTTGCCGATTATTTCTGCACACCTAGGTGGGACAGATCGTGCTGCAGGGTTACCACCCACAATGATGATGTTGGGACGGGCCGTCGCTGCCTACCCTGTGGGCTGGCTTATGGACCACATAGGGCGGCGGTTGGGTCTAGCACTGGGGTATTTATTTACTGCAGCCGGATCAGTGCTTTGCGTGCTATCAATAAGCATGTGGGAGTCGTTACCATGGCTCTGTGCCGGTGTGTTGTTAATGGGTATGGGACGCGGGGTAAGTGAACAAGCGCGTTTTATTGCGGCTGAAGTCTATCACCCGATCAAACGCGCGGGAGTGATTGGTCTTATTGTTTTCGCAGGGACTATAGGTGCCGTGGGTGGTCCGCTGCTGGTAGCTCCTTCGACTTGGCTGGCGACCTCCTTTGGCTTGCATGCCCACGCTGGTCCTTATATGGTATCGGTAGTACTAGCTACCCTTGCGCTAATGCTGACCGCTCTCTTATTATACCCAGATCCCATGAAAATAGGAAGGACGTTATCGGGAGCCCTGAGCGGGGTAGACGAGAAGAACACTGGGCGCAAGTTGTGGCGAATTTTTATTGACAGAACAGTGAGACTTGGTGTGGCAGCGATGATAATTGGTCAGTTCGTTATGACGCTAATTATGGTGATTACACCGCTGCATATGAATCATCATGCTCATGGAGAACAGGCGATTTCGTGGGTGATAATGGCGCATACTTTGGGGATGTACGGACTTTCGAGTTTGACGAGCCGTCTGACAGACCGTTTAGGTCCGGTCCTAATAATAGTCGTCGGTGCATTGATACTGGGTGCTTCCGCCGTGCTAACACCGATTTCCAATTTAGACGCTTTACAACTGACAAGACTCGAACAAGTTTCTATGCTTGCTTTTAGTCTATTTCTTCTGGGGCTGGGTTGGAATTTCTGTTTTATCGCGGGATCTGCACTGTTTTTCAGCGGTCTATTGCCTGTCGAACGCGGTCGGGCACAGGGTGCTAGTGAGATGATGGTGGCTTTGGCGGCGGGAGCAGGTAGTTTGGGAACAGGTGCAGTGTTTGCGGAAGCAGGAATTGTAGCGGTGAGCGCAATGGGACTTGCCTTTTCACTGGTGCTAATTGTAGCATCGGTTTGGCGGTTGTTCACAATGAGATGATAAGAGCGTGAAACGTGATGCCCCGATAAATCCCCGATAAATCGGGACAGGCGGGACAGGCTGTAAAATCCCGTTCCGAGGATCTCCCGATTTCATCGAGGATTCTCGGCAAAGCCGGAACCGATCCATCGGGACGTGACAACATTGGTTTATTGAGGCAGCGGCAAGGAACAACGATCCTCCGGTCTGTGACCGAGAGTCCGATCCCGATTTTTCCCGATTCTCGGGATCCTCGATGAAATCGGGACAAGGACTCCGATGAATCGGAGGAGTTGTTCCCTACGGTTTTTTAACATGAGTCAAAATATAATGGAGGAAACGATGATTGGCGTATTAACTCACCATTGGGCAAATGAGGAACAATTTGATGAGGCTCGCGAACTCTTAGACCGCAATGGGCTAGCACAGAGCAAAGCCCCCGGATTCATTAGTCGGATAACACTTGTATCCACCACCGATCCAACAAAAATAACCTCGTTGGTGACTTGGGAGAGCAATGAGATCTACGACGCTTGGCGCGCCTCTCCGGAGCGGGCAGCCATCATGGGTGGCGCATCGGTATTGTGGTCGCAGCCCACGGAGTCAGAACGGTTTGAAGTTGTAGGTACGTTAGAGAAGTGATTCTCAGATGAGGAAGCGATAAGTAGATTTTAGTTAGAACTTACGCAGCTGAACGGTGAGATGTCGTAATTCAATGTTTCATCGCCAATGCGGGGCAAGATGCCCCGCCTACGATGGTTGTGGATTCTGAACATACCCTTCGACACCCAATGAATTGCGCTACTACAAACTCAAGTGCGTAAGTCCTATTAGTGATATTTATGTCTTTCGACAAAGAAATTGTGGATACCTATAGTGGTTCTGGAGATCGAGGCTGCCACAGGAATCCTTGGAACTACTCGACAAACGAGCCTTCCTGCTGCACTCTGTCATAGATTCGGGCAAATTCCTCAGAGCCATTGTCGTCCCAAAGTTCCTGCCTCAGACCCCGGATAGTACCTTCCTCTCGCCCTGTGAGTCGGCTCACCGAAGCGAAAGACGGGGTATAAATCTTATGCCCGCCGGGCATGTGCAGTATACCAACATGCTTAGGGATCTCCGTCGGCTGGTTTGCTGCTACCCGCGCTAGAGCATCTTCGTCCACCTCAATCCCCAGTCCGGGACCTTCAGGGACGGGAGAAAATCCTTCGATTATCGGAATCCGTTCTGTGACGATGTCTTCCTCATATTGGTCATCGAGATTTACCGTGTGACCTGTCATTGTGGGCAGAACAGCACCCATGTGCAGTGCTAACGCCTTGGTAAGCGTGCCACCTGTCAACTGTATAATCACCTGAAGGTTTGCCTTCCCACACGCAAAACCCCGAATCAGGCTATCGCCGATGCCACTCTCGCCAACCATATAGGCATCTGCAAGTCCGTGGATAATTTCCTGTACACCGCCGAGTTGTGGGGCGTGCATGACAATTGGGAGACGGCTCTGTTCCCGTAACCGCCGCCAACTGTCTATATCGTTCCGTACAATTGGATCCTCAATGAAACCGACGATGGGGTGGTTCTCCAATTCTCGCACGATAGGTAGCACTGCTGCCAAGCTGCGATTGCTGTTGAAGTCGTAGTGAATCTTAAATCCTTCCGGTGCCACCTCCTCTGCTAATCGTGTTTGTTCCATCACGTCATAGTATTCGCAGGTGTGCATCTTAAAGGTCATATACCCTTGGTCTACTGCCCGCTGGATTTCGTCACGGAATACTTCTGGTGCTGCGGGTCTCGTCCATGCGGCGACGGAAATCGCGTCGCGCACTTTCTGTCCCATCAGCTTGTAGGCAGGGATCTCTAAGTGTTTTCCCATCACATCGTAGAGGGCACCGCACAACCCTATATTCAAATTGTTGTTGATGAAGTCGAAAGGGTTACGGTCGATGAGCGGTTCGACGCTTGATTGATCAGGTGCTGAACAGCGATAGTCGCCATAGCCGACCAATCCGTTGTCTGTGTGCACTTTGAAAATCGTGCGGTGGTTAATAGCCGAAAATCGTGCTTGATGATCTGTATTGCGTGCGGGGATACGTGGATAAATCGGGATAATCTCAATGTCTGTGATTTTCATAATCTGAACTCCAATCGTGTTGGACAAATCGGTGCGCGGCGTTGCGTCCGAGTTAGATGAATTCTTTAATCTGTTGCATATCCACAGGGGGTTGTGCAACAGCTACCGATGAAACCCTCATCAGCTTTCAGCTATGACAATTCTGTGATAATTATTGCACTCAAAGCTGGTAAAGTCAAGTGCCTTTTCGCTTGAGAGTTCTCCGTTGCTTTGCTATAATCAAAGGTTTAGAATCACAACCCAAATCCTTCGCAGTTGAGGTTACAGGTTTTGACCTTGAAAAGGGTGTAAATCCTTACAACGATTTGAAGATAGACGTGTCATGGAGGAGAAGATGAGACGCGATCCCCCGATTTTTTATGATCATAAAATCGAAACCATGTCGAGAAACGACTTGGATGCGTTACAACTTACAAGACTCAAATGGCAGGTCGATCGATGCTATCGCCGGAGTGATTTTTACCGAGAACGTTTCGATGCAGCGGGTGTATCGGCTACAGATATCAAAACCGTAGATGATATCCGCAAGTTCCCTTTTGTCCAAAAGGAGGAGTTACGCGAGGAGCAGGCACAGCATCCGTTTTTGGGGAGGTTTACCGTTGCACCGGAGGCAGCGTTCCGAGAGGTGCACCCAAGCACCGGAACCACAGGTACGCCTGTCAACACAATTTGGGGTGCGACAGATGTGCAATACATCACAGAAGTGACAGCCAGAACACTATGGAGTATCGGTGTCCGTCCGGGGGATGTTTTGCAAAATGCTTTTGCGTATGGGCTTTGGGTGGCGGGGTTAGCCGTGCACTATGCCGGGGCAAAAATCGGCTGCCTAGTAATTCCAATCGGCGCAGCGTTGACCGAAAGACAAATTGATTACATGGTGCGTCTCAAGAGCACTGTTCTCGTTGCCACTCCTTCTTATGCCATCTATCTTGCTGAACAACTGAAAGCGCATAATTATAGTATCTCGGATATCAATCTCCGAATTGGCTGCTTTGGTGGGGAGCCGGGCACAGAGGTGCCAGCGACGCGTCGAACCATCGAGAGCGGACTCGGCATTGACGCCTACGACTACTACGGACTCGCCGAAATTGGTCCTACGTTTGCCAGTGAATGCACTTACAAAGCGGGGTTACATTGGAGTGAGGACCTACATTTGATCGAAGTAATTGATCCCGAAACGCAAGAACCCGTCCCGGAGGGAGAAGTAGGGGTTCTCGTTATCACACACCTTGAGCGGCGTGCCACGCCAATGATTCGGTACTGGACAAATGACCTCGTGCGGCTTGACCGATCCCCGTGTCCGTGTGGACGCACCCATGCCCGGTCTCCTGAAGGCATCTTGGGTAGGGCGGACGATATGATTGTCTTCATGGGTGTCAACTTTTATCCGATACAGGTGGAGCAGGTGGTGCGTTCCTTTGAAGAACTGAGTCCCGAATACCGTATTCGGTTGACGCATGACACCTCAACACATCGGGATATCTGTACTATTTCGGTCGAGTTGGAACAGAAGAAAATGCTTCAGGAACAGGTGTCAATCCTTCAGGTAAGAACTGCAAACGCGCTTCGGGAGGCGTTGGGTTTTCGACCTGTGGTAGAATTTGTTGATCAAGGAAGCCTAGAACGCACGGAATTTAAGGCGAAGCGGGTGATAGAAGAGAGACCCGCATTTGCCAAGAAGTTGTAACACTTTTCGGTTAGGTTCATATAAAAAGAAAGTGCAAAACGATAAGACCGTGAAACGTGAAAACTATTGGTTCATTAGTTCATTTACAGGAGGTTTGAGAACAATAATGAAAATAACCCGTCTCTATACTGGCTCCGATGGCGAGTCCCATTTTGAGGATATGGAGATTCCTCTTGAAGATAGCGGTGACATTGGCAAAATGTCACAACTTCAAGATGCGAGAGGGATCATTTTTCGGGAAACTGGTCCCAACTATGACTATGATTGGCATACCGTTCCACAAAGACAATACGTCATAACGTTAAGTGGTGCGGTTGACATTGAGGTGGGTGATGGGACGACAAGGCGCTTTGGTCCTGGGGATATCCTCTTGGCGGAGGACACTACCGGCAAAGGGCATCGGAGCCGGGCAGTCAACGCCCAACCAAGGAAGAGTATTTTTGTGACGCTAGATTGAGATATTGGTGAATTAAAAAAAGGAACCAAATCGGCAATACCCACGTTGTATATTAGGCTATGCTCTATTCAAATTGCAACCTTTCACTTGCTTTGTTCGTTTTTATTTGCGAATTATCCGAAGCCTTATCCGGCTATTGTTGAAAGCCGAAAAGGGAAACAGGTTTCTGAATTAAGGATTGTACTTGCCCGTCGATGGAGAAGATTAAGCCTAAACTAGTACTTAATACTTAGGAGTCGAAGGAAAATGAAATCGCTCAGAGACAAAAGCATGGGAAAACAGAGATTGCTTAACACTCAGAAGAAAAATTACCTCTATCATGTATGGCTGTGCCTTCTACCGATGCTCCTCATTGCCTGCAGCGGTTCTCTTGGGAAGATTCAATTGGAAAACGTCAATACTGTTATCGCACAATCTGAAGTAGCGATTGAACAGGCACACCTTGCCAACGCTCAATACCTTGCGTCAGACACTTTGCAGCAGGCGGTAGATGCCCTTGCAAGTGCGAAGGAAGCTGTGGATGCTAAGGATGGTCTCGGAGCGATGCAGCTAGCCTATAACGCCTTGACTCAAGCACAGATTGCTGAACAAGAGGCGATGTATAAATCGCAGGGGAATGGGCTAAATGCTATCATTGAACACAAGAAATTGCAGATTGTTGCGCTTGAAGCAGATCTAGTAACAGCAGATGAGGCACTCGAAAAATCTCGAACGGTTGTCGAGCGATTGGGGATGCAAAAGGATCAGTTGCAAGCTGACATGGACCAAAAACTTCAAGAGACTGAACAAGCACACCGAGAGATATTGCAGGATTATAATAAAGCCAAAACCGATCATGGAAACCTTCAGTTAAAATTGGATACGACCCAAACACAACTTCTCCAAGCTCAGGGTCGAGTAGAAGAGCATGAGCGTCAGATTGATCAGTTGCGTCGTGAACTGGCAGATGCTCAATTGTCGGCAGAGAAAGCCCACAAGGCGGAGGCGGATGCACGAACACAGGCAGCGGCGCAGGTACAGCGCTATTCAAATCACATTGAACAACTGGATCAGTCTAATGTGTTAAAACGGCGAGAAGATATGCTATCCCAAAAAAAAGAGGAAGCAAAGGCTTATGTTCAGCAGCAGCGCAGAAAACAAACAGTTCGGACCAACAGTACTTCATTGACCAATATGCAAATTGCGAGCGGTAGAGCAGTTATTAACGATTGGGCACTTGCGTGGTCGGCGAAAGATATAACCCAGCACTTGAGCAAGTACACCCAGGATGCGACGCTGGATCAGACCGTTATTCGCTCTAGCAACGAGGAACAAATCCATCTCAACCGTACACAGATGGTCGCTGCTTTGAAAAAGATGGTAGATGCCGAGTGGCAAGAAACGGATTCCAAGTTCGATGCAGACGGCGAGAGTGTTATTGCTGTCTATAGCTTTAGTCGTCTTTCACGAGATGTAGCGAGTGGAGGGGTTCCCGCTCTGCACGATTTGTGGACGCGGGAAGTGTGGGTGCGTCAAGTTAGGGCTGAGTGGAAAATTTTCCGTGAAAGTTGGCGGATTTACGAGGCGGTGCCACGGTATGGCGCTGCTGTTAATTAGGAGGGTAGATCGATGCGATCCAGCGACTCTAAAATTTCCACCACATTTCAGAATCCCAACACCCGTTTCGGCGTGATCGGTATTATCGGAGCAGCCATCATCCTCCTAGCGATGGTACTTGGGCTACAGGTTATTGAAGAGACTGGGGTGATTGATCCCTTCCTCCAACAGTGGAAACAAGCTGTCGAATCCAAGCAACCGAGATTATATCAACAGTTATGGGATTCGACCGCACGAACCAAAAACCGGAATCAGTATGAACGCGCATTGAAACTCTTCAGCAGAGAAAAGGTTGAAGCGGATATAACTGGACATCTTGCTCAGAAAGATCTCGGGAACACGAATCGACAACAGATTGAACGCATCCCTGTCACGCTCTACCAAGATGGTAAGGTTTTAGTGGTAATCTATCGGGACATAACTGTTGAAAAGAGGGGACTTTTACAACGCTGGAAACTGATAGACGATAAAATTCACGATGAGTTAGGATATCCCGAAACCACCGAGGAGTATATCGTTCAAGATCAAGAGATGGTCGCTCAATCTGCCAATCCAACGCCCGAAAGTCGTTCGTTGCAGCCCGTTGATGCTCCAATGCCTTCCAATAACGTTGTTACATCGCCTCAAGCCGCTGCGCCCAAAAGTTCCTCGCCGATTGTCGGTGAGGCACCGCTTGATACCCAGCTTAAATTGAGCCAAGTTTTGGGGGAATGGCAGCAGGCTTGGCAGGGAAAGAATCTTACAATCTATATGTCGAAGTATGCCGAAGACGCAGTGATTACAAGGGTCGCTATTAACAGGGGACGAGAATATCCGACTCGGTTGGATAAAAAACAGTTGCGCGAGAAAATGAAAGCTCTTAATGAAAGGTATAGCAAAATTAAAGTGAATATTTTTCAGTTGCAAATCCACGGAGATAGTGCGGTAGCTGATGTCAATTTCTTACAAGAATTTGTTGGTACTCGCGCCTCTGGAAGTCAACCTGTTTACTCAGATTTCGGCAAGAAAGAATTGGTTTTTATGGTGGATCCTGCCGATGGCGTCTGGAAGATCTATGCTGAGAGTTGGAGACATTATAAAAACGTCCCCAAGTATCCGAAACTTTAAGGTTCATGTCAAAAGAAAGTGTAAAATGCAAAGCGCGTGAAACGTGAAAAGCATTTGTTCATTAGTTTGTTGGCAGTAAGAAGCAATGATCGTTGTTCACTACCGTTTCTGTTGTATAATTTTTTAACTTGAGCCAACTTAAATCATCATTTTGGATTAAATTACTATCACCGATTGACTGAAACCGCGCATTCATCTATGCGTTTTTGTTATTGGATAAATCTTGGCAGCCCATTTTGGCTGAATACACCCAAAATTTCAACCTACAAGGACAAGAACGATGATTAAAATCTTACGTATAACACCAGTTCTAGCACACATGGTTTTACTCACTATTGCCCTGTGCTTGCTCAGTTGTGGCGGGAGTTCTGTTGAGAACCCGCTTGGAGAGTCGGAAGAAACCTATAATACAGTTACACAGGTAGATATGGAGAATCAATCGCTTAACGTCAAGGTCGAGGTAAGCAAAGATACCGTCCAAGCTGGTGAGACAGTGAACATGACAGCAACTGTTGACGAACTTCGAGGCAGCAACATCATCTTTAATTGGATCAACACAACCGATTACGGCACATTGACCGCCACAGATGAAAATAAGGCGATTTGGTCTGCTCCAGAAAAGTCGGATGGCGTAGTTAAAGTTGAAGTGCTTCAGCTTGTTGTTACAGCAATTAGCCAAATCGTCTCGGTACAATCGTCAGGAGTCGATACCGATACTGAAGTCTTGACATCAACCAAGACTATATTACTCACTGTTACAAATTGACAACTGGTGCTCCTGCCTTGTCACGGTCAAATTTTTATTTTGATTCAGAATTGATTAACCGATTGAGTGCTCGATCAGTTTTTTGGGAAGGAATGGTAATGCAACAGGTCCTCACCTGTGTTTTGCAATTAAATAAAAAGAAAAAAGCGCTCAGTCTGCCGACCACATACGAACACCGTAACCATTGGCGTCTGTTCTGGGTCGGAAGCGTGGTGTTGTGGTTGTTGTGCATTTCGGTAGCCTCGGCTTCCCTTCGACCGGTGGTTGGTGCGAGGGCGCTTGGTATGGGTGGAGCATTTATCAGCAATGCTAGTGATTCAACTGGGGCGCTCTGGAATCCCGCGGGCCTTGCGAGCCTTGAGCATGGCAGTTTGGTATACGATCTTTCTCAAGGCGCAGTTTCCTTCGGGTATCCAATCCACTCCGTAGGAACACTCGGCTTCAGCGTTTTAGATTTGAACGGCGAAGATCGCTTCTTCCACGACCATCCGAACAACCCGGTCGGAACATTCGAGAGAGGTTATAATCAAGTTCTCCTGTCTTATGCCCGATCAATTGGCAGCCGATTCCAGCTTGGTGGGAATCTTGGATACAATCGTGCGCCGAACCCTGACAGCCAATGGGAGCCAAGTTACGACCTTGGTGCTATTGTCAAGCTGCCGCGCCATATTATCCTAGGGGCAAGGTTGATAGATATTTCTGGAGTGACCATTCCGGACCGGGAAGGAAGACTTCTGAGGCAATTCGATCAGACATTTGCCGTTGGGGCCGCATGGAAACCGGTTCAACTGCTTCAGTTGAACAGTGTGTTGGATACAGCGCTGTGGCAGCTCAGAGTGGGCGGTGAAATCGGCGCGTATGGACTTGCGCTCCGGTTAGGTACAGCAATTGACCTGATAGGACTCCAACCAGAACCTGACTGGAGTATGGGATTTTCTGTTAATGTCCACGGCAAGCATCTCCATTACGCCTACTTGAGCCAGTCAGACGTGGCATATAAACATCTTCTTGCCGTTGGTTTGACATTTGATTTATCCGATCAAACAGTCTCGGCTTCCGTGAGCAAACAGGGGACTTCCGCAACGAGAATGAAGACTTCCGTGGTGAGAATGAAGACTTCTGTCAAGGGAAGAACGACTTCCACGGCGAGTAAAAGGGAAACCTCTGTGAAGAGAAGCGAGAAAACTCAAACAGAAAGACCTCCCAAACGTACGCCCGATAATACGAAGCGGATTGCTACTGATACAGAAGCTGCTAAAAATGCAAAATCTCCAACTGAGCAGATTGCAAAGCAGTACGAAGTCGAGGTTGATCTCATCCTTGCCTTGGTTAAAGTGGAGTCAACCTTTAATCCCAAAGCAATCTCTCCCACCGGTGCCGTTGGGTTGATGCAACTGATGCCGCCGGCGGCACAAGACCTTGGCCTCAAGATGCCATCCTATCAGAACATAAGAAAGCCGACACCACATCCCAGCGTTGACGAACGCTTCAATCCGCTTAAAAACCTAGAAGCGGGAGTCAGATATCTGCACGAAATGCTTAAAAAGTATGATGGAGACTACGGCCTCTCACTCGCCGCTTATCATGCGGGATCAGGAAACGTGCGGAAAAACGGGAAACTCAGCCCTCAAACGGAGCGGCATGTTGGCAAAGTTCTCAAAAGCTACTATCAATACAAGAGAGATGCCACGCTAAAAAATACCGATCTTCGCAGATTGGATGCTATTCTCAGGTAGTAGGGGCGGGGTAGATCTGCGTTTCCTACATCAATAAATTCAAGGTTGCTTAAAGCCCCCAATGCTGATCAATCTCTTGCTGGTATCCACTGACCTTTCCCTCAAGTACATCAGCGATAGTCACCACTTCTCCAGAATGTCCTGACTCATAGATTGCGATTGATATGGCTTTGGCTTGCAAACCTGTCCAACCGTCCACTTCTGGGGAGCGTCGATTCCTGATTGCGTCGATAAAATCGTAAATCTCCAGTGCGAAGCCGTCTTCAATCCCATGCGGGAAAAGTCGGGCTTTCTCCTCATCAGTTAACGTCTCAAGGTACATCTCGCGAAGTTCCTGCATGCTGTATCGTGTCCCATCAAGTCTCTCCGCCTCCCCTCGATCCTTCGCCGTAAACGGATGAAAGACATCGCCGCTGTCGCGAATGACACCTTCGGCACCGTAGAAAGCGACATTCAGATGATTAGCACACGGTGCTGCAACCGTCCAACTCCACGTTCCAACGACACCACTCTTGAAGGTGATGATTGCTACCCAGGTATCTTCATGGCAAGAGGGCACCTTCCCTTGTTCGGCGTGATTGGCGAATCGTCCATCAATCTGACGGACCTCGGCGTAAACCTTTTCGACTTCACCGAAGAAGTAGCGAATCGTGTCCATCATATGCGCGCCGCTGTCCATTACCATCCCGCCGCCGCTGAACTCTTTGCCCAACCGCCAATGCCAATCCCCGATATTCGCTGGATCGTTCCAAGCTGCGGATTGTGCGAAGAATATTCGAGGTGTCCCGACAATGTTTCCTTCGTTAAGTGCCCATCTGACAGTTCGTTGTCCGGGCGTCCTGCGACAATTCTCTGCCGTAGCGGTAAGGCGTCCATGTTTCTCCGCTACTTCAATCATCTTCTGGCTTGCTTTGATTGTTACCCCAAACGGCTTCTCCGTCATAATATCAACGCCCGATTCAAGACATGGGATAGCGGAGATGTGGTGATAGGCATGCGACGTACAGATATCCGCCCCATTCAAATCCTCTACTTTTAGCATTTCTTCAACGTCATCGTAAACGCGGGGCATATCCCCTTGCAATTCTGCAACCTGTTCCGCATAGTTTTGCGCCGCTTCCCTACGCACATCACACGTTGCCTCAATTGAAAAGGTGTTAACCCCTTGTTCCACGAGTGCTTGATATCCTCGCAGATGTGCATTTGCGATTCCGCCACAACCAATGACCGCTAAACGAACCTTATCTGACACAGCGTTCCCCCTATAATTGATGAGACAGACTTGGAATAAAATCTTGACTTTTTGATAGCTTCAGTTTACTATACCTGTGTCCATATAATTTTGTCAATAATGTTTTCATGATGCATTATGTTTTACCGAATTTGCACTTTTCGGGTAAAAAAATCAACAGGGAAAGAGTTCGTATGACGGTTGGAAAAGTTGTGGGAACTGTCGTTGCCACGCGAAAAGATGAAAAACTCGTCGGTAGTAAGTTGCTGATTGTGCAGGATACCGAGCTAGATGGAACGCTCCTCAGTCGATATACGGTCGCTGTTGATGCTGTTGGTGCGGGTGTCGGCGAGTTGGTGCTCACCGCAGCAGGAAGTTCAGCACGTCAAACTGACGTCACCAAGAACAAACCTATTGATGCGGTGATCATGGCAATTGTCGATTCGATTGAGGTGCATGGGGAAATCCAGTTTCAGAAATAGCCGTTGAAACACTTCTTTGGGGGACATCGGTTGTCCATATCAACATGGTTGCAAATTCAACAGATTTACCTCTTAAAATTGAACTCATCAAGCGAATCCGTTGGCTTGTTAAGCTCCGTTGGATTGCTATAACGGGTGTCTTGCTGACTGTCAGCATTGCAAGTTGGGGACTCCACATCATTGACAATCCAACGCCGTTGTACATCATTGCGGCGTTGATGACGCTTTACAACTTTGAGCCGCAAATCTATCCCAAACATCTTACGGAAAAGCCGC
This sequence comes from Candidatus Poribacteria bacterium, assembly GCA_003635265.1. Taxonomy (GTDB): domain Bacteria; phylum Poribacteria; class WGA-4E; order WGA-4E; family PCPOR2b; genus PCPOR2b. The sequence goes on from PYIZ01000009.1 coordinate 68,215, forward strand.
TCGTATCAATTCAGCGACATGCGGGTAGACATATTATCCTAGATTTGTTCTCTTTGACGGCGCTCATCCACTTTAGCGGTGGCGTTGAGAACCCGTTTATTTTTTATTTTATCTTTCATCTTGTTATTGCGAGCATACTCCTCTCTAAAAAAGTTAGTTACATCCTTGCCACACTGAACACAATTCTTTTAAGTGCCCTTATTTTTTTCGAGTATTACCACGTCCTGCCCCATTACCATCTACAGAATTTTCTGCCTGCAACGCTCTGGCAAGATCCGATTTACATTTCAAGTGTGCTGTTTGTGTTTACCAGCACCCTGTTTTTCTCCGTCTATCTTGCAACATCCATTATGGACACCGCGAGGGCGCGTGAGGCAGAAACCCGCGAATTGAAAGACAATCTTGAGGAAAAAGTCGTTGAATTAGAAGAGACAAGAGGAGCAGTGCTTTTCGAGCGAAATAAACTCACGTCAATTATTGAGTGTATGCAGGAGGGGGTTATCTTTGTTGACGACAAGAACCATGTGTCACTCTTTAACAAGGCGGGACAGCAGATCCAAAAAGAGCAATTCGGACTTGATACAGAAGCCATCCAATCCCCAGAGGCTGACGGGGTACTCCTGCAGATCGCAGAGGATTTATCGAAGGGACACGCGGTGATTGAACAGCAGAGTCTACAGATTAAGGATAAATTCTTTGAAAACACTTATGCCGCCGTGCGCGACAGGGATGAAAACTATTTAGGCACGGTTTTGGTTTGCCGCGACGTGACCGATCGGAAACGGATGGAACAGCAGATGGTTCAATCAGAAAAGATGGCAGCAATAGGTGAATTGGCATCAGGGGTTGCACATGAGATCAATAATCCTCTTGACGGGCTACTCAACTGTATCCTTCGGATAAAGCGCGATCCGCAGAACGAGCGACAGACCAAAGAATACTTGGGGCTCATGGAGGAAGCTCTCAGGCGGATTGAATCGACCGTTGGGCAGCTTCTTAATTTCTCACGTCAACGTGATTTGGAACTCACGTTAGTTTCTCTCAATGAGGTTGTCGATGAAGTTGTTAGTCTGATTGTGTATAGTGCTGACGAGAAAGGTATTCAGATTGAGAAGCATTTCCAAGAAGAACTAGACCTAATCCGTGGGGACAAACACCTATTAGAGCAGGTTGTCCTGAACCTTGCCCTCAATGCGATTGCGGCTATGCCCGATGGTGGTGTATTGACCTTCAAAACTGGGGAGATTGAATTTGATGCGTTATTTGGTAAGGCAACGGTTTTCGTTCAAGTAACGGATACAGGAATCGGTATCCCCATGTCCGTCCAAGATCGGATTTTTGACCCGTTCTATACCACAAAGATTACTGAGAAAGGCACGGGGCTTGGACTCTCGGTATCCAACCGAATAATCGGACAACATGAAGGTGTCATCGAATTCGATAGTAAAATTAAGCAGGGTTCCGCGTTCACCGTTAAATTACCGATTAGGAGAGGGGTGGAAAAGGATTGAAAGTACTGGTTGTTGATGATGAAAAAATCAAACTAATTACACTACGCGATGATTTGCGCGAGGCGAACTACGATACTATTGCGGTTGAATCTCCAGCGATTGGACTACAACTTGTGCAGAACGAACATTTTGATGTTCTGGTTACCGATTTGCGCCTGCCGAAGATGCACGGAATTGAATTTCTCAAGCGCGTCCAGAAGGAGCAGCCCCATATTATTGTGATTGTCATGACCGCCTATGCGAGTGTCGAAACCGCTGTGGAAGCGATGAAATTTGGGGCGTATAACTATATCAAGAAACCGTTTTCCAGCGAAGAACTGATTCAGATGTTGGATAAACTGAAAATGCTCCACGGTAGAGATAAACAGCGTTCACAACTAAAAATTCCGATGAAAGGACGCTCTCCATACCATCATATTATTGGGAAAAGTCAAGCGATACAAGACCTCTTTGACCTGCTTGAAAATATCTCCGACACCCAGAGTACTGTGCTAATCTACGGTGAACATGGTACAGGAAAGACGCTCGTTGCAAAATCAATTCATTTTAACAGCACGCGTAGGCTCCATCCCTGTAGAATCGTAAACTGCTCAGGAATACATGCCGACACGTTGGATCGAGAACTATTTAGAGACAAGCAAACGGCAGGCGAGTTTGGGCGTAAAGGGACCCTTTTTCTTAAAGATATTGATGCACTTCCTGTTGCACTACAGATTAAATTCCTACAGGTACTGGAGAGGCAGCAGCTAAACCTAAGCAGAAGCGCACAAAGGGAGGATGTGCGGATTATTGCTGCGACAACCAAAAACTTGCGTACAAAGGTTCATAATGGGGAATTTCGAGACGATCTCTTCTACCGTCTAAACGTTGTCCCGATTTTTCTGCCACCGTTACGTGAACGGGTCGAGGATATTCCTCTCTTAATTAATCACTTTTTAGATTTATTCTCACCCAATACCCCTATTCACATTGCTCCCGAAGTTGTCGAGGTGCTCACAGCATATCCATGGCCCGGCAATGTCCGCGAATTAGAAAATGTGATCGAACGGCTTGTAACGATTGGAGACAAGACAGATATTACCACGGACGATATTCCGCTTGAGTTGAAACTACCAGCGCAGGTCAGTTTAGATGAGACGTTGAGTGAGATCTCCTTCCAAGAGATTATCCAGTCGACAGAGCGCGAACTCATCGGTTGGGCGATGAAAAAAGCAAAGGGGAACAAAACACAAGCCGCAAAACTGCTCAAAATGAAGCCCTCAACCTTCCGTGATACCCTTGCCAAGTATATTAACCAGATCGAATGGCAGACGTGAAGGCGAGGGAGGCAAACCAAATGAATCAGAAGCAGGAACGCGAGCGGCTTCGGGGGGAAGTCCTCCGCAAGAGGGACAGCATCCCGCTAAGTGTGAGAACCGAACTGAGCCGACGGATTGTCCACCATGCAATCAACTGGATTGAGGTGAACCGAGCCGATGCCGTGCTAATCTACCTTAGTATGCGAAGTGAGGTGGAGACCGGTGACTTGCTTAATTACCTGTTGGCTCAGAATAAGATTGCGCTTGCCCCTGTGATGCGTATGAAGCAGCGAGACCTGACACCATATCGTATCATGGATGCAAAAGAAGATCTTGTTCTCCATCCATACGGCATGTACCAGCCGAATAATGAAACCTGTCCCTCTTTCCCTTTGAACCAGATTGATTTAATCTTTGTTCCCGGTGTTGCTTTTGACCTCCGGGGCTACCGCATTGGATACGGTGCGGGCTTCTATGATCGATTCCTGCCACAATGTCCGCAGGCAGTTTGGATTGGTTTAGCTTACGAAGCACAAATTGTGACAAATACCTTTCCGCAGCCTTGGGACGTTCCCCTCCATCAGATCCTCACAGAGGCTGCGTGATATTTGTTGAAGATTTCTAAGCCGTGGTGGACTGCTCGAACGCGTCTGCCTATGTTTTTGTGCATTGTATTCGATGCCCAATTTTGCGCTTGACATGGGAGGCGCCTATGGTATAATCCTTTTGTTTGAGGTAAAGCGGTCTAGGTCTTTTAGCAAGCCCCCTTCCAGATCAGCGTAGGAAGGGAGGTCATGCATGATTGTGCAGGACAAAAACTGGGGGCACTCAGAAAGAGATGGGTCAGGGCCACATACCTGTTCTAGTTGATGAAGTGATTCAGTTTTTACAGCCGAAAAATCACGGTTTTTATGTGGATGGCACGGTTGGATTAGGTGGGCATGCCGCTGTCATTTTGCAAAAATCTGCGCCGGAAGGATTCCTACTTGGTATTGATTTGGACGTGGAGGCGTTGGCTATTGCCGAGGAAAGACTGCATAAATATAAGGAGCGGGTAACATTTGTCGGTGACAATTTCGCTCACTTAGATCAGCTGCCTCAACTACATCGCAGTAGAGATTCGCAGGAAACCACGGTTCGGCAAGTTGATGGCATTTTACTAGACCTAGGGGTATCGTCTTTGCAACTTGATACGCCGACAAGAGGGTTTAGTTTCAATCACTCTGGTCCTTTAGATATGCGGATGGATGCTTCCCAGGCTCTATCAGCGGCGCACGTTGTGAACCGCCATCCCGAAGACGCACTCGCAACGATTTTTACGCAGCTGGGTCAAGAACGCTGGTCTAAAAAGATTGCACGCCAAATTGTTCACGCTCGAAGACGTAAGCCAATCTCAACAACAGGTCAACTGGCTGAAATCGTTCTGGAGGCGATTCCCCCTAAATCAACGGGTTGGCGCATCCATCCCGCGACAAGAGTTTTTCAGGCGTTGCGAATCTATATTAACGATGAACTTAAAAACCTCCATTCCGGGATACATTGTGCTGCTTCCGCTTTGAAGCCCGGTGGACGCTTATGCATCATCTCTTTCCATTCTCTTGAAGATCGAATTGTTAAAGAACAGTTCCGCGCCCTCTCACGTGCTTGCATTTGCCCACCGAAGGCTCCTATCTGTATGTGTCAGCATACACCTACTCTTGAAATACTGACCAAGCGTCCAATAATTCCAACCCCCGATGAAATTCGACGTAATCCTCGGTCCCGAAGTGCGAAATTACGAGTTGCGATGAAGATCCACGAATCTAAAACGCCAGATTGAACGTTTCTTAAAAACCAGACGAGATGGTTTGCAAAGGAACAATTAGAGACTATTTTAACCATGAAATACCAAAAACCAGCTCCATCGTCAAAATTTCATCCCTTTGCATACTTCGCGCTTGCCATTTACATCGGTATCTTTTTTCTCAGTGCATGGTTTGCGTCAAATCAACACAAGGTTGCGTTGCAAATGCGTGAGGAATTTGAGCAGCGAAGAAATCAATTCCACAACGAAATCAATAGGCTGAAGATAGAGGAAACAAGGCTCACCTCGATTGAACGGATTCACGAAATCGCGAAAGATCTTCAGATGGTTCAACCCTCTGAGTCAACCCGTGAGCTGCGCGCTGATTAGGATCTGTGAATCGAGCGTTTAATTGTGCAATCGCTTAACTTTGGAGCATTCTGGAAATGTTCATCCCCTTGAAGAATATCCTCCACAATGCGGTTGTGAACTTGAAATGTAATGGGTGATATGCCTCATATTTCGGGTAAGCCATTCAATCCTTGTGAGGTTCCTCACCAACGGTGCACACTGTTACACTTCTGCATTAATTGCCCTATGAACAACATACCTTTTTCCCGGATTACAATTGTATGGGTTGGTTTGGAACTATGTTTAGGATTATTGATAGGACGTTTGTTTCTAATCCAGTATGTACACGGTCGGGAGCTGCGTGAACGCTCTGAAAATCAGCGTAACACGGAAGTAGGCTCTCAGACAAAGCGCGCTACGATTTTGGATCGGCACGGCAGCGTCTTTGCAATCAATCAGGACTTAGTCTCGGTCTATGCAGATCCAAAGGTGCTGAAAGATGAGCCTGATGATATTGCTCGTAAACTTGCGCCGTTGCTCAACGTTTCGGAAGATAGACTATTGTCGATACTGCAGCAAAAGAAAAGGCGTTTTGTTTGGCTGAAGCGGAACTTAGATTATGAACGCCTTAATGACATCCGCCAAGTCACTAAAGGCATTTATGGGATCGGATATCGGACCCATGGAAAACGGTCTTACCCAAAAGACGAACTAGCGTCCCATATTATTGGATATACCAATTTTGAAAATAGAGGCATTGACGGAATTGAGCATCAATACGATACATATCTAAGTACAGATAACAGAAATGACCTCCCGGAATCACAGCCAAAAAGTAATCGAATCACCGCCGATGGAAAGAGACGCCCGATTCGTCCGCCACAACTTTATCAACAAGGGAGGCGATACGGTCGTAGCATTGTCCTTACGCTTGACGAATACATCCAACATATCACAGAAAGGGAACTGATTGCCGGTTGCGAGGAGTGGCAAGCAAGAGCGGGTAGTGCGATCGTTATGCACTCCAAAAGTGGCGAGATTTTAGCATTAGCAAATTATCCGAATTACAATCTCAATGACTACTCAAGGAGTGAAGAGTCAGCCAAACGAAATCGTGCCATCTGGATGCAATACGAACCCGGTTCCGTATTTAAGATCGTCACTGCTGCTGCCCTCCTCAACGAGAAACTGATGTCTCCGGACTCACGTGAATATTGCGAGATGGGGGAATATCATTTGTCCAATGGGCATGTCGTTCACGATGTTAAGCCCAATGCGTGGTTAACGCTCAACGAAATTATCGCAAAATCCAGTAATATTGGCATCCTCAAGGCTGCGAGGTATCTTGATAAAGAGCAGTTGGAGACCTATACGCGCCGGTTTGGTTTTGGTGAAAAAACGGGTATAGATCTGCCTTACGAACGTGCCGGCAGCTTGAGAGGTATCGAAAAATGGGATGACTACACGATTGCCTCTGTTCCGTTTGGGCAGGGGATTTCTGTGACTCCCATACAGATGTTGAATGCCATCAACGTAATTGCTACCAAAGGTGTGCTGCTACAGCCGTATATCACTCGACAAATTATTGATAAGGAAGGAAGTCTGCTGGAACAATCAGTCCCCCAGCCAATTCATCGCGTTATTTCTGCAGAAACCGCACAGGCGATAACACAAATGCTTGTTGGGGTGACGGAAGCGGGTGGTGGGCAGAGGGCGCGCGTCGAAGGATATACAGTGGCTGGCAAGACCGGCACAGCACAGAAAGCGGAACGAGGAAAAGGGTACGTCGAAGGCAAAGTGGTTACCACTTTCGCAGGATTTCTTCCAGCGGAGGATGCCTTATTCTCAATTATTGTTGTTGTTGACGAGCCGGCGGCGGCTCCATTGAGCAGCCATGTTACCGCACCGATGTTCCAGAGGATTGCGAGTGAAGCGATGTGGTATTTGAGTCAAAAGGACCTCTTTGTTCAGAAATCAACCTCAAGCTATGCGGGAAACCAATCAGCACTTCAGTAATTGGGGTTACTTGGTTCATATCGTCTAGGTTGCGATATCCCCGGAAGATAAGCGGATGAAAAGCGTAAATGTAAAGTGCCTACTTTGCATTACAATATTGGCACTGGTCGTTGTCAACCAAGCTGAAAGTGACATTCGAGTTGCCCCAGATGTGGTTGGTTTAGCCGTTGGGGGAGAGTTAGTTATTGTGGGGAAGTTGTTAGCAGCAGAGGAGAAGGTGGACACGCAAATTCAGGTGCAGTATACGGATGTCGTCGTAGAGGTTGTCCAAGTCATTCGGAATATAACAGAACAGGAGATAAAGGTCGGTGCCACTATCAATTTTCGCCTCCCTGACGTGCCAATCGGTTATGGCAGATTTGAAGCGGAGTTTAGCAAAGAGGAAATAGGTGATTTACTTCTGTTACCGCTAAAACGACCTCACCCCCGAACAACAGTGGGTCGCAGAAAAGGGTTTGACACCATTTTTGACGTTTATGGGGGAGACCATGGGAAACACACCGTTAGAATTAAAAATGACCTTCCTATGGTGTATCTGTTTGGGCTGAAGCGAAGGGTCGAAGACCCACAATTTCGACGTTCACGTAATCGACGGTTACATAACGACCATTATCGAGAGTTGGAGATTGGATTGCCTCTTGACTGGGTTCTAGAGGTAATGAATATAGCGATTATTGTCAATGCTAGGAATCCGGTGAAAAACCCGAAAGATCCCGGAGACATACCCGCAGAAATCAGGCTTCAGTATGAACGGCTTAGAAGTTTAGAAAAATCGGTTCGCAAATTAGCACGGGATGGCAGATCAGAAGCCTCTATTATCAAAACTGCTCGTAAAGAACTCGATCAATTTAAAGAGGAATTAGACCTAGAAAAAGGGAACGAATAAGACAAAAACAGGGTTTTCTTTTACACAGTGATTGTATTTTTTTTGGCTTTGTTCGTTATAGAATTTTCTGAAGGTCGGAGGTGGACTAGGTGGTGAACTTACATCGCTTACTCAAAGGAGTAAATATCCTCTCATCAATTGGGGAACTCGATAAAGATATTACTGGCATTGCGAGCGATAGTCGAGCCGTGGAGCCGGGGTGCGCCTTCGTCTGCTACGAAGGTGTCAACGTCGATGGCCACACCTTTATTCCACAAGCCATCCAAAACGGCGCAACGACGATTGTTGGGGAGAAACCAGAATCGGTGCCGTCGGGTGTTACCTATATCCAAACGCCAAACGGACGCATCGCGTTCTCGCTCATCGCAGCAAATTGGTACGGGAATCCGGCGGATCGACTGAAACTGATTGGCATCACTGGTACAAATGGCAAAACCTCAACAGCGCATTTAGCGCATTCAATCTTCAAAGCTGCTGGGTTGAAATCGGGGCTCATGGGCACAGTTGGAACCCGTTACGCAGATGTCTTTGTGGAGCCAACGATTACGACACTTGAGCCTTTGACGCTTCACGAACTGTTCCGAGACATTGCCGATGCTGGCGTAGATTATGTCATCATGGAAACCTCATCGCAAGGGCTTGCACAACACCGATTGGCTGGACTCACTTTTGAAACGGCGGTTTTCACCAATCTGACACAGGACCATCTTGACTACCATGAGACGATGGAGGAATACCTGAATGCCAAGATGATGCTGTTTCAGCAACTCAATCCTGACAACGGTCTGGCAATCCTGAACGCCGACGATTCCGCCTCCGATTCAATCCGTCATCAAATCAACCCCCCAAGTCTCACCTTTGGGGTTGAGCAACCGGCGGATTTGTTGGTCTGTAATGTAGAGTCAACCCTCAAACGCCTCTCATTCGTCGCCGACACACCGAAGGGAAATATTTCAGCCAATCTGCGTCTGTTGGGCGATTACAACCTATATAACGCTCTCGCTGCGATTGGGATAGGGGTGCACCACGACTGCTCGCTTGAGGCGATCCAAGTGGGACTGGAATCCACAATTGTACCGGGACGATTTGAGTTGGTTGACCGAGGACAGCCTTTTGCCGTTGTCGTGGACTATGCGCATACGCCCGACGGTTTGGAAAATCTGTTGATCGCTGCACGAAAGATTACGCAGGGCAATTTAATCTCCGTCTTTGGCTGTGGCGGCGATCGGGACCGTGGCAAGCGTCCGAAGATGGGCAATATCTCCGCAACCATCGCCGATCACAGCGTTGTCACCTCCGACAACCCACGCACCGAAGAGCCAGACGCTATCCTCGCCGATATTGTGGAAGGCTTGCCCGATGGTGCAAGTTACGATCTAATTCAGGACCGCCGGACTGCCATCGGTCATGCAATTGAGTTGGCAAAGGCGGGTGATCTTGTTGCCATCGCAGGCAAGGGGCATGAGCCGTATCAAGAGATTAATGGCGTCCGATTTGATTTCGATGACAGGGAAATTGCAGGGGAGTTTCTTGATCAGTTGAAGTAGCACTAATGAAATAATTTTATTCAACTACGGCATCAGGAGGTGAGTTTAACATGGATATGGGCGCAACAGCCGACCTCGCATTTTTGGGGCTAGTAATCTCATTAGTCTTTTATATTGTTCTTTTTTGGGTGCTTATACGATTCATTCGCGCAGTGGAAAAGATCGCAGACAACTTCTGGTCAATTGCGAGGGCACATACACGTTCTGTTGACGCGATCGAAAAAGTTGCAAACAGGATTGAGAGAATCGCAGACAACGAGAACACCAGATAATAGAGGCAAATTGACCTGTTCAACCGCACCTACTATTATTATCCATTCCAGTAGGCTGGGCACAGGAAACAATTGCTCATACCCCACCCATCATTATGAACCTCACAATTGCTGAAATCCTACAGACAACGCAGGGTAACCTGATCCAAGGCAATCCCAACACCGTAATAACGCAGGTCTCGACAGACTCACGGACACTCAAAAAGGGTGACCTCTTTGTCGCACTGGTCGGTGAAAAATTCGATGGACATAATTTCCTAGAGGGCGTGTGTCAGCAAGGTGCAATCGGGGCGGTTGTCTCGAAACCAGCAGCCGATGCCTCTCAACTTGTACCGCCGATTATTGTGCAAGTGAACGATACGCTCGCTGCGCTGGGGGATATTGCCAACCGTCATCGCAGCAAGTTCGATCTGCCGATAATCGCTATCACGGGCAGCAACGGCAAGACCACTACAAAGGACATAACAACTTCTGTGTTGGCACAGCGGTTTTCCGTTTTCAAATCTGAGAAAAGTTACAACAATCAGATTGGTATCCCCTCACGATTGATGCAACTCAGCAACGCTGATGAGATTGCCGTATTAGAGATTGGCACTAGTTGGCCCGGAGAGATTGAGCGGTTGTCGCAGATAACAGCGCCGACCGTCGGAGTGATTACCAATATTGGACCGGCACACTTGGAATTGTTAGGTTCACTTGAAGGGGTTACCGAGGAGAAAGGGGCGTTGCTAACGCATGTCGAACATGCCCTCCTTAACGCTGATGATCCGATGACGCCGAGGCTTGCTGGCCGTGTATGTGGTCAAATCACCACATTTGGTTGGCATAATGATGCGGATATTGCTGCAGGCGAAATTGAGATTGACAGTTTCGGCAAGCCTACGTTCACGTTGATAATCGATGGGGATGACATTGACAGGGTGCATTTACCTTGTCTGGGAAAACATAATATCTACAATGCTCTCGCTGCCGCTGGGGTAGGTATCTGGGCGGGCTTAATGCCTGCAGAAATTTGTGCTGGGCTAGAAGGTTTTCAGCCGGCGGACATGCGGATGCAGCCGACTGTGCACAACGACCTACGCATCATCAACGACGCCTATAACTCAAACCCAGAGTCACTCAAGTCTGCTTTGGCATTTCTTAGCGATATCGAAATAGCTGGCAAGCGAATTGCAATCCTTGGTGATATGCTTGAACTTGGCGAACATTCTCACACACTCCACCTGAAAACAGGAGTGGCTATCCCAACCAACATCAACCTATTGATTACCGTTGGTCCCCATAGCCGCGCAATCGCTGAGGGAGCGGAAGGCATCGTTGAATCTATCATCTCCTGTGATACGCCAAAGCAAGCGGCACAAGAACTGATCCAATATGTTCAACCCGGTGATGCGGTGCTTATCAAGGGGTCACGCGGGATAAAATTGGAGCAGGTTTTGGAAGAACTGATGCGTGAAACCTAGAGTTTGGCACCTAATCACCAATGGTGCTAGTTTACAACTGTTGATATGCTTGCCGGTCAAAGACCGAAGGTGAAACGTAAAATGTGAAAATCGTTTGTTCATCAATTTATGAATGAGCCAATGAATTGACGAACTCTCCTAGTAATCAGGATTTTACTCCGCTCAACTTGAACGATATGGAAACAAGATCCCCACCAAATAGCACCAAAGGCTAATAGTTTGGGTAGGATCAGGCTTGAAATTGTCGGTTAAGCGGAAGGAAGCAGTTGCTGTCTTTCCTTCCTCATTTCTCATTGCTTCCAATTTCCAAAGGATAAACCTTAAATCAAAAGTTACCCATGCTCTACTATCTATTTTTTGAACAACTGACAGAGTTTTTTTCGCCGTTGAATGTTTTTCGTTATATTAGCTTTCGGTCCATCTATGCAACAATAACCGCGCTACTTATAGCCCTCATCTTAGGCCCTTTCGTTATTCAACATCTGAGACGATTGAAAATCGGTCAGCATGTCCGCGATGATGGTCCCGAAACCCATTTCAGCAAAGAGGGTACGCCGACAATGGGTGGCGTACTGATTATCACGTCCGTGCTGATTTCAATTTTGTTGTGGGCGCGATTGGATCAGCCTTATATTTTTATCCTCACCTTTAGTATTCTGTGGTTTGGCGGACTCGGCTTTCTGGACGATTACCGGAAGATTACCAAACAACAATCACTTGGATTGAAGGGTTGGCATAAGCTCTTTTTACAAGCAGTCGGTGCACTTGCCATTGCCTACTTCCTCTACCAATGGGGACCCGTTCCCAAAGACAGCTTGACCGAGAGAACATCAATTATCATTCCTTTCTTTAAGCAACTTCGCCCAGACCTCGGCGTATTCTTTATTCCATTTGCAGCGTTCGTCATTGTCAGTGCGTCCAACGCTGTTAATCTTACGGACGGGCTTGATGGTCTAGCAATCGGCTGTACGCTGTTTGTCGCAGCCACATTTGGTATATTAGGCTACCTTACAAGCCACCAACAGTTAGCAAATTACCTCGACATCGCCCACATTCCAGTTGGTGGAGAGGCTGCGACTATCTTCTGTGCTGCATTAATTGGAGCCGGTGTGGGTTTTCTATGGTATAATTGTCACCCAGCACAGGTTTTCATGGGAGATACAGGTTCGTTAGCCCTTGGTGCAGTACTTGGAACAATTTCTATCTTAATCAAGGAAGAGATTCTACTTGTGATTGTTGGTGGAATTTTTGTGGCAGAAGTGCTCTCCGTTATCATCCAAGTTGTATCTTATAAAACACGAAAAAAACGGGTGTTCAGGATGTCACCACTACATCACCATTTTGAACAGCTCGGTTGGCCCGAGCCGAAAGTTGTGCTGCGTTTCTGGATTATTGGATTGATTTTGATGCTCGTCGCACTGAGCACCCTCAAATTGCGATAATGGGAAAAGGGGCAGGCAGAAAACGGCGAAGGTTCAATAATTAAAAATAGTTCAAATCTGTGTAAGGGGAAGACCATGCGACTACAGAATAAGATTGCCCTCGTCACTGGTGGGGCAACCGGCATCGGTGCTGCTACAGCTATGATGTATGCAAGAGAGGGAGCAAAAGTCATCATTGCTGATCTGAATGAGGCAGATGGTAAGGCAACTGCACAATCTATTGAAGCAGAAGGCGGCACCGCCCAGTTTATACGGATCGATGTGTCTCAAGAGGCGGAGGTTGCTGCAATGGTGGAATCCGTCGAGCAGAAGTTTGGGAGGCTTGATGTGTTGGTGACCTGTGCTGGCATCCTGCTGGGTGCAGCGGTACGGATTGATCAATTTGACGCAGAAGCGTGGGATGCCGTCATCAGGGTCAACTTGCGGGGGACCTTCCTGTGCACTAAACATGCTGTTCCACTGATGGAAAAGAGCGGCGGTGGGGTCATTGTGCTGATAGCGTCGGGAGCAGGGGTGACGGGGCCCAGTGCCTCCGTCGCCTACGGTGCTAGCAAAGGCGGTGTGCGTGGGTTAGGATTTACGTTGAAGAATCAGGTTGAACCGTTAGGTATCCGCGTGCATGTCGTTTGTCCCGGTAACCTCAATACACCCCTGAAGCTCAGGGCGATCGCCGAAATTGCAGAGCGGGGTGGAGAATCACCGGAGGCGGCTGTTGCTGCCGCACAATCCACCCTGTTTAAGCCGGAGGAGGTCGCCAAGGTGCTGACAGATCTCGCTTCTGACGCGGGGGTAAATGCCGACGAACTGGTATTTACAAAGTGACCTGAACTGCTGTCTGTTTTCTATTCATTAGAACTTACGCAGTTGAACGATGAGGTGTTGTAGTTCGATCCTTCATCGCCAATGCGGGGCAGGCTCCCCCGTCGACGATGGGTGTGGTGTCTGAAAATGTCTTTTGACGCGCAATGAATTGCGCGACTACAAACTCAAGTGTGTAACTCCTAATTGGCTTTCGTTGGCAGTAGCAACTCTCTATTCACTTTTCGTAAATTTTTGCTGCGAGGAAATAACTCTTTACATTTTCAGTAATTTTAGTATATAATGAGTGACACACTGCTGCGAGATAGAGCAGATGCAGCAGTAACGAAAAGAGAAGGCGGATGGTTTTATCAGATCGGGATATTGTTCGTTATCAGGAAATGGGGAAAATCAAAATCACTCCTCCCCCGGATCTTACTAAACAACTCGGTTCCTGTTCCATCGATTTCCGGCTAGGGAATACCTTTCGGTTGTTTGAGCACAGTAAGTATCCCTATATCGATCTGCGCGAAGATATTGATCCTAACGAACTGATGCACAAGATGGAAGTCCCCGACGGTGAAGCGTTCACCATGCAGCCGGGAGAATTTGTGCTTGCGGCAACCCTCGAAACCCTCGAACTCGCCGACGATGTGATGGCACGGCTCGAAGGTCGTAGTAGCCTTGGCAGGCTTGGCATTATTGTCCACAGCACGGCGGGGCTTTTTGATCCGGGTTGGGTTGGGACTGCGACATTAGAACTAGGAAACTTGGGACGTATGCCAGTTAAACTCTACCCCGGTATGCGGATCTGTGCATTTACATTTGAAGAGTTATCCTCTCCTGCAAAAGTACCCTATCGTCGAAAACCGGGTAACAAATATGCAGGACAAGTTGAACCGGAAGCCAGTCGTTTTGTGCGGGATTTGAATCAATAAATAGTTGTATTGCTAAAAACTTTAGCAGTAATCTGCCCAATAATTCAGCATCTATGGATTAAGGCATTTATATTGCACCACTAATTGTATACTAGAAGGATACCTCGCATAGTGAGATAATCAGGGGCAAACCGCCTATCAGAGCCAAGTCTCTGCTACAAATAAGAAAAAGACAAGATAGAGAAAAATTAGTGTAAGTTCTCATTTTGAAAGCGATTTGATTATTGGCATATCGCTTGCTCTATATCTTTGAGGTGTTCCGTTTTCAAATTCCATAGTTTCCAATAATTTGTTGAGTAGGGTGTATGAAAAGTGGTACAAATGTCTTCTGTTGGGAGGCTGCTCATAGGCGTTCCTGATGAGCCCGCTAGGTAATGCCAACCCTACTTCGTTTAACCGTCATTGCTTGGCTCAATATTTTAATTAAGGAGATTTTAGATGACACCAAGTGAAGTCGTTGCGCTTGCAAAAGAAAAAGAGGTCAAAATTGTTGACTTTAAATTCACGGATCTGCCTGGCATGTGGCACCACTTTTCGATTCCCGCAACAGAGTTAGAGGAAGACCTGTTTGAAGATGGACTCGGTTTTGATGGTTCAAGTATTCGTGGTTTCCAAGCGATTAACGAAAGCGACATGCTCCTTTTCCCGGATCCGGATACAACCATTGTGGATCCGGTTTGCAAAATTCCGACCCTCAGTCTTATTTGCAACATTAAGGATCCAATTACCCTAGAAAGCTATAGTCGAGATGTGCGGCATATCGCTCAAAAGGCGGAAGCGTATCTCAAGAGCACTGGAATTGCGGATACGAGCTATTGGGGACCTGAAGCTGAATTTTTTATTTTCAACGATGTTCGTTATTACCAAAATCAGCATTCGGCCTTTTATTCCGTTGATTCTGTTGAAGGCAGCTGGAATACAGGTAAAGGGAGTTGGAATCCAAACACAGGCGACTATGACGCGCCGAACCTCGGATACAAACCGCGTTACAAGGAAGGGTATTTCCCCGTACCGCCATCGGATACACTGCAAGATATTCGATCTGAAATGATTCTCAAGATGATCGATTGCGGGGTTGATGTAGAGGTTCACCACCATGAGGTCGGCACCGGTGGTCAGGGTGAGATCGATCTCCGGTTTGATACCATGACCACGATAGGCGATAAGCTGGCGCTGTACAAGTACATCATCAAGAATACAGCCCGTGCCCACAACATGACGGCGACCTTTATGCCAAAGCCACTTTTTGAAGACAACGGCTCAGGCATGCACTGTCATCAAAGTTTATGGAAGGATGGGAAAAACATCTTCTACGATCCGCAGGGATATGCCGGGTTAAGCGAAACCGCGTTGTATTACGCCGGTGGTCTCCTTAAACATCTACCGTCGCTGTGCGCTATCATTGCACCGACAACCAATTCTTACAAGCGGTTGGTCCCGGGCTATGAGGCACCGGTGAATCTTGCATATTCGCAACGAAACCGGAGCGCATGTGTCCGTATTCCTGTATACTCTCAGAGTGAGAGAGCGAAACGACTGGAACTCCGTACACCAGATCCTTCCTGTAACGCATATCTCGCCTTTAGCGCAATGCTGATGGCGGGTCTTGACGGTATCCGGAATCAGATTCACCCCGGTGAACCGCTTGATAAAGACCTGTACGATCTGGAGCCAGAGGAACTGGCAGAAATTGAATCAACGCCGGGCTCCTTAGCTGAGGCACTTGATGCCTTAGAGGACGACCATGACTACCTGCTCGAAGGCGATGTGATCACGCAGGACGTGATTGATACATGGATAGAGTATAAACGTGAAAACGAAGTCGATGCAGTCAACCTCCGTCCGCATCCACACGAATTTCATCTCTACTATGATATTTAATTGGTTGAATTTCATTTTCAGTTGTAGATAACAATGAGAGTAAAGCGTAAAACGTAAACTGTTAAGTAGGTTTCCTACGTTTCTACGCTTTACTAAAATCACAGGGTTGAGGGGTTGTGAGCATCACTGTTTCAATAAAGGAGAAATAACTCATGAAAAAACTAGAGTGCATTATCCGTCCCTTTAAGCTTGAAGATGTCAAAGAGGCTTTGAACAATGTGGGTGTCCGTGGGATGACTGTCACCGAGGTCCGGGGATTTGGGAGAAGTCGAGGTCACACGGAGCTTTATCGAGGAAGCGAGTACACGATTGAGTTTGTACCTAAGTTAAAACTCGAGATCGTCGTTGCTGAAGAGAGTGTGGATCAGGTTGTAGATGCTGTGCAACAATCGGCGTCTACCGGAAAAATTGGTGATGGAAAGATCTTTGTCCTACCAATTGAGGAGACGATCCGTATCCGCACCGGCGAAAAAGGTCCCGCGGCAATTTAAACGCAAACCTCAATTCAAATAACAATGCAATTGTAGGGGGCAACTTCTTGATCAGAGAGGGGTCGTCCCCTATATTTGTGCCCATCGCGGCAATTCATTACTGGACCATCACTTTTATTTCCTTTCCGAAATTACAGAACATCTCCTTCTCCACCTCCGCAGATCCTACCTCATTTCAAGTTGCTGAGATCCGTAATCATAGAGGCGGTTGGGAAACCCAACCGCCTAGGAAGGATCGTGCTTCTGTGCACACCCCTTGATTATCTGGTTGTGATGAAATATCAATAGAACCTCGCCACTGAAAATCCATCGGATTATTGGTAAAGTTGATTTCAACCTTTTGCTCCAAAGGAGCGTTATGTATATAGAAACAGAATACGACATACAACTGCGCTCCAGAGGAGCGCAATATGTATAGCAAATACCCAATTTTTGCTTGACGCTTTTTCGATTAAAATGCTATTATTTCTCCTTGTTTTGCCATTAATCAATCCTAGCCACTCAAAGGAATAGAGGTGATTGTTGAACATGATCGAAGTGATAAATTTGACGAAGCGGTATGGTCCAACCGTTGCGGTAGATAATGTCTCCTTCGATGCGAAAGCAGGAGAGGTCCTAGGCTTTCTGGGTCCAAACGGGGCAGGCAAAACCACAACGATGCGTATTTTAACCTGCTACCTCTCAGCAGATGAAGGAACAGCGAAAGTCGCTGGGTATGATGTTTTTGAGGAGTCCTTTGAAGTCCGTAAACAGATTGGCTACCTGCCCGAAAGTGCGCCTCTCTATACAGATATGGGGGTTATCGACTATCTTAAATTTATCGCCCAAGTCCGGGATATTCCGAAGAGTCAACGCTCCCAGCGTATTAAAGATGTCGTCGACATCTGTGGGCTTGAGAAGATGATCCAAAAGGATGTCGGTGAACTCTCGAAGGGCTACCGCCAACGCCTAGGCTTGGCGCAAAGCCTGATTCATGACCCACCAATCCTTGTGCTTGATGAGCCAACCTCCGGGCTTGACCCCAACCAAATTATCGAAATTCGGAATCTGATCAGAGAGATCGGCAAGGAGAAGATGATCATCTTCAGTACACATATCCTGCCTGAAGTCTCGGCGACGTGTAGCCGAATTTTGATTATTAACGATGGACAGATCGTTGCAAATGGGACACCGGACGAGTTAGCTGGACGGGCGCGAGGGGAAGAGGTCGTCCACATCTCCATCCGCGGTCCCCGCGAAGAGATTGAAGCAAAACTGGAAGAACTAAGTATAGTTTCGGACTTCAAACGGGTCAAATCTGATGATGATGTGTGCAGCTATCAGATTGTATCCCAAAACGGGAAGAACACGGCAGAGGAACTCTTCCACTTTGTGGTACAGAATCACTGGAGTTTGACAGAATTGCGTCAAGAAGCAATTAGCCTCGAAGATGTTTTCCGTCAACTGACCGGCAACGAATCTGCAACCCAGCCACCCGCCGTGTAAAACCAATCCGTTCACTTTTTATATTAGATAGGGTCTAGTTAGATCTAAGCCCCCGCTGGAATTTTCTCTGTTTGCAATCGAAAACTGGCTGGGGATTTTCCTGTGTGCAGTATTGGAGTTCATAGCGCGTTCAACATTTGGAATAACGAAATGAATAACATCGCAGCAATTTTCAAGAAGGAGTTTAGAAGTTACTTTAATTCGCCTATTGCGTATATTTTTATTACATTTTTTCTCGCACTCAGTGCTTGGTTTTTCTTTCGCGGCTTTTTCCTCGTGGGTCAAGCCGTAATGAGAGGTTTTTTTAGTTGGGTGCCGTGGATCTTCCTTTTGTTCATTCCAGCGGTCACCATGAAACTCTGGGCAGAGGAAAAGAAGATAGGCACCGTTGAAATTTTGATGACCCTTCCCATTAAGGATTATGAGGTGGTCATCGGGAAATATCTCGCCAGCTTTTGCCTGCTTGGGGTAACGATTCTGCTCTCGCTTTCTATCCCCATTACTGTCGCCTACCTTGGGGAGCCGGATGGGGGTCCCATCCTCGGTGGCTACGTCGGACTTTTCCTGATGGGAGGCGCTTACCTCTCCATTGGGATGTTCGCCTCCACGATTACAGAAAATCAAATTATCGCCTTCATCCTTGGGATTGTGATGTGTTTTGGGCTGCTTATCATTGGTGAGGACATTGTACTTTTTAATGCGCCGAACTGGATTGTCCCGATTTTCAGTTATCTCGGCTTGGGTGCCCATTTTACCAGCATTCTGCGGGGCGTTATTGATTCGCGAGATCTCATCTATTATTTTTCCGTCATCGGCTTTTTCCTCTATTTGAGCGTGTTGATGGTTACAGTTCAGAAATGGAGATAGATCTATGGCTGCAAAAACATTAAAATATGGCAGCAATACGCTCGCCTTTATTCTTGTCGTGTTTGGCATTGTCGCGTTGGTTAATTTCCTATCAAGCCGTCGTTTTATTCGCGCAGACCTGACAGCGGACAAGCGATACACAATTTCACAATCGAGCAAAAAAATCCTCAAGCAGCTGGACGATATTGTGACCATTGATGCCTATTTCTCACGGCAGCCGGCGCGTGTTGCCCAGATTCGTCAATCTGTCCGCGATATGCTTGAGGAATATCGTGCCTTTTCCAAAAATTTGCAGATTAACTTTATTGATCCTGCGGCGGAGGATGAAGCCCAAAAGCAGCAACTTCGGTTTATGGGGATCCCCGAAGTGCAGGTGAACGTTATTGAGAAGGACAAAGCGGAAGTCGCTAACGTTTATATGGGTATCGCCGTCCTCTATGAGGATAAAAAAGAGGTTCTCCCAGTCGTCCAGACAACCGCTAACCTTGAGTACGATCTGACCTCTGCTATTCTTAAAGTAACAAGCGAAGAGATAAAGACAATTGGTTTCCTCTCGGGCCATGATGAGATAGATGTTTTCGATCAGACGTTTGGTCCGCTACGCCAAGAGTTAAGTAGACAGTACGATGTGAGGAAGGTGCCCATTGAGGCTGGCAAAACGATCGACGCCGATGTTGCAACGCTAGTTATCGCAGGTCCCAAGAAAGAGCTGACGGAGCGTGCAAAATATGAAATCGATCAGTTCATCATGCGGGGCGGACGGGCGCTTTTTCTAATCGATCCAATCCTTATCCAATACGAGGGGCTGAATGTAAGTCCTCTGAAAACAGGGTTGAATGATCTCTTGGAACACTACGGTGTCAAACTCAACGATAACCTTGTGCTTGATGTTTCCATGGGGCAGCTCACCTATTCACAGGGTTTCATGACGGTATCGACAAGCTATGCGTATTTCATCAAGCTACTGAAGCAGTACCAATATCGCACGGGGGAGACCTCAGACGGGTTGTCACAAGACAGTATTATCACAAACCAGTTGGAGAGCTTGATGCTGCCTTGGGCGGGTTCGCTTGAACTGCTCCCTCAAGGAGATCCATCCGTCGAAGCGATCGCGCTCGCTAAGACCAGCAAGGGCGGTTGGACAGCTCAAAGTCCTTACAACATCAACCCGACGAACCGCCAATTCCAACCACCGGCTTCTATGCAGCAAGCGCATACCGTTGCGGTGTCGCTCTCAGGCACCTTCAAGAGTTTTTATGCGGATAAGGCTATCCCACCCGCCGAGTCGAGCGAATCTGACGAAGCGGTGACGGCTAAACTGGCGGAGGAAGAGCGAACGACCAAGACCAACAGTGAAGCGACCCAGATCGTTGTGGTTGGAAACTCCCAATTTTTACAACAGGGACGTCCCGACGCGCAACTCTTCTTTCTGAATACAGTAGATTGGCTGACCCTTGGTGAAGAACTCATCAATATAAGATCTCACGGTGCCACAGACCGTCCGTTGAAGGAGATTTCGGAAAGTGAGAAATTCTTCCTCAAGTTTATCAGCATTGCCGGCGTGCCGATTCTTGTCGTAGCCTTTGGATTGGTTCGATTTTTCTTGAGAAGGAGGGCGAAACGGTTAGTTGAAGCGTATGGATCAGTGTCATAAGGTCCCGCTTCGTCGTCGATTTAGGTGAGATTATGAAAACAAAACAACTTTTGGTCTTGATTGGTGTGCTTGTCGTCTTAGGTTTATTGGTCCTGATACTCGAGAATCCGTTCGGCAAAAGTGAGGAGCAGAAGAAGGTTGAAGAGGCGGGACTGCTGTTTCCATACTTTAACAAAGAGAACGTAGCGAAAATCGAGGTTATCGCTCCATTTGGGTTGACAACCACGACGCTTGTCAAACAGAATAGTCAGTGGCTTGTGGAATCAATGGATAACTATCCCGCGGATCAAACGGCTGTTGAGGAATTGCTCGATAAGGTCGCCGAGATGAAAACGATTCAACGCGCCTCTAATAACCCGGAAAAGCAATCTGTTTTTGAGGTCGATAGTTCCGGTGTTGAGGCAAAACTCACCGATACGGGTGGCAATCTCCTTGCGCACCTCTTTGCGGGAAAGACAACCCCAGAAATCTTTAACAGCTATGTCCGGGCTGCAGATTCCAACGACGTTTATATCGTCAAGGGCTATCTGAAAGCTACCTTTGATAAAGGCTATCGCTCATGGCGGGATCGGACGATCTTTGCCTTCCTCAAGGAGGACGTGACGCACTTGACAATCAGATCGGAGGAGGAAGAAGTTGAGCTTCAAATTGACGCTGCGGGTGCGTGGCAGATGCTCAAACCGATAGTCTCCGCCGCTGATAGAACGGAGGTCGAGGCAATCACCGAGTTGATGGGTTCGTTGGAGACCGACGATTTTGTAGAATCCAAACCGCTCTCGGAGTATGGACTTGACGCGCCGAAGATGTCAATTGCTGCTACGCTCAAGGATGGGTCAGCGAGAACGCTGCTGATTGGCAACGAGGAGAGCGGTGCGTACTATGTGAAGCACGGGGACAAAGCGCAGATCTTTGAGCTGAACAAAGGGCAGGTGGACAAACTGATTAAGAAGTCAGCAGATCTGAAAGCTGACACCGCTGTCTCAGAATCCGACGGCGAGGGTACTTCAGTGAAGATAGGTGAGGGCGGAGGAGAGTAATTTCCTGTCTCATTCCATTGTGCTTTTCCTAGCAAAGCACCAGAAACCGAGTTTTTGACAAAAACTCGGTTTCTCTATCCTTATAACAGCATTATGACCTCTTCTTGAGCAGGGAGGGTTGTCACAACCACCCCTTCAGATGTGAGATCTGCTATAAAGACGTTAATCTCGGTCCTAACGCCGAACTTGGGGAGGTAGATTCCCGGCTCAATCGAGAAGCAGACACCGGGAATTAACGCGCGTTCGTCTTTCGTTTCTAGATTGTCGATATTGACGCCGTTGCCGTGTATCTCCGTCCCGATGCTATGTCCGGTCCGGTGGATAAAAAACTCACCATACCCCCTCTGTGTTATGTAGCTTCGCACCAGATCATCGACAGCATAACCGTAGACCACCTCACCTGCCGCGAAGTTCTCACGGATAAACGAAACAGCGAGATCCCGTGCGTCGCGCACAATCTCGAATACCTCGATGTAGCGTTGAGGAGCGTTAGTACCGGCGTAGGCAACCCACGTCGTGTCCGCATAGACGGCGTCCGGCGCCTTCTGCTTCGCCCATAAATCAATCAGGACAAAATCCCCTGGTCGGATAGGTTGGTGTTGATCCGCTGTCGGATAGTAGTGCGGATCGCTGGCTTTTGCGTTGACCGCCACAATTGGTGGGTGTCCCGGTATCAAATTCTCAGCGTCAAAGCGTTCCATGATGAGACTTTGCACATCATACTCCGTTACCGGTATCCCAGCGCGTAGCTGCTCCCCCAACCACGCGAACGCTTCGTTTTTAATCTCTAGGATTAAATGTGCCGATTCCAGATGTCCGGCAAACTGATCATCGGTCCAACGCGCCTCGGACTGTTGCACCAGATCCGCGGAGGAGACCACTTCAACCCCCAAGCAACGAATAAACTCAACTGTGCCGGCGTCCACCCTTGAAACATAGGGGATAGCGGCAAAGGGAGAATACTCCATCGCAACCCGATGACTGCGTGCGAGGATGGTTCCCATCTCACGGTACAGTTCACCCCAATCGGTGTAGGTCCTAACTTCACCGAGGACATCGGCAAAGTGGGAAACTTCAATCCGATGGACAAGCCATCTCGGTGTTCCCTCCGATGGAATATAACAGAACCAACGTCGAGTGATACCGGGATCGTCAATACCGGTGACGCTTTGGGCAATTGGATTTGACCTCCGAAAATCGTACAGTAACCAACCGTCGATACCCTTTAAATTCCGATCTTTGCGTCGAGAACGCTTTGAATTCCGATGAGATCTGCCGCGCTTCTCGGTGAGAAAACGTTGAATTTCATCAATGTTCATTAATCTCTCCTCTGTTGTTGCATCTGTTCCATATACCACTCCCGACCCAAAATATTTTTCTTATAGTGCCATCGTGACTGCTGTGGCTGCATCACTAGACTTCGATCCTCAATGGGAAACTTCACAGGGGTGTGTCCCCGA
>PYIZ01000009.1:91414-91570 GCA_003635265.1 Candidatus Poribacteria bacterium
ACCGGTGACGCTTTGGGCAATTGGATTTGACCCCCGAAAATCGTACAGCAACCAACCGTCGAGACCCTTTGAATCCCGATCTTTGCGTCGAGAACGCTTTGAATTCCGATGAGATCTGCTTCGCTTCTCGGTGAGAAAACGTTGAATTTCATCAAC
>PYIZ01000009.1:91590-305726 GCA_003635265.1 Candidatus Poribacteria bacterium
CCTCTGTTGTTGCATCTGTTCCATATACCACTCCCGACCCAAAATATTTTTCTTATAGTGCCATCGTGACTGCTGTGGCTGCATCACTAGACTTCGATCCTCAATGGGAAACTTCACAGGGGTGTGTCCCCGACGGTGAGATTCCCTCAAGCCGATGGCTATCTCTAACGCATGGCGTAAGTCGTCCCCGGTGGTTATCTTGAGCGGTGCACCTGTCTCCAGTGAATCGACAATCGCCTGAACAATTCCCTTCATTGGTGTCCCCGGATCGAGCCAGCCTTCGTTGTCGTAACCTCGTTCCTTCTCGTCGTATTCCTCAAACAGACCTTTGACTTCCCTAAGCTCGGCGGGTCCCCGTTGTGTGCTATCGTTCTTCAAGAGATGGAGACCAAGGCCGGTGTTGTTCCAGTTATATATCGTTCCCTTGGAACCGATGATCTCGATCCCTTTCCACCCGATCTCCTTATAGTTGCTGAAGCACTCGACCCCATTGGAGAATCGGATGTAGCCGCCAATTTTGCCGAATCCGGTTTTAGCGTCGTCATACGGTTCTTCGTGGTCGCTGAAGGGATCGCCGTCCACCCAACCAACTACCCAATCGACGGGTGCCTTGCCTGCGAACTTTCGGACAAGGTTAAGCCCGTGGCATCCGCCCTGATTGTTAGGACTATACAGATCGATCCTCTGGATTTCGCCTATCTCACCCGCTGCGACCAATTCGTAAGCCTTCTGGTAATCTGGGTGGCTTGAGATGACAAGCCCTGCGGCGAAGTGAATCCCACGAGAACGACACGCCTCTACCATGCGGTCGGCATCTTTGAGGCTAGCGGTGAGCGGCTTTTCGCAGAAGATCGCCTTGACACCTGCTTCTGCTGAAGCGACGACGGCATCGGCGTTGGGGCGGACCGGCAATACTGGCATTGCAATATCGATCTGTTCCTGCTGGAGCATCTCGTCGAAAGTGTTGTAGCCCGGAGCATTGAAATGTCGGCAACCTAGCTCCAGATTTTCGGGATCGGTGTCGGCGATGGCAACGACCTCGCATAATGGATGCAGATCAAAAGCGCGGGCACGACCTGTTCCCGCTCTCCCGCAGCCGATGACGCCAACGCGATATTTAGGATTCTTGAAATTGAGCATGTTCTCTCCTTAGTGAACTCGGTTTTAGACGCCTGTGAATGCCTTGGGTTTATCTTCCGATTTGACGGATCGGGTTCGTTTTGCCTCCCGCTGTGGGAATTTTAGGTCTCCGGCAAGCCCTACGCCGATACCGCAGAGTATCACTGCTCCGCCGATAATCTGTGCGGTCATCGGGATTTCGCCGAGTATCAGGAAGGCGAAGATGACGCCTGCGATCGGTGAGAATGCGGAGGCTAACGAAATATCTGCCGGTGTTACCCGTTTGATTCCCGAAAACCAGCAAAGTTGACCGCCAACGACAATGACGCTCCCGTACAACGCCATCCAACCCCAGAGGACGGGTCTGAAAAGATCCATAAAGTGTCCCGGTCCGAGCATAATGAGTACGACGATGAGAAAAATAAGTGAGCCGACGAAATTGCGGAAGACGCTGAAGACGCCTAAAGGGATGGATTGGAGCTGCTTGCGACCGAGTTCTGCGCCAAGCACTAAGAGAAACGTGCCAGTCGTCGCGTAGATTTCGCCGCGTCCAATACCACCGCTCATTTGACCTTGCTGCATCATTTCGCTGGGTTGACCCGTCTGTAACCAGAGGGTTGTTGCGACGCCGCCTAACGCCAAAAATGCACCGATGACCGCGCTCCAACTCGATTTCTCCCGGTAGAGCAGCCACGCAAGGAGCAGACCCAGTGGGATTTCGACTGTTTCGATCAGCACAATGTTTGTGACGGAGGTTCGTTCAATCGCTTGGAACATCAACGACGGTGCCAACGCGCCCGATGTCGCCGCCAAAACAAGCTGTATCAGCCACTGTTTGGGGGTCAGTTTTTTGAGTCTAGAGGGTTGCCAGTCTCTGTGGAAGATAATCAATAGCGTCAGTCCAGCGACGACGTTTCCGGCGAATAGCAGATTGCAGAACGCTATCGGGTTCCGTCCGTCTAGCAGGGCATTTTCGCCGATCATTATCAGCTTGGCGACTACGGCTGAAGCGGCACCGAATATCAGGATCGCTAGCCAGAGGTAGATTTTGCCTTTTCGGGATTCGGTGGAATCTATTTCGGGTCTTTGTGTCATGGGGTTTATTATAGCGTAAATTGTCGACTTGGTAAAGAAGGAATAAAAATAGGGAACAACGATCGTTGTTCCCTACAATTCAACAATATTTAACACTTTTACAAAGATTGATTCTACCTTTCTAGTTCCTTCTGTACTGTATCGCACAGGTTACGAACACGCAGATTTTGAGGATTGAGTTCTAGCATACGGTCAAAATCTGCGATATCATTCTCATAATTACCTGTGTCATAGTAAGCATTACCATGATTGTCATAGGCCTCGGGTAAATCGGGTTTAAGGTTTATCGCTTTGGTATAATTTCAATAGTGTGGTCATAATCTTCTTCCTTCGCGTAAGTAACTTCACGATTATTATAGGCAGTGGCATAATTAGGATTCCTATGGCTCTGATATGATCTTCAATGGTACAATCAACTTCACCTTGATTGTAGTAAGTCAATTTTAAGAAATGCTACTATTTTTGACTATTGACTATCAGGTAAGGTTAGTGCCACTATTGCTATTGTGGGTTGATAAGTTGCTTCCATTCTGGGCACAATTGCAGCTAAACGCTCAGGGTGGTCTATTGCAAAATACCATGTATAGTAACCTCCCATACTCACACCTGTCAGGTAAATGCGATCAGTATCTATAGTAAATTTTGGCACAATCTCATCCAACAACGCATTGATACTATCAATCGGCCAAATAGTCTCTCTAGGAAATTGCGGAGCAACAACAATAAAAGGGAATCAGTGAGTTGTTCCACAACACTCGGAAGTTGACCGGGAGCCCGAACTCGCTCTAAGTCCTCTAAGTTTTCACCCCATTGTCCACCACCATGAAGAAAGAGAATCAATGGCCATTTTTTCCGGTTTTTCTTGATAGCCATTGGGAAGAACGAGAAGATAGTTCAGTCGACCAGTTGATGTGGTTGACGTTTCAAATGTGTGCCTTCGCTGTTCTCCCGCCTGAGTAAATACACATTCGGAAAAAAGCATTGTCAAGCTAAGTATAGTCAGTGCTATTGCTGCAAAGCTAGTTCGGCGGTAGGTGGTCATCATTTTCTCCTCTTTGATGTGTCTAAAGGATGGCTAACTCAATTGATGATAGCTAGGGCATGTTGACATGTGGCTGTCGCTAATTTGGAAAATGTTATAAGCCTCCGACAATCTGCCAAATGCCTGCGGGTATTGGTCTCGGTAGGTCGAGATTCATGCTCGAACACTCAAATGTTATTTTGAATCTCGATCGCAGCATCGGGAGAAATTTTGGAAAATCAACCTACGGAAGTCGTTACCATGTATGGGTTTCACTCAATCTAAATTGATAGGCGGATGTTGCTGAAAAGCGGAACCTCTATTGTTGTTGATAGGGATTCGCTTCTAACTGTTCAATCCAACCTGCGCTACTGTAAAATGTCACCAGAGCCTAGTTATGTCCTCTCATCGGATCGTATATTTCTATGTTTCTGATGAGGATAGGTTCACCATTATTTTGAAACCGCGCGCCTCCAAGTAGTAATATTTTTCCATTGATCACACACGCAGCATATCTGCTTTTTAATATGCGAAAGTTGGGTTTCCTCGTCCATAGGTCTGTCACGGGATCGTATTCTTCCACCGTTAAGACGGAACCACCCCACACCCTTCCGCCAATGGCATAAATCTTTTCGCCCACTGTATGGGTGGTTAGCCCAGATCTGGGAATTAACAGATTGGCTTTCCGTGTCCAAGTGTCCGTCGCAGGATTATACACTTCTGTTCTTAGATGAATCATTGATCCCCCGCCCCAACCCCCAATAGCATAAATTTTCCTATTTACCACACTGGTGGAAACCGTTCTTGCTATGGGCATGTCTGTTTTCTGAGTCCAAGTTCCTGTTTCGGGATTGTAGACTTCCACTGTTGGCAGTACTATGTCCCCGCTTGATCCGCCAATAGCGTAGATTTTCCCATCTAGGACGCTGGTGGATAAACTATGCCTCGCGGTGGGCATGTCCGTTTTCTGAGTCCAAGTTCCTGTTTTGGGATTGTAGACTTCCACCGTTGGCAGTGTCATGTCCCCGTTTGATCCGCCAATAGCGTAGATTTTCCCGCTCACCACACTGGTGGAAAGACTGAATCGCCCGGTGGGCATATCCGTTGTGGCCGGACGAGGGATACCCTCCATCGGATCAAGCGGCCCAGGGGGATTAAAAATTAGCACTTCCAGCGAAGTGAGTTGCTTCAGATGGTCAAGCCCTGTGCCATCAATGTTAACTCTGGTTCCAAACAGGTTTAAGACCTTTAGATTGATGAGATTTCTCAAATGATGTAGCCCTGCATTGCTGATTCGGGTACTGCCTAGATTGAGCACCTCTAGGGAAGTTAGCTCTGCTAGGTTAGCAAGGCCTACGTTGCTAATATGGGCACTTTCCAAATTAAGTTCTCTCAATTCAGTCAACCGCATCAGGTGAGCCAAGCCCTTGTCAGTAACCAGAAAAGGAAGACTTAGAGATACAAGAGATGTCAGTTCTGCCAGATGAGCTAGTCCTGCGTCGCTAATTTGTGTGTCTCTCAAATCTAGTACCTTCAAGTTGGTTAGTCCTTTCAGATGAGCCAAACCTGCATCGCTAATATAAGTCCTTCTCAGGTTGAGTTCCTTCAGGCGCTTCAAGTTGTTGAGATGTGTCAGTCCTTTGTCATAGAGATTGGCTTCTTGGAAATCAATCCCCTTCAGTTCCGTCAACTTATGCAGATGAACCAGCTCTGTATCCCTATTGAGATAGGAAAGGTCTAAATGTTGGAGATCATTTGGTCCTAGATGAGTGAGCGGTGAGAGGTTGTCTGAGGCGAACCTGTCGACATCAAGCATCAGCTCCATCCCGGCTGGTACGACAACGGTATCCTGTGCAATACCTAACTTCCGCCAAGTGGGGTCAAATGAAATCCAACTCGGCACAGAAATGGGAACCATGGTGCCGTCTGACATCTCTTCTACCTTCTGCCAGGACCAACTATCTGTTGTTTTCCAACTGCGTATGTAAAGGGTGCCCATGGATAAATTGGTTGGGAAAACAATGGTACGTTCTCTAACCGGCTTCTTCGTCGTTGCATTAGGAACGGCGAATACAAGCAGTTGTAGAGATTTTTTCTGTCCATCGGCCGTGCCCAAAGAGGCGAAAGTATGTTGGAATTCGGGAAGATTTGATGTTCTGATGAGTTGACGATTACTTGGGTCGCTAGTAAAAGTCGAAATTTTGGGGAATCCCGCCATCTGTCACTTTCCATGTCTGATTGGAAATTGCTGTGCTAGACAAGGCATAAATGGGATTGACAAAAATTGATATCAAACTGAAGGTTAACAGGATTAGAACGAATACGCCTGTCGTTGAAAGTTCTATAGAACTGACTTGTGCTGGTTGTCCCAGCCGCATTTTGCGTACTCGGGCCCATTCTACAATCCAGAATGCAAATACGGGTTGCAATGTTATGTCGTTAAAAACTGGACGAATCATTTTAGATATGCCCTCCATAAACGCATTTTCTCAGAAATTCCGAACCTTCCCCGTCTGCTAAGTTCTGAATGTGCTATTACTAAACTTGTCAGAAACTGCATCATATAGGGAGGAATATATTCATAGGGACGTTATAAAAATGACTGAAGTTTAGCGTCGCAGCTAGTTTAATGGAATAGGACATTAGCGTTAGAAGAAGGGGTTATGTGCCTTTTCTTCACCGACGGTTGTGGCGGGACCGTGGCCGGGAAAGAGTTTTGTGTCGTCGGGCAGCGAAAGCAGGTAATTTTTCACCCCAGAGAGCAAATCGGTATACGAGATGTTCGCGCCGCCGACCGATCCCGCAAATAGTGCGTCGCCGACAATCACTGTGGAACGGGTATGGAAGCTGCAACCGCCGGGCGTGTGTCCGGGTGTGTCGAGCGTTTTCACGGAGAGGTTGCCGACTACCACGGTCTCCCCATGGTTGAGGAGTCGAAAATCTTGGGTGCTGCGTGGCTGTGGTTCTTGGGCGTGGATGTATGTCGGGCAGCCCGTCGCCCGTTCGATTTCCATCAAACCGTTGGCGTGATCGCCGTGTGCGTGGGTCAGCAGGATTGAGGTCGGCTTGACACCGGTTTCTTCTACCTTCTGCAGGACATCGTCTGGGTGCGCTGCCGTGTCGATAATGGCAGCTTCATTGGTCGCTTTGCACACCAGTAGGTAGGCATGGACGGGCCATCCACCGACATCTGCCGTGATGGTAACAACTTCCAATGCGTCATCGTAGTCCGATGGGACCGGTTCGGGTCCCCAGCGTTCCATTGCAATGTCTGCCAACCGTGTGCCGTTTAGATTGAGGCATTCTGCGATTTTGTGGACTTGGTCCTCTGTTGGTTTCAGCGTGTAGTCTTCCATCTGGGACAGTTGTGCCTCCGTGATGCCTGCACTGGCAGCAACTTCGCCCACGCTCAGACCGTTCCCACGCCTTGCCTTGCCAATGATGTCTCCAAATTCGTCTTCGAGTGTGTAAGCCATTGTTGATTATCTCCTTTGTTGGGGTTAAATAAAAGTATTAAAACATCCGCGAATTAACGCGAATCTCCACAGATAAAAAAAGGCTAAAGACGCGCAGGCACAAGTTGCTTTGCGCGTGTGCAGTGGATTTGCCAATCCACTGCGAGCGGTGATTTTCTCATTTTGGTCTATCTAATGCAGAAGTGTGTTCATGGATGCGTTGACGTTCGATATTCGCGTACGGGTCAGCGCGACGGGTGATGCCGGTGATGGCGTCGACAGATTCATCTGCCTTAAACCGCAGATACAGTTTCTGCTCTTTCGCTGCCATTACCTCATTTTTGAGCGCACGATAGCAGAGCATCATGTTGTAATGGGCGTCCAGATCCTCTGGATCAACCGCCAATGTTTTCTGAAATTCTGCGAGGGCCTCCTCATATTTTCGCTGTAGGTAGAGCAGCCTGCCGATCTCATTCAGAACCCGCCGATCTCGCGGAAATTGGAGTGCTGCGGTCCGCAGGTGTTCGAGTGCGTTGTCATATTCTCCGTACGCCTTCTGGACCAATGCGTAGAAGTAGTGCACCTTCGCCCGGTGCGGGTTATCGGGGGGAAGTGCTTTCTGGAGGATCATCGCCTTTTCAAGCATCTCTTGAGCGCCTGTCATATTGCCCTCCTCAATGCGACATCGTGCGACGTTGACCCAGCCATCCATATAGTCAGGTTCAATCTCGGTGACTCTCTGGAACACCGCTTCCGCACCTTTGAGATCGC
Source organism: Candidatus Poribacteria bacterium (assembly GCA_003635265.1). Taxonomy (GTDB): domain Bacteria; phylum Poribacteria; class WGA-4E; order WGA-4E; family PCPOR2b; genus PCPOR2b. The sequence continues at coordinate 99,052 of PYIZ01000009.1, forward strand.
CCTGAAGGAATAGCCCGATGCCGTAGTCGTTCCAACGCTCACGGTGGTTTGATTGGAGATTTTCGCTTGACCCCCCGATTACCAGCTCGCTTGATTCATCCTGATCCGTCACCCGTAAGATTGCCTTATCCTCTGCCATGGGGACGATTGGCAGATTGGGAATCGCCTTGATCTGCCCGGCGACATCCGATGTGTCCCCTGTGAAGACCCAACGTCCGTCGTCATAACCTTTATCGACCTGAAAATCGGTGTCCTCTGGATCCCGCACGCCTGCATAAGCCCACTGTGTATGCCACCAGTTGAATTTGCGATAATTCAGCTTTGCGTGTAGGTGGATCTCGTTCCCGCAGTCCGGTGGAATGAAGAGCCGATAGTGAACGGTATCCGCAGCACCGGGCGGAATAGTGTTTGCATAGAGGACAGTTCGCGCCGCCCAAGCGTTGCGTTTATTGATAAGGTTTCCGTGTTCGTCTAGCATATACGCCCGATAAAAGTGTGCACCCGGATCAACGGGTCCGTTGCCATCTTCCGCTTCGATTTGCCCACTCCAGAAAATAACCTTCCCGTTCTCGTCCGTCGCCTTCAACTCCAGCCAGATGTCGAAGGCATCAATTGTGCCGGCGGGGAATCGGTGCCCCACGTTCCTTGTGCGCACAACCACATCGACCCGAACCTCCTCGCCACGCTGAACCGTTGCGTTGGAGTCGTTAATGGGTGCGACAAGCTTCGTTATGTCCGTGACTGTGCCGATAGCGTGTCCCTGACTTCCGCCCTCCATCATACTAAAGGCGCGGAGTTGAGAGTTGGGGCGGGAGGTGCTAACACCTCCATGGGATTGGGATTGGATCGGTGTCGCGGGACTTAGCGCGAAGATATCGACGCTCACCTGATTGTTCTGGAGGAAGTCGATCGTCGTTTTGAGTTGTTCGTGGTGCTTGTTTACGAAAGGTAGCGCTGTGTTCGCTGCGGGAAAACGATGGCTGTGCACCTTGCCGTCGATATTCGCCGCGTCTTTTGAGGGAACCAGCGGCATGTGGCAGTCAACGCATTTCTTCGGTTCTTCGGGGTAGTAGAAAGACAATGCCCCCTGATGGGAGACGCCACTCATCTGCCACTGATCGTAATCGTCAAAGCCGCGGAACCAGCGGAAATTGTTGACCGGCACATCAAGGTGTACTTTGTGACAGGTGGAGCAAAACTCCGCGGTGTTCTGACGGTGGAACGGCTTGAGGAAACTCTTTTTATGGGGCTCGGGATCCAATCGGATAAGGTAATTGTGGAGTTTGCGAATCGCGGAATTTTCGCTGGCAGCCATTTCATGTAGGGGCGGGTACTTGATGACATATCCGCTGTTGCCCATTGTATCTTTGACCTGCTCCATTGAGTGGCACGCCGTACACGCGAGTCCGGCTTGGGCGGCGGGTGTATGCAGATTCTCCCGAATGGGGCGATCCATCACGCCGTTGAGCAGGATGGCGGGGTCGTGACACCCACCACACCATTTGGACGGTTGGATCCCGTTGACGTCCTGCATATACATCACCGATTTGCGATACCACTGATTGTTGAAGGAGGCGAAGTGGTGTGCCGATTCGTTCCACTGTTTGTAGATGTCCGGGTGGCATCCGCTCTCGGCACAGGTTTGGGAGGTCAGAAAGAAATCGGTGGGGATCAGATCGCCGGTATAGGTTTCGACGGAAGCAGGAAAGAAGGGACCATCGGTGCCGCCGCCTTCCTCGTACATACTGGTTGGGGGAGAGAGGGGGTTTTTTACGAGATAGTCCGGGTTGGGTCGATAGTGTTGAATCAGCCTTGCCCCGACGGGAAACAGCAGGCTGATGAGGAGAACGAATCCGGTGACTTGCGCCGCTCTGCGTGAAAACTCGGTTTCTGCTCGTCGCCCCAAAATCAGCAGATGTCCGACAAATAGAATCGTGCCGAGGGTCACCGTGACAATGTGGACCACGAGCAGCCAGCGGTTGGGGGTGGTGGCACCGACGAACATCAGGTACACACCGGAAATTAGCCCGATTCCTAGAGAAATCACCCCGCCTTTGCCGACGATCGACATGCTATCGAAACACTTGCACACATAGACAATGAATGGTACGATCAGCGCGACACCGAGGACGATGTGAATCAGGACGTTCCCGATGTAGAATAGGGTCGGTTCACCGAAGCTGATTAGGTACGCGCTGTTAATCAGCAGGACTAGGAAACCGAGAAGTAGGAGTTTTGTCGAGAGGCGCATGGCTGGGGCTTTCTTTTGACCGTAGTTTTTGGATTTGACAAGGGTTTGGAAGGGGTTGTATAATTAAACCGTTGACCTTAAATTTTATCAGGTTTTTCGGGTTGTTTCAACTGGAAAGTTGGGAATAATCAAGAGTGAGAAAGTCATCAATGGATACTAAAGAGTCGATAAGAAAAGAACTAGTGGAGTTGCATACTGATGGACTAGAGATTGGTCTAAAATTTTTCAACAAAGACAAAGAGCAAAATTTTTACGTAGAATATCAAGAATGGTACACATCTGCAAGCCGAGTAATCCGAACTCTAGCCAATGAACGTTATGCTGAATTCATATCTTATTACGAAATCGATCCAAAGCGAAAAGAACTTGGGTATGGAACCTACGTAATTCAGGATTACATGAAAGAAATCGTTCCAAATCGCGTCAATTATCCTAACTTCGACGCTAGGGACCGAGTGGCGGTATGTTTCAGAAACCAGTTGAATATTCTACGCTCAGTGGTGAAAAACATTGAAACCATTCTGGAATCTATTGACGTCCAGCTGCTTTCGGAGTTGCAGGATGCTGAACTTGAAACAGCTCACCAGTTAATGAAGGTTAATCTTAGGGCAGCAGGGGCATTAGCAGGGGTAGTCGTTGAACATCACCTACAAAAGGTTGCTAGTAACCATGGATTAAAGATTAGAAAGAAAAGCCCTACTATTAGTGACCTCAGTCAACTGCTAAAATCGGAAAACCTGATTGATACACCAACTTGGCGAAAAATCGGATATCTGGCAGATATTCGTAACATTTGCTCGCACAAAAAGGAGGTAGAGCCAACAAAAGAACAGATTGCCGAACTTATTGATGGCGCAAATTGGCTAATAAAAAACGTCTTTTAACAAATTGTTGCGGCAGAGCGTCAGAGGGCGATCCATAGGTAAGAGCAAGTCGGCACAGCGGTTGAAATTCTTGCAGACGGCAAAGCGTTTGAAGTGGAATTTAGTGACCATGACGGACGCACTTATTAATCAGTTGGTTTGCGTTCTGATCAGATCACGGTACTTCACTTATGAACTGATAAAAGTCCAGTCAATGTCTGCCATAGAATAGTACTGATACCTAACTTATGGTTACGGTTGACAGCGGAAGGTGCGATTTTATGAATGTTCTTTTGGGGTTGCAGCGGATTTTGGTTTGTTGTAAGTGTTTGCCTAAACCCTTGCTACAACTGAACTAAGTTTTTATACGACTAACCAACAAATGAGTTATTGAATAAAGCGATGCAACAAAGACAAATCATCTCCTCTTTGGAAGACTTACATTCCTACGTTGCTAGTCTAGAACCAAGTATGAGCACAATCTTTCGTGGAATAACTGACAGTAATGAGCATCAACTTATTCCATCAATAGGCCGACGACGATTTGGACCACTTGGAGATCAGCCTTTGCATATTAACGAGCGAAGGATGTTTCGTTTGTTCAAAGAGGCTGCCCTCCCTTATTTGACCTTGTTTATCCCGACAAAGGATTGGGAATGGCTAGCTTTGGCACAGCATCATGGGCTACCAACAAGGTTACTTGATTGGAGCGCCAATCCTTTGGTGGCCGCATATTTTGCTGTTGAGAAGGAACATAGTGGAGACAGTGCTATTTACATGTACTCAGGAACTGACACGGTAGACCCTGAAACGATCTCTAACCCATTTTGTATAAACAAAGTACTGAGATATCGGCCACCGCATATTAGTCCCCATATTGTAGCGCAGAGAGGTCTGTTTACAGTTCATCCTGATCCTACAAAACCATTTAAATCCCAGCAGCTCGTCAAACTCGTCATTAAAAAGCAAGCGCGCCGCAAAATGAAGAAACTTTTGTATAAGTACGGTATCAGTCGTGAGACGCTATTTCCCAGTCTTGAGGGCCTCACCACGGACCTAGACTGGCTACATTGTGACACGTACTAACTATCAGTCAAAAGGCATAACCAAGGCATTAAGCTGTTTGCCTACAGCATTCACACTTTCGTCGTTTCCAGCTGCACCTGATGTATAACATTAGGCTTTTGATAATTCATTAAGGGATGGACTTACGCACTTGAATGCTCAAAGCCTTGTAGTTTGGTGGTTCATCGTCGCTAGACATTGCTCCTAATGCCCGATGAATCGGGCAACTACAGTTAAGGCTTCAAGTTAGTGGTCGGGCGATTTATTGCCTGTCTTGACACGCAATGCATCGCGCTACTACAAAGTGAACTGCGTAACTCCTAAAGGGAATCGTTTATTATGAGTCGATATAAAGACAGGATTCAAACTTAAACTCCCGTTTCTTGATTAACGATGAATAAAAAAGAAAACCAATTACCGCAATTTGGTCTATGTCTCAAGAATGAAGGATACCCTGCTTCTCTTGAGGTAGGGAAATTGTATCGTGTGATCCCTGATGATGACGCGGTGGCTCATGGGTACATTCGCGTTATAGATGAAAGTGGGGAAGACTATGCCTATACGGCGAGCCGCTTTCACCTGATGCAAGTGCCTATTGCTGTTGAAAAGGCGTTGTTGTCTGCCTCACAAGCGTAGTTTCTGTTCAGCAGTTTTTCGGTAACAAGTCTTGAATGGGCGGGGGTTATTACAAGCCTCCGAGCCGATTACTATAGTAGATTTTAGAATTACTTAGACACTCTCAATGCACAGCCAACCCCCTAAATCCCCCAACTCCCCTGACAAGGGGAGAAGATAAGAGGGGATCTTCTCCCCTTGTCTTTCCCCTCTTATCAGAGGGGTTCAGGGGGACTTTGGAAACTTCGCGAAGGTCGGAGTTATTGGTAAATATTTACTTATTTTTCTAATTCACCATAAATCACAAGGAGATAACCACTATGCACTTGACAGAGGCTCAAATTTCCTCGTTCCACGAGGACGGTTATTTACGATTGGAAAATGTACTGGATGCGAGCGACCTGCAGCCGGTCATTGATGAGTATTCCGAGATTATTGACGAGCGCGCACAGAAGCTGTACGCCGAAGGAAAGGTGAGTTCGCTGCATGAGGACGAACCGTTTACGCGGCGGTTGCTGCTGCTGGCGAAGGAGGTTCCAGAAGTTGCTACTAATCTGGACATTATGCAGGCACGCGGCGAGGCGACCTTCAACTTCCTGAAGAACCCGAAGATTTTGGACGTAGCGGAATCGCTCTGCGGTTCGGAGATTGTGTGTAATCCTATCCAGCACATTCGGGCGGTTATGCCGCATCGTGCGACCGGCGGGCATCCGACCCATTTCCATCAAGATATCGGCGTGTGTTGGCCCGAAACCGATCCCTACTTTATGTTGACCGTCTGGGTTCCTGTCGTGGACGCGACGTTGGAGAACGGTTGTCTGGCGGTGCTGCCCGGCAGCCATAAGTATGGTCTCCGGCAACATGCGTATTCTCCCGCATTGGACATTCCTCCGGAAGAACGTCCACCCATCCAGTCTAAGCCGCTGCCCGTACCGGCAGGTGGGCTGATCCTATTCCACAACTACACGCTGCATCATGCGCTCCCCAACGAGTCGGACGAGGTCCGTTGGAGTTTTGACCTGCGCTATCATGATGTCTATATGCCATCGGGCCGTCCGTTCTATCCGACGTTCCTCATGCGTAGCAAATTCCGTCCAGATGCGTTGCAGACCGATTATGAGACGTGGTGTCAACGGTGGGAGTTTGCGTTAATGGCAGGGAAGGACGCTGTGCGCTACCGCTGGCAACGTTAATTGTGGTAACCGGGGGCTAGAGGGTGTTGGTATTTGTGCTAGGGGTAAGGTTTCCCCACTCAACGGGTTGGGAAACCCAACCCCTACGCATTCAACGGACTCAAGACGGCTTTTCTTACGCATCACGCGTTACGCATTATTCCTCATTTCCAAGGACACTCCGTTCAGGGACAAAGCCCAACTCTTTCTCGATTCGGTGGATTTCGTATACGGGATCTCGTTCATGTCCGGGGCGTGTATAGTGGGAGAGATCTATCTGATCGGCATCCGCGCCATACCAGCCACGGATAATTTCGGGGACGGTATCCTCGGCGCAGGCTTGGGTGCCCACTGCGTTCAGGATGCGAACGCCCGGTTTATGCGAGGCTTCGGCGGCGAGTGTGAGACAGCGAACCGTATCGCTGAGGTACATGTACGAGATCGATCCCATCGCCCACTGCCCTACCGGTCCTACCTTCTTGGGTGTCAATTCACGGTCATCGGGGGCGATACTCGCTAGGCGGATATTAATGAAGTCTAGATCCTCATTCTGACGTGCCAGATAGCGTGAGACCTCCTCCATCAGATATTTTGAGAAGCCGTACCCTATCCGATCGAGACATGGGTGTTCGTCGGGCATCGGCAGCTGCAACGGTCTGAACAGGGGAGACTGAAATCCGACCGCCGCGATTGAACTAGCGAGCACAAACTTCTTGCAGCCGCCATCTAGGAAGTATCGCACGAGTTGGTATGATCCCATAACATTGACCCGAAGTTGTTCCTCCTCACTCCCGCCGCCCGTTACCGCTGCGAGATGCACCACGACATCAATTTGGTTTGGGTTTATTTTTTGCAGGTCGTCGGGCGAGGTAAAATCCCCTTGAATCGCTGTCACGGCTTCCACTTCTGTCGGCTGCCTAGATATGCAGAAGACTTCGTGATTTTTTACCATTGATTCGGCGAGTGCACGCCCGATAAATCCGCTAGTGCCGGTGATTAGTATTCCGCTCATTCTGCGTTCCTCCTTCCGAATTTATCCGTGGGGGCCAACAATCAACCGTCCGACCATCGTATGACCGCACCGACTACATCTTTAGCGTTATCTTTGTTGATAGCGTCGTAAAAGGCGGGTGATTCTTCCGATTCGACGCGATGTGTGATTGTATGGTGCCATGGCAGGACGCCTGTTGCCATGTTCTTGAGGACAGCACGTCGGCAAGGAGCGAAGCCGTCGTCACACGGATAGAACATTGTCAGTCGTTTGCCGTGGGGCGGTGCAAATTGGTAGGAGAGCGGTTCCGTGCCGTAATGTCCCTGATACACAAACTTGCCGTGCCGCTTGCACAGTTCAATTGCCGGATCAACACAGGCAGGCACACCGGTGGATTCAAAGACGACATCGGCACCTTCAGGTGCAACCTTTTGTAGTTCCTCCACCACGTTCTGGGTGGAGCTGTTGATGAGATAATCCGCGCCGAGTTTTTGCGCGACCGCCAGCCTGTTCTGCTCAAGGTCGATGGCAACGACAACACAGCCCCGATGGCTACACGCAGCCATAACTCCCAATCCGACCAATCCAGCGCCGTAGACCGCAACGACATCTCCCATCCGAGGGTTTGCCGTATCGACGCCGTTCAAGCCGACTGCTGGCATCACAAACAGGCTCGCAGCGTCGTCAGGGACACCTTCGGGCAGTAGTTCCAAGCCGTGCGTCGTTTGTGGATTGACGACGGCGGCAGAGCAATGAACGCCGGCTGCGGCTGAAACCTCCTGCCCATCGGACAGATGCATCCCCTCCCGGTTATCGCGGTAATAGATCTTATCGCCGACCTTGAACGTATCGACCTTCTCGCCAACATGCTCAATAACACCGACCCCTTGATAGCCGGTGCATATTGGATACTGTCCCCAAGTAGAAATCTTGTTACGGATTAGGGCGAACTCCGTCCCAATGCTAACCCCGCTGTACAACGCCCGTATTAAAATATGTTCCCGTCCTGGATCTGACAGGGTTACATCAGCGTAGCTAAAGTTCTGATTTTCGTCACTGACAAGTGCTTTGGCGTCCATTTTTCAATACCTCGTGTGAGTACCTCTTTAATGGCTTCAGTGTTTCGTTGAGATATGAATCTCGATCTACAATTTCTGTTGATTTGACTTAAAAATGTGGCAGTTCATGTGTGACGCGGCGTGCATTGTATTCCAATTGATAGCGAAGGTGTTTTGAGGTCTGTGGGTATTTTTCTGCATCGGGATACGGATAGGCGGACATGTCGTGGAATGGCAGTGGTCCAACTGTTTGCGAAGACAGGGTATTGATGTCGCCGTCTTTGTCCCATCCATCACTGTAGAGGATAAAATCCCGCTCCCAGCCCGGTTCCAACGGAGGCAATCCGGCTGCATCAAATTCGACGGTCATCTCGTCCCCGGCGTTCAAGATGACATACATATCGTCAATCTCCTCCAGCAACGATGTTACTTCTCCGTACCGGGTATAGTGACCGGCCAAATCACGCCACTGCTTTGCCGTTGTAATTTCATTGTAATCAAACAGATGCGGTGCGTGGGGAGTTGGACGATACATCTTAGAAAAGCCGCGGTAGTGAAGATCTGTGTGGTTCGGAGATAGCTCCGTGGTACGGGTCGGCACGTCCTCTCCATCGATAGAGAAGAACGCTGCATCCCAGTAAATCTGCATATTGGTCACGACTTTTACTTGGCGATCCGTCGAAAGAAATTTGCCCGTCAGGTCGATGCAAATGGTTTTGTTTTTTCCCGCAGGTATGCCAATGGGATCGATGACTGTCTGCCACTGTCCATCCTTATCACGCACTTGTAGGTAAGGAAAGTGCGGGTTAATTGATGGATTCTGTGAGAGTGCAAGGTTGATGCTAGTATCTGTTGGGAAGATCCAACCAGTGAGGAACAGAGTAAGTTCCGAACCATCAGATACATCCCCCAAATCGAGAACGATGAAGTGGGTTTCAACGACTCCTTGGAACACCCCCGGTTCGTGTTCAATCGCGTAGTGATAATCGACAGTTTTAAGTGCGTCGGAGACATCGTATCCATTATGGTCGAGTGCTATGTGCGGACGATGAATCTCTTTCGTTGTGTAGATTTTGAACTCTGGAAACGGCGGTGGGGTGTATTTTTCATCAACGAAGATTTGGGTGCCTTCAGGGTGGTCTACGGCAAGCAGCTTGACCATATCGAAGTAGGCGGTCTCCCATAGCTCCTCCGTAATCTGAAGCGAGTAGACACCCGCTTTTGGTTTCATGAGGTCGCCGGAAATTTTGACGTAATCTGCGGTTTCGGCAGCCGCGAGAAATCCCATTGGTGTGACCATCCCAAGCGGACTGCGCCACAGGAGGTCTGTTACAAACTGATAACCACCACCGTCATAGACGTAGAGGAATGGACATGATCCCTTTAACACCTGCTTTTCAAGGATGCGCTGGTTTGATTTGGGGGTGATGACGTTTTGTGGAACGCCGTTTGTCCAGACAACCCGTAGCACATCTGCTTGCTTCTCTTTCCCCAAACCGAAATGCGTTATCGGGTCAGTCACATATTTCATCTGGTATAGTTCGCCTGCCTTGAGTTCCACTTTTGCGCCGATGCCGTCAATGTTGTTCTTATTGTTGCCGGCGTTGACACCCTCTAATTTCACTTGCAGCCAACTGTTTTGGTCGCCACCCTCGTTGCGCAGTGCGACTACCTTGCCATCGGAATCAATTAGGAAAAGGTCAAGATCTCCGTCGTTGTCATAATCGCTAGTGGTGCCATTACTTCCACTCTGAATCGCTTCAGGCAGGAGATTTGAGGCATCGGTGAAATGTCCCGTCCCATCGTTCCGAAACAGAAAAACGCCACGGCCGTCCCCCTCTTTCGGTATGCCGATAAGCCATAGATCCAAAAAACCGTCGTTGTCGTAATCGAGGAAATGGGTATCTGAACCGTCCACACCCTTTGCAGCGTTAAGAGCTGTATCAAACGAACGCACATCAGGGGCAAAGGTGCCATCGCCGCGGTTGCGATAGAGTTGATGCGGTGTTTCGCCATCGGTTGATAGAAATAGGTCAATATCGCCATCGTTGTCGTAGTCCCCGATCGCGACCGCCGTGAAAAGGTGGTTTTGGGAGATACCTATTTCATCGGTCAATGCCTGCAGCTTTCCCTGACGTAGGTTGGTGTAGAGCGTACAGCCCTTCCCGTCATTTACGATTAACAAGTCAATATCGCCATCATCGTCAAAATCGCCAAGCCCTGCGTCCCGTGCGCCGGAGCGTTCCGATGGGATGAAAGTTTGATCACCAACATCGCTGAAGACGCCATCCCTACTGTTGCGGTACATCTCCACTCGGTTGCTTGTTGTGAACAGATCTAGATCGCCATCATGGTCGTGATCAACGAACAAATGTGGTCTTCTACCTTGATTTTTTGAAGTCTGATCTGATTGGAACCCGTCGAAGTCCGCCATCTCGGTGAAGTTACCTGCTCCATCGTTGAGAAGGAGAGTGCTTCCCTCGTCTCCGGACAGATAGAGATCTGGATCGCCATCCTTGTCTAAATCAGCAAATGCGGCGGTGTCTCCACGATGTCCGACTGTAGCAGTAGGGACAAATTTTCCGCTTTCATTCCGAAAGAGATTGGAGTCAGCGCCTAAAACAGTAGGGGTGGTATACAGGTCGAGATCGCTGTCGTTATCATAGTCTGTCAGCAGAATTTTGGAACGCCTTTCCTTCAGGTTGCCAAGCCCGACCTCCTGAGTTACATCGACAAAGTTGGTCCCGATTGGCGGTGTCTGTTTCGCTTTGATCCGTGCTTTGAACCCGGCACTGAAACTCTCGATCGGATGCCCCAAGATGTTCGTCACTAACTCTCCAATTCCCTGTTGATAGCGGGGACTTCGCTTTTGAACGTTTTCAAAAATCTGAATATATCGGGCGGCTCCTTTGATATCGTCTTGGTCTATCAAAAGCAATCCCTGTTTCAGATATTTCAGAAATTCTTCATCGGCATCCCACAGCAGCGCGTTCAACTCCATACAGATTCGCTTTGCTTCCTCAACCTGTTCTCGCCGTAAAAGCACGTTCGCTAGCTTGAGCAGCACGACTACATTCGCTGGGGTTCGCTCGCGCAATTCCCGCAGATGGAAAATCGCCTCATCCGTCGCGTCTGAGTTATTCCGCTGACTCAGATAGTGGCGTGTCAGTTTATATCGCGTTTCAAGGTCGTCAGGCGCAAGTTTCACGGCTTCCTGAATTGCCGCAATCGCTTCCGCGGTCCTGCTCTGCGATTGATAGATTTCCGCCAAAATGAAATGTAACTGGCTGTCCATCGGCTCAACTTCAAGCCCACGCTTGACCCACGCTTCCGCTTCCTCACGCTGCTTGAGGCGTAGATGTGCAACGGCGAGGTTGCCGTAACCGATCGATTCATTGGGTGCTAGATTGATCAACCCCTGAAACTGTTCAATCGCTTGATGTGGTTGGGATTCTTCGAGATAGGCTAATCCAAGGTTCTGGTGACGTATTGCAGCCGAGACGATTTCATCGACAGTTTGTTGGGAGTTGGCGATGGGGAGGTAGACGAGGAGTAAAACATGAAGCGTGAAACGTGAAGCGGAGAGGAGGATATGTCGTAGATCCCGATTCTTGTTTAGAGAGAGTTTCATAGTCCCTTTTTCCAACGGTTTTATTTTGCTACTATTTGCCTTCTAGTTCAGCACGGACGATACGCGTTCCGACGACAAGATTTTTCAGTTTCAAACAGCATATCCAGCGTGGAAGTTGAAAGAAGCCACAGTCGGGCGAAATACTCAATCGTTCGGGCGGACAGTGCTGCAACACTTGGCGGATGCGGTCGGCGATCTCTTCAGGCGGTTCTTGCCAAAAACTCTTGATGTCCACAACACCCGCCATAAAGTCGAACTGTCCCTCAAATCTACTGTAGATGTCGTGCTCGATCATTTCGCGGTTGGCAAACTCCATTGACAGACAATCGACATTCATATCCAATAACGCCGGGAACATCCAGTCATACCGACGTTTGCCGCGAGGACGTGACCCCAAATTGCCGAAGCAGATGTGCAGGTTCTTTCGCACCGAGACTCCATCAAGTGCGTGATTGAGCAGTGCCACCCAATCTTCAAGTTTGCCGGGAATGATGCCAAAACTCGGCTCGTCAAGCTGGACCTCGGTACACCCTTCTTCCTCAAGGGCTTTCAATTCTTGGTTGATAACTTCAGCGAATTCCCAGCCAAGTTCGACACGGTCTTTATACGGGTCGCCATCCCGGATTTGGATGTGCATGGTCAGCGTCAGGGGACCTGGACAACACGCCTTAATCCGTTGTTCTTCGCCGGCATTTGCTTTCAGGAACTGGAATTCTTCCACAATCCCCAACCCTGTCGGGATACTTACCCGATCCTCTAGATTGTAACGTGGGACGCTATCGTACGCATACAGTCCGGTTTGGCGGAGGACAGGGCGTTCAATTAATCCCTCCATCCGTCCGTAGAAGGTTTGTACGAAATACCAGCGGCGCATTTCACCGTCCGTGATAGTGTCGATGCCGGCTTCCTTCTGATCCAAGATTGCTAGCCGGACAGCGTCATCATAAACCTCTTTTATGTCGGTTGGTCCATACTCGCCGCGTTTTTCTGCCTCCATCGCTGTCCAAAACCAACCCGGCATCGCGTGGGAACCGATTACTGTCGTAGGAAGCAATTGTTCGTATGGCATGAGTTCTCCTTTATGAATGAGTAGAAATTAAAGTGTCTAAAGTGCATAGTAAGTCTTAAAATTGCTGCTCCTAACTTTAGCACACTTTGCTTAACTTTAGCAACACTTTATCATGGGTGGCTGTCAATTATCACTTGACAATATCACTGAATTAAGATAAATTGTTCGCTATCTACAAGGAAATTTATCCTTATTAATTCAAACACCCGTTACCATTTACGGAGAAGTTGCCGGAGGATTTTATGAAATTTGTTCGATACCAATCTAATGGAAATGTAAGTTACGGGACGCTATCGGGCGACACCATTAGCGAGATAGATGGCGATCCAATCACTAGATATGGCGAAACCGGGAATACGGTTGCATTGGGGGATATAGAACTGCTTGCGCCGGTCACGCCGGGAAAAGTTCTGGCGGTTGGGCTGAACTATAGAAGCCATCTCGACGGTGCACCGGAACCGGCGAATCCAGAGATCTTCATCAAGACCCCTACTTGCCTAAACGATCCAGAGGGCAACATTGTGCTACCGGCTGGTGACGATAACGTTCACGCCGAGGGTGAATTGGTCGTCGTCATTAAGAACCGCACGAAAGGGGCAACCCCCGAAGAAGCTGCTGCGAACATCTTAGGTGTTACCTGCGGTAACGATGTAAGTGCACGGACATGGCAAAGCAACGACATGCAATGGTGGCGTGCAAAAGCCTCCGATACATTTGGTCCCGTCGGTCCTGCCCTTGTGACCGGTCTCAACTACAATGCACTCCAATTGGAAACGCGAATCAACGGCGAGGTTGTGCAATCGCAGACCACTGCCGATCTGATTTTCCCTGTGGAAGCGGTTGTCAGTTTCGTGTCGCAGGCGATGACGCTTGAACCGGGAGATGTTATCTTCACCGGAACTCCCGGAACAACCTCTGCCTTAAGAGCTGGGGATGTGGTAGAGGTAGAGCTTGAAGGGATTGGCGTCCTGAAAAACAGTGTCGTTGATGCGTAAGCTATCCCTCTGAATTGCAAAGCGTGAGGGGCAACTGAGGAAAAGAAACGAGTCAAGCTGCATATTTCTGTGATGTAGGTGAATCTGCCAACTGAAGTTCAAGAGTTGGGCGGTACGAATCATGAATGACCTAGATACGGCGAATCCTTATTTTACTTTTCAAGATGGTTTTGTTCCGGTGAAGATACTCGCTGGCAACCATATTTTTGAACGGCTTGCGCCGCAGCGGACGAGTATCATCTTTGGGGTAACAGAACTGCCATGGGCGGTCGCTGCTTATCGGATTGATGAACTCATTGTACAATTAGAGCCAAATCTTGATGAAGTAGACGCAATCGCTATTGAGAATTCAGGGAAAGCGCGACTTATCCGTGATAATACAGTTATTTACGAGTTAGATTGCATCATTCCGCCAGACATTACTGGATTACACTCCAATTTCTTCTACCGTTGCCCCGAATGCAATGGGCATGTCTACGAATGTACACACCTCCGAATCGGGCATCGGAAGGAAGACGAATCGCCGTCCTTACCGTCTGTTACTTCGGAACTCACGACCTGTCCGGTCTGTGGTGGTAAGATCCAGCATCTCGCACAGGGGATAAGTTTTTGCCTCGACTGCGATTGGGAGCATGGCTTGGAACCAATCAGTCGATGAAAAGGTTAACAGTTGTGGTAGATTCTAGAATTACTTAGACGCTCCCTATGAACAGCGCACCCCCTAAATCCCTCCCCCGATAAATCGGGATGCAAGCACTTATCAGGGGGACTTTGGCAACTTCGCGAAAGTCGGAGTTATTGGCAAATGTCTACCTATTTTTCTAATTCACTGTAGTCTTTGAAACAACGGAGGACACCGCCAGTTATGAAAATCACCCGTATTAAACTTTATATCGTCAACGTTCCTGAACGAAAATGGTGGTGGTCTGATGACTTTTATGGTCAGCCAACGCATCAACGGTCAGAGCACGGCATCGCTGAAGTCGAAACTAGCGAAGGACTGATAGGGCTCACGCAGATAGGGCGTGGCACGCCGACGGAAACTATGGAGGAAACGCTGAACGGATGGCTGGGTCAGGATGTTTCGGAGGTCAACCTTGCCAATCTGACGACACCAATGGTGGGTGCTTTTGAACAGGCGATACTTGATCTGCGTGGTCAGGCGCTCGGTGTCCCGATCTGGAGTTTGCTTGGTGGTAGACTCCGGGATCGTATCTATGTCACCCAATGTACCGGCTACAAGACGCCGCAGCATACAGCAGAGGATGCCCAGTGGGGATGGGAACACGGTTTTCGTGCCTATAAGATGAAGTGCATCACGAGCAGAGAAACGACACCAGAAGAACGCATCCGCTATGTCACCGATCGCGTCGAAGCCATCCACAAGGTCCTGCCGAATATGGCAGTGCGCCCTGATATCCGTTGGCGCCTTGAGGAGGTTTGGGTGGCTCAAGAGCTTGCCCACCGTCTACAGGGGCATCAGATGGATAGTCTGGAGAGTCCGATAACTAAACGCGCTGCAGGTGGCACCTTCTCTGAATGGCGTCGTCTGCGGCAAACTATCCGCCTTCCTGTGGGGGACCACGTCTATAACGGTGAGGATATGATCCAGCGGTTTCAGGCGGAGGCACTAGATTATGCGATTGTTGGAGGTTCGACTGCCTTTGAAGCGATTAGTCAATCACGCCTCGCTCATGAGTTGGGTATGGGTGGTTGGTCGCAAACGGTGGCGTACGGACCGGGCGCAGCTATGGGATTGCATGTAGCTGCTTGCATGCCCCATCTGACACAGCCTTACGATATGGTTGGACCCATGGCTTGGGAAAACACCCTAGTCAACGAGGATTTCCCATTTGAAGATGGCTGTTTTCTAGTGCCGGATCGCCCTGGACTAGGATACACTCTAAATCCCGATGCGGTGAAAAAATATCTGGTTATGAAGCGAGATTTTGAGTGAGCTATTTTCACAATCAGTCCCACCTAAAAATAGGATCCTCCTAGACAGAAGAAGAAAGCAGATCAATGAAATCCGATGAAAAAGCCGAAAACGGAAATCTCCCGTATTTACGGCAGCCCTCCCTCTCTCCGGACGGCAGCAAAATTGCCTTCTGCTACGCCGGAGATGTCTGGATTGTACCCGCAGGCGGCGGAGAGGCTAGCCGCATAACGTCTCACGCCAACAATGATTCTCATCCAATCTTTTCTCCCGACGGAACACAGTTGGCGTTTGCATCTCAGCGTACAGGTGGTGGAAATATCTACACCATCTCTCTCCAATCAAGCCAACCACCGAAACGTCTGACTTATCACGACGAATCTATCCCGCCAGCATGCTGGTCCCCCGATGGGCAATGGCTCTACTTTACCTCCGATTATGATGGAATTCGAGGGGCGAGTTATAAGATTCATATTGATGGGTGCACACCGATCCAAGTTGCGGGTGATCCACGGGAGACGCACTACAATTTAGCAATTTCACCCGATGGGAAGACTTTGGCTTTTAACAATAATGGATCTCAATGGTGGCGGCGCGGACAGCATCCCTCTGGGCATTCTGACATCTGGATAGTTAGTGAGGCAGTTGGGGCAAATGACCACCGTCGCGTGACACAATATCTTGGCAAAAATCTGAGACCAATGTGGAGCACTGACGGCACCGGGCTTTACTACTTGAGCGATCGTGACGGTGAGGAAAACATCTGGTATATGACGCTAGAAGGCGATACGGAGACTGAACAGTTCACTCACTTTACCGATGGGCGCGTGCTGCGCCCCTCTATTTCCGCAGATGGGAAGTGGATCGCCTTTGAACGCGATTTTCAGATCTGGCGATTGAACGTTGAAAATCGCGTGTCTGAGCCGGTGGAGATTATCCTTCAGACTGACGAAAAATCGAATCCGGTCCAGCATCATAGCTATATCTCCGGTATTAACGAATTTGAACTTTCGCCTGATGGCAAGAAGGTCGCTTTCATTGTTCATGGGGAGGTCTTTGCGGATTTGTCAGACAAAGGGGATAAGGTCAGAAAGGGAGGGGATTCGTTCAAGGTTACAGATACCCCTTTCCGCGAGAGCCAATTGCGGTGGCACCCAGAAAGTGATCGCGTCGTGTACATTTCGGATCAGACGGGGCACAACGAGGTTTTTCAATACCACTTCAAAGAACGGGTGGAAACGCAACTGACGGATTCACCAGAACAGAAATACACGCCAAAGTTCTCACCCGATGGAAAATGGCTTGCTTATATTCAAGCCACTTTTAATTCCGATACAACAGGAAACGAAGGCGAAATCTGGCTGATGAATACAGAAACCGAGGATAAGCAATCTTTCATCACCGATCAAGCTTTTATAGGTGTGCCTCAGCCCACGGAGTTTGAGTGGTCGCCAGATAGTCAGTGGTTAGCCTTTATCGCAACAGATACCAATTTTTTTAGTAATCTCTATGTCCAACATATTGAAGCGGATATTCCTAAGCAACTGACCTTTTTGAGCAACATTAGTACGGGTGATATTCTCTGGTCGCCAGACGGAAAATTTATCATCTTTAACACGGGTCAGTATCGGAGTGAGTCACAAATTGCGAGGGTAGATCTAAAACCGATCCAACCAGTTTTCAAGGAAGAAGATTTTGATCGGCTATTTCGGGAGGAACAGCCGGATAAGCCGCAGCCGCCCGAAGCAGAGTCCAGTAAAAAAGAAGAGACCGATTCAGGGACCGAAAACTCGGACGAATCAGAAAACGAACAGGACGGAGAGAGTAAAGAAGCAAAGGATAAGAAGCCCAAAAAGAAGATTGAGCCAGTTGAGATTGAGTTTGAAGGGATTAAACACCGACTCCGTTTCCTCACCGATTTCAAACTCAATGCTTCTGCTGAAAGTATTCGTCCCAACAGCAAAACGCTCATCTTTCGCGCCGCCATGACGGGCCAGCAAAACCTGTGGAGTCTGTCTCTTGAGGAGGATAAGTACGGTGAACTTCCGAAGCAGTTGACAGGGACTGCTAACGGAAAAGGTAATGTGCATTTTATACCGAATGGCAAAAAGTTTTATTACACCGATGGCGGACGCATCCATTCTGTGGGGATGGGCGAAGATGGCGCGAAGGAGGGAGATGCGAAGGCGTTAGATACAAGAGCAGAGATCGAGGTCAACTTTCATCTCGAAAAGATGCAAGCCTTCGACGAAGCGTGGCGTTTAATTCGAGACGGATTTTACGACCCACAATTCCATGGCTGTGATTGGGAACAGGTACACCAGACGTTTCGTCCGATTGTAGAAGGGGTGCAAACACAGGAGGAGTTTCGTGAACTATTGAATCTCATGGTTGGTGAATTGAACGCTTCCCATCTCGGTGCCGGGGGTCGGAGTGGCAGCGCGCCGGATAGCTTTCTCGGTGCAGATTTCGATCGAGATACATTGGAAGGGGACGGTCACTTCAAAATTTCCGAAATCCTCCCCGAATCTCCGCTAACGCTTCCAGAAGAACCCGCACAGGTTGGGGAGTATCTGGTTGCGGTTGATGGGATACCCCTCAGCCGAGGGATCAACCTACCCGAACAACTCCAGCGAAAACAGGGGAAACGGGTGACCGTGAAACTCAACGATAAACCCCAACTTGAGGGATGCCGGGAGGTGACTGTCCAGCCCATTGACAGCGGTCAGCACCGACGCCTCCGCTACAAGGAATGGGTGCGCTGGAATGAGACATACGTTCACGAAAAGAGTGACGGACGGCTTGGATATGTCCATATCCGTGAGATGTCTTATGAAGCCTACCTCCAGTTCATCGCTGACCTCGATACTGAAACCCACGATAGAGAAGGAGTGGTACTCGATGTCCGATTTAACCCCGGTGGACATATTGCCCCTTTCATCCTTGATGTTTTGCACCGCAGAGCCTATACTCAATCGAATTATCGTGGCTTAATCAGTACAACAGACACCAACCTCGCAGGCAATCGGATCTTGGAACAGCCTGTTATCCTGATCACCAATGAACACTCCGGGAGCAATGCAGAGATGTTCAGCGAGGGGTTCCGAAAGCTGGGACTTGGTAAGGTAGTCGGTATGCCCACGGCTGGGGCGGTCATCTGGACCTGGGGTTGGGGTTTACTTGATGGCACAGTCTTCCGTTTACCCCGGTTACGGGTCACAACCCTGGAAGGTGAAAATACGGAGGGCACTGCCCGTCCGGTTGACGTTCAGGTTGACCGGCCACTTGGAGAAGCTGCACAGGGAATAGATAGTCAGCTTGATGTTGCTGTCGAGCAATTGCTGGCACAAATTGATGAAGATGGTGGGAATGCGTAGAGGTAGGTTCCGATGCTATCGGTTCGTTCTATACTTACAGTAGAGAACGCAGATTTGCATTTCCTACCGGGGATTCCCTCCTATCCAAGTGTCTTCCAAACGAGTCGAATGGCAAACGCCAGCACAGCGACAACAAGAACAATCCGAATCCACTTATCCCCTTTTTCGACTGCCCAATGACTGCCGATCCAAGCGCCTGTGGCATTCCCGACGGCAAGCGTCAATCCAAAATACCAATCCACATTTTTACTCATGATGAAAACAACCAGTGCGCTAATCGTGTAGAAAAAGACCACAAACAGTTTGATAGCATTCGTGCGAACCAGATCGAAACCGTTCGTCAGCGTCAGTGCTGCAATAATAATAAACCCTGCCCCTGCCTGAATAAAACCACCGTAGATACCCACGAAAAAAAAGACGAACATCCCAATGATTTTGCGTATTATGTCGTAGTAGGTATACCAGTTACCTCGTGCGCCTACGAAAAAAAACACAGCGCTCCCGATAAGGTTGCGAAGTAAACTTAAACCTTCAGGTCCATCTTGTAACTTCTTAGTCGGATTATACAGGGTTATAAATAGCACGCCGATCATGATGCCGGCGAGAACGCGGTTAAAGATAACCTCATCCATTTCAACGGCAATCTGTGCGCCTAGCCATGCTCCGACAAGCGCAGGGAGGGTAAGGAGCGTACTATAGCCAAAATCAGAAACGCCCTTGCGGCGGAATCCCATAATTCCGCTGGCATTCTGGAAGAAAACTGCGACCCTATTGGTGCCATTTGCTGTTGCCGGAGGTAAACCGAGAAAAATTAGAACCGGTAGGGTGAGTAGTGAACCACCGCCAGCAACGGTGTTGAGAAAGCCGGCAAAGACACCGGTAACGAGAATTAACGGGATTTCCCAAATTTCCATGTATTGTTTTTGCAACTCCTCATTGGTTGGATTGAAAGACCACAACCACGATTATATCAGTTTTCATCTAGTTGATCCAGCGAAAAACTGAGAATCTTTGAGAAAAATTGCACAGGTTGACTTATTTGGGCATGGTGTGCTAAATTAAAGGTGTTCATTCTGGATTGATCCGTTCCGGGTGAATAGATGTAAATCCCGGTTACAAAGAAGGAACAACGATCGTTGTTCCCTACAGAATCCTGATTTTATTGGGGTGCTGCCTTGCTAATTCGTTGTTTTTAGAACAGGAGGAGAGAAATATGTTAGCCGTTAAAGAACTGGGCCATGTGGGAATCTACTGCACCGACCTGCAACGCTCCAAAGATTTTTACACGCGTATTTTGGGACTCACAGTTACCGACGAGGATCCTGATGGTAATATCACCTTCCTCAGCGCACAGCCAGAGGAAGAACATCATGAAGTCGCTCTATGCCCGGGCAGGGACGTGCCAGCGGGGGCAAAGGTTATTCAACAGGTGTCCTTCATCGTGGAAGATTTGCCAACCCTGAAGCAATTTTATCATCGACTGAAGGAGGAGAGCGTACGTTTTCGCAGTATTGTCAGCCACGGTATTGCCCTTGCTATTTACTGCTACGATCCCGACGACAACGTTGTTGAGATCTATGCGAAGACACCATACAAAGTAGCGCAACCGCTCTCTGAGCCGGTCGATCTCGAGTTATCGGACGAGGAATTGCTCGCTATCGCAGAAGGGGGCGCACAGTCGTAGTACCACTACGAAAAGGAGAGGCTCATGAGCTTAGAGTATTCATCGACAATTGCAAGTATTGTACAAAAGCTAGAAACCCGCGACCCACTGCCACCGCTCGCCCCAAGTCAAGAATGGGACAGCGAACTTACGCATCGAATTGAAGGTCTGTCGCTAGAGACGCTCTTTGATGGGCAGTCCGTTAAGGGTTCAACGATGGGATACGCTATGCAGAGCGGGTTGCTGCTCTGGAACGATGCACTTGATGCTTCGCACACAATCTCGCAGGGGATCGAAAGTGGAACGGGTAGCTATTGGCACGGTATTATGCACCGCCGCGAGCCGGACTATAGCAACGGAAAGTACTGGTTTAGGCGCGTTGGGGTTCATCCCACCTTTCCTGCACTTCGGGGACGAGCGTTAGCGCTGCTTCAATCAGGTTCAATAAAATCGGACTCGCTCGCAGATTATGTTGACGCAATCGAAGGAAGAGAAAACTGGGATGCCTTTCGGTTTGTCGATTGGTGTCAGGCTGCGGATGAGGATAGGTCAACGCCGGAAGCAGTGAAATCGTTTTTACAAGTTGTACAGGTTGAAGAGATTAAACTATTGCTGGATTATTCCTATCAGCAAGCGCTCACTCAATAGCAGTGACGCAGTTGCGCTGTGTCATCGGAACCGAGTGGACATATTCCAATCAAACCGAACAGGAGGTATTATCATGCGTTCTCACAATAACTTCCACCCATATCTGTTATTTGCCGTGGTTGGTTGCGTACTCACCACGCTTTGCATCTCTTCCGTTGATGCGGCTTCGATCAAGACCAGTTACAAGTATCAAGAGATCAAGCGCCTCCATAAAATGGTTCTCAAAGACAGTGAACCGGCAGGACTCAATATGCTGATTCAGAAATCACGTGCATTTATCGCGGAGCACCCGAAATACAAACGGATTGATCAGGTATACTACATCTTTGGTAACGCGCTGACCAAAGCAGGTAATACTGAGGAGGCGGTTAAGGCTTATCAACAACTTGTGGAAAATTATCCAAAAGCCACCTATTTCGCGCCCGCTCTTTTAGAGATGGGATTAGCCTATGACCGGCTCGGTCAGCACGACAAAGCGGATGCAGCGTATCATCAATTGGTTGAACACCCCAAGTACGGTTCGCGTGCGTCTGCGAAGACCGCAAATCGGTTGCTGGCGCTAGAACAGGAGAATCGCACCGGCGAAATCCCGGCAAGTCCTTCATACGGAGGTCGACCGGATGCACTGGTGGGCAAAAAAGCAATTGATTTCAACGTGAAAGATCTCGACGGCAATGACCTATCGCTGGAGAAATATCGCGGCAAGGTGGTTCTGCTTGACTTCTGGGCGGTTTGGTGTGGACCCTGTATCGCTGAAATGCCCAACGTGAAGCAGGTATACGGGAAATATAAGGATGACAATTTCCAGATCATTGGCATTAGTCTTGATGAGAATCGGAATACATTGGTGGGTTACCTAGAAAAAGAGGGCATTACTTGGCCTCAGTTTTTTGATGGACATGGTTGGAAAAATCAGGTGGCGCAGATGTACGGCATCAGTGCCATTCCGCACATGTACCTGATTGATGGCGAAGGTGTGGTTCGCAAGTCAGATGTGCGGGGACCCGCCCTTGAACCCGCGGTCCACGCCCTAGTCCGAGAAAATAATAGGAAATTACAGAACGACAAACCGGCTGGGAAATAGCGTCGAAGCGTCCCGTAGATGCTGGGAGATCCATACTCCCAAAAATTTGTGCAAATCAGAAACACTTACCCATATTCAAGACGGGCGATGAATTGGGCTACCACAAACGCCCGTTCGTAGTAGCCCAATTCATCGCCTCTCGGAGATATAATACCCCAGTTGTTATCTAACTTACACCTATTGATAATCCGTTTAACACAATTGAAGTTCGCTCACCCATTCCAAATGCCGGCGTAGCATTTTTGCGACGATGGTGTAGCATAGTTTCAACATTCCCTTTGTGAATACAACTCTCCCTTTGAAATCATAACTTACCTCAAAAACAGATGCAACGTTGCCCGGAGAGCGGGTTTGCCGAAGTACTTAGTTTTCTGCATAATATGCTTCACACGGTTCAAGATAATTGTGGCATCTAAATTGCTCATGGCCGATAAACCAAATGAGTTTCCGTTCGGCAACGATTCATGTCAGATCCTATCCGTTCTGTTGAAATATCAACGGAACCTAATGAAAGGAGATGCCAACAGAATCTAATGAAAGCAATGCAATTTTCCACACTCACATTTATCTTTGTGACACTTCTGTTTTTATCAGACACCTTTTCTCAAGATTATACGCGATGGAGTTTACCCGAAGGTGCCAAAGCACGCCTCGGTAAAGGACGGATATCTGGTAATATTGCGTATTCTCCCGATGGTGCTCGTCTTGCTGTTGCTACTGGTATTGGTATTTGGCTCTATGATACGGGAGCCTATCAAGAGGCTGCCCTACTTACAGGACATACGGATTTGGTCAGAAGTGTCGCATTCAGCCCGGATGGGCGGACGCTTGCCAGTGGGGGCTATGACAACACGGTGCGGCTATGGGAGATTGGCACGGGTAAACATAAGCGGACACTCAGGGGTCATGAGTGGGAGATCTATAGCGTTGCGTTCAACCCGGATGGGAATACCCTCGCAAGTGCGGGTCATGGGGAGATCCGTCTGTGGGATGTCGGCACGGGTGAATACAAGAGTTCACTCATTGGGCACACGGATTCAATCAAGAGCGTTGCGTTCAGCCCGGACGGGAATACCCTCGCAAGTGGAAGTGATGACGATACCATCCGGCTGTGGGACAGCGTGACAGGCGAACACAAGGGGACAATCAGGCATAAAAGTTCACTTTTTAGCATTGCCTTCAGCCCGGACGGGAGAACCCTCGCTGGTGGGAGTCCGGACCACACCATCCGTCTCTGGGATGTCGATACAGGTGAACGCAAGCAAACGCTCGACAAGCACACATCTCTTATCTATAGTGTTGCGTTTAGCCCGGATGGTCGGACACTTGCTAGTGGTGGGGGTTGGCCCGATGGAACCGTCCATTTGTGGGATGCTGGCACGGGTGAACACAAGGGGGCACTCACTGAGCATAGGGGTGCGGTTTACGGCATCGCATTTAGCCCGGATGGCACCACGCTCGCAAGCGGAGGTGCAGATGGAACTATCCGCCTATGGGATACTGTGACGGATGAACATAAACTGACCCTTACAGGACATACGAATGAGGTTTGGAGTGTCGCATTCAGCCCGGATGGCACCACGCTCGCAAGTGGGCATGTGGACAGCACAGTGCAGCTATGGGATGTTATCATGGGTGAACACAGACGGACGCTCACAGGGTATGGGTCGGAGGTCTATAGTGTTGTGTTTAGCCCCGATGGGAACACACTCGCAAGCGCTGGTGTGGATGCTACTATCTGGTTGTGGGATGTCATCGCGGGTGAACGCAAACAGATACTCATCGAGCATAGATCTCCGGTCCATAGTGTAGCGTTTAGCCCGGATGGATTAACGCTTGCCAGTGGTGGGGATCGGCCGGGCGGCCCCCTCCATCTGTGGAATGCCGTTACAGGTGCACACAAACAGCCCCTCACTGGGCATACGGGTCAAGTCGCTAGCGTTGCATTTAGTCCAGATGGACAGACGCTCGCCAGTGGGAGTCATGATGATACCATTCGACTGTGGGATGTGGCCAGGGATCAACACAAGCAGACCCTTACCGGGCATACGAATCGGGTTTATAGCGTTGCATTTAGTCCGGATGGACGGACAATTGCCAGTGGGAGTTATGACACTACTATCCGTCTGTGGGATGCCGCGACCGGCGAACACAAGGGAACACTTATCGGGCATGCAAGGTTGAGGAGCATTGCGTTCAGCCCAGATGGTGGCACACTCGCGGGTGGAAGCACGGATGGAACTATCCGTCTGTGGGATGCTATGACAGGTGTGCCTAAGCAGACCTTCACTGGATATACGAGGATGGTTAGAAGCATTGCGTTCAGTTCAGATGGCACCACGCTCGCTAGTGGAGGTTGGGATGGCACGGTGCTCCTGTGGGAACTCAGTTCTACAATGGAACCACTACTGCTCGGAGATGTGAATCGTGATGGCGTGGTGAATGCCCAAGATTTAGTGAGTATCGCTGCACAGTTTGGGCAGAGAGAGCAAAGTAATGCTGATGTTAATGGGGATGGTGTTATCAATATTTTCGATCTCGTTACGGTTGCAGGTTTGCTTGGCAACGCGGCATCTGCACCTTAATCCCACAAATTGTTGCAATACTGACCGCTACCGAGATCCCCTGCCCTACCGATTTGATGTTATATTCCCCTCAACCAACGTGAGGGCTTGGTTTGCTTCAATTGCTTCAAGATGTTCCTGTAGACCACTGGGCCAACGAATCTCCACCCAATCAACTTGGCGATGTTTTCCCAGTCCAAAATGCAAACGCATGTCGTTCTGCGCAAGGTAACTTGAGCCGCTCCGAACCTCCCGAATCTGTGTTAGGTTTCCGGCAGTTACCTTGACCCTTACCCCAATCGCGTCCCGATTGCTGCGTGTACCAATGAGTTTGAGGATCAACCACCCATTCTGATTGCCCCCGTTCTGCAACAGGTCTGGGGATCCCTTCAGGTTCGTTACGAGTAGGTCGAGATCGCCGTCGTTGTCGTAGTCGGAGTACGCGAAGCCGCGACTGACCTTCTCCAAACGCATACCAGATCCCGAATCAACACCGACCTCGTCAAAGGTGCCATCTCGATTGTTACGAAAAAGCAGATTGGGCTGTTCATAAAATCCAGTTGGGTTGAACGCCTGAACATTTGCGTCCAGATGCCCATTGGCGATGAACAGATCCTGATAACCGTCGTTATCGTAGTCGCAGAAGCTCACGCCCCATGCCAAGTAAGGCAGACTCATTGTCCCAATCCCTGAAGCATAACTTACATCTGGAAATAACCCGTTCCCTTGGTTGTGGTAGAGGGTGTTTGTCTGATCTTGGAAGTTGGTAACGACGAGATCTAAGCGACCATCGTTATCGTAATCCCCAAAGTCAGCACCCATGCCGTTCTCCGCCTCCCCATCTTCGCTGAATCTGACGCCCGCAGTCAAGCTGACATCGGTAAAGGTCCCATCGCTGTTGTTGCGATAAAGGAAGTTTTGATCTGCGTCGTTAGCGATATAAACATCCATGTCGCCATCGTCATCGTAATCTCCCCAAGCGAGGGCGAGTCCACGTCCGGTTGCCTCAGAAAGACCCGCAGGTTCCGTCACGTTGGTAAAGGTTCCGTCGCCGTTGTTGTGATAGAGGATATCCAGTTCCCCTTCATAGAGGCGTGGGTCACAATAAACACGCACCCCTTTATTCATGCAGACCTGATCGGATTCGATTGTGTACTTCACATAGTTTGTCACATAGAGGTCCAAAAAACTGTCATTGTCGTAATCAACGAAGGCGCAGCTTGCCCCCCAGCGTGTGTCCCCGGTGCTTGTCTGCATTGTAACATCGGTAAACGTGCCATCCCCATTGTTACGGAAAAAGACGTTTGCCCCGAAGTTTGTCACGTACAGGTCAGGAAAACCGTCGTTGTCGTAATCTCCGACCGCACACCCCATACCGTAGCCTGTATCGGCGACCCCTGCTGCCGCTGCAACATCGACGAATGTGCCATCGCCGTTATTGCGATAGAGTGCGTTTCGTGGTAGTTCAACCCCATCTGATTGGTTCTCTGCGAGAGGAGGGAGGTCTGCCCCGTTGACAAAGTAGATGTCCTGAAACCCGTCATTGTCGTAGTCCAGAAACGCTGTGCCTCCACCGAGGGGTTCGATGAAGTATTGCTGCCCACTGCCCCCGTTGTAGTGTTTGAAGTGAATACCTGCTTCCTTTGTGACGGATGTAAACTGGGGTGGGGTTGTGGGAGAAGGATTGCTGATGAGAGACAGTAGGAAACATACAGAAAAGGTAAACTTCATGCTGTTTCAACGCAAGTTGCTAGGGTGTGCTGACATTTTACTGTCGCCGATTCGGCATATGTTGTAATCATTGAACAATTTGCCAAAAACTCAGCTTATGTACATGTCGCCCCGCTGGGGCTCTGGGTTTGGTGTGATCGTATTTTCTATACACATACCGCCCCGCTGGGGCTTTAGGTGACAACTTCTGTTATCGGATTTTTCAGCACGATGTCTCATGGATCATTGTGAGATAGGTTAATCGGTCCTCACATAGGTGTGTGTCAACGGTTCCCAACCGAGCAGTCGCTTGGCTTTTGACAGATTGATCTCTTGCTGTTCCTCGTCACCGGCGATGAATATGGCATCAAAGCCGGTATGTTCAACGGAAAGTCCCGCGAGGTAAGCCCGCGCAAGATCCTCCTCATCTGTCACCCAGAGATGTCTATGACCGGACCTAGGTTGCCCGCGTTGCTCAATCCACTGCTGACGGGTACGGGGACCTGTGATTCGCAGGGCAATGATTGACATATCGTGTTCACGGCAGAAGTATCGACAGATCCGCTCCCCAAAGCCCTTGGTCAAACCGTATACGCCGGGATTATCGAGTGGGACCTCCTCCTCAGATGGATAACAATTCCGTGTCCGTTCATGGACGGTGAACGTGCTGGTGTAAATACCGTGCTTGATGCCCTCTTCTTTCGCGGCGTGCAACAGAATATGGAGTCCCATTGCGTTCACTTGATAGTTAGCGATGACATCATCAAAATTCGCTGATGATGAGGAATCACTGGTGGGACGCTGCATGACCATATAGATGAACGCGTCCATGCCCTTGATCGCCTGTTGAACGACCTCCGGATCGGTCACCGAACCTTCGATATATTCGACGGTTGGATCTTTGGGTGGAGACAGGTCTAGGATGCGAAACTGGTGATGTGATTTCATGTATGGCAGCGTCATAGTCCCGACATGCCCCGCGCCTCCGACGATTAGCACTTTCATGGTGAATCTTCTCCTATTCGTTCACAATCTCACTAAGCGGACGAGCGTCGATGAAGAGTTTAGCACCGTGGGTGACATCTGGGGTTGTGTCCATCCCACATAGCCAGTTCCATGTGCGTTGGCGTCGTGCCATGTCGCGGTAGGACTCGACTTCGTTGGCGTAAAGATGTCGCTCTCGGTTGGCGTAAGGGGGTATCTCCTCCGATTCTATCAGCCAATCCCGCTTCGGCGGCGAATTTCGGAAGTACGAAAATTTAATCATTCCACGACGCGTCGCGTTCAGTTTTGGCCCCGCCTTGTGCCAGATGCCGTAGTGCGTTAAAACCACCGTCCCGGCGGGAACAGTCAAGGAAACCTGCCCCAAAATGTCGCCGTAATGGGCGATTGCTTCTCGGTCCACCAATCGATGATGGGAACCGGGAAGCACCATTGTGGGGCCGTCTTCAAGTGTGACATCCTGCGGATAGTAGTAACATTGTAGATGATTGACGCCGTAACCGTATTCGGAGAGACCGTCGGAGTGCCATGTCTGGCCGGTGTGCGGTTCTTCAAACAGATGGTGATGCGCGGTTATCGGAATAAAGAAATTCCGTCCGAGCAGGGAGCGAGCAACGCCAGCGATTTCCGGGTGCAATAGGACTTCGTTCCGGAATCCGGGCGTACAGGCGAATTCGTTGATGCTGCGACCCGGCAAAGTTTCGCATTGACGATTGAACTCGTCAGAAACAACTCCCTCTAGAATCACGGTGCCCCTTGAAATAAAATCCATTACTTGGCTGTCGTTCATGGTGGGTTGAATATCGATCATCATTTTCCTCCTGTCATAGGTCTACAGTCGATTTTTCCAAGATGAATTCGTAACCCAGATAGGTGTTGTCAATATCCGAAAATTGGTAGAGTTCCGCCCTCGGAAATTGGACAATCCGCCATCCGTCGTTGACCGCTTCGATAACCGAATCGTATGGTACGTCCTGCGATGGCAGGGTGGGTTCATACGGCACGGTCGGGTCATACAATGCCCAACTGGCAATCGCTGAACGCATATTTGTCGACTTTGAATAGAGATATAATACCAGCTGTCTTGGTTCGGTCAGAAGCGCCTCCAACCGTTGAAGGTCGGTTTCCGTGAGGTTACCCGCTTTAAGTTTTTTACGACTTTCATCCAGCCACTGTTTGACTGTATTTTCCATTGTATTTATCCCTGTCTCTTAAAACTGTTAATCCCAATCAAATACTACCTTGCCGCATCTCGCTTCGTCCGCGATGCGGAGTGCTTCGACGCCATCATCAACGCGGAAATGGTGCGTCACCGCCGGGGCAAACGTCAATCCTGTTTGGGCGCAGTACCGCACAAAATCTTTCAGCCATCCAATTGGAAATACGACAGATCCCATCAGGGTGATCCGGCGATAAACCATGTCACCCGGATTGATAACCTTGTCATCGCTCCCGACTCCGACAAGTGCGGCTTTCCCTTCGCGGCGTAGCGATGGGATGATACTGCTTCGCCCGCCGGTGCTTCCAGAGGTTTCGACAACATAATCCACCCCTTCCGTTCCACTGAATGCTACCACTGCTTCAACCGGATCTTCTGTTGCGGCATTGACGGTAGCATCCGCACCGCATCTCTTAGCAACCTCGATGCGTTCTTCCATGACATCAACGCCAATAACTCGTGTCCCCATCGACTTCGCAATACGCACGGTGCTCAAACCGACAGGACCTAGACCGTATACCGCAATCGTTTGCGGGAAATACTGTTCTACACCCAATCGTCTCAAGGCGGCGTACGCTGTTGTTCCGACACAGGCGAAAAAGGGACCATCAATGAAGTCGATCTGATCCGGGAGTACCACACAATTCCGTTCATTCGCAACGACATACTCGCCAAATGCCCCGCTGACTACCTTATCGTCCGGGCACCACACGAAATCGCCCAATGAACAGTAGTAGCACTGTCCACACCCTTGATGGTGATGGACGGTCACCCGGTCGCCTACCTTGAGGTTGGTTACATTCAGTCCTAATTTTTCAACAACGCCAGACGACTCATGCCCTTGTACCCAATCTCTCGGCTCCGGGGGGCGATACACGTGGAGATCACTGCCACAGATCCCCGATACCTTCATCTGAATCCGAACTTCTCCATTCCCCGGCTCCGGGGTAGGAACCTCTTTGACAGCACATTGGCGGTTACCTAAAAAAACAATACCTTTCATCGTTAGTGCTCCAATCAACCCGTTGGTTTGCAGTAGGGAACAACGATTATTGTTCTTTGCAATTCCTTTCAAATTTAATAGGACTTATACATTTCAGCGTGGGGCAAGATGCCCGCCTACAGTTGGCTGCGTAGAGCTCAATTAAGTTGAAATTGAATCGAACCAGTAGGAGTAAAGCCGTCCGTTTCGCAGAGTGAAGCGGAGACGGATGGTTCGCCCCAGAAAATCCGCGATATTGCCTTCAGTCCATGCAATCCGTGCAGCTGGGTAGTCCCCATGAAGTCGGGCGGAGGCGGCGAGTGTATCGCCATCGCTGGAAAGCATTTCAACGCCCAGCTCGCCGTTAGGTACATCGATGTTAACGAAGAGTGAATTGCCGTTCAGCGTAAAGGGCTCCGTGCAAATAGTGCCGGCTTCCTCCCCGGCATCAAGGGAGATAAACCCGTCGCGCCGCAGGACTGCCAGACAAACTGCGCCGGTGTCAGGATGGTAGTCATCGTACCCCGGCACGTCGCCAGAGGTGATGAAGGCGTACTGCTTGGTGCCTGTGTAGTAGAACCACAGTTCATTACCTCGCACAACAGCGTTGGAGGGACCGAGTAACCCTTGCAGGTCGTAGGCACCGCCACCCAACGTTGAGGTCTCAATGAATGGCTTGCGTTCGCCGAGGCGAATCCAGTTTTTCAAATCGCGGCTACAGACCATTTGGATATTGTAGAAGCCGGTATAATCTCCGTACTGTCTGACGCACTCTAGGATGTACGGTGATAGACGTAATCTATCAAATCCGGGCCAGTCGGTAGGGACTTTACCGGTGTGATGGTACATGGACGGCAGCCCGATATATATTCCCTCGTACCGAAATACGCCCATATTGTAGATTTGTACGCTGTAATGTTCGGGCGTATTGTATTCCGTTTGACGGAGGTTGGGATTGGTGAGTCGCGCTTCGATAACGTCTCTGCCCATCTCCTGATCCATTGCATCGGCGTGGAAAACAAGCCCATAATCATCCCAATGTTCAAAATCTGTGCTAGTAGCCATTGCGAGTGATCTACCGTAGGGGCCGGTACGTTTCACAGTGTGGATGAACAAACCCTCCTGTTCACTGTAGGAGAAGTTCCCCTCATCTGAGCTGGGCACGGGGGGCACATCCAGCTTTGTCCAATTCACACCGTCCGGTGAGACTGCGAAACCTGCATTGAGAAGCGCCGCTTTGTATCTCCTGTTCGGATCCGGATCGTTTGCATCACGAACCGCCATTGTCCCCGCAATGTTTGGTTCAGATCGCGGTGTCCAGTGCAGCCCGTCCGTGCTGACCCGATAACTCTCATCCGTCCCGATAACCCAGAATTTATAAACCCTCTCTTCTGGATCCCAAGCCGGTGCGGTGCGCGTTTGGATCGTCTGGGTCGGATTCGCACTCCGAACCACCGCGCCCTTCTTGGAAGGTTGGTGCAGCGTCCGGGTGAGGTTCTCAAGGCGTTCAATCCCGAAATCGTCGAGAAAGAGTTGTCGCTGGTTGCACGGGACACTGAATTCTGTTGTATCGTTCATACAAGGTTCCCTTCTGTTAAGGGATTGCAAAAATGGATGAGCCTAGCTTCACACGCCTATGACGAAGGTTCGTTAATTGCCTGTATCAGTGCGTGAATATAACCGAAGCAGTACCCGAAGCCGACGCCACCGGGATTTTCACCGGAAATTCCCGGCACATGGTCTGGCATGATCATGTAGGGATAGTCAACCTCCTTGAGCGTACGCAACGCTTTGAGCATATTCACATCGCCTTCGTCTGGAAAGACTTCAACGAAATCGAGGAGACCGCCCTTGATGTTACGGAAGTGGATGTTAAACAGCTTCTTTCGCTCGCCAAAGTAGCGGAGAATATCGTAGAGATCTTGCCCCGGATTTTCCAGCGATTCCGACACCGTCCCAATGCAGAAATTTAGTCCATGGTAAGGGCTCTCGTGCATGTGGACGAATTTCTTGAGCCCCTCAACCGTGCCCATGACTCTGGCAACGCCTCGATATAGCCGATCACCGATGCTCGGATCCTGTGGGTGGCAAGCGAGTCGTACCTTGTACTCCTCAGCCACGGGGACAACTCGTGAAAGGAAATGGTCAATTCGTTCCCACATCTCGTCCGCGTCGGCGGGACCATCTTCAAACTCGTCCAGTGTCTGATCAAGTTTATGATACTCAAACGACGACAGGCTTGCGCCGCCCCGTCCAAACCGCCTTCCTGTTCGTAGATGACCAAGAATTGTGATGTTGTACCGTCCGGCTGGAATGCCCGCCCGCGACATATTGCGGAGCAGATCACAGATTTGGTCAATTTCCCGATCCCGCTCTGGACTGGGCCCGAGGAAAACGTGAGGCGCGTCTTGGGTTCTCGCAGGTCCTGATGCCAACGGTAGGATCATCATATCGAGCGAAATGTCTAGGGAAGCTAATTTCTCCTTAAACTGTGATAGAGAGTCTGCATCCCAATCCAGCCAGTTACCGGGTGGATTGGCTGAAACATGATTAACACCCAACTGGGGAAGCACTTTGTAGGCGTCCCAGTTATCTCCTGAAAGATTTTGTGTGCCAACGTGCATTTTGAACTCCTTTGGTTGTGAAAGATTCCGATATTATCGGGGGAGGTTATACAATTTCTGCTCCTTGCAAGGACGATATCCTCGTCAACTTACAATAAGAATTAATAACTCATGGCGCATTGGAAATTTCAAATCCTATTACTTTTTATCTTTATTATTAAAACGCTGGACTACCCAATCGCCTCCGTGATTTTTGGAGACTTCAGTTGATTCTTCGTAGCTGTCTGATGTATATTTTGCGATGACTTTTCTCCAAAATGCCTGTGCTGCTTTGTTAGATGGCGATTGCATAACTTCCCAATTCCCTCTAAATCGATCAAATATGTATTCGGCGACGTATCTGCCAAGTCCTTTACGTCTGTACTTCTGAAGAATAAAGAATTCGGCGATGTTATAATCCACCAAAGTGTTGACACCTATGTTGTCGATAAGCACAAACCCAGCGAGATGATGATCTACTCTCACGACAAAGGCGTATTTGTCATCATCCTTCCAAAATCTAGATAGATCGCCGAATGCATATCCCTCAAATCATCCACTTTCCGGACAATTCCAGCCTGTAACTGTGGATAGGTCATAGTAATACAATCTGAATAAATTGTTAACTACAGACACCTCCTTTTCTTGAGCCTCTATAATTTCAATTCTCATCTTTCGGCTGCGCTTTTTTGAGAATGGACATCTCCGTAGGATGTACCTCTCTCCGTCTGTAAAATGTCAACAATTCGTAGGTTGGATTTCCTAGCCTAATAGATGCGGATTGTCATGAGATCGGGCAAGATACCCGACCTACGGGAACTGGTCTCAGCTCCAATAGATTGGGGTTTTCAACCTGTAGGTCAAGATTCATATCTCGACATCCAAATGTCGATTTTGGAAAATCGACCTACAAAAATCCCATGTTTAGGGGCGTGTTGGGCTGCCATCTGGTAGGCGGGTCTGCGTCCACCATTCAACCTCGTCCTGACATGGATATTTCGCTGCCAGATCTTCGTTGATGTCGATTCCCAATCCCGGTTTGTCGCTGGGATACATGTATCCATTCCGAACTTCTGGCAGACCGGGGAAAATCTCATACATGTGTTCGGGGAAGTTACACCATTCCTGAATCCCGAAGTTGGGTGCCCATAGGTCTAAGTGCAGGTTCGCGGCGTGCCCTACCGGCGACGTGTCGCCGGGTCCGTGCCACGCGGTGCGGACACCGTACATGTTGGCAAATGCTGCGACATGACGTGCGGGTGTCAGTCCACCCATCTGGCTGACATGCATCCGGATAAAGTCGATCAGGCGACCGGCGATTAACGGTTGCCACTCGCGGGGATTGTTGAACAGCTCACCCATCGCAATCGGGGTACAACACTGTTGGCGCATGTTGGCGAACCATTCCAGATCCTCTGGAGCAAGCGGATCCTCCAGAAAGAAGAGATTGAACGGTTCTACATTTTTAGCAAACTTGACTGCGTCGATGGGGTGCAACCGCTCATGAATATCGTGCAATAGTTCAACTTCATCCCCCACTTCAGCTCGGACATGCTCAATCATCCGCAATATATTCAGCGTGTACTCCCGTGGGTCAAAGTATGCCCCATCAGGCGCCCCTTCCGGTTTAACGATTCGACTCGCCTCACCACCGTAGCCACCCATCTGAATCCGAATGTAGCGGTAGCCGTTTTCCATGAATTGCCGGACGCTATCGGCGATGGCTTCGGGTGAATTGCCGCCCGCGTGGCCGTAGACCGCAGCCGCTTCACGGCATTTCCCACCCAAAAGCTCATAAACCGGCATCCCTGCCTGTTTCCCTTTGATGTCCCATAGTGCTTGATCTGCACCGGAGATTGCGTTGCTCAAAACGGGTCCGTTACGCCAGTAGCTATGCACCATCCCCATCTGCCAGATCTCCTCAATGCGGGAGACATCTCGCCCGATCAGGAAGGGTTTCAGGTGTTTTTCCATCGCGGTGACGACAGCATGAAATCGCTGCGTAAAGGTCGCGCAGCCCAAACCGTACAACCCCGGCTCCGAGGTGATAATTTTGACGATAACCAACCGTGAGCCAGCCGGTTGCGTCGTGATTGTCTGAACATCTTTAATTGTTACTTCAGCCATATAAATCCTTTCTCCCCAGTTAGGAATGAACTTGGTAAGGAACGCAGATCTGCGTTCCCTACACTTAATCTAGTGGGGCCCTTTGTGAGGATATAATCTTTTGGCTCATGTAAAAACTAAAGTGCAATTACAGTGAACGCGTTGAGGGCGGAGCAAGATGCCCCGCCTACGGTTTTTGAGGTAAGTTGGTGCTGTTACACTAATTCGTTACATGAGCTAATCTTTTTTCTGTTGCTCTAGTTGGATAGATTTGCTAAAATCCTCTCGCTGCCGAACAATAACATTACATCAAGAACAATAACACAATACCAAAGGAAGGAATGAGATATGTTGAGAATCCAATCGCTTCAACTCAAGTGTTTCTGTTTTGCCTTTGTTCTAATCGTCGGTCTTGCTGCCCCTGTAACAGGACTGGCTGATGCACACTCGTCAATGCCGAGCGGGGATGCAGACATCGTTTCCCCAGATGCCAAACTGGAGGTGTTGTTCAGCGATGCGTTCTTCACAGAGGGAGCAGCTGTGGCACCGGATGGTAGCGTCTATTTCAGTGACATTACCTTTACGCATGGGTCAGATATGCAGGCGGGACACATCTGGAGATATGATCCCAAGACCGGAACCGCTTCCGTTTTCCGCTCGCCGAGCGGGATGTCCAACGGCATCAAGTTTGACTCTCAAGGACGGATGATTGTCGCCGAAGGCGCGGACTTCGGTGGACGCCGCGTGACCCGGACAGACATGACGACAGGCAAAAGTGAGATCATCGCCGGCCTGTATGAGGGTAAACCGTTTAATGCACCCAACGACATCACTATTGATGAAAAAGGGCGTATCTATTTCAGCGATCCCCGGTATTTGGGGCATGAGCCGATAGATCAACCAATCATGGCGGTATACCGGATTGATCCAGATGGCTCAATCCACCGCATTGTCACTGATGCGGGCAAGCCGAACGGCGTCGCGGTGTCGCCCGACCAAAAGTCACTATACGTAGTCAGCAATGACAACGGAATGACCGGCATCGGTCGAATACCCGAAGAGACACCGCTTCATAGAGGGCGTATGGCGTTGCTAGCGTACGATTTGGCAGAGGACGGGACTGCCACGTTTCGGAAAGTGTTGGTTGACTACGCCCCACAAGATGGACCTGATGGACTAGTCGTCGATGTAGACGGAAACCTTTATGTCGCCGTGCGCGATATCACTCGACCGGGGATCGTTGTCTACTCGCCTGAAGGGGAGGAACTAGCATATATCCCAACGACACCGGAACTTCCGACCAATGTTGCGTTTGGTCGTGGAGATGAGAGCAAGACGCTGTATGTTACATCAGGAAACAGTCTCTACCAGATCAAGGTGATGAAAGACGGTTATCATTTACCCTCAAAATGAAACGTGATGCGTAAAACGTGAAACGTATTTTCACCGCAGAGACACATAGAAAAAAGAAAGTGAGCAGGTGGGAAAGTGAGCGAAAACAAGAGGTTTTTATTACCTCTCTCACTTTCTCCCTTCTACACTTTCTGTATCTTTGCATTTCTGTAGTTGACTTTTCCGTTCTCGCCTTTTCTTCTTCTAGCGTCGTTCGAGTTTCTAGTGAAACGAGATTCCACCGGTAGGACGATGCGTAACTATCCAACCCCAAACAACTTCCCAATCAAGCCCCATCCACTAATTCCAGCAAAAACTATCAGAATTGCTGCCGACACAATCGCACCCAGCAACATTGGCCACCGCGTCCGATAAGCGGCGGGCAATTTGAAATTCAGATATAGCGCACCAAGCATCATCAGGGCGATTGATAGGTTCGCTAAGATAAATCCGGCGATCTGCGTGAGAATATCGAACGGAATATTGAGCCAAACGATGACAAACGTGGTTATGAAGATATAGACACAGACAACCCGTCGAATTTTATCATAATTCCACTCTCGGTTGGGCCAAATGGCTTGGAAAAATTCTTGTGACACGCGGGCGTAAATTTCAGGCAGTGCCTGCAAAGTCCCCCAAAGCGCTGCGATAATACAGATGTAATAGACCCAGATCAGCGAGCCGTGGATGTTACTCCAGACATGGCGTTGTTCAGTGAGCAAGCTCCATCCCTTAAATTCACTTTCGAGTGGGTAGAGCACAGCGGCACCGGATAACATAAACGCTCCTGTTACAATGAACAGAACGACTGCCCCCATGCCAACGTCCCATCGCAACGGCGCAACAATTTTCCGCAAGCGGGACACCTGCTCCGGGTCATCGGGCAGGTAGTCAATCTTATCGTGTGTGAAAGCGTGTCGCTGAATCGCTTCGATGTTTTGGTGTCCTGTCATTCCCCAACGGTGGATTCCTACCCAGTTGGCATAGACAATATAACCCATCACCGAGCCGCCCACGTAAGCGAATGCCGTTGCCATCGTTAGGAGTGGATTTTGAACGGCGTCTTGCGGAGTCCATTCGGGAAACTCCGGCAACTTTCCGAAGCTGAGACTTCCGATGAACGCTCTACCCAAATCTGGACGCACCATCAGGGTTCCGATAATGGTTCCCACAACGAGAATGGTGCAAATGATGAGCTGCTGTTTCTCTAATCGTTCAAATGAGAGCCGTAAGCCAAACGCGAGAGCTAGGCCGATGAAGCAGCACGTGATGATGTTTTCATAGGTTATCTCCGAGAGAGATGCTGGCAACATAGCACTGATGAAAAAGTGGAACAGATCCCCGCACGGCTTCGCAATCGGCACCCAAGCTAGCGGTGCCCCAATCATCTCCATCAACACGATTGCAATCAGCAGCCAACCACGCGGTCCCGGCAACCGCACGAGTCGATGACCGATATATTCTCCACTGACCGCTGTGTAGCGTCCGAGCAGGTAGGTGACAAAGACTCCCTTGACAACGCAGCTCAAAAGCACAAGCCATAACAGCCCATAGCGTGCCCACGCGCCCGCTCTGACGACGACAATAGTTTCACCGGCACCGATGCTGACCGATGCCACAATCGCGGCAGGTCCGAAAACGGCGAGCAACCCGAACACTTTGTTCATCGACCACGGTTGAGCAAACACGCCGCTGACAGGTGGCACTTCAACTTTGCCGATATCTTCTTCGGTCTCCTGAACCGTTTCTCTATTGTCCATGTCCTTCCTTTCGTTTCAAAAGCAACTTTCCTACCCCCTTCTTTTGTTATGTAGAAGGGATTTGCTTTTGGATTTTGAAAAAAATGCTGTCGGCTATATTAGCATATATCCGAAACCTTGTCTATCAAAAAAGAGTGTTGAATCCTGTATTCACAGGGGTAAGTTTTAGTGTCGATTTTGAGTACAACTTATGCTAAAATAGGTTTGCTTGAGCATATCCGAGTGAAGGGTCTCCCCTTGATGACACTTTCGGAGGATGCTAAACATATATGCGGCACATATCTAAAGAACAGGAATTACGCAAATAGGAGAAAATTTATGAATTGTCCTACTTATGAATCGATCGGTGTGCGACCACTAATTAATTGTCGCGGTACTTATACAATTATAAGCGGTTCCGTCATTCTTCCCGAAGTTCGCGAGGCAATGGTGCTCGCGTCACAACGCTATGTCAATCTCGACGAACTGATGGAAGGTGTTGGGGCACGGATTGCTGAATTGATGGATTGTGAGTGGGGATTGGTCACTGACGGTTGTGCTGCAGCGCTGTGCCAAGTGACAGCAGCCTGTGTGGCTGGAAGCGACCCAGAAAAGATGATTCGACTCCCCGACACCACCGGTATGAAAAATGAGGTTATCGTTCAAACCTGCCATCGGAATGTCTACGACCATGCGATACGTATGGTCGGTGTCAAGATGATTGAGGTTGATACGAAAGCCGAACTTGAAGCCGCCCTCAATGATCGGACCGCGATGCTCTTCGTTTTCGGAGATGCCGAGGAACGAGGTCAAATAGCGACGAAGGAGATGGCAGAAATTGGGCACGCACATGGTGTTCCAACTTTTGTGGACGCAGCAGCGGAGAGACCCGATGTGCCCAACTGGTATCTTGAGCAGGGTGCCGATGCCGCTGCCTATAGCGGTGGCAAATGCCTCCGAGGACCTCAAGCGTCTGGCTTGGTTCTGGGGCGCAAGGATTTACTCCAAGCAGCTTTTCTCAATGGCGCGCCCCATCACGCGTTGGCACGTCCGATGAAAGCAGGTAAAGAGGAGATTATGGGACTCTTGGCAGCGGTAGAGCAGTGGGTCGCAAGAGATCATAAGGCGGAGTGGCAAGAATGGGAGCGACGATTGACGGTTATAACGGAGGCTGTGAAGGGTATAGACTCTGTAACGACTGGAATCCGTGAACCGGGCAGATCCAATGTCGCACCGGTGCTTGAGATTAACTGGGATGCTGAGACAGTAGGCATGAACGGCACAGATGCCGCAAATCAATTGTCGGCAGGGGAACCACGCATCGAACTCCACAATAATGAGAACGGTATTTCTATCATGCCCTATATGATGGAAGAGGGTGAAGACGAAATTGTTGCAGCACGGATCCGTGAGGTGCTCAATTCGTCGCAGAAGTAAGGAGCGAGGAGATGTATGATTTGAATGGTGAGTGGGACATGCGGATTCAGTTCCTTTCGGGAGAGGCGCAGCACAGCCTACGATTCGAGCAGGAGGGTGATGTATTAAGTGGAACCTACCACTCTCAATACGGGGCGGAACCATTGCAAGGGAATGTGCAGGGAAATGTCGTGCAGATACAAACAGATATTCGCTATGAGGGTCAGGGTGTGGGCTATCGCTTTGAAGGCATCATCAACGGGGATGAAATTCAGGGAGACCTAGACTTAGGCGAGTACTGGCAGGCGTCATGGAAAGCTAAGAAGCGATAGCAATTGTATCGGCAATAGACTCAACGAGCGGGGCTGCTATGATCGAACATCCACAACGTTTCATCTGGTTCTGTAGTACAGAATATGTTGCCCAACACCCTGATTCGTTAAAAAAACTCAGGGATGAAATTGGGCTGACTACCATTATGCCTGAAAGTTCGATCTGCCACACATCAGGATTTCGTGCGTCGGACGAGATCGTTCAGCGGGGACCGTTTGAAGATTGGCGCTCCCGTGAGGCGTTGTGGCCGAAGGCAAAAGACGGCATCTACCCACCGGTGGCTGGTATAGTAGGCGGTTTTGATGATACGCCGTTGCTGCGTGTCATTGAGGCATGCCGTGATGCCGGTATTGAGGTTTGGGGACATCTCGGCTTGTGGAGTTACGGTGGTGATGTCTACCCAGAATACGCTATGGTGGACATCTTTGGCAAGCCCCTCGACACGCGCTACAAGCAATGGGGGATCGGTCTGTGCCCAAGCCGCAGGCGAATCAACGAGTGGACTCGTGATTGTCTGATTGACGTGATTAAACGCTATGACATAGATGGATTTGACGTGGACCATGCACGCTATCCCGCGCCAGCCAATATATCCGGGCTTTTCGCGTGTGCGTGCGAAGCGTGCCAAGAGGAGGCACTCCGACTTGGCTACGATTTTCATTTAATGAAGGAAGGACTATTCCAACTTCATCAAGCCTTGAATCATCTAACACAGGAGCGGTTGCTCGCGGGATTGGAAGTTAATCTGAATTTCTGGGATTTTCTCTCCTACCTTGGTGACAATTACGCGGTGCTGGAGTGGCTAAAATTCCGTGCGGTTGTTTTGGCGGAGCGGATGCGAGAGTTTCGAGATGCGGTACGGCGTGCTGCTGGATCAGAGAAGGTGTTTGGTAGTGATGTCTTTCCTCCCTCTATCGCGCTCTTGGGCGGGCATCTCTACGCCGAATGGGAAGCTGCGACCGATTATCTCACCGGCGGAAGTTCGTTTGGCGGCGTCGTCGGATGGGCGACGACGGTGACCAACCTAGCAACCGAGTGGGCAGCAGCGTTATGTCAGATTGTGTCCGGCTTGAATGAAGGGATAGCACTCCAAACGATTTATCAGATGTTTGGATATGGCGATCTCGCGCTACCGCTTTCGGTGGCAGGGATTCAGCAGGAATCTCTGCCTTTGTCGGAGATGTACCGCCGCGAGGTGACAAAGCTGAAAGCACTGACCAGTGGTCAGACACCTCTCTATCCACCGGTGTCTGCTTCTGGAGATCCACAATTGGTACGGGAGCTCTGCACCGCAGTTGTCGACCATCAATGCGATGGTGCCCTGTTTACGCTGAATCCGGGGGGAGACGAGAACCTCAAGGTCATTCGAGAGGTTTTTGGCCGATAATGCGCCTTGCTGACAGAAGATAATATCACAGCCAACTTTCATAAAAGCGAATGGGAGGGTGATGACAAATCCCTGTCTGACCACTTTTAGTGAGGAGAGAAGAATCAATGAACAACAATAGACCAACACGCATCGCTGATGTGATCGGTGGGCACATTCATCCGGCAATCTGTGTCACACAGAGCGGGGCATTGCTTGCCGTCTATAATAAAGAGGGCGGTGGTGGGAAGGAACTGCTGTTAAGCCGATCTAACGATGGCGGTGTAACGTGGAGTCCTTCAACCCCTATTCCTACCATCCGTAACTGCTCAATCTATCCCGGATCGCTAGCGACATTGAACGATGGACGCATTCTGCTCAATTGGTCCTGCTATCATAAAGCCGGAGAAAGGTTGTGGCGGGAACCTCAATTTTCGATCAGTTCTGACGAGGGCAAAACGTGGTCTGAGTCGCGGGATTATCCTATCACCGATCACACCAACTATACCTGTATGCGCCATGCGCCTGTCGAATGGTCAACCGATGCGTGGGTGTGTCCGTTTTATGACCGTACTGTGTTATATGATGTGGGGACAGATCAGATTAAGACTTTTGGCGATGGACGCAATCACGGCATGGTGCCGATTGTGCGTACCTCCACAGGAACGCTAATTAGCGGTGCACCGCAGACGGTCGCGCCTGTGCCCGTGGGCGTGCCGGGAAATATGGTCAGAGGGCTTCGCTCAACGGATGACGGTAACATATGGCACGCGCTGAACGCCTTTCCGCACTTTGGTGTTGCTGGGTATGACCTAACTGTGTTAGCAAACGGCTGGGTTGCCTTAACCTACATCGTTTATGGTGTTGGTGTTGATGGGGAATTTAGCTACGAGTTGGTTGTATCGCGTGATGATGGGGCGACGTGGGATATTGAGGGCGCAATTGAAGTCCACAATCCGGGCAGACGCATCATGGGGCGAGGTTGGCCTCGCACGGTGCAAATTGACGGTGAGGTGCTTGGTACTCTTTTTTATGATCTCGACCGAGATCAGCCCGGAGGACCGGGGGTGTTCTTTGTTCGAATACCACTGACGCGCTTGGGCGGTTGAGGTAAAATGCCCGAACCAAGAAAGGTTTTTCATGTCTTCCAAGCATTCTTGGAAACGGTTCATCTTCATCTTAGTTGACGGTTCACCCTACCAGGTCTTTAACGATTTAGTCCAAGATGGCACTCTTCCAAACATCAAGAAATATGTGATAGACCGAGGTTCGTTCAAAAAAGCCGTTACTGCCTTTCCATCGACAACAGGTCCGGCATTCATCCCATTTTTTATGGGACAGTTTCCGGGTTCTGCGAATCTCCCCGGTATCCGTTGGCTATCTAAGAAACAGTTCCAAAACCCGTGCCGATTCCGCAGTCCAGGGATATGCAGTTACATGGGAATGGCGGCGCTCTCTTTCTCAGCACATCTACCGGACAGCCCAACCTTATTCAATTTCTTCTCGCCTGTAAATAATATCTATAATATATTGACGCGCGGCTGCCCACCATCGGGTGACTTAACCCGCCGGATTAAACCGCTGGCATACACATATGGACACTTCTCTGAGCGGTGGCGGTTTGTGAATGCCATCGCCTCCCGAAAGTTGTTAAAAGCCGTTAAAGGAGGCGCTGAATTTATAATGTGTCTCTTCCCTGCGGTGGACACATTTTCACATCTGTCTCATACGCGATCACCCGATGTCATGGACACCTATCGAGAAGTGGACAAGACCGTCGGTGAAGTCTGTCAAATCTTGCAATCATCAAAAGAATTTGACGATACCCTGATTATGGTAACAAGCGATCACGGGATGAGCAATACGCACACGCATATTGACCTCCCACGCCACTTGGATAATCTAGGTTGGCGGTGTCTCCACTATCCACTGCTCTGGAGGCGAAGGACTCGATCCGCTAGTATGGTGTCAGGAAACGGGATGACACATCTCTATTTTAGGGGTGAAGAGAGTGATAACGGGGGATTTACGTCCAAGCCTCAGAAAGGTTGGGGTGAACGTCTCTCTTTTGAACAACTTAACCGGCTGGGGGTCATCCAGCCGCTATTAGAAATTGAAGGGTTGGCTTTTGTTACGGGGCAAAGCGAGGAGGGAGCGATCATTGTACAGAACAAAACTGGAGTTGGGAAGATTATCTGTGAAGACGAAACTTTTTCGTATCAATTTCAGGGGATTGATCCGTTGGGGTACGGGGTCTGTCATCAGAATCTGTCTTCTCGTGATGCACTCATTCAAACCTACGATTCCGAGTACCCAGATGGCCTAGTTCAACTCTGGCAGATTTTTCAAGGACACCGAACGGGCGATCTAGTGCTTAGTGCTCACCCCGGATACGACTTACGCGCCCGCTATGAATATCCTGAACATCACGCGACTCACGGTGCGCTCAACGCAGAACAGATGTTCGTGCCGCTCGCAATCAATCTTCCCATCGAAACAGAATTTGTCCGTACTGTTGATCTGTTTCCGACGGTTTTAAGTCAGTTCGGACGCACCGTCGAACCGAGTCAAATTGATGGGCAAATTCTTTGCTAAATCAATTCCTCGTTGTACGCGAACAGTGCCGGTGTGCCGCCGGTATGTAGGAAAATTACCGTTTCATCGGACGAAATTCGACCTTTTTGAATGTGATCAATCAAACCTGAGAGCGCCTTGCTTGTGTAGGAGGGGTCGAGAAAGATCCCTTCAGTTTGCGCCATCAGTTTCAGGGCATCAACGCATTCGGGAGTGAGGCTACCGTAATCTTCCCCCACATAATCGTCGGTGTTACGCACATCGTCATCGTTGACAACGATATCAAGCCCCAAGATCGTGGCTGCATCGTTTGCAGCATTTCGAATGCGCTCTGTCCGATCGGGCCAGCTAATTGGCGCAATCCCAAAGGGTTTTAGTTTCATGCCTAGCGCCTTCGTTCCAAGAATCAATCCTCCCTGCGTTCCACCCGCCGACGCAGCATAGATCCAATCGACATCAATTCCCATCGCTTCCTGTTGTTCGTGGATTTCGGCAATGCACCACGAAAAAGCGACAGCGGCGAGAGCGGTTGATCTGGGGGCAGCAAGGACGTGGGGTTTAAGCCCTTTTTCCTTCAATTCTGCGGCGAGAGCATATTTAACAGCGTCGAGTTCGGCTCCCATAGACGCGTCAACAAATTCAACATCCGCACCAGCCAAATCGTCCAGCAATACATTCCCCTGCCTCACGCTTTTGCTGTCACGGGAGAGCCGAAGGTAACACTTCAACCCCAACTTTGCCGAAGCGGCAGCGGCTTGCCGACAATGATTTGATTGCGAGGCAGCGCCTTGAATGATTGTGTCCGCCCCCTGATTTACTCCATCACCGATTGTGAAGGTTAATTGGCGTACCTTATTTCCGCCGAACGCAAGCCCTGAACAATCCTCACGTTTGATGAGGATACGGGGACCGCCTAACGCCTCTGATAAGCGTGGACATTCCTCTAAGGGTGTTGGAAAATGTCCGATATCGACCTGCGGGAGTTGTTTTATCTTTTCGCAAAGTTGCTCTCTGGTGACTATGGCGTTTGATGAACTCATGAATTCTCCTTTTCAGGCAGCAATTCTTTCAGTAAACTGGTCATCTCTTCGTTTCCTGATGCTAGTTCAAATACACGTTTTATTTTATCTTTGCGGTCGGCTTCGGACATTCCACTATCTGGCTCCCAAATGACCTCTAGTTGTCTAGGGTTGAGGCGGTCATAGTTGACTTTGACGATAGTGAGGGGGTAGTTATCCGGCACCAGTATAATCCAATCAACCGTTTCACCCCGATCCGAATATTGACGGTCCGTTGTCAACCGTCGATCGTTATGGGGTACCTCCCGCTTAATCCACTGTTTACGCCCGAACGAATCTGTTTCATAAT
The DNA here is from genome assembly GCA_003635265.1 of Candidatus Poribacteria bacterium. Taxonomy (GTDB): domain Bacteria; phylum Poribacteria; class WGA-4E; order WGA-4E; family PCPOR2b; genus PCPOR2b. Next base: position 143,844 of record PYIZ01000009.1, read on the forward strand.
GTCCCACTTCCAGCCAACTGCGTCCTGCACCGTTGGGTTTGGTTGTAACATTAATCTGCGGCACGGTTGTCTCTCCCTTCCCGTTCAGTCTCTTCTGATTTGAACTGAGGCGCTCTGTCCGTGGCTATCAGCAATCGCTTGACAGATCCGCATCACTTCGCAAGCATCGGCGAGGCTTGCCCGAGGTTGTCTGCCAGCAAGGATTGACTGGGCAAAATGCTCCATCTGTTCGAGATAGCCGTGGCGTCCGTAGCCCCGATAGTGGGTTCCTTGATTCCATTCTAGGGTCGGGAAATCCCGATAACCACCGACACCCCGCCACGCATCTGGCTTGAGATATTGAACGCGCTGCATGTTGTGCACATGGACTGCATGTCCACCGTCGCCAGCGACCATCACTGATGTCTCTAGTGCTGGTGCCCCCGCAACCATGTTTAGCGTACCGACCGCACCATTTTCAAACTGTAGGGAGACCGCGAATGCCATTCTACCCCCTGCGCCGAAATGTTCAAAAGCACGGAGTCTTGTTACATCGCCCACCAAATATCGCATGCAATCCACAATATGAACACCTTGATCCAACAGGTATGCCCACTCCAGCGTTTCATGGGCACCCCTTGGGCTTGGCGCTAGATAGCGCCCTTCAAATAGGATGGGTTCTCCAAATTCTGCCTGCGTGATAATTCGCCTTGCCATCCGGTGTGCGGTTGCATGGCGCCACATCGTCGCGACCATGCCAAATTTTCCGGTTCTTGCGGAGGTTTCAGCGAGCCGTTCAGCATCGCCCACATTAATTGCAGGTGGCTTTTCGATGAAGACGTGCTTTCCGAGTTCCATACAAGCAATCGCCATATCGGTGTGCATGGTCTTGGGATGTCCAACAATTGCAACGACATCCAGTTCTTCTGTCTCAATCATCGCCCGGTAATCTGTATACCACTGTTTGGCACCAAAGCGTTTGGCGTTGCTTTCAGCTTTCGCAGCCGATATATCGCATGTTGCAACAAAGTCAATTTCGGGGACCAACCGAACACACGGTTGCAGATTCCGGGTTGCATGCGATCCACAGCCGATAAAACCCAATTTAATCTGTGCCATGACAATCTTCACCTATACCTTCGAACGTCTTTCCTCTCGTCCACCTTGGATAGTTCTTATTCCACAGTATATGCCAACGCTGTTTTCGCTCCATAGTTTACGGCGGATTTGGCTGCCGCTTCAATGAAGGCAACAATTTCTATGCTCTCAGAGATATCAATCGGCGGCTTTCCGGTCTCAAACATCTGGACAATTTGCTTGAGAAGTTCGCGATAAATGTAACCTGCATTTATTGTAGTTCGCACGATGGATTTTTCACAATATGCGGTGAAACCGTACCCCGGAGTTCCCTTCCGTATGCCGCGCATTGTACCAATTCGTCCATCTTTCCAACTCCCTGTCACAACATCCACATCATCGTTTGAAGCCGACCAAACCGCTTCACACCCGGGCCCCATCAGCGCGTATAGCGTTTCCACACCGTGGAGTCCGTAATGAAATAACCCCGGATTGCGCGGGTGGAGCGGTGCTGGCGAGCTAACTTCCACACCGAGAATCTTTCCCGTTTCTTCTTCTTTGCTTTTGATTTCAACAACTTCTAAACCGTAACGTAACGATGAGGAGGTGAAAATTGGGACATTTTTTGATTGGGCGAGTGCTGCTAAGGCTTTCGCTTCCGCTAAGTCACAGGTGAAGGGCTTATCCACAAATGCGGGCAATCCAGCTTCCAAAAACGGAGCCGTCCGTTTATAGTGAAAACTACCTTCGACCGACTCAATAAGCACGGCATCGATCTGTCCAATCATCTCCTCCGGCTTCTCCACCAATCGCACACCGTACTCCTGCATCTGTTTCGTAAATCCGGGAATGCGTTCAGGCGACAACAGCGATTCCCCCGGACAACCGACCACAATTCTTGCGCCCTCTACCCACTGTTCCTCATCTACATCAATATGGTTGAGCCGCTTTGTAAATTCAACCACATGGGATGTATCAAAATCAACAATTCCGAGCCGGATCATTCATCCCTCCAAGCTATGTAACTAGTAGTCCTTTGGTTCATGATATTAACTCTCTCTAGGAATCTCTTACGGACAATCACAATATAGAATTTTCGCTGATTTCCCACTGTTTTGTCAAGGTCTTTTTCTCTATACATGGTGCTAGGGCTATGATACAATATCAGAAATCGGCTAGCATTTTCGAATTAGTTGATGTTGGAGTGTATTATCTTTATTTTCTATGTAAATTGATGTCCCTAATCTCTCGGTTTTCTGATCCATTATGCAATCGATATTAACGAAACAGGTAATACGCTGGCGTAATTCCGATCCCTCCCCGGTTGAAGACTCCCTTGTGGTGGAGGAACCGCTCGAAATTCGGGTGGGTGGGCAGAGCCTGATAGTTGTGATGCGGACCCCGGGGCATGACTTTGATCTCGCTGCAGGGTTTCTTTACACAGAGGGACTGATAACATCGTCCGATGATATCGGGACAATCGCCTACTGTGAGGATGAAGATATTGAGGAACCCGATCTGCAAAATATCATAAACGTTCATCTTACGAATGGGCAGGTTCTCGAAGAGCAGGAGGGGTGGCAACGGAACTTCCACGCGAACGCTAGTTGTGGGTTGTGCGGCAAAATGACTATCGAATCAGTTAAACAGGAGATTTCGCCGATAAAATCGGAAATTCAGATAGATCCGGACATCTTTTATACTCTCAACGATAGACTGCGATCGGCACAATCGGTCTTTGAAGCTACTGGCGGATTGCATGCTGCGGGATTATTTGATAAACAGGGCGAACTGCAAATTGTACGCGAGGATGTTGGACGACACAATGCAGTGGATAAGGTGATTGGACAGGCACTTTTAATTGAGCAACTGCCGTTAGATCGTCACATTTTGATGGTGAGTGGGCGAGCCAGTTTCGAGATTATCCAAAAAGCGTTATTCGCCCGAATACCAGTGATTGTAGCGGTTTCTGCAGCATCGAGTCTTGCTGTTGAAATGGCGCAAGAGGGTAAAATTACGTTGGTTGGGTTTATGCGTGGCAAAGGCATGACTGTTTACAGTCATCCTGACCGGATTCGATGAGCCGCCGCGGAGTGGCAATAACGTTATAGTCAAGTCTGGAATGCGCAAAAAACTCAACATATATGATGAAGGAGGATTATTCTAAATGGAAATGATTTTAGGCGCAGCCCAATCACTGGTGAATTTTCTATTTTTGGTCATTGTTTTGGGTACAGCAGCAGTTTCGTGGTGGCTATCTGTCAAATATCGCGAACGGTATGCGGACTTTCCGTGGAATAAGGCGGCAATTATTCTCGGAATTGAGGTTTTAGCTTGGATTGCGTTCAACATCTTTTGGAGTTGGGTGATAAATAACTGGTGGATTGCCATTGTTCTCATCGTTATCATTATAATCGTTCTAAAAAAACGTAGACGCGAATAAATAAGAAATGGAGTAAATCTCATGGGTAGAGTCAATCGTGCTATTGAACTCCTTGAGGGGCGACATACCCTCATTTACGGCGGCAGCGGAGATTTGTCATTCGAGGGCGGCGTTAACGCCTGTCATACGGATAACGATTTCCTCCTGCTCGAACAAGAACATGTCGCGCTGAACATACTGGGCGTGCGGGAATTCATGAGGGGATTGGCAGCGGCGGGCCCCACAAGGAGCGGCCATCCGACGCCAACCGTGTTGGTAACGCTGCCCGTGCAGGGCACCGATGAACACGTGATGCGAGCAAACGCTTGGATGGTAACACACTACCTTGACTGTGGCGTTCACGGCTTTGTGCTCTGTCACGCCGAGACACCGGGTGCGGTAAAGGTACTAATCGAATCTATGCGGTTTCCCTTTAATGATATTGGTGTAGGGGACGGGTTAGATGAAGGACGCCGGGGCGCCGGCGGCGGACCGGGTCATATCTGGGGATTGGATCATTCAGAGTACCTACGAAAAGCAGATGTCTGGCCCCTGAACCCGGAGGGCGAGTTGATCGTGGGGTTGAAAATCGAGAATCGCCGTGCCCTTGAGAATTGTGAGGCAACCTGTAAAGTGCCGGGGCTCACCTACGTCGAGTGGGGTCCCGGTGACATGGGGTATTCGTTCGGTGACCCGGACGCGCATGATCCACCGTATAGCCCTGAGATGGCTGGGGCGCGAGCGCGAGTGAATGCTGCCCGTAAAGCGGCAGGCATTGACTTCTGTGATTCGATTAATGTTGATAACTACAAGGAGCAGATTGACAACGACATCTTGATCTGCGGGGGCGGTCCCGAAATCGCAGCGCTATGCCGAGAGTATACCAAGCGAACCATGCCAGCGTAGTGCCCTTTCGCGAATGATCGCTGGCTTGGTCTGATAAGGAAGGAATTTAATCTGAGGTTATGGCAACCAAAATACTGACAATGAACATGGACGATGCGTCCGCCGAACGGATCCGTGCTGTGTCCGATCAAGTTGAGCTTATAGTAGCCGGCTCTGAGGAGAAATTTGAGGAAGAGCTTCCCAGCGCAGACATCTTGATTGGCGATGTGCGACCGAAATATTTTCCACAAGCGAAGCGGGTGCGTTGGATGGCGTACTATTCGGCAGGGATTGATTTCCTGATGAGCCCAGAGATTGAAAAGAGTGATGTTATTATCACAACTGCGAAGGGCTTTGTCGGGATACACTTAGCAGAGCACGCATTCGCGCTTATCTTGGGTCTCACGCGGGATGTCGCACTGGTAACTCGCAACGCTAGTTGGAGCAACAACCGTCTGATGGCGCGGGAACTAATCGATAGTACCATGGGGATAATCGGACTAGGTGGTGCCGGGCGCGAGACAGCGAAACGCGCACACGCTTTTGGTATGCGGGTGATCGCTGTAGATCCGATGCCTGCAACAGTGCCCGACTATGTGGAAGCGTGCTGGGACTTAGATCGCTTCCATAATCTGCTTGAGGTTTCTGATGTTGTTGTGATCTGCGCGCCGCTCACGCCGGAGACGGAGGAGATGTTCAATCAGGAGGCGTTTCGTCATATGCAGTCCCACGCGCTACTGATCAATGTCAGTCGTGGTAGGATTGTCAACGAAGCAGCATTGATGGAGGCGCTGGAACAGGGGCTTATCGCCGGTGCTGGTTTGGATGTGCTGCCGGTAGAACCGGTGGCGGATGATCACCCCTTGTGGCAGATGGAGAATGTGATTATTACCCCTCATATGGCCGGCAACTCACCGATGCGGGGACCTCGGTGGATGGACACGTTCTGTGAGAATCTGGAACGATTCCTGATGGGTGATGATGATCTACTCAGTCGTTTCGACCAGACCAAAGGATATTAACTACTAGCCCTACTCGGCTCCGACTACGCCGAGAGTCTATGACTTGGATAGGCATATTCAAGCTATGCCCATTGATTTGCAGTGGATTTGTCAATCCACTGCGAGCAGTGATTGACTCGATTATAGGTTATGTAAGTGCCAACAGGCAGTTATCGTCTAACGGCTCAATCGGCGTGAAATCGCGGTGGGCAATCCACTCCGGGCGCTTGAATTGACGGATGTGGTTATCCACATGGCAGAGACTCAGATATACGATTACCCGATCCCACGGACTGATGTTGGGCGCTGAAGCGTGCACCATATTTGAGTGGAACATCAGCACGGTGCCCGGCACCCCCTTGGGTGCGACAATCCCACCCTCGTTTGCCAGATGGCGGATCCTGTCCTTGTCGAGTGTCCACAGCGGATAGGAGGTCGTCAATGTGTCATGTCCCGCCTCTATTACCCCCTGCTTGTGGCTGCGTGGAATAAGATAAAGGGGACCGTTGAATTCAGTTACCTCATCAAGAAACACCGCAATATTCATCGCCCGTGGTTGTGGCATCTGGTCGTCGCGGGACCATGTGCCGTAATCTTGGTGCCACTGCCAGACATCACCGTTGAAAGCGGCTTTCCCGTTAATTTTGTACTGGTGCATATACACCGGTCCATCAAGAAGCTGCATGACCGGCTCGATTAAGCGGGGATGCCGTCCCAAGCGGTTAAACGCCTCGTTGTAGGTATGTGCGGCGAAGGCAGTGCGAACTGCCTCTCCGTCCTTTTCACGCCAGACCTCCTCGCGCCGCATGGCGAAAATCTTTGGGAGCTCATGTTTTAGGACATCAATTTCCGTTTGGCTGAACCGGTTTTTCAGGATTAACCAACCTTCGGTATCGAAATGGGATAATTGGTCCTTTGTCAATTTCATGGTGCCTCACTCCCTAACCTGTTTGGAGTTTTGAACCCTGCTTAACAGTGGAATCAAGCTGCATTACTTGAATTGAAACGAATAGAGCTTGGCGTTTTTGAAATAGAAACGCAGCTTTATCGGCTTGCCAGCCAACGCACTCACGTCGGAATTACCGTTCCACGAAACGACTTGGCTGGTGCTTCCCACCGTGATTGAATCTGCGTCGTTGAAGTTGAATCCGGGCAACTTCTTATGGTTCGCCCTTAAAATTTCTACCTTTACTTCGCCGGGACTTGGGCCCGCAGCAATCGGTGCCATGCTTGCGTTCAGATACAAGCGTGATCCGGAGAACCCGAATGGTCGGGTCGTCATCTGACCGAAGGACTCGGGTTCATGGAAGATTTGTCGCTCGCCATAGATGTGTCGCAGCTCCTCCTCAGACCTATCCTTGACCACCCAGCCCTTCCCACTGTCGAGAGATACAAACCCATCCAGACGTGAAACTGCCAGCCCGATGCCCTCCGCAGACTTGTCACCCAACTCTAGGGCAATTTCAGGGGATCGACTGTTCGTGCCGATGTAGTAGGTGAAGATGTTATCTCCGTGAACGATGGTGTCTTGAGCGTAGACGCTGCTGGAGTCGAAGTCCGCTCGTGAACCACCACGCGGGATGTATGGTTCCCGGTAGTTCCGCTGAAAGTGAAATCCATCCCGACTGAAGATGACCTCAGGATGATGAGTCACGTTGGTGGTGCGGAAGATCCACAACAGCCCAACGTAGATCCCCTCATAGGCGAAGACCGGCAGGCTGTAGAACTCGGTGTCGGGGTAATCGTCTTTGTCCGGTACAAGGATGATCTCCGGCTCGCTCCAGTGGATCATGTCTGGGCTTTCTGCCCTGCCGATAAGCCGTTTGCCGTAAGGTCCCCGCCAGTGGTGGCTTGCTTCCATAGTGACGTAGTACGTCTCGCGTATCGGATCCCAACCTTGGAAACGACCCGCCCAACGCCCCAACTCCTGGCCGGTATCGATGACGGGATTGCCTTCGTAGGGAGTCCAGTTGATCCCATCCGGAGAATAATAAAGATCGTATTGCATCCCCCGTTTCTGTGTGTCGCCGATCATGATTAACGCCTTGTACCGTTTGGAAGGATCTTTCTCGCGTAGGTCTTGGAACGCCGGTGCTGGGGGTAGACCCTCTTTTGTGGGAAGGATGTTGTTGTCCGTCGAGCCGTCGAATTGGACGAGTCCTAGCGATGGTCGCTCCCAATGAATCCCATCCTCGGAGGTTGCCAAACACATCACACTCCCCCGGGTGTCCAAGAGAAGCCCCGCGGCACCACCCGGAACCGGCTTGCCATTTTCTAAATGGACAGTGATGGTTGCAGAAGAATACCACATTCTGAAGATCCCGTCAATCGGGTCAAAAATTACCTTATTGGGCCGCATGAAGTTTCCTTCCCACGGACGTTCCGGCCGGATGACAGGGTTGTCGTCCACCTTTACCGCGGAGTTCAGACCCTGTTTTGCATTGACCAAACTCTCGATCAGGTAATCATCAAAGAAAAGCTGCTTGGTTGATCCAATATTGAGCATCGGCATTGTTATTCTCCTTTATCAGTTCCGGCAATCGATATCTACTGAACCGAATGAAGCGTGACTGTTACGCCGCGTCCCGGACGTTCCAAGTTACCGCTGTCGTCAACAGCTCGACTCAGGATGGTGACGGTTCCCTGCTGTGCCGGTAGCCATTCATAGGTCCAAGTTTCGCGGCCATCTGCCGGATGCCAATTGGCGCCGTTATCCACAGAAATTTCGACCCCGGCGACTTGACCGTTAGTGTCTTGAGCGGTGCCGCGGATGACCAAAGTTTCCAGAGGCAGCGTCGCGCCATCGGTTGGAACAAGGACCGTTGAAGTTGGAGGTTGCTCATCGGTGGACGCACTCGCCGGTGTCAGGTCTTCTTGCAGTGTCTGAGGCTGCACATCCATATCCGCAAACAGATTGACGGTTGCTTGTTGAATATTCTTATCAGGTCCATTCAGATCCACACCCACCCGGGTAGAGCTAGAGTTTGCCCGCTCCGGCGGTATCCCGGTCTCGGTATCGTGGTGTGCATCTAAGCCCCAAGCCCACTGTATTGTGCCTGCACCAAAAACCAACGCGCCGCGGGGACTTACAGAGTCCGAGGACTGTTTGGGCCTCTCGTGACGATAGAGTGTCAGATGGTGCGTCGCGGTGCCCGAATCATAGACCGAACCGTTGTCCTGAAGGTAAGGGACGTTGTTGATGGTCGTCTCTGATAGGTGAAACAATCCGGGCGGACGAAACCCGTTGTCCAAATCTTCGTCCCACTCATGACCGAGCAGACCTTTTAGCAGAACGGCACTTTCACCCGGTTTAAGTTTAGCGATCTCCGTGTTACGCCAGAAGCGCAGGGCGGCGTATTTGGCGGGTACGACGAGTGGGTCATTGCGCCATGCGTTCACCGTGAAAATGGTGCCGGTTAAGGCATTTTCGGGTTGGGGACCCTCCGGATTGAATGGTCGTGAGTCACGCCATGTCCCGGTCCAAACGTCAGCAACAGGATCAATTTTGGCGTTATCGTGTGTTTCCTTGTAGGTGACCAACGTTCGATGGGGAACCCCTTCTCCATCAATGGAGGGTTCCCAGCGGGTTTTCCAAAATACTTCATTGCCGCTGAAAAAGGCGAGGTGAACACCCGCATCACGTGCCGACTCGACATGTCGTCTCTGGTCGAGAGACCAGTATTCGTCGTGCCCGACCGACAAAAATAGGCGGTGTTTGCAAATTTCCTCGCCACGTCTATCGCTATCAACACCGGTAAAGTAGGTGACGTCGTAGCCGTTAGACTCAAGCCAACGGACGAAAGGATACTCGGCGTTGAAAACCATATTGACCGCCCGGTAATCGCGCGTCTTGAGCGGACGGTTGTAGCTCACCTTGTAGGCACGCGGAGGAATGCCGATTGACCGTGGGAAACCCGGATTAACCCTGCCATAGGTGCAGTAACCACCGTAAGGGTTGTAGGCTTGCCATGTGGTATCGGAAGTTTGGAAGAGAATGTCAGAGTCGCTGTTGTCGTGCCGCACGACGAAATAGATGTGGCTGGCTCGCGGTTCACGTAGGGCATTGGCAAGCCGTCCATATCCCAACGCGCCGTAGGCGTGTGGCGAGGCAAGCGGTTTTTCCTTTGGACCTTCTTGACTGTTGTCCGCCCGCCAATTCCGTTCCAGCCTGCCCCGATTCATCGGGGAGAATCCCGACGAGTCGGGACCTATGGGATCTGAGTCCTGGCGTACCAAACGCGCAAAATAGATTCCCGACGTTGCGTCTGAAGGTGCACCCCAAGACGCTGAGACTGCCCAGTTGCCACAATCGTAGAGGTGGGTGGCTTCGTCTCTTAGACCTTCCGGCTGATGCTGAGGCAGTTTGACCGATGGCTTGACCGTGTCAACGCGGCGTGCGCCCATCCCACCGTAGTATCCCATTCGATAGATGTCTATCCGATAGTCGGTCGAGTCAGTTTTGATCTTGAAGAAGATCGTTTCGCCCCGATTGATGCTGATGTCATGACCGAAGCCTTGAATGGTTGGATCGCCCCAACCGTTGATGTCCCACTCCGTTGGCGGATCCCCCGGCAGTTGGTTTTCTCGGACGATGTCATTGGCGGTTTGGTCATGGTGACCCATCGTTTTGAGACTCATATCTCCTTCCTTTCTACTTGGACCCATTCGTGCCGCGTATTGACCCGTCATTGCAGGTAAGCATTGTCATTGCTCGCGTGCTTCCGCCCAAGCTCTTAATGGAACATCGTCCGGATTTTTTGTAATCCAGTATTGAGAGTGAGGTTGAAATTCAGGGGAAGTCCCCAACGGATTGTCCTTCGACGCCAATGCACCGAGTAATTGCTGTCGTATCGGTGAACTTTTGGCAATCAACTCTGGTGACTGCTCAATGAAATCCGCCGGACGGAGCCACCGGTAGTGGTAGCCGACGTGCATAATCTTGCGGGTTTTGTCCGATAAGTTTGGACCAACACAGTGCCAAGTCGCTGTCCGCCACACGACCGCGGCCCCCGGTTTCAACCTGAGCTCGACCGCTTGGGAGAGATCGAGTTTGCCTTGCTTCTCCCGCCATTCTTGTAGAGGGCGCAGGTGGCTACCCGGCATCAACCATAGATTGCCGGAATTGGACTCACTCATATCGGAGAAGGCATAGAACACCTTAATCTCCATGAAGGGCAACCGCCCGTCCAGTGAGGGCCCCTCAAAAAGCTCTTTGCCCGACAGATCTGGATGCCAACCGAGATTATTGTAGCCGGCTTTTTGGTCGTCTCCATCGCCAGCACCAATAGCACCGGGTTTCAGGTCTTTTGGGTAGGGAGGACGATAATCGAGATGCGTGGTTCGGATCTGAATGTTCCAGCCGATGGCGTCAACGACCAGCGGCAGCATCTTGGGGTGGTCAATCAGGTCGAGGAACGCTTCGTGCTGGGCTAACGCATTGCGGATAGTGAAGGGGTCGTTGGGAGCCCCGCCATCGGCGCGACGAACCCTAGCTTTCACCTCGTCAATAGCCGAGAGTAATCGATCTAGCTCTTCTTGGGTCAAAAAATCTTCGAGGATAATATATCCTTTCTCATCAAAGTCCTTCTCCTGCTGCGGTGTCATTGCTATCGACATCGGTTTCTCTCCTTTTGATGGATTTGTAAAGTACGCGTGATTTGTCAGATTCAGCTTTATGGATCGAAGGTCAACTGGATTTACGCCACTTTCAAGACCTGAGAAAACTTCAGTTTCCTATTGACCAGCTAGACTTGTGATTTTCACCTCTTTTTCGCATGGATGATATAATGTCGATGTACAAAGAAGTCATCTTCGGGGACATTTCTATGCTTGAATTCCGAAACGATCTCCGCAAGCTGTTCTAGCAATGCTTCTCGCTGCTTAGGAACACATATTGCCTTAATGACTTGACGAACAGATGCCACCCGCTTTTTAAATTCTTGAACTAAACGCACCTGAATATCAAAAAAATACCGTTTCAATTCTTTGAATCCTGCATTGATTAGCCAAGTACCGATCCACTGAGAGGGATAACGGTTGAATGTTAACGGAAACATGAACTTTAATGTAAGGGCGGTGGATAAAAGCAGATAAACTGCATCAATTAAATCCTGATGCCCTCGTTTTTCCAACTGGGCATCACCTTGAATTCCAAGTGCTGAGTTGAGTTCAAAATCTGGACGAAAAGGGATATTGGCTTCAGGATTTACGATAATCACCTCTCCACCAAGCCGCAAATATCTATGAAAATTACTCAATACGTCACAAATTTCCAACGGTGCAAAGGTATCAATCTCCTCCATGAGATAATCCGCTAATATCAAGTCAAATGAGTTTGCGGCGAACAGCTTCTCATCAGCTAAATTGCCATTGAGGAGCTGGTAGCTTTCATAGCTTGTTGATTGCAGAACCCTTTCAGCTTCTTCCTTCTTTCTTGTATCTCCGGGCCCGGAGACACAAACGATGTTCTTGGGCTTCTTCTCAGCCAGAAAGCGTGCACTCCAACCTCCAGTACCTGCATCTAAAACTACTTTATTTTTAAGATCAAGAGAAGCCAAAAATTCGCGTCTTGAAGTGATGGCGGTACTTTCTATAAATCCCATATCAATTCGAGAGGCATTTTTCTGTTTAACTCCATGACGGGTATAGAACAAGGGAATAAGCGGTGATACACCCACCTATGACGGTGTCCACGCTCGCGGCGCAATACCTTCGACGTGCGTTTTGACATCGACTACTACCGGTCTCTCAGCCGAGAAAGCCTGATCTAATGCGCTAGAAAGTTCGCTCGGTTTGTTGACCGTAATTCCGAGACAGCCCATCGACTCGGCGATTTTCGCGAAATCGGCATCGGGGAACAGCCAGAGTTCATCGGAGCCTTTCGTCCGTCCGCCGTAGACTGATTCAACACCGCCCTGTTCTTGATTCAGGGAGTGGTTATTGTTGACCAGAATGACGGCGTTAATTTCGGATTTCACAGCGGTCTCCAAATCTCCCAGATGATACCAGATGCCGCCGTCGCCGGTGAAGCAGAGTACCGGTCTATTAGGCTGGGCACATTTGGCACCCATCGCCGCGGGCAGTCCCCAACCGAGCGAACCGGAGCAACGGATGTATATCTGGTCAGGATGTTTGAGATCGAGCATTGTGCCGGTCCAGACACCCGAATGCCCTGTGTCGGAGACCAGAATTGCGTCGGCTGGCAGAAGGTCGGTCAGTTCTTTGCAGAGGCGTTCCGGGCGCATCGGCACGATCTCCGAGTTTGCCATGTCGCTGACACTCTCTTTCCAGTTCCGAACCAGCTCTTGGACTCGGTTGATCCATTCGGTCCGCGGTTCAGCGGTTTCCGCACCATCAATCATGCGGCGCAGCGAGTTTCTGATATCGCCTTGCATCCCCAACTGAATTGAGTAATTGCGGCCCAATTCCTCTGGGTTGATATCGAGTTGGATGACCGGCGTTCCTTGGGGCGGAATACTGTATCCGTTAGTTACTTGCCCACCGGTATGGCTCCCGATGAAGAACACCAAATCCGCCTCACAGACCGCTTGGTTCGCACAATCTCGCGAGTATGAACCGGGGACACCGACCGCCAACGGATGGTCGTAGGGGAACATCGCTTTCGCATTGAGAGCGGTGGCAACCGGAATAGAAAGTTTCTCTGCGAGGGCGATAAGTTCGGCGCGCGCCCCTGAAGCGGTCACACCGCCACCGGCAACGATGATGGGACGGTTGGCGTTGGCGAGCAGTTGGAGTGCTTCTGTCACTTTTTCGGTTTCTGGTTCTGGTCGGAAAGGCGGTAGTTGAGCAAAGGACTCTTCGATGATAACTTCCAGATCCGCCTCGCGTTCTACGACCGCCTGACCGGCGAGCCCTTCCAGATCTATGTGTACGGGTCCCGGTGTGCCGGAGGTGGCGGAACGGAAGGCTTGACGCAGGTAGATCGGGAGTTGTTCTGGCGTAGCGACAAACGCGCTATATTTGGTCACCGCCGAAAATGGATTGATATGGTCAACCTCTTGATAAGCGTGGCGTTGTTGGTTGATCTGACTCTCCCGACCAGTGATAGCGATGACCGGGGAGCAGGCGAGGTAGGCATCTTGTAGTCCAGCGGCGAGATTGACCGCACCGACCGACTGCGCCATACAGAGGCTCGGTGCACGTTTGACGCGGGCGTAGGCGTCTGCCATATATGCGGCACCTTTCTCCCCGTGGGTTTGGACGCGTTTTATTCCCAGTTTTTCCATCTCCATCAGCGCCCTCGGCGCGATGTAGGGCATAAAAAAGACGTGGGTAATTCCGTAACCGTGGACTGTATCTGCGATGAATTTACTTCCTGTCATTTGAGGCATACTGTTTTCTCCTATAGGAACGATTTTTTACAGCTTTCTTGGGGTGCCACCATCGATGTTTATGATTTCGCCCGTTATGAACCGGGACTCGTCGGAAACAAGGAAAAGCACTAGATTTGCCACATCTTCAGGATAACCCGGACCGTCGAGTATCTGCGACAGATCGAAAATTGGCTTGAAGAAGTGATGTTCTCTGCCACCGGTTGCCATCGGGGTGAGGATTTGTCCGGGGCGCACACAATTGACCCGAATATTGTGCTGCCCGCCCATACTCGATGTATATCGAGTAAAAGCCTCGACACCCGCTTTTGCCACATAGTATGAGGATGACGGTGCTCTGCCAGTTATATCATACATGTTCTTGCTAAATCCGATGACGGCGGCAATAGATGAATTGTTTACTATAGCACCGCCGCCTGCATCTACCATGTGGGGCCAGACCGCTCGCGACATGTAGAAGGTGCCGGACAAATTGACGTCAATCACTCGATCCCAGCCGTCGTCTCCTTCGTTGGGGAAGTTCTCTCCGACTCCTCCACCCGCGTTATTGAAGAGGATATTGATCGCGCCGTATGTCGAGACAGCTTCTTCTACCGCCGAATCAACGGCGCTACTATCTGAGACATCGCAAGAGATGAATGTTGCTTCGCCTCCCTCGCTATTTATGGCTTCCTGAACTTGAACCCCCTCCTCTTCCCTTCTTGCCATAATGGCGACTTTTGCGCCTTCTTGGGCAAAGAGGTGGGCGGTTGCTTTGCCGATACCGCTGTTTCCACCGGTGATAACTGCAACTTTACCTTCTAGCCTTCCTGACATGATTTTCTCCTTTGCAGACGATCCACGGTTTATCTGTTTGACATCGCCTTAGTCCTCATATTCAACAACGATGTCATCGCCTTGGATCTTAACTGGGTAGGTTTTGGCTCGTATCTCTGGATCTACCAAACAACGTCCGGTCGCAATATCGAACGCCCACTGATGCCATGGACAGCGCAGCACCTCGCCTAAGCCATCGACGGAGATTGTGGAACCGGGCGTGGAGGCGGGCGCATCGGTACTAACCCGACCGCTAAGTTCGCCGGTGCAGAGGGGACCGTTCTTGTGAGGGCAGATGTTGCGTACGGCGTAGAATGATCCATTGATGTTAAAGACGCCAATGCCAGCCCTGCCCCGGAACGGCACGACGATCTTGCGCTCACCCGGTGGGATGTCCCCCACTTTCCCGATAACAACGCTTGCCATGGCTAATTCCCTGTGTCTATCCGGAGCATATCGAGCGCATTACCGGCAAAGATTCGGTGGTGCAGGTCGTCATCAAGCTTGGGGAAGATCGTCACCGGATCATTCCAGTCGAAGTGCGGGAAGTCTGAGCAGAATATCAGCGTTTCGTCTGCGTGCAGCATCTCCAACATCTGGTACATCTGCTCTGGTTTCTCTGGCTCGTGCATTGGTTGTGAACCGATTCGGATGTGCTCGCGGAAGTATTCGCTCGGCAGACGTTTGAGCCATGGGGTCTGGTCGCGCAGTGCTTTCCAGTCGGTGTCCAGATGCCACATCACAGAAACCGCCCAGAGCTGCTGCACTTCGATAAGGGCAAACTTGAAATTTGGGAACTTCTCGAACACACCTTCGCAGATCAGAGATGTCGCATGTGCGCTAGCGACGGTGGGTCGGCTCATCCGTGATTCCATATAGTAGGTGGGATAGCCAACTGGGGTTGGGATGGTCCTCGCTGCACCGCCACCTCCGCCGATATGGGAAACCACCGGCAGTCCGTGCTGTTCGCACGCCTCCCAGATGGGGTGATAGAAGCGATTGCCAAAGGGCATACTTGTCCCCATCGGCACCATCACGGCAACGGTGTCCTTGCGGTCAGCCAGTCGATTGATTTCTTCGACTGCTTGGGGTGGGTCTGAAGGCGAAACGAGGATGGCGTTGACGACACGCTCGTCACGGTCAAGCCAATGTTCGATCGTCCAATCGTTGAACGCCCGGCACAGTGCGGCAGCCCAATCTGGATCGGGCAGTCCCGAATATCCGTAAAACACCGGAGGTCCGGTCAGCAGCCCGTAGTCGATATTCCAAGGGTCGAGGTGTGTCTCTTGCAGAAATTCCAGCGTGAAATTGAAATCGCGTGGATCGCCACCGGTATTCCTCTTTCCCGGAACATCTTTGGTCTTCATGCGACCTTTCAGATCGGTGCGGTTGGTCCGAATTGGGATGTTGGGATAGCCACCCAGATGCAAACCTTGGTCTAGCAGATGCTCCTGATAGAATGTTGATAGATATGGTAGTAATTGTTCGGGGTTACGAAAGTTATGATGAACATCGCAATCGACAATTGCGACGCCATTTTTGGGCTTGCCGGTCCAGCCCGGCGCAGTAATCGGTGTGGCTCCGACTTGGCTCATATAGATGCCTCCTTACTTTTAAACTCCGCCTGACAAATCCTAATAATTTCGTTATAAGATACCATAGATGGGTGGGCAGATCAACAATTTATTTTCGTGATTTTCGGAATGACCTGAATTGGTAGGCGGGGCATCTTGCCCCGCCGTAGCCTTGACCGGGAGATCGAGGCTACGGGAGAATTAAATGACCCTAGGTGAATGCCCCTGATATTTGACATCAGGGGTAGATTTCAGGTAGAATAACGGTGTGGCAATTGTACGACAATCTCACCTTTTCACAGGTAAATAAGATATGGTTCCCGAAGCAAAAGCACGATAGCTAGCATAGCTGGAAATGATAAAAAACCATATTGCCACATCGCTACGCATTGAGATGGATGATTTGGAGAACATACCGTTTCAAGCAAAGGGCGGGACATTCAAAGTGTATAAGGTGTTTGGCGATGCGTTGGATACAATTCTTGAGACGCTGAATGAGGGTTTGGCGGCGTAAACACCTCAATATGTTGGAAGGAGAACACAGCGATGAAACACACAAACCGGCAGTGTCGATTAGACGCGCTAAAAATCCGTGAAGCAGAGGGAACCCTGACAAAACAGGAGCGGACTGAGCTTGAGGCTATTTTCGCGGAACTGGATGCTGAGGAAGCAGAGGCATTGAAACCAGCACGAAAAAGAGGCCAACAGTTACAAGCCAAAGCGTTTGAAGAAAAGACGGAACTTGAGTCAACCGTTGCTCAGTTACAAGATATCATTAATGAGCAGCAAAAACTCCTAGATGATGCTTGCTCATATCTGGCTCAGTTGCGGGCAAAGCGTACATTGCTTGCTGATAAGTATCGACGTCTCACCGGACAGGAACTCACCTTCACTGTTGAAGGGAAATGATATATGGATGAGCAACGGCGTGAGCAAGTGCGTGAACGATATACCTACCGTTGCGGATATTGTGGCGTTCACGAAGCCGATGTCGGTTCGACGTTGACAATTGACCACCATCGCCCACGGCGGCATGGCGGCACAGATGATAATGGAAACATCGTTTATTGCTGCACCCGATGCAACCAACATAAAGGGGCGTATTGGCACGAAGTCCACGCGCCGTATATTCGCTTACTTCACCCGCTTGATGATTCACTGGACTTACACCTTCTCGAAGAGCAAAACGGTCAACTTGTTGGACAGACGCCCGAAGGGGTGTTTTACATCCATCGGTTGCATTTGAATCGTCCACAACTTATTGAACATCGTCTCGGTAGATGTGCCGATCAAAGAACGCTTAATGAGGTCAATGAACTACGTCAACAGCTACGCGATTTACAGCAACAAATGAGGCGGTTGCATTCATCTTTCCAAGAAACGATGGATGAAATTGAACGAGAGACCATAATAGACAACTCTTTCCCCTAGTATTGGATAATATCTTTGATGTTACCAAACGCTTTAACACGAACCCGCAAAAAAACGTTAATAACACTGCGTCTTATTAACGGCAATGAAAATAAAGGTTGACAAAACGTTAATAGTGCTTCGTCCTATTAACGGGAAGTAATAAAAATAAACCTAAAGAGGGATTTGATATGAGCGAAAGAGATATGAGTTTGTCTGCCTTGCCTGATGGGTGGAGATGGCTGATTTTGGATAGGTGCTTCCAGCTCACCTTTTGACTCAGGCTCATGCTCATGGCTTTGCCTCACGTTCATTTTTCACCTGACGCCACGAATATGTTGACGCTAGCAGACTGACTCCCACCATCGGATTGAGCGCAGCACTGTTCACCCACACAGTCTATAGTCACACGCCGAAGCCCTGCATCTGTAAACCATCCTCGAATATGACCTCTATCGAAACCGAGCCAACGATCGTGATGTTCATCTCTCAGAAATTCAGAGGTATGATTATCCAGATCTGTAATCACCAGTGTCCCGCTTGGCTTCAAAATCCGCGCCATCTCCTTGATTGCTATCGGTGGTCTTTCGACATGATGGAGATACATATTGGCAAAGGCGTAATCCACGGAGTCATCGGGAATCGGTAACTGCTCTGCCTTGCCACAACGGTAGTCAATATCGGCGGTATTAGCGAACTTCCTTTTCATTTTTGATAGCATCGCTTCGGACTGATCGACGGCAATCACATGCAGCCCAGCCCGAATCAACCCTTCAGTGATGAAACCGCTACCGCAGCCAATATCCGCAGCGATGTCGCCCGCTTGTACGGCGGCGGTAGCAAGTGCCCGGTCTCTGACTTTCTCCGAATAGAGATTCGCTTGAAGGTTATCCCATTGGTCCGCAACCTGATCAAAATAATCCTTACTACTCATCGGTTTTACCTCTTCAAAAAATTCTCCAACAGTTTTTTTCCCTCAACGGTCAAAATCGACTCTGGATGGAACTGCACCCCCCAGATCGGGTAGTCTGTGTGCCGAAATCCCATAATTTCGTCTTGGAGTGTCCACGCGGTGAGTTCGAGACAATCCGGGAGTGTCTCCTTTTTCACAATGAGGGAGTGGTAGCGTGTCGCCTCAAACGGGTTTTCGAGGTCGTCGAAAATCTGCTTGCCGTTGTGATGGATCATTGACGTTTTGCCGTGCATCAGCCGTTCGGCGCGAACGACATCGCCGCCAAAGACATCGCCGATACACTGATGCCCCAAGCAGACGCCGAGAAGGGGCACACGCCCGGCAAATTGACGGATCAGATCGCAGGAGATGCCCGCTTCCCGTGGCGTGCAGGGACCCGGCGATATGACAATCTTTTCAGGGGCGAGATCCTCTATCTGGTCGAGCGTGATTTTGTCGTTGCGATGCACAACAAGATTCGCTCCCAACTCGCCGAGATATTGCACGAGGTTGTAGGTGAATGAATCGTAATTGTCAATCATGAGTATCATGGGTTCTTCTCCTAACCGTTTCTGCGGATTCTCATCATCTCATTGCCGCCTTTCTGGAATTCATAAGGCACGCGACAAATATCAACCGTAAATCCAGCTTCCGAAAAATGCGATTGAATCGGTGCAACGTAGGACGATTTCTCGCAATTCAACGTCAACAGCGGGAAAATTCGCACCTCTTGAGAAACGCGACAGAGTTCCTGTATAGAATCCCGATGAAAATCGAAAGATAGTTGAACAGAATATAGAAAGAACAGATGCGAGCAGAGTGCTAAATCGAACTGGCAATCGGTGAAATTGAGTGTGGGCAGAGACGCAGGCAGATAACGTCCTTGCATCTTTCCCGCCTCAAAATCTTCCAGAAACTTCCTCATGGTTTCAAGACGGTAGTGCCCCCAATGCGCTGGATCCGAAAAGAAATCCCAAACGAAGTTGTCGGACTTCCGCTCCACTTGAGAGATCATGTTATCGTAGTTCTCTTCAATTCTCCGCTCGATCTGTGCTCTTGAAAACGAGTAGATCGGATCAACTGACAGAACCGTATGCCCCAAGGTGTTCATCTCGGTGTTAAAACTGGCAGGTCCGTCACCGACGCCGAGGATCCGTAAGTTCAGTTCCTCAGCCGAGAGATTGAACATCTGCGTGTACTCTTGCAGCGATCTTCCCCAAGGGATAACTTTATTAAGTGTTACGCTCACGGTTTGCCTCCTATCGTCGATCTACTCTAATCCCGCTTCAGCGAGTTCAATGGCTCTTAACACCGCTCGTGCCTTGTTGATCGTTTCTTCATACTCCGTTTCGGGCACAGAGTCTGCGACGATGCCACCTCCCGCTTGGACGTAGGCGATTCCGTCTTTGACGACGAGCGTGCGAATCGTGATTGCTGTATCCGCGTTTCCGGAGAAACTGAAGTAGCCGACGGCTCCGCCGTAAGGTCCTCGCCGCGTCGGTTCAAGTTCATCGATAATCTCCATCGCCCGGATCTTGGGTGCACCGGACAACGTCCCAGCGGGCAAGCAGGCGCGAATCACATCGTAAGGGGTTTGCCCTTCGCGCAACTCTCCGATAACGTGCGAAACAATGTGCATCACGTGTGAGTACCGTTCGACTACCATCATCTCACTCACACGCACCGTGTGGTATTCGCAAACACGCCCCAAGTCGTTGCGTCCGAGATCAACGAGCATGACGTGCTCTGCTCGTTCCTTCGGATCCGCAAGCAGTTCCGTCCCCAATGCCTCATCTTCGGCTGGAGTCGCTCCACGTGGGCGGGTTCCTGCGATTGGGCGCATCTCCGCAACACTGTCCTCAACGCGCACCATCATCTCAGGTGAGGCACCCGCAATCTGGAGTTCATCAAACTTGAGGTAGAACATATAAGGTGAGGGGTTCACGGTACGCAAAGCACGATACGCATCGAATGTATCGACCGATATCGGCACGCTAAAACGTTGCGATGGCACAACCTGAATGATGTCCCCTGCGGCGATATACTCCTTCGCTCGAAGGACAACCTGATGGTAATCCTCCTTCGTGAAGTTTGAAGTGACAGGCACACCGCTTGGACGGGCAGCTGGCTTATTGGTATAATTCATCAACAGCGGCTGCTTGAGTTTAGCGATGAGTTCATCAATCTGATCAAGTGCTTTTTCATAGGCTTGGTCAATATCGCCGTTGATGTGGGCGTTGGCGACCACCTTTATCTGATGGTTCACATGGTCAAATACAAGCAGGGTATCGGTGACCATGAAAAAGCAATCGGGTAGCTCGCGATCATCTTCGGTGGTGTCGGGGAGTTCTTCGACGTAACGCACCATGTCGTAGTTCAGGTAGCCGACCGCCCCACCGTGAAACCGCGGCAATCCCTCGACCTCAACGGGTTGGTAGTGAGTCATCAACTCTTCAAGTACCTCTAGCGGGTCTTCGGTTTCCTGTTCAACCGTCTCTCCGGTGCGAAGGTCATCAATCTGGACTAGATCGCCCTTGCCCCTAAGTAGGATTGATGGGTCACTGCCAAGGAACGAGTATCGAGCGACGTGTTCGCCGCCTTCGACGCTCTCCAACAAGAATGCGTGATCGTTCCCTCCGATTTTGTAAAACGCGGACACAGGTGTTTCCATATCCGCCAGCATCGTCTTGTAGACGGGAATCAAGTTTCCGTGTTGCGCTTTTTCTCTAAAATCTTCTAGGTTTGGGTAATACATGGAAGTCTCCTTAAAAACTATCAGTATACTGCATCTGGGTCAAAAACCTTTTCACCAACGATGCGCGTAGAGTTGCCATCGGGGGAGACTTCCCGAAAGAAGCAGGAACGGTAGCCGACGTGGCACGCCCCGCCTTTCTGTTCGACTTTGATTAGTAGCGCATCGGCATCGCAATCAAAGGCGACCGTTCGCACGGTTTGCGTGTGCCCTGAAGTCTCCCCCTTGATCCAGTATTCCTGGCGGGAGCGGCTCCAGAAGCAGACACGCCCTGATTCGAGTGTTTTCCGCACAGCCTCACGGTTCATGTAGCCGACCATGAGAACCTCTTTGTTTTCATCATCCTGTATAATGGCAGGAATTAAACCGTTCTGATCGGTCTTGAGTTGATTTAGGATTTCCATTTTTTCTCCTCGCTTCACAGAAAATAGGCAGAAAAAAAGCCGTAGACAATCAGGGTCGTATGCCTACGGCTTTGGTTTATAGATATGAGTCCAAAGGTTTATCTCAGCAAAGGCACACTGCTCCCCTCAACACGATGCCACCACCAGTGCCAATGATGAGATGCGATTTGAAATTGTGGTTGTCGGTTCAGGGTTTGCATAGTACCTTTCAACTTCCTATTCCTCAGATTGTGTAAAGCATATCACAATTCCAGTTTCGGTGTCAAGAAAAATCCGATGCGGTGTTCTCACCCGACCAACGGCTGCAAAAACTCGATGCTTCGACGTGCAATTGTTTCTGGGTCTGGCTCAAAGTTGAAGACCTCGGTTGAAAGGTAACCTGTGTAATTGATTTCCTTCAATGCCTCAATGATTGGTGGGTAATCCACATTACCTGAACCGGGGAGATATCCGTTATCGTCGTTGGTGTGAAAGTGTGCCACGTGTTCGGCGTATTTGCGGATTTGCGTGGGCATGTCCAAGTTTTCGGCTGCTGTACTCGTTACATCAAGAATAATCTGGAAATTCGGGTTATCAACCACTTGGACCATCTCTACCGCTGCCGCGGGTGTAGTGATGAAATTTGTGTGTTGGCTTGCCAACGGTTCCATGCACAGGAGGACCTCCTGTTCTTGAGCGAATTCTGCACACGCTGCGAAGGTTTCTTGGGCGTAGCCCCACGCCTGCTCTGGTGTCAGTGGATCCAGTACGTTGCGTTCATTGGGTGAACCGATGACCATGATCTTCCCACCCAGATCAGCACAACACGAAATCAGGGCGAAAAAATAATCTCGTGTTTTCTCGCGGATATCTCCGTCGGGGTGATTGACGTGCAGTCCCTTTGGCGAGACCAGCAGCCAGTGAAGTCCGGCGATCTCGATTTTCGCTGTATCCGCTGCTTTTCGGATGCGATCCCTTTCGGTTTGGCTGATGTCCACCACCGATTCCGCGAGCGTGAAAGGTGCAAGCTCTACCGCATCGTAGCCGAGTTTGGCAGCGCACAGAAAGACATCTTCGATCCGCCAATCCTCAAACATTTCGTTGCAGATAGCCAGTTTCATGATCTACTCCTGATTCCACCTATGGTGGATTTTGGAATTAATGAGACACTCCAAATCGGCGCAGTTGGAAACAGCGCCTACCAAACATGGAGAGCGAAAGTGTTTATTTATTTTTAGAATTCACTATAATTACAGATCTTCCTTCCACCGCTGGATGAGATCCGTTTCGATGTCAAACTGATCAAGGGTCTTCGTGATGACGAAATTAATCATATCATCAACCGTTTTGGGGAAATGGTAAAAACCGGGCATGGCAGGCAACACCACCACGCCGAGTTGGGATAGCTTGAGCATATTTTCGAGATGGATGGCACTGAGCGGCGTTTCTCTTGGCACAAGGACCAGTTTACGCCGCTCTTTGATGCAGACATCGGCGGCACGTTGGATGAGGTTTCGGGAGATGCCCGCTGCTATTGCGCCGATCGTTCCCATGCTGCACGGTGCGACGACCATACCCGTAGTGCGGAAGGAACCGCTGGCAATTGACGCTCCGATGTCGGATTGGTGGTGGTAAATCACCTGATCCGATGAATAGCCGATGAGGGAGTCAAGGCGGAAATTGTCCAGATCTACGCGGAGCTGCAATTCTTCCCACAACGCCCTTGCGCCGGAGTCGGAAATCGTCAGGTGGATTTCATAGTCATCGCATCGGGTGAGGGTTTCCAACAAACGCACACCGTAGATGACGGCACTCGCCCCCGTTATCCCGACAATTATACGTTTCAAGCAATCCTCCCGGTTTATTCATGAAACGGTGGTAGGTTGCCGTCGGCATTAAAGGCTAAAGGCTTCAGTTCGCCGGTAACTTCCAGATCTGTGCGGAATTTTGCGTCTTCAAGCAGGGCTTCGGAGATATCCACTTCCCCCAAACCGAGTGTGCTTTCAATTCGCACTACTTTTGATTCTTCAGGCGGAGTTAGTCCAACTGTGTTCAGTGCGACCTCGATAGCCTCTCTGTCTGTATCGTAGTAGAAGGGTGTTTTCGACTTCTGCGGTCCCATCCCGGTGATGCCGTTCATGTAGGTTGCGTGCCGATCCATCTTTTCCACAAGACGTGTCGTGGTGAAGTCTGCCAACCCAACGCCTGTTGCGTTGCCGTCGCTATCGTCGGTCAGATCTCGGACAAAGATTCGCACAATCGCCGGCTTCTCTGGCTCTGGTTCAAGGATCTGCATCATTCGACCGATGATGTTTGTATCCATACCCGTCCCGCTGATGTTTTTGCCCATCCAATCCACGATTAAGAGGTCAAAGGCATCGAACGGAAGACGTCCCATCAACGACTTGGATTCGACGAGGAGTTCACGTTCGCGACGCGTGATCTCGTCGGCGCGCATCGCGGCGACCCTTGCCGTCTGTTCGTGTGCGTTTTCGACCAATCCAACGCCAAAACCAACTTTCCCGGCATCTATGAGCAAGCCGGTAACGGTCCGGATGATATGCTCAAATCCGTAGTGGAAGAAGGCGCGGTGGTACATATTCGCACCGTGCTGTTTGCCGAACCCAATCGTCAACATCTTCAGGGTGCCGCTCTCAACCGTGCCTCTGAAATCGGTGTGAGCTTTGATCCGATTGATTGGGACGATGTGATCCGCGTTGGCGGCGTGGGTATCAAGGAATACCGGCAACTCGTCGGCGGTCTGACCGATTTCAACAACCTCCATTGTTGCCTTGATCGGTACACCGACCGTCTCTTCGGTGACGCCGTAATGTTCTAGTACGGCTCGCTGTCCTTCTGCGGTTGCGCCGCCATGGCTCCCCATCGCTGGTACAACAAACGGGTTTGCACCGATGTCCTTGAGGTAATCTGCTGTTGCTTTAATGACGACGGCGATGTTAGCAACCCCGCGGCTGCCGCCACCGATAGCGACGGTATCTCCTTTGCCGATAATTGATGCCGTGCCGATCTGGTCCAGTTCCTCTTTAACCGCTGCGGGCAGATCTGCGACGACGGGAGCATCAAAATGTTGTTTTATACGAACCATTCTTGGTAGTGCCATTGATTCATTCCTCCATATCTTTGAAATGTTGATACCATGTTACCAGAAGTTAAGGTAAATAACAAGAGAGAAATACATGATGCGTGAAACGTGATGCGTGAAAGACATTTGTTCATTAGTGAACTAGTGAGCTAAATTGGTTTCTGTTGTACAATTTCTTAACATGAGCGAAGGTAAAAGTCAATTCGTCCGGCTGGTCATAGATGGTCTAAAATGTTCGTCCGCTCGCTTGGATGAATGGTTTGAGTTCTTTAACCAACTGCCGGAATTTGTCTGGACGAAGCGATTGCGCGCCATCGGACAACGCGTTTTCAGGATCCGGATGAACTTCAATCATCAGTCCGTCCGCCCCTGCGGCGACCGCAGCCTTTGCCATTGGATTGACATATTCCCAATGTCCTGTCCCGTGGCTCGGATCAGCGATGATGGGCAGGTGACTCATCTTCTTGATTACCGGAATTGCGTTCAGGTCAAAGGTGTTCCGTGTCGCCGTTTCAAAGGTACGGATGCCTCGCTCGCACAGGATAACGTTGTAATTCCCTTCGGAAAGAATGTATTCCGCTGAAAGCAGAAGTTCATTGATTTCCGACATCATGCCCCGTTTGAGCATTACGGGCTTTTTCGTTTCACTGAGGCGTGAGAGGAGTCCGTAGTTCTGCATATTCCGTGCGCCGATTTGGATGATGTCGGTATATTGTTCAACAAGCCGGAGATCGTGGCTATCCATCAATTCTGTGATGATCAAGAGTCCTGTTTTGTCTCGTGCTTCGGCGAGGTATTGCAGTCCTTCCTCCCCAAGTCCCTGAAAGCTATACGGCGATGTGCGCGGCTTGAACGCTCCACCCCGCAGGATTTGCGCGCCAGATTCTTTGACGATTTCTGCCGATTCCAAAATCTGCTCCCGACTTTCAACGGAGCAGGGACCTGCCATCAGGATTAACGTTTCACCACCGATTTCGACATCTCCGATCTGTATCTTCGTTCTTTCGCCGGGGCGAATCTCGCTGCTTGAAAGCTTATACGGTTCTAGGATTGGTACAACCTTATTGACACCACGCATTGACTCCAACTGCTGCAACTCATGCTTGCCCCGTTCGTCCCCAATCGCTGCGATAACGGTACGCTCTGTGCCCTGAATCGGATGGGGTGTGTAGTTGAGTTCCCTGATTTGAGCGATAACAGCGTCAATAGATTGTTGTTCCGCTCCTGCTTTCATAACGATGACCATGATGTATCCCCTTGATCAATCCGTTTCACCTTCTAGGAAAAGGCTATGCTTCAGGCAGACTTATTCGCTTGACTTCTCCAGATTTAATATGCATGTCCTCCCAATCTGGCTCTGCTTCCGTGTCTGTTTTGGGTCGCCAAGAAAAGGATAATGTTGAATCGCCACCATTATAGAATACCACATCCCCGTAACCCTCCATAGGTGGTCGTATCAGTGATAGGAGATTCTGAGGTAGGCAATGTTCACCGTCCTCCGTTTGCACTTCCAACATCGGTACAACCGCGCTCTGGATTTCACACGTACCAAGCAGAAGCGTGCCGTAGCACGATGTGACCGCTCCATGTCCCCAATTCCGTCCATGTCCCGCTGCAACTGAACAGACGGCGCCCCCCATATCCGCGTGTTCCCTACCGCCGCGAAGGACTCTCCGTGCGGTCTTCAGGCGCCTTGATGCGCTTTGGAATGCCCGCGTCGCAAACTCCGGGTTACCGCTGAGTTGGTAAGCGAGGGTCATGGCTGCTGTTGATGGTTCCCGGATTGGCTGCACCGAACCGTCGTCCGACCATTCACCCCAATACGCCATATCTGCTCGACGACCAACACCATGCTCCCGTCGTCGGACCTCCTGCGGAAAGATGAGGGCAAGGTGGCTTGGTGTGGGCGGCATCCCTACCAGTTGACCGCGCATAGGCTGATCAAAAGTAGTGTCCTGAAATGTGCGGCGATAGTAACCGATTGCGGCGGCAGCAGGATCGTGGTACGGGTCAAGTACGGATTCAACGAGTGGTTCGACAATCCGCTTTGCGGCATCTCTGAAAATCGTATTCTTCGATAGATGGTAGAGATCGCCCAACGCATAAATAGCACCGGAGGCGAGCAGATTTTCGATTCCCGCCAACGGATCACCTGAGAGGTGATGCGTACCGTGAGCAGCTATCCCGTGTAATTTTTTCTCTTCAACTGCCGCTTCGCCCAAGCCAGTTCCCTCCAGATCCCAGAGCAGCGGCATTGGTGATTCAGCAGCGATAATCCGTTCTGCCCTTTTCCGACCGTATCGCAACGACCAATCGAGGTAACGCTCTTCCCCCGTGATTCGATATGCTGCAAGGGCAATATGGATAAATCGGAAGTGTTCGGCAAGTTCGTATGCCGTAGATGCATCGTTATGGACTGTTCGGCTTCCAATATAGTAGCCGCAAAAGTTATCGCGGTCATAATCGTACCAAGCGGGGATTTCCTCGACCCAATTCCCGATATGTTCAGCGGCATCTATCAACATTGAGCGCGCTTCCTGATCATCCGGCACAAAATCTATGTATCGCGGCAGGAATAACAAAAACGGCTCCGTGCCGTGGTGCGCTTCCGCCTCTGGTTCGTAGCCGTGCAGACATTCGCGCTCGACCCAACCCGCCAATGCGGATTTTAGGTCCTCGAAATGTTTCAATACGGTTTTATCGCCGGTCACGAGGTAGTGTGGAAACCACGCTAGGGCATAATTGGCTTCATCTTCACCGCCACCGTTTGGTCCGGGCGGGTCGAGTGCCATGCTCTGCTTCAGCCATTGATCCATCTCTTCGCGGAGATCTACATAGTATTTGTAACATTCTTGAAGGGTGTTATTCATTAGGTCCTCTCGTAGGTTAAGGTCAAGCCTCTGACGGTGCTGGCAATTCAGGCGTGTACTGATATTCCGGATCCGTCTCCTGTATCTTTAGGATAGTAATAATCTCCTTCCAAGTTTCATAAAGACCGGCAGGACAATGCGGAAGTTCATGTTTAATTAACCTATGCAATTTCCCTAGGTTGTAGCATGGGACTGCGGCATACATGTGGTGTTCTATATGAAAATTCATGTGCCAGTATAGGAACTGAACCAACGGATTGAGGATAATCGTCCGACAGCAGAGCCGGAAATCCGGCACATTGTCTGTAAGTCCTACATGTTGGGTGGTGTTGCATAGGAAAAGGAGCCATCCGCCGTATGCCGGAGCCAACGTGATAAGAACCGGCACCAACCAGAGACCGAAGTAGAGTGAGACGCCAACGATTAGGATGTGCCCCACGAGTTGAGTGCGAGCCCAGTTGAATAACTCCCGTCGTTTCTCCATATCCGACTCAGGAAACATGACTGTTTTTTCATGATCATCTAACTTGCCAAGACTGAGCCGAATAATCGACTTCCACCGAGCGTAGAACCCCCATGGGTTCACAATCGCACTTTTGAGGAAGCCGGTGAATGTCAACTTTACTGGGAACACGACTTCATAATCGTCCGGAGGGTGCAGGGTATATTTGTGATGTTCGGAGTGGCTCGCCCAGAACCGAACGTGGTTATACGCACCAAGAAAGCTAAAGATTCGCAGGAAGAAGACATTCAGGAATCTCGTCTTAAAAACCGAGTTGTGAACCAGTTCATGGAATCCGTTCAGGAGGAATGCCCACATGGTTCCATGGAGGAATAAAATCAAGAGTAATACCGGCAAAGGTAAGTGCGCTGCAGCGTAGAAAGCACCGGTGCCTGTCAACGTGAGCAATCCGAGATGGCCGAGGGTTTGGAGCATTCCTTTCCAATCGCTGCGTTGGTTAAGGGATCTAAACACTTCACGATCAATCTGTGGTCTATACCAATTAATTTTTCGTTGATCCACCTCATTGTTCATACGATGCGTTTCCTTTCGGTTTGCTAACATCTATATCACGTGGTCGAAAGTTAGAACTAAAGTTTTTGTACCTGTACGTTCTTTAAGAAGATATTATACACTATATCAGAAGCGAATGAGTCCGCGTGCAACATCCCCATTGAGCATGTCACTAAACGCTTCATTCACCTCTTCCAATTGATAGGTTCGGGTAATCAGTTCATCCAACTTGAGTATACCCGCACGATAAAGCCCAAGTAAACGTGGCATGTCATAACGAGGACGCGCCGAACCGTAGTTACTGCCCATTATCGTTTTTTCGCCCCAGAACACAATCCCCGCATCGAGGGATAGTGGTTCGAGGGGTGGAGCACCCACCCAAATTGCCTTTCCTCGATTTCGTATCGCCTGCACTGTTTGTTCATAGGTGGTGCGTGTGCCGATTGCTTCAAAAGCGTAATCTGCGCCTAAGCCATCTGTCAAGGCTTGAATCGCCGGGATCGGATCGATGTCGCTAGCGTTAATCGTATGCGTGGCACCAAATTGACGCGCCATCTCTAATTTTGAATCCATCAAATCAACCGCGATAATTTTCTCAGCGCCGGCGATAACTGCTCCCTGAACGACGTTTAAGCCAATGCCGCCTGCGCCAAAAAGCACAACACTGCTCCCCGGACGGACTTGGGCGGTATTGACGGCTGCACCAACCCCCGTTGTAACGCTACAACCGATGAGGGCAGCCTTATCGAGCGGGATGTCGTTATCAATGGGAATAGCGCACTCTTGTGGAATCACGCTGTACTCGGCAAAGGAAGCTACCATTCCGAAATGGTGGATGGGCACCCCATTCTTTTTGTAACGTGTTGTGCCATCAAGAAGGTTTCCACGCCCCCCTCGTCTTGATGTCATGCAGAGATTTCCATGTCCCTGCGTACAGTAGCTACAGTGACCGCACGACGGAACCCATGAAAGAATCACGTGGTCGCCCGGCTTGACTAACGTGACGCCTGCGCCGACCTCTTCAACGATACCTGCACCTTCATCTCCCAGCACCGCAGGGAAAGGGATACTCAACATGCCAGTGACCGCATGATAACAGCTATGACAAACCCCAGTCGCTGCAACCTTTACGACAATTTCTCCTGCTTTGGGCCCTTCCATCTCGATATCTTCGACAACAACCTGTTGATTCAGTCCATATAAAACGGCAGCTTTCATCACTTTTCCTCACAGTAGTTCAACTATTCTCCGATTTTTCTTCGTCTGTAGCGACAAGCTAGGATTCAATGTAGATAACTTGCTGAGGTCGAATAGACAGCAGCACTTTGCGTAGTTTCAATATCATCGGCAGCAGTGTTTCCAGCCGATTATTTGGCGCAACAAGCACAATGACTGCAATTTTAAATCGGCTAAGGTTCTGTTGATATTCAATGTTCTGATCCACAGTTACCCAAACATCAAATTCGTTTTCCGCTACACGAAGCAATTCACCATTTTTCATGCCTGACCAGCCTTTTTCTTGAACCATAAAAACAGTGTGATCCGCCAATTCTCTTTTCAGTTTTTTGGGTAGGCATTCATCAATGAGAATTTGCATATGCTCGTGTTAACAGCATTTCCTTCGCTAGTTCCAACGTTTGGATAGCTTGGTCGCGACTTACAGAAGGAAAATCATCTAGGAATTCGTCAAGGCTATCGCCAGCTTCCAAATAGTCGATTAGGTTTTTGATGGGAACGCGAGTGCTCTTAAACACAGGTGTGCCAGAAAGAATATCGTCATCGCATGTGATCACACTGTCCACCGTTATCGTTTTTCGTTTTTTAGGTTCCATAATTTACCACCTCCTTGATGATATCGCTTTATCAATCGGGCTATCATCTCACAGTTTTAAGTATATGAGGGGTGCTCATAACTAAGGGTGTTATTTACAACTTCAGTTTATTCACCCCCTAACTCTTTTAAGGCGACAACTTTGGTGTCATTCGCTTGTTCCGATTTGAGGTAGGCATTTGGATCGTAATACAGTGCGCCCTCTGGAAGCCAATCCCGCAGGGGACCGAGGTCCTTTCGTATCCAATTGATATAAAATTGGGGCAACTCAGCTGTCTCTTGTTCAAAGTAAGCCCGGAACTCGGAATCACTCTCAAGTTGTTGAAGCACTTGCGCGTATCGCCCAATTTTATGACGTTTTGTTGATAAACTTCGCGGTACAGTCAACCCTCCTGCAAGAGGTTCATCATTTGCTTTGCAACGATTGGCAATGGCTTTCCACGAAAATGTATGGTTGCCTAAATCAACCATGTGCTTGTAGAATTCAGTCCATGAGTAATTATTTGGTTTTACGTTCATCATATCGTTGTTTAGAAAGTGAAATGGCAATGGAATCACGCGATTGGTTTGTTGGTAATCAAGATTGAGCGGGGCGGCTCTTCCGTAAGCAGTCAGCAAATTATAGGACGGATACGCACCGGGGGTCATAGCCACAAACTGTTTGGTCAGTTCAAAAGGTTCAGCACCTTCGTCGGTGTCCAATCCGAATACAAAATTGGTTTGCACATAAGGGATATATTTCAGGATGGTATTGACTTGGTCAGACACTTTCTGGACTTTTTCGAGACCGACTCTCGAACCTGTCTTCGATTTATTGCCGAGATCATACCACGACTCAATACCGGGTAAGATCGCCTTAAATCCGTTCCGCTTAAGCCGTTTGAGATGGGGTTCCGACAAGAGCGACAGACTGCTTTCAGCAACGAAAGTAATGCTGTCCGACGGTACTGCCTCCTCAATTGCGCCCATGTAGTCATCAAATCGAATCCCAAAGTTCGGGTCATGCCAGCCAACCAAAGGTCGTGTGAACTGACCCAACAGAAAACGGAGGTCATCCTTGATAACATCAAAATCAAACGGACGATAGGGGATGCTTGCATCAATACAGAACGCACAAGTGTATGGACACCCCATACTTCCAAGCATTGGAACGCCCTTCACCAAAGGTGCTTTTTGCAATATCGGCTCAATAAACTGCCAACGCTCTCGTACGCTAGGGAGTGCTGTCGGTTGTTGTTTCGCTGAGAGATAGGTGCCCGTCGGTCGGTATTGTGAACAATCAGATAAGACCTCTCGGATGACAGACTTGTCAGTAAAGCCAAGAACGTAATCGAAGTACTTCTGTGCATCTTCTGGGTAACAGCGGGCGTGAGGACCGCCTAATACGGTGACGATGCCTTCTGACCGAAGCCGGTTGCTTAACGCATAGGCAAGTTGTGCGCCCTGCGTAAAAGTCCCGATGAAGGCTAAATCTAGATTATCGGGCAAATCTTCAACCACATCCCCGAACCCGGTATAACACAGGAGTGTGACATCGTGTCCCGCTTGTTGACACCAAACACCTATCGCTTGAGGCATAACGCTTGCGTAATTGGAATGCAGAATATGCTTGTATAAGGATCGGGTACTGCTATTGGTGGTGAGGTCAATAATCCCAATTTTTTTCTTAGCGTTCATAGACTCTCCTTTTTGACATCTTGCTCGAAGACGGACCTTTGTACCTTCGTGGCACGTTGTAATTGATGA
Source organism: Candidatus Poribacteria bacterium (assembly GCA_003635265.1). GTDB lineage: Bacteria > Poribacteria > WGA-4E > WGA-4E > PCPOR2b > PCPOR2b. The sequence goes on from PYIZ01000009.1 coordinate 176,011, forward strand.
TAGTTCCCTGAGTTGTCACTTCCGACTTGGTTTGTTCTAATTTAACGCGAGTTGCTAGGTGAATATCCGTGGGATTTCCATTAGCATATTTGTTAGCCAACAAAACTCATAAACAGGAGAATTCCATGGACTTAATCATCGGAGCATTTTACATGCTTTGTAACAATTCTTTGATCGGACATTTAGACAATAATTATGAGCACCCCTCAGGTATATAGGAATCAGTTTATTTCTAAAAATCGTCTGCAGAGTAGGTTTACAGCGTGTTCTCTCTTACCCAATGCCGGAACAACGGTTTGACGTTACTGGGGAAAGCGTCGTAAACGTTCGGCGGAATGGGTGGCACATTGTTCTCCTGTCCACCAGCCTCGTCCACAATCCGGGCGCGCTCATCTGAACCGTCCATCAGCACATCTAGATTGAGCCACCACGGTGCATAGCGTACCACCACCGAAGTCCGCGGTCGGTCAGTGCGATTTGGGGCGGTGGCATGCCACATACGGCTGTCCATCACAAGCACACTGCCTGCGGGTCCTGTCGCCTGCATTTCGGTCGGATAGGGAGCATTTGGATCTACGCCGTTGTTTCCGGTCGGGTTGTTATTCGATCGATGGCTGCCGGGGACAATAAGGGTGCCCCCATTTTCGCAGGTGAACGGTGAGAGCATCCACAGCGTTGTGATGTGCATCGTTGCGTCAGGGTACGGGGCAGGGATATGACCGGCGTTATTCTGGTTAAAGGGCCAATCGCCGTGCCACCCGCCGCGCTCGTTTCCCGGATAGTTAATTGTGCCGGTGGTGAAGGAGACCCGCACATGGGGTCCTAAAAGTGCTTCGGCAAGGGCAAGCATGCGTTGGTCAGCCAAGTATGGAGCGATTGATTGGTCGTAGCGGATAAATCCCGGCACATGACCGATACCGTCGGGAGCGTTGGGATTGCGATGCACAATGGTCGATCTTTCGACGGTCTCGCGCACAGCATCAACCTCCTTTTCTGGAATGACCCCTTCCATAACATACCACCCATCAATTTTCAGGTGTTGCAACGCTTGATCCAAACTCATTGTGAACCCCTCCTACCAATCGGGTCGACCGACATAGAGTCCGCGGTTGACCATCGGTAGCGACACACGCATACCGCCCAGACGGTCGGATTCGATCATTCCCATCAGCATTTCTTGGCTGCGACGTGCGAGTTGAATCGGGCCCTGTGTCTCCTCCCCAGTGTCTAACGCTTCCGCAACGTTCTTAATGCCCATCTCCGTGCCGCTCTCGCGGGGTACGTCTGGAAAGGGCATCTCCTCTAGGATACGAGAGGAATCCGATGCTTTGCGAAACTGACAGGTCATGCCGTTATTAATGGTACGCATTTTTCCCTTTGTGCCGCACACCTCAAACTCAGGACCGGTGCCTGCTGTGTTATAACCGTGGACTCCGTTGGAGAAACGGACATACCCGCCGGCGATTCCAGGGTCGGTATTGAGACGATTGCCGTCCCAATCTTCGGGGTCGCACATGATTGAGCCTTGAACGAAGTCAATCTCTACATCGCCCGCGAGGTAGAGTAGCATATCGGCGGCGTGGGTCAACCCCCACAGGGCAGAGGTGGCACCGTATTGGGCAATGACACACTGAACGTCGCCAATCTCGCCTGCATCGATTAGCTCCCGCATCTTGCGATAAAACGGCATAAAGCGCCGTTGCGTTCCGTAGTTGAACTTGGTGCCATTTCGCTCAACGGCGTCTACCATGGCATCGGCTTCCTCCATTGAGCAGCAGAGCGGTTTCTCGGCGTAGATACCTTTCACGCCGTGGTCAGCGGCGAAGATTGCCACTTCGGCACGTTGCGGCGGACGGGTAGCAACGCATACAATATCCGGCTGTTCCTTTTCAATCATTTCGTGGTAGTCGGTGTAGGCGTGTTGCGCGTCATAGCGTTGGCGTGCGGTTTCTGCCTTCTCGGGGATCACATCTGACACTGCTACCAGATCTGTTCTATCGCATGCGACAGCGGCTGCTGCGTGGGAGTAGGGAATCCAAAGGAAACGCTCCGGACGTCCCTCCATTTCGTCATCAATTGTAGCACCCATTCTACCACATCCAACTAAACATGCACGGTATTGCTTTGCCATCATGTACTCCTTTCGTGGAATCATTGCGTGGTTGTTATGCTACTCTGTTGCTCGCAGCTGTTTTGTAGCAATTTCATCTACCTTATAGGTCTGGGGGTTAATGACCACACCGTAGGTATCACGGGCATGTGCGAGCGAAACTTTTTCTTCGAGCACATCTTTCAGTACCGCTTGTGGTTCGCGCTCAAAAGGACTTCCCCACCCACCTGCACCCGCAGCGATATGACGAAAGACATCACCGCGTTGGATGGTCAGTGTGGGTTTGGGCGGCAGTTCACTAGCATCGCCATCAGGATTCAGGATATTTTGCGACGGGGCACCTGCACTCCCGCCTTGCAGTCCGTAGGGTTGATATTTTGTCCGATCTGCGCGAATTTGTAGCGTTGCTTCTTCGGCTAGCAAGCGAAAATCTCGTACCAAACTCAGTCCCCCGCGGTAGATCCCTGCGCCGCCGGTGTCGGGAAGGTAACTGTAACTCTCGATGCGGAGTGGTAGCTCGACTTCTAGCACTTCAGCGGGATTGTTGGAAAAGTTGACTACACTGCTCGCTGCACCGTCAATACCATCTTTATCCGAACGCCCACCCCATGAGCCGTAGAGAAATTCAAGGAATACAAATCCGCGCAATTCCGTTTTTCCATCTTGCACGATACGCTCGTAACCGCCGATGCTGACACCGGTATCGCCTCCTATTTCACAGGCGGGGACCCGCTCCGGCGCGGCTTGAGCGAGTGCACCAAAGACCACATTGGCAATGCGAAAACCGGTCAAGCCGCGTGCAGCGACGGGACCCGGTGCAAGTGGATTGACAATCGTGCCCTCCGGAGCAATGACGGTAATTGGACGGAAGTAGCCACCATTGTTCGGGACATCTGCTCCCATCAAACAGCGCACACAGGCGTAGGCGGTTGATTGCGTAAATGAGAGCGGACAGTTGATGCCGCCTCTGACCTGTGGCGATGAATCTGTAAAGTCTATGGTCATTTGGTCGCCGGCAATGGTAATGCTAACCGTAATCGGAATTGGATCAGGGTCTATACCATCATCGTCAAGGTAGTCGGTAAACGAATAAGTACCATCAGGCAGCGCATCAATTTCTGCTTTCGCGGTTCGTTCAGCGTAGTTGAGCAGCTCCGCGAAATAGGCTGAGAGTTGCGCTGCGCCGTATTTCTCGAATAACGCCTGGACTCCCTCCTGACCAACATGCAGGCACGCCAGTTCTGCCCGTAAATCGCCAAGGACCTGACGCGGGATGCGTACATTGCGAGCGATGAAGTCGAAAACGGTTTGATTCGCTTCGCCTTTGTCATAGAGTTTGAGCAGTGGGATGCGCAAGCCTTCCTGATAAAGTTCTGTTGCGTCACAGCCATTTCCGCCCGGCGTTTTGCCTCCGATATCGGTGTGGTGTGCGATACAGACGACGAAGGCAATCGGGGTCGAATAGTCGAGAAAAATGGGTTTGCACAGATACATATCTGGCAGGTGTGAACCGCCTTCGTACGGGTCGTTGGTGATATAAATGTCGCCGTCACACATCTTTCCGCCGAACTTAGCAATGACCGCTCGCATAAATTCGGGTACAGATCCGAGATGCAGTGGCAGCGTTAAGCCTTGTGCGATAAGTTGCCCCTCTGCGTCGCACACTGCTGCGGACAAGTCCATCGCATTTTTCAGATTGGATGAATACGCCGTACGTACTAGCGTCAGTGCCATCTCATCCACCAGCGCGTCTAGTGCGTTTTTAATAAGTTCTGATGTAATAGGATCAAGAGAGTTTGCCGTGGTGTTCATCGTCTGCTCTTTTTGCTATTTATCAAAGGTAAGTTTGAAGACTTGGTAGAAATTTCCTATTCCTTTTGGATGCTGCAATCTGACGGAAACGGGAAATCTTTCTCTGTTGACATCGCGCCCTAATGGTGCTACACTGTACCGCAAAATCCGAGAAAAATCAAGATCAAAATCTAATCGAATGGAAAGAACTTTCGGTTAGTGTGTCGTAGGAACTATCTTTACCATTTATTGACGGTGATAAACCTGTTGAGAACTCTGGGATATGAGGGTAATTGAGAATGAAATACATCCTTGCCATCTGCCTTATTGGAGTAAGTGCTATTTTTATTTCCTGTGATGATGAAGAGGTTGCAGCGCATTACAATCGGGGAAATGCCTATCAGGAAGAAGGCAGATTTAATGAAGCGATTTTAGCGTACAAAAAGGCGATTGAGATAGACTCCGACTTTGCGGAAGCACATTATAACTTAGGAAACGCCTACTATCGCCAAGGTCAAATTGATGAAGCGGCGCTAGCGTATAAAAATGCGATCCGTATCCAGCCAGATTTTGTGGAGGCACGTAACAGCTTAGGACTTGTCTATCGTATACAGGAGAACAATGAGGCTGCGATAGTGCAGCTCAAAGAGGCAGTAAGAATTGCCCCGGATAACGCACAAGCATATAACCATCTGGGCCGCTCCTACATGGAGCAAGGTAACTTTGCAGATGCTATTGTTGCTTTCGAGAAAGCGCTTCAACTCAATCCGGATAGTGCATACGCTTACTACTATCTCGGAAATTCTTACAGATCGCAGGATAAACTCGACCAAGCCATCGCTGCATATAAAAAAGCTGTTTCAATAAGTCCACACGACGCTTTATCACATCATAATCTAGGAATCTCTCTTTCTGATCAAAACCGGTTTGATGAAGCGATAACCCACTTTGAAGCAGCGGTTCGCATTAGCCCTAGTTTGGCAAATCTACACAACAACCTTGGAAATGCGTACAAGGCACAGGGCAAACTTGATGAAGCTGTTGCTGCGTTCGAGAGAGCGGCGAACGTCAACCCGGGTGATGCAAAGGCATATTACAATTTGGGAATTATCTACGCTGAACGAGGGGGCGATGGGGAGGCTCTAACCCAGTACAGGCGGGCTCTCCACCTTGCTCGTACCAATCCTGACCTACAGGAACTTATACCTGAGATAGAAGGTCGTATGAGCAAATTGAAATGAATAGGTGATCAGTCGCTATTGACTTCTCTGTGTTTTCGGGACTGTCTAAAAATAATACGTAATACGTAAAAAAACATGCCTATGAAATAACAGTAATCGCGTAGATAGTGCCTTGCATATTACTCGTTACGCATTACGCTCTGGAAACGCGGAAAAAGGTCCGTAGCGACTTGTTTGTGACTGAATACGCCCTTTGGGGCATCGGAGGAAAACATGCGCGTTATTGTAGTTGGCTGTGAATACACCGGCGTTACAACTTTAATTGAGGGGCTTATGGACTGGGGGCATGAGCGGGACATCAACCATCACCTCGATGATCACTTTACCATCCCAGACCGTCAACATCTAGCACCTGAAGATAGAGAGACGATGGCCAACCTCTCTCCTGCGCTCAAAGAGCGGTTTCAGCGGATGCAGCTCGTTTATCATATCCGGCTGATGCATCGCTTTGACCATATCTTGTTGGGTGGCTTTCACATTGAGGAAGCGATTTATGGTCCCCTCTATTACTATCCGGGTGGCGTAGCGAGTGAGATACGTCAGTATGAAGAGGAGATGCCAAAGAACGCAATCTTGGTGCATTTGACAGCCAGCGCCGAAGTGGTTCAGAAGCGTATGGAGACAGATCCTCACGAGTATTCCCTTATTAGGAAAGCGGATATTCCGATGCTTCTGGATCGTTTCCAAGAAGAATTCGACGCATCTTTGATTCCGAACAAAATTCAGATTGATACCTCCGATTTGGCACCGGAGGCACTTCTTCAGACTTTTTTGAGCGAATCCGCCCAATTTGCAGAGTGAAATCATAACAAGATAGCGTGAGCAGAACTATGCTCGATTCTGTATGGATGTACACATCTTACCTCCTCCCCGGATCGTGTGCCTCCAATGCTTCTTTGTGATGGCACATTGCTGCTAATTTTGTAATGCACTTCCTCTTTACCGTCCCGATAGGTCGAGATCTCGCTTTGCTAGAGATGTGATGGTATATTTCTGTTCTCTACTTTCAAGAACTTACTACTCCGCGATTTCAATGATGAAAAGAGAATAATTGTCTGGGAGCTTTCAAGGGATCGGTCAAAAGAATTACGAAGAAATACCCCACATCTGGATTTAAGAGATTAAATTTGAACTCCGAAGTTCCTACTGACTCATATGCATTATCGCCGAAAGGAGACGATATGCACGAAACACATGATACTATGACAACTTCCCCAACGCGGGCGTTTCTTGTTGGGGTCAAGTTGAAAGATGAGTTACAGAGAGATGCAGAAAGTTCACTTGAAGAACTGAGACGACTTGCTGAAACAGCGGGGATGGAAGTGCTCGCCGAAATCATACAGCCGAAAGAAACACCCGATCCTGCCTATTTTATCGGGCGAGGCAAGTTAGAGGAATTAGAGGCGATAGTCAGTGAACTCAAAGTAGAGGCGATAATTTTTGATAATGATCTCACACCGGCACAAACTCGTAACTTGGAAAAGGTCCTTGATATTGTTGTTGTCGATCGAACAAGCCTGATTCTACAAATCTTTGCTCAACGCGCACAGACCAGAGCTGCTAAATTACAGGTGGATCTTGCCCAACTACAATATGCGTTGCCACGTTTGACGCGGATGTGGACACACCTTTCCCGACTTGGTACGGGCGCAGGTGGTACAGCAGGTGTAAGCGCTGGACGTGCTGGCGGTGTGGTGCGTGGTCCGGGCGAAACCCAACTTCAGATTGACCGGCGGTTGATTCTCTCACAAATTTCACGTGTGAAAAAAGCGCTCCAGAAAGTTGAAAAACGTCGTCGCGTACAGCGAAAGCAACGTCAGGAGATGATTAATGTCTCACTTGTCGGTTACACCAATGCGGGGAAATCAACGCTGTTTAACGCTTTGACAAGCGAAAAGCGGCTGGCTGAAGATAAATTGTTTGCGACATTGGATCCAACAACCCGTTTGCTCGATTTGCCGGATAACCAACACGTACTATTAAGTGATACGGTGGGTTTTCTCAAAAAACTACCGCACCATTTGGTGGCTGCGTTCAAGGCAACGTTAGAGGAGGTTGCAGAGGCAGATCTGCTACTGCATGTTGTTGATGTGTGCCATCCCGAAGCGGAGAGTCAGATTGACGCTGTTGATGAGGTGCTTAAAGAGCTGGGTGCCCTTGAGCGACCAACGCTCATGCTGTTCAACAAAATTGATCTGCTGGAGGAGGGAGGACATATCCAGCTATTCCGAAGTAAATATCCCGATAGCCTTGCAATATCGGCGGAGGATGGTACAGGACTGGAAGCGTTAAAGGACCTTCTCGCTGAACGGTTTTCAACTCAGGACGTAGATGTGTCACTCGCGCTTGCCTATCAAGATGGAAAGGCATTGGATTATCTTTATAAGCATGGTGAGGTGTTTGATACAGACTATCAAGGTGAGTCAATCCGGGTCAAAGCGAAGCTTCCCCAACGCTACCTGAAGGCTTTGCAACGGCTCACGACGAATTCGACCGCTGTCATACTAGATTCAGAGACTGATTTGTAGGGGCAATCCTTGCTTCGTTCAGGCACTGCCTTAATAACATATCTTTGATCAAGACTTTGGTGGTATTGGGAATGTTCCAACATCTTTATGGTGATGTCTACTATTGGACTGAACGCCACGGTAAACCCCAAACAACTTATGATTGGAATAGTTACGCGATTCGCATAGATGGTGCAAATGTCTTCGCATTAGTTGATCCACTGCCTTTGACGGATAGGGAGATTCGACAAATCGAGGCGATCGGTACGCCAACCCACATCCTCTTGACCTGCAATTGGCATCTCAGGGAAGGGGAGATTTACCGACAGCGATGGGGTTGTAAAATTTATCTCAACGCGCTCGGATTGTCAGAAGCGGAAACGAGGGTAGACGGTACTTTTAAGGATGGAGATCGGTTGTGGGATGCTATCGAAGTGATTCACCTTCCTCATTCTGGTTGGGGGGAAGAAACCGCGTTTCTGGTGAAACAAGAGAAGGGACTTCTCATCGTGGGAGATGCGGTATGTGGCGGACGGGCGGACATTGGTGTCCCTGACGGCGAAATCGGTATCTTTACCACTCAGCTTGCAGCTATTTCGGACCGCCAGAAAGCGCGAAAGTCGCTGGTTGGTCTGATGAAATATCCTTTTGATGCTATCTGTTTTGCACATGGCACCCCAATCCGGCATCAAGCGAAAGCAGCATTGCAGCGATTTCTCGACACGAACACATTGTCATGAAGCAAGCGAAGGTTGAAGTCGAGAGATAGCTAAGTGGTAGGAGTTGTGATCGTTTTGGCTTTTCAACATATACGACGCCATCAATTCCCTCAAAATCCGAATCCCAAAGTGTGAAACGGGAGGATTAACCATGGAACCAATTCAGTCAACGTGGAGACGCTATCAAGAACTTCGTCCCGACGAATTGGCGGACTGTATTAAAGCAACTCCAATTGCCTTCTGGCCGCTTGGTCTTATTGAACATCATGGGTGGCATTTGCCTGTTGGATATGATGGACTTAAAGCGGAACGCATCTGCATTCGGATTGCTGAAAAGACGGGCGGAATCATCCTACCGACGATGTGGTGGGGCGCAAATGGCGGCCATGGGGATTTTCTGTGGACGCACTACCAGCCGGAGGAAGCGACCGCTTCGATTTTGATCAATACCACCGAACAACTGATCGGATTCGGGTTTCGGATTATCGTGCTACTCGCAGGACACTATCCTTGGCAGGGGATACTAGACAAACATATCCCGCCGGTCCAACAGGCGCATCCCAACACCTTTTTTTTCTGGGGCACGGAAATGTCAATCTGCGGAGCAGACGTAAAACTCCCCGGCGATCACGCGGCACGGGAGGAGACTTCCTACGGGCTCTGTCTATTCCCGGAGTTGATTGATATAAACGCCCTGCATTCAGGGCGAGATACATCAACTTGGCCCAAGGGTGAAGTTCCTCCGACCGAGAATCGCCATCCCGGCGTGTGCTTTGATCCAAACGACCCGCTGTTTGGACAGATGGGGGAGGATGCACGGACCGCCTCTGCAGAGAGGGGAGAGCAAGGTATTTCGCGTCTGGTTGCTCATCTATCGGACGTAATAGAATATCTAGGTGAACAGGCGTAGGAGTGTAGCTGTAAAAAAAAGCAACAGAGTTTTTTCGCAAGTAAGGGTGGGGTGACCCCGCCCCTACGCAGGACCAAGAGTCCTAATGGCAATGAATGCGGAGGCAAGCCCTACTTTTTCACGCGCTGCCCACCCTCAATAGCTAGGAGAAACGCCTTCCCATCTTCCGACATCTCCGCTTCTGCGGGGGGCTTGCCTTCACGTTGTTGTTTTAACGCAGGATAAGCGGTGACAGTGGGTATTTCGTCAAGCTCTGTGAGCGGTGGGATACGAGACTCGGCAGCTTCAATTATGGGCGCAAGTCTGTCCAGTTTTTGCTTCTTGTGTAGTTCGTCCCGTCCTTTGAATTCGGGCATGACACGCGATGCGAGCAATTCCAAAGATTCACAGATATCCTCATGGCGGTTGCGTCCTGCCTGTTGGATGAAGACTACCTGATCGACGCCCATCTCCTCATACTTCAACAGATGCTCGCGGAGTTGGTCTGGCGTACCGATACCTCCTCTCGCCTCACGGGGTGGCTCCGGCGCTGCCTGAAACGATTCCCAAACGTCCGTGTGGCCGGGGACATGGGATCCGCCGACGTAATAGTGTGAGAGTCCGTGTGTGAAAAATCGTAAGCCCTCCAAACCTCGTTCGATCGCTGTCTCCTCGTCTTCATGGCAGGAAAAGCCACTCACCATTGCGACGCTCAGATTTACCGCCTGACCGATGGGCTGACACTCCTTCTCGGCAATGTCGTAATACTCCTCGACCCAAAACTTCGCATCGTCTGGATGGACAAACGCAAACGTCAGGGCACCCATACCGTTCCGTGCTGCGTATCGCATAGTGTCCCGACTCGGACAGGCAACCCAGATAGGCGGGTGTGGCTTCTGAAGCGGCTTGGGTAACACGTTGCGGGGCGGCATCGAAAAATACTTCCCCTCAAAACCGGCGTAAGGCGTTTGTACCATCATTTTGGCGGCTTCGCGGGTGCACTCCTCCCACATCTCACGCTTCTGTTCAGGTTCGACTCTGAAACCGCCAAGTTCTATGTGTGAAGCGGCTTCGCCGGTGCCCCATTCCACACGCCCGTTTGAGACAAGATCGAGCGTCGCAATCCGTTCAGCGACACGTGCGGGATGATTATATGCGGGTGGCATCAGGACAATACCGTGACCGAGCCGAATCTGCTTTGTCCGCTGACTGCACGCGGCGAGGAACACTTCGGGAGCGGAGGAGTGGGAGTATTCCTCAAGGAAGTGGTGTTCAACCTCCCATACGTAGTCATAGCCGAGTTGATCCGCAAGTTCGACCTGATCGAGGGCGTCTTGAAACAACTTCAGTTCGTCGCCCTCGTTCCACGGGCGCGGGATTTGGTGTTCGTAGAATATACCAAATTGCACAGGTCACAGCCTCCACTTAGTTCCCTGAAGATTTAGAGGATGTTGAGCCTTCGTCCTGCCAAATTCCAATCTCCTTAAAATAGCGGATTGCTCCGGGGTGAAACGGTGTGCCAGTATCCTTCACAACATTTTTAGGGTTGATTGCCTTACCCGCAGGGTGTATCTTCACGACTTCGGCCCGTTGTTCATAGAGGGTTTTGGTGAATTGATAAACAGTTTCCTCCTCTATATTCGCTGCGGTAATCAGGTGCATGGCACCGACATTCATACCGTGGAAAGGTTCGTCTTGACCTCGGTATGTCCCCGAAGGGATGACAACAGCGTTAAAAAACGGATAGTTTTCAAACAGACTCTGTTTCGCTGCGTCATCAAACGGGATGAAAAAAATATTCTGAGACGAACTGGCTCGCGTAATTGATGCAGTTGGGACTGCTCCACCTAAGAACGCAGCGGCGGCGGAACCGTCAGCGAGCATATCAACAGCACCGGCTTGGGTGTTGTGGAGCGGTGTGAAATCTTGATAAGTCACGCCGTGTGCAGCGAGAATCGGTTCCAGAAAATACTCAAAGCCTGCGCCTGCGGGACCCACTACCGCGCGCTTTCCCTTCAAATCCGAAAGAGTTTTTACACCAGAGGATTGTGGCGTGATAAAGAGGGCAACATTGGGAGCAAGAGTCATCACCGTCCGAATGGGTTGCTCCCCTTTCCACGCACCTTCCCCTCGAACTGCAAAGTAAGAGATAGCGGCGTTGGCAAGGGCAAATTCTAATTCACCCTTGGCGAGACGTCGGATATTTTCCTGTGTGCCTTTGGTCGCTTCGGCGGAAACTTCCCAGTTCATGTCGTCTGTATGGTTGCTGACGACCTGCGCAATTGCACCACCGACGACAAAAAATGCTCCACCCGGCGGTGCCGTACCCACGCTGAGAAATCTACGTTTTTGCGCACCTGCGTTGGAAGTGGCGAAACTTAGTGAAACGATAAGCCCGATAATCACAAGGCAGGTACAGTTGATTCGTTTGTTTGTTTTCGTTAAATTCATTTTTTCATTCCTTTTATGAGAATAAATTAACCCACGTTGCTCTGTTGATATTTGAAAATTAAGTCAATCCTAACGCACTTGAACCTTGTTTCAGCGGTTCTCATCTGTCCACAAGCATCGATCAGGTCCGTTGCATTGGTAAGGTACTATTTTTGATAAGCTGCCTACGCTGTACTCCGGAAAATCATGCCCTGCCTCTATAACGTATCCTTCATTTGTAAAGATAGGCAATTCTAATTTGGCAAGAGCGTCAAAGGGTTCGATTTCCAACCACACATCAAGTTCACCTTCCACTGTTTTGTAAAAAAGATCTGCAGAATGGCTTTCATGTTTCAGAATCATGACCGCACCGAATTGCATAACCTCACCATTAGACGAGCGGACTTTCAAGCCCACGACAAGATCGGCTGTTGGTAGGGGATCCGATTTGACCTTAAACCATAAACCGTGGACTGAACCCTCCGGTGCCCCTTCATTTGGACCGAGAATTTGGAATCCGACAGTTGGGATCACACTCATTATTTATTTCTCCGTTTCATAGTGGATTTTAACAATTACTCAAAATGGACCGTAACCCCTCTGCTCTGGAGGGTGGGAATGTGGGTGTTGATGGATTCGGCACTCAAGGGGTTGCCCCGGACATCAACCGAATCTCCACTCCCTAGCCCCGTATTTGTGACGAGGGGTGAAATATCTGCGATATTGTTGTTGTTAAGATGCAGGACTAGTAGGTTAGTCAATTCCGACAATGCTGAGATGTCCGAGATGCGGTTATCTGCAAGATAAAGATGTGTCAGGTTGGTGGCATATTCAAGCCCCGTTAGTGTGCTTATCTCGGCGGAAGAGGTATGAAGCGTGGTCAACATCGCCATATCTGCGCGCTTGATGGTTGCTCCCACCGCTGTGCCGAGCGTAGTCTTAATCTTAGCGCGGAGGTCGCGGTCGTAGATATCTACCGGTTTGTCAACCCGAACATCAACCCCCTTTCCTAGGAGGGTGGGGATATGCGTGTTGGTGGACTCGGCACTCAGGGGGTTTTCATCCACATCAACTGTATCGTTACGTCCCAATCCTGCATTTGAAACTAATGGCGAGAGATCTGAGATGTTGTTATCCCAAAGCCCTATCAGTGTCAGTTTGGTTAACCTCGATAACGCTGAAACGTCCGAGATGCTGTTACCCTGAAGCTCCAGCCATGTCAGGTTGGTCAATCCTGATATCACTGAAATATCCGATAGGCTGTTGTAATAAAGAGTCAACCGTGTCAGGTTAGTCAACCCCGACAACGCTGAGATGTCGGAAATGTTGTTCTTCCCAAGCTCTAGTTCTGTCAGGTTAGTCAACCCTGACAACGATGAAATGTCAGAGATACTATTCTTCCTAAGTACCAGTTCTGTCAGGTTAGTCAATCCCGATACCGCTGATATGTCCGATAGGCTGTTGTCGCCAAGCCACAGTCGTGTCAGGTTGGTCAATCCTAATACCGCTGATATGTCGGAGATACTGTTGTTGTGAAGCCACAGGTGTGTCAGATTGGTCAATCCCGACAACACTGATATGTCAGAGATGCCGGTGTCGAAAAGTGACAAGTGCGTCAGGTTTGTCAACTCCGACAACACTGAAATGTCCGATAGATCGTTGCGGGAAAGCATCAGTCGTGTCAGGTTTGTCAACCGCGACAACACTGAGAGATCTGATACTGAGTTCCCTGAAAGATCCAGTTTTGTCAAGTTAGTCAATCCCAACAACGCTGAGATGTCCGATAGGTTGTTGCGGGAAAGTGTCAGCCATGTCAGGTTGATTGCCGCTTCAAGCCCTGTCAAATCACTGATGTCAGCTCTATCGGCATCAAGCGCGGTCAAACTCTCCATATCCGCGACCGTGATGGGAGCAATAGAGGTTCTGCCCAGTTCCCTCTCAATTTCAGTGCGGAGGTTGGGATCGGGAATCTCTACTGAGTTGTCAGATTCAATCGTAATAGGGGGCTCTAAACTTTTGCCCCCAATGGTTTCGCGCTGCCGGGTGCCAGCCGATTCATCGCCAGCCGCTCCTTCTTCAAGGATCTGATCGGCCGTTTCTTCAAGCCGTTTCAACAACCCTACGGAAAGGCTAGGGCGAGCCTCTTTTTCTGTAAGGGAAACCGCCTTTGACACATCTGCCTCTATTTCCTTTATCGCGTCATAATCCTTGATCGATGCCTTAGCGACCTTGATCACTAAATCTATCGGAAGCTCGACAGCTCGACTCAGATTCTCCTCCCTCATTTCGTTATGATAATCACTATAACGATTTGTCTTGTATGTGTAAGGGATATAGACCTTATTATCCGTTACTATTATTTTTCCACCAGGTCGAAAGATACGATACTTGCCGTGTGATCCCCCCATAACGAGCAAGAGCCGCTCGCCTAGTTTAAATTCGAGTCTCCCCGATAAGTGCCAGTTTATGCGCTTGCCTCTGTGTTTCTTCATACCAGCATTCCCCGAAACCGTAAACCTCAGAAGGCGGTCCCCGACGACTTTTTCACCTTTTATCACGGACTCTACGGTCAAGGTGATGGACGTTGAATATTCTTGCGGTATCAACTTCATGCCTGTGACTTTACCGAGGACAACCAGATCGGCGTGCTTCACCAGATTTGCTATATTGTAGTCCCATGGTGGAGTTGCAAGGGTAAGCGCATATAATGAGCAGGGGGAGAATAGGAACAGCATCAGCAGCGTGAGTGTCGCAAAAACTTTCATCTTTGGCCTCCTGTCGGTGTAATCCAAGGACTGAATACGGCGCGATGCTCCTATCTTCACCCAACACAACCTTTAACCATACTAGCCGACCCGATACTGTTCGACCGCATCCATATCGAGCCCCACACCCAATCCCGGCCCCTCCGGAACCTTCGCCAGCCCGTCTTTAATAATCAACGGTTCAGCGAGAAGCGAGTGCTCTAGCAGTATGTAAAGTGAAACGTGACTCAACGACGCATTCGGAAGGGCGGCGGCGAGATGTGTCATAAAGACTGCCGAGACACCTGTAAAGCCCATCTGGAGCCAGAACGGCTTGTTTGCAGCAGAGGCGATGTTGGCACATCGTAGAATGCCAGCGAACCATCCACCCACCACGTAATAATCATAAGCAGGCGAGGGAAGCGAAATCGTTGGAGATGGCGAGCCAAAGTGGATCGCTAGCGGAAGACCGAGTTCTTTCTTGATCCGCAGATATCCCTCAACATCATCCTGAACGATTGGCGATTCCAAACACTTAACGTGGGGATATTCTTTCAGCCGCCTTCCAAAAGAAATGGTGCGCTCTACAGTTCCAAAGGTAGTGTTGGCATCAATCGTGAGTTCATAATCCTCCGGTGCTACCTCCGCAATGGCTTGTACCTGTTCCACCACGTCGGTGTGGGCACGGCGTTTGAATTTATGCACTCGAAAGCCGCCTTCTAGCGCAATTTTTACCTCCTCTTGCATCACCTCCGGCGGAAAACACTGTGACCAATATGCGATTGGAGCGCTCTCCTGACAGGTGCCAAACATCTGCGCCATTGGCAACCCAACCGCCTGGCCCATCAGATCATAAAAGGCAATCTGAAGGGGACCCGCACTATCGTCCATGATGAACTCAAAGGGACTTCTACCTAGATACGTCTGGAGTTTCTCTTGGGCGATACCTGCCCCTTCACCGATCCCGATGTTTCCCTCATCGGTGTGCACGCGATAGATTGACGTTTCTACAGTGGGCGGCGACGATTCACGCCACTGTCTTTCATGTTCACCTCTGTTTGCTTGAAACTCATCATCCGTCGCGCGATTGCCGAAGTTCCAACCTTTCTGAAGATGGTCCCGCACACGCTCCATATAAGGGATCTCCACGGGAATCTGTTCAATTTGGGTAATTTTCACGGTTTTTCCTTTCGCATGGTAATCTTTATAGGACTCACGCGTTTCAGGGCGGGGCAAGATGCCCCGCCTACAGTTGGCTGCGTAAGTCGTTTTTATATGTCCCGATGAACCTTATATCATACGCTCTTATCCTTCCAATGCGCTAACTGCTCTTCAGCCAACTCAACACCCAATCCAGGACCTTCGGGGACGCGAGCAACTTCAGGTCCGAGAGTGAGTGACTCGCGCAGTAGATCTGCTTCATGGTAAAGCGGTCCAATAATGTCTGCCGGATAAGTTTCGCTGTCAATGGCAGGCATTGCAGCTGCAGCGTGCAGCATCGCAGCAGTCCCAATCCCCAATTCCAGATTGCTCCCAATACTACCGACCGCGCCGGCAGCCTTTGCCACATGTACAATTTCGAGGGTAGCACTTAACCCGCCGTGTTTACCGGGGTACACGCTGAAGATATCAGCGGCACGTGCGTTGGCTAGCAGCCACGCATCTGCAAGTGTGAAAAGACTTTCATCCGCCATGATTGGAATGTGCGTCGCTTCCCTGAGCTGCGCAAGTGATTTCGGGTCATCGGGAGAGATGGGTTGCTCCGCGAAAAGTATATCGTAAGATTCAAGTTTGGGGAGCATACGGCGAGCGGTATCCAGACTCCAACCACAATTGACGTCAATGCCGATCGGAATCGTTGGACCGGCGACCTCCCGCACCGCTTTAACGCGCTGCAAATCTATCTCTGGATCGAGTCCAACTTTGACCTTCAGGCAACGGGCACCCCAATTGAGAAATCGTTCTGCCAAACTGACCGCTTGGGGCACATCGAACGCACCGACAACCATCTTGATTGGGATTTCGTCGCGGACCTGACCGCCGAGCAGTTGATAGACGGGGACCCCTGCCACTTTGCCAGACAGATCCCATAGTGCCATCTCCACCGCCGCCTTTGTGAACGGATTAAGCTTAATCTCTCTGTCCATGATGGCTCGCAGCGAATTGATCTGGGTGGGGTTTGCACCAACCAGTGCAGGGGCAATCAATTCCTCAATAGCAGCGACGCAGCCGCGACTGGTTTCACCGCTCCAGCGCGGTGAAACCGTCGCTTCGCCTAGACCGACTAAGTCCGTATCTGTGTGGATGCGAACGATGACGTAAGGCGAGTCGATATGTTCGCCGTGGGCGGTCTTTGTTGTCAAGCCCGCCTTCAAGGGAACTCGGACAGGGATCGGTTCAATCTGCGTAATTCTCATGGGAAGTCTCTATTTGCGTTGGGGTGTAGTTATACTATAGTAGATCTTAGAATTAATGGAACACTCCAAATTGGTAGGCGCTGTTTCCAACTGCGCCGTTTCAACCGACCATAGCATCTATTCGGTGCGGTTGAAAACCGCACCTACCGGGAGGCGAAAGTGTCCCTTTATTTTTAGAATTCACTATAAATACGTGGTGTGTAGATCGGTAGGCGTGTGCTACGACAATATGTACAGCAAAATTATGTCCTATCGGGAATCAATCGAGTGAAATGAATTGTCTACATTCAATCTGAATCATTCATCTTGTCCTTCTGCTTCCCACAATGACCTTTCGACTATTGCTCTTTATCCTTATCCATGTAATGAGTAAGGAGAACCTCATATAGTTTGTCTACCTTCTTATCAACTTTGTCTATTTGAGTTGAAAGGCTTGTTTCAACTCTATCTACCTTCTTATCAACTTTGTCTATTTGGGTTGAGAGATTTGTTTCAACTCCGTCTATTCTCTTATCAACTTTGTCTATTTGGGTTGAAAGATTTGTTTCAACTCCATCTATTCTCTTATCAAGGGGCTCTTTAACAAACTTGACCATAAGCAAAAATAGGGTTATTACTGAAACAGCGATCCCTATGACTGTAAGGATTATTGGTGTTACCATTGTAACCTCCAATTAGATCAGGATTTTGGTGTAAATTGTATCACAGACCTTGATATAACTACAAACATGTTTTGAAGGTTCAAAATGCTTGAGACGACATCATAGTTGAAGTGAGACTTATAGTAATAGATTCTATAGATGGAAGTGAACCATCATTTCTCACACTACATTGAGTTGCCTCCAATTCTCGTAGATAATGTTGTAAATCGCTTCTTCGGGAAACTTGGGGAAGTTAGTTCCCTCGACGATATCGTTCACCTTATACTGCCCGGCGATTACCTGTTCCGGGGTGGCGGAGGGAAAATCGGAACCGAAAATCAGTTTATGCTCTACCCCGTATTCAAGCGCCGTAATGAACGCTTGGTAGTGCCGCCACGGACGATAATGGAGTGCAGAGATGTCTGCGTACAAGTTAGGGTGTTTGCGAATCAGTACCACGCAGTCGGTTTCCCATGGATGTCCCATGTGTGCGATAATCATGCGAAGATCCGGGCACGCGACTGCAATGTCTTCCAGAAAAATTGGATTGGAGTATTTCAGCGGCCCGGGACGAACAAACGATGTACCCTGATGCCAAATCACCGGAATGTCCAACGCTTCGGCTTTTTTAAAAAGCGGCAGATGTTTCGGATCCTGTGGATCAAAGTTCTGGTAGATAGGCGCGACCTTCAGTCCGCGAAGCCCAAGTGTCTCGACGTTGTAGACAAGTTGATCCACACAATCTTCGTCATTTGGATCTACCGAACACCAGCCGATAAAGCGATCTGAATGCTGGTTGACAAAGTCCGCGATCAGTTCCTGCGGGATATTGATGCCGCAGAACGGTGCCTTTATTCCGAACACAACGACCTTATCGCAATCCTTCGTTGCTTCAAGTAGGGTTTCAGGCGTAGAGTCAAAGGCATTCTTTTCCTCTTCCTCCTCACCGGCAAAGTAGACGTCCGGCGTAATCCGCATCTTCGCTTTCTTTGCGGCAAGCGCGAATTCGACAAATTCATCGGAATAGTGATCAGGATACCAACCGAGATTCGTGTGAATGTCAACAAGCATTAAAACACTCCTTTTATTTTGAATTCTTTTCAACTGATTCTGCAAAAGACAGCGTCAACTGAGTTGGAGGAGTATGCTATCACACCTCCATGAGCAAGTCAATTGATAAGTACTCTAAACATTCTCACAGTGATTCGATGAGATGTCCCTTCAGCACCTCCTCATCGAACTCGACACCTAGCCCCGGTCCCGTTGGTGGAATAATGTAGCCGTTCTCGAACACAAGTGGTTCTTTGAAGATTATCTTGTGAAGCGGTCCTTGGTTTGCTTCTTGGATGAGGAAGTTCGGAGAGCAGGTGTCGACCTGAATCGCGGAGGCAGCCGCTATGGGACCACAAGCCATATGGGGTGCGATGACCGCATAGTGGGCTTCAGCGATGATCGCGATCTTCTTCGCCTCCATGATTCCCCCGCACTGTCCGACATCCAACTGAATAATCTGGGCAGCCCGTTTTTCAAGCACTTGTGAGAACTCATACTTCGTAACCAATCGTTCCCCTGTAGCTATTGGAATGCTTGTGTGAGCAGCAACTCTTGCCATCTCATCAACGTTCTCCGGGGGAACTGGCTCCTCGAACCAGAAGGGGTGGTACGGTTCGAGATAATCGGCGACGCGGATTGCACTATAGGTTGTTAGTTGACCGTGAGTTCCGAGTCCGACCTCTATCTTGTTGCCGACAGTCTTCCGGATGCTTTCAAATATCTTCGCTGCGTGTTCAATCTCCCACAGTGGAATGTCCCTCGGTATGGGATACTCTGGCATGAATGGATCGAGTTTGCACGCAGTGTTGCCCGCTTCAAGCAGCTGTGCTGCGACTTCCCCCGCCTGTTCGGGGTTATCTCGAAATCCGCCGCCGGGCATATATGCGTAAGCCCGAAGTTTATCGTGGTACTTGCCGCCCAGAAGATTGTAGATCGGTTGGTTCGTCGCCTTACCGACGATGTCCCATAGTGCCATTTCGATTGCACTGATCACTGGTGTCGCGTGGAGGCTTGGGTGTCGGAAGTCGTGGCGGGAAGCGTACATCCGATCCCAAAGTCTCTCGATGTTGAACGGGTTTTCGCCGATAATGAACGCACGTCCCATCTCCTCTATCAGGTGGATCTGCGACTTCAGGTCCTCCAGATTACGTGAGTAGGTATTCCCGGTGATGCGCTCGCCCAATCCGGATATACCCTCGTCGGTTATGAGTTCCAGAAACAGCAGGTATCTGCCACCACTGTAAGGCGGCTCGTTTTCAACGACCATCGTTTTTAGATCGGTAACTTTCAATGTGCCCTCCTATCTGAATCATGTTTGGCTGAGTTACAGACGCGCCACCCAGCGGCGTAACTGCAGCTCCAAATCGTCCGCAAGATCCCCATGATCTGCTACCACATCCCGTTGGTCATACGGATCTAACCCCCGATCGTACAGTTCGGCGGGTGCGTTGTCTTCCAGTGGAACGTGCAACCGCCACGCTGTATCCTGAATTGACCACGACCGATCATGATGACCTGTGTAGGCATAGTCGCGCACACGGTCTGTCTCTCCGCGAACCACTGGCACAAGGCTATGTCCGTGCAAGGTAACTGTTTCCGTTCCTAGTTGCATATCCTGCGGGAAGAGTTCTGCTGTTGGGCGCGGTCCTGTGCGAGACAAGGTCAGGTTCTCGCCGATGCCAAGAAGGTCTAAGATAGTGGGGAACAGATCGGTCGGCTGAACAAGCGCGTCAACCACACCTTGACGTGAGTTGGCCAATCCTATATCGTCCGGCAGACGAAACACCATCGGAATCCTCACCAATTCTTCATAGTTCCACGGTCTCGCTTTACGGATAATTCCATGCTCCCCAAACGGTTCACCATGATCACTTAGCCAGACGATTAGCGTATTTTCAAGCAATCCCAAATCTCGCACGTGATCCACCAGTACTCCTACCCACTTGTCAGTAAACGTGACCTCCCCCGCGTAGAGTGAGCGGACGCGGACGATTTCATCAGGTGTGAGATAGTCATGTGCGCCCTTGGCTTGCGGTTTTCCAGTCGAGGGCGGACCAATCTTCGTACAGGGACCTGCCACGGGATCGATGATGTCTTGCCCAGAGTAGTCGGAGGCTTTGTACATAGACCAGAACGGTTCGGGCGGATCCCAGGGCTCGTGTGGGTCGAAGTAATCTACCCAGAGGAAGAGCTTATCTTCTTTGCCTTGCTGGTTCACCATAGCGTCGAGCCAACGAATCGCTTCATGGGTCACACGCGGGGCAAAAAAATCCTCCTCGGTCCGGAATGTGGAACGGTTTTTCATATATTGCTCGAATCGAGGTGCCCAGAGTGCGTCGGTGTCATCTCCGCGTAGACGGTGCCAGATATCCGTGTCAACAGTAAGGTCGTCGACAATCCACGGGTCATATTCCTGCCCACGCACAAAAACCGTTGTATCGAAACCGCGCCCTATATTGTACACTGGCTTATGCCCATGGTAGACATCGGTGACGAGAGCACTGGTATATCCGTGACTCCAGAGGACTTCCGCAAGCAGATAATCCGATTCCTGAAACGGCTGCCAAGGTTTGAAGGGAAAACCGACACGTCCCGTCCACCATGTGGTGCGGGTCGGTATTGTAGGCAAGCTTTCGGCGTAGCAGTGGGAAAAGAGAACGCCTTCCGCCGCAAGCCGGTCAAGGTTAGGGGTAGCGGTCTTCTTTATGCCCTCGGCGGTATGATATTGGACGGCGTTGATACCGCCTACGCCGTCATAGCAACCACAGTGATCTGCTCGCAGCGAATCATTGACAATGCAAATGATGTTCATTTTTACCTCCTAGAGATAGGGCGGCCACTGCCAGCCTCTTTTTGTGGCAAACCAGAGTTCTTCTGGATCTGGTTTCGGTGCTGCCCGCAGCCTCGTGAGGACCTCTTCGTCGTATTGGATCCCGAAGCCGGGTCTCTTCGGAGGCGAGATCTCGCCGTTTTTCGGAAGAATCGGGTCTATGACAGCCGATGAACCCTTGGGAGGCGGCGCGAATCTGAAACATTCCACGAACAGTCCGTTTGGCACGGCTGCTACCAGCGATGCTGCGATCTCAGTGGTCGCATGGGGGCACATAGGCAGACCGTATGAATCGGCGATAGCGGCGATCTTTACCCACTCGGTTACGCCACCGGTCCGGACGATGTCTGCTTGGACGAACTGCACTGCTCCCTGTTCCATCAGTTCCCGGAACTCCCACTTCGTTGCGTGCGTTTCACCGAGGGCTATAGGGATGCTTATCTCCGCAGCGAGTTTGACATGATTGTCTAGCTCGTCGGGAGGCAGCGGCTCCTCAAGCCAGTAGATGTTGTACTTCTCCAGCTTATCTGACATTCGTATTGCCGTGTTGAGACTCCAGCCAGAGTTGACGTCTATTGCAAGGTCTACATTGGGACCAATGGTGTCCCTCACTAGCTTAACCCGCTCCACGTCTTCGTTCGTATTTCTCCGTCCGACTTTCATCTTTACCATCTTGAACCCAGCCTCGACGAACCCGGAATAGATGTCGACAAGTTCTTCCTCGCTGGCGAGGAGACTGACGCTGCTCCCGTACGCCGCCACCGTGTTTCTGTGGGCACCGAGCAGTTTGTGAACCGGTTGGTTGAGAATCTTCCCTTTCAGGTCCCACAGAGCGATGTCTATCCCACCAATTACCGATAGCACAACACCTCGTCTGCCCCACCGTACGCTACCCCAGTACATCTTGTCCCAGATCCGCTCGGTATCAAGGGGATCCTCACCGACAACTAGCGGTTTGAACATGTGCTCAATGAGTAGTTTGTTCAATGAAACACCTTCGGGACCCACCTGCGGTTCGCCGAGCGAGGCAAACCCTGTGATCCCTTCGTCCGTGGATATCTGCACAAGCGAACTCGCACGAATCGCTGGATTTACCACCGTAGCGTCGGTGCTCTGCTTGACGTTGGCGTACACGGGATCGGATAGTTTTACATCTGTGATTTTCATCTGATTTTCTCCTATCTAATTTCTTTGATTGGCATTCTGTAATATTAGACGCCAACTCTGCCATTTCTACACGCTTATCTTTGTTTCGTTCACCGCGTACACGCTTTGGAATATGTCTTCATCGACTTCTAACCCAAGGCCCGGTGCGTCGGCAACGGCGTACGAACCGTTCTCAAGCGTGAAATCGTCAGGCTTGTATACGCTCGGTGCACAGCGCTCATCCTCGATGGTGATGAACGATTCGGAAGCTGCTCCCCAAATCAGCGCTGCGCGGGTACCGAATACGCCGTTGTGGAAGCAGTGCGGCTGCGACCTGACACCGTACCTGTCTAACTGTTCCTCGATCTCGTTCCAACGCGAGAAACCGTGCCTGACGATGTCCGGCTGGTAACCATCCATCAAGCCATCTTCCATCATATCCACGTACACGTCGCTGATTGGATCGGGGTCTACTTCGCCACATACCAGTAGTGCCTCCAAACCAACTTTTTCTTGGATGTCCCTGATTGCTCGATAGTCTTCAACGCTCGGAGGGACCATCTCCTCAAGCCAGAACACATCCGCAGGCTGCGTCTCCCGAATGAACATCTCCAGTAGGTCTAGTCGATCCCTGTACCCGAAGTTGCCGTCCGTCAATATCGTTGCGTCTGGTCCAATGGCTTCCCGCACAGCATGGATAACCTCGATATCGCGCCGAGCGCCTGCCTCTGGGTTCATCCAGCGGCCGCATCGTCCGGTCTTAATCTTGAACTGCCTCCAGCCAGCATCAAATCCCTCTTTAGCCTGTTCGGCAACCATCGCTGCACCTTTTTCGGGGAAGTTCAGATCGCTAAAGTAAAGGGTCGTGTCATAGGCATCTACGCGGTCACGCTTCTTGCCGCCAAGTAGGTCTACGCAAGAGACGTCCAGCGCCCTGCCGACCAGATCGTAGGCGAGGATGCTCATCCATCCTTGACCCCGGAATGCTCGTTTCGCCTCCTTTGTGGGGCCCGTAACGCGGTCATCGGAGACGTGCAAGAGCTCATCTAATCGTTTGCCGAGAAACACCTCTTTGAGTTGGTTCATGGCGTCTGCCACTGACCCGTCTCTGCCGATTGCTCCGAGGTGCCCCTTGTTGATTGCTAGCCCCTCAACTCCGCCGTCCGTGCGAGCGCGGGTAAGCCATTCGATTCCTATTGACCCGTGGCCCCAGTTGTAAGCGTTCCTAGCAATTTCATGGGGGTAGCGAGCTGGAATTGGCGTAACACTAATTTCGGTAATACGTTGCGATGTCATTTTAATACACCTCACCTTTCATAACAAACCGGCTACCAAATAAGTCAACACAAGTTCCAACACCTTATATTTTAGGGGGAGGCGCAATTTCAGTCAACCCAAAAGCCAGCGCAAATTACGGGGTTCTATAGACAGAAATCCGTACAATCGGTGTCACTCCCACTCCAGAATTGACACAGTTCTTTGTGTTCAGTATAATACTCTATAGTCCATTTTAATTGCTCTGCGGAAGGAGGAGGAGCCACAATGCACAGAAAACAGTATCTAGGCCCCAATGCGGAGGTCGAAGAAGCCTTGGCACGAGTTTGCACCGGACCGCACCAAACCCGACCGTTGGGTGCAAAGGCAGACGATCCAATCAAACCATCGGCAATTCTTGAGATCATTCTGAGGTCGGTCAAAGGTGAGTTGCCAGAAGATCAAGCGGTTTCGGAGGCTCAGATGGGGGCGTTTTTCGCGGGGATGACGATTCGGAAAGGTTTCCCAAAAAAGACGCAGTGGAGCGAAGCGGAGATCGCGGCTTTCGATAAATACCGACCGGATTTGGAACGGCTTATGCCTCCAGAGATTCGGTTCATCATGCAACCGGAAGTAGGACATACCGATACAAATCCCTCTGAGCATATCGTCGTAAAAGCGCTCGAAAAGATCTTAAGAGGTGGCCATTTAAGTTACGATGAAACGCGCGAGATGGGGAAGGCTATCCTGAATGAAGATATGAGCGGTGCACTGAAGGGAGCAGCCCTCATCGGTCAGCGCATGAACCTTGAGAACTACGATGAGGTGCGCGGATATCTAGATGCGACTTTCGGTCCAGAGGGGGTGCGCGATGTTTTCGTTGAATCGCTGACGCATTTCGGTCAACCGTTTGATGGTGCAACGCGATACTTTAGACCGACGCTATTTATCGCAGCGGTGCGCGCTGCGTTGGATGAGCCATCGGTGCTACACGGTGTTGATGAGATGCCGCCGAAAAGCGGAATCACGGAGGAGAGGATTCTGCATGTCCTCGGTGCCCGCACGGACCTCTCCCTTGACGAAGCGGCACGTTTAATCGAAGATCCAGCGGTTGGGTTTGCTTACGTGAGTCAGCGAGAATATGCACCCGGTGCATACGACGTCCGAGAGTTACGGGTGCATATCAAAAAGCGTCCCCCTTGGGCAGCGACGGAGAAAGCGCAGCAGCTGTTCAACGCTTCCGGGGCAAACTATATGGTAATTGGGTATTACCACCCCGGTTATGAAACACCGTTGCTACAGTTGATATGGGAGCGCGGTTTCCAAGCGGGGCTTGTGGTCAAGGGTGAAGAGGGGACGAGCCACTACGCCTTGCGTTTGGGGAATCCCTCAACGGAAGAGCGACAAGCGATAAATTATTCCCAAGGGTTTCGGCGTATCGGTGGACGACGTGAGGATTTTTCGTTGGACATAGATCCATCGGAGTTCGGATTCAATTATAAAAAAAACCCACGCATAGAGACGATAAGCCCTGAAGCATTTGCATCGGCAGGAAGGGAAGCACTGTCCGGCCAGAAGGGGCAGATATATGATCGACTGGTGCTCAATACGGCGATGACCGATTACCTGTTAGGACTTTGCTCGGACCCACATGAAGCCATTGAGCGGACGAAGGAAGCGATTGATAGCGGCCGCGCCCTGACGCATTTGAAGAAGTATATCGCGAAAAGCAACCTTTAAGCCCGATGCCGGTGCGAATTATCTATGCCTCCACAACCCAAGAGATAGGTTCCGGATTGACACCGTGATTCTCTGCCCAATCTGTCAAGGCTTGGGGCGGAGTATCAACGTCCCGATACGCGCCCAAGAGCTGTTTGTCGATAGCGTTTTCCACTCGCTCTATTACCCGTTCATCCGGCGGATCCAGATTGACATCGACTTTCATCCATCGATACGCGTAACCGTAGATTATCACCTTTGATGTGAAATTGCTCAAGTTCGGTGCTGCGGTATGGTAAATCCGATTTTCAAAAAAGATAGCGTCACCGGCGCGTAAACGCGGATCAACCACTGTCGGCGGATCGGGTTCGCCTTTTTGAATAGCCAACGGTTCACCACTCTGATGGCTCCCGCGTGCCATCAAAGTCATACCGGAGTTAGGCTCGAGAAAGTCTGTTAAGCAGTAGCAGACCTTTATTCCGACTCGCGGCAAGCCTTTATGTCCAAGATCCTCTGCAATGCCGATGTCGCGGTGCCACCCACGGTCAGGAGGCGTTGTGTCAGGAGGTTGGGGCTGCTTGTAGATTAGTGAGGCTGTGTGGAGATGGATATTGGGACTAAGCAACTGAACGACTCGTGAAACGGTAGTAGCGTTAGAGATGAGCGAGTCGAATGCCTCTTCCTGCACGATGCCATCACGGCGCTGCGAATAGACGCTTTCCGGGTCGTCCATGAATGATTTCATCAATCGGTCCCCCGCTTTAGTCAGACGGGCAACAGTCTCGGCATCAATGGCTTGTGGGATAATAAGAAAGCCATCTGCATCAAAGTCCCGGCGTTGCGCCTCAGTCAGTTGAAAGAAATCCATTAAGTAATAAACCTCCTCTAATCATGGTATGTACGCCGAATTCCATGCCGCGCTCCAGTACAACATTTTTCCAATGCTATCACTATGCCTCAATTTTGTCAAGCGAACTTGAACGATGCGCTAGGGGGATCTAATTCTTCGGGCGGTGCCAGTCCGATAAATCCCCGATAAATCGGGACAGGTGGGATGCAAGCACTTACAGATTCGGGTCATTCCGAAATCGGTCAAGAAACGGAAAACTAAATCACCTTAATTGTCTTACGAAAATCTTGACTTTTCAATTAATCTTTGCTATGCTAGTATCTAATGTGGTTTAATTCGTATAAAGTTCCTTCTGAGTCCGTGCAGATTAATGTCTGCCCTACGTCAATATGCAATCAGTGTTTGCTCCGGCGAACGCTGAGACAGAACCTGTGATCCCAACAACGAGGAAAGGGGTGGTGATGCGAAAACGTATTCTGCTTACCGCTTCCGTATTTGCTGTACTGCTACCGCTATCCACTTGGGTTGGCTGTGCTGCCTCAAGTGGAGGGGGTAACATGAGGGCGGAAGAGGAGCAGGTGGTTGTGATAACAACGGATAAAGGCAAAATTGTGATTGAATTGTATCCGGACGCAGCACCTGTCACAGTTGATAACTTTAGAAAGCTAACTAAGAAAAAGTTCTACGATTGGCTAACATTTCATCGTAGAGTGGACAAACCGGGCCTGAATATTATTCAGGGAGGCGATCCGAACGGGGATGGGACGGGTGGTCCCGGCTATACTATCATTGATGAGCATAACAACCCGAACCAAGTCCCTCATCAACGCGGGACAATTGCCATGGCAAATACAGGCAACCCCAACTCGGCAGGAAGTCAATTTTATATATGTCTAAAAGCGCAGCCGCATTTAGACGGCCGGTACACAACGTTTGGTCAAGTTATTCAGGGTATGGCAGTCGTAGATCTGTTGAAGGTCGGCGACGAAATGAAAAAAGTTCGATTGGAGGCGAAGTCAAAATATGTTATTTCAGAATAAAAACCGACGAAGCTACATTGAACGTTTTATTGTGATGCTCCTCGCAGCATTGTTTACCGTATACCTTGTAAGTTGTTCGCAGGAACAGAAGGGTCCACCAAAGCCGAAGGCACGTCCGACAGTATCGGCTGACACGACGCAAGCAACCAAAACGAAAATTGACATCCACAACGCTATGGCTGTCATTGAGACAGACAAGGGGGCAATTGAGGTCGAGTTTTTTGCGGACGTTGCGCCCAAAACCGTAGAAAACTTTCTAAAGAACGCACGGTTGGAATATTATAATCATGCAACCTTCCATCGCGTCGAACCCGGAAAACTGATTCAAGCCGGATCGCGTTTTCCCACTGAAGATACGATAGCGATTGAAACGAGTGATCACGAACCGGTGAGAGGGATCCTCGCTATGGCAAAAGCGGAGGGCGCGACTGTTGCAGATGCCACCCAATTCTTTATCTGCCTCGACACGATTATATTAGACAGCGACTACACCCTATTTGGACAGGTCACGAGCGGGCTGGATGTGATTGACAACATTGCAGTAGGCGACCAGATCATGACGGTCAAGGTTCGTGAAAAAGGTTAAAAATAGGCGACGGTGCAAATGAGCAGCGAAGACAGAGCATCGGCTGTTTTTCTTGCTCATTTGCATTATTATAAGTTTGTTCATTTCTTCTTGGAACTCATATTGATTAAAAGAAAGGATTTTTTATGGCATTAACCATTATTCATACAGCCCGTCCGAGTCCGGTCTGGCAAGAGACGTACGTTCGCGTTAAAAAAGGACAACGCATGGTCATTGATGTACAAGGCGCATGGTCTCCAGATACACAGAATCGAATCTGCTGGTGCGGTGCAGATGGGATTGCCAATCTACCCGCTGAAGAGGGGTTCCTGATGCCCGGTGCCAACGTCGGCGCATTAATCGCAAAAATTGATGACATGGTGTTTGCTGTTGGGTCGCGATACGACAACGCTGCACCGGCTGAAGGCGTAATCTT
Source organism: Candidatus Poribacteria bacterium (assembly GCA_003635265.1). Classification (GTDB taxonomy): domain Bacteria; phylum Poribacteria; class WGA-4E; order WGA-4E; family PCPOR2b; genus PCPOR2b. The sequence goes on from PYIZ01000009.1 coordinate 204,393, forward strand.
TCTCGCAATGAATGAAAATCCGGAACACAATAATCAAGCCGGATCGTTACCTGCACAAATCATTATCTTTGATGAGTAAATATTTATCATTATTTTCGTAGAGTAGTGATAAAGAGGTGCACAGATGGCAGAGGCCTCAAACGAATCATCAGATAGTTCCCAATCGACTCAAGACAGACCTAAACTGCCGCCCGTTGATTTCTCCGCCTTCATTGCAGAGCTAGGGATGACCGCCGTTACTTACCTCGGTGGGTATCAAAATCCGGAGACAAAAGAGGTGTTGGTAGATCTCGAAATGGCAAAACGAACAATCGACACAATTGATCTCCTCAAAGAGAAGACCAAGGGCAACTTAACTGCGCCTGAAAGCAATCTGTTGGATAATACCCTGTATAATCTCCGGATGACTTACATACGGATAGCGAATAATCCTCCACCTCCCCCGACGCCGGGAACCTCAGAATCGGGGAGCGAAGCGCCATCGGAAGAGACAAAGCCGGAAAATGAATAGAGGGAGGGGCAGAATGGCTATCAGTTGGAAAAGGAAAGCTGCCCAGACTGAAACCGTTCGTTCCCCCGCAGTCGCAGGCAGTTTCTATCCGGACTCACCCAAAGTGCTCTCTGCACAGGTAGGCAAATTCATTGATGATGCAGCGTTGCACGAAAGCGATGGCACACTGATTGGGCTTATCGCGCCCCATGCCGGTTACGTCTACTCTGGTCATGTCGCAGGGTATGCCTACAAACAGTTGATGGGACAATCCTTTGACACGGTGGTGCTCCTCGGGTTAAGCCATCGCTACCGAATTGACGGCGCAGCGATTTATGCACGTGGCGCGTTCCGTACACCGCTTGGCAATATCCAGATTGATGAGGACCTCGCGGCTGAGATTATGCGCCTGAATAGCAACATCGTTGACCTACCACCCACTCACGCAAACGAGCATAGCCTCGAAGTGCAGTTACCCTTCCTACAGTACCTTCTCTCCGACTTCCGTATCGTTCCTATCTTGTTACAAGATGACTCACCAGAAAATGTTGTTCCCCTAAGTCAAGCGATTGCAGAAGTAATGAGCGATCGATTCTGCCTGCTTATCGGGAGTACTGATCTCTGCCACTATCCCACCTACGAAGCGGCGCGAAAATCCGATCAGGTTGTCATTGAGGCGATTGAGCATTTTGACTCCGACTACTTGCGCCAGCAGATGGACGAATACATGCGGATTCACCCTACCCAGAATTTTCACTGCATGATGTGCAGCACCGGCGCAATCTACACGACAATGCGAGCGGCAAAGGCGTTGGGCGGGAATCGGCTTGAGGTGCTGAAATCGGCGAACTCTGGCGATGTCCCGATCGGGGGACGAGATCAGGTGGTTGGATATATGGCGGTGGGGATTTATCGGTAAGTTGGAGGGTAAATGACATCTTTAGTACGTTGCTGCGTGTGTAGTTTTATTATATTTATTTACTGGTGCAGCACCGTTTCTGCCCAAATTGTAGAAATCCCCGATCCCAACCTTGAGACAGCCCTCCGAGAAGCCCTAGAACTTCCCTATCAAACTCCCATTACCCCGCAGGAGATGCTACGATTAACTAGATTGGCTGCATCTAAGAGGCAGATAACAGACCTCACTGGATTGGAACATGCTACCAATTTGACGGTCTTATCTGTTTGGGGGAATCCCATTTCTGATATTTCTTCATTGGGGCATCTCATCGAACTCAAATATCTTGATCTCGCCGGCTGTCAAGTAAGAGATCTAAGTCCACTTGCTAACTTAACACAGTTAAAAACATTAAACGTTGGTTGGAACGATTTTATCCAAGACATCAGTCCGTTGGCAAATCTGACACAACTTGTTTCATTGCGGTTGACTGCTAATCGAATTATGGATCTAAGTCCACTTGCTAATTTAGCAATGTTGGAGAAATTAGAAATTGATAACAACGTGGTTACAGATGTTAGCCCGCTTGCAGACTTGGTAAATCTGATGGACTTGAAGCTCGCTGGCAATCCAATCAGAGACTTTAGTCCACTCCTTGAACTCAACCTGAAGCACGTCGATATTGATATTCATATGTTGCAAGAACTTGCCTCCGTAGAGGTGGAGATACCCGATCCCAATTTGGAGCGTGCTATCCGAGAGAAGCTAGGTCTGTCTGATGAGATTCCCCTTACGCAGGCGGATATGCTGCAATTAGGGGGCTTAGATGCCAAAGGAAGGCAGATAACAAACCTCACCGGATTGAAGCACGCTACGAATTTGACATGGCTAACTCTTGGAAACAATGATATTCAAGACTTACATCCAATTGCAGGATTAATTCAGCTAGAGGCCTTATATATTTGGGATAACCCTATCTCTGACATATCTCCGTTAGAAAATTTAACTTCATTGAGGACGCTTGGGCTAGTAGCATGCGAAATTGTGGATATCACACCGCTTGCAGCTTTAACGCAATTGGAAACGCTCTCCCTTGATTGGAATCGATTGATTGTTGACATTAGTCCGTTAAGAAACCTAACACGATTGACTCAATTGAGATTATCTCATAACCGCATTGTAGATGTCAGTCCGCTTGCCAATTTAACGCAATTGCAGGAGTTACGAATTGACAACAATCGGATTGTAGATTTCAGTCCACTTGAAGGGCTTCCTTTAACCCGTTTTGAATACGATGAAGTTTGTGAATTGCAAGAAGTTTCAGGATTTCCTATTCAAGAACGGATTCAAAATCGGAATTTCCCCTCGGTTTTCCAAGCATGGTATGACATCTTAAACCGTCCGACATTATCGCGCGAAGATCGAATTGCACATCATGATCTGCAGTTGGGGGCTTGGTTTGGACTACATTGGCTAGAAACAGAACAAGGTTTTAAGCTCGTAGGTAATCTCGAAAGGGCACGTCAGGAACGCGACGCATTGCTTGCTTTAAATCCGAATATGATTTTCATCGTCTCAATTCTCATGAGAGATGACTGGCCACATAAGCATCCGGAGGATTGGCCGCATTGGATACGAGATGCAGAGGGTAATCGAGTTTCAGCAACGGATTATTCTGCGTTCCTGATGGATTTCACGCATCCTGATGTCCAAGATATAATCGTTCAGCAAGCTGCCGCTGCAGCGAAATGTGGGTTATATGATGGGATCTTCTTGGATTGGTGGAGGGAAGATTGGATAGTCCTTAAGGGTTACCGGACGTATGAAGAAGAACAACGGGCGCGAGACACAATTATTCGGCGAGTCCGTGCAGCGGTGGGAGATGATTTTTTGATATGGGTAAATCCAAACCGGAGCAAACCTCTGCGGACAATGCCTTATATCAATGGTCTCTTTATGGAAACTGTGCGAGATCATGATGGAGGCTACACCCGCAACGGTCTGGTTGAGATTGAGAGCACCTTGCTTTGGGCGGAGGAAAATCTCGGTGAACTACCAATAAACGGTTTGGAAGGCTGGGGTGTCGAGCCTGAAGCACCGGATAGCCCAACCAACCGCCGTTGGATGCGCGTCTTTACCGCGATGGGACTCACGCATTCTAATGGTTACGTGCTATACATCACAGGTAGCAGATCTCTAAACCATGAACACGATTGGAGTACCTTTGAACCGACACATGCAGAAACACATAACCGCGGTATCACTCACAACCATGGTCACGACCACTACTGGTATGATTTCTGGGACGCCGATCTCGGGCGACCTATAGGTGAAAAAGCCATAGCGTATCAGGATATCGAGGGATTGTTTGTCCGTGAGTTTGATAACGGGTGGGCAGTCTATAACCGGAGTGGGAAAGCCCAAACAATCGCGCTGCCCGCATCTGCTACCCCCGTCTCCGATAGGGGAAATAACGCTGCGTCCCTGACCCACCTCATCCCCGATCTCGATGGTGAAATCTATCTCACGACCCGAAGCTTCGCTGATGTCAACGCCGATGGAAAGGTCAATATCTTGGATTTGGTGCAGGTCGCTAACGGCTTCGGTAAATCTGCTCCAGACCCCAATGGCGATGGTGTCGTCAACATCTTGGATTTGGTTTTTGTCGCCCAGCAGTTCAGTCAATAAAATAATCCTTTTTTGCCTTTTCAGTCCTGAAATCTGATATAATGGACGATTAAAACGTGAAAAAGGAGAACTATTATGGCAGACCGAATAGATATTCACCCTGACATTTGCAATGGACGACCTGTGATTGCCGGGACTCGCATCGCTGTTCAAACCATCATGGAGTTTTTGGGCATAGGCGATTCTATAGACGAAGTACTTAAAGTGTATCCTTCTCTTAAAAGAGAGGACGTTTATGCCTGTATCCAATTCGCTGCCAAATTAATGGCAAATCATTATCAGATCCAAAAAATTGCATGAATGGCTTTTTATTTTATTTGACGACTACGCTGGAATCCATAGAATAGCTGTTATCAAATAGATAGAACCATCGTGTGGTGAATAGATAGCAAATATGATACAATAATTCGACATTAAGAATAAGGAGAACCGATATGGCTCAAAAAATACCCTTCATGAAACTAAGTGGTGCAGGCAACGACTTCGTTATCATTGATAACCGTGAAGACGTTGTCCAATACGAAAATACCAATTTTGTCGAAAAGGTGTGCCAACGCCGAATGTCTGCCGGTGCAGATGGTGTGCTGCTCGTCGAAAATACGGATAAAGCGGATTTCCGGATGCGTTACTTCAACGCGGACGGAGGCGAAGCGGAGACCTGCGGAAATGGTGCGCGTTGTATCTCACGGTTTGCCTATATCAACGGCATCGTTTCGGAGCGGATGTCCTTTGAGACGCAAGCCGGAATCTACGAATCCGAGATTGTCGGTACTGATGTCAAGGTCCGGATGAGCGATCCAACAGACCTCCGCTTGAACTTTCCGCTTCAGTTGGAAGATGGTGTCCATAACATTTCTTTCGCCAACAGCGGTGTCCCCCACGTTCTCTTTTACGCAGAAGATTTAGAGGGAACGGATGTGTTCGGGCTTGGCAGGCAGACGCGTTACCACGACGACTTCAAGCCTGCGGGGACAAACGCCAATTTCGTTCGGGTTCAAGATTCTCACGCGATAGACATCCGCACCTACGAGCGCGGCGTCGAAGATGAAACCCTTGCCTGTGGCACAGGCTCTATTGCTGCTGCGGTTGTCTCCGCCGCGCTAGGGAAAGTTCAGTCCCCGGTCGCCGTGAAGACCGCTAGTGGTTCGGTGTTGACCATCCATTTTGACCTCGTTAACGGCGAACCGGAAAATGTCTATCTGGAAGGGGATGCGCGAGTCATCTATTCAGGTGAACTCACAGAGGACGCTTGGGCGTATTAACAGGATTTCCGGGACAATCTGATTCTTTGGGCAATCGTAGTCTTTTTTGGAGGGCAAATTGAAGAAAGTCTTATTAATCATTAACGGTCCGCATCCCCCGTTTAGCGAGTTTGCGGAGATGTTTAAGCCGTTGGTTGAAGATGCCGGGCAGTTTGAAGTAGAGGTCAGCGACGATCGCAACCGATTGACGGATCCTTCTGGGTTTGATGCAGTTGTGCTATACATCGGTGGCGGAGAAATTACACCAGAGGTTGAGCGGGGGTTGACGGGATATGTCAGAGGTGGCGGTGGATTGCTTGCGGTGCATGGTGCCAACGCCGGACTTGGGGGGTATGATGATTACATCGAACTCATCGGCACGGAGTTTATCCAACACGACCCGTTAGCACCTTTTGAAGTGACAGTAGAGGATGGGATTGACGATATCCTGCCGCGCCTCAACAAGCAGTTCCGCATCGTAGACGAGTGTTACCAGATGAAGGTTCGCACGGATGCGCCGTTGCGTTATTTTCAACACGGTGCGTGGCGACTCGAAAAATATCCGCTCGGCTATGTGCGTAACTATGGTGAGGGGAAGGTATTTTATACCGCGCTTGGACACGACAACCGTGCTTTCGGCAATACGGACTTCCAAGACCAACTGCTCAAGGGACTCCGCTATGTGACCAACCTGAAGGATAACCCACCAATCCGCATCGGTTTGGTCGGCTACGGTCCACTGTTTAATATGGGCAGCCATCACGCCGGTATGATTGCACAGACCCACGGGTTTGAGTTGGCGGCTGTCTGCGATAGAGATCCTGAACGCCTCCGTGCTGCGAAAGAGGAACAAGGGGAAGGAATTACTACTTTCACCGATGCACGGGAGATGGCAGAAAGCGGTCAAATTGATTTGGGCATTGTGATTGTGCCGCACGTCTATCACGCACCGGTTGCGAAGATAATGTTGGAAGCGGGGCTGCACACCATCACTGAAAAGCCGTTTGTCGTCCACGTCTCCGAAGCGGACGAGCTGATTGCGCTTGCACGCGAAAAGGGCGTTATGCTGTCGGTTTATCACAACCGCCACTGGGATCCGGACATCCTTACCCTCTGCGATGCCGTTGAATCGGGCATAATTGGCGAAGTCTACTCGATTGAGTGCAACATGGTCGGCTACGGTGCGCCCGGACAGATGTGGCGGGACCATAAAGAGATTTCGGGCGGATTGTTGTACGATATGGGAGCACATCAGTTTGAGAAGATCCTGCAATTAGTGCCTCAACATGACCGAAACGGAAACCGCATCAATAAACGTGCGACGTTGTATGGCAATTTCCTCAAGCGGCACTGGCAAGCCAGTTCGGTTGAAGATTTCTGCCGGGCATATGTGCGATTTGACAGCGGCTTGGAAGCGCAACTGATCCAGTCGAATCTGCACGCAGCTGAGAAACCGCTATGGACTGTACTCGGTACACATGGCTCTATTGTGGTGGGAAATTTCCAAGGCGAAACAACTGTAACCTCCATCATGGAGGACGGGCGCAAAATGGTTTCCGATTATCCGACGGTGACCAACCGAGGTTGGCAGACGTATTACAAGAACGTATCAGACCATCTGCTCTCCGGGCAGCCCTTACTGATTACAGCGGAGTGGGCGAAGGGAACCATCCAGTGTATCGAGGGATGTGAGACCGCTGCGCGTGAAAACCGATTGGTGGAGATTGAGTTTGACTATTAGTTAGAGTACCCAATTGTATCAAGAGCGAAAGGATTCTGCTATGCAGTATCGAACGTTAGGTCGCACCCAGCTGCGCGTTTCGGAAATCGGATACGGGGGCGGGCGTGTGCGCGCCGATCAAGACGAACAAGCCCTCATCCATATGCTCCACCATGCCTTTGACATGGGACTCAATTACATTGACACGGCACCGACCTACGGGAGCGGTCTGAGCGAAACCGTTATAGGAAAAGCGATTCGGGGTCGTAAGGATGGGCTTATTCTCGCGACCAAAACGGAAGCCTTTGACCCGCAAGGTATCCTCGCTGATGTGGAAGGAAGCCTGAAACGATTGCAGACAGACGTTATTGATGTCTTGCAGTTTCATGGAGGCTGGCATCAGGGGGAGGATGCAGACCAAATCTTAGAGCAAGGTGGGTTGGAAACTTACCAGAAATTGCGAGATCAAGGGAAAATCCGTTTCATTGGATTCTCAGCAGATGGTCCTTCAGGGGGCGTTGAGCGAATGATTGCGTCCGGTGAATTTGATATGATTCAGGTGCATTACAACCTCATGTATCAGAGCACCTGCGACATCTTTGGCAATCGTGGGACGATACCGGAGGCGGTTGCCCAAGACATGGGGGTTGTGCTGATGCGATCGACGACAAGCAACGCCTTCCAAAATCTGATGCAGCGGTGCTTTCCTACACAGATGGAGGGGGTCGATCTGGACAATTTTCTACTGAACTATGTCCTCTCCAACCCGCTCGTTGATGTCGCACTGATGAGTCTGCAAAGCCTCGACGATGTGGAATGGACGAACGCAGTTTCAGACGGTGTTGACCAACGGCTAGATTTGCAAACTGTTCACGGTCGGTAAACGCAGCGGTGTTCAATCCAGCGCCGATATCCATTCATTGATAACCCGCGCTATCTCTACGAACACATCTTCGTCAGTGTTGCGAGAGCGTTTGAGGGTCTTAAATCCGTGGTCGGCCGTGTCCAGAAGATGTAGCGTCGCTTTGTCGATCTGATCGCAGGTAGGTTGCAGCAGGTTGAGTTCACCCAATTTGTCGCGTGTGCCAGACAGGAAGAGCATCGGTATCGTGACCTCGCTCAGGTGCGCTGCACGTTCCGTCGAAGGTTTGCCGGACGGGTGCAAGGGAAAAGCAAAGAACACCAAGCCACGCACATCCTCTAACGGTGCTTCTGCCGCAGCCATTGATGACATTCGCCCGCTGAAGGAGTGCCCACCGACGAGGATTGACAGATTGCTTGCCGCTGTGTGCGCCGCCGCGATCGCTGAACGGACAGTCTCCTGACAGACAGCGTTTGAATTTCGACCACCCCCGCGTTCCGAATAAGGGAAATTGTACCGGAATGTAGCGATGCCGACATCCGCCAATCGTTCCGCAATGGTTTGAAGGGTTGCGTGCCGCATATTCGTGCTAGCACCATGCCCCAGCACCAGCAGCCACTGTGCACCATTAGGACGAATCAGCAACGACGACACTTCACCCTGCTCCTCGGTTGCGACAAACTTGGATTCAACAGCTTCATAGCTCATCTTCATACCTCCTCCCACCGACCACGTACCGGGTGTTGCTGCGCTCGCTCGAATAGGTCCCGCCACGCTTCAGATCCATCGTCCGGCTGCGCTTCCAGACGCACACCTTCTACATACGCGGGTCCATGTCCCGCATTGAAATAGCCGTATCCCTGACTACTGTAACCCATGTGAATGCAGCTGCCATCTGGATATACGATGGTGTTAATGATGCGTGGTTTTGGACGATCGTAGGTTTCGCCCCTTTGTTTCAATTCTTCGAGTGTATCTTCGGGGACGCGATACTTCTCAACTGCCTCTTCGTCGACCTCAACGCCTAACCCCGGTCCATCGGGCACCTTGTGATACCCACCGACAACCTCGATTTCCTTTTTCAGTAATTGGTGGCTATAGAGGTTTATGCAGGTAATCGCGGGCCAAGTGGCGTGGGTTAAAACCGATCCTAGGTGGGCAGCCCAAGTCGTGGTTAGTCCGTTGCCCACCAATTGCAGCCAGAAAGGCATCTGTGCCTCAGCACTTAAAATCCCTTGTTGCATGACGCCAGACTTCCCGGTGCAGATAACGTAACCATCACAGACCCCTTCGCGGATATTGGTGATATAGGGCGGTGATCCGAAGTGCATCGCAATCGGTCGATTAATCGCCTGACGAATCTGCATATTCCCAAGCACATCGTTCTGCGGAATGGGTGTTTCAAACATCGCAACATTAGTGTGTTTTTCCAGTTTTTTGATGATGGGAATCGCGGCAGCCGCATTCTGCCACGTACCGTTGGCATCGAGATCTAGCTTAAAGTGCGGTGGCACAACTTGGGCGATGGCATTGACTTGTGCAACAATGTCCCACCAAGGACGGGGCTTGAGTTTGATACTGGTGTATCCCTCTGCCACGGCGTCTGCAGCTTCGGCAGCCCAGTCTTCAGGAGAGGCATCAATACACCACCAAGAGATAGGCACCCAATCGCGTACCTGTGTCCCCATCAACTCGTACGCCGGCACGTCCAACACCTTGCCAACCACATCAAACAGTGCCATCTGTAAGCCCGCTCCGAGAGAGTCATCATTCATTAATTTTGCGGGGCTCTGTCCTTTCACCCGTTTGACGGCATCGTCCGTTACCCGCGCCCAAGTGTAGTGAATCACAGTTTCGCCCCAACCGATATGTCCGGTATCCGTAGTCACTTTGCACAGTTCTAGGACTGCCCAGTTGTATACTTCCCGCGCTGTAATCTTTTGCTGTCGTGGGGTAAATGGCACATCAACGATTATGCGTTCTACATCTACGACTTTCATCCAATTATCCTTTCAAGTAAGTGGGTAAAAATGTCGAGACCGTTTCGTGTCAAAACTATCTGCGTTTTTGGTGAAACCTTTATCTTTATTTCTTTGTTCCCTCAATTTCCCCTGATATGATAAAATTAGGGCGAGTTTGTTAGTATGCTTCCAACCTCTAATCATGAGGAGTTTTACGATTCTCTGTTTTCACTCTTGGATCTAACGGCTTGACTTTGAGGCTTGCTGCTATTATAGACATTTTCAGATAGGCGTCAACAACAAAATATACGTACCCGATAGAGAGGAATTACCATGCAGATAGATCGCATTGACGTTTACTATGTCAGTCTGCCCCTAATTTACCCTTGGCGCACCGCTTACGGTGAGGATTACGCTGTTGATTCGGTCCTTGTCCGAATGGAATCGGACGGGCATGAAGGTTGGGGTGAGACCACACCACTAAAGGCACCCGCCTACTCACCCGAATCCACAATGTCGGCATACCACACAATAACCGAGTTCATTGCACCGCTATTGGTTGGAAAATCGTTTGATACGGCTGATGAATTACTTGCTGCATACAGGTGGATCAAGGGGAACCCGTTTGCCAAAGCAGGTCCAGAGGTTGCTTGGTGGGTGCTCAAAGCAAATATGGAGGGCGTGCCGCTGCACCAGCTGTTGGGAGGCAGCTTTAGGAAGGTGGATGCCGGTGCCGATTTTGGTGTGCAGGATTCCATTGATATGCTGTTGGAGAAGATTCAGGGTGCGGTTGATGATGGCTTCAAGCGGGTCAAACTCAAGGTGCGACCGGGTTGGGATCTTGAGATGTTGCGGGCGGTCCGTGCGGCTTTTCCACATCAAACATTCCACATCGATTGCAACTCGGGATATACGCTAGATGATCTTGATTTCTTCAAGCGGGTTGATGAGCTAGGGTTAGCGATGATCGAGCAGCCTTTGTACCACTATGATCTATTAGAACATGCCGAATTACAGCGCCAGATTGAGACACCGGTCTGCCTAGATGAGTCAATTGTATCGGTGCACACCTTTGAATGGGCGTTGAAACTGCAATCGTGTCAGATTCTTAATCTCAAGACGGGCCGTGTCGGTGGACTCTCCATTGCGGTGAAGCTGCACAACATGGCGCGCGATGCCGGCATCCCGTGCTGGGTGGGTAGTATGTTAGAGAGCGGCATTGGTGCGGGTGTCTTGGTCGAGCTAGCAACATTGGACAACTTCACCTATCCCGGCGATCTGTTCCCGAGTAATTTCTTCTATCGACAAGATTTGACGGAAACAGAGTTGGTTCTGAACGATGACTGCACATTTACGCCATCGCAGTCGGCTGGGACAGGGTATCAGCCGGTCTTGGAACGTGTTGAAAAAGCTGCACGATTCAGCCAGACATTTTTACCGGAGTCACATCGCTTGTAAGTGGATAGTATTCAATATGAGTGGACATCTTGCCTAAAATACTAACCGCACGTACTTATGTTCTTCTATCTAAAACATCGATGGCAAATCGCTCTGCTCGCAACGGCTGTGGGTGGGCTGCTCAGTTGGCAATTCGGAGCTTTCACGTATCTGACGACGAGTCCATGGTCGCTGGGTGCTCAGATTGGAATTGGTTTGGCGGCTGGAATTTTGTCGTTAGTGTTCGACGGTGTGCTGCATGAAATCTTTAAGCGAACGTCGGGACCGACATATTTAGAAGCATTTAATCGTCATGGTCGCGTGGTATTGGACAGGATGCGTTTGCCCGAGTACATAACCGGTGGATTGATGGCAGCCCTTGCTGAAGAACCGCTCTTTCGGGGGACACTGTTGGTGGCTATAGACCACGGTGTCCTTGGAGCTATGATTACGGGGCTGTTATTTGCTGCTTGTCACTGGCTGCGACGGGAGTTTCTGTTGTTTTGGTTTTGGGCGATGTTAGAGGGAATCTGGTTTGGACTGCTGATGATTGCTACCGAATCTTTATTAATCCCGATGATTGCACACGGGCTCCATGATATCGTGGGCTACCGTGTTTTCCAAGCGATGATTCGAGACAGAAATTTCGCTTGACAATTTTCTTCCCCGATGGGTATAATTAGGTCGTTTCATTGCCCCTGTGGTGGAATTTGGTATACACAGCAGGTTGAGGGCCTGTGCCTTAACTGGCATGCTGGTTCGAGTCCAGTCGGGGGCATTACAAATTCGGAGAGGCTGAAGGGGTAGGGATGGTGCTATAGCCATTTCCACCCCTTTTTTCTTTGCAGGTTAAACAGACGATGTAAGCTTCAGAAAAAATCAAGTTGCAAAACTGAGATTAATCGAGTATTATACTAGCCGTTTTACGTTGAACTGAATATATACATACAGGAGAGATTTTCATGATTGTTTTTCTGCGGGAGAAATTTATCGCACAACTTTTTTTAATCGTTGTCGGTATCGTTTTTATTATTGGTTCATTTCTGCTCTTCGACATTGTTGGTGGGGGCGGTGCGTTGGGTGGAGGTAGTGACAACCCAGTCGCTTTTGAGATCAATGGTGTCAAAATACAACAACGCGAATTTGAAAACCTTGTCTCCGGCGAAATGGCCCGGCAACAGCAACAGAGCCAAAACCGCTCTCAGATTGAACGTGAGGAGATTGAACAACAAATTCTTGATTTGCTCATTAGTCGTCAGGTCCTGCTTGGCAGCGTCCAGATTAGTAATGCAGAGGTCGAACAATATATCCGTAATGATGACGACTTACTATCTAACTATAATGCAATTCTGCAGAGTGGCAATGGCGATGATTTTCGTGAATATGTTCGTTCGCTCCTGATTAATCAGGTTCTGCTGAATCAGATTCAAGGACTGGAACTGGTCACGGATGCAGAAGTGGAAAATGAATATCGCCGGCAGAACACAAAAGCCAAGCTCAAATACATTCAATTCCAGCATTTCTGGTACAATGGTGCTGCTAAAGTCAATGATGCCGAAGCACAAGCCTATTTTGAAGCGCACAAGGAGAAATATGAAAAGGGGGAAGAAGTCAATCTAAGATTCATCAAACTCGATCCGCAAAACTTCATTTCCGGCGAGGACCTGCAAGCCTATTATAATGAGCATCAACAGGAGTTTAAGACACCGGAAGCGGTAAAAGCGCGCCATATCTTGAAAAAGTTTCCAGATAATGCGACCGATGAGCAGAAGACGGAGGTTAAGGCAGAGGCGGAAAAACTGCTTGAAACGGTCAAAGCTGCGATTGCCGAAGGAGAGGATTTTGCTGAACTTGCAAAGGAACATTCTGAGGATACCGGTTCGGCTCCACAGGGAGGCGCATTGCGTGGAAGAAATCCAGACCTACCACCGGGAGACTATTTTGCGCGCGGCGACATGGTGCAACCCTTTGAAAAAGCAGCATTTGATGAGTTAGCCCCGGGCGAAGTGAGCGATCTGGTTGAATCCAGATTTGGATACCATATCATCAAGCTGGAAGAAAAGCGACCGGAGGAAATTAAGCCCTTTACTCAAGCAAGAAGCGAAATCAATGATAAGCTGATTCAAATTGTGGGTGCAGAACAGGCGAAAGCAGTTGCGGAAAATCTTCTGTTTGATGTGGAGATCCTTGATTATCAAGAAGCAATCCAACTGGACCGATACAAAGATCTATCGCTTACGGTTCAGGATACAGGATTCTTCACAGTGGCCGATAATAACATTCCCGAAATTGGAAGGAAGTGGTCGTATCAAGACGTGGTTGATCAGGTTTTCGACATGGAGGTGAATATCAGTGCGATCAGCACAAATAGGGAACAAAATGGGGATATTAACGCCTATTTCGTGGTGAAAGTGCTTGAAAAGAAACCCGCCACAGTCCCAGAATTTGAAGCGGTCAAGGCACAGGTGGTTGACGACATCAAAGGCGAAAAGGCAAAACAGCTCGCCCTAGAGGACGCCCAGAAACTGATAGCACTCCGTGCACCTGATGAATCACTCGAAGATTTAGTGGCAAAGTATGAGGCACCCGAAGAGATTAGTAATAAAGAACGGGAAGCTAAGGAGAGTAACCTGTTTGCCCTCTCACCGACTAGTGGGTTCATTTCAGGCATGGGGACATGCCGTGATGCCATGTTTGCCGCTTTTGGAATGGAGTTAAACGAGGTAGCAGGCGCGCTCCAAGGGGATAATGCCGCTTATATCATCCAGTTGGTTGAGCGCGAAGAACCGGATATGGAAAAATTCGAGAATGATCCGGCAGAGCGTGCTAAGATTTGGCAAACGCTGCTGCAGACCAAACAAACTGAGATTTACAGAAATTGGTTAGCTACCTTGAAGAAGGATGCCCAGATTGTAGACAAACGTTCTGGGAGAAGTTGAAAGAGGAGGGGTAGGTACAAAGAGTCACCCCTGAATCAAGGCAGCCTGAGGAGATAGCGCGGCACGGGAAGATTTGTAGATTGCTCTCCTTGCGTGCGGCTTTAGGTTACTCACTGCTTTAGTCCAAAAGTCCGTCCGCTTTCAGCCATCCAATTGTCTGATCAAACGCTGCAATTGTCTGTTGTATATCCTTGTCGCTGTGTGCTGCTGTCGTCATCCCGCCATTCCCAGCGATGTCGATTCCGTTCAGCAACATTCCGCAACGCAGATTCATTGTGAGCACTGCGTTGCTACCGCCTTTCAGTAGGTGAGGCTCCCAATTGTAAGGGTCAAAATCCGCGGCACGCAGTCCATCAACGCCGTGTCCGATGAGGAACTTTACGCCAGAAAACTCGCCGTAAACCGCCCAATCGAGCCTGTGTTGATCTATCACATCAACCAACCCTTCCCGCAGCATTTTCGCGCTACGGTTGACCTTTGCATGTGGAATCCCCGTCTTGACGCGTTTCAGCATTGCAATTCCAGCGGCAGCGGACAGTGGATTTGCATTAAAGGTTCCGGGGTGTGGCATCCTTTGCCCACGCGAATTCAATTTTGCAGCTTTGATCGAAATAAGATCCAGTAGCTCCTCTTTTCCAGTGACCGCTCCACCGGGCAGACCACCTGCCAAGATTTTGGCGAGTGTCGTAAGATCAGGCGTGATATTATAGTATCCTTGCGCACCGCCTGGGGAAACACGAAACCCGGAGATCACTTCGTCAAAGATTAAAATAACGCCGTAATCTTGCGTGATCTGCCGTAGCTGTCGAAGGAATTCGCCATTTGTCGGGATGGTGCCGAATGCACCGCCTGTTGGCTCCAAGATAACGCAAGCGATGTCTGGATCGGATTTCAGATGCGTTTCAACTACACTAATATCGTTAGGTGGACAGATAACCGTTGTGTCAATGATGCTTTCTGGAATGCCGGGCACAGGCGTTTCAAACGGCGGATTCACGCCTAAAATAACGGAATCGTGCCAGCCGTGAAAATGTCCCGCAAATTTCAGGAATTTGCTTTTTCCCGTATACATCCGTGACAGCCGAATTGCCATTAAGGTCGCTTCTGTGCCAGAATTGACAAATCGTATCCGTTCCGCTGAAGGGATCAGTTCCTTCACGAGGCTACCCCACTCCACCTCAAGTGCGTGACAGGCGCCATAGTGTGTCCCAAGCGGCATCTGCTGCGTAACAGCTTCAACAATTTCAGGCGGGCTATGACCGAGTAGCAACGCCCCATGTCCTGACCAATAGTCAATCAATTCAATATCATCAGCGGTCCATTTTTTTGATCCTTGTGCACGATTGATGTAAATTGGGAACGGTTCTGTGTGCCGGTTATCATGCGTCACACCATCGGGGAAGATATTGTTCGCAGGTTCAGCGAATTCTCTGTTCTTTGAAAAGGTCTTATGATATTTTTCTAAAATTGTGTTAGTTGGCACTGTTTGTCTCCTTGTGGGTGGTGGGAGGTGAGCAGTCCTATATTTGTTTGTTAATAGGGCGTTCTGTCTGGTGTGGATCTGCGTTTGAACAAACAAGGTCTTCTAAAATATGATAGTCGTGATCGAATGCCAATTCGGGCAGCGCATCGAGGGCGAAGAGGCGCGCATCTAACGCTTCGGCACGACCCGCTGGCGTTCCTGCGATGATTCGTCCAACATAAATAATGAGAACAACCGTCCGGCTATCATTGGAGTAAACTCCTAGCAGCCTATCCAATTCGACATCAACATCCGCCTCTTCTTTCGCCTCTCGCACAGCTGTCTCCGCCGGCGTGTCACCAATATCGACATACCCTGTCGGGAAGCTCCATAGACCCAGTTTTGGCTCATTTCCCCGCTGTATTAGCAACAGTTTTTCGTCCTTAAATGCGAGGACCCCGGCGACAGGCTTTGGATCGCGATAGAAAACGAAATCGCACGTTGTGCATGCCTGACGAACCTTTCCTTCAAGGATTCGCTCTTCAAGGGCACTTGCACATTTCGGACAGAATTGCATCCCTGATTTCGTTTGGTTGGTCGTATGGGAAGTATCCGTTGTGGAAGCGGTCACGGTTTAGGACGACTCCGAGCAATCTATCGAGCAAAAAGATAAAATATAAAACCTAGTGACAATGGGCTAATGATACAACAAATAAGCAGAGATGTCAATTTCTGATTGTGGAAATCGTGTGATCTTGACAGGCAAACTTCAATTGCACAATAATAACCTTGTGGCAAAAAAGAATGAGTTGGTAAATTGATGGACTGTGTGCCAGATAATACACAACAGACGAGACTATTAGATAATACAGAACTGCCGATTGTATCATTGCGTCCAACTTTTGAAAGCGCCTTTGCAACTCAGCCGCTTATTATTACAGCGCCTACCGGTAGCGGGAAGTCCACAATGGTCCCACTCTGGTGTGCAGAATTATCGGACCGCCCAACCTTAGTCTTAGAACCGCGGCGGGTTGCCTGCCGCTCACTTGCCCGCTGGCTGTCGAAATTGCGGGGAGAGCCGTTAGGAACCTCAGTGGGTTACACGGTGAGATTTGAGGCTGTAGGCTCTGAAACAACACAGATCCGATTTGTCACACCGGGTGTTGCCCTGCGCTATGTAGCGGAGGGAGAACTTGATAGATATGGGACAATCATACTCGACGAGTTTCATGAACGTGGGTTGGAATCGGATCTCTTTCTGGCGATTTGCAGGAAGAAACACCCGGATGCCCACCTCATCCTGATGTCTGCGACGATAGATGCCCAGAAGTTTGCGCGATTTCTCGGCGGAAGATCGTTGTCCGCAGCGGGAAAAGCCTATCCAGTTGATGTGCGTTACATCGGTGATGTCACCGTTCCGACGATGTGGCGGTTGGAGGGTCGTGTGGCGCGGGGAGTACGCCGAGCGTTGAAAGAGACAAACGGAAACATACTGGTTTTCCTGCCCGGTAAGGGGGAGATTTCCGCTTGTCTTGATGAATTGCGTCACCTCAGAAATGTCGAGATCTTGCCGTTACACGGCGATCTGCCGACGGCAGAGCAGGACAAGGTTTTCGAGGAGACGACGCATCGCCGTGTGATCCTGTCAACGAATGTAGCTGAAACCTCCATCACATTGCCGGGTGTAACAGCGGTTGTAGACACAGGATTAGTGCGCCAGCGCATCCATCAAGCGCAGCGGGTTGTTCTGGCACTTTGTCCTATATCGCAGGCTTCCGCTGAACAGCGACGTGGACGGGCAGGGAGGCTCATGCCGGGTGTGTGCTACCGACTGTGGGAGGAACGGGGACAACTTGAAAGGGAAACACCTCCCGAAATTGTACGGGAGGACCTAGCGCAATTTGTGCTTGCAGTTGCCGCAACCGGTTTTCGTCCGCAGGACTTGGAATTTCTCGATGCACCACCAGCTTTTGCTGTTGAACGCGCTCAAGGACAACTGGTGGAATGGGGCATCACCTCTCAGGAGGGAGCATTGACTGATTTTGGGCGAAAGCTATCTGTTCTTCCTGTTGATGTTTCTTATGCACGATTACTGGTTAAGGCACCAGTTGCTGTCCGTCGAGATCTCATTGACCTGATTGCTGCGCTGGAACGTCCTGCGCCGTTGTGGCGGAAATTGGATCGACTCGCACCCGAAAAGATCCACACTATCTCCGAAGCACGGCGCAAAGATTTGATACGTAATCACTGTGATGTCACAGCCTTGATACTGACTTTACGCCGTGGCAACCCAAAACGTCACCATCTCCATAGTGCAGCTATCGCGGAATGTCGCCGAATTGCCTCCCAACTTCGCTCGCTGTTTGATTTACCACCCTTAGATGAAGATCGGAGATCTATTCAACCGGATCGACTTGGACTCATGCGTTACCTTTTGCAAGAATCACCTGACTATGCCTATGTGAGGCGGCGCAAAGGGGATGCATGGGGAAATGGTCGAGATGAAGTGCTACTAGATTCCAATTCACTAATTCGTCCAGAGATCCACGCCGCACTTATCCTCGAAAAGGAAGGGCTTGCGAAAGGCACACGCGTTCAACTCTTGGGACGTACCGCTCTCTCGTGCACCTTTGCAGATTTGCAGGAGGCCGGTTTAGGGACTTCTCACTTGGAAGCCCCAACCTTAGTAGGCGATGAGATCATTGGGCAGGTGCGTTTTGTATACGCTGGTCGAGAGCTTGGCAGGGAACGTCAACCACTAACCGGCGCCCTGCTCAGAGAGGCTATTGCAACTTTTCTCGTTTCGGGACGTTTATTTCCAGAGATAGGAGGATGTCTGATTGAGCGCATCAACGCGTACAATCTCCATCTAGCAATGAAAGGGGACGCTGCTGGAGTGGAACCTCATGCGTGGTTGGTTTCACACCTCACCGACTTGGGTGTTGAAGCCGCACAAGATTGGCTGCTCTTATCGCCAGATGATTTTGTATTTGCATTAATTGATGAGGGAACGTTAGCGAAAATCAATGAAAGTTATCCACAAACATTCTCAATGAATGGAGCGAAATTTCGAGTTCACTATGAGCCTCAAGAACGGCGAGTCACGTTGAAGTGGGCGGGAGGCGTCCGGCAACCACAACTCAGTCCGTGGATGTTACCCCGTTGGGAAAATTGGAAGGTACAGGTAGATATTCGTGGACAACTCCGGACGCTGCGTCCTTAAAAATTGGGTCAAGACCAAAGGAGGGACTTTTTCAACTGTTGATTTTCTGTGATGAAATGCAAAATAATGAAACGCTCTCTGTATAGAGTTCGTTGATATGCTTCCCGGATAGTGACTTTCGACCACATTTATGGACCCAGAGTATTTTATCCCGAGGCAGGGAAATAATATAATCCGAGGCACTACGTTAAGTTATAAAAATAGGATGTAAAAACATAAATAATACGCTTGCGTTACTTTGGTATCTGTGCTATACTATCATCATTCATATAATATCAATGCAATTATACTTCAAATTCCGTGTCATAAAGGGAGGGCTCATTGAAAAACGCATACACGATTCTACTCATGTCATCTAATCAGGATTCGGTACGGCAGTTCTCGATTAACCGCTGGATCGCGTTATCCGTAGGGCTTCTTTTCTTGCTAGTGTTTTCTTTGACGATCAATTTTGCTGTTTCAGGAATAAAACACGGTATCCGCTACAGAGCTGAGTTACAGGGGGAAGTTGCAAGTAGAGAGGAACTTGAAAACGCAGTTGAACGGTACGAAACAGAGAGGCAAAAAATCCAGAAGGATCTCCAAGATGTCCATAGAATGAGCGAAATGGTACGTCGTGTTTTAGGTATTAAAGGGCAAGGTCTTCTCGGACAAGGCGGTGGCGGTTTCAGTGCCGAAACAGAAAGTGAGAACGAATCAGCCAATTCGGCGATCGACACGCAGCCCGCTCCAACGCCAATGTCTACTAATTTGATACACAGTTCCCTCATAGATCAGATTGCTCAGGTAAAAATGGGGATTACACCGATCTATGAGCATGTAAAAAATAACGAGGAAACCGAACGTGGGAAGCCTTGGATTTTACCAATTTTGGTGCCAACGGAGGATGAAATTCCATCTTATTGGTTCTCTTCCGGATTTGGGTACCGCTCACACCCGTTGACAGGAAAACCTCAATTTCATAACGGATTGGATATTGCGGCACCTTCGGAGACGCCGGTGATTGCTGCCGCTGATGGCGTTATCACTGTAATGACGAAAGATTCATTTTTTGGTAATATGATTGAGATTGAGCATAGGGCTTCACAGATGAAGACATTATACGGGCACCTGAAAAATCACGCTGATGGGCTCCGAGTCGGGCAAGAGGTCAAGCGCGACGAAATTATCGGTTATGTCGGAAATAGCGGCAGAAGCACTGGCACTCATTTGCACTACGGTGTCTTCGCCAACGGTAAATGGCAGAATCCCAAAAACCATATTATCCTTACTAATCCTCCGAATTAAGCATATACCCCCGCTAAGTCCCCAACCATGATAGCGAAGATGAGGGCAAGAACTTCCTCTCACACTCTTTGCTCCTGCCTCTGCATGCTTCGACGCTGGTCTCCATATTCAGAACGGTTCCTAACCTTCAGTTATTTATGTGTAAATCTTGAACGGACACCGTTGGACTTACACTCTCCCCTGATAGTGGGAAGGAAAGAAGGAATGAAAGAATGGGAAGGGAGATGGAAGTGCCGTCTTCTCGTTTTCTCTTTTCTCCTCATGACTGTATTGCCTCAATATCTTCCTGCGGAATGGATAGAGGATGTCAGTCAAAATCTGCCAATCTGCACGGCAGCGGAGGATCAACATTTCCCCGACATAATTTCCGATAACCACGGCGGCGTCATTGTTGCGTGGCGCGATGTGAGAAACGGGAATCGGGATGTATTCGCGCAACGAATTAGCGCAAACGGTGAGATGCTGTGGGAAAATGATGGTATCCCGATCTGTGTACAACCCAATGCCCAAAGTTGGCCCCTCCTTGTTCCTGATGCAGGAGAAGGGGCAATCCTTGTTTTTGGGGATTCTCGCCACCGAAATCGGGACATCTATGCCCAGCGGATTGACGCTAACGGTCAATTGCTCTGGGGTGAGGATGGAGTTCCCGTCAGCATCGCGCCTTTCCTGAAGGAGGATGTCAAAGCCATTTCCGACGGTCAAGGTGGGGCGATTGTCGCGTGGGAAGATTCCCGGCATGACAATTTGGATATCTATGCCCAACGGATCGATGGGGAGGGAAAACCCGTCTGGGCCCTTAATGGTGTGCCGGTCTATAAGGGCGAGGGCGATCAGTATGATCCGTTTTTGGCAACGGATGACGCCGGAGGTGCAATCATCGCATGGTGGGACATCAGCACGCCGGATTGGAATGTCTATGCCCAACGGATGGACGCGACAGGTGAACGGATTTGGGAAGATGAGGGTGTTGCGGTATGTGCAGCTTCCGGTAATCAGGGAGGTCCCTTTGTTGTTGCTGATGGTTCAGGGGGAGCGTTTATTGTTTGGTCAGATTATCGCAACGATCCAAATATTTTCAGTAGTGCAGATCTTTACGCCCAACGAGTTGATGCGGATGGAAACGCACTCTGGGAAAAGGATGGTATCAATTTCTGTAATGACCCGTCAAATCAACAGCAACCGAAGGGAATCAGCGATGGTAAAGGTGGGTTAATTGTCACTTGGTGGGATGACCGTGATATTTTCGCTGATATTTATGCACAGCGAATCGACATAGACGGTACGCCAATGTGGCAGGATAACGGGGTTCCCATCTGTGTGGCAGCAGGTGTACAGCGAGAGCCTCACCTCGTTTCCGATGGCTCACAAGGCGCAATCATCTACTGGAAAGATTTTCGCGAGGACTACGGGAACGTTACCACAGATGCGATCTATGCTCAACGGATTGATGGGAGCGGTAAATCTATTTGGACATTCAATGGAGTGCCCGTATGTACGGCTGATGGAGACCAGATTGCACCGCGTGCAATCACCAACGGCAGGGGTGGTGCCTTTATCGTTTGGAGTGATTACCGGGGCAAGGATGCTGACATATACATCCAGCAGGTTCCTTAAGTCGCTGCTTCAGATTTTGCTAATTGTTCAACCTCGCTGAAGAATTTGCCGATCATCATCTTAGACGCACTACCCATGACCCTCTGCCCCACACGGGCAAGTCTTCCACCAACCGTTAATTCTCCTACCAAATTGACCGATGTTTGATTCTCCCCGGCTGCTTCTAGCGTGAAATCACACGCTCCATTGACAAATCCAATCTTGCTTTCACCCTGAACGCCTAATCGATAAGCTGAAGGGGGTTCTTTATTTTCTATTTTGACAGAGCCTTGATATACTCCTTTGATCATAGCGACGCCTACCTTGATTGTTGCTTCGAAACTATCATCGCCAAGCGGTTTCAGCTCTTCACATCCGGGGATACATTGCTGCAAAAGTTCAGGATTCGTGAAATATTCCCAGACCCTTTCACGCGGAGCAGAAATTGTGTAATCACCTTTAATTTGCACTGTCGAATTTCCTCATATTGTTATGTTAAGTTGGGTATCACTGAAATAGAGCACATGTAGTATCATTATAAATCTGTTTCTGCTGCTATTCCTATTGGGAGTCCGTATTATCTGATTCGGGTGTATTCTTGGTTATTATTCCGAACAAATGCCCGCCGTGTTTGTCGCTGCTCCACGTGCCGGCATATTGCCCGCGATAGATTATCACCCTTGCAGTGTAGGTTCCCAATTCTGGCAGTTCGAGATCGGTCAATGTGATGATGGGTGTGTCGTCTGCCCATTTGACCTCGAGCTTCAATGGCACAGTTACATCTCGTCCACCATATTGGACGCGTGCAAAAAAGAACCAGTAGTCGTCGCTCAACTTGGTGACTTTTGTGATGGTATACTTTTCTTCTCTGAGGGTGCTTGAATCTTCTCCTCCTGTGATTGTGAAGTGACCAGTGAGCGTAACATCTGAAAGCATCTCATGAAATCGCTGTTCATTGAGACTAAGCGCATTTTGCTGTGTTGATACAGGGGGTTTCTGTGTCTGATCAGGGTTGATTGTTGTGTCCTGCTGCAACGATTGTTTGGAATGAAGTTGGCTGATAATACGAGTAACGAGCGCTGCGGAATTGCGTGCGGCGATTTTGTAGTATTTCTTAAAATCTTCTGAGGCGTTTGCGCCAGCATTATCGCTAAGGCTGCGTATGACCAAGCAGGGGACATTCTGTTGCCAGCAGATTTGGGCAACCGCTGCACCTTCCATCTCTACCGCATCGGCACCGAGATTTTTGTGCAAGGCTGTCTTTTTGGCATCAAAAGCGACAAATATATCCCCAGTTACGACTATTCCCCTGATGATGCGTGGATGTCGTTGACCTTGAGGGGTTTGAAATGGGTTGAGTTTAATATCTGCCAGAGCAGCTTCTGTTATCCGCAAAAGTTCAGGATCAGCGGGGAAAAAGACGGGATTTCGTTTGCCATTGATAGGATTCCTGACACCAAAGTTTTCAATATCGGCTGATTCCAGTCTGCCCAAATCGTGTTGAGCTGTCTTTTGTGCGATGACAATATCTCCGATCTGCAGGTCTGGATTGAGTCCACCAGCAACCCCTGTAAAGATGAGTTGATTGGGGTGAAAATGCTGAATAACCAGAGTGGCTGTCATTGCTGCATTGACTTTGGCAACTCCTGTTCTTGCGATAACTACGTTTTGTCCGTTGAGGGTCCCCGTCAGGAATTGTATTCCCTCAATCGTATGCGTCCTTGGATTTACAAGCTGTCTCTCAAGGATTACGACTTCCTCATCAAATGCGCCGAGTATTGCGACGGGCGAGGTGTGTGCTGCCCCGACTCCCAAAACGATCAGAAGGAGAGCTGCACTAATGTTTAGCATTGTTCTCATGATGATGTCTCCAGAGTTTCAAACAAACCGATTGTAAAAGGAGGAGTTTCTACAGGTCGCGAGGTCACGCTTATCGAAATTCAGCGTCTCCGTCCAGCGGATAAATGGGTCGGCGCACCTTTCGATAATCGTAGCTAAAGAGATCCGCGCTATGCACACCGGGGGTATCTGCCTCCAAAATCTCATGGGCGATTGGTGTGTAGTCCGCACGGAAATGAACAGCCGATTTGAGCGCAATAAGTTTCCGGTCTCTAGGTTCAATTCCGACACTACGAAGCACTTCAGCGTCGATGGGTTGGAAACGACGTTCCGTCAGGATGATTTCGACACCGCCAACCTTGACGACAACTGTTCGTCCCAAACTACTTCTAATGCCGCGTGCCATCGGTCCTTTATGCACAAAATTTCCGTCGGAGATTGTTTTCACATAGCTTGTCAACGCAACCGGCTCGCCGTGCAGTGGAATGGTCTTTCCGCCGACATTGAGTGCTACGGTATTGCCGACACCTGCTTCGATCGCGCGTGCTACAGACTCTGGGTCAGCGATTATAGCGATAACTGCATCTTGGACGTCGGCTTCGATAAATTTCCGAAGAATAATTGTACCATCGCAGGGACCACCGCCACCGGGATTATCCGAACCTTCTGCGAGAACAATTGGCTGTCCTTCTGACTGATTCGTGATTTCGATTGCCTCCTCAACGGAAACGAGATTTAGGTTAAATGCTTCTCGCATGTCCCAGATGTATTTAGCAAACTTGTCTGCATGCTGTTCAGCAAGTTGCTGATTGTCGTTGGTGGTCACTAACACCGAGACCCCGGCATCGCGTATATCCGCAAAAGGAAACCCCATTGATAGGGTTGCTGTTACCACTCCCGGCTGCGTTTCGAGGGCGTGGAGCTTTTCCACCACCCCGCTCATCAGAGGTTTCATCGTACATTGCGCTGGCGGCGAGGTCAGTAACGGCAGTTGGCGATATGCCATTGTCGGGCGGATATTTCCTTGAACTACATCAAATATCACTTCTGCTGCTTCAACGCCTCGGTCATAGCAATCGACATGTGGATAGGTATCAAACCCGATAATTGTATCACTGTATTCTGCCATCTCAGCGGTGATGTTCGCGTGGAGGTCTAGTGTCACAACAATTGGGAGCGATCCGACGATTTCACGCACCGATCGGATGAGATCCCCTTCAGCATCTTCGATCTCCTCCGTTGCCATTGCTCCGTGCAAATCTAGGAAGACACCGTCGATCTGCCCAGCGTTTCGCAGAAGGTCAAGGAATTCTCCTTTAAGCGTATCATATGCCTTCTGCTCAACCGCGCCAGAGGGCGTTGCGAATGTCCATAAGAGTGGAACGATTTGGATTCCTAGCTTCTTTGAGCTCTCAATAAACCCACCAGTGATGGTGCTCGTCTGTTTGAACGCTGATATTATCTCATCGCCGATGTGATAACTTCTCTGAACCTTAAAGTCGTCGATTGAAGTTGGCACAGATGAAAATGTGTTTGTTTCATGACCGATGCAACCCGTTGCGATACGCATAAGTATATCTCCGTTCGTATAGCGCACTGCGTAAGATCTGATCTCTTCTGATATCTTACGCATAATATCACAAAAACTCAGAAATTGAAAGGAATTTTATGATGACACAGATCCAATGGCAGTCAGATCAGATTGAAGCAGTTGAGGACGCAGACCTCATTGAACTCTGTTATCAAAATGGTTGGACCGATGGTTTGCCGGTTGTCCCACCGACGCCGGATCGGGTAGAAAAAATGTTAGCCGGTACGAACAGACAGCCGGATGAGTTGCTCGCAGCCATCCCACCGAAATGGGGACACGCGACAATTGAACGGATCGCTATTAATGCAGTGATGGCTGGTTGCAAACCGGAGTATATGCCGATTGTCATTGCAGCGGTCGAGGCAGTTACTGAAGAAGCATTTAATCTGCACGGTGTTCAGGTAACAACTGCCGACTCGACACCGTTGTTGATTATTAATGGTCCTATCCGAAAACAGTTGGATATCAATGATAGTTTTAACGTTTTTGGACAGGGTTGGCGGGCAAACGCAACGATTGGACGGACAATTCGCCTAATCGGCACGAATATCGGTGGTGCTTTGCCCGGCGAATTAGACCGCTCCACTTTGGGTCATGCTGGCAAATACACCTTCTGCATTGCTGAACGGGAGGAGGTAAGCTTGTGGGAGCCATTACACGTTGAACGCGGATTCGATGCCTCTGACAGCACAGTGACAGTTCACGCGGGTTCCTCCCCGTATCACATCGGTTCTAGTGGAAACACAGCGGAGAGTATCCTAGACACAATTTGTCGCAGCATTTCGGCACTAGGACCCCCATCTGCTGAAATTGTCCTTGTGTTTACTCTTGAGCACATGAAGACAATCGCCGGTGATGGCTTTAGCAAGAGCGATATACAGGCGTATATTCACGAACAGACGCAGCGACCCCCCGAAAATGTCATTAGCATCGTCGCTGGGGGTCCTGCGGGTCAATGGACGGTTGCGATTCCGAGATGGGGCGGTCCAACCCACTCAGTGACGAAACGCATTGAAGTTTGAAGCGGAAGAACAAAGTATGCCCCAAAAGGAACATAGATTATCAGCTCTGTGAACAGGAGTGTTCAAAATGTGAACAATATATGGCTCCCATTTCGCCATAAATGGTGAAAAATCTGCCTACAGACGCCAAATCTACCCTCTATCGAGTTTGGCATACTATGTGCCTCCTCCTCTGAGATCCTGCAATAACTGCGTAGCATTAGGGTTCACGAGCCTTCGCAGTTCCGATCTATATTGGAGTTCTACACCACATAGGAGGGCAGTCATGAAATCGCTGAAATCGCAGGTTTGGAAATGTCTCATTGCGTTGACGATATTGGTAAGTTGGGGTTGTCTTGAGAGCATGGCAACTGTTACAACATCAGAAGTACAGTCGCTGCGCCGTAAAAAGGGCAAAGAAGTCGTTGATGTCGGTAAAAGTCTTGTCGAAATTGCAGAGTGTGCAAGTCGTGATAGTGTGAATCAGGCAGTTGATCTGGTATTTGTTATTGATGGAAGTTTTACCATGAAGGATCTGGGCAAAAAGGTTGAAGAACGGATTGCTGATATGGCAAGAGTCTTTGAAGAATCAGCGATTGATTATCAGTTTGCGCTTATTTGGTATCAAAATTTCAGCGGTCGTCCACAAATCACGGTCAAACCGCTGCAGAGAGGACTTCTTCCGATTCAAGAAAACTTTCGTAGACCTTCGATGGCAAAATTTATGGGTCCGGTTGCTGGATATGGGCTCGACGCGATTATGAAGGGCCTTACAGAACTCAGTTTCCGCTGGGATGCCGAAAAACACTTCGTTGTTGTGACAAACTCGGCGTTGAAAACAGCTGGGGAGACCGGACGCAAAAAAAATGAGGTCGTCAACAAAATCTTGGATTGGTGTGAGCTAGATGAGATTCGGATCAATGTCATTGGAATCAGCGAAAGGATACAAATTCAGTTAGCCGACCAAACCGGCGGCAAATGGTACGGAATCAACAAAAAATTGAGAGTATCCACTAAAGATAGTTGACGTACTCCCAAACCTAAAGGATTGGGATTCTTACACGCTGTGTTAGCCGAGTTTAGATAGATGCGGATTGAACCGAACACCTATCGGGGACGCCATCGCCCCAACTACGGGACTCAGCATGAATCCCAATACTTTGTTCCAGAGGTTGATTGCACCAACGCCGTCTCTATGATACTCAAAGCCACAATGATTGCAGTGATAGTTCCGGTTAGCCGGTTTCTTTCGATTGCCACATCGTGGACAGGTCTGAGAGGTGTATGCCTCTGATACAAACTTGACTTTGAGTCCAGCTAACTCTGCTTTGTAGCAAATCATGAATTGGAGACGGGCAAACGCCCATTGATGAACCTTCTGGTTAGACTTCTTACTAAACTTCGCTCGTTGCCGAATGCCTTTGAGTTTGCCAATCACTATCGTATCCGCCTTCGCCTTTAAGCAGTCAGATATAAATCGAGATGTGATTTTATGTTCGGCATCCTTGATTTGAGCGTTCAACTTTGCTAGTATCTTCTGCTTCACTCGCTTGAGACGATACCAGCGGTTAGAGTATTTGTTACACTTGTCCATTTTGGATTGGAAAATGGTCTTTACTTTGTTCAGATATTGCTTGATAGCCCGTAAAGCACGCCCATTGTAGATTATGGTGTGTTGTCCGTCATGCGACACTATTGGGTGAATCTCACCCATGTCTATGGCAACCACTTTACCCGTCTCACGCTTGGGGGGTGTATGCACCTTGTAGACTAACGAAAAGTAATAGCAACCTTGCTGGAAATACAGTTCTACATAGACAGGTTCTACAGTCGAATGAAGCGTAATAGGCGGGTTGCCTTTACCGTTGGACAATCTCAATACACCATCTTTGAGGGAGATAGCACTCGACTTCCAACGCACCTTGAAAAACTTTCGGGTGCGCTTAGGAGGTTTGGCATCAGGATTGGACTTGACGACACGAAAGTAACTCTTGAGTGAATCGAAGTAACTCTCTACAATTGCCTGAATCGTTTGGGAATGCAGTTGATACCCACGAAGTTTCATATATTTTTTGACTGCCTTCTCTGATAGCCAAAAGCCTTTCTTCCGCTTGACTTTGCGAATCAGGGAGACCACTTTTGAGTAGACGCGTCCTGATTCACTAGCAAGCATATCCAATTCAGGCGTTGGAGACACTTTGATTTTCTTGGTGGTATACATCAGGAGTGGCCTTTCGGTCTTTCATGCCTTTTCTATGAGGTGTAGGGGACGCCAACAAGGAGGTTGGCGATAGAAATCCCCTACCGAAAGACAAGACAAGTATGCCATATTTTGCACAGAGTATCAAGAAAAAGGGCTAAAGCAGTCTGTAGCCCAAACATAAATGTTGGGGTTTTAGACCTAAAGGTTTTTTCGATAAAGTGGGGATGATTGTCCTTTACGCTGAAGATTTGGTAGATTTTGATGTTTTAGCAAAGGTTGGTGAAGAGTGGACAGAATTACAACGATCTCGCAACAATCGCCGTAAGCGTATCGTGGTGACCACACCGGTTGTAACAGATACAATACGCATCATTGCGATTAAAGGTTTTCTTGGTTCCAAAAACCCCCGCCCAAGTATCCAAGAAATTCAGGTCTATGCCAAACCCTGACCTACTTTGAGCATTGTTTGACCAACACTCAATTCTTGTTAAAGGTCCGCTGTTCAAAATATTTCTTTCAAACAGCAACCTGAAGCGACAATTTCAGACAACTGTGAAAATAGGTGTGCATCATCGGAAAAGAATTGGTATAATTCTATTCGATAGCTGTTACCTTCGTTTCAGTCCGAACGTATAAACATTAAAAATGGTAATAATGAAGGTGTGTAATTTAAGCAGCTATTTAATACGTAGGTGGCGTACTTAAACGGAATGGAACGTCAAACGTCTTAGTGTAATGTGACTTGGCCTCACAAAGGCTGGAAGATCGATCGGAACCGTAGGAGGAATCAAATGAAATTATTGACCGGAATTCTTGCCGTGATATCTGTTTTTAGCCTAGCTTTTAGTATAATTGCCGACACTGACACCGTCAAGATGGATAAGGAAGTTCCCAACTTTACGCTCAAAGACGCGACAGACAAAGAACATTCATTCAAGGATTTGAGCCATGAGAAAAAGGCAACCGTTGTGATGTTCATTTCGACCCAATGTCCTGTTTTTAATGATTACAACGAGAGGATTGTTACTCTATATAACGACTACAAAGATCAAAGCGTACAGTTTATTGGGATCAACTCCAACAGAAATGAATCCGTCGAAGAGATAGTTGAGCATAACAAAACGAACAAGTTCGATTTCGTTGTCCTAAAAGATCTGCGGAATGAGATTGCGGATAGATTTGGGGCAAGGCGTACACCTGAAGTCTACTTGTTGGACGAAAAGCGCATCCTCCGGTATCGTGGTGCTATTGATAATAGTCAGAAGAATCCCGAAACGCACTATCTACGCGAAACACTTGAC
Organism: Candidatus Poribacteria bacterium; assembly: GCA_003635265.1. Lineage (GTDB taxonomy): Bacteria > Poribacteria > WGA-4E > WGA-4E > PCPOR2b > PCPOR2b. The sequence continues at coordinate 234,129 of PYIZ01000009.1, forward strand.
CTCGTGGTTGCCGGAAAAGAAATTTCTGAGGATCGCAAGAAAACAAAGGCGTTTGGCTGCACTATCAAGCGTGTGAGAAAAAAACAGGATCGAAGCCGTACGCCGTAAATGCAAGTCTCTGAGTTATTTAGAGAGATCGATAAAATCAAGATATAGTATGAGGAAAATTGAATGATTAAGAAAATTCTTCGAGGCATACTTACACTGTTTCTCATTGCTACTATTTGTGTGATGATGCTGATGTTTGTTGGTGTTGGATTTGTCGGAGGTGTCGTCATCAAATCATGGGATTCTATTGACCATATTGACTTGGGTCAACTGGAATACCGTGAGGTTGACACTTGGAAACAGCACCTTGAAGTTTATTCCTCGCTTTGTACAGTCCAACCGGGAGATTCTATTGATTTCCTGCTGGATAAATTGAAACGACTGGAGTATCAAGAAAGTGAAGAGTTCATCAAACCGAGTGTCGTTGGACAATATTCAGTTGGGCGTGATGAACAAGGGCAACCTGAGAGACTATGGATTTACCTCCAAGGTTTCCATTTTCCACGTCTAGATCGGGAACCATATCAGGTTGAGCTTTCTGTGGTTGATGGAAAAATTGAGGCAATCCAAAATGATGACGGTGAAAAAATAGATAGTTTTGATCTCAGGCCGGAGTTGCTTAACGCGCTTTATGATAGAAAAGGTGAAGCCGAGGCACGAGAGATTGTGACACTGGTGCAGATGCCGGACACTCTGCTGCAGGCATTTCTCGCAGTTGAAGATCAGCGATTCTATAGACACTGGGGTGTAGATTTTCTAGGAATCCTTCGCGCCTCCATTCACAATGCTCAGTTATATCTAGGACAAGTGCAAGGAACGCTACAAGGCGCAAGTACCGTCACTCAGCAGCTCACACGCAATATCTATCTGACTCGTGAGAAGCGACTTTTGCGAAAGGTGAAGGAGGCTTTGCTTGCTGTCCGTATTGAGCGTAAATTTTCCAAGGACGAAATTCTCGAAAGATATCTGAACCTGATCAACTTAGGACGATACGGTTCGCAGGAGGTACTCGGTGTCCAAGAAGCAGCTCAAAACTATTTTGGAAAAAATGTATGGGAGTTGGAACTCCACGAGTGTGCCACGCTGGCGGGCATTCCGAAATCACCGACACGCTATTCGCCAGTACGCCATCCGGATCGTTCAAAAGAACGGCGTAATCTGGTGCTTGGGTTGATGCTAAAGGCGGGTTTCATTAGCCTAGAAGAACACGATACATATGTCCAGAAACCTGTTGTGATTGAAGTACCCAAAAGCGCGCAGGGCACAGGCGGCTCACATTTTTTGGAATATGTTCATGAACAACTGATCGAAATACCAGAATTAGAAGGACATTTGTACAACCAAGGGTTGAGAGTATATACGACAATCGATCCTTCTATGCAAGAGATTGCGGAAAGAGCCGTTGCTGATCACTTGCGAGAATTGGATAACAAGTTACGGGGGCGCTCTAGTAGGTACAGAAATCTGCCCGACTACGATGAAAATAAAAATAATCCAAATGGCATTAATCCAATTACCAATTATTTGCAAGCGGGGCTAATTGCATTGGAACCGCAAACGGGGCACATCAAGGCGATGGTTGGGGGACGCGATTTTTATATCACCCGGCAGGAGATTAACTTTTTTAATCGATCTGTCCATGCACATCGCCAACCCGGTTCATCTTTTAAGCCGATTGTTTTTGCAGCACTGCTTGATCTTCCCCCTTTAATAACACCGGCAACGATTGTTCGCGATGAAGCGTGGTCTATCAATGTTGGAACACGGCGGAGGTGGAGACCGCGCAACTATGGGCATCGCTACTATGGAGATATTACGGCGCGAAGGGTATTAGAGAAATCGATTAACATTGCGACAGCAAGAATGATGTGGGAGACACGGATAGAGGAAAACGAAAAACCTGCCGGGCTTAATCGAACACTTGCAATCGCCAAACGTCTGGGCATCGAGGCCAATTTACCCGCATATCCGTCAGTTGCATTAGGCGCAGGTGGATTGCCAGTGATCCAAATGACTGGTGCTTATTCTGTTTTTGCCAACGGTGGGGTGCGCAGGAAGCCAATAGGCGTTCACTATGTTGAAGATCAGTATGGGAACATCTTGATTGAAAATCAACCACCGGCGGAACAGGCACTCGACCCAGGGGTTGCTTATCTCATGACACATCTCATGAAGGGTGTGATTAATAATGGCACTGGTAGACGAGCACGTGTGATGGGGTTAGAACGTCCGGCAGCGGGCAAAACCGGCACGACGGACAATTATACAGATGCGTGGTTTGTCGGTTACATTCAAAATCTCGCCGCTGGCGTTTGGGTCGGGTTTAACGATCACCAACAGAAGACAACGTTTCCGGGAGCCCTAGGTGCTTTACCCATTTGGGCTCGATTTATGATTGAGGGAGCACGCGGACCTGTCAAAGATTTTGATAAACCGGCTAACGTTGTTTTTCGATCTGTTGATAAAAACACAGGGCTGCTGAAATACGAAGGGAAGTGTCCGGAGGAAGATGTTATTAAAGAAGCCTTCATCGTTGGATATGAACCGAAGATGCTGTGTAATGCTCATCGGTGATGCGTGAAACGTAAAACGAGAAGAAAGCGAAAATATGGAAAAATTTGAATTGGTTTCGGACTATACGCCGCAAGGGGATCAGCCGCAAGCAATCCAGATGCTTACGGAAGATTTTCTGCGGAAAGAGAACGACCTTCAAACGTTGTTGGGCGTTACAGGTTCGGGGAAAACCTTCACGATGGCGCACGTCATCGCAAATTTGCAACGTCCTGCGTTAGTCATCTCACACAACAAAACCCTTGCCGCACAGTTATATAGCGAGTTCCGAGAATTCTTCCCACATAACGCTGTCCACTACTTTGTCAGCTACTACGATTACTACCAGCCTGAAGCATATCTGCCTGTCACAGATACCTATATAGAAAAAGATATACAGATTAACGAAGAGATCGATCGACTGCGGCTCGCCTCAACTGCCTCGCTGCTCACACGCAGTGACGTTATTATTGTTGCGAGTGTTTCCTGCATCTACGGCATTGGATCTCCCAAGGAGTACGATATCCAACGAGTTGAGGTGAGCTGCGGGGACATCATTAAAAGGAATAAACTCCTACGTGCGTTTGTGGATATTCGATATGAGCGGAATGACATCGATTTTTCGCGAGGAAGTTTCCGTGCACGTGGCGATGTGATCGAGGTTTTCCCGGCGTATGCAGATACCGCCTACCGTATCGAACTTTTTGGCGACGAGGTTGAGCGGATTACCGAAATTGATACACTGACAGGCGAGATCTTAGCGGAACATGAGTCAATCACACTCTTCCCGGCTAGGCACTTCATGACGGACGCAGAGCGGTTTGAGCAGGCGTTGTTAGACATTGAAACCGAACTGCAAGATCAGATCGACTACTTCATTGCGAACAATAAACTGTTGGAAGCCCAACGGATTGAACAGCGGACCCGGTTCGATCTTGAAATGATGCGGGAGATTGGCTACTGTCAGGGCATTGAGAACTATTCGCGCCATTTCTCAGGACTGGCTCCCGGCGAACCGCCCTACTGTTTACTCAACTACTTTTCTAATGACTATCTCATGATCATTGATGAATCTCACGTAACCTTGCCCCAAATTCGTGGGATGTATCGGGGAGACCGCGCCCGCAAACAGACATTGGTAGACTACGGCTTCCGCTTACCATCCGCTTTGGATAACCGTCCTCTCAAGTTTGAAGAGTTTGAATCGTATCTCCATCGAGCGGTGTTTGTGTCCGCAACGCCAGGACCTTATGAACTTGAACAGAGCTCGCAAGTGGTTGAACAGATTATTCGTCCCACAGGCTTAATTGATCCAAAGATTTCCGTCTACCCGGTTGACGAACAAATTGATCATCTCATTGGGGTTATCAATGAACGGGTTGCTCAAAGGCAGCGTGTCCTTGTTACCACGCTCACCAAGCGCATGGCTGAAGATTTGACTGACTATCTCACTGAAGCCAGTGTCAAAGCTGAATATCTCCATTCAGACGTTGACACCTTAGATCGCGCACGGATCTTGAAAGAACTTCGGCAGGGCAGTTTTGATGTTCTTGTTGGGATTAACCTCCTCCGCGAGGGTTTGGATTTGCCAGAAGTGTCGTTAGTTGCTATTCTCGATGCAGACCGGGCCGGTTTCCTCCGATCCGAAACATCGTTAATCCAGACTGCGGGTCGCGCTGCTCGGAACCTTGATGGTGAGGTCATTTTGTATGCCGATGAGATCACCGATGCCATCCGCAGTGCTATCAACGAAACGGAACGACGCCGCGAAATTCAGATGGCTTATAACGAAGCACACGGTATCACGCCGGCGTCAATCGACAAGGAAATTCGCGATCTAATCAGTGCACTTGTTGACGATGATGACGAACCGGCGGATTCTCTGGGAGTCGAAATTTCGGAGGCGACATCTGAGGAAGATATCCATGCCTTGATTGCCGATCTCACGAAGCAGATGCAGGAGGCGGCTGCTAATCTGGAGTTTGAAAAAGCGGCGACTCTGCGAGATGGGATTGAGGAACTGAGGCGGGAGCTTTGAAAGATATTTAGGTAATAATACTGCTGTAATCAAAAACTGGACGTGCTTTTAAGTGTGAGTGCTTGAAAGCACGTCAAGCCTGTGGAGACCATACTATTTCCATTCGTCATCGGGGGGCCAAATATTGTAACTTCCTCCGCCAGCTCCTTTCGGTCCTTCAGCAAACCAGTCTTTGACCGTATCCCGCCACTTTATAAAGTGAGGGGCTTGCAGATGGGCTTGGAAAGCTGCCTCGTCCACGTAAATCTCGTAGAGCCAGATCCGGTTGGGATCAGCGCCATCTTGGATTACATCAAATCTTAGACAGCCGGGCTCATCCTTCACTGAACCTTTGGCGTCGTCGAGCATCGCTTCGATGAACGCCTCCCTGTGTCCTTCCTTAATTTGAATTGGTGCGACTATGACGTACATGTGTGCTCCTCCTTGTATGGGTAAACCACTCTAATTTGCGTAACCGTCACCATTATTTTGACGCCAATCCGGTAGGTATCCTCTGCTTACACCAAATCCATAGGATGGTCCGATTTGATTTTCGGTTCGCCAGGGCCATCCCTGTCCGCCGACAACCCGAAATTCATCGCCTTTTCCGCATAACCAGTATAGCATGTGAGCGACGTATCTGGCGACGCGATGACCTCCGTAATAGGCGCGATGGAAATCAAAGTCCGATTCAATAATCCAATCTCTTTCTGGCATTACTGTTCGCCAGTAATTGTATTTCAGCATGTGGCGCAGCCCTTTTCCAGTCGATTTACCTCTCCGATGTAGAATACTTTGAGAATGGAGGGCAAACGTACCTGCGGGTCCGCTGGTTGGGATCCCTTCGTGTTCTGCGTCACGTTGGGCGGGGCCGAAGTGCGTTCCGGGGACAATCTCAGTGGGGCCCATTTCCAACGGTGTATCTTGCGGAAAATAAAAAACCTCGATGAAATTAACCTCCGGTCCGAAGATGTGGTCGGCATCCTGATGCCACCCTTGCGCGGGGGCAGGACATTCGGTACTGTGATCGCTCACCAGTACGGGTAACCCCACATTCTTACCGAGCAGTGATCTCAGCGCACCAGCGAGCTGTTCGTTGAGAAGTACGTGTTCAATAAACCAATCCTCAAGCAGGATTGTGCTGGGCTCATGGGAGTTACGGATCCGTTCTAAATCTACTTCGGTAAGCCCTTCAGGAATGAAACAGGGGTTAGCCGGTGTTTTTCCTCTCAAGTAATCGCATGCACGTTGGTTGATTTCATCAGGAACAACGCCTTCTAAGGTTAGGAAACCATCTCGACAAAACTGCAGAACCTGTGTGTCGGTGAGGGTAGGTTCGCAGTCAAAGGTTCGATCGGTTGCATCGTACTTCATAGTAAATCACCTCGATCTTTCTGATACGGATTTTCGAGTATTATGTTACAGATCGTAAATAAGGAGCGCCGGAAGTCGTCACTATGAAATGATGTTTTTGATATTTTACCATTTTATTTTTCATCCTATTTTCGCAGAATTTCATCTGAACGTCAAGAGAAGAATGACCTACTCTCAACTTTCTAGTGACACAACGGCTGTAAAGTGCTATGCTGTGGCGAATATGAAAACTGACCTTCCATTGCCGTAACTTTATACGACGATTCAAAATCCGTCACTGGAGATTAACGAGTGCTGCCCTGACAGGAGAACAATATGAAAGTCACTGAAATTGAAGTCCATAAGATTACCCCCGAATACGAGGATTGGATCGCCTACCAGATGAACCACTACTCAGGTCCTGCTAGTCGCACAATATATGTGGTGCATACAGATGACGGGCGGATAGGGCTTGGAGAGGGTGGTCGACCTGAGCCGCAGGAGGTCATCGATCAGTACATCGGCACCAACCCCTTCAAATGGGTCGGGGACGAAACCTCGTTGGCTTTGGCGACAGCTATGTACGATTTAATGGGGCAAGCCGCTGGTGTACCGGTCTACCAACTCTTCGGTCAGAAGACGCGTTCATGGGTGCCGGTGAGCAGTTGGACGGTATCAACGCATCCGCAGCGTATGGCGGAGGCTGTGGAACGGTACGCAGCGCAGGGTTACACTTGGATGAAATTCCACCTTTCGCCCTTTGAAAACGTCTTCGATCAGACCGAGGCTATGGAGGCGGTAGCACCCAAGGGTTTCAGGATTCACTACGATTTCACTGGCGGCGGGACGGACGACTACATGCCAGAATTGCTGGGGAAATTGGCGCAGTCTCCCATTGCCGGTTGCTTTGAAGATTGCATTGACGCCGGGGATACGCTTGCTTCGATCGATTTGCGTCGGCGGGTGCCGCTACCTATTGTGAGGCATCAGGCACCGCTGGAGGCCACCTATGAGGTGCTGATGGGAGCTGGGGATGTGTATATGCGGGGACACCAGAAGATAGGCGCAGCCATACGTTGTGCCGGTCTTTTCGCTGCGGGCAATATCCCCTTCATGCTACAGAACGTCGGTGGCACCATCACCCGAGCGATGACCACGCACATGATGTCTGTCTTTCCTACTGCTACCTTTCACTTTGTTACTACCACGGAGATCTATAAGAGCGATGTCGTGAAGGAAAGATTAGATCCGGTCAACGGATTTGTGCGAGTGCCGGAAGCGCCCGGGCTAGGTCTTACACTCGATCGGGCTGCGCTAGAACGGCTAGAAAAATTGGAGTTACCAGCGCAGGCACCGTGGATTATCAAGTCGCGTTTTGCCAACGGTTCAATGATGTATAATTGCTATGATCCTGCTAACACACGGCATTTCATGGTGAGACCAGATTGGCGTGGCGGGTTGGTTCCCATGTATTTACTTGCTTCCTCGATTGCCTTCTCCTCTGTATCGGCAATATGGTAGGAGAAGCCGATAATAAGATCGCCGCCTAGTTCCATTTCCCTACCGTGATTCGCCTGCACCTGCTGCCAAGCATGTATTACTTTTTCCGCAGCACCGCCTGCAGCAGCGCCACCGCCAATCATCCCTTTGATGCCGTATTTTGCCATAAGGTTGAGTCCGCGTTCACTAGCACTGACGATGGGCTGCCAGCACTCAACTGGTAGATTGAGCGGACGGGGCACCAACGTAATCTCCTCCAGTTCATACCCACGATATGGAACTTTCGGCGGGAGGTCGTAGTATTTACCGTGATGAGAGAAGGACGGTTCATTAAATGACTTGAAAATAATGTCAAGTTGTTCCTCGAACATTTCGCGGTTGGCGTCTCCATCGAGTAGGGGTGCACCAAAAACCTCTACCTCACGTGTATGATAGCCTCGCCCTACGCCAAAGACGATACGTCCACCCGTGAGGAGATCCGCAGTGGCGTAATCTTCTGCTAGTCGTAGTGGGTGCCACATCGGTGTAACGTTGAAAGCGCACCCAATTTTGAGCGTCTGCGTTAGGTGAGCAAGATGGACACCGAGCATCAGGATGTTAGGGATACATTCATACCCTTCGCGCTGAAAGTGGTGTTCAGCCAGCCAAAGGGTTTCGTAGCCGTTGCGGTCCATGACCTGCGCGATGGCTTGGGTTTTATCGAATACAGTTGCTATATGTTCGTCGGAGAGCCAACGTTCGTTGACAGGGGGACCATCGAGTCCTACATCTTCTAGGTCAACATGTCCCGCGAATAGTGAGCCAAACTTTGTGATCATTTTCTTGCCTTTATAGCACCTATTAAGTCAAATCAGATTATCAAAAACTCCTTTAGGTCTAAAACCCAAACATTTATGTTTGGAGCAGTTGGGGCGAAGCCTATACAGACAGCTTCAGCCTTTTGCCTTGTATTTACAGTCAAAACATGGTATACTTGTTCTTAGAGGTTGGGGGTTCCGCTAACTGTTAGCAGGGGTAAAATCCGCAACAGTTAGGATATACCGACGGGTATTGGTCTCCTCAATAAACCTCACCAAAGTTGCCCTTGGGGGCAGTGGGCAGGGCATTGTCCATTGCGTTAGCGGTATGTAAGACGGACTTCGGTTCGCAGCCGTGTTTGACCGCACAATTAGCTCTCCTATCGGGGACGGACTCGTAAGAATCCCAATCCTTTAGGTTTGCGGAGTATGTCAACTCTATACTTCTGGTGCTGAAACGCCATAGGACGCAGCCGCTTCAACCAGACGATTCCATGTTTTCTCTTCGATTGGGATGCCATCTCTCATACGTTGTTCACGGCTCCGTTCCTCAAACTCGCCGGGAGCGAACACTTCGTCAACACCGGGCAGTTTTTCAGAGGACTTTATCCATTCTGTGAGGTACTCAATCTCCTGCTGGTAGACATCAAGATCGATGAAATCCTGAATCTTGATAGCGATCATCACAATCCCGCTCGCGCCACGTGTGGGTTCTTGCCGACTACACCCTGCCCACGAAAGCCCACCGGCGATGGCGTCAATCATAAATCCTAAGCCGAAGCCCTTGTGCCCGAACTGAAAACCACCCACCGGCATTACTGCTGTATCATCATGACGGTCTATGAAAGCGTTTGGATCAGTAACTGTGTTTCCTTCCGAATCGATCATCCAACCTTCTGGCATCTCTTCATCACGTGCACGCTGGACCAGTATCTTCCCGCCTGCTACAACACTCATCGTCACATCAAGCATCAACGGTTCGCCGTTTTTGCGGGGGACTGCGATCCCAATTGGGTTGGGTGGGAGCTTTCGGGAGGTGCCGCCGAAGGGGTGCATAAATCGTCCGCCGCCATTTAGGAAGACGAGCCCGATCATCCCCTCTTTTGCGGCGATTGTGGGATACGTTCCCATCCGTCCGGCGTGTCCGCAACGGTGGAGTCCAACCCCACCGAATGTGTGTGTTTTCGCTTTTTCAACTGCCATCTCCATCGCTTTCTGAGCGATGACCATGCCAAGCCCACTGTTGGCGTTTATCACCGCTGTTGCAGGAGTTTCACGCACAATTTCCATCTTATCCGTCGAGGGACCGCCACTCATACCGCCTGCGTAGTTAGGCGCATTGATTACACCGTGTGAATCGTGCCCCATCAAATTGGATTCTACGACATGATTGCTGACAATACGAGCATCTTCCTCAACTCCGCCGGCACCGATATACATATCATAAACAAATTTTCGTAAAACATCATGATTGACTGTAGGCATAAAAGCCCTCCCTATTCATATTTTTTACGATTCTCTGCGAATCGCAATTGTGACTCTTGATGTGTTTCCTGTTGGCTAACCGTTGGTGTGGGCGACATTTTACCTTTTAGCACTATTTTGGTGTAATCAATTGCTTTGGGGGACTCAGGACTGTGAAATTCTGGCTGTAACGCCTCCCAATCTTGGTCACGGAGAGTGACGATTTCATCTAGGTAAACACTGGCCCATATATTTCCAATCCGGGAGTTTGATACTTGTTGCTTCACTTTGTCGCGTGCGATCATCGCGTATGTCTGATCGAGTTCAAAACCAATGTAGCGTCGTCCAAGTCGCTTTGCAGCGATTGCCGTTGTACCTGTTCCCAAAAACGGATCAAGCACTGTATCGCCTTCATCAGTGGACATTAAGATGATACGTTCTAATAAATGGATCGGCAGTTGACACGGATGCGGATCGCGATATTTGTTGTGCTTTATCCGATGAATATCCGTCCACGTATCTGGAACAAGCGGTCCAAAAGGATGCAACAGTCCCTTTTTCCCGCCGTAGTCCTTATGCAAATAGTTGCATTTACGACAACGTTTGTGTGGATAACGAATTTCGTAAAATTTATTTTGCTTTGCATCTTTGGCATAAAATAGGATGCCATAATGTGCAGGCTGAAGCGTTTTCCCCATCGGTGCTGTAGGGGCATCCCACGAAATCCAATGCCTAAAATCAGCAAGTTTGTTCAAAAGACCCGCATAGTACGTCAACCATTTGGGGATATTATGTACAAAAATTGACCCCGTTTCCTTTGTAACACGTACCATCTCTGAAATCCATTTTTCACACCAGTGTAAATATTCTTCCAACTCAAGGCTATCTCTTGTGGTGTGATATTTCTTCTTCAGATTAAAGGGTGGATCGGCGAAGGTTATATCAACGCTATGATCGGGAATTTGACGAAACAACTCAAGACAATCCCCCTGGATAATTTGATTGGTATATGTTTCCACTATTATTGAAATTCCTTTCTCAAAAATTCCTCAAATCGTGAGATTTCTTCCTGATGGAAAGTGAAAACGTCCTCGTAAGCAGCTACCATTCGTGTCAAGTCGGTCGGACGAACATACCAGCCAATACCATCGACGAAACCGATGAATTTTGCCTCTGGATAATGTTTCTTGATGAGTTGAGAAACGCCTATTTCTGTCTTTGATTTATCCCCTTGTCCGGAGGAAGTGGTTGATAAAAAAGAACACTCAATAATAACTCGTGGTTGTTCCTTAGTGGGGATGATAAAATCCATCGTTCGCTTCAAATCTGGTTCACTCTCGGCAAGCTTGTCCAAATCGCCTGTCTCAAAAGGGATCCCCAACCTGTCAAGCAATTCTGCTATAACAATCTCAGCATTGTTACCCTTCTGTCCAGAGTACGAGCCTTTCTCCTTATACCGCACCATCGTATCAATCATCGCTGGCACTTCAAATGTCAACTTGGAAATACTCAATTTTTTAAGCTCAAAAAGAGGAATTGTGTTTGCCAAAAAAGGAATGGTTGCTCCCTCAAAAAAGATATTTACTATCCCTTTTCTGAAATGCTCACTTTGGTGAATTATCTTTGCTATCTGAGCATCTGACCATTCTTTGAAATCCTCTAATGATTCATTGGGGCACCACTCGTCCTTTAATACCAACTTTGATAACTCTGAATCATCGGCAACACGAATGAGCGTAATCAGTCGTTTGAAGGATTCATTGGAAAATCCAGTTAGAGCTAAAAGCGTGGTCAAACCGTTTTCTTTTTGAAGTAACTCCTCAATAAGTTCCTTTCTTAAACCACTAATTTCTACATTGTTTTTGAGAACAAGTAGCGTCTCCTTTATTGAGTTCAAATAACCTTCATATGTTTCCTCAAAGGCCGGATTAGAGAAATAGAAAGTATTTTTCTCAATGATTGTTCTAAACTTACTTTCTACTGATCTCATTACTTGCTTAACTTACCTTTTAGACATAGTTACCCTGTGCTACAACACAGGAATTGGCAAGACCCTACGAATGATTTCGCTGGTTTTATGTTACCAAGACAACGCATTGCCATTATAGCATTGCACAGTGGCAAACTCAAGCACATTATCCAGTTGACCGAGGGTATCTCATTGAGACATGTACATGGTTCCGTGAGATTTCCATCGTCTCTCTACTGAAACCTCGGCTGCCTTGGGGCACGCTCTCTCTCTAACCGCAGCTTTGACCCCTTCAACGGCAGCTGAACTCTTGCTCCGTTCTGCAAGTGCGATTCCATAAACGCAAAGATTAATTCCGTGCTTGCGTGTGCCACGCGGACACCGCAACGTGACGGCTCGCCGGTGTCGAGTGAATGAACCAGATCTTTGATGAGATTTGCCGTGCTGCTGTTGTGTTCAAACTCTGGGAAAGGCTCCGGTACAAAACAGTTTCGCCAGCCCGGAACGTTGGCTTCACGTCGGATGTGCCACTGCCAACCATTATTCCAGCATGTCACAATTCCTCTTTCACAGATTGCCTCCCACTCGCTACCGCGCGGAGAGAGGAGGGCATGTGCTGTGACATCATTTTCAAACTGAATCATGCCCTGACCATTCGGATCCTCCCGAACAATATCGCCATCGAAGATGCTGTCGTCATCGGTGATATGGGCAGATGCCCACAGAGCGCGGTGGTCGCTATTCAGACGCAGGATTAGATCGAACTGATGGCTAGAACCGTTAAAAAGTGAGTGGTTTCCGTAGATGATTAGCGTCCTGAGTGCACCCAATTCACCGCTGTCGATAACCTCCTTCATCTTGTCGAAGCCGGTGTGCCAACGGCGGTTTGTACCCAAGTTGAAGAAAGCGCCGTTACGTTCCACCGCTTCCACCATCGCGTCCGCTTCGTCCATAGAAGCCGCCATTGCCTTTTCCGCGTAAATTGCCTTGACCCCATGCTCCACAGCGTGGATAACAACTTCGGCGCGGTGTTCCGGCTGCGTTGCCACACTCACGATGTCCAAGTTTTCTTTGTCGATGAGTTCCCGGTAGTCGGTGTATTGCTGTTCTTTTGGCACATCGTATCGTTCTCCGAAAACCTCCATGACATCTGGGCGCAGATCTGAACAAGCGACAAGATCTGTCCGTTCTTCGGCATAAAATCCCGCCGCGTGTGAATACGGCAACGGAATTGCCTGATAATCCGGTACTTCATTGTCAATAAATGCACCCATCCGGCTACAGCCGATAACAGCGGCGCTGTAAGTTTTCATCCTTTTACCTCCATTCTAGAGTGTAAGATATATTGTCTCATGACAAACCTGCTGAAAAATTCAATCTTGGGAGCGGTTACGAAAGCCACCACGTTTGGTGGTTTACTCAATCCTGTATTCTTTCCACCGTTGCTCCACCAGATCGATGACCTCCTGAGACATCGTGATTTCATCGGGCCATTCACGCTGATAGCCCTCCTCGCGCCATTTGGTTGTCGCATCGATCCCCATCTTCGATCCTGCGCCCATCAGTGGTGCAGCGTGATCAAGCACATCGACGGGACCTTCGACGATGGTTACATCTCGCTTCGGATCGACGTTGCTGCCAACTCGGAAAAGCACTTCGTCTACATTTTGCACATCAACATCTTTGTCGACGACGATGATAATCTTGCTAAACATCAGTTGACCAAGCCCCCACAGGCTGTGCATAATTTTCTTTGCATGATAGGGATAGCGTTTGTCGATGGAAATCAAAGCGAAGTTGTGGAAGACACCGAACAGCGGCAAGTTCATATCGACCAACTCTGGCAGTTGCGTCCGGATCAGAGGCATGAAGATTCGCTCCGTTGCCTTGCCCATGTAACAATCCTCCATCGGCGGCTTACCGACGATAATTGTCTGGTAGATGGGACGCTTGCGGTGCGTGATCGCGGTGATGCGAAAGACGGGATATTCGTCTTCGAGGGAGTAGTAGCCGGTGTGATCACCGAAGGGGCCTTCAATGCAGGTTTCGTCCGGTTCGATATACCCCTCAATCACGATATCCGCATCTGCGGGGACCAACATATCAATGGTTTTGCACGGAACCATTGGCACATTGGCTTTGCGCAGAAACCCTGCAAACAGGAGTTCATCGATACCACTTGGAAGTGGTGCAGTGCCGATATAGGACATGACCGGATCGCCGCCGATAGCGACAGCAACCGGCATCCGTTCATCCGCTTCACGGTACTCGCGGTGATGCCCGGCACCATCATGGTGGATCTGCCAGTGCATCGCCAGCGCACGTTCATCGAGTCTTTGTAGCCGGTATGTGCCGACATTGCGCTGACCCGTTTTCAGACTATGGGTGAAAACCTGCGGTAGGGTAATATATTTGTCCGCATCAAGGGGCCAACATTTGATGAGTGGGATACGGTCTAATGAAATTTCGTCGCCGGTCCAAACCACCTCCTGACACGCGCCACGCTTGACCGTTTTCGGAGGGAATTTCGTCAGTTTATTCAGAATGCCCAGGAGTTTTACTTTGTCGAGCAGTGATTCTGGAGGACCGAGCTGGATCATGCCTTCAATTTCATTGGCGATTTCGTTCATATCTTCAACGCCGAGTGCCATTGCCATCCGCTTGTAGGAGCCAAACGCGTTAATCAGCAATGGCATGTCGCTGCCCTCGACTTTTTCAAACAGCAGCGCGGGACCCTCAGCCTTGCTCACCCGATCTGTGATCTGTGTGATCTCAAGGTCTGGGGAGACTTCGGCTTTGATTCGCCTTAATTCACCGGCTCGTTCTAACTCTCTTACAAAATCTCTCAGACTGGAATATGCCATTTTTCACCTTATCAAATGAACGTTAGGATAGGGAAGAAAGACTGTTATCCCCTACGGCCTTGACGGTATACCCGCCCACCCTTGACAACGGTAATTGGCACAAAATTCTGCCTACTTGTACGTGCCTCGCCACGCGAATCCATCAGTTGAAATTCGCCTTCTCGCAGTTCAGAGATAATCGCATCTCCCCACGCACCGGGTGCCAATGTGCCGATTTTGTCGGACATCAAAATCACCTCTGCCGGCACTGAGGTAACTTTCGCAATGGCATCGTCGAGCGACATACCGAGATGGAGGAATTTTGTCACAACATTCGCTAAGTCATAGACGGGACCGTTGACATTGTAAATATGTAGGTCTGACGAGATTGTTTGCGGTGCAACACCTTGGCCCATCGCAGTTTCAACAGTATCCCATGAGAAAGACCCAGCGCCGTGACCCACATCAAAGATGACACCGCGCTCCATCGCCTCGTGTACCGACTTACGAACTTTCCCGTCATCGTCCAAGATACCACATCTACTCCCATGGAAGCAGTGTGTCACGATGTCCCGCTCGCCCATAACCGCTAAGATGTCGTCTATCGAATCGCACCAAGCGTCTTGCGGGTGCACCATAATGGGTAAGCCTGCTGCGTCTGCCGCTTCACGTGCATGGTGTAGTGGAATCATCCCCGATCGCTCACTGACGATACTGTGCTTTGTCAACCGCACCTTCACTCCCAAAATTATATCACGGTGCTTTTCAATCATCGCACAGGCTTTGTCTACGTCGGCGTATTCAGGGATCTCAAACTCGCCAATTTCTTGGGTCAGCATCCCCTGCGACGAGATATTGATTTGCGCCAAGATGCGCGTTTCACTCACATCGATCACATACTTGCGGAATCCGGGAAAAATGTCAGCACCCGCCGAGCCGGCATCAACCACCGTCGTGGCTCCCTTTGCCAAGCAGGTCGGATCCGGTTCAATGCCGAAATGGCTGACACCATAGAACACGTGGACGTGCAGATCGATCATGCCCGGTGTGACAAGGCAGCCACTAGCGTCCAATACTTCATGCGCGTCTGCATTTGATAAATTGTCATCTACTGCGGCAACAACGCCGTTTGAAAATGCTACATCTTTGTTTGCGTGAATATTTTGTGCGGGATCAATTAAGGTTCCGCCTTTGATTAGTAAATCGTAAGCCATGTGTAACCTCCAAGCGGTTTTTAACAGTTATATATGCGTTAAGTTAATCCATAGAAAGATGCACACCCCGCGCTTCCAATCTATGGATATGATGTTTGATAGAGGCTTCATTCAAGGGATTGGATTTTACGGAGATAACATCACCTTGTCCGAGACCAGGGTTGTTGACCAGAGGGCGAATATCGCGGATTTGGTTCCCGCTCAGGTGAAGTTCATATAAATTCACCAATTTTGTGAGCGGGCTCACATCGCTAATTTGATTCTTTGCGATATAAAGCCATTTCAGATTTTTTAGTCTAGCGAGAGGAGTTATATCACGGATTTCATTGTCCGTTAATTCGAGCCGTTCGAGGTTATCTGATTCTGCGAGTGGACGAACATCCTCGATCTGGTTTTTATTCAGATTAAGCCGAAATAGCTTTTTTAGTCCGGCGAGCGGACTCACATCGCCAATTTGATTTATTTCGAGGTAAAGTCTTTCTATATTTTCTAATTTTGCGAGTGGGCGAATGTCGTCAATCTGATTTTCACCGAGATAAAGCCATTTCAGATTTGTCAACTCGCCTAGAGCCCGAATATCACGAATCTGATTCTTCGGTAGGTCCAGACTCTCCAAGTATATCAGTTCTGTCAGCGGGTGTATATCACGGATTTGGTTGTTATTTAAGTAAAGCCGTTCCAGATTTATCAGCCCAGTAAGCGGTTGAATAGTGCGAATCTGATTATTGTTTAAGTCAAGTCGCTCTAGGTTAATCAATCCAGCGAGCGGCTGAATATCATGAATCTGATTATTGTTTAAGTCGAGCCACCGCAGATTGGTTAATGCAGCGATCGGGCGAATATCACTGACCTGATTATTACCTAGATCGAGCCACTGCAGGTTCGTTAACTTTGTGATTGGACGAATATCTTTGACTTTTACGCCAATCAGGCTAAGATGCACCAAGTTCCTACAATACTCCAATCCCTCCAGATTGGCGATTTCTGTGTGTATCACCGCAAGGTGTGTGACACTTGCTAGATCGCTGTCGGTGAGCGGATCGGAAAGGATGCCTAACTTTGATCGAAGCACACGTTCCAGATTTGGGTCAGGTATATCCACCGTTCTCCCGATTACATCGGAATTCAAAGCGACTTGTGAAGTAGAGGTAAAAATCAGTAGGAATATACAGAGTAGGGACATCTCATCTGAATCTTTTCAGCAGTAGAAATGGTATAAAATCACAGACAATTTGCCAGGTTGATAGCATATTATACCCCAACACAGGTTTGAAAACAAACCTTTGGCTTTGGAGCGATGGATGTTGGTTAGATGAGAAATAATAATTAACCAGTTTTTCGTTTACAAGGTTTTGTCAGGTGTGCTATAATATGCGACATATTTGGTGAGTCAAACCATTGGTAAGTCAAGACATTAAAACATGAAACTTTTTGATTAAAGTTTACTAGATTTTCAGGATTGAATTGATGAATTATTTAGGATTTGTCCTGTTCGATAAAAGTTGAGGAACGGGCTGGTTCATTCCCTTCCTCATCCGTTATGGAGGGGCTGCATTACCTCCTTTGAATTTTTGGTCCGTTAAGGTTATCGCACATCGTTAACCTTTCCCCCATTTTGATGGGGACATACTCAAAGGCAGGGAATATAAAATGAACTTGCGAGATATTTCACTTGGACGCCATGCACCCTCAATCATCAATGTAGTTATTGAAGCACCAAAGGGGAGTCGAAAAAAATATCGTTATCACGCAAAAAGTAGAAAATTTCGATTAGCATATGAATTTAGTATGCCAGTGCCAACAGAATACGGTTGGATTCCAGAAACAGTTGCTGAAGATGGACATTTCCTGAATGCAATGGTAATTGCTACCAATGCTAGCCACCCCGGCTACGTTTGCGAGGCACGCCCCATTGGCGTGCTAAAACGTAAAGACCGAGACCATCACGTCATCTGTGTGATGTTAGGCGATGAGCGTTACACTTCAGTTAAGGATATTTCGGACTTAGACGTTAAGTTACTGAAAAAAATTGTGCAGTTTTTTGAACCTTACTTTGAATTATCCGGTTGGCTAAATCGTACCGAGACAGTCGAGGTGATTAAAGAAGCACATGAAGCATACATTGCGGGGCCCAAATCTCGTAGCCCCGAAGCCCGAATAGACAATGATCCTGAAGACAACGAGGATACTGAAGACTTCGATGAAAATCTCGAAGAAACCGGTGTAGCGGAAGAGAATGCTGAACAGGTAGACTCTGACGATCAAGGGGAGGTGGAAGATGCCGATTCCGACAATTGAATGGGCTGATGGTAGAATCCACTTGATCGATCAAACGCTGCTGCCAAATGAATTCAACCAGATTTATTGTGACGATGTAGAAAGCGTTTGGGAGGCGATTAAATCACTTCGGGTTCGCGGTGCACCCGCGATTGGTATTGCAGGTGCATTAGGGGCAGTGCTTGGGATCTGGAAGTCAAAAGCGACTAATTACCCTGACTTTGCAGCCGAGCTCAAAGAGGTTACAGATTATTTGGCGACCTCACGCCCGACGGCGGTGAACCTGTTTTGGGCGCTGGAGCGCATCAAGCAAACAGCGGAAAAGCACAAAGGCCTTGAAATTTCACAACTTAAGAATGTTTTGCTTGATGAAGCACAAAGCATTATTGAAGAAGATCGGGCGAGATGCCGTGCTATCGGTCAACATGGATTAGACCTCATCCGTAACGGTGACACCATTTTGACCCATTGCAATGCAGGAGGGCTCGCCACCTCTGATTACGGCACAGCGCTAGCGGTTATGTTCTCCGCACACGAGTCGGGAAAGAATATTAGTGTTTACGCCGATGAAACCCGCCCGTTGTTGCAAGGCGCACGCTTGACAGCGTGGGAGCTTATGCAGGCAGGTATTGATGTGACGTTGATTTGTGACAACATGGCTGCACAGGTCATGAAGGAAGGAAAGATCCAGTGTGTCATTGTTGGGGCAGATCGGATTGCGGCAAACGGTGACACCGCCAACAAAATTGGAACCTATAACGTTGCGATCTTGGCAAACGCACACGACATCCCTTTCTATGTTGCCGCGCCAACTTCAACGCTTGACCTGTCCCTTGAAACGGGTAATCTGATTCCCATTGAGCAACGTGCCGCCGAAGAGGTGACGGAAGGTTTCGGTAGCAGGACGGCACCTGAAGGGGTCAAAGTCTATAGTCCCGCCTTTGATGTTACTCCCGCCGACCTCATCACCGCTATCATTACAGAGAAAGGCATCGCCCACCCTCCCTATGAGGAGAGTCTTGCCAGCCAAAGTGATTAATGACACACAAGCCACCGGCTAGATACCTTTTTCAAGAAGGACATCTCTTTCTATCTATCCGTGTGCACGGTGAAGCAGTCGAATCGCTGTTGCTGCAATCCGATCCCCTGCATCTGGGCATAACTTACTAGAGCGTGCGGTTCGCGGTTCATACCCTCCACCGACAAATGCCTGTGGCGTTGGAACGTACCCCACACACCCGTTAGCGAGGGAGACAACAAATGTCGGATCGAAGGGAGAACACTCTTGGATATCTAGCCCATACTGACAGAAGTATTCCGCAGGCACAGCAATCAGTCCCGCCGATCCAATCCGCATCATTTGTACCTCTGCCGTAACCTTCGGCTCAATCCCCTTGATTTCTTTGAGCAATTCAAGCTCCCGCCCCCAAACTGCTTGATCTCCCCAAGACTGTGCTTGGTTGAGCGACATATCGTCGAGGTCGCGTAAAGGAAGTTCAAGCGTGTCGGTTGTGCACGCCAATGTAATCTCATTCGTATAATCCATTCGTGCCAGTACCTTGACGGCCTCTGCACCAACCGTTGTACCGACATGCCAGCCCCAACATTCACCGGACTGCTTCCCTCGATCTCTGAGATTATCGACTTGCGTGACATCGCCTGATGCCCCGTTTCCGAAGACGATGATCGCATGGTCAGCTTTCATCGCCTGCTGGACGGTTTTTCTCAGATAGTAAATGTAGTCGGCGGAAAAGCCTCCCCCGCCGACACCCAGTGTGGCATGGCAACAGTAGTTGACCCAGCAGCCAAGAAATCTACACGATTGATTTATCGCACCGATGACCCCGACCATTGGGTCAATAGGTCCTGCAACTTGAACAATATCGGGGTTGCCCACCCCTGGATGCGTGCGTTCCGAACCATCTTTCATGCGAAAACGTCGGTTGAACGCAACACTTCCTTCGTGTCCCGCACCAATAACCAACGTGGCGGTTTCTCGTTTCTCGTATCCCTCGATTGCTGCTTGTGCTAGCTGTGCAGCAACGAAGTCGCAGTAAGCTACGTCCGATTCGCTCATAAAGACATCGGCGATAGGTCCGCCGTTATGCGTGTGGCTTGCTGCAATCAACACATTGTTCGCGGGGATACCTGTCGCATCCGCAATTTGTCCCCGTGCATTCAGTGTTGTTGAACGTTTAATTGAGAGTGCATCAAGCCCTACTAGGGCAAGCTGTGTATTGCCATC
Source organism: Candidatus Poribacteria bacterium (assembly GCA_003635265.1). Lineage (GTDB taxonomy): Bacteria > Poribacteria > WGA-4E > WGA-4E > PCPOR2b > PCPOR2b. The sequence goes on from PYIZ01000009.1 coordinate 254,406, forward strand.
GTCTATTACCATTGCATTTACAAGGAGATCGTCGTGAACATTTTGAGAAAAGCGCTTGCTAATACTTCCGGGCATTTCTGCACCGATTTCTGGTGTAATTACACGTTGACCAAATCCTGCCTTAATCATTGTATACTTCCTCTGATTTGAATGTTGTTAGGCTGTTCGCAATTTTTTGGATTGAGTGAAGTTCGGAATGAAATTGTCTATGACTTATCAAGATATGCTGAAGAAACCAGATCCATTCGGAGTTTCATCCAGAAAATCGTTAATAGAAATTCACAAAGGTTATTGTACTCCACTTGAAGGGTTTATACGCCTGTGGTATAATTCCAAGATCAGCAATCATTAAATTATCAAAATCTTCCATTCTAAAACCCCGTCTTTTAAGGCGGGGATACAGAACGGCTAACAAGGAGTTTGACGTTGAAGTTAGTTAGGACGGGTGTGTTGAAAGTCCAATCACAACCTGCATTTTCTGAAATCAATGCTGCTTCTGCTTCCGTTTGGAATGAGTGCCTTCAACTGATGGAATGGTATCAATGGCAACGCGGCTATCCTCATGCCCGCGCTGACTTTTGGATTGGACCTGATTGTGAGGGGTGGATGGACAAGAATCTGTCTAAATCTCAACCATTGCACTCACAAAGCATCCAAACTATCCGCAAGCAGTATTTCAAATCATGGCAGTCGTATTGGGAGATCAAGAGAACAAACAGTATTGAATCCCCCAAACCCCCACACAAAAAGAAAGGACATATGACCACACGCTGGTTAAAATCGGCAATTCGTTTTCAAGATGGAACGCCTTTCGGAAAACGAGTTGTACTTTCTATGGGCAAAGGACGTAAGGCACTCGATATTCCTTTGCCTGACAGTTTTGATATGTCAAAAGTTGATGCGATTGCTACGATTGACTTGTGCTACAATCATGGACAATATGAGCTGCATTTCACATACAATCTTGAAGTTGAAATCACGCAAGTAGGTAGCAATGTCATGGGAGTTGATATAGGTGAGATTCACCCAATCGTTTGCCATGATGGTCTACATACCTACATTCTTAACGGCCGGTATATCCGATCGCTATACCGATTGAGAAATAAAGTCATTGCGGGTTTTCAATCAAAGATTGATAGGTGTCAACGAGGCTCAAAACGATGGTGGCATCTGGTCAAGCGCAAATGGAAACGCATTAACCGTATAGACAATCAAATCAAAGACGCTCTACACAAGCACACAACAACCTTTGTTCGCTTGTGTCAATCTGCTGATGTTGGGACGGTTGCCATCGGAGATTTAACTGGCATCCGAACTGATATTGACTATGGCAAACGGGCGAATCAAAAACTTCATCAGTGGCCGTTTGCGAAGTTGACAGACATGATAACCGACAAGTGTAAAGCCGTCGGGATCAAAGTCAAACAGATTGGAGAGGAATATACCTCCCAAACCTGTCCATCTTGTGGACAACGACACAAACCATCAAACCGTAACTACAAATGCACATGTGGATTTGTGTATCACCGTGATGGTGTAGGCGCAATCAACATCCGTAAAAAGTATCAAGGACACTTCGGTGTCCCTGTAGAGGCGGCCATGGCACCGCCCATCGGGATTCGGTTAGAAGCCCGATGTTGCTCTGCCGGAGCAGAGAATGTTGGCTAGACCAACAAAAGAATCTCTGTCCTTTAGGGCGGGGAGTATGTCATTCTATCATGAATTCAGGTACATTTGAAGCGTTGTTGAAAATGTCCACTCTGAAGCGGGAAAAACGTGCGAAGGTTTGGAGTATTCAGTTACTTGAGGCGCGAAAAATGGCATTAGACTATCGGTGGTTTATTGTTATTTTGTTATTTCTTATCGGCTGCACTTTTATCTCACCTGACAAGACCCCGGAAGTGACGGATCCAGCCGCACCTTGGAAGACAACCGCGCTTTTAAGCGATCAGATCAACGCTATCGCAGCAGATGCCAAACACATTTGGGTTGCAACCGATAAAGGGATCAATCGCTTTAACAAACACGAACATTTGTGGATAAGCTACACCGTCGAAGATGGGTTGGCGAATAACAAGGTTTCTAGTGTGGCGGTAGATGGAGCTGCTGTCTGGTTTGGCACAGAATCCGGCGTTTCACAATATCAGCCCAAAATTGATGAATGGACGACCTATACCCGTGACGACGGTTTGCCAAGCAACCACGTTATGGCTATCGGTGTAGATGGGGATTACATCTGGTTTGGCACGGATAAAGGCTTGAGCCGATATAATAAAGCAATTGATGTTTGGGCGCTTCGCACCACCGACGATGGCGGTCTGACCAGTAATGAGATTTCTGCTATCGCTGTTGAGGACGAATATGTCTGGTTTGCAACCGACAAAGGTGTATCCAGATACGATAAAAAGATTGATTCATGGACACAGTTGACCAAAAGCGAGGGGTTAGCGGACGACAACGTCACAACTATCGCCATTGATGAGGATTTCATCTGGTTCGGCACGGAAAATGCCGGTGTGAGTTTATACAGTAACACAGAGCAGACATTTGTAAAAACCTACACGCGCACCGATTTACTCGAAACGGATAAAATCAATTACATCTTGGTTGACGGTCTGTATGTCTGGATTGGCACGGCAAATGAGGGTGTTCAAAGGTACATTAAACCAGTTGACACATGGGTTCACTACAAAATAGAAGATGGGCTTCCATCGTCAAACATCACGGCGATGGTGGTTGATGATAAGTATGTCTGGTTCGGTACTTACGAGGACGGTCTAGCGCGATTTGATAAGATTCGTGGGCTTTGGAGTATTGTAAAGAAGGCTGAAGGCTTGGTGAGTGATAATATCAAATCGATTGCCGAACAGGACGGTATCCTTTGGATCGGCACGACGATGGGACTCAGTCGATTTGACTTGCAATCTGGGGAATGGGAAACTTATACCAAAGCACAGGGATTAACGACCAATTATATTACCCGCGTTGTCGCTGCTGGTGATGCAATCTGGATTGGAACGTCCAAGGGAGTGGGACGATACCAGATCCCAACTCGTCCCAATAAATCGGGATCAGATCGGGACAATCGGTGGAAATTCTGGCGACATCAACACGGACTTCCCAGCGACTTTGTCCTTGATGTAGCGATCGCCAATCAAACAGTTTGGGTTGGCACACGTAATGGGCTTTGCCGATACAATCCAGAGAACGATAAATGGCACGCTTTTGAGGAACTAGAAGGAACATGGATAAACGCTATTGCTGTTGACGACAACTCTCTTTGGCTTGGAACCAACAGAGGACTAAAGCAGCTCATAGGTTCAAAAGATAACAACTTAACCGATTCACATTTCACGTTTCACGTCCCGATGGATCGGGATCCTCCCCGATTCCATCGGGACAGGCGGAACGGGGCATCACATCCTACTGTTCATATCAATACCATCGCAAATGAGAAGGACAGCCTCTGGGTCGGCACACAGAATGGACTTTACAGATTTGATAAACGAGAGAACAGATGGCATGATTTCACAACGGAAGATGGGCTGCCAAATAACAACGTGAGAACGCTTGCTATCACCGAGGACGCACTTTGGGTTGGCACACCGGGTGGGTTAGGCGTACTTTCTCGCAACGAATGGGTTTCTTCAACGACAAGATCGGCTGGATGGCAGCAATTCGACTTAACCCGACCGGGGATGGAGATGGGACACGAAAATGTCCGGGATATTTGTATAGTAGGCGATCAAATCTGGCTGGGGACGATCGGTGGATTGGGTATATACTCCTCTGGGGATAACGCTTGGCGAGCAATTCGTGCAAAGGAGCGAACGGTTGTTCTGCGCCACAACGACATACAACACACGGAGCTAGATGGCGATTGGGTATGGTTTTTGGCATGGCAGAACACCTCTAATGGAGAAATCATTCGATATGACAAACGCACAGGAACTTGGACGCATTACATGAAGGAGGACGTGACGGAAATCCACCAGAAGGGTTTGCTGAAAGGGAGAAAACGAGGAAGTGAGGAAGCGAGTCCCGTTCCGAGGATCCCGATGCTTCATCGGGAGAAGCGAAGGAACGGGAAAAAAAGCATGTCCCCACATTCCCACGCTCATTCGCAACAAGTTGGTGAGGACACCTTACAGTTGCTCGGTCTGAATGATAAGCCACCATATATTACTCAGATCGATTGGATGGAGGTGAATGATGACAGTGTATGGTTTGCCACGGACGCTGGTGTGCTAGCGTATAATAAAAACTTGGATACGTGGCGACACTACACAACCAGAGATGGACTGGCGGCGAATAAGACGACAACATTGATGGTCGATGGGAACGATGTATGGGTGGTCTTGAGGGATAATCGTATCTGTCGTTATCGGCGGGATACGGATAAATGGGAGACTCATCAGGTGGTTTTTAAGGAGATTTCTCCTGATATGGAATCATATCGTACGCGTCTTGCGGCGGACAGACGTTATGTCTGGGTGCCAGCACAGAGAGAGGGGGTAGCACGTTACGACAAACGGAATGAAACATGGAAGCGCTACACGTCAGCAGATGGTTTATTGGATAATACCATCGGCTTTGTTGTTGTGGATAACAATGATGTGTGGGCTTACGGCGGCTGGAGTGAAGGCTTGAGCAAGTATGATGAAAACACGGATAGTTGGGTCATCATTGATTCCAGTAAAGGGTTAGTTTCCGATCAGATACGGGAGGTTATCTCCGGAGTAGACTATATGTGGGTGTTGTATAATCAAAGTTGGTGGGAAAATGACGATACTGTCCCCGCAAGCGGGTTCCACAGAGCCAATCAGACGTGGCAGGTCTTCCGAGGTCATCCAGAGAGTGTAGGGAATAATTTCAGGGATGTGCAAGAAACGACTGAATTCGTGTGGTTCGGAAGCCAAGAGCACGGTATCAGTCGATACGATAAGGCAGCCTCATCTTGGACGGTTTTTACGGAAGAGGATGGACTGCTGAATAATCGCATAAACTATCCAACTTTGAAGGCTGATGGCAGCTTCCTTTGGCTGGGCTGCCCCGACGGTATCAGTCGCTATGACATGCGTAAAGATAGCTGGGCGGTGTACACGGGAATGCGCGCCGTACCCGCTGACGTGGTACATGCAATTGCTGTTGATGCTCGCTATGTTTATTGTGGAACAGATCAGGGTGCAAGACGGTACGATAAACAGAATGACTTCTGGCTGGAGGAGCGCATCGTGGAGGAACCCGTGAACGATCTTACGATCGATGACAAATATTTGTGGATAGCAACCGCCAAGGGTGTTACCCGATTCGACAAATCGGCGCACTGGGCAGACTTGCATGAAGCAGAAAATGGGTTGGCTGACACATTCGTTAAGGTTGCCGATGTGGGTGGACGGAGTTTATGGATCGGTACAGAGAAGGGGGTGAGCAAGTACAATACACTTTCGGACGACCCTAATGCTTGGGAGACCTTCACACGTGCGGATGATGTGGACACAATGCTATTGTCCCAAGAATACGCCAACAGTCTCATAGATAATCGAGTGACTAGTATAGCTGTGGGAGATCGCTACGTCTGGGTGGGGACAGAGAGAGGTATCAGTCGCTATGACATGAAGAAGGAAGTTTGGGTGACTTACGCGAAGCAGGAGGGGTTACACCACGACAAAGTGAGTAGCATCTGCATTGATGGCGATTGGGTATGGTTTGGCACGGAGAGTGGTATCAGCAGGTTAAACACAAAGACGGAAGAGTGGAGTGTCTTCACATCGTCTGACGGTTTAGCCAGCGATCAGATTACCAGCATCGTCGCAAACGATAATTTCGTCTGGTTTGGCAGTTTTGATGCCGGTGTGTCGCGCTACAATAAGATGACAACAGAGTGGAAACACTTTACACAAAGGCATGGACTCAGTCATAATCGCGTGTTTACGCTTGCTGCAGATGATGATTTTCTTTGGGTGGGAACTGAGCGTGGATTGAGTCGGCAGGATACAGTGACAGATACGTGGACAATCTTTACCCCACATTTCGATGAAGAAGAAGACAAAAGGTGATTTGAAAAAAGATGCGTCAAGTTCGTATACTCTTAGGGTTTATAATGCTTTTGTCTTTGGTCAGATGTTCCACACATGACCCACAGCAGATGCAACCCGATTTTTTCGTTGACGAGGAGGGGGCAGTAATTAGCCAGCTCCTCAGTGACCGTATTCTATCCCTAGCTGTTGATTCACGTTATTTGTGGGTGGGAACTGACCGAGGATTGAGTCGATATGATAAAGCGCAAGGTCGGTGGAGTAATTTCACTGTGAAAGATGGTTTGGCTCACAACCACGTTTTATCTATCGCTTTGGACGATCTTCAGGTCTGGATTGGCACACGCGACGGTGCGAGTCGTTATGCGATGGACACACATACGTGGACGCGCTACATGCCGCGTGATGGTTTGGCGGGGCGAGAGGTTTCTTCCATTGCTGTTGATTCGAGATTTATCTGGTTCGGCACACCAAACGGACTTTCTCGCTACGACAAGGAGACAAATAGTTGGGCGCGGAAGCGTGAGAAGGATGGTCTTGCGGGTGACTTTGTTACACAAATCGCGATTGATGATGATTACATCTGGGTCGGTACGGAGAACGGAGTTTCTAGGTATGACAAGCTCACCGATTCATGGAACAACTATGACAAGGACAGTGGACTTATTGATAACAGCGTGACTGCGATCGCCGCTGATGAGGATTCCGTCTGGTTTGGTACGGAGAATAAAGGACTCAGTCGCTACGACCAACGGAATTCGGAGTTCGTCAGGGCGTACACCAAGAGAGACCGACTGACGAGCGATCAGATAAATGCACTGGCAGTGGATGGCACATCGCTATGGTTAGGAACTGCTGACAGTGGTGCGCAGCGCTACATTTTATCTGTCAATACATGGCGGGAATACACAGCAGAAACAGGGTTGTCCTCCAATCATATCACAGCAATTGCTGCAGATGGAAATGTAGTGTGGTTTGGTACGTATGAGCACGGGCTGGTGCGATACGACTTACGCCATGAAACGTGGAGAATTTACAGCGAAATTAAAGCGTTGAGTGACAATGATGTGAAGGATATTTTCGTGACGGATGAGTCAGTTTGGGTAGCGACGCGATCCGGATTGAACCAAGCAATCTATCTTGAAAGCGCGGGAGACTCGACCACGCTCAATTGGCGGATGTTGAGTAAGGCAGAAGGCTTGGCAGATAACTATGTTACCAGTGTTGTGAAAGTAGGGGCAGATCTTTGGGTCGGCACACCACGCGGTTTAGGGGTGCGACGCGGAAACGAGGACAGGTGGACGTTTTTTACAACGAAAGATGGATTAGCACATGACTTTGTCACTTGCGTTGCGTGGGAGCCAGCGAATAGAGCCACCGAGGGACACGAACAAGGGGAAAGAACGGAAGAATGGAAGGGAGGGAAGGACAACAATACACCATACGCAAGTCAGTCGCATCACGCATCACGTTTCACGCATCACGTTTCACGTCTATGGATTGGGACAAGGGGAGGGCTTTCAACCTACGAACCTCAAAACCAAAAATGGAATACACATCCGTCGAAGTTGCAAATCTCCGATTGGATTTATGACATCAAACTAGATGACAGTTTCGTCTGGATTGCTACCGCAGATGGTCTCGTCTACTATGATCGGTCTGCCGGGGTATCAGGCAAATTGACCGAAAAAGATGGTTTACCTTCGGAGGTAATTAACACCGTTGCAATAGGGATTAATTCTATCTGGGTAGGCACACCTTCCGGTTTAGCGCAGATAGACAAGTCATTTGCCAAGCCTCACGTTTCACGTCCCGATATATCGAGGATCCTCATCCCGACACATCGGGATTCCGCTCTGCAGAACGAGCGGGATTTCACACTTCACGCCAATATCAGAGCAATTGTCGTTGATGCCGATACTATCTGGATAGGGACACCATCGGGATTGGCAAAGTACGATACCACAGAAGATCTGTGGACGCGCTACACCCGTGAGAACACCAACAGGGGGCTTGCTTCCAATAACGTTAAAACCATTTCAAAAAATAGCGGAAAGATTTGGGTCGGTACGACCGCTGGGGTTAGCTGCTTAGACGAAAAGACGGGAAAATGGTCGAAACACGTTGCGGCGACAACGACAGAAGTGCTGCACTCGAATTGGGTCAGCAAGTTGGCGGAGGATGGGGACGGACTCTGGTTCGGTAATTGGAAGGACTCGACGGAAGGTGCTATTGTAAGGTATAACAGACAAACAGATACATTCCGTTTCTTCAGCAAAGAAGACCTGCCATTGAAATTCATTGAGAGACCGATCACCCGGATACACGCGCTGGCTGTGGGTGAAAATGAGGTGTGGGTCGGCAGCAATGGCGGAGTGTTACGATACAATAAAGCGACGGATATGTGGCGTCATTATACGACGGAGGACGGTCTGCCAAACAATGAGGTTTGGATTATTGTCCTTGATGCCCCATATCTCTGGACAGCGCATGTTGGCGGCGTGGTGAGCCGCTACTCGCTTGAGACGGATGTATGGCAAACGTATGAAATCGTGCCGAGCGTAGAATGGAGTAATATTGGAACCATTGCCGTCGATCCGCAATATGTCTGGGTGACAACGATTTGGGAGGGAATTAAGCGATACGATAAATCGACAGATACTTGGGCAGTTATCACGGAAGCACACGGCTTGGGAAACAATGAAACCAATGACTTGCTTATTGATGGTGATTATATCTGGGTCACGGGCTGGGGAGATGCTAGCCGTTATAACCGGCGAACCGGAGAATGGGAGATATTCTCAAGCCAGCGGGTGCTCTCAGGCGTGAACTTTGGGATCGACAGGGGGCTTGACGGCGTTTGGCTTACGTATTCAGGGTGGAGTGGGGATGGTGCCATTGCGTCGAAGTATCACAATAAAACCGATTCATGGACGACCTTGAAACTCCCGCAGATGGAGGGGGTTGAATTTGACCGCACGAAGCAAGTTGTGGAGACAGTTGACGCTGTTTGGTTCGCGGCGGACGAACAGGGGCTGGCTCGGTACAACAAAGCTGCGAAGGATTGGACATTCTTCAGTGACGAGAATGGTCTTGCAAGTAACGACCTCATTGAGTATTCCTTGGTGGTAGACGATAATTATGCTTGGGTGGGTACAGCCGGCGGATTGAACCGATATGACCTAGAGAAAGAGGTATGGACTACTTTCACCCAGTCACCTCTGACACGAACACTCCGCAAGTCGAAAGTGTACGCAATTGCCGTCGAAGCGCGTTATGTGTGGTTGGGGACTACCAATGGTTTACATCGCTATGACAAACAAACAGACCGTTGGTTTGTTCCCCGTGTAAAGGGGGACGACGATGAGGCGGACGACGCACCAAGTGTCACCTGCCTAGCCATTGATGAAAAATATGCTTGGCTCGGCACCAACAAAGGTATTCTGCGTTACGATAAAGCTGGAGACCGTTGGGAAACATACACTGTTGAAAACGGTTTGCCTTCCAATACCATCCGAGATCTGGACGTAAGAGGCTACGACTTATGGATCTCAACAGACCGTGGCGTTGCAACCTTCAATCGCCTATCTGATGATCCGAACGCCTGGGAGTCACATACACAAGCACTGGAAGTAGAAGGCATGGGGGATGATAAGAAATATGCACAGGCTCTTTTGAGCGACGATGTTCGTTGCGTTGCGGTTGGTGAGGAGCTGGTCTGGTTTGGCACGGACAAAGGGGTGTGCCGATATGATAGAGAGGGAAAAACATGGGAAACCCTGACTACAGATCTCTCTGTCCATGATAAAATTAAGATTCAAAGTAACCTGACAGATACTAGCGTCATTGTTATTGATGGAGAAGAAATCTGGTTCGGCACGGGCAAGGGGGCGACAAAGTACAACATCGAATCTGGGGATTTCGTTACCTACACCCGATCGGACGGTTTGGCAAGTGATATTGTTACCTGCATTGCTTTGAACGGTGAGGAAATCTGGTTTGGCTCGGCAGATGCGGGAGTCACACGGTTGGATAGAGCCGTGGGTGACTGGCGTGTTTTTGACACGGACAATGGCTTGCCGCATAATCGAGTCGAGTCAATTGCGCTTGACGGCGATCAGCTCTGGTTTGGCACGGAGCGGGGGTTATGTCGATACAATCAGGCAACAGGAACGTGGACAAGTTATGCGGAAGATTAACAAAGATGGGAAGACGGGAAGACGAGAAAACGTGAAAACCAGAGGGCATTTGTTATTTCGTTGTCTTGTTGTTTCGTTATTCTGTTTTCAAATTTTCATGCTGCTATTTTACCTTGGGTGTAGGTTTAGCCAAATTGATTCGTCGGAGAAAAAAACGACGACTCTGGAAGGAGCAGCGATTACCCAAGCAGCAGCAAAACAAGCGTTGGTAAGTGATAATGTCCGTTGTATCTCAACTTCAGTTGACTACATTTGGGTAGGGACAGACCGAGGTGTTAGCGTCTATCATAAAGGGGATAACCGTTGGACGAAATTAGATCGGGAAGATGGGCTACTCTCTGATGATGTCACTGCAATCGCTGCCGATGGAAAATCGGTCTGGATAGGGACGACTCTCGGTGTAAGTCTTTATGATGTGGAAACTAAACATTGGACAAAGTTCCAGCGACGTGACGGCTTGGCAAGCAACAAAGTTACTGCCATTGCTGTGGATGGAAATTATATCTGGGTTGGGACCGAGGCAGGTATTTCGCGTTATGATAAGACGACGGGGGCGTGGGCGCTACAACGAGAGAAGGATAAGGATCAATTTAACGTAATCACCGCAGTTGCCGTGGAATCTGAATATGTTTGGTTCGGCACAGAAGACGGTCTCCGGCGCTACGATAAGCCCAAGGACGCATGGAACACCTACACAAAAGAGGAAGGACTGGTAGAAAACCATATCCGCTGGATCGCTTTAAGTCCTGACGCTGTTTGGGTGGGTACGGAAAAATCAGGTGTAAGTAAATACAGCACAATCAATCAAACCTTCACCGAGAGCCATACTCGAACAGATCGCATAGAGAGCGATTTCATTAGAGCGATTGCGGTGGATGGAGACAATGTCTGGTTTGGTTCGGCAGACCGGGGAATTCGGCGGTACATCACAACGGTGGACACTTGGTTCAAGTACACCACAGTGCAGGGATTGGTTAGCGATCACATTACCACATTGGCTGTTGATGGTAGGAATATTTGGATTGGCACTTACGAACACGGTTTGGGCCAATACGATAAGGTGACAGATGAGTGGACATGGTATTCCAAACGGGATACGCTGGTGTCGAATCAGATTAAGACACTGGTTTCAACTGGGGATGCACTCTGGGTTGGTACAAATAAAGGTTTAAGCCGCTATGCGCTTCAGGAAAAAACGTGGAAGACCTACACCAAAGCAGATGGTTTAACGACAAACTATATTACCTCTTTGGTAGGTGATGCCAACGACAGAACACTATGGGTGGGGACGCCCTTGGGGCTAGGAAAACTAGAAGACGGGCGGTGGCGTTTCTATACCGAGCGAAATGGACTGGCAAACAATTTCGTTACCTGCATCAGCCTCTCCAATAACGTCGGGATTTGGGTCGGGACAAAAGATGGATTAAGTGTCTTAATGAAGGTGCCGCGACCCCCCTATTCATCACGTTTCGCGTTTCACGCTTCACGTCCCTATCTCACTGGCAAATGGGTAACAGCGGTACTGGCAATTGATGAGGAAGTTTGGGCGGGAACGACTGAAGGACTATATCGGAAAAATACTGCAACAGATAAATTTGAACCCTTTCCGATCGTGACAGATTATGTCAACACACTTACGTTCAGTCCAGATAAGCAATTGCTCGTTGGCACACAGAACGGATTGTGGATTATTCAGGGTGAAACATCAACTCACATCTCCGAGGGTTTGCCAAACCTGAATGTCAGGGCTGTCGCGGCAGAAGGGGGAACCATCTGGGTAGGAACACCGGGTGGGGTTGCGTGTTCCGATGAAACCGTGGTTCAACGGGTCTTTACGATGGAGCCAGATGGCTTGCTACACGATAATGTTCAGAGCATTGCGGTTGTAGATACGCAGATTTTTTTCGGTACGGTTGCTGGCCTTGCGGTCTATGAGATGGAGGAAGATCGATGGGAGAAGCATACACCATATCGCAACACAGAGATTTTGAGAGAAGATGAGGCACGTTGGATCGAGTTAGACGGGCACCACCTGTGGGTGCTCAACTGGTCAGCTTCTCCAAATGGTGCGATTTTGAAGTTTGATCGGCGCACCGATACGTGGGCGGAGTACACGAAAGACACACTACCACTCTCCTCCGATGTCCCATTTATCACAGCAATTCCCCGACTAGCAGTGGGGCGAGAAAATGTCTGGTGCGCCACAGGAGATGGCGGTGTACTGCGATACAACAAAGCATCTGATACATGGACCCACTTCACAAAATCATCTGGGTTGCCGGCACACCACGCCACGCGGATTGAGGTTGACGAACCAAATGGCGTTTGGGTTGCCTTTCTAGGGGGCGTAGCGGCGCACTATGATGCGCGAACCGAAAAATGGGAGTCGGTGAAAGTAACGGAAGCGGGGCCCGGAACATACATCGAAGACATCGCTTGTACGAAGGATTATGTCTGGTTTTCTACAAACGGCGTTGGGGTCAAGAGGTATGAGCGCGCGACGAGAACTTGGCGGTCATACACAGAGGCGCAAGGTATGGCTTCGCGCTCCGGTGAGTGGATTGCAGCGGATGGAGAGGGGATATGGACCAGCGGCGGAAGTTCTTATTCGTGGGTCAGTGACCGGGGAACGAGTGGTGTGAGTTACTACTCTCCTACCGACGATGCGTGGACAATTTATGATGGACGCAAGGGGCTGCGGGTTGGATGGGCGAGATACGGGCAGGTCAGCAAGGATTATGTTTGGTGCTTCGGTTGGGAGGGCATCAACAGATACGACAAAGCGGGCAAATCGTGGACTTCCTTCACACAAAGCGATGGACTTGCGCAATCATCGGTTGAGGCGATTTCAGAAGATAGCGATGGCTTCTGGGTTGGCACAGGTAGTAAGGGCGTCCTGAAATACTCGCAAGCGTCCGGTGCATGGACGGCTTTCACAGTCGAGGATGGGCTCGTTCATGACAGCGTCTGGAGATACCAACTTAAAGTCGATTCAAAATACGTATGGGTGGGAACATCAAGGGGCGTGAGTCGATACGATAAGGAGAAAGGAACTTGGACAGCCTTCACTAAACCAACAACTTTGGCAGACCGACGAGCGGTGGCTGTTGCTACTGATTCTCGACACGTCTGGGTGGGTACGCACCGTGGCTTAAGTCGATACGACAAGCGGTACGACACGTGGAAACACTTTCAGCAATCGGAGGAAGAATCAGGGAGAGATGAAGAAGATGATGAGGATGAGGAGGAAGAAGATGAGGAGGGTGAAAAAGAGGAGAAAAGTGAGCTTGTTGATAACAATGTGATTGACCTATCGGTCGATAGGCGGTATATTTGGATTGCAACTGAAGGTGGTGTTGGCCGGTACGATAAAATCGCAGATCGGTTTGAATCGTATACCAAAGAGAATCAACTGCCAAGCGTTGATATTCGAGCAGTTGTCGAAAATCGAAGTGATGTATGGATTGGCACCAGAAATGGTATCAGCAAACACAGTATTCTTTCCGAAGATCGGAACGCTTGGGAAACATATAACGCCGCTATCGAGATTTTACCAACGGTGGAAGGCAAATACGCCAAGAGTCTGAAAAATGACGATGTTCGATGTTTGGCGGTTGATGACAGTCGTGTTTGGGCTGGAACAAAAACCGGCGTCTCACTCTATGCACTCAGGCAGGGAACATGGACTACTTTTACCCAGAAGGATGGGCTAGCTAGCGATGAAGTCAGTTGTATTACCATCGACAATGAGCAGGTCTGGTTCGGAAGCAGGCGCGGTGTAACGGTTTACAATACAGTGAATGAAACGTGGAAGATACTTACAGAAGCGGATGGCTTGGGGTCGAATCTTATTACATCAATGGCAATCCGCGGGGATCAGGTTTGGTTCGGTACATTCGACAAGGGTGTTACCATGTTGGACAAAACCACCGGGCAGTTTAGGACCTTCACCAAAGCCGATGGGCTTCCTCATAATGGTATCCTATCTATTGCGATCGATGGCGACTACCTCTGGCTTGGCACACATGGCGGATTGACCCGATATGATTCTCTGACGGGCACATGGACAGTTTATACCGAGTGGTTTGACCATGATGGAATATGAGGAATGTAACACGTGATGCGTAAAACCTGAAAGCGTTGGTTCATAAATAAAAGAGTGAACTAATGAACTAAATCGGTTTCTGTTGAACGATTTTCTAATAGGGGTCTAAAAGGAATTTTAGCAAATGAATAAACGGCAGTTGAAGGCGAAGTGTTCGATCTTCGGCTTTTTGGTTTTCTTTTTCTCCAGCTTTCTCACCTTTCCGACAGAGGCGGAGGATGTCTACAGTCTATTTGGTAAGCTGTTTCTATCAGGTCGTGTGGAATATGATTTTACCAATAAACGAGACTTTCTCGCAGATACAGAGGAGGATTCAGTCCGGCAGAACGAGTTCGATTTTGACCGTGTGTTTCGGCGCGGTTTCCACAGCGTCATGATTATTGAGGAGACCGCCGGTAATGTCAAAAACATCTTGAGTTTGGGAGAGGTTCCTACCACCTTTACGAAGTTTACTTTCGATCAGATTGACCTTTCAGGTGTACGCTGGGATGTGCGCTCCGAACGCACCGATTGGATGATCTTAATGGTCCCCGGTCTGCTCAACCCGGTAATCGGTCAAGACAATGTAGAGGGATCTGGCATCGGCATACGTGAAGTGACGAAATTCGGGAAATCCAAGTTGGGGGCTTCTTGGTACTTCCGTGATACACCGGTATGGGCTTTGGACATGGAAACCAACTTTGCTAACTACGGTCTAAAGGCAGAGTTTGCTACGACGCCAAAAGGTGCGTTGAGGAAGGATCTCGGTTCGCGTTTTGAAGCGACGACGACAGTGTTCAAGGCATTTCGCACTGTTGGGGATACAATCTTTCAGGGGGAAGCGTTCCGCGTCGGTCCCCGTTTCGATGCCTCTCGCTCTGTTGGGGATAACGATGATCAGGACCGGTACACTGATAACACATGGCTAGATCCACCTTCTCTGATTATTCCCGGCGACCTTGATAAGAACAACAACGGCACCTTCGATTATGAGGACGATATTCTACTTTTTGATGTCGATGAGGATTTTCTTGACGAGAGGGATCAGAACAACAATGGTCTCCGAGATGAGGAAGAAAACGATAAAGACCCCAACTATGAATTTGATGTTGGCTTGCGAGGTCTGCGGCTGCTAATGAAACGGAAGACAAATCGGACTGGAAGTTCCACAGATCTTGATGTTGGCTTGCAGTTTGAAAAGGACCTCAGAGATACAGCATTTCGTTATTCTTCGACGGCAACAAAAGCGTTCACTAATGTGGTTTACAACAAGGATCTCTCTCAGGATGCTGCCTTGATTGTCGAGAACGAATTGAAGTGGGTAAAAGATCGTATTCCCGATGAGACTTGGTACTTTGCTGGTTTCTTGAGTCGGGAGGAAGGGCAACTCTACCGATCTCAACCTGATGTGGAAAGAATGGAAGCGAGAGGGGACGTGACGTTTTTTCCTATAGATGGTGGCGTAGAAGTCGAGAAGCGACGCACAGATCCATTGTTGATGCAGAATGATCTTATTAACACCGCTAAACTCACTTGGGAATATTCGGGGATTAGGCAGATGGTCACAACGGGACGCTTCAAACTACGATATAATTTCGATTTTGACCGGGATAACAGACATTACGAGGTCGGCATCCTGAAAACAAACTACCGTATACGACCATCCAAATCGATCGAAATCACGCCGATGTTCAAGTACACGATCCGTAACGGTTTTCAGATGGCAGAAGATCGTCTAGAACATCTCGCATTGGTTGGGGAGATCGATGGTGAAAAGGCTTTACGCAATATCCGACTGCGCGTGATTGAAGCGGCGGATGTGCGTGATGCGGCGGCTGCGTTTATTCTCAAAGTGGTTTACCAGTTCACTAAGACAATCAAAATCACTGGAGGTGGACAGGTTCTATTCTTCAATGATATGCTTGATGATGGGAATGATTTTATTCGTCAAGCCCTTCTAGCGGAGATGGAAAAGAGCTTTGTCGCCTACGAGAAGGAGTTGTTTCTCCACATCGGCGCACAATACATCGATCAACGCGCCAACGCGGATGTGAACGACGATAACTTTATGGAAACCTTTGTGCGCGTTTTTGGAAAGTTCTAGTCACGTTTCATGCTAATGTGTCAACGCATAGACCACAGCATTGATCCCCAGACGATACGCCCAATCCGAGTATTTGCGTGGATAAAATCTCTCCGCTGCATGTTCCCACGCATCCCCCAGATCAGTATTGAAATTAATCATCATCATTAGACGGCCATGGTCATCATAAACACCGCGACAATAAGCAGGATAGCCATCACGCCGTTCATAAGTGCGTCCGTTGTATAGAGATCTTATTCCGGGAATTTGAACGAGGGTGTCGATATCGAAAAAGCAGTCGAATATAGGGTGGGTGATTGGGATGTCTTCGGGTTCACGTTCTGGGAAAATTTTCTTGAGTTGGCGGTAAAAATGGTTCCATTCCGCCCCGCCGTGGAAGTCGTCAACCATGATAAAGCCGCCGCGAAGTAGATACTCACGGAGGTTTGCCGCTTCTGCCTTGGTCAGGTTGAGCGTACCAACTTCCAAGATGTAAGCAAAGGGGTAGTCGAAAAGCGCTGGGGAACCGACAGGAATAATCTTTTCATAACGGGCAACGGGAATGTTTGTTGCTTGGTTGAGCTTTCGGATAAAATTTCTATCCGAGGCAGGCAAATCGACATCCCAACCGTTACCGTACCAGCTGTTTCCACTGTACCTTAACCTCACAAAGGTGAAAAGATCGCTATCATCATTCTCATTGGAGTGGCTTGGAAAAGATATAGCCATACCGAGAATAAGGGCGAAAAGTAGGAAAAAGATGAGGGAATTTTGTTGGTTCATCGGTTCATTGGTTGATAGAAGCGTGGAAGCAGATGTGTAGAGGGGCGTGTGTTTCCTCTATTTCCAAGTGGCATATTTTCAAAGCTGAAGCATGGCATTCTGAAATAAAATTATATCATGTTTGCCAGAAAGTTCAAGAAAAATACGTCCTCGGTCCCAAAGTTCATTAGTTCAGAGTTTCATTAATGAATCAATGTACTGATAAACTAATGAGCCAATCAGAACCGTGTCATCAAAGAGATCCGATTGCTATTTCCCAACTCACTATTGTTCAAGAAAGCGTAATCCACGGAGAAAGCAGCACCACTTAAAAACGAAAGCCGTAACCCCGCCCCAGCCGTCATTAAACGGATCGTATTAATGCCTTTCCGCTCTTGAATGCCAATCCTTAACGATAAGAGTTCTGCAAATATGTACTCAGCACCGTAGTGCATTTCGAAGGAGTATAAGCTATCGGTATCAACTGTCAACAACAGGTCGCTATTCAAGGGTTTGATTGATTGTCTGTAGGAGAAACCTATTTTCAGATTGGGTTCAATCGTGTCTGCATTGGACGCTTCCCCCGGATTTTCGGGTGGCGTATTCCAGTACAACTTCGTCCTGAAAAAATCCTGTGCAACGATACCGATCGACAATTGGCGGGATCTTTCAGTAGGGGTTGTCCAGAGCAAGCCCATATCTCCACCGACGCCAAGCGCGTTTGTGTTGCCTAGCGCAGTGATGTAGATTAATTTAGTGCTGCCTCCAAGGAACATGTTCAACCGCTTTGATCCTAGATTAAACCCGACCTTCTTGCCGTAGGATAGGAAGAAGGCATTATCGGTGCTGCTAAAAGTACCGACCTGTCTAGGACGATTGGCTGGACTGACCGGATTCCCAGGGCGTGGCAGTGTTGTGATCGGGATATCGTCAATGCCCACGCGTAGCCAACTCAACCCAAGCGCTGCAGCTCTACCGATTGGCTGAACATAGTTGACGAAATCGTAACTATCCAATTCGCCAAGACTGGAGTGCATAAAAGCTACTTCGGAATGGCGCAAGCGCCCAAGTCCAGCCGGATTCCAATAAGCTGCGGTGGAATCATCGGCGATGGCTGCAAAACTACCGCCCATCCCCAATGGTCGCGCTCCGACGCCGAGTGTTAAAAAATCGCCCGCATACTTTTCTGCAGCATGGGCAACAGTGTGGCAACAGAGGACAACGAGAATGCAGAGAGTGGGCAAGTGGACAAGTGGACAAGTGAGAAAACCAGAAAACGGGAAAACGGGAAAACGGTAAAAAAAGAAACGCAAAGACGCAAGGACGCGAAGACGCAACAGAAAGTAATAAAAATTCTTTCTTGCGCCCTCCGATTCGATCGGAGTCCTCGCTACGCGGGATTTGCGCCTTAGCACCTTTATGTTAAAATCTACTCGTCGTCTGGTTTTCTCGTTCTCTCGTTTTCTCTGCATCATTTGGTCTCGCTCTACTTTAACTTCATGATCTTGATGTATTCGGTCAAATCCTTCTCCCCTGCCATCTTAACGCGAATCTTGCAATAGTACACGCCGTTTGCTACTTCATCGCCATCTCTATCTTGTCCATCCCAAGGTATCATCGTGAATCCCGCCCGTGCCGGTTCGGTAAACTCGCGAACTAACCGCCCCGAGAGGCTGTAAATTTTAACCGTCATTTCATCAGCGGCTCCAGTCAATTCACAGGTGATTACGGTTTTGTCGCCGAACGGGTTAGGGTAGTTCATTGCTTGGAGCAGTTGAAGGATTTTGTGGACCCGGAATTCCATCTCCTCCTCGGATGCGTTCCCGTCAAGATCGCTGGCACTCAGGCGGACTTGATATGTACCCGGTTCCAGCTCAGGTGATTGATAGTTCAGACTAACCTGATTGGATCCTGAAACGTTGTTCAGTCGATATTCCGTTTCTGATATTGGTGTGAATTGCTGATTATCCCGGCTGATTTCAAGATGGACGGGACGGGTGATGTAATCGATACCGTTGTCGTCCGTAAGTGTCGCTTGGATGAACGGTTCCGAGGAAACTGGATCTCCATCAATAAAATTCTGCTTTCCAACTGTTAATTGAAGGTCGGGGGGAATCGTATCGTTACTTTGCATTAATGTCAACGTGCCAAGCATTGGCACTTCAGCACGAATTCGTCCAGTCTCTTTTGTGCTAAACTGGAAGCTATCTCCCGCTTCAAATTCTCGCTCACCTGCTGATATCTTGAGGCGTAGACCGAATTCAGGATAAACGAATTCGCTACCAACTTTACCACGTGCAGGCTGACCATTTCGTGATAGAAGCCCATTCTTTTTTCCTTCAATCTGATAATGTTCCGGATCAATAAACAGGATAACCCAGCGATCCGGTGGTATTGATGAATTTTCCTCAAGATTAACATATTGGATGCTGCCTCTCCCAATATTTTCCTCGCGGAAAGAAGAGGCAAAGAATGTTATATCGGAGCCGCTGGATCCACTGCCAAATATTTGAAACGTGAGGACATCTCCAAACTGGAAATTATTCTCTCCGAACTCTATTCCAATGGCAACGCCGTCGCTGAATATGCTTGGTGCTTGGAACGATGGATCCACGAACCGATCTGGATTGACGAGTTCGAGCGGTCTTCCTTCTTCGCTAATTAGTAAGCGGTAAGTTTCTGACGATGTAAACAGCAACACCCACTTACCCACCCGTGCGGCGGCTGGCTCAACTCTAACCGTGTGGATCTCACCATCACCGTGATTGGATGGACTGATGTTTGCGAGGGTAGATTGGGTTTGCATCAATCCGTCAGACGATGTAACTAATTCTGAATCCAGACGCACCCAGTTTTTCAGCGTATCTACCCACAAATACATACCAATTTCCTTTGCGACTGTCTCTGCACTTTCATCAATCGTCACGATCTGATCCGGAGCTGGATCAGAGATTTCTTCTAATCCTAACTCGTCCTTAATTGTTTCTTGCAATGCCAAACGATCAAATCGTAGTTCCACTGCTATTGGCTGTTGCAGCAATGTTTGATTCAAGGATGCTATGTCCAGCACCGCATTGTAGGCTACTGTGTCCTCCCCATTTGG
Source organism: Candidatus Poribacteria bacterium (assembly GCA_003635265.1). Lineage (GTDB taxonomy): Bacteria > Poribacteria > WGA-4E > WGA-4E > PCPOR2b > PCPOR2b. Next base: position 274,675 of record PYIZ01000009.1, read on the forward strand.
CAGCGTGACAGGGACGAGACTCGATGAATTCACCGGTTTAGGCTGCTGTTGGCTATTCAGCGGTGTGATTGTCAAAACGGTAAGTTGCGGAACGGCGTGAGCGGGTATGCGGAAATCGATCGTTGCATCTTGACTAAAAATATGCTGATCTCTTTGACCGACGAGGACGCTCTGAACTGGAATGAGACGCGATGTAATATTGTCTTTCTCATCGCCTTCGCGCAGTTTCCCATAAGGCATTTCGGTGGAATTGAAGACGGGATCAACATATACAAAAACCTCATGATTGCCGATCGACAATTCATGTTTAAGGGCTGCTGTCGCAATCCAATTGGTGTTAAGAGGTCTAGCGCGAAAAGCGCGGGGACGTTGTAGGCTATCAGTTTCACCCTCGGTCTTGAGTGAATTTTTGTGGGGTTCTACTGGATTTCTGCGCTGCCATGCGCTAGGAGGGATCTGCGTTTTCCCAAGCAGCTTTGCACTAGTATCAACAACGCCATCCGCATCACGATCGGGGTGGCCTGCAAAAAAGGCGACTTCTAGGTTCTCTTTTAGTTCGAGATCTTCAATTTGCTCAATATCTGCGTTAATCATCCAAGCACCATCTTCGTGGGAATAGCCGTAGTAGATTAACGGATCCGCAAATCCCAGTCCGGGAGTAACTCGCACGTCAGGAAATACAAACGGGCGATATGTCTGCCGCCCAGAATAGACATGTCGACTGTCAATGTCAACAACCGTAATCTCATATCGGAGGCCGGCTCGATTAGCTGGTAAAGGTAATGGCTTGGAAGTTGTATACCAACCGTTGCCACGTGATGTATCCTGGATCATCACTTCTTCAAACGTTTCCCGTTTCTCCGGATCTCGCCACTCTAGGATAACTGATTTGATCCCTTTTTCATTTAATTCATCGGAAACCTGTACGGATATACGAAATTGAGAAGGTTCACTGCCCGCGCTGCTAGCGACAAGCTCCGGTTGTATATCGAGAATCTTCGGCACAAGCACGGTAAATGAGCGTCCGCTGGCAGCAATACTGGTTGCACTCTCGGCATAAAATTCAACATGCCCCTCGCCGGCACTAATGCCCTTGGGCACAGGGATGGAAAGGCCGGAGAATTTGCCATTTACTACAGTTGTTTCTTGGGTGACAGGAACACCACCTGAGTACACCTTTAAGGGTTCTTCTTCTCCCTCAACGGTTGAATAAGTGCCGGGAAAAACTGCTTTTGCATAGACCCGTCCATTAAAATTTGCAATCGGTGTAAACCGTTTCTGCTTAATTGCAGGGTCGTAGGTGACTTCGCCAATCTGCCCCGGAGAGATTTTGAGAGACTGTCCTGCTGCAACAGTTTGTGTTTCAATTTCTGCCTCAACCTCATAATCTGCCATGGCGAGGTTCATTGCCGGATCGCCGAAGAGTGTATACTCAAGCATGACATCGAGTTGTCCACGGCCGTCTTCTATTATCTGTTCAATCTTTGAGTCGAAGCTGATGGGTCCAAGTTGCCGTATATTTCGCTGGAAAATCATATCGAAAATGATATTATTGAGTGTGTCGTTACCGCTGCCGTAGGTAAGGCGTGTAGCGCTCAACATGGCGATAATTCCGCCTTTATCTTTTCGAAGCAGTTTCTCCGCCATGCTTGGTTCGCCGGGTGCATCAAAATAGCCGTTATAACAACTCAACACCAACATAAATGGTAGGTGAGGTGTCTCACTCACCTGATCAATTGCCCGATTGTCAAAGATTGCCTCATGTGCCCAGACAATTCGACCACCATGCCCTGCATATTGGGCAATAACCGCACCATCACCCATTGCGTCAATAATCATGTCCTTCGCCACCCGTTGTGGCAGCTCAGGGTAAGCTGCTTTATTTGCCTCAACCATCGTCTTCACATCTTCGAGGTAGATCGGCACGTTTTCATAACCGAGCAGCGCTTGATCTCTTGAAGTCGAGGCTAAACTTCTTTTGAAGATCTCATCGCTAGAGTTATTGATTTCGTCATCTGCTACGGAAAGAATCCGGCGGCGCCAGTTCCCGTTGGGTCGTTTATCCTCATAGTTGATGAGTTTATCGACAAGGTTTTCAGCTTGCTCGAGTGTTTCCACACTCAATCTTCCAATGTAGAAATCGGGCAGTTCGTCAATGCCGTTTACTGTTGTATACCAATGATCCACTGAGGTTTTCCCGAAGGAGGTGGTCCAAATGTAATGGGTTGGAATGTGTCCCGTCAATTCTGGCGGTTCTGGATAGACTTCCTTATCAATCCCACGGTGATCGTACGTTCCATCTCCCATAATTGTGACGTAAGAGAGCGCAGGCGATTGCCAATTGTTATAGGTATAGGTCAGGAAGTCCTTGATAGCTTGTGGATTAACCATGCCATTACTGAAAATGTCATAAATTTGTGTAACATCAACGACCTTCGTTCGATATCCACCGCCCTTTAGCGTTGATCTCCATCGTGCCAACCTTTTCGATGGCTCAAGGAATACCGGATGACTGATGATCAGGTAATCCGCGCCATTGCTAGGAGAGAGCAGGTCGTTCTGTCTCGCTACCTCAACCCGAACTGGCTGACGTACACCCGCCGAAGAGACTGCAATATACTTCCCATCGTGTGCATCGCGTACTTGGAACGTTGCGTTGTAGGCAACCCGCGGGATGTCCTGTAGTACAGATTGATTTGTACCATCGGCTTCGGCGTTGACTCGGTAGATTTCGCGGAGACGGTTACGTTCAACTCGGTCCAGATCTACACGCTCAATCTTGAGGTTTTGAAACTTTGAAACCAATACCTGACCATCATGTTCAAAGATTGCTATATCTGGTGAAAGGAAGGTCTGAATAGTATATTCCAATCGACGTCGTATGCGGGCATTGTGTGGGTCGGTGGTAGCAGGTGTGGTGAATTCAAGAGAATCGTTGACTGCTTTTAGCAGGCGCGTATACTCGACCTCGAAAGAATTAATATAAATGTGATGAGAAAAGGCTAGGGTATTTTCTTCTTCTGTAGTATCAATTCGAGCGAGGGTAATCGCATTCTTTTCGCCCTTGGTTGCATCCCGCAAATTGTTCCAGACCCGTAGTGTTTTATCAACTGTAGCAACATCTTGGCTTGGCCACTTCACCTCATCAATCCGAATATTGTTAATTGAAACTAGAGCCTCGTGATCGGTTGGTGTTCCGCCTTGCAAGGTGACGCGGATGCTCGGTGGATCGAAGCTCTGCGTGAGATCGTAAAGCGAAAATTCGAGATCTACTTCATTTGCATCAGCCAAGTTTTTGACACCGGTCCAGTACCAGAAATCGAGCGCTCCAAACCAACCGTGCTTGTCATCTGGTGAAACATCTCGGGGTTCAGCATGTCGCAGGTTATTGTGGAAATGGTCTTCTTCAAAGTACAGTTTTGAGCGGAAGCTAGGAATCAGCTTTGCTGTTGGGTCATTAGGACTGGCATGGATTTCGGAAATACGCGCGCCCCGCGTGCGTTCAGCACCGAGCCAATAGACATTCCACCTTGTATACCGACTCTTCGCATCTATGCCGAGAAATTCGATGAAATCGCCGCGGTCAAAGCGCCCATCCTCTTCACCATAAATGTATATTGGAATCTCCCTGCCGTGCGTCCTAAGATGCAAACGCCGCGGATCCAGTCCGCTCAAATCAATCCCCCATTTTCGACGTAAATCATTGCTCGTTAGGCGATAGATACCGGTTTTATCGACAAGAATCTTATACCGTTCTCCATTTGCTTGTTCCTGTACTGTGGGACCTGCCCCAATGCTGCGTTCGGGATCCGAAGTGGACGGCGCAGCAGCCGTTCCCGTTGGTGGAATGCGCCATTGTTTAGCCGCATCGTAGTTTAACAGGAAGTTTTGATACATCCGCTCAAATGAAGCGGGTTCTGTGGTCGTAAATTGAGAAGGCGAGGTACTGGCGCTCTGAAATCTGTTATCTGAACCTTGATGTATAAAACGGACACGGACGGTCATATGAGAGTGAATCCGCAACCTCCTCGATTTTGGTTGATACTGGACTGGACGGAGTTCTAGATAAAGCAGCCGTTGGGAACGGATATAACCGTCATAAACAACCTGTGCAGCGGTTTTCGGATAATTGATGTTGGACCTGTAAGCGGGACCATCTTCACGCCATTCCTCTTCGAGTGTTTGGAATTTTTCAGGCTGGGAAAAGGTGGGAGAGTTTTCACCGCTGGACTTAGGAACTTTGTGTGGTACAGGCGGGATGCGATAACCGGACCGTGTCTCTGTAGTGGTATGAAGGATTTCGACCTGAAACTTGACGTCTGGCGGCACACCGAGCATCAAGCGCGACACCGGGAGTCGTGGATTTCCCGCTTCGCTGGTAAATCCACTTCCTTCAAAGCTGACTGCCTGATACCGAACCCCGTTCCGTTTAAGTGTCGAAACCTCAAATTTTGGAAGATCAAACTCGACGGTAATTCCAGTCTGATCGGTTCTAGCGTTTGTATTTGCGTGAACGTCTAGGGTCCAAATGTCAAACAGATGGAGGCAACATAATGCGTAGAGTATCAAACGGAAAACGTAAAAACCCCATAGATTCAGTACCGTGGAATCACTGATTTGTTGGCTCAGACGGTTCATGCGGGTGTTGCCTCCTCGTTACGGTTGCGGATAGCCGTGGTGAATCATGTGCTACACATCATCATTTAGTAGATTGTTACGATTGGATTCTTCACGTCGTTTCAATGATACAAATCCCCATTCCGCGATTCCGTAACTTGGATCACAAACTGTTTGTCAGGTATCGAAAGTCAGAGTTCAAAGCAGGTAAGTCTTTCCTGGGCATAGGTGGCTAAATCACATGCGGGGGACTGATACAGGTAGCCAATTGGAGAGCAGATTGCGGTGATGTTGCCAATTTGCTGCCGGATTAGAGTGTGTGTATGTCCAAAGAGAGAGTGCGTGACGAGCTGTTCTTCAAGGCATGTCTTGCCGAGTCCCTGACTCCCCATGTATGCACTGAAGAAATCCCACGGCAATGTTCCGCGAGAGTGGACGCACTCTTGGAAGGGAACGTGGTGGGTTGTCACAATAATTTGTGAGACGGTGTCTCTGATTGAACGGATCTGGTCCCGCAACTTATCCTCAAATCGGTGAGCCATTTCCGGGTCTGTTCCATCCCATTTTGCATAATTTGAGTCATTCCAAACGGATCCCGATAACTGTTTGGACGCGTATGCCTCCTCTGAAAAATTGTATTCCTTGCATCGAAATGAGTAGTCATACCACCCGATTGTACCGCAGAATCCGATGCCGTTCTTAACGAAGGGCGCGGCATCCAGTGGATGGAAACCGCACTCACGACAGACTACCGCGATAGCATCGTATTTCTGCTCGCTTGTCATATCGGGATGTTCGCTAATCCAAATATCGTGGTTTCCGGAAACGAATAATTTTGGACAATTCAAGCCGGATTCGGTGAACGCATTCAGGATGTTGGCAAGTTCAAGCAGGTTGGGGGATAGATCGCCAGCGAGGATAAAGATATCCAAGCCTGCTTTCTCAGCTGCTTCGACGATATGCGGAAGAATCTGTTTATTGAGCGGGGTGACATCGGTATGCAGATCGGAGGTAACGCCAATTTTCATGTGGTTGGAAGTTAGCTTACAGACTGGTATTTATTTTCTTGAAGGGCAAACCCGTTATCCACATCTCCTAAACCTCAAAAGGCATCCGAATTCACCAATCGAATTAAACAGTCGTTTCCTCAAACGTGGTGATGCTCCAAACCTCAGTTGATCAGTTTGCGACTGAATACGACACTGATTGTGCATCAAGCGGTTCATAGATGTTGAGCCTACCTTCTTCCCTGCGGGCTTCTTTACGGACAATGTACATTCGTTTATTGTCTTTATCATCTATCCACCACTCGCTATCTTTCTTTTGAATCGAAAGGATGGCGTTTTGAGAAAGCGGGATTTTGTTATTTTTGAACTCTTGTCGCAACTCTGCTGAGATATTTTCACTGTTCAGATGGGTTTGATATTTTAACTCAACGTTAAACAGTAATACCTGCAGCTCATTGAGAAATGTTCTTAAACCGCTTCCTTCTGGAAGCCCCTCCCGCTGAAGACGAAGTGCCTCAATTGAAGGAGAGCGACCGACTTTGGCAACGGCATCGGCGAGGGTCAATTTAATCGTTGGGTTATCTGTCGTTTTGAGAGCGTTGATTAGCATGTTCCGTGCTTTGTTCCCACCGATGTTGCCGAGCGCTGAAGCGGCGATATCTTTCACACTCGCATCACCACGATCAAAGGCAGCAATGAGTGCATCAACGGAATCCTCGCCAATCTGACTCAGTGCAAGCCCTGCCTTGAAACGGATGCCGGGAACCTCCATGCTGTCTTCCATCACGGCAATCAGATCCTCAATAGCAGAGGTCGGTTTGAGGTGTCCCAAAATGGAGATACAAGCCCGTCGAATCTCCTGATTTGACTCAACCTCACGCTTAATATATTTGCGTCCCAATTCTACCATCTGTCCATCGGTTATCTTCTGGTATAAGGCTTCGGATCTATGTCGAAATTGTGTGCCGAATGGATCGTTGAGGGTAGCGAGGTTGTTCTCGAGATCGCTCGTGAGCAGCCCCAAGATTTCAGCAGATTCACGCTGCTGTGGATTCAGTTGGTCGGCAGGTAACTCGTCAACGTTGGCTTGTTGGAATTGCTGGAACAGAGTATTCAGTTGACTCAAGGCAACAAGACGTTCTAAGGCTTCTGCAGCCGGTTGACGCAAGGTACTGCCTTCGGTCTTCAAAAGCGCGGTCAATGGCTCAACAGCCCGCACATCTCCCAAGTTACCGAGTGCATTAACGGTGCCAATCTTAATACCAACTAATTCAATTGTGCGGAATGTAACTTTAGAATCATGCTTTGCAAATTCGTTGAGTGCTTTCTTATAGTCTTTAATGGTTTGAATGTTTCGCTCATCAACTACGCTTTGGACTATGTCACCCACTTTGATGTTGCCTGTGTCAGCGGGACTTCCGGAAGTGACTTTGCTAACGCGTGTTCCATCAACTTCTAATCCAACTTTATCGCCTCTTCTTCGGACAGCCAACCGGATTTGTCTACCATCTGTCAGCTTAAGGATAAAGTTGTTGTCCTCTTTCATTGCACTCTTGACCGCTTGGTTAAAATCTCCTGTACTGCGAATTGTTCGTTCGCCAATTACGTAGGAGATTAGTTCGCCTTTCTCAAGGTTGGCTCGACCTGCGGGACCGTTTGCATTTACGTCAACTACGACCACGCCAGTTGTTGACCAACGGTTGTCTAGATCGCTATCCAACTGCAGAATTTCCATTTGCAATTGATCGTCGTAATGACGGTTATCACTGCACCCGGCAACACATAAAATTGTGAATATTAAGAGCAGGCTAAGTTGTATTTTCCAAATCATAAGATCCCTTTCATACATATTTTTCGAGTAGAGTTTCTCAGCACGTTAAAAATCAGTTCAGAATAATCTGTGGGATGTTCATTATACCGAACAACTTTACGACCAAGTTGGTAGTCGGAAGAACTGTTTCGTCCCAAGGTTCTCGTGGGGAATTTTAATTTTTGGGTCAGAAGTTGACAACGACTTCTCGGTTTCCCTGTTCGCCTAACACCTCTAGCAATGGTTTAACTGCTCTTTCATCACCGAGTTGTTCTAACGCCTGAATCGCATCAACGCGCATTGAGGAACCCTTGTTCTCGACAACCTCGACCAATTTTTCTACGGCAGTACCGCCGATTTTACCCAATGCTTCGACGGCAAGACCCCGTATTTCTGGGTCTTCCCTATCTCTTTCTCGTTTAGCTGAACCAGAGTTGACTACCCCTACTAATACCGGGATTGCGCTTTCATCCCCGATTGCACCAAGTGCCTTGATAGCGTTCAAACGGGTTTCCCTGCGTTTATATTCTAGCAAGTCTATAAGAATCGGCACAATCTCTGCGGGGTGATCTCTGCCAAGGGATGCCAACACCCATTGGGCATCGTGTCTGTCGCGGTTATCCTTGGACTTGATTGCTTTTTTCAAGGAATTGAGTAACTTTTTTCGGTCAGCTTGTTGGTAGATGCGCTTGAGTGCATCTAGCGCTGCGTTCTGAACATCAGGCTCACGGTTTCTTAGCGTCTCGAAGACAAGGATTTCGAGGTATTTTCGCTTGTCGTTTTGGTAAGCTTGAAACATGTGCTTACCCCGTTCTTCGATTGATGCGTTCGCCTTTTCTGGGGTGCCATCTGTGTAGAATAACTCAGAATCGTAGTAGCCAAGAAGGTAGTGTGCTTCTGCATTATCTTGCTCGTGTTGGATCGCCAACTTGAATTGCTGAGCGGCACGTTCCTCTTTCCGTCGTTTGTCAGATTTGATTAGTTCTTTTCCCTTAGAAAGGTACGGATTTTGGCTGCCGCAACTGATAAGAAAAGCGGCGATGCTGATTGTAACGATAGTTAACTTGAAATATTTTTGCATTGTTCACTCCAATTGATGAAGCAGGCGTAAAAAGCAAAATTTTACACATGCTTATAACAGTTTTTGTTGTCCTCCATCGTCGGTGGCATCCTCCGAATCTTCAGAGGATTCTTCGAGTTGAAGAGTTTCTTCAGCGTTTTCTTCTGGTTCAGAAGTTTCGTCGGTGGATGCTTCTTGTTCGGCAGTGCTCTCCGTATCAGAAGCACCGACTGTTTTTTGCAATGTAACTATGGGACGTTCATCAAATCCCCATCCTTTGTAAGCGTTTATGATTGCTTCCTCGGACCGGGAGAGTTCAATCTGAAGCGTTGTTATGCCATTTTCTTCTGCAACCTGTTCAGCGAAGTCGATTAATCTGTCTGCGACTGCGAACTGACGGAAGGGCGCAGATACCGCCAACTGGCCCACCTCTCCAATTTCGGGGTCGAGGGGGTGCCGCTCAAGCCGGATGTTTCCGATCGCATGTCCGCTCGCTTCGGCGACAATTCGGTAGACCTCTCCCTTCTGCGTCCGTGAGAGATCGTCCTGTAATTCTTGGTCAATGTCTTCTGTAGTTTTGCCGGTAAAGCAGTACTGTTCCAAAGCTCTCGCATCGTTTGCATCGGCGGGTCGAATTCGTAATGTTGTAGTGAGTTCAAATTCTTGATTCGCCATGTTCTTTCTCCATTGGTTAAAGGGTGTGCAAGTCGTTGGGTTCACATAATAGTAAACATATATTAACTATTGTAACATAATGTAAGTCTGCGGGCAAGAGGAAAGTCCACTGACGATGTTCATAACGCGTCCTGACCAGCGCGCAACTGACGTTCAGCGTCTACTACATCGCGATTGATTTTGTCGAGGCAGCGATCCACTTTGTCCAGTAGCGCATTGTGTCCAACTGCTGCCCGGCGTACCTGCCGGAGCAGATCTATCACAAGTCGAAACGCTCGCACAAAATCGCCATCAGCTAAGTTCACATATTGGGGCAGCGTCTCAAACTCACAGCCTTGACTCCATGCAAGCATCGCCGTGCTCATCTTTGTTACTAGCTTAGGGGTCACAGGATCAACTTGATACTGCTCCTCGTATATTCGGATTGACTCAATCTCTCTGTCCGCTGTTCGGAGTAACCTTCTGATTTTCTTATCTTCGAGCTTTCTGTAGTATCCCCAGTCTTTTCTGTCTTCGCAAACAATTGCCATTGCGAGCACATTGATTTCATCTTCACCTAGGTTTTCAAAGAAGCCTTTGAAAAGGAGTTGAGTCACTTGTATTTCATAGCCGTAAATTTGTGATGCAATCTTCCCACGTGGGAGTAATCCGGAACCATCAATGTATCCAAGTTCTTTGAGGATCTTCAAACGCGAAGTAATCTGTTTGCGCTGATAACTTTCAAGGAGAGTTTTCCTATCCTGAAGTCTCTCAATCCGGTTTTCAGCTTGTATGATTTTGCGGTGACTGTGATTGCAGATTTTGAATTGTTCGCAGTTATGGCAGAGATTTTTATTTTTTGTTGTCTCAATTTGCCGCAACTGGCGTTCGGACCGGATAAACTTCTGGCGTAGGTCTTTCTTACGTTTCCGTTTGCCCCCTTTGCGCTTGAGTGCACGACGTTCTATTTTCAGGAGTTTGCGCTGTTCAGTGATTCTGTTCCGGAGATTATTGTATCCGCCAATCTGATCAAATGCCTCAACGCCGTCATGGATACAAGTTGGCTTGGAGAGTTGGTTCAGTGTTGCGGCTGTGTGTTGAATCTGTGTCTCTGTCTTCCGCACCCGCTCTAGATTTTGAAAATTGTTCAAGCTTTGGGTGCATACATCGTAGATGGCATCTCCATAATTATCATAAAGATTCAGGATACTTGAATAGGAGAGATTAAACTGACTTTCGATTGGCTCAATTTTGCCGGAAGTGATTCGTTGGACACTCCCAACGTGTGCAAATTTTGGAAAAACTCGGGCGTAAACATAACCAATCGGATCAATACCACGCCGTCCCGCCCTGCCAGACATCTGATGATACTCACGCGCTTTCAGGTAGCGGAAATTGATGCCATCGTATTTCTCTAAACTTTCAAATATCACCGTGCATGCCGGCATGTTAATACCAACCGCAAAAGTCTCGGTCGTGAAAAGCAGTTGAATCAGTCCAGAGGTGAATAGTCGCTCGACTACCTCTTTCAATGTCGGAAGCATACCCGCATGGTGGTATGCAACACCTTTAGAAACAAGGTGGCGAAAAGCTTGGATATTGCGTTCGTCTCGGATGCTGAATTGTGTGCATAGCAGGTCAAACAGATGAAGAATTTCTTTCCGCTGTTCAGGGGTCAGAAAAGTCCGTTTGGCATAATACGCTGCGTTTTGCTCACATACCTTGCGACTAAAACAGAAGTAGAGACAGGGGAGTTGGTTTTGATTTTGAACGTAGGGAATTAGATCTACGTTAGTGAGTCTATGCAGTGCCTCTCCATCGACTCTATCCGGCTCGGTATCGTGACGGTTATCGTCGGCACTATGGTAGGAGTCGTCGTAAATTATTGACTCTTGAATTCGTTGTAAGGTTTCAAGGTCGCCAATGCCGTATCCTTCCAAATAGAGATGATGCTCTAGAGGAACCGGTCGCTCTAGTTCCTCAATTACATCAATCTCAACCTCTCGGACTGATCGCATCCATTCGGCAAATTGGTTGATATTTGGGATTGTTGCACTCAAACAGATAAACTTGATATTCTGAGGGGCAAAAATGATGCTCTCTTCCCAAACTGTTCCCCGTTCGATATCGTTGATATAGTGGATTTCGTCGAAAATGACGTATTCTACATCGTCCAAGCGGGTAATATCATCAAAGATTGTGTTACGGAAAATCTCCGTTGTCATCAACAGCACTGGAGCAAACTGGTTTAGGACCACATCGCCAGTCACAATTCCTACCTGATCACCATAAACTTGGTAGAAATCTCGATACTTTTGATTGCTCAAGGCTTTAATCGGTGCCGTATAGATTACGCGACGCCCCATCTCCATACATTTTTCAATACCATACTCGGCGAGCACGGTTTTACCCGCCCCTGTTGGTGCAGAGACAAGCACGGAATGATTCCGATCTATTGCATGAATCGCCTCCTCCTGAAACGGATCTAGTTCTAGCCCCTTGTAATGCATTCAAATCTCCTAAGAAATAACTATTCAGATGATTATAACCCTTTCCTATTTTTTTGTCAATTGTGAAATGAATCGATAGAGCATGATTAGGACGTTTCAACACCTTCATAAATTCCGCTTGCAAACGATTTCAAAGCGTGCTATGCTTTGCATTCAATATTACTGGGGGATGACCACAGTTATCTCATACTCGGAAAGGGACAAGATGGATATGGCTCAAAAACAACGGGTGCTCATTACTGGTGCAGCAGGCAAAGTCGGCAGTACATTGTGGGGAGCATGGGAAAAGGATGATAAATACACCTTGACATTGGTAGATCTCAGGGAGGCTGCTAGCACAAAATCCCGCGTTGAACTGGGAGATGTTCGGGACTATCAGCGAATGCGTGAGCTATGCAAGAATCAGGATGTCGTCGTCCACCTCGCGCTTGTGCGGCAAGATCAGTTTGGCAAAATACCGGGCGAAGTGACCGACATTGGGGCGTCAATGCTGCTATTTGAAGCTGCCCGTGAAGAGGGTGTCCAGAAGATTGTGTTTGCGTCGACAAACCACGTCACCGGTTGGAACGAACATATAAGTTCACCGCCGCGATTCTCGACAGCGGAACAGATCAATCCCGATGGTTGGTACGGGGCGATGAAAGGGATGGCAGAGGTTGCCGGACGCTACCTTGTCAATGAGTTTGACATGCGCTTCATCAGTGTCCGTATCGGTACGTTTACAGGAGGGTATGAAGCGGAGCATTTACGCACCTGTAGCACCCTCCTAACACCACGCGACTGTGCACAACTTTTTGGATGTGCAGTCGATTATGAAGGACCCGTGAAATTTCTCATCACGTATGGCAGGTCTGCCAATTCGACCGCTTACCAACAGAGCTATCTTGATATTAGTGGTGCTGTTGAAATTCTCGGTTACCAACCGCAAGATAACTTAATGAAAACGCATCTTCCTCAGTTGCTAGCTGATGATGCGTAAAATGTGAAGGGAGTGTATCATCATGGCAGACAAAATCAAAATCGGTGTAATCGGGTGCAGGGTTGGTCGGACATGGGTAGAAGGGGCGAAGGCGGGCGATGATACCACCGCTTGGGCGGTTGCTGACCTGAATCAGGAGCTTGCTCAACAAGTTGCTACCGATAACGGTGTTTCCAGAATATATGGCGACTATCGGGAATTGCTTGCAGACGACGAGGTAGAAGCGGTCGGAGTTGCCACAGCTCCTGATGTGCGGAAGCCGATGGTAATCGATGCGTTGAATGCGGGTAAGCATGTGTTGGTGCAGAAGCCGCACGGTCGCAGCGCCGCCGATGTGGAGGAGATCAACGAAGTGGCGGCATCCACCGGGAAAACCCTTGTATATTCCTACTTCATGCGGCATGAAGCAGAAAATAAAAAGACCCGTCAAATCATCGCAGCAGGAGAAATCGGGCAGGTATACCACGCGCGGGTGCACTATCATTACCGGGAACGCGGGGTCAACCATGAACCGGGACCGGGCAGAGATTGGCTGTATCGGTGGGGATTAAAGGGCGGTGCGTTGGGTCAACACGGCTCACACTATCTCGATCAGGCGTGGTTTCTGATGGGCTGTCCACAACCCGAATGGGCATTTGCTGTCAGTCATAATGCATTTCCAACGACACTAGAGGTGGACCATCATTCTGAGGATTACCTCAGTTTTCTGGTGGGATGCTCCAACGGTATCACAATCCAGATGGACACCTCCTCCGTCACTCCAACATGGAAAGATCGTGCGTGGGATCTCCGTATACGAATTTTAGGCACAATTGGGACAATCGAGCAGGAATCCACCTCCCAGCCTTCGGGAACAAAGCGCACGGGAACACGTCGACTGCTCGGTGCGATCTACACCGAAGGTGACGATTTCATTGACGAATATGTGGCACATAGCGACGGCGATTTCGACGGAGAGATCCGCGATTTCGCTGGCGCAATTCGTGGGACAAACCCGCCCGATGTGTCACCTACCACTGCATTGACGTTCATGAAATTGTTGGACGCGATTTATTTGAGCGCGGAAACCGGGGAGAAGGTGCGGATCTCTTAGTTGTTATTAAAACCCAAGCTATCAGTTGTCGTTCCAACCTGATAAGATCGGGATTCAAAACGACCTCATCAGAGTCGATGATGCGACACCTGCTGCAGCATCTTAGCACCAAAGCATCTTTGGTGACTCTCAACCATCTAACTTATTTTTGTATGAGTTGGGTTTTAACAATGGGGCCTACTTGAGCAATCAACATCCAAAAAGGAGGTTATATTTGAAAACTGCAGTGACCTTCCTGATTTTTTTATTGCTATTTGTACCAACCAGTTTTGCACAAGACTACACGCAATGGGATTTACCCGAAAGTGCCCAAGCGCGGCTCGGTCAAGGCAGCATAACAGGTAATATTGCCTATTCACCTGATGGAACTGGTCTTGCGGTTGCCGGTAGTATCGGTATTTGGGTGTATGATACGACGACGCATCAAGAAGTCGCCCTGCTCACCGGGCATACAGGTTGGGTCGAAAGCGTAGTGTTCAGTTCAGACGGCACTACAATCGCAAGTGGTGGAGGGCGGCCAGACAATACGGTACGGCTGTGGGACGTTGCTACGGGGACGCATCGGCACACCCTCACTGGGCATAGGGGTGCGGTCTTAAGCGTCGCACTCAGCCCGGATGGCACCACAATCGCAAGTGGTGGTGGGTGGCCAGACAATACGGTGCGGTTGTGGGACGTTGCTACGGGGGCGCATCAGCACACCCTCACTGAGCATAGGGGTTGGGTCGAAAGTGTAGCATTCAGTCCAGACGGCACTACAATCGCAAGTGGAAGCAATGACACGACGGTGCAGCTGTGGGACGTTGCTACGGGGGCGCATCAGCACACCCTCACTGGGCATAGGGGTTGGGTCGAAAACGTAGTGTTCAGTCCAGACGGCACTACAATCGCAAGTGGAAGCACGGATAAGACGGTGCGGCTGTGGGACGTTGCTACGGGGACGCATCGACACACCCTCACTGGGCATAGGGGTTGGGTCGAAAGTATAGCGTTCAGCCCGGCTGGCATCACAATCGCAAGTGGTGGAGGGCGGCCAGACAATACGGTACGGCTGTGGGACGTTGCTACGGGGGCGCATCGGCACACCCTCACTGGGCATACGGGGGCGGTCTTAAACGTCGCACTCAGTCCAGACGGCAATACAGTCGCAAGTGGAAGCAAGGATAAGACGGTACGGCTGTGGAACGTTGCTACGGGGACGCATCGGCGCACTCTTACTGGACATGCGGGTGAGGTCAATAATGTAGCCTTCAGTCCAGATGGTACTATGCTCGCAAGTGGGAGTGAGGACGGGACAATCCTCCTGTGGGAACTCCCACACCTCACAGGGGATGTCAATCAGGACGGCGTCGTTAATATCCAAGATTTGGTCCTCGTCGGTTCAAACTTTGGGAAGACCGCAGAGGGTGGCGCGGATATCAATGGGGATGGCGTGATCGACCTCCAAGATCTAGTCCTCATTGCTAGGGCGTTTGAGAACGCGGAGAATTGGTGACAAGTGGTGTCTATTTCTATCAGCTTTGGGCGGGGGATTATGCTGCGGTACGGCGGATAGGGATTGTCAAGTAGGCACGCAAATTGGAGTGAGAAATCGAGTCTTTCTAATTTTAACCCGACGCGAGGGAGAGCCACGCAGTACCTGTATGTCGTGGAGGCATCGCCGTGCTATTGAGCGGGGACGGAGTTTATTGTAACTGAAATGGCTGAAGAGCAAGCATATTCTTACAGTTTTGCTTATGCGACGCCCTCCTTTGACGATGCCCTTCAAAAAGCGTTTGGTGAACTTGGGAGAAATGCCCGAATTGTTGTGAAGGCGCCGTTGTTAGGAACCCCTCTACCGCAGCAAAATCGAGTCAGCCAAAAAGATGGAGTTATCGTTTCTTAGCTTGGAGTGAAGATAATAAACTAAAAAAGAGGGCAATCTATAGTCTGCCCGGTGCTAAATTCCTTGACAATGTGATAAGTCAATCAGTATAATTTAGCAATTTTCCGGGCGGGTGTAGCTCAGTGGTAGAGCATCAGCTTCCCAAGCTGAGGGCCGCGGGTTCAAGTCCCGTCACCCGCTTATCTGTTCTGGATGCCTGAATTACACACATCGATGCTTTGTTTTGTAAGGGGAGCGAAATGCCAATTTATGAATTTCGTTGCAAGCAGTGTGATAATACGTTTGAGAAACTTTTCGCTTCGATTCAACAGAAATCATCTCCCTCCTGCCCTGAATGTGAAAGCAGTGATACCACACAACTGTTTTCTGTCTTCGGGATTGGGAACTTAGATACCGTAGGTACACCAACAACCGATATGCCGATGTGTGGGACTTGTGGACACCATACACCCAAACCGTGCGCCTGAGAGGTTCGAGAGAAAGTAGATGGATCAAGGTAGACGTTTGACAAAGGAAGATATAAAAAGCGATCAGTTTGTTGATAGCACGCTGCAGGTCTATGAATTCCTCAAGACAAACCTAAAATCAATTATTATTGGTGCAACAATAGTTATCTTGGTGGTAGGTGGTTTTGCTTTTTACCAGCACCAGCAACAGACCGCACGCGCAGAAGCCTTTTTGAAATATACCGAAGCCATTGAGAAATATCAGGAAGCCGAGACCGATTGGTTTGAGGCGGATGGAACAGAAAAGCCATTTGAAATTGCTGAGACCCAACTTCAAACCATTTTCCAGAAATACCCTGAGACTTCTGTCGCGGACAAAGCACGATACAATTATGCAAAGGCGCGCTATTATGAAGGGGACTATGACGGTGCAATCTCCCACTTTCAAATGGTTGTGAACGAGCACCAACCGGAAAACCAGATTCTCGCTTTATACGCTCAAAAAGCGATTGGCAACTGCTATGAACAGAAAGGCGAATACCAAAAAGCACTTGAGGCATATACCCCCGCAGAGGATAAGTTGCCTCAGATTGCCATGCGCGATTACGCCTTTTCAGATTTACAGTTGGGTCAAGCGCGTTGCTATGAAAAACTCGGTGATTTTGATTATGCCCTAGCAATCTATAAAGATATTATAGATCTCTTTAAGGCTAATCTGGAAAAAGCGATTCAGCAGAAAAGCCGTGACTTAATTCCCGGAGCAAAGGCACTGATTGCGAGCCTTCCGCAGCCACCGAGTGTAACAGCCGCTGAAGGATTGGAAAATGAAGGCAACTATCATAAAGCGTTTGCTGCTTATGCCAAAGCGATTCATGACTACAAAGTTGATAAAGATATTCATGGCGGACTCACCGACGAACGACGCAAGACTATTAATCGCTTTGAAAAAAATGCAAACGATTTTCTGATAAACTTGCGCGATGCTCGGCGCGCTGAGTCAGAAGGACGCGATCCTTTGTACTACTATGTGCAAGCGGTCGGTCTTGGTGGGCGTAGTTTCTATGAAAAAGTCTTTGGATTTGCGCCGCACCGTTCGCTCTATGAAAAAGCACTTTTCCACCGTGATAAACTTCAACGTGTGCAGCGGTGAAGTTGTTGGGGCAGATTGATTTGCCCATCGTATGGAAACTCGGTCAATTCAGCGAATGAGGTCAGTCTTATGATATCACCTCACACTGAAAAAGTCTTAGAATATGATAAGCTGAAGGCATTGCTTAAGCAGTATGCGCATTCCGAACTGGGAGCATCACGGGCAGCAAAGCTGAAACCCTTCCAGCAGCTTGATACGATTCGTCATCAGCAGCGCTTATGCAGCGAAGCGAAAACCTTCTACCAGACTTCCAACGGTTTTCCGCTGCAAGGTCTGAAGGATATTTCCCCGACGCTCCATAAAGTGTCCAAGCCGGGTGCCATTCTGGAAGTGGAAGAGTTGCTTAGCGTTGGTCGTGTGGCGGCAGCCGCTCAAAATGTCCAGCGAGCCGTTAAAAGGCGAAACCCCAAGGATTTCCCCAAGCTCTCCTCGATTGTTCGTAATCTTCCGACCTTCCCCGAACTGACCGAATCTATTGACAGATGTCTCAGTCCAGATGGTGAGGTGCTTGATCACGCTAGTCCGGCGCTACGATCTATTCGCCGAAAATTGGTGCATACACGAACAAACATTCAATCGAAGTTAGAGAGTTTCCTTCAATCTCCCAACCATCAGCGGTCTATCCAAGAACACGTTATCACTTCCCGCAACGATCGCTACGTCATTCCCATTAAACAGGATTCAAAGCACAATTTCCCCGGCGTTGTTCAAGGGCAATCCTCAAGTGGAGCGACCGCTTTCATCGAGCCATTTGGTGTTGTGGATCTCAACAACGAGCTGCACCAACTAGCAGATGAGGAACGCCAAGAAATACGGCGTATTCTGCTCGAACTCAGCGACTTGGTTCGTGAGCATCTGGCATCGTTAGAACTTGCTTTGGACATCTTGGGGGGACTGGATTTCCTAGGAGCAAAAGCACAATTAAGCATAGAACTGAGCGGCGTCGAGCCAGTGTTTAACACGCGGGGTGCCATCAAATTGGTAGAAGCGAGACATCCGCTCCTTGAAATGAATCTTCGAGACAGTGCAAAATTGAAGGCGGAGGAACGCGATCCTAACCTGCCAGAGCGGATTGTACCAACTGATGCAACGCTAGGCGACACATTTCACACCATGATTATCACCGGACCGAATACGGGTGGGAAAACTGTTGTCCTCAAAACGGTTGGCTTACTCACGCTCATGGCACAGTCTGGATTACACATCCCTGCAAAGCTAGGCAGTGAAGTTGGGGTCTTCGACCAAACGTTCGCTGACATCGGTGACGAACAGAGTATCGAACAGAATCTCAGCACCTTTTCGTCCCATATTACCAAGATTATCTCCATCTTGAAAGAAGCGGATGAGAATTCACTGGTGCTGTTGGATGAAATTGGCGCAGGCACGGATCCAACGGAAGGTGCAGCGCTTGGTATGTCGATCTTGGACTGGTTGGCGGCGCGTAAGGTTCGCACTGTGGCGACAACGCACTACGGTGCGCTGAAGGCATACGCACATGCACAGGAAGGTATGGAAAACGCCTCAATGGAATTTGATTGGCAGACGCTGCAGCCCACCTATCGCCTGCAGATTGGCGTGCCCGGGAGCAGTAACGCCTTCAAAATTGCACAAAGGTTAGGTATGCCTGACGCAATTACTCATGCCGCTAAAGCGTACACAGGTAACCAGACCGTTGCTGTAGAAGATCTCATCGTCAGTATGCAGGCGTCCCAAAACGAACTTGACGTTGAGCGTGAGATGGTGCAGGACAAACTCCGTGTGGCGGATACGGAGGCTAGAAAGTACGAAGCCCTAGCCAACCAGATTGAGGCGGAACGGGAAGAATTTCGCTATCAAGCCGAGCAGGAAGCCGTTACGATTCTCAAGGAGGCTCGTAAACTTGTTGAACAGACGATAGCAGAAGTACGACGAGAGAATGCCTCAAAAGAGAGTGTCAGCGGTGCTTTTACTCGTATTGAAGGGGCACAGGAGAAACTGAACGAGAGTCGCCAGCAACAAAAACAATCGGCAAAACCACACCCCGATGCAATTGACGTGCGAGTCGGTGATAAAGTCCGCGTGAAAAGCCTGAACCAATTTGGCGAAGTTCTCTCGGTTTCAAACGGGAAAACGCCTCTGCTCGTCAAGGTTGGCAACATGCAGATGCGCGTGTCATACGGAGAAATTGAACCTGTGCATCCGGCAGACAATAAACGCGAACTTTCTACCTCAATTTTGGATGTCCAGTATAGCAAAACAGGAAATGTTAAAACAGAATTGAACCTGCAAGGAAAAACAGTCCATGAGGCTTGGGCGGAAACTGATAAATACATAGATGATGCGTTTCTTGCAGGGTTACCGAGAGTGCGGATTATTCATGGCAAAGGCACTGGCGCGTTGCGGAATGCGATTCATGATCTTTTGGCGGACCACGCGCAAGTGAATAATTTCCAACTGGCAGCACTCAACGAAGGTGGTGCCGGTGCAACGATTGTCACATTGAAGGAATAGTAAGAAAGATTTGGACTAATATTTTAGGATTATCCGCTCGCCTTGAGAAAATTTTCTTTCTCTGCGAGTAGCGTTGGAAAATTGCGAGGGACAACTATTCAATTCACAGGACGATCGAAGAAGATGGCTTCCAACAGGGCATCGTCAGTGTTTAACGATAACCTTGAAAACGAATTGACCCATTGATATCATTGCCCTATTCATTGGATCGAGCTGTCGAATTTCGCGGTACGTTTCACGTTTCATACCGATTTCGGTTTGAAATTTTCCATTTCGGCTCTTCAGAATTACTAGGTTGAAAAACCGTATGCGACCCGGCATGGGAAAAACAAACCTAAACCTGTATCAGACGAAGGTGAGTTGTGATGAGACAAGCTTCTAACTACATTCCACGCGAGATACTTGATAATATTTGCGCGCAGAACGATATTGTCGAAGTGATATCGGAGTGTGGGGTTCTGTTGAAGCCTGTTGGTAAAGCCTATAAGGGGCTTTGTCCCTTCCACGACGAGAAAACTCCCTCCTTTAACGTCTCCCCCGAAAAGCAAGCGTTTTACTGTTTTGGGTGTAATGCCGGTGGCAATGTCATTAGCTTCCTCAGAAAATATGATGGCAAGTCTTTTATGGAAGCGATGGAATGGTTGTCAGAGCGCGCAGGTATTCCGCTACCCGCCCAAGATGGAAGAGCACGCCAAATTAGCCAAAAACGTCTGGAATTGCAAGACCTGAATCGTTTTGCGGTGGAGCATTTTCACGGTCAACTCCTGGATCCCCAAATTGGTGGCTATGCGTTGGCATATTTGAAGAACCGAGGCATCAAAGATCAAACGATCAAAGAGTTCCAACTCGGATACGCGACTCCGGGACGCCAAGATGTCGTTAAGGCTGCCACACAAGCCGGTTTCGCAATCCAACAACTCATTGATGTTGGACTCATCAGGAGCGATGAACAAGGAACCACAGATCGATTCCGCGGGCGCGTTATCTTTCCAATCAGCGATGAACGCGGCAATCCCGTTGGATTTGGTGGACGTGCAATATCTGAGGAGCAGCTTCCCAAATATCTTAATTCTCCTACCACTGCCCTTTACGATAAGAGCAAAACGCTTTACAACTTATACGAAGCACGTCAGGCAATCCAGAAAGAAGGGAAAGCCATTCTCGTTGAGGGTTACTTTGACGCACTCATGCCGTATCAAGCGGGTGCCCAAAATGTTGTTGCGTCACTAGGGACTTCGTTTAGCAGCTCACACGCCGATTTATTAAACCGGTTTGCCGAAGAAACTATTCTCCTCTACGATGGCGATCCGGCGGGCTTTCAGGCGGCGTTGCGTGGATTACACATCCTGCTGGCGGCGGGATTGCGTGTGCGGGTAGCGAGTCTACCTCCTGACACAGATCCAGATCAATTTATCCGGACACAAGGTCTTGATGCATTCAATCAACGGGTTGATTCTGCGATGAACCTAATCGAGTTCCAGATTCAACGGGCGACGCAGCAGCATGCAATTCATCGCATTGATGTGAAGACACAGGCTATCAAGGAAATTGCTCTGACCTTATCGAACCTCAAAAATCAGGTTGAGCTCAGTGAATACGCGAAGTACGCAGCGCAGGAACTCGACATTGAACGGTCAGTGCTTTTGAGGGAGTTGCAGCGTTTGGGCGTCAAGATGTCTCGCCCAGTTTCGCCACCACGGCACACCCACGCTGCACCGACCGCAAGGATGAGCCCGCGTGAATCGATTGAATGGCAGCTGATTGAAGCACTGCTGCAAGGTCCTGACCTCATTCCGCTTGCCAAAGCGAATTTTCACTACCAAGACTTTACCCATCCTGACTTTGCAACCATTGGCAGGATGCTCTGGGAAGCGAGTGAGAATGAGGCTATCATTGATATGCAGAATCTTATAAATGCTTGTACTAACGAAAAGATTACAGGCATAATCTCCAAGGCTCTTCTAAAAAGGACAATCCCTCCAAATTTAACGACACGAGTGGAGGGTTGTCTGAAGAAACTCAAAGATTTTCTGTTGTGGGATGTTGAACGTATGAGGCGTTCCGAAGCCCTTGCACAAGGGAATAACAGCAAAAGCATTCTTGCAGAACTCGTTGAACTCTCAAACCGAAGAAGACAGTTAGCGCGTTAGTCCCTGTTATTGCTTCGGAAGGGGTGCTAGGAGAATAAACTACAATGGCTTCCGGAAATAAAGCAGATGATCGCTTAATCGATATAGGTAAAGAGAAACACTTCCTTGAATACGATGAGCAACCGAATCCTTCACCACCGGACGATCTTGATGACCTACTTCAAATTGATTTAGAAGAAATTAACCTTTCAGAAAATCCAGCCGATCTTGATGAGGGAGATTTAACAATGAATTTAAAAGTTATCAATCAAACAGCCGATTTTGATACACCTGATTACTCCGACGATGAAGATTACGACGATACTGATAGTGATGAGCTAGCACTGGATCCAGGGAAACTTGATAAGGTTGATGATCCGGTGAAGGTGTATCTACGAGAGATGGGGAGTATAGCTTTGCTGACTAAGCAGCAAGAGGTTTCCTTGTCGAGGCAGATTGAAGAAGGTCACCGTAGGGTAGAGGAGGCAATATTTGAAACGCCAATCGCAATTGCAGAAGTTCGGAAACTGCTCAACCAAATTTTGATTGGTAAGAAAAAGGCTGCTGATGTGCTTTCGATGGAGGTGTCAAGCACATCCGCTAATGATAAGGAAGAGAAATATCTGAAAAAAGCACAGGACTTGATGGCAGATTTGAAGGAGATGGATCTAGGAATGCGCATCCAGGAGCGCAAGCTAAACTATGAAAAACTGACGCCTAAGCAGGAGAAAGCACTTCGGAAAAAGCTTGAATCTGACCGTTTGGGATTGGTGGAGATACTGAAGGAACTCAAGATTGATCGTGAAGAAATTAGTAAAATTGCTGGTAAGATTAAGGATATCGCAGCCCGTATGGCAAAGTTGGAAAAGCAGGTAACAAAGATTGAGGAGGAGTGCGACCTATCCGCGGCTGAAATCTGTCAGCAGGTGCAGGATTACACGTTGGGTAAGGGACAACCAACTATCCCTGACTGTTGTATGGACGGACTTAAGGAATATAACCGGGAGATTGTCAAGGCAAGGAGGACCATCAAAAGACTGGAGCGTGAAATTGGTGCATCACGTGAGCAACTTGACTGTGCGACCCAACGAATCCACGCGGGAGAAGCGATGGCGCAAGAAGCGAAGATGACAATTGTCGAGGCTAACCTGCGGCTTGTCGTCAGCATCGCTAAAAAATATAGGAATCGAACGCCAGGGCTGACGTTTCTTGACCTGATTCAGGAGGGAAATATCGGCTTGATGAAAGCTGTGGACAAATTCGAGTATAAGCGGGGTTATAAATTTAGCACGTATGCGACATGGTGGATTCGTCAAGGAATTACCCGCGCTATCGCTGATCAAGCGCGCACGATTCGCATCCCCGTCCACATGATTGAGACCATCAATAAGCTAATCCGCACTTCCCGTTACCTAGTTCAGGAGAAAGGCAGAGAACCCCTGCCGGAGGAAATCGCTGGCGAGATGGACATATCCATTGACAAAGTGCGACAGGTGTTTAGGATTGCACAGGAACCAATCTCTTTAGAAACTTCAGTTGGAGAAGATGAGGACAGCCAACTCCGAGACTTTATTGAAGACAAGACTTCAAAATCTCCTGTTGCGGAAGCCACGTTTACCATGCTCAAGGAGCGCATTGAAGAGGTTCTTCGGACATTGACAGAGCGTGAGGCGAAGGTTATCCGCTTGCGATTTGGGATTGGTGATGGATACCCCCGGACGCTAGAGGAGGTTGGTACAGAGTTTCAAGTTACCCGTGAACGGATACGCCAGATAGAAGCGAAGGCACTGCGGAAATTGCGTCACCCAACCCGGAGTCAGCAGCTGCGTGGTTTCCTTGATAGTTAAGAACTTTCTTGATAAAACGCGCCGCCCCTCTTGAGATTTCCGTTGACAAATCTACTGTAAACTTTTATAATATTTGCTTGATTCAGGGGGGCCTGTAGCTCAGGGGTTAGAGCAGCCGGCTCATAACCGGCCGGTCCTAGGTTCGAATCCTAGTGGGCCCACCACTTTTTCTTTCTCGATGTTTCCTTTCCTTGCAATCCCGCTTATGGGGCGTTAGCTCAGGGGTACGAGCGCTACCTTCACACGGTAGAAGTCACTGGTTCAAATCCAGTACGCCCCACCATTTTCTGCGACTATCCTACCTCTTGTCCTTTGTACTGAAGTTGATACAGCCGATAGTAGATACCCCGTTTCTGAAGCAGTTCGTTATGTGTTCCCATCTCCTGAATTTCACCACGGTGCATGACTATAATTTTATCTGCGTTCTGAATCGTTGAAAGCCGGTGTGCAATCACGATTGATGTCCGATTTGCCATCAGGCGGTTCAAGGCGTCCTGAATGATGAGTTCGGTTTCGGTGTCTACACTGGAAGTTGCCTCATCAAGAATAAGGATGTTGGGATCAGAAGCTAGCGCACGTGCGAAGGCGACAAGCTGCTTCTGCCCAACCGATAATCCTGCCCCACCCTCTCTGACTTCAGTTTCATAGCCATTTGGCATTTTCTGAACGTAGCTATCCAAATGAACCTCTTTTGCGGCAGCAATCGTCTCTTCCTTTGAGATCTCCGGTTTGTTCAGATTAATATTCTTCTCGATTGTCCCTGAAAACAGGAAGATATTCTGCTGCACAATATTAATAGCGCGACGGAGGTCTGGTAGCTCCATCTCCCGGAGATCTATACCATCAATCAGAACCTGTCCCTCATTCACATCATAAAATCGACACAGTAGGTTGATAATCGATGTTTTGCCCGATCCTGTGTGCCCTACAAGCGCGACCTTTTCGCCCGCCTTTACCTTGAAGGAGACATCGCGCAGGACATAATCCTCTGCGTTATAAGCGAACCAAACATTGCGAAACTCGATTTCACCGTTCAATGCACCGACCTCTTTGGATGGTATTGGATTCACAATTATTGGCTGCGTATCCATCAGGTCAAAGATCCGTTCAGAAGATGCCATTGCGTTTTGGAAGATTGTGTATTTCTCACTCAGTTCACGAATGGGCCAGAACAGTCGCTGACTGTATTGGATGAAAGCGAATAATACACCGAAAGTCAGCGTATCTTGTAGAAGTTGCCCGCCGCCATGCCAGATGATAACAGCCAGTGCAAGTGAACCGCATACTTCAATCATTGGCGAGAAGAGCGAAAAGTAGAAGATACTACGCAGGTTTGCACCGAGATATTGTTTATTCCTTTCGTCGAACTGTAGTAAGCTGCGCGGCTCCCGTGCGAATAGCTGCATCGTTGTCATGCCGACGATGTTTTCGTTCAGAAAAGCGTTGATCCGGGCGAGATACCTACGCTGATCGCGGAAGGCGCGACGCGAGTAGACCTGATAAACGGTCGTTATCGCAAAGATGATTGGTAGTACAGCAAAAGTTATCAACGCCAGCTTCCAATTAAAGAGCAGCATCGCTATCATGTAGGCGAAAATGCTGAGTAGGTTTCCAAAGACCGTAATGACTCCAGAGGTGAATAGCTCCTTTAGTATCTCAACATCGCCCATGACGCGGGTCATTAGCCTGCCCACCGGATTGCGATCAAAGTAACGGACATCCAACCGCTGCAGATGTGAAAACAGCGACATGCGCATGTCATACATCACTTTCTGCCCGACCATCTGCATTCCGTATTCTTCAAAATAGGTAAATATGAACCTTGCGACTAGAACGAGGACATAATAGAGTACAATCGTTTCCAGCCCCTCTAGATTTCTCGGCTCAATGTGGTTATCAATTCCAAGTTGCGTCAAATAGGGCAGCAGCGCTTCAGATACCGAGTAACCGACCATCAAAAACACGATAAGCGCGACTTCACGCCGATACGGTTTCATGTAGGCGATTAGTCGTGTCATCAACTCCCGGTCGTATACTTTACCGAGATCATCTTCTTCTTCGCTATACTCATGGAGTTGACTGCTACTACCACCGCTGCCAAACATAAATGAATCCTCCTTGTGCCATAATCTATCTGTCTTTCGTTAGGTCTTGAGTCGTTTTCAATCAGTGTCTGATTAAATCTATTTCTTGTCTATTAGATATTTCGCTTTTTTGCTAATTGTTTTACCGAGCGCGTTTGACCTTTCCCCATAAGATTGCCAATTTCTTATTTGGGGAAACACTTAAAGTAGGAACAGATCCCCACGATGGATTGGTGTCCCACTCACGATGTTGAGTGAGGTTAATGGGGTTGGTGCCATCGGCATTCATCACGTAAATTTCCCCATTACCATCACGGAGAGAGGTGAATGCAATCTGTGTTCCGTCCGGGGACCAAGCAGGCCGCCTATCTTTGGCTGCGGCATTGGTGAGACGAATGGGGTTAGCCCCATCAGCATCCATCACATAGATATCTACATTTTCTTTACGGTTAGAAGAAAATACAATCTGTTTCCCGTCTGGTGACCAAGCCGGACCTAGGTCTATCGCCGGGTGATTGGTGAGATTAACGGGATTGGTGCCATCGGCCTCCATTACATAGATGTCGAAGTTTCCGTTACGATCAGACGAGAATACGATCTGTTTCCCATCCGGCGACCAATCCGGCCCTTGGTTTTGGCCATGATGATCCTTGGTCAGTCTGCGAGGTTTGCCCCCATCCGCAGCCATCGCCCAAATATGCCATTCAAAAATGGGAGCGGATGCAAATACAATCTGTTTTCCATCTGGCGACCAAGAGGGTCCACTATCCGGTCTATCTAGCGATTGAGTCAGGTTGATGGGATTGGTGCCATCCGCATTCATCACATAAATTTCACCTTTCCAGTGCGGATCCTGGAGGGATGTAAAAACAATCTGTTGTCCATCAGGGGACCAGGCAGGATGATTAGCGCCTTGAGGTGCTTCAGTGAGCTGGCGGATTTGTGTCCCATCGGGATTCATCCGGTAAATTTCACTAGTCCCGTTGCGACTGGACATAAAGACGATGCTTGTGGCAGTGTTTTGTGCAAGGCTTGGCGATACCAAGAGAAAACACATAGCAAGCACCAAAAACTCTGCCTGTAGCTTCCGTTTTAGCAATACGGGTTTCATCGTTGTCCTCCTTTGTTGTAACTGTGGAGACACATTGAGATTTTTACGTCAAGCTATCTCTATCTCCCAATTCCATATGAACTGGGTCCTTTTGGTATTTCAACGAGGTCAAATAAGATCTGACGTGAATCGTTGCCAAACAGAATTCACTTGGCATATCCACGACACAAGCAATTGAGATGCCAAAACTATTTTGAATATCCTGAGGATATTGTCAAGGAACCAAGTTTTTAGGAAAACGCACGCTCCGGGCAACGTTACCTTTGCTTTTGAGGTGCGTTGTGATTTCAAAAGGAGTATTATACTTACAAGGAAGATGTCGAAACTGTGCTACACCGTCGTTGCAAAAATGCTACACGGTTACAATGCCCTTCAACAATTTAGCGGCTTCCCACCTGCATAATAAAGCATTATAGGTGATTGGGTGAAAATTGTCAAGAAACTCGCTTATGCTATAAGGTCATTCGATTCTTCTGTAGGAGGGATCTCCGAATCCCGACACCTCACTAAGGGTCAGCTCATCTAGCAAAACTCTTGACAAATTTAGAGGTTCATGCCATAATCTGCGTGCTATAGGAGATGGGCCGAACCGTGGGTGGGACACAGTCCTACTCGTATCTTCAAAGGATTTGATCAATTCTCAATTGATCAAATCCCATTTCAAAATTGACCCCTAAAGGTTTGGGATGGGTCGAAAGGAATCAAAAATGAATAGCGATCAATCACCGGCGGCGGAACCTTACCGCTCCCCTGCCTTTGCTGATATGAAACCTGAACTGTCGGCTCCCGGAGCCACGCCAGAGCGGTTAGAACACCTCAGGGAGCACGGTTTTGTCATCATCAACGATTTTGTGGACAACCCCTGGATCCCGATTCTGCGTGAAGCGGGTCGCCGTGTCACCGAATCGTGTGCGCCGGAGCATGTCTATAACCAGATCGACTGCTCGAAGGGCTATGTGCATCGCACCGGACAAGATCAACCATGGGCGATTCGGGGACTTATCCATCCAGCTTTTAACGAGCCTAGTTTTGCTGAGTTCCACGGCTCTTCAGATTTCCTAGATTTTGTGTCTTCTTGGTGTGATGGACTCCAACCGGAGGATATGGTGCTCGGCGGCCTGCTGCTGTGGGCTAATCCCCGGACGCACGAGAATAAGCTCGGTTGGCACCGAGACACAACATGGTGGGGCACCGGGAAGAGATACTTTGCACAGGAAGAGAACCGAGGCGAAGGACCTGATGCGTATTCCGAGGAGATCGAAAGAATCCGCTGGAAAGAAATCGTTGAGAGTAATGCGAAGTCTATAACGGAAAGAAACGGTGTGAGTATGTTCTTGGCATTGACGGACGACGAATGCCACGAGCTCGTACCGGGCAGCCACAATCGCTGGCGTACACCGTTGGAGCATGACGTGCTCCTGCCGAGAGGGATGAAGGATCAGGGTGTCCCACACACACCGAGTTGGAACGGCGTGGACCCGTTGCCGGGTCAGGTTGCAATCCGACTCAAGGCGGGAGAAGCGCTCATCCGTAATGGCGTAACTATCCATACCGGACACACTGTCCCCGAGCGCGAGCGAAACACATTGTCAATCGGTTGGTCGAAGTGGTCGGGCGAGTTCACCGGGGAGGCACCGGTGGCGGACGTGCGACACGCATGGCAACTGGATCCCGCTGTGCGCGAAGCATTGCCTCATGACTGGATGAAGATCGCATGGGACCGTTGGGCGGAAACGCAGAAACTCGGTGATTCGCTCGAAGACCGGTACACCCCGTTTGATATCAAGCGCATCAAGGCTGGAGAGGTTATTGGTTGGCGTGGTGAGTTGGAACGCCAAGCTGCGGCAGCCGGCGAAGCGTGGGAACGCTTCCAGACCCTCTAACTCTGCCCAAGTGAATCAGTCCGGTATGCAGAAAATAAGGGTTAGGAGGGGATCTAAAGTGCTTCTAGCTCCTCTTGCAGCAGCTGTTTCTCATGGATACCGGCATAAATACCGTTGTGTGCCAGTAACTCCTCATGCGTGCCGCGTTCGACAATCTCGCCGTTTTCTAAGACGACAATTAGATCTGCCGCCTTAACCGTCGAAATGCGGTGCGATATGAGGACCGTCGTGCAACCTTCCATAATCTCGTTCAGCCGTGTGAGGATAGTATCTTCTGTATTCGTGTCCACGCTGGCGAAAGCATCGTCCAAGATCAAAATCTTCGGCTCAATCATGATCGCACGTGCGAGCGCGGTTCGTTGTTTCTGTCCTCCTGAGATGGTTTGACCGCGTTCACCCAAAAAAGTCTCTAATCCCTCGGGGAACTCCTCGATCTGTTCGAGGAGATCTGCGGTGTGTGCGACCTCCTTGATCTCGACTTCGTTCGCATCACCGACGCCGTAGGTGATGTTGTTCCGCAAGAGGTCAGAAAAGAGGAAAGGCTCCTGTTCAACGACACCGATGTGTGATCTCAGGAGTTGTAGCGGGATATCTTGAATGTCGACGCCATCGATGAAGACCATGCCCCGCTCTGCTTGGCGGATGCGAGGGATGAGATTAATCAAGGTGGTCTTACCGCTGCCGGTCGTACCGACAATTGCAACTGTTGATCCGCGAGGAATCTTGAGATTGATATTTTTCAGAATTGGTTCCCCGCGCGGGTAAGCGAAGTTGAGGTTTCTAAATTCGATTTCGCCGTGAATCGTGTTGATGTCTTGGCGTGTCGTTTCTCCATCGGCGATTTCAGGCTTCACATCAAGAATCCTACGGATTCGTTCCATTGACGCTGCACCTTGTTGGAAGGTATTGACGATAAAGCCAAACGTAATCATCGGACGAATGAACATCATCAGATAGGCGCTGAAAGATACAAAATCACCAAACGTGATTTTGTCCTCGACTACGCGGATACCACCGAGCCAGAGTAGAGCAGCGATACCGAGTCCGGGTAAGAATCGGAACAACGGAAAGAAGAAGGTTGTCACTCGAATCCGATCACGATTACGTTGTACGAAGTCTCGGTTATATACTTCAAATTCCTCAATCTCGCTCGCTTCGAGCGTATACGCTTTGACAACACGCACACCGGACAGATTCTCCTGCACTTTCGTGTTCATCGTAGCGAAGCCTTCTTGGATTCGTGTGTGATATCTGTAGACCCGCTTTCCCAATTCCTTTATCAAGACAGCGAGGATCGGGTACGGCAGAAGTGCCAAAAGCGTCAACTGTACGTCAATATCCAGCATAATCACGAGTGCCAGTGCAAAGAAGATGAGCGCATCCGCGATGTATGAGATCCCCATACTGAGAACCATCCGGATCGAGTTCATGTCGCTGGTCGCTCGCGCCATTAGATCTCCTGTGCGAACATCGTTATAGTAGGACGCAGGCAGCTTTTGAAGATGTGTAAAGAAATCGTTCCGAAGCTGATATTCCATCCGCCTTGCCGCACTTTGGATGACCTGACGTTGGCCAAATCGAAGTGCACCTCCAACCAACGCAGCGCCAAAAATGAGTGCTGCCAAAAAAGAGATCTTCCAATAGGTAATCTCTCCTTCCAGACCACCGAATGCCCACTTCAACGGTTCTGGCAGCACCACAATGCTTGTTTCGAGACCATCAAATGCCCACTTCAACAGTTTTGGTTGTACCACAATCACTGCGTTCGTTGCTAGTACAAAGAAAAAACTCACGATAACAGCAACGCGGTAGCGAATAATATACGGTTTGAGATTTAAGAATAAGTTACGGATATGGCGTCACTCCCTTCTTTGGTAGGTAATGGGAAGAGGCTACAACTTGTGTTATGCTACTTACCCACCAATTGTCTCAGTCTTAATTCCGGGGGCGTTAAGCAGTTCCGGTTTGAGATCGATGCCAAGCCCAGATGTTTCCGGCGCGGTCAGATGGCCGTCCTCAACCGGAACCGATCCTGTAACGAGGTTGTCGTATTGAACGAGATAGTGGCGACGGACGCTTTCGAGTTTGACGTACTCCCAAACCTAAAGGATTGAGATTCTTACACGCTGTGTTAGCCCTCGATGATTCGGGACTAAGAAGCATGTTTAGATAGATGTGGATTGCACCTAACACCTATCGGGGACGCCATCGCCCCAACTACGGGACTCAGCATGAATCCCAATACTTTGTTCCAGAGGTTGATTGCACCAACGCCGTCTCTATGATACTCAAAGCCA
>PYIZ01000010.1:0-22911 GCA_003635265.1 Candidatus Poribacteria bacterium
CAAGATGAAGTCCCGTCAGGTTATCCAAACTTCCCAATGTTGTAAGATTCGATATATTGTTGTCTCCAAGAAACAACCATTCTAAGCTGTCTCTGTTCCATAACCCTGAGAGATCCCTAATATTGTTGGTACCAAGATGAAGCCCTGTCAGATTATCCAAACTTCCCAATGTTGTAAGATTCGATATATTGTTGTTCCCAAGAAACAACCATTCTAAGCTGTCTCTGTTCCATAATCCTGAGAGATCCCTAATATTGTTGGTACCAAGATGAAGTCCCGTCAGGTTATCCAAACTTCCCAATGTTGTAAGATTCGATATATTGTTGTTCCCAAGAAACAACCATTCTAAGCTGTCTCTGTTCCATAATCCTGAGAGATCCCTAATATTGTTGGTACCAAGATGAAGCCCTGTCAGATTATCCAAACTTCCCAATGTTGTAAGATTCGATATATTGTTGTCTCCAAGAAACAACCATTCTAAGCTGTCTCTGTTCCATAACCCTGAGAGATCCCTAATATTGTTGCCCCAAAGAAACAACCATTCTAGGCTATCCAAGTTTCCGAACCTTGAGAGATGCGATATATTGTCGATCACAAGCCCCCGCCCTGTCAGATTGATAGCATGTTCAAGCCCGGTCAAATTGCTCACGGTCAAATTGCTAGTGTCGGCGTTCAAGCCGAAGCCAAAGTTGACGTTCAAGCCGAAGTTAAATTGTGGCAAGGTTACCATATCCGCTATAGTAATGGTAGCACCTGACGCTTTGCCAAGGGCAGCCTCAATCTCAGCACGGAGGTTCGAGTCGGGGATGTCCACCGTCTGCCCTACGGCAGATGCAACGTAAAAACAAAAACTAAGCGTAATAATAAAAAGTCTACAAATGTGTTTCATCAGTCTTAATTCCTTTCCCGTTGATGTTAAGAAATCATGCAACTATTAAAAATTCTTTGATACCAAGGGTGTAACTCCTAAAAGATACGAAATGGATTACCATTTGACTTCCTTGATCGTTACAGATTTCGGAATCTCAAACTGAAGAATCGAGTTTGGCGGTTGCGCGTTGAGTTGTGGATTGCTGTAGATGACGCGTTCATACTCCAGAACTTCGGATTTGCGCCTATACAGGCTAGAGGTAACCTCCATAGGAATATGGCTATTGCCAAGTTTGGTGTGGTTCCGATAAAGGGATTTTGCAGTGAGCTGACCGTCGGAGGTTTTGACCTCAGCAGATATGAGTCTACCATCGCGGCTTCCCAGAATAACAGTGCCGAGTTTATCTTTCGCTTTTTCAGGCGGTGTCCAATAGGTATAGAGCACATCGTCCGCTATCTCATACCTGTCGAGGGAATACCCAATCGTGGTTAACCCATACTCTGCTTGTGTTGACTGGAGGATGGATTCAACAAACGGAAGCGGAATTCGCCCTTCAAAGGTGAAGCGGAATGCCTGATTTTCGACAGGATAATAGATTTCCACTACTTTGCCCTTCACAATCATTATCTGCTTGAGCGGTTCTGTAACCTCAACGATAACCCGTGCCGCTTCTGCGTCGTAGTGAAGGGTGCCTGCTGTACGCTCCGTTTTGTCGTTTTCGGTTAATTCGCGCTTAAAGTCCAGGGAGAGGGTTTTTAGCGGCGCGGCGTGGAGCGCGTGAACGATGAGAAATGTAAGCAAAAGTGCGATGGAGAATTGGAGGTTTTTAGGCATCTTTTCTTAATGAGCAGCCATCGGGAATTGGAATTCTCTCATATAAAAAACATACGGTAGGGGGCGCCCCCTCCAAATCGCGACTAGCTTGACTACGGCTATTTAGCAACTTGGGTTAAAAAGCCAATTAACATACCTCCGCCGGCGGAAGCACTCCCCGCTGCTGCCAATTTTGTCCTAAGCGATCGTGTTTTTGTTCTATAGGCATCAGTGTAAAACTCAACATATTCTAATGATTTTCCGAGGAGTCGCTCAGGTGATGGACTGCTCGGAGAATTGTGAGTTACACCGAGTGAGATTAACGCACCAACTGCACAGCCAATGCTACCCAAAATTATCGGCCGCTCGTCGAAGTCCAGAAGGGGTGCAAATCCTAAGGTTGGTTGCGGATCCACAGAACCAAGTGCGGTGCCTATAAGACATCCAATGAGACCTCCGATTGCACCTCCGACACAGACAGCTGCCATCCGTGTCGAACGTTTATTGGTATCGTTACTGGCATCACGTTCTGCAGCGGCTATGGCTTCAGTCTGCACCGGATTCTGTTGGGCAAGCGTGATAAAAGGCACATTGAACATCAGCGCTGCCATCAAAAAAGACAAAATTTGGAAGGCGGTCCTTAATTTAATGTTCACAACATATCTCCTTTTTATGTTTGTAGTTTAGTTTTTTCGCGGCATAGTTATCATAGATACGCATTTAGGGAGGCCAGTCGCTAGAAGCCCAAGCGATTAAAGCAGCAACGGCTACCGCGCCCGCTACAAGACCTCCACTCGCACAGCCGATTGTCGTCCAAGTTGCGTGAAGTTGTCCCCTTTTTGCCTTATAGGCATCTGTGTAAAATGCGACGTATTCTGGTGATTTGCCGAGGAGGCGTTCAGCAGGAGGATCCGGGCGATAAAAATAAGAACCCGCAATCCCGGCTGCCCACAAACTTGGGGGCATCACCTCCACCAACGGCGATTCCAAACCCAAACCGTCAACACAGCCACCTGAGACTCCAAGAAGCAGACAACCCGCTCCAAACCACAACGGTTTACTGACATCGGCTTCAGCATCACGTTCCGCTGCAATTTTAGCTTCAACGCTCCCCGAATTCTGCTGGGCGAGGGTGCCAAAAGAGGTGCTGAAGGTCAGCGCTGTTGTTAAAACAACGAGTGTGTGAAACGTAGCATGAGTTCTCATTTTTCTCCTCTTCAGATTTATGGGCGGGCCCTATGGCACCGCTCATGAAACGTTTTTCTATACGACGACAATTGGATAAATCTCATTGTATAGATCCTAATAAACATAATCCTAACCCACCTCCGACGGTAGCGGCACCCGCTGCTGCCGACATCGTCCGAAGCCGCCGAGTTTTCGCCCTGTAGGCATTGGTGTAAGATTCAACATATTCTGGTGATTTTCCGATGAACCGCTTAGGAGGCAGATTTGGCTCATAGGTGCCAATCCAAATAAATGGGACTAAGACACCAGCTGCGAAACCAATGCAACTTCCAATTATCGTCGCCCCGCTGTTACTGATGTCGGGGACAAGATAAGGTGCAAAGCCGAGACCTTCTGAGGACTTTACCTCTATGGGACTAATTAATTGAGCTACATGAAATCCAGTGAGACCACCGATTCCACCTCCGATACAGCAAGCACCCATCCCCGCGCCGAACCATAAAAGTCTGTTGGTGTCGCTACTTGCATCACGTTCTGCAGCAACTTTAGCTTCAAGGCTGACAGCGTTCGCATCTCGTGCTGCAGCGGTCTCCGCCTCAATCCGAACGGAATTCTGCTGGGCAATGGCACTAAAAGACACGCTGACGGTCAGCACTGCCATTAAAACAATGAATAGTATAGTTCTCATTTTTCTCCTTTTCAGATTTATGGGCGGGCACTGCGACACCGCCCATGAAACGATTTTTACCTACTTCCTTATCAACAATTTCCGTGTATCGGTAAAATCTCCAGCTGTGAGCGTATAGAAATAGATACCGCTCGCGACTGTCTCACCGACCACATTTCTGCCGTCCCAATACGCCGCACGGGCTTTGCTATGGTACATACCTGGGACTTGATGGCCAAGTGCTAACCGCCGAACTACCTGCCCGTTCACCGTATAAATGGTGAGTGTGACATCAGCGGGTTTTGCCAATTGGTATGGAATCCATGTCTCCGGGTTGAACGGATTCGGATAGTTGGACAACAGAGCGGTCTCTTTGGGAATCAACGCCGCCAAAAGTTGCTCTAAGAAGCGAATGCCCCTTTGCGATGTTAGGTCTGTCAAGTTTAGGTACTGTGCCTGGGCTATCCACTTTTGCACATCTGCGGCGGTGAACATCGCGAGTGCTTGTGGGTGTAACGACGGGGCGGCTGCAGCTGTGCCGAGTGCACCAGCGACCTTGATAAGATCGTGGATGCCGACAACGCCATCCGCATTAACATCCGCAATGCTTTGTCCTGTCCTGCCGAGGCTTAAAGCCACTAGCACCAAATCTAGGAGGTTCACAACACCATCGCTGTTCACGTCCTCTGCAATTTTTTCGGGTTCAGAAGGCATAAGGGCGGAGGCCACATCCCACAACGTGATACCGTCAGGAGATATGTAAGCGAGCAAATTCCCGTCCGGCGAAAACAACACAGGATTTTTTAATAACCCGGGGTGCTCTAACAACCACAGAAGCAGCAAACCTACATGAGGTCCAACTGTGGTGATGTTTTCTTTTGTTGTCACATCCCACAGTTTCATTGTGGTAATTTCGTCGGACACAATCGAAGAGGGGTTCTCCACAAAAGCGAGGAAATTCCCAGCCGGCGAAAATACCGCAGATGAGGCAAAATCTGGATAAATGTCAAGTCTATTGATCGTTTCACGTGTTGCCACATCCCACAAACCAATGCCATAAGGAGAGGAATAAGCGAGGAAATTCCTATCCGGCGAAAACACAGAAAAATCTGAACGACGATTTCCTTCAAATGTGGTGATAGTTTCTTTTGTTGCCATATCCCACAACTTTATCGTCCCAAAAGACACAGAAGTGAGCAACGCACCATTGGATGAAAATGATACAGAAGTGACCCCGTTTGTGTGCCCCTTGAGCGTGTGAATAGTTTTTTGTGTTGCCACATTCCACAACTCTATTGTTCCATCAGAATCTCCGAAAGCCAGCAGCGTCCCATCCGGCGAAAATGACACTGCATTAACACCACCTACGCGTCCTTTAAGCGTAGCGATAGTTTCTTGTGTTGCCACGTCCCACAACTCCACGGTCTCATCAACGGTCGCGTTAGCAAGTAGTGCGCTATCGGGTGAAAATGACAGCGGCACCCCTTTGAATGTAGCGATGTTTTCTTGTGTCATCACATCCCACAATTTTACCGTGTTATCAATCGCCCCGGAGACAATCAGAGCACCATCCGGTGAAAATGAGACAGAAGTCACAATATCCGTATGGCCTTCAAATGTAGCGATAGTTTCTTGTGTTGCCACATTCCGAAGTTCAATTGCACCCTCAGCCGCCCCGAAAGCGATCAGTGTGCCATCGGGTGAAAATGATGCCGCCAATCCTTCAAGAGAAGCTATCGCGTATGGCGAAGTGCCCAGAGCGTCAAACGTCACTAACTCGCGCCCAGCGATAGATACGCCGATGGTGTTTGTCATTGTCTGGCCAAGGGTAAGCGTGCTCTCCGCTCTGCCACTGGCATCGGTTGTTACGTGCACAACCGTGGATTGTCCACTCAGTTTTCCATCACCATCAGTGACCGTGAATGTAACCTGAACCCCTGGTAAGGGATTATTGTACCGGTCCCTTACTTCAACAACCAAAGGCTCTGTGAGTTCTGAGCCGAACGTGCCTTGCTGCTCATCGCCAGAGATCATAACTAGTGTGTACGTTGATTCGGCGACGTTCCAAAACTTCACTGTGCCATCATCTGATCCGGAAGCGAGCAGCGTCCCATCCGATGAAAATGACACGGACCTCACCGCTTTCTTATGCCCCTCAAGCCAACTGAGACCTTCATGTGTCTCAGCATCCCATAATTCCACCCCGAATTCTACGCCACTCACCACAAACGATTTTCCTCCATAAGCGAACAGTGTTTCATCTGGGGAAAATGACACAGAAGAGGTGGTGTCACTCAATACAGAGACCGTTTCTCTTGTCGCTACCTCCCACAACCTCACTACCTCATTAAAATCCCCAGAGGCGAGCAGCGTTCCATTCGGTGAAAATGATACAAAAGTAACACCCACCCTGTGTCCCTCAAGCGTGGCGATAGTCTGACGTGTCGCTACATCCCACAGCTTCACCGTTCCATCAGCTAATCCAGAGGCAAGCAACACACCATCGGGCGAAAACGATGCAACAATTCCCTCAAGTGTGTCAATGGTTTGGCGTGTTGCTACATCCCACAACCTCACCGACCCATCAGAAGACGCGGAAGCGAGCAATACACCACCCGAAGAAAATGATACTGAGTTCACAGCATCTGTATGCCCTTCAAGTGTAGCGATAGTTTCACGGGTTGCCACATCCCATAACTTCACCGTGCTATCAGAAGACGCAGAAGCCAGCATACCACCCGAAGAAAATGATACTGAGTTCACAGCACCTGTATGCCCTTCAAGTGTGGCGATAGTTTCACGGGTTGCCACATCCCATAACTTCACCGGACCATCAGAAGACGCAGAGGCAAGCAACACACCATCCGGTGAAAATGATACTGACAAAACGCTGTCTGTATCAATAGATAGCTCGATATCTGGATTCTGGTGCAAAAGGGATTCAAGCGGTGACACATCCTTAGTCGGATTCTCTGTTAGATCTAGCTCCGTTAGGTTTGTCAGCCCTGCGAGTGGACTGATATCACTAATTTGATTAGAGCGAAGATATAACTGTTCAAGTTTTACCAAACCTGCGAGTGGAGTGATGTCGCTAATTTGATTAGAATCAAGATCTAACCCTTTAAGGTTTGTCAGTCCTGTGAGTGGGGTGATGTCGCTGATTTGGTTAGCCTCAAGGTCTAACCCTTCAAGGTTTGTCAGTCCTGCGAGAGGGGTGATATCGCTGATGTCATTGTCCCAGAGCCATAATACTGTCAGTTGTGTCAACTCTTGGAGTGGACTGATGTTCCTAACTTGGTTATTGTCAAGAGATAACTTCGTTAGGCTTGTGAGTGTTGCCAGGGGACTAATGTCACTGATTTCATTATAGCTAAGGTCTAACGTTGTGAGTTGCGTTGCGTATTCTAAACCGGTGAGGTCGTTTATATCTCTCGATGAAGCGGTCAGCTGCGTCAACGCTTGCAGTCCTTCTGGCGTGAGAGCATCACTTGGGGTCAAACCAAGTGCTCCTCGGACTGTGGTGTGTAAGTTTCTATCCGGCATCCATGGAGGTCCTGGCACATAAATGTCCAGTTGCAACCCCGGGTTTTTCTCAAGTAAAGTTTGAAGCGGTGCTGTATCCGTAATAGGATTCCCCTCAAGAGATAACTCCTCAAGATTGACTAAATCTACTAGTGCTGTTACATCGCTGATTTCATTGTATCGGAGAGATAGTGTTGTCAACTGTGTCAACGCTGTGAGGGGTGTGATGCCACTAATCTGATTACCATTAAGAGATAGGCTTGTTATGTTTGTCAGACCTGTGAGGGGTGTGATGTCACTGATTTCATTGTATCGGAGAGATAACGCTGTCAGGTTCGTCAACGCTGTGAGAGGTGTGATGTCACTAATCTGATTACCATTAAGAGATAGGCTTGTTATGTTTGTCAGACCAGTGAGGGGTGTGATGTCACTGATTTCATTGCCCCAAAGAGATAACGCTGTCAACTGTGTCAAGCCAGCGAGGGGAGCAAGGTCCCTGATTGCATTGCGTCCGAGGTCTAATGTTATAAAGTTCGTCAATCCAGAGAGTGGACTGATGTCACTGATTTCATTGCCCCTAAGAGATAACGCTGTCAACTGTGTAAGTCCTGCCAAGGAACTGATGTCACTAATTTGATTACTGCTAAGGTCTAACGTTGTGAGTTGCGTTGCATGTTCCAAGCCAGTGAGGTCGTTTATACCATGCCATGAGACATCTAGCTGCGTCAATCGTTGCAGTGCTTGTGGTGTGAAAGCATCTCCTGGTGCTAAACTGAGTGTTTCTCGGACTGCCTTGTATAAACGCGGATTTGGTATCCACGCAGGGCCTGGTATATCAATATCCAGTTGCACAGATGGATTTGCTTGAAGTAGCGTTTGAAGCGGTGCCTTATCCGTAATCGGATTCCCCTCAAGAGATAGCTCCTTAAGATTGACTAAATCTACCAGTGCTGTTACATCGCTGATATCATTATATCCGAGAGATAACTCTATTAACTGCGTCAACCCCGCGAGGGGTGTGATGTTGCTGATGTCATTAGACCTAAGGTCTAATGTTGTAAGGTTCGTCAATCCGGCGAGGGATGCGATGTCGCTGATTATATTTGCCGTGAGAGATAATTCTGTCAACTGTGTTAACCCTGCAAGTAGACTGATATCGCTAATTTCATTATCGTAAAGGGATAAACTTGTGAGCTGCGTTGCATGTTCCAAGCCGGTAAGATCGCTTATACGACTCCATGAGGCATCTAGCTGCGTCAATCCTTGCAGTGCTTCTGGCGTGAGGATATCATCCGGGGTCAAACCGAGTGCTTCTCGGACCGCGGTGTGTAAATTTCCATCGGGCATCCACACAGGGCCTGACACGTCAATATCCAAGTGCAAATTAGGATTTGCTTGAAGTAGCGTTTGGAGTAATCCCTTATTGGTAATGGGATTCCCCTCAAGAGATAAATTTTCAAGATTTATCAAACCTGTGAGTGCTGTCACATCGCTGATTTGGTTATAATTGAGTTCTAACTGTGCTAACGCCACCAATCCAGCGAGGGGACTGATGTCAATGATTCGATTAGAACTAAGCCCCAGTACAGTCAGTTGTGTTAACCCTGCAAGCGGTGTGATGTCACTGATTGCATTATCGCCAAGGTCTAACGTTGTGAGTTGTGTCGCATGTTCCAAACCGGTAAGATCGCTTATACGACTCCATGAGGCATCTAGCTGCGTTAATCCTTGCAGTGTTTCCGGTGTGAGAACATCACCCGGTGTTAAACCGAGTGCTTCTCGGACTGCGACTTGCAAATTCCAATCTGGCATCCACGCGGGACCTGGCACATCCATATCCAGTCGCACAGATGGATTTGCTTGAAGTAGCGTTTGAAGCGGTGCTGTATCCGTAATAGGATTCCCCTCAAGGGATAAATTTTCAAGATTTACCAACCCTGCAAGTGGTGCCACATCATTGATTTGGTTATCGTTGAGGTTTAACCGTGCTAACGCCACCAATCCAGCAAGGGGGTTGATGTCAACAATCACATTCGACCTAAGACGTAACTCTGTCAGGTTCGCCAAGCCAGCGAGGGGGCTAATGTCGCTGATCTGATTATCGCCAAGGTTTAACGTTGTTAGGTTTGTCAAGCCAGCGAGGGGACTGATGTCAACAATTGCATTGCTCCAGAGATACAACTCCGTCAAATGGGTCAACCCTGCAAGGGGTGTGATGTCAACGATGATTGCATTATCCGAAAGATTTAATTCCATCAGGTTTGTCAAGCCAGCGAGCGGACTGATATCAACGATCCGATTCGACCTAAGATATAACGCTGTCAACTGGGTCGCATGTTCCAAACCGGTAAGATAGTTTATTTCACGCCAGCCAGCGTCTAACTGCGTCAACCCTTGCAGTGCTTGTTGCGTGAGTGTCTCCTGTGGTGTCAAACCGAGTGTCTCTCGGACTGCATCGCGTAAACCCTGATCCGGCATCCATGCAGCCGCCGAATCAACATCAACATCCAGTTGCAACCCCGGGTTTTTCTCAAGTAAGGTTTGAAGCGGTGCCTCGTCCACAATCGGATTCGCCCCAAGGGATAAATTTTCAAGATTTACCAAGTCTATGAGCGGACCAATGTCGCTGATTTCATTGAGCCGCAGATCTAACGTTGTCAGGTTCGTCAAGCCTGCAAGCGGACTAATGTCAACGATTTGATTGTCTCCGAGATATAATTCTGTCAGGTTCGTCAAGCCAGCAAGCGGACTGATGTCAACAATTGCATTGGGCCAGAGATCTAACACTGTCAGATTCGTCAAGCCTGCAAGCGGACTAATATCGCTGATTTCATTGAGCCCGAGATCTAACGCTGTCAGGTTCGTCAAGCCTGCGAGCGGACTGATGTCAACAATCGCATTGACCGCGAGTCCTAACACTGTCAAGTTTGTCAACTCTGCGAGCGGACTAATATCACGAATTTCATTAAACTCAAGGTATAACGCTGTCAGGTTCGTCAAGCCTGCGAGCGGACCAATGTCGCTGATTTCATTAAACCTGAGATACAACTCCGTTAGCTGCTCTGCATGTTCTAAACCAGTGAGGTTGCGTATCTGTTCCGATGAAGCATCCAAAACCGTCAATGCTGCCAGTTGCGCTTTCGGGATATCAGCACCTGCAGGTAGGTTAAGTGCTTTACGCACTTTATTGGCTAAATTGATATCCGGGAATTCTACATTCTGTGCAGGAGCCAAGTTAAGCCAGCTGCTAAAGATAACCATACACATCACAATTGTGTAAAGCAGTTTCATAATGTTTCTCTCCTTGCTTAACGCCCGACGAATCGGGCAATTACATAGGGGGCACCATCAAAGCCCCGACAACAATCAGCTTTTCCTACTGAAGTTTAAAGCATTGAGCGACACTTGAAGTGTTTCATTAATTCTAAAATCTACTATAAATACTTAAACTTCATGAAACCGCACCTACCGGGTCCCTAACCCAGATTTTTCCAATGATGAGAATGATCAGGTGGTCCATAATGAATTGGAGGCAGTTGGCCGTCAATCCTGTGCACCTAACTCAAAATCAAGTGAATTGTAATGCTGACCAACTGCCATAAGGTGGCGGCAGTCAACCCTTTAGATGCCAGAGGAAAAACACCTCTCTGATGGGACAGAGGCGCGACCGATTGACTGCTATAAGTTCTGATAAAACGGGGGACGCCCGCTCACCGGGAGCGTCCCCGTTATTAGATCTGCCCGCCACCGTGGACGCCATGTCTTTTAGCAAAACGGACAGACCTAATTCGCCGAAGTTTTTCGCTTTGAGAGGGTGAGGATGCCCCGTAGGACACCCCCACTCCTTCCTGATATAGAGGTATTCCCACCAGA
Organism: Candidatus Poribacteria bacterium; assembly: GCA_003635265.1. Taxonomy (GTDB): domain Bacteria; phylum Poribacteria; class WGA-4E; order WGA-4E; family PCPOR2b; genus PCPOR2b. The sequence goes on from PYIZ01000010.1 coordinate 10,935, forward strand.
GATACCTCCAGTCTTAGAGCAATTTTATCTGCCCTAAGCTCTAAAACTAACACAACTTAAATTGTCTTTTAGTGCCCGATCGATCGGAGATTGACGATCGCTTCGTTCTCACTGTTGAAATGTTTGAACGCCGTAATCAGTTTCGCCATCACAAAGTAACTTTTGAGGCTGGTGCTGAGGTTGGTGACCCCGACAACTCCGCCCCGTTGTGCGATGGATACATGCAATCCTACTAGCACGCCGACAGCGGAACTATCTATCCCTCGACAATCGGCAAAATCAAACAGAAAATTGGTTGATTCAGCGGTATCTTGCAGTTGGGTTTCAATCACCTGTTTGAGCTCATTCCCTGCCGGACCGATGAGTCTTCCATGAGGCTTTAAGACGATAACATCATCTCTGTTTTTGACATCAATAGTCATTGCTTCCCCTTTTCACTTTGTGTGCGGTCATACTCTCGGAGGAAGGTTTCGTGTTCGGGTGAAGGGTTGTGTATATCCATTGCTAACCCAATGACCTCGCAACCGATTCGAGCACTCGCATTGGTTGACGGTTGGGCGGTAAAATCATCTGCTCCCGCATGGACAATAAATGGTGATTGGTAGGCAGTCAGCCCTCAAAAAGGAAAGACCCCCAATGAATGGTCTTAAAAAAAGGACAGACTGCCATAAGTTGGCGGCAGTTGGTTCCGTCATTCAGTTAAATCACTTAACCATTTGGTTGAAAATTAAAGAACCAACTGCCATAAGTTGGTGACAGCTAATCCGAGTGTTTGAACACCAATACCTAACATTCAAAGACAGGAGATTCAAATGCCCTGAATCAGTGTTCCCTAGTGTCTGCCAATTTCGGCTTCAGTTTCATCGCCTTTTCCCGATCAGCAATCGCTTTGGCATAGTTGCCGATGATGGTGTAACTGTATCCGCGCCACAGATACGCCTCAGCAAAATCGGGACGCAACGCGACCGCTTTGCTGTATTCGGCTATCGCACGGGCATAATTATCTATGGCGTAGTAGCCGTTTGCTCGTGCGTAGTAGGCTTCAGCAAAATTGGGCTTCAAGTTAATCGCTTGGTTAAAGTCTAAGATCGAACGGTCGTAATCACCTGTTTTGTGATATGCTGCACCGCGTCCGTAATAGAACTTGGGATTGGTTGACTGCCGCTCTATAGCTTTGTTAAAGTCATCAATAGCATTCACATAATCGCCTCTGTTGTAATGGATCGCTGCACGTCGGGCATACAGTTCTGCCATTTTTCGGTCCATATCTACCTCCTAGCGCGTCCACCCATCACCAGAAACAGTAACCCGCGCGGCTCGCCGTGTATCCAAGATAAAGGCTTGTCCCCCAATGATGGGCATATCGTTGGGACCCTCGCCCCGCACACTCACCTTCTTGAGAATAACCATCTTTCGGGTAACAGCAAGACGCGTTCCATCGTTCTCCCTTCTTCTGAGTGAGAGTTTCGTATCTGGTTTGTCCGTATCTGTGGCAGGACACCGCCCTATCAAACTTATGATTAACTTGGCAGTCAGCACGGGCAGTCTTAACCTCTTATTTCTCTATCCCCGGAAATTGGTGGTGGAGATGACCTTCACCCCGGGTTCAGGTCATCGCTCATCAGGAAAACAAGGTGTCTTAAAAAACCCAATGAGCGGTTCAAAGACCTCCACCGCAAGATGTCGAACACAGGAGGTCAGAATCGGCAATCAGAATGACAAATGATGTCCTTCGCATTGCGGCGCTGGAACTCATCGTGATACATTCCTAAGTAATATGTAGGCGGCATAACACACCCGATGATAAGTATCACAAGGATCAATAGTAATACGCATACAAGGATCATACACTGCCCTGTCGTTATTGATACAATGCTCTGGCTCGGTCCCTGCACCGCTTACAGGTCTTGTATGGGGCACCGTTCCGTTTAGTGGCGGGGATCACGGGATTACCGCAGTAGCATCGACCGTTCTTTACATATCGCGCTCGACGCTGTGTCTGTCCTTCTATACACCTCGCACAACGCTTATAGCCACGACGCAGGGCTCGACCGCACCAACAGCGTCCCATCGCGTGATACCGACGCTGACGGGCTTGGACCTGCTTGATGTTTGCACGACGTTTCGCTTCTGTCATCGGATTAGACTTCGCCACCGAGCCGTCCCAAGAAAGAAAAGGACAACCTATGAAATAGACTTCAATTGTATAACTGGGAAACCCTTCCAACCTTCCCATTCCCCGTCCAAGGGGAGCGGCAGGCAACGCCGGGGACAGCGCAGTGGACTCCTGCCGCGGGAAGGATAACCGGGCTAATAAGCATGAACTGTGCCAATGCTTGGAGGGCGAACGCTATAGACCAACAAACCCTTAGATAGCCTTATCTTTGAAGCATACCGGCGGGCAGATAGCGTGAAAGTGGATGGATTGCAACTGTAGCAAGATGCGACAGTGAAGATGGAGATTAAATCGGAGAATATCGGCCCAAAGCCTGTGATGACGAAGGAGGTAGACGAGTCTGTAGCAAAACACTACAACTCTTGAATTTTGCTACAGTCAAGAAGAGCCCATTAGCACATTACGCCATGACAGGAAAACGAGATAAACCCATTTTCCGATCTTGACCTTTCATGTAATAGCAAAGCTGTTTCGAGCCAACTTTTGGGGGCGGGATCTTAATTCGACACGGAGAGTTTATACAACTTCATTTTCCGATGAAGGGTTGATCGATCAATCTTCAATGCTTGGGCAGCCTTCGTGATATTATTATTCATCACCTTGAGTGCGTGGATAAGTATTTGACGTTCCACCTCTTCAAACGGCAGGATTCCCGTTGAGTCAAGGGAAGATGAGATAGGTTGGGAAGAAATCATTGACAGAATCTGCGGGGATAGATTACTCGATTGTAACAGTTCTGTGGTCTCAAGCAGAACGGCGCGTTCAATGATGTTTTCCAGTTGGCGCACGTTGCCGCGAAAGTTATACTGCATCAATAACCGCAACGTATCGGCGGAAATCGCTTTAATGGATTTCTTCACTTTCTCGGCGTATTTTTTTAGAAAATGGTCCGCCAAGAGTGGAATATCTTCGCGCCGGTCTCTAAGTGGAGGAATCGCGATTGGGAAAGCGGCGATCCGATAGAACAGATCCTCTCGGAAAGTACCCGCTTCCACCGCAGCTTCCAGATCCTGGTTTGTCGCGGTTAGCACTCGGATATCAACTGGGATATCGGCCGTGCCTCCGACCCGCTGTATCTGTCGCTCTTGGAGGACACGCAACAATTTCGATTGCAGAACCCATTGCATATCACCAATTTCATCAAAGAAGATAGTCCCTCGATTTGCCTGTTCAAATTTGCCGATTCGTTTCGTTGTAGCACCGGTGAAAGCCCCCTGTTCATGCCCAAACAACTCGCTTTCAATCAGTGTCTCTGGAATGGCAGCGCAATTGACTGTAATAAACGGACCCGCTTTTCGAGGGCTATTCGCGTGGATCGCCCCTGCGACCAATTCTTTACCAGTCCCACTTTCTCCTGAAATAAGCACAGTGATATCACTTCCAGCCGCGTGTTGCAGCAACATAAACATCTGCTGCATGACTTGGCTTTCGCCTACAATTCCACCAAAGGAGTGAACTGTCTCACGTTCGGTGCGGAAGCGGAGCATCTCAGTTTTCGTCTGCTGGATCTCAACCTCTTTGGACATATCACGGTAACTGACAACGTTACCAGCAGAATCACCTTGATTATTCCGCACCGGGGTAATTGAACGATAAAACAACCTCGGTTCAGACTGACTCGGTTTTCTAATCTCTTCCACCATGTTTTCAAGATTTTCAGAGCGTGTCTCCTCCCCCGATTGCGATAGTTTCGGCATTTGAAAACGCGCCTGCGTACGTGCTTGGAGTTCGTCCGACGACATCCGCCTCAGTTGATCTTCCGTTAAATCAAACAGATGCTGATAGTGTTGATTTGCAAACAATAGGTGTCCCTCATCATCGAACATTCCTATCGCATCTGCCGTAGAATCAAGTACTGTCTTGAGCCTTTGATGATCCGTTACGATTTGCTGTTGTTTTTTGCCTAACTCTTGTTCGATATTCCATCTCTCGACAAGGGAAAGCGTAATCTGCTGAACCTCCTCCGGTGCAAACGGCTTCCGAATATAGAGCAGTTTATTCAGCAGCTTCATATCGCGAACAATTTCAGGCAGCGGTTTATCCGTGTAAGCAGTCATAATGACAAGTTCCACGTCCTTCTCGACCTGTCTGATTCGACGAATTGCTTCAACCCCATCGATGCCCGGGGGCATTCTCACGTCAATGTATGCAACCGCAATCGGACGGTTTGATGCCTTCGCCGTGCATATAATATCCTGCGCCTCCTCTCCACTTGTCGCATGCAAAAGTTCAAAGTTGGGTAGAAAGACGGTTCTATTCTCTGGAACCTTGTCAAGAAAGGTTTCTGCTAACGGACCCGTTAATGTCCATCTGCGGTTGGGATTCAACATATCCTTAAAGTCGCTGTGGATCCCGGCTTCATCATCAACAATCAAAACACGATAATTCCAATGTTCTTTTGATTCCATTGAACTACCTCTCTATAGATATACCGCCCCGCTGGGGCGAAATCACCTACAATAAAGATGGCTCCCTACAGTATAACTGAGGAACAACGCAGCATGATTCGCATGGTTGTGCCTTTGCCAATACCCTCGCTCAAGGGATAAATTTGCCCACCAGACCCGATCACAAAATTAGCGCTTGAATGCAGACCGAGGCCGGTCCCCGATTCCTTCGTTGTGTAACCAGCGGTGAAAATCAACCTCAAGTTTTCCGGGGCAATACCGATGCCGTTATCGGTAACATCAAGACACAGAAAATCCTCGCTGATATACGCTTTGACTGCGATACGCGGAGTTTCATTGAATCCACCCGATCGCGCAAGTTCATCAATGGCTTCAATTGAATTCTTGACCAGATTCACCAACATCTGATTAAATTGACTCTCTTGAACCCGAATCTCTTCAGGCGCGTTCTCGCAGTTGACATCTACTTGGATGCCTCTTTTGTCGATCGAATCTTGCTGTAATTTCACTGCGCTCAAGATGGCTTTCTGAAGGTTGATATTTTTCCACATCATACCGGGCTGATTAGAGGATCTTTGCGTGCGGATGATATCACTGATATGCGTTACCCTTTCACTGACGCGCTCAAGCGTCTCGACCACCTCTCTATTCTGACCGATAAAATTTGCAGCGAACGCGATTATAAATGGGAGCACCTGCTGGCCTTGCGGGTCATCCTTGATGTAATCAACCCAATCCTCTTGATGTGCCTTAACCACATCAGCGAATTCGAAGAATTGGTGCATGAGTTGATTACCCACTAAATTCTCTTGCAGGACGTTAATTCCGACCGTTACGCTGTTGATTGCGTTGCCGATATTGTGGAGGATGGTCTCCACAATTTCCAAGCGTCCTTGTGCGAATGCCTGCGTCAACGCTTCTTCGGCAACTACTCGATGCGTTACATCGCGGAAAACGACTACGCCTCCTTTCCCAGTATCTCCTTCGTCCTGTAATGGTCTCCCACTGACGCTGATAAAAACACCGTCTGGCACTTCCGGATTGCGTACAAACATCTCTACCTCATCTGACGCCTCGCCTTTAAGGGCACGGGCAAGTGGAAGTTCATCGGCTGGAAAGGGTGTGATTCTATCAGTAAAAAAGAAACCGTAGTCCTCACTCCATCTATCAGGGGTTGTATCTATTGGACCGATTCCGAGAATTCTTTTGGCACTTGGATTATAAATTGTGAACGTGCCACTTGTATCGGCAGCGATCACCCCATCACCCATACTGTTAAAAATGGTATCCGTCAGTTGAACCTGATTTTGCAGTTGCTGCATCGTTTGTTCCAACTGTATCGCTGCTATTTTGTCCGCTGTTATGTCGCGCATAATGCACACGCAGGCTATAACCTTCTGATTCTCATCAAATAAGGGAATGCCACTACCCATGATGTAAATTCCCTCCGGGTGTTCCCCATTGCGTACAAACAGCTCTTGATCTCTTATTTCCTCACCTCGTGAGATATGTGTGGACAGAATCTGATCGATTGGAACGCGCGTTTCTTTGTCAGGGTAAAAAACACCGTACGTTTCAGACCATTGGCCGGGTAATGGACCTAGGGGTTCTTCACCGAAAATTTGTTGTATACTTGGATTGATGAACAATATGTCACCTGTTAAACTGAGGACGACGATCCCTTCAGACATACTATCAAAAACGGTTTTCATGAGTTGGGTTTGATAGCGTAACTCGCTGATGATCTCGTTTGATTTGTCCTCCCTCGTTTTATTCTGTGCAATATCGCGCAAAGTTATAACGATGCCGGCGGGGTTTTCTTCTTCATCTCTGATGGATGTGATTTTATAGTCAATAGGGATTTCCCGACCAGATTTCGCAGCGAGCCAAGTATTATGATCTACCTCGGAAGCTGAAGACCATTCCCCAGTGGTAACAGATCCTTCTTGGAGTGCCTCTATCAAAGATGTTTGTTTTATAAGATTTCCTGTGTTTCCAACATAAATATCAAGAATATCCGTTACTTGCCTTCCAGAAGCGTCTTCCACGTCCCACCCCGTCAAGATCTCACCAACCGGATTCATAAATGTTATCAATCCCTCTCGATCCGTGGCGATTACGGCGTCGCCAACACCGTTGAGAATTGTAGCCAACCGCTCATTGCTTTCTGTGTAAGTATGATGCCCTTTCACCTTTATGCGCCTTTCTTGCTAAAATAACTCGGATTACCCAATTGCGACGTGTATAGACAATACGAAGGATTCTCCCATCGCTTCGACCTAACGCAATGAGCCGCAATTCACCGTAGTCTCGACGGGTATCTTCTTTTTGTTATCATAATTCATCAAAGAATTGTGCCGCCATGAGAAAACTGATACCATGCTTTGCGATATTGATTCGATTTTTGATGGGGTCCCAGATAAATTGTTGTTGATCGTGATTCGCCATCCATAAATCTCTTAGGACTGCCTTCCTCTATCGGAGGTATTAAACTATCCTAGACCGCAACAACTCGCTGATGTCCTTCTCTATCTTCCGCCGGCGTAATCCGAATCTCAACGTTACGGTTAAGACGATTGAGAAGTGTAAATAATCGCTCTACGCTAAAGCGGTTAAGATCGCCACCCTTCAATCTTGAAATATCAGACGGGTCAACACCGAGAATTTTCCCCGCTTTTGCCTGTGTGAGTTTTCGCCGTTCAATGATATTGTAAATCTCAAAAGCTAAATCTGCCTTCAACAGGGCTCGCTCGGCTTCCGCATCAGAAAATCCCACATCCTTAAACACACTCCTAGTGCTCTGTTCAACTTTGACACTTTCACTCATTGTTTTGCCTCCGTTTGTTCAGCGTTATATCTTTCATCGCTTCGTTCACAACTATGTCTTCCTCTGTCTTCCTCTCAATTCATGGTAGACTTACCATATTATGGCAGATTTGCCATAAAGATCGCAACTCTTTTTTCGGAGTTCACTAGTACTCTGTCAGAAAGATTACGCTTGTGTATTATATTGACTGAAAGCAAACGATAACATATAATAATTGCAAAACTTATCTGATTGAGTACTAGCAACTTGCATTGTTGTTAAGGAAAGGTATTTTTATGATTCAACCAATTCGCGTCGGGATTATTGGTCTCGGACAACGCGGGCTTCAGCATCTGAAGGCACTTTGGAAACTGCAAGGTGAAGGACTTGTCAAAATCGCAGCGTTAATGGATGCCTTTGAGGACAACCTTGCGGCGGCGAAAATCCAAAGATATGTCGATGGGTTTCAGATTGATGGCATCCACACCTCGGCAGATTTCGGGGAAACTCTCGCGGGACTGTCGTTGGATGCGATCTATTTTGCCTTGCCACCGGGGGTACACAACGGCGAGATTCTTCAAGCGGCAAATGCGGGAGTGCACATCTTCGCTGAGAAACCGATGAGTCTATATCTGGACGAAGCCGTTGAGATGGAGCGTACGATACAGGAAAACGGTGTTATCTCCACAACGGGTTTTCAACAACGGTACGATGCGCGCTATGAAGCCGTCCACGACTTTCTCGCGGATAAACAGCCGGTAATGACCACCATGATAGTCAACGGTGCACTTGAAGGTCATTCAATCAAGCATACCAAAACTGAAACATTGGGAGGACCTGCGAATCGTGTTTGGACGGCAAATTATGAGTGGTCTGGAGCAACCGTTGTCGAAGGAGGGATCCACCAAACCGATCTAATGCGATATTGGTTCGGCGATATTTCGTGGGTTGAGGCGAGTTATATCCATCGCGATGCGTCGGATATCGTTGATGGTGGGGATAACCCGTATGCCTACAGTGTAAGATACGGCTTTGAGTGTGGCTGCATCGCCAATCTCATCTTGTCCCGTTTACGTCAAACCTACTATAGCGACGACTATGAGAGTATCCTATGGACGCATGGACATTTGAAGTTTGAGGGAAATGCCGTCGTTGCATACTACTACGATGGACCGTATCCGCCGGCACAGCCACCGGCGCAGGAGGCGGTTCGGCATGTCCTACCGCTGCCTGATGGCGTAGATCCAACAGAGCAGATTAGTCGTGCGTTTCTCAACGCGATTCGGAAAGGTAATTCGGATCAACTTCGGAGTACCTTCGCGAGTAGCATGAATAGCCTTGCCGCTGTACTTGGTGCAAACGCCTCCGACCAGCTTGACGGCGAGCGCATATATCTCAAGGATTTTCTTGTTGATGCAAAGTATGATCGTTTCCGTCGAAAACCTGCTAGCAGATAGTTTCATCTGCCAAAAGATGCAACGAAATCCTCTTCCTAATCATGAGTCACATTTGCATGTTAACGGGCTTCTTCTACCGGTTGAGACTTTAAAGGAAAAACACAACGGAAGCCTGTCTTCAAGAAACGTGAGTTGGGAGCTGACTTAGAGCGGTTACTTACGGTTATGCTTGTTGGTCCGCCGTCCCATGCACCGCCACGCCACACACGATCGGAAGTCAGGGTGCGAAAATCGTTAACGGTTAAGGGGATCAATCCACCAGCCACAGGGTTGTTTCGAGGACTCGTGGTATAGAAATCTCTATCATATTCATCCATACACCACTCCCATACATTGCCCGCCATATCGTACAGACCGTAATCATTTTGGGGAAATCTTTTAACAGGTGCGGGCCAATACCAAATATCAGGTTCAACTTCGCCGCTATAATTGGCTTTCGCATGGCTAGCTTCATTCCCCCACGGATATCGTTGGCCAACTTGCCCACCTCGTGCGGCGTATTCCCATTCAGCCTCAGTTGGCAGCCGTTTGCCCGCCCATTTCGCATACGCCATCGCATCCTGCCAAGTCACATAAATGACGGGATAATGTGGTTTGCCCAGACGCCCTAAATCGTCTGCCTTATTCCAGTGAAATGGTATGTTGCTATGTCCAGTTGCCTCGACAAATGTCCGGTACATAGCGTTAGTCACCTCTGTCTCGTCCATATAAAACGCGTCTACATACACCGTGTGAACGGGACGTTCATCGCTCTGTCCCTCTCCAAAATGGTCGCCCATCTCAAATTCACCAGCAGGAATCAGGTGCATAATGGCACCATCCGTTTCAAAACGGATCTCTTGCTGAACTGAAACTAGGACCACCTCTTGATACACTGTACTTTTGGGAACCGGCGCGTTGTTTTTCACGGTGAGCGTAACGAGATATTCCCCCGCCTTAATGTAAGTATGTTCAGCGGTCAAGTCGGGACCATATTCGGTCTGTTGTCCATCTCCCCAGTCCCATTTGACGGAGGAGATACCGTAAAGCGTATCCTTTGATTCAGCTGCATCGACGATGATATGTCCATTCTCCAGATACCCTACCTCCGTCAGCCTAGCTTCGCTAGTTACTTCAAATGTTGCTACGAATTGATGGATAACAGCCTCCACCGTGATAGGCGAGACATTGGCGAGGTCCCGGTCCGAAAAGAGCAGTTGACCTTGCCCCTGGTACACAACGATCCTGTCGTTTAAGGTACGCCGCATGTCTATTTCGATCACCCATTCCTCGCCGCGCGGAATCTCGTCAATTGTGATGTAAATTCGATCCTTGTCTGTTTCAATAATCAGATCTTGCTCTGTCCTTATTGGCTGTGTCTGGGGACGCAGTAGCCTTACCTTGACCGTATACGTTCCTTTCTCCGCAACATTTTTGAGAAGAATCGGGATTTGTACCGAAGCGGTTTCTTCTGTATTGTCACCACAACCCCATAAAAACAGAGTCAAGCCAATGGCTAATAGCGCGATTACTGCTTTCATTATAATCCTCCCTAATCTCGGCAGGGTTCATTGATTCATTGAACAGTTGAACCAAGAAATCAATGAACTCCACCGCCAGACTGTTGGATTGATACGTCAGATGGAACAGATTTTCTCACGCATTTAGCAATTGAATACATCCTGACGGCTACTCTTGTAATTTTTGTAACTCAGATTCCAAAGGCTTTACGCAGCGAAAGCCTCTGTCATACCACAAAAAACCCGCTTTATTTCTTTGGTTCCGATGGGAGACCCGCAGGAAACTCTTGCCGACTTGAAATGATCCGCCTCGTGATACACGAGGGGTTATATCCTCCCGGAAATTCTCGACAATTTGTTCGATGGGTCCTCCTGAGATGGGATTGATGCTTGGACTATTGGCATAGAACTCCGCATCATACGCATCAAGGCACCATTCCCAGACATTGCCCGCCATATCGTACAAACCGTAACCATTGGGCGGAAAACTTCCAACAGGAGCCGTGGTTCCCCACCGATCTCTATCTCCTATCCCCGCATAATTGGCGTCATTATGGGTAATTTTATTGCCCCACGGATACCGCACCCCGACCAACCCACCGCGTGCTGCATACTCCCATTCGGCTTCAGTAGGCAGTCGTTTCCCCGCCCATTGTGCATAAGCCATCGCATCGTGCCAAGAAACCCCGAAGACCGGATGGCTGCTGGGCTTGTGGAGGCCGTGACGACGAGGCTCCCTATGCCCCGTTTCTTCAACAAATTGCAGATACATAGCGTTGGTCACCTCGGTTACATCCATATAAAACGCATCCACTACAACAGTATGGATAGGTGCTTCGTGGGGTAAGCCCTCGCTAAGGATACGTTCTCTTCTGAAAAGATCTTCGTCAAAGAAAGTATTGCCCATCTGAAATTCTCCAGCGGGGATTAGGCGCATGGTTGCCCCATCCGTTTCCGAAACAATCTCCGTCTTCATTACGACAGTGACGGTTTTTTGCTGCGTGGCAATGACAGATGTAGAAGCATTATCTCGGACAGTCAAAGTGATGAGATATTCACCTTCGGCTCTGTAGGTATGTTCCGTAACGAGGTTATGACTGTAGGGTGTCTGCTGCCCATCTCCCCAGTCCCATTTGACGGAAATATCGTCCGAGACCCGTTGGAATTGGCTGGCACTACCTTTGACATGCGCGTCTGCTAAAATTTCGATATCTGATGTAAAAACGACAAGCTGAGGCTCGATCGGGATTTGATTCTGAGTTGGGGTTTCTAGTTTATCTTCCCCACAACCAGATACAAACATGATTAAGCCTAGCCATATTAGCGTAATGAGAGTTAAAGTCTTAGTCATTGTCTTCCTCCATAGCAAATGTTTTCACCGATACCATCGAAGCTGCAAGTGCATTGAAAACAGGTGAGGCGGCAAACCCCACAAGCACTCGGCCGCGGTCGGGGTGGATTTTCAACACAGATTTATATCTACCTTCACTGTGATTATAAGAACCTGTTTTAAAAAGAAAACTTCTACTCAAGAGTTAATGTTTACGTTCAATCATTGGAGCAGTGAATCCAACTCCAATGAAAGGCATGAACATGACCCAAACAAACTATCCCACGGATTTGACGGATGC
>PYIZ01000010.1:22931-23066 GCA_003635265.1 Candidatus Poribacteria bacterium
CGGGCGATAAATCGGCTGGGAGTGATTTGTCAACTGTGAATTGATAGTCTAAAGCCCTCCTTTGACTGGTTTTAAATCAACTCCACATTCCGTAAACGGAGTCAGGCAGAAGTGAGTTCAACAGACATTATCTAC
>PYIZ01000010.1:23086-335023 GCA_003635265.1 Candidatus Poribacteria bacterium
TTGGTTCGGTCGGTTTCGCCGATTGACTTTGGACTATGAACGCTCTGCCGAAACCGCTGAAGCTATGGTGTACATTGCTTCCATTTACTTGATGCAAAACCGTATCAAATGACTTTTAAAACAGGCTCTAAGAATATCAGTCAACTACACAAAAAGTCCAGTCACTTTTAATAGGTAAGGACATGATATGTCCTTATCCCTCAAAAGCGGGCGATAAATCGGCTGAGGGTGATTTGTCAACTGTGAATTAATAGTCTAAAGCCCTCCTTTGACTGGTTTTAAATCAACTCCACATTCCGTAAACGGAGTCAGGCAGAAGTGAGTTCAACAGACATTATCTACCTTGTTGATTGACTGAAGGCAGGCTCAGTCAACTGGTGTTTGAGAAGGTTGACCTCTTTTTTGCAGCGTCTCACATGCCGCAGTGAAATTCCAATCCCTTCGGCGATCTCTGCATCGCTGGCTTGGGGGTGTTGCTTTTGATAGGCGATGAGTTTGAGGAGCGTATCGACTTTGGACATTTGTGAACCTATTAATTCAGACCTATCTCTGGGAAAAATCTTTAGAGACAGGAATATCCGATGCTTGGGGTGATTTATGAGTTGGGGCGTCCATTAAAAACAGAGTGCAATGGTTGGATAAATATGCTAAACTTTTGGGGGTGGATTTCCAATTAAGCACATCATGGATGAGTTTGTTTCATAGATTGTGCCTTGCACGAACTCTTAGCATGAATAAAAAAAAGCATATACATTTACTCAATCGAATATCTGTTGATTACCCATGAGAAATATATATGCCTTTTGATTCCGATGTAGATGACAAAATATGCTAATGCCACTACAATTACTCTCACAACGTTAATCAGGTTAAGTTAGTATCTTCGTTTCGATTCTGTCCCGTCTGTCCCGCTGGAATTAGGGAGGCCTCTCTCGATACATCAGGATCCTCGGTTTTACTGGGACGAGAATCGGAAGTGTCTTTGACCTATCGTTGTCTGGTGTGAAAAGTGCGAATTTTATTTTTCCGTTGCCGTTTTAGTTCTAGGCGGCGGCGTTTTTCGCTCGGCTTCTCATAGAAGCTGCGTCGTCTGATTTCTGTGACGATACCTGCTTTGCCGCATATCTTCTTGAAGCGAGCAAGTGCTCGATCAAGTGTTTCGTCCGGTTCTACTCTAACATGGATCATTGTATCAAACCTACCCCCCTTTCGGTTCTTGGGATTTTAGTAATCGGTGACAGGTTACGCAGGAAGGGTGACATGAATAATCATGAAAAAGCATAAAATAATGCAATGCCTGCATAGATACCAACGGAATAGAATAGCGCCGGCATCTTTCCGCTATCTCAACACAGATTAGATTAAGTTGATTTCTAATCGTGGGTGCGAAATAGTCTTGTGCCTGCCTTACCAAAATCTCAAGTTTAGTCTCGTGAAATACAGTTTTCTATTATACCAGTTTATATCGTGATTCTCAATAGAAAAATTCGATACAGGCAATATTAATTCCAAAAATCGGTGATGAACACACTGACGGGTAAGGTTAATATCCGATTTTCGGTGGTGTGTGGATAATTGCCTATTTTTTCGATTGCCCGCTAAGTTAGGAGTACGACATGGCATTAAAATGGGGAGTGCTCGGCGCGGGGAGTGTGGCGCAACGCCGAGCCATGCCCGCGATAAAAAAAGCGAAAGACGCAGAACTCCATGCGCTGCTTTCGAGAGACGCAGCCCGCGCCCAGCGGCTAGCGACCGAACACAGTGCACGGATGCCCTACACAACGGTCGATGAACTCCTGTCGGACGCCGCATTGGATGCGATTTATGTATCAACGCCTGTATATCTGCATTGCGAACAAGTCATCAAGGCTGCGGAACGCGGTTTCCACGTCCTTTGTGATAAGCCGATGGCGATGAATACGGAGGAGTGCCAGCGGATGATCGATGCGTGCCAAGCGAACGATGTGCATCTACAAATCTGTTTCTTGTTCCGCTTCCACTCCTGTTTTCAACAGATAAAAAACTGGGTCGCTGACGGGCGTCTAGGACAAATTGTCCAAGGGAGGGTGCCGTTTCTGAAACCGTTTCCGGTCCCGCAGGGGGCATGGCGTGGCAACCCGGATCAGGGTGGTGGTGGCAGTCTGATGGACCTTGGATCGCACGGTGTCGATCTATTGCGTTATATTCTCGGAGAAGTCCGTGAGGTAAGTTCATTCTGCAATAGCGTTGTCCACGGGTATGATGTTGAAGAGACCGGAATGATCATGATGCGTTTTGAGAACGGTGCACAAGGATTCGTAGACACAAGTTTCGCTGCTGCGGGGTGTGATCTTGTTATCGAAATATACGGCACCGATGGGTGGGTGTGGGTCTACAATGATGATGGCTGGAAGGTTAAACTCTCCGTCAATGGCGAAGTTCAAATTATCGAGTCTCCGTTTGAAGATCTTTACCAATCTCAATTTGAGCATTTTGCACAGTGTGTGACTGAAGGGGAGCAACCGATTGTCACAGGCATAGATGGACTACGTACAAATGCGATTCTTGCGGCTGCCTACGAATCGGATCGGACAGGACAAGCCGTTTCATGTTCGACAGAAGATGCAAATGGCTGAATGGGGATGGCGACAAAATGGCACGATAACTACGCTCATGAAAGGCATGATGACATTTTGTCTCGGTTTATAGCGTGTCATATTGTCATTAAAGAGCGAATAACCCAGTAATAGCGGGGTGGCATATCTATTGCATATTGTTTCTGTGTTGTATCAGTTTTTTGATTCACACTTTAACAATAAGGAGACTATAATATGGCACTCACGCCGTTAGGCGATCGGATTTTAATCCGACGCACCGAAGAAGACGAGCAGACAACCAGTGGCGGGATTATTATTCCTGACACTGCCAAAGAGAAACCCCAAGAAGGCGAAGTCATCGCTGTTGGGCAAGGTCGCTTGCTTGACAATGGCGATCGCCAACCGATTGACGTTGCAGTTGGAGACAAGATCCTGTTTGGGAAATACTCCGGCACTGAAGTAACGTATGACAATGAAGAGTTGCTGATTCTACGCGAAGATGACATCTTGGCAAAAATGAGCTAATTTTGGAATTAGAAAAAATTAGGAGGAATAATAATGGCGGCAAAACAACTCGCATTTGATGAAAACGCGCGTAACCAGATCAAAGGTGGCGTTGACGCGCTTGCGGATGCCGTAAAAGTGACTTTGGGTCCAAAGGGAAGGAACGTTGTTCTCGATAAGAAGTTTGGCGCACCGACAATTACCAAAGACGGTGTGACTGTTGCCAAAGAGATCGAACTTGAGGACCCGTATGAAAATATGGGCGCGCAGATGGTGAAGGAAGTTGCCTCCAAGACCAGTGATGTCGCTGGCGATGGAACAACAACAGCCACTATTCTGGCACAGGCAATCTACCGCGAAGGCTTGAAGAACGTCGCCGCAGGTCGCAACCCGATGGCACTCAAGCGTGGCGTTGAGAAAGCGGTTGAGGCAATTGTAGACCGTTTGCAGAGCGTGAGTCGAGAGACTTCCGAGAAAACAGAAATCGCACAGGTCGCTGCTATCTCTGCCAACAACGACGGCGAGATTGGAAACCTGATTGCGGACGCGATGGAAAAAGTGGGCAAAGACGGCGTTATCACCGTCGAAGAAGCCAAGAGCCTTGAAACCACACTTGATGTGGTCGAAGGTATGCAGTTCGATCGCGGCTATCTGTCACCCTACTTTGTTACCGATCCAGACCGTATGGAAACCGTGCTTGAGGATGTGTATATCCTGATCCATGAGAAGAAGATTAGCGCGCTCAAAGACCTCGTGCCACTGCTTGAGCGAGTTGCCCAACAAGGTAGACCCTTCCTCATCGTCGCAGAAGACGTTGAAGGCGAAGCGTTAGCCACCTTGGTGGTCAACAAGATCCGCGGAACCATCCGTGGCGCAGCTGTCAAAGCACCGGGTTACGGCGATCGCCGCACCGCAATGCTTGAAGATCTCGCTGTTCTCACGAATGGACGGGTCATCTCCGAAGATCTCGGCATCAAGCTCGAAAACATCAACCTGAACGATCTCGGTCAGGCAAAGCGGATTGTCATCGACAAAGACAACACGACCATTATCGAAGGTGCCGGTAGCACCGAAGCTATCCAAGGTCGAATCAATCAGATTCGTAACCAGATTGAGGATACCACCTCCGACTATGATCGCGAGAAGCTGCAAGAACGCCTTGCGAAACTCGCCGGTGGCGTGGCTGTCATCAATGTTGGCGCAGCGACGGAAGTTGAAATGAAAGAGAAGAAGGCACGCGTTGAAGACGCTATGCACGCAACCCGTGCAGCCGTTGAGGAAGGTATTGTTGCAGGCGGCGGCGTTGCGCTTGTTCGTGCAGCATCCGCCCTTGATGATGTCAGCCTCGACGACGAAACCGAGCAGGTCGGTGTTGATATTGTACACCGTGCGCTCGAAGAGCCGCTTCGTCAGATCGCTCACAACGCAGGTCAAGAAGATTCAGTGATCCTCGCAAAGGTGAGAGACGAAGCCGAAAGCGTTGGTTACGATGCCCTGAAAGATGAATTCAGCGATATGTTCAGCGCGGGTGTTATAGATCCGACCAAAGTGGTTCGGGTCGCGCTTCAGAACGCCTCCAGCATCGCTGGGCTGATGATCACCACAGAGGCGTTGGTGGCAGATATTCCTGAAAAGGAACCGCCGATGCCAGCAGGACCTCCCGGTGGTGAGATGGGCGGTATGTACTAGGCGTCTGGAATCACAGACAGATATGGAGGGCAGAGATTTTCTTTGCCCTCCATTTTTTTTTCCTTCAATAAACCCCACCCTCTGCCCGACCGGTGAACACCTCGTGGGTACAGGTTGCCCAACCTGTACATACAAAAACCATAAATAAACCAAAGGATTGGCCCCGCCCAACCCTTCGGGCAACGAAACATCGCCGCTACGATGGCGCACGCATCAATGAATCACAGATACATCTCGCATAAATGTCAACACGCCCTAGTTACGTGTTGATGGTACGTCATTCACCGATGTCTCCCCATCTTATTTATGCTATGAAATTAACCTAGCCATTTGACAAATTGAACCAACCTTGATATATTTGAGACGAATCCGAACTTCTGCAAATCGTTATTCCAACATCAACCTAACGAAAAAGAAATACCCAATAATATGCGCCTATCATGGAATGAAATCCGCGCCCGCGCCGCCGCATTCGCCCAAGAATGGGCAGACGCAGGCTACGAAAAGGGACAAACCCAACTTTTCTACCGCGACTTTTTCGACATCTTTGGTATGCCCGTGCGCAGGGTCGCGACGTTTGAGGAACCTGTTAGGCTGCTCGGCGATAGGCGTGGCTTTATTGATCTCTTTTGGAAAGGCGTGCTCCTCGTCGAGCAAAAGAGTGAGGGACGCGACTTAACACAAGCCAGAGAACAAGCTCTCTCTTACTTTCCCGGTATCAGCGACGTTGACCTGCCGCGCTACCTCCTACTGAGCGATTTCCAGACATTTGAGTTATACGACCTTGACGAAGACGAAAGCGCTGCCTTCACTCTCGCTGAACTGCCCCAGCATGTCGAAAAGTTCGGCTTCATCTTGGGTGTGCAGAGGCGATCCTTCAGGGATCAGGATCCAGTCAACATCAAAGCCTCCGAGCGCGTCGGGCAGCTCCACGACGCGTTGGAGGAATCCGGTTACACCGGACACGATCTGGAACAATTCCTAGTCCGAATCGTCTTCTGTTTCTTCGCGGACGCCCGCGGCATGGCGCACGTTCACGTCATCATTATCGGACTGTCAAAACGGGGTGCCGCAGCGCGGGAGAAGTGGCTGTTTTCTTACGAAACCGTTACAAGCGAGCCACACGAGAGTCACCACACCGTCCTTTCGCCATATCTGTTTGATGCCAGTGGGTTGACCGATCCGCAGATTGTTGTCAAGGAGGAGTCTCGGCAAATCAATGGACTGCCAAAGCTAATTATTGGCTCTAAACCCATTGATGGCGGACACTACATTTTCAAACCCGATGAACGCGCTGTCTTTTTGCAAGAAGAACCTGAAGCAGAACCGTATCTACGCCCCTATGTAGGAAGCCGTGAGTTTCTACAGGGTGGGGAAAGGTGGATACTACGTTTGGCTGAAGTAGCACCCCAAGTATTGAGGACACTGCCGAAGGTCCGTGAGCGTATTGCTGCTGTCCGCGCCTATCGATTGGCGAGTAAAAGCAAGCCCACCCAAGCACTTGCCGAAACACCGACGCTCTATCATGTCAACGTTGTGCCAGAAGTCAGTTCTGAAAGGCGAGACTATATCCCGATTGGATGGCTGGAGCCGCCAGTAATTCCGAGTAATAAGATACGTGTCTTGCCAAACGCCACACTTTGGCAGTTTGGACTCCTCACCTCTGCCATGCACATGGCGTGGGTCAGGAACATCGGTAGGAGACTTAAAAGTGACTTCTCATACGGAATCGGCATTATTTATAATACCTTCCCGATGCCCCCGGTTCCCGCGGAACGGTTGCAACGTCTTGAACCTTACGCGGACGCTGTCCTCGCCGCCCGTGCTGCTTATCCCGACGCGACCTTGGCGGATCTCTACGATCCTGATCTGATGCCCGTTGGTCTTCGCAGGGCACACCGTGATTTAGACCGCGCTGTTGATAGACTCTACCGGCGTTCTCCATTTTCCTCTGACCGTGAGCGGGTTGAACACCTACTTGGCTTGTACGAAAAAATGATGGTCCCGCTAGCAGCAAACACTAGACCACAACGGCGGCGACGGCGGAGATAGTGGAGCAAACTGTGTCATCGTTGGTTTAGAATGTTAGCCCAACCTGCTTTTAACTTGATAGTCAATTATTAAGATGATATAATCAATAAACAAGCTAAAAAGGAGATTGGAATGGGTGCCACGACAATAACCATAATATCAACAATTATTGGATCAGTCGTAACTGTAACTGCCATGTTTATCCTAATGCTAAAATTTGTTAAAGAACCGTTGGACAAACGCATTGATAGGCTGGAAAGACGGTTTGATGATTTATATCAGATGCTACTTGCCCACTTCATGGATGTCCAATCAAAAGATCATCCTGAAAAAGCAGAAGGACACAATGAATGATTTAGGGTACTTATGTCCAGACTACTACTCTTCTATAAAGTATTTTATCTCCTTCCTCAGTTACCAAGTAAAATCTCTATAGAGTTTGCTTGCCCTTATCTGCTCTACTATTTCTCTATCAAATCTAGCTATGATACGCTCGCATATCGTTCTTGGGTCCTCCGTGTGATATAGATAGCAGTTTTGGAAACCTACGGGGGATCGTCCCGATGAATCGGGACGCCACAAGTTCTATTGTCTTATGTCAAAGTCCTAGCCATATACAGTTGGAAATAGGACAACATTATCCCAAACAAAGGGCGTAAATCCGACCAGTTATTAAATCTCAATCTATCGGGAAGACCATTATTTTTTGAGATTACCCCTGAAACTATCAACCCGCTGAATATTGACTAACCCCTTGATAACGCTACACGAGTTGGACAAAATTTGTCCAAACTTTAGTAGGAGATAAAAAAATGAGATTTTTACTGATATTTACCCTACTATTTCTCTCCGCCTGCGGTGTGGAAAATCCATTCTCTTCAATTGTTGGTGACAAGGAACATATTGAGATTATCACCATCGGTCCCTACACCGAGTTGTGCCATGATGCACATTTTGAACGCCCCTGCATGGTGGAGTACAATGAGGACTCAGAGCGGTGGGAGTTCTTCTACGAGTCTATTCAGGGCTTTGATTTTGAACCGGGGTTTATCTACACACTTAAGGTCAGACTGGAAGACCGCGGCACGGAGATACAGGATGTCGGGCGATACGCCTATCATCTTGTTGAGCTAATAGAAAAGAAACCGGCACCCGATGACTTTAGTTACAACTGGTAAGGTTTAGCGAAGGCAGCCTGTAGAGTGGTTTGGGTTGGGTTTCACTCTATCCATATATAAGCATGCTTTTGAAAGACCAAACTTCCATTGTTGTTGGTACGGTCGATTTCAACCTATTCGATTTATTCGAATAATCCTGTCTTTCCAGCCCTGCTCTCCCCACCAAGATCAAGAAAAACAGTTGTGCCAAATGGTGCAATTCCAAATGTGCGACCTACACCATTCGGTGCGTTCACTTTGTTGGGGGACGATATAAAACCCTCGTTTTCCGTGAATTTCCCTAGTTAAAACACCATGGCACATTAGTTGCTCTTAGGCACTGCATCACAATGTAGCCCCTCGCATCACGCCTGATGCGAGTGACTGTTCAGATCTTGAAACCGAGACAATAATTTTTGGAGGACAAACATGAGTGCCAAGAAAACCTCAGGGGCTTTGATGACCTCGTTGATTGTTCACGGAGTCGTCTTCGTTATCGCGGGTATTTATCTCGTCACCCAAACCCAGCAATTCAGAGACCGGTTCGGTGCCGAAGTGCTACAAGCCAAAGAGCCCCCCAAACCTCAAGTTCGAAAACCGGTTATCACACCGATCAAGCCAACGGTTCCAA
Source organism: Candidatus Poribacteria bacterium (assembly GCA_003635265.1). Taxonomy (GTDB): domain Bacteria; phylum Poribacteria; class WGA-4E; order WGA-4E; family PCPOR2b; genus PCPOR2b. The sequence goes on from PYIZ01000010.1 coordinate 31,675, forward strand.
CTACGAATACAATGGTTGTCGAGCAAGTTCCAGTGGAACATAGAGTGACAACAGCACTAGCAGTGCGTACGACCTCTGTAAAGCCAGAAACCGTTTTGAAATTTTCCGACAAAATGGTGAAGTTAGAGGCCCCCATCAAGCCCAACATGCCTAAAGTGGTCAGCACCAATGCTCCAGTGCCGCAAGTTGTGACACATACTGACTTGCCCGTCTCTGATGCTCCCGGCGCACTGGCGTTTGCCTCACCCGTTGCAACGGCTCCAAGTGCCGCAGCCGCTAACATCGGTCGTGGGATTGGCGGCATCGTACAAGTGAAAGTTGCTTTTGAGCGTCCGGCTGGACTGGCTATGGTCGAACACGTTGGTGCCATCCCCGATGCTCTGGGTGATGTCGTTAAGAGTATTACTATAGGTAACAGGGAAGTACCACCACTGCCCCGGGGTGAACCCGGCGGGCGGGTTATCGGTCGTGGTGCCGATATTCGTGGTGTCTTCCGCTTTACCCGTGTCCGTCACAGTCTCTCCGACTGGTGGGCTGATGCCTCCTCGCTGAACGCATGGACAAAGTGGATGAATGAACGGACGAAGATTAAAACCGACATGAACGTCGAAGGTGGCGCACTCAAGTTCACCGATGCCAACTTGCATAAAGCTCCGCTACTTTTCATGACGGGACATGACCCCGCACTTACCCGTTCCAAGAACCTGATGAGTCGTCAGTACGGTGGTGGTAAATTGGACAATCGCCTGTCCGAGAGTGAGGCAGCCGCACTCCGTCGGTATCTCGTTGAAAAGGGCGGCGTCCTTGCCTTTGATGACTGTGGGGTGAACGCACCAGCGCAAGCGATGATTCGTCTATTCCTCGCTCAGATGCGTTTTGTCATGCCTGAATATCAGGTGACACGAATTCCGAATGATCATGAATTATACAGCAACTTCTATGAGATGGGTGGACCGCCGGTTGGATTCGACCTGTGGTGGTGGGGAACTCACCCGCCGAAACGGAACTATCTCGAAGGAGTTATGGTTGGCGACCATATTTCCGTGTTAGTATTCCGTCGTGATTATATGTGTGCGATGGAGTCAGTGAGTTTGCCGACTCGTAGTGTCCACTATTCACCAGGTGTTTATCGCTTCATGACTAACGTTGCAGTCTACGCACTGACGCACGGCTCGATTTCTGATTACTCCGGTTATGTGCCAGAAGATACAATGGCACAGAAGAAACTACCGACCCGCGCTCCCGAAGCTGCAAGGATAAGCGCTGTTGAATAAAACCTACAGATGGGATAGCTTCTCACACCATGTAGCATCGAGCAGCCAAGCCATGTGCTTGGCTGCTTTTTTTATTTTATTTTGAAGCGGCACTAATCTCTGTTAACCCATTCGGAGGCTTCTGTCCTCTAGCGGCAGATCTATCCGCACATTGCCACGGCGATGGGATTCGCGGAGTCCAATGGCAATCTCCAGCGCCTCTCTGCCAAAGTCCCCCGGACAGATCTGCTCCTCTCCCGCTTCAAGGGATCTGCAAACGCCTTCGATTGCATCCACCATTGAGCTGCGTGGATACCAAGGGTTAGGAAACTGGCACTGAATAGGGTTACCTGTCTCTGGATGGGTACTCCATAGCTCGAACTGAGCGTGGGCGTTGCGTGTAACGATGCGCCCCTTATCACCGATAAATTCGAGCGTCCAGTTGTGCCCTGTAGTTTCGGCTTGGGTATTCATGACGGCACGGACACCGTTCTCGTAGACGATATATCCCGATCCCGAAAGATCAGTGTCCCCTGCTGCTCGCTCATCGCTGTCCATAACGCCAAAGACCCACTTTGCTGGCGCATCAGCAAATAGACGAAAGAGCGCGAGGGTGTGGCTGTGGAGATTTGAGAGGGTGGAGGGGCTGTGGCAGATCATCGACTTCAATTTACCGATGGTGCCTTCAGCGATTGCTTGACGGGCGTTTGTGTACCAGTTGTACCAGTTGAGATGGCACGCAATAGCGAGGATAACACCGTGCTTGTGACAGGCATCGATCATCGCGTCCGCCTCGGCGAGGGTGCGACACATCGGTTTGGTGGCATAAATCGCCTTAACACCTGCTTCCGCCAAACCAATGGTAACTTCTGCACGGGGTTCGGGACGGGTTGTCAGGCAGATAATGTCCGGTTGTTCCTTTTGGACCATCTCTCGATAGTCGGTGTAAAGAGCTTCGACACCCCACCGCCGCTTGAAGTCATCCAGTTTTGCTTGATCCACATCGGCAGCGGCGATGAGGTCTACCCCTCGCGCTTCAATCATTGCTGGAGCGTGCGCCCAGGGCCAGGGGTAGTGTGGCATTCCAATATGCTCATCGTCAATCGTGCTGCCCATCCTGCCACATCCGACGACTGCACCGCGATAGGTGCGCTTGGGTTCGGTTTCGTGAACGACGCGAAATGCTTCGCCTTTGGGTTCAGCCATGAAATTTTCCTTTCGGTATCAGTCTTGGAAACCGATACGTCAAGCGTGAACCCAAAACACGAAGTCCTCATTTCCTATGCTTCACGCTCTACGTTTGCCGGTTTCTCTGCCTCGTTTCCGTTTCCGAGTTTATTTTTCAACGCTGCGAGATCATCCTCAACGTTGCCCTTCGTTTCTAACGCTGCAAACTCATCTTCGAGAGAATCCTTCTCAAAATCAGCCATTTCGGCGGCGGCATCTGCCCTTGCTTCCATATCACCAACCTTCTGCTCCATCCGCTCGAAGGTGTTAAAAGCACTGCTATCTTTCATACCCGCCATCGTTTCATGAATCTGCTTCTGCGCTTTGGCACGTTTCTGCCGTGCGATTAGCAGATGCTTCTTGCGGTCAGCTTCCCCAATCTTCCGTTCCAGCGCTTTCAAATGTTCCTTGAGTTGGTCAACTGCTTGTCGCTGCTTGTCCCACTGGATTTTGTACTCATCTGCGAGCTGCTGCGCCTCATTCCGCCTTTCTAAGGCTTCTCGTGCTAGGTCATCCCGCTCTTTCTGAATAGCGATGGTGGCTTTCTCTTCCCAACCTTTGGCTTGTTCAGCGGTTTCCTGACACTGCCTCTCGAGACGCTTTTCATCGGCGATCGCGGCAGCTACTTTCCGTTTGGTATCGGTAAGCTGCTCGTGCATTTCAATAGTGATCTGATTGAGAAGCTTTTCGGGATCTTCCGCATGGTTCAACGCATCGTTCACATTGGCTTTGAAAATTGTGGAGATTCGACTGAAGACACTCATTTTGATATTCCTCCATATCATAGTCTGCGATTTAGGTAAATTGAACCGTTTGAGCGGTTCACGAAATCGCTTTTGATGATGCAAGGAAATTGCCATTCAGTCTTATTTGGATTTTCCTTTATAGTAGCTATATTAGCGAATTCGTGTTTCATTGTCAATCCGTTTCTGGGGTTCGCGTGCCTTAGTGTTTTGCAAGTTGATATTTGCCCACTCCCAATTTTTCACGTTCTGGCTCCTTTTCTTTTTTTAGCAAAGTATCTCACGCATATAAATATCTAAAGTCATATCAACCCTAAACCCTTGAAAAAACGGATACGTGAGTTTTTTCCGAAACTTACCCTTGATACTTAACGTATGTTATGGTAAAATAGCATCTATCACCTTATTGGAAGGGCTATGTATTAGGACTTATACATTTGAACGTTCAAAACATTGTAGTTCAGCGATTTATCCCGCTCGACACCGCTCCGAGAGCAGACGGAACGGACGCCCGATGAATCCCCGATGAATCGGGACAGGTGCGCTACTGCAAATTGCTTTGAATCCCGATAAAATCGGGGCTCAAGTGCATAACTCCTATGTATAACGCAAGTTGCTAGTTATGGGGCCCGTTGTAAACCGGGAGGAAAATCCCTCTCCGCTCGCAGTGGATTGCCAAATCCACTGCAAACGCTCCCCCTAAATGGCTTGGATATGGCTATCCAAGCCGAGCAGGTTTGGCAACTAGCAACTTGCGTTATGTATAATAAAACGGTTGGATGAAATGCCCTACCAACTGGACTAGGTAGCAATTCAATTAACTTCACACATGGAGGAAAGATATGGCACTCGATTCAATTCACGATGCAGCAGCCCAAGGAGATCTTGATGCTGTAAAGGCAATCCTAGAACAGGATCCGGGGAAGGTCAACCAAGATGATCAATATGAATGGCGGCCCATATTTCATGCCGGATTAAGACGGCACTATGACGTTGTTAAATATCTAATAGATCGTGGCGCAGATTTGGCAGCACACGACGGGTATGTCATTCACTACGCTGGCGAAGTGCCAAACAATAAGGAAGTTGTATCCTTACTCATAGCGTATGGGGGATTGGATGCACATACCAAACCATCAAATGAAATCGCACGCCAGTTCATATACGCTGTGTTCTTAGCCAATGTGGAGCGGGTGAACGCAATGCTCCGTGATAACTCAGCGTTAGTCGAAGAGCGCTACGCTCGTGGCGATACAGCTTTACACCATGCTACTCGGAACGGTGACATTGAAATAGTAAAACAGTTGGTCAATAGTGGTGCCGATGTCAACGCGATAGCGGATCAGGGCCATTTTCCCCTGTACTGTGCCGCCGGTCATGGGCATGTAGAAACGACGCAGTATCTGATAAAGAATGGCGCGGATTTACAAGTACGACTCTCGGATGGCAAAACGGTGACCGAATGGCTAAAACAGTATGCGGATCATGACCGTCGCTTGAAATCGACTCTGGAAGTATTGGAGAGGTGATTTACTCTATAAAACTTGATGCACCTCGATTTTGTGGATTGTTACCACAAACGTCGCTCTGGGAGAAACCATGAGGGAAGATCAGGTATTGATTGCAGAACGGCACATCAATGTGGTTTCGATGCCTAATGGGACCTAATAGTGCAGCCACCTCCATAGCTCACTTGGTGTCGGGCGTTTACCATACATTAGTATACCGATTTTGTATATCTTTCCCATCACGAAGATTGCACCGACGATTGTCGCGATCATAACAGCAATATTGAGCAAAATTTCCCAAAATGGCGGAGCGAGCACATTGATTCTCATAAACATAAGCAGCGGAGAGAAGAATGGGATATGCGAGAGAACTACGGTCAATGTGGCATCTGGCGCGCGAAACAGACCAAACATCAGCATAAAAGGCAGGATCAACATCATCACCAAGGGAGTCACGACCTGTTGGGCTTCTTCTTCGCTATTGCATATCGCGCCAGCAGCTGCATAGATGGTGGAAAAGAGAAAGAAACCCGATACAAAATAGATCAGAAAATATACGAATGCTGGTACCGCTGTTGATTTGATAATGCCGGTGATTCCAATGAACTCCGGTGGTAGTCCCTCGACTCCAAATAGCCCCAGAATCGAATTAAGATTCATAAATAGCAGCACGGCACACCCGCCCCATATTAAGAACATGGTGAGGCATACCAAACACACGCCAATGATTTTTCCAAACAGTAATTGATGAGGCTTAACAGAAGAGATAATCACTTCTACAATACGGGTTGTTTTCTCTTCAAGCACACTTCGCATCACTGAAGCACCATATATAAGCGTAAAAAGGTATAAGGAAAAGGTTAAGATGTAGGTCAATCCTAGCCTAACCATGGCTGTTTCTTCGCCTTCAACCGTATCTGTTTTTCCACTAACGGCGTACTCCGCAAAGCGAATCCGTTGCATCAGATCTCTCACTTCGTCTGCAGCGTACCCTTTATCTTCAAGCCGCTTATTGGTAACAATTTGGGAAATGATTCGTCTGAAAGCTCTTTGTTCCTCAAAGTTTGTGATGTTTTTTGCATAATAGTTGACTTGGAGACTGTCAAAGACATCCTGTGGAATTTCGATATACCCGTGGATCTCCTTCGTTTCAAGCTGCTGATTTAGTTGCTGCTTTGTATCTACATTGCCGCTAAAATCCGAAGATTTCTCAATCAATTGGTATACCCGCTTTCCCTCGTGATGGAAAAACGAATTCTCGTCAAGGGCGTCCTGCATTTTGGAGAAAATCTCCCCTGTTTCATCGAAAACGACAAAGGTTTTCATCTCATCGGATTTATGCTGCAAACTCACCATCAAACTAGGGAGGACCATCACAATAGACATCATCACCGGCATTAATAATACCGATGCGACAAATCCCTTCGTTTTGACCCGCGTTATGTACTCTCTCTTGATGACTGTGATGACCTTATGTCGCATTTGATAATCCCCCTTCTCCTCTCACGCTTTGAACGAATATCTCATGAAGCGTAGGTTCCATCAGTTCAAACCGGGTGATGTCCACTGATGTCTCGACGAGCTCCTGCAAGAGCGCGCTATAGTGTTCCGGGGCGTTTAGCTTGACCTCTACATATTGACCAAAGTCGTTACAGCCTTCAACAAATCGGGAGTTCTTGATGAGATCGACATCTCCAGAATATTCAATTTCTACCGAACCCCTACCAAAGGATTGTTTGATTTCTCTCAAATCTCCCTCTAGCACAATTTTACCCGCGTTTATCAGACAGATCTTTTCACACAATCTCTCAGCCTGCTCCATAATATGTGTAGAGAAAATAATGGTTGCGCCATCGGTATTGAGTTCAAGCATCAGATCTTTCAACAGCGTCATATTGATAGGGTCTAGACCGGAGAATGGTTCATCAAGAATGATTAGCTCAGGTTTGTGGATAACGGTGGCAATAAATTGGATTTTCTGAGCCATTCCCTTGGATAGCTCTTCAATCTTTCTGTTTTCCCACTCGGTTAAATCCATTTTCTTCAGCCAGCCATCGATTTCATTGAAGGCATCCCCGCGATCCATCCCCCTTAATTCTGCCATAAAGAGGATTACATCTTTCACCTTCATTTTTCGATAAAGTCCACGTTCTTCCGGCAGATAACCAATCTGATCTGCAAAATCTCCACTCTGCTGATCTCCGGTGAAAGTAATCTTTCCCGAATCCGGCGCAATTATATCCATAATCATCCGGATGGTAGTTGTTTTACCGGCACCGTTGGGTCCGAGCAAACCGTACACGGATCCTTTTTCAATATTAAAGGAGACATTATCAACGGCTTTGATTTCCCCAAAGTGCTTACTGATGTTTTCAACCTGAACTATGTCCATATCGGATCCCCTATGATTTTAACCTCCAGCTTCTAGTGTTAGGCATACTCCCGATGCCGTAGCCCAAATATGTATAACTGCTCATATGTATAACTGCTCATATGACAACTTCGGTTACCTATAAAGGAAATTAATCCTACAAGGGTTTTATACTGAATCTCCAAGCATTAATGCTCCAAGTTCGGCTTCATTTGTCTGCGATGGTTGAAGAATACCGGCAATTCGCCCGTTATACATCACGGCAACCCGGTCGCTCAATCTCAAAAGTTCCTCCAAATCTGCAGAGACAAGTAGAATTGCCTTGCCCCGGTTTCGGGCGTCGATTAATTGTTGATGAACGAACCGGGCGGCGTTGATGTCGAGTCCACGCGTGGGGTGTGCTGCAATAATGAGTTCGGGATCGCTTTCCAACTCGCGTGCCACGACCACCTTCTGTTGATTTCCACCGGAGAGCGTGCGGATTGGCAGATCTACACCTCCGGAACGGATTTCGTGTTTTTCAATCACGTGGTCTGCAAATTGATGGACGGCCCGCCGTTTCAACAACCCATTTTGACAAAACGGCGGTTGACTGTGGTTGCCGAGAATTAAATTTTCATCAACCCGGTCCTCAAGGCTAATGCCGTGCCGATGAAGGTCGGCAGGTAGATGCACCACACGCTTGCGCCGAATCTCAGCCGGTGATCGGTTGACAATAGATTCGTCATTGAGCGTGATCGTGCCGCTATCGCTTCGGCGTAATCCTGTTAGTACCTCAATGAGTTCGTTCTGTCCATTTCCCTCTACCCCTGCAATTCCTACAATTTCTCCCGCGAAAAGCTCTAGGTTAATCCCATCCAATAAGGCACGCCCATTCTTGGCATGAAGTGTGACCTCCTTTATGTGAAGCATAGGTTCGCCCGGCTTATCGGATATCTTCTGGTGTCTAACATCGTTGGAAGTTTTTTTGCCGATCATTAACTCCGACAGTTCAGCGATATTCGTGCCTCTCTTGGGAAGCGATGCAACGGATTTGCCACTACGCATCACAGTGATTGTATCCGCAACCGCCATTACTTCACTGAGTTTATGCGTAATCAGAATAACGCTTTTTCCCTCCGCTTTCAACCCACGCAGACAGTCAAATAACCCGGCGATTTCCTGCGGTGCGAGCACAGCAGTTGGCTCATCAAGGATTAGGATTTCTGCACCATGATACAGGGCTTTGAGGATTTCCGCATATTGCTGCGCACCAATTGGAAGCGATTCCACCTTCGCATGCAAGTCGAAATCGAAGCCGAGTTGCTGGGCGAGCGCTGTGATGGTACGGTCCGCTGTTGCGGTGTCAAGCAGGGTTTTGAAGCGGCGTGGTTCTTTCGCTAGTACGATGTTTTCAAGAGCCGTCAATGCAGGGATAAGTGTGAAATGCTGCTGTACCATGCCTATGCCGAGTTGAATGGCAGTGCGAGGGTTACTGATTTGAAACCGCCGATCGTGAAAGTAGATCTCCCCTTCGTTCGGTTGGTAAAGCCCGTAGAGGATCTTCATCAACGTCGACTTGCCGGCACCATTTTCTCCAACTATGGCGTGGATCTCGCCCTGCTGCAGCGAGAAATTTGCCCCGTCATTCGCCACAACTTTGCCAAACCGTTTAGTGATACCGTGCATTCTAATAAGCGGTGGGTTAATCATGAGGAGAGTTTGCAAATTTGAGGGTTGCGCGGGTGAGACGTTATCCTCCGCGTCTCCTACCGCGATGCCAATGTTTGATGAAGTTGGACGGGATTTCACGGAGGAACATCGAGCCACCGCGCTCATAGTCACCCTTGCGACGGCTGACCGACGTGAGGTAAAGCCGCTCTTGCGCGCGGGTCATACCAACGTAGAATAGGCGACGTTCCTCTTCAAGCTCCGATAGTGGCTGATCAGGGCGCCGAATCGGGAATGTACCGTCCTCCATGCCTAGGATAATAACGACGGGAAACTCTGTTCCCTTTGCCGCGTGGAGCGTCATCAGCGTAATCTTGTCCGTTTCAACCTCCACTTCATCGGCACTGTTGATCAGTTTCTGATAATCAAGAAAATTAGTGAGACGTGTTTCGACGCTGATGTCTTCAAAATGCAAAACACCGTTCATAAATCTGGAGCGTCTCGCCTCCCAATCCCTATCTTCCTGCGACTCCTCAATCTGCGTCCGAGTCAGTTTGTCAATGAACCCTTGAACCGATTGTTTCTCCATAGATTGGAGGTTTGCTTCGAGCCAACCTAGCTCTGGACGATGTGCCTGCATATAGCGCGCAGCAGCTTGCCGATACGTCTCCATTCCACCATCTGTTTCTTCGTTTACTCCGATGTCCCGTTGGTCCTCTCGTGCAGCAAGTATTCCAATACCGACCAGCGGCAAGAGTTCCGGTAGAGATTTTAATTCTCGGCGGCGCAGATCTTCCTTGATTAGTTCATCAAATACTTGGCGGTTGATCTGTACGTCTTGAAGTGCTCGGTGCATGGCCTCATGTTCGATATTGAATTTGGTGGCAAGAGCCTCTAAACTACAGCTTTCGCGTGGATAGAGACGTTGCGCTGTAGTAAGGGTATCGTAGTAGGGATTGGCAAGCCCACGTTTCAGATATTTTCCAAGATCGCGTTCCAGCACGAGATTGTCGAACTCAGCGATGTTGTGTCCGATGAGGATACGATCTTGGATGAAACTCAAAAACTGTGGTAGCACTATCTCAATGCTTGGTTCGTTCGCCACAGTTTCGTTGTTAATGCCGTGGATATTGGTGCTGGATTGTGGAATCCTGCCCGTCGGTTTGACCAACTGTTCGTAGCTTTCAAGATCACTACCGATTGCACTCAATCGATTTGCACAGATCTCAATAATCTCAGCAGTTTTCGGGTTATTGTCAACTGTTTCGAGATCGTAGACGATCATGTCAGCGCGGTTTGGCTGTTCAAAATTGCTCAAGAGTCGCTGACACAGTTTTAACGCGGTTATACTGCGAGATTGGCTGCCTTCTGATTTGTTGAGTTGGAGCACGTTTGCGTCTGCACTGACAGCGGTGCCAAGTAGGATTGTTGTCGCTTTACGTTCGGGCAGCTCCCCAAAGTCCCCAATCAGAATATTAATTCCATTCTCGTCCAATGCTGGGTTCCGGGCAGAGTCGGGAGTCAGTAGATCTGTATGGCCTGAGAGATTGAGGTACCGCTGCAGCGTGCTTCTGATGATGTGCGCAGCGCAATAGGAATCAATCCCGTAGCCCGCTATCAGATGGATGGGTTCCCCACGGTCAATTGCACTATACAGGGTATCCGTCGCAGCGCGAAGCCCGGGGACTTCCTGCTGATTTGCGATTTCATGCACGTCTTCGGATTGATAGGGGCTGCGCCTGTGTGACAGAAGATTGAAGAGGTTAATTGCAATCGTGTGGATCTGTTCGCCTTCAATCCCCTCGCTCAAACCATCAATCTGTTGGAAGAATTGACGCACGTTCCAACGAGTGAGCGGACCCACATCATCTGGATAATCATCGATCTTTCTGAGCAGCTCAATCAGCGTGATGCCTTTTTGTTGCGCGAGCCATTTCAACCGGACGAGCGTCAGGTCATCAATCAACTGCTGTGGAAAATTGACTGCCCTTTCAATATCGCCGGGGAGTTGCCATTGGATGAAGTTCAGATAGGACAGAATCCCCTGTGCATGTTCCTCTTGAAAGGAGTTAGTACGCCCAATGCGCTGAAACCCAATGCGCTCCTGATGCAGGCGGTCAACTAACGGTTCCACTAACTGGTGCGTGCGGTAGAATACCGCGATATCCCCGTAGGAATAGTGTCTGTCCTCCACAAGTTTCCGAATCAACGTAATAGCCACGTTTGCCTCTGCGTCAGGGGTGTCTAGTGCGTAATGATAGAGCGTGTTACCAGCACTTTTGTGTGTTTTTAGTACACTCTCTTTCTGACGCGTGTTTCTGGCAATTACTGCTCCCGCAGACCGCAGGATCGTCTGACTGCAGCGATAATGTTCCTCTAACTCGACTACTGCGGGTGTGAAATCTTCCTTGAATCTGTCAATATATTTGGGGTCAGAACCCCGCCAGCTATAGATAGACTGATCTTCATCCGCGACGACCATCACGTTGTGTTGAGGTTCGCGCACGAGGAGTTTGAGCAGAGCATATTGCGCAGCGTTGATATCTTGGTATTCATCGACAAGGATGAAGCGGATGTCTTTGTGGTACTTCGCGCGAACTTCGGATCCCTCTTTTTCAAGCACCTCGACCGATTTGGAAATCAGATCGTCGAAATCGAGAGCATTGTGCGAAGCAAGTTTTGTCTGATAGGCTTTGAGCAGGTCTAGAATATCTTGTACTTCGGCGGGATCGTTGATAACTGTGCCATCTCCCAACCGAATTTCATCTCGATTCGCGGTTGGATCTTCCAACTTCATCTTGTAGGCACCGATGATGTCGCGCAGCATCCACGGAGGATACGTGAGCCGATTCTGACGCAGCTCCCGCAGACATTCAACTAGCACCTCATCTTGTGTCTCTTGACTGAAAATCGCGAAATTTCTCCCTAGTCCAATTTCTTCCGCATGTTGACGAAGCAGACGGACACAAAAGGCATGAAATGTATGGATACGAACCTCTAACCCTTGCGTTGTACCGAGTAGTTCTTTGATCCGCTCCAACATCTCCTGTGCAGCTTTGTTCGTGAAGGTAACGGCAAAGATCTGTTGAGGTGCTACTTGATGGTTTCGGATCAGATGTGCAATTCGGTGGGTAATGACATTCGTCTTGCCGGTGCCCGGTCCCGCCACAACGAGTATTGCACCGTCGATATGGGCAGCAGCTTGCCGTTGTTTCTCATTGAGTTCTTGTAGGATTTGCATCGTCATTACCTCATTTCAATATGTTTTTTGGTTAATTATATTTTAACATATTGATAAAACGAAAGCAAGTCAAAATAGCTGCAAAACGTGAGAAATGCGGCAAGCGCCCAGTCAGACGCTGCCGCTTCGTTCGATTAATCTTTTGCTAATGCTTCAAGGGCGTTTAGATGCCAGTCTGGATCATCCAACGCTTCATACACAATACCGCCTTCGACGTTCCGAGGCGTGGGGAGACCCAGTAGGTGGCAGAGCGTCGGCGCTACATCAATAACCCGTACCTGTCGCTGAAGTGCCACGCCTTGACGGACGCCTGCACCGGACAGAATGAACGTTGAGTGCTGTCCACCGATGCCAAAACTGACAGACGGAAGTTGTTTGCCGTGTGCCCCATCAAACTCGGGGCGTAACGCGTAAACCACGTCCCCCACAAGATTGCTGGTCAGATTAACCATCTCAGCATCCGCGTGGGTAAGTGCGAGGGTGAAGGGATGTCTCCCGGTTTCCGGATCCTTATAGGCGTGAAGCGCGGCGATAATTTCACGCTGCGTTGCCTCGTAATCAGCGGGATCAACAATCCCGTCAGGTTCACGACCTTTGAGGTTGATGAAGATATGCACCAACCCAACATCAACAGCACGGGTCTTCGACCAGTCGATTTCTCGCGTTCCCTCCTTGTAGACGATGAAGCCAGCCTCCTCCAACACCGTGGTGATATTTACAGAACGGAATTGGTTCGGTGTGCCACCGTGATCCGAGCAAACAAGGATAACGGTGTCATCGTCCGCGAGTTCCATCACACGCCCAATCATCCGATCAGTCGAAGCGTAAGTGCGGATAACGCCATCTCGGCACCGTTGAATCGTTTCGGGAGGTGCACCGCTTATCTCGTCTGCTTGGCTCAAGAAGAAATGGCTCGTGTAATCCGGCGCGTGGGTTTCGACCATAAGGACATCCCACTCACGCGTCTCTGTCAAATGCGTGGCGACATCGGCAAGCCGCTGATGGTGGTATTCCAGCGATTCAAAGTAGGTGTCATCGTCTATTACGCCCAAGGCATCCCGTCCGGGGTTCTGGAGGAAACTACCGATTTCTTGATCGATCTCCCGCGCAATTTCGTCGGGGACAGTATAGCCTTCCGGGGGCCAGATCTGCGGGACGAAAAGTTCAAACGCATCTGCATCCGCGGTGAGCGTAATCAGCTTCATGCGTACATAACCCTCTACATCCGCTCCATCGATCTCGAAGGTATCGAGCCAAAAATCGCTCCAATCTCCGACACTAAGTTCTGTAACGGTATCCGCCCCAGATCGGCTTCGACATACCCGCAGACGATCGTAACCGTTTTTACCAGCAGCGTAGATCAGTCCGAAGAAAGGTTTCGGAGTCCCCTGCTTTCCTCGGTTCATATCAGCCCGTCCTCGCGTAAGGGGTTGGATTGTCAATTCAACTTCGCGCGGAGGTTGCGCCGAATCGGGTAAATTCGTCCAGCTCTTTCCTTCGGTTGATTCTATCGTGACCGGATCGACTTCACTAACGTCCTGTAATCCACTTGGATCTAACGTCTCTGGATCACGCTCCCCACCGATTGGACGCGGCGTCCATTTCCCGCTAACGAAAAGGTGATAGCCTGCGACCTGATGATGGTTTGAGACACCCGGTCCTGTGCCTTCTACTTGGATGCCGGTGGTCACAGTGGGGGGCCAAGACATCTCCCATTTAACGAGAATCGGTTTTCGTCCGGCGCGTTCCACTAGGTTCCAGAGGTATTCAGACTGACACAACCCCGTATTGATACCCCATACAGTTTTATCCAACTGCTCCCCCAGCGCCCGGATATTGAAGTCCATCACTCGGTGGGTGCCGGGCCACGAACCGGTGCTGAGTGCTGTCCAGCCCGGCGGAGTCAAGGTCGGAAAAACGCCGATCATGGGGCGAAAAACCCCTCGCTCTAGCAGCTTCCCCATATTCGGTGCGTGCCCCCAATCGATCACATTTTTCACCAGTTCCATGCTGGCGCCGTCCATGCCAATTACAATAGCGCGTTTCGCCGGAGACAGACTTGATACATTAGAATTTGTAGACATTATAATTTCCCTTCTTCTGAGAATTCCAGATTTCTTAGTGATTGTAGGTTGATTGTATCACAACTCCGTTGATCCGTCGATCACTAGTATCTTGTCAGATAAATGCTAATATCTCTGCTTGCTGTGGATTGACAAATCTACAGCACACGCGCAAAGATGGCTTGGATATGTCTATCCAAGCCGAGCAGTGAGTAACTTATCACGATTTACTTGACAGAGCACTAGAGATTTACAATTTGAGATTTACCCCTTGTCAAGAATAGGACAGATCGAGTATATTATCATAATGCAAGCTATGATCAGAATGTTGCGATAACCCGAATTGCTCAATTTACACTTTCATGATCGTATGGATTGATTCGAAATCAAGTGCTACAATGCGTTTCACCCAACTTACGACTCGATCAACTATGGAGAGAAACTTATGAATGTAGTTCCAGACGACTTTATTCGTGTAATGCCAGATGCACTCCGAGGCTTCATCAGTGAGGCGTTCCAGAAGGCAGGCACCTCCGAAGAGGACGCCGCACACATGGCGCATCTGCTAGTTCTCACAGATCTACGGGGTGTGTTCAGTCACGGCACACGGCAGACACCAGGATACATTGATATGATGCTTGAGGGTAAAGTGAATCCTCGTCCGACCGTTCGCTGCATTGATGACTCCCCGACAACGGCGATCTACGATGGTGATGGCGGCATGGGACACTTCGCTTCGTATCATGCCGCCAAGGCAGCGGTCAGAAAAGCCAAAGAGATGGGTCTGGGCGCTGCAACGAGTCGTAACCACTTTCATTTTGGGAGTGCTGGCAAGTATTCTCGCCTCGCGCTTGAGGTCGATTGTGCCGGGTTTGCGGTCTCCTGCCACCGCTTTCGACACGCGCCTGACGGTGCGATTGCGACTGCAACGGGGGCTTCCCCGATGAGTTTTGCGATCCCTGCGGGCGACCAGCCACCAATAGTTGCCGACATGGCAACCGGCATTGATGCCAAGCTACCCTTGGAACAGGCGTTTGAACAGAGTCCCGCAGCATTCTTCAAAATGCTGGGTTTGAGTCATGTGAGTCATGCACTTGGTGGATTTATGGCAGGAATATGGCTATTCGACAAGCCGCCAGATCCTCCGACAATCTGGGAAGGTGCCAATCAGGGTGCTTTCATTGCAGCGTTTGACATCTCCCGGTTCCGACCAATTGATGAATTCAAAGCCGAGGTTGACCGACATATCCATGATGCACGACAGATGCAACCGGCACCGGGTTATGATCGATCAGATCTGCCCGGCGGCTTAGAATGGGAACGTGAACGGGAATGGGCAGAGATCGGCATCCCCGTTGGCGACCTGCATCAGGAACAATTGAAAATAGTTGCTGAACGGGTTGGCATTCCTCTGCCATATTAAATCAAATGGCTCATGTTAAGATTTAGTGCAAAGAAACCGAGTTTTTTCGGCAAAACTCGGTTTCTCTTCGTGCTTTGCACTTTCTTTTTATATGAGCCAATCAAGTCAGTTATCCTAACCAAATTTAGTGGGGGACGTTCCGACCAGTTGAGGTTAAATACGTTCATCCAAATAACAAAAGGAGTATTCAAATGTCTCAGATTAAATCCGTTCTACTATGGGAGAATCCACGACGATATATCCGTGAAGCGATCGATGAAGGAACGCTCAGGGGCGCGATTATCCCAACAGGCAGCACCGAACAGCACAATGAACATCTAGCGATGATTCATGATACCGCCAGTGCAGTGCATGTCTCAAAATTGGCTGCACAGAAATTGTTCCCCGAAGTTGTTGTGACCACACCGCTAGCGATTGGTGTGTCGGAACACTGGATGGATCACAAAGGAACGCTGACACTCCGCGCCGAGGTATTCGGACAGGTTCTGTATGACGTGGCAGACAGTATGCGTCGTCACGGGATTACAAATATATTGATTATCAACGGTCACGCTGGCAACGCGGGTCCCGTGACTGAACGCTTAGATGGCTATCGTGAACAGCTCGGTATCAACATTGATTTTCACTCGTATTGGGAGGCGTATTCTCCTGAGTTTGTCCAAGAACAGATGGAAACAGGCAGATGCCCCGGTCATGCTGCAGAGTTTGAAACAGCGTTTGCGTGGGCCGCTTTTCCGGAAAACGTCGATTGGGATGGCGTGGATTATGACAGCGCTAAGTTGACCATTTCCAATCCGGATCAGGCTGAAGCCGATCGGATGTATCACCATGACGCGAAACTCGCAACCGCCGAAAAAGGACAGGCGATGATCGATGTTGCGGTCGATTGGGTTGCCGACAGGATGCGGCAGATGATGGGATAGCCTTCAACCTTGTGAACGTTACCAATGCCTTTGCAAGGTTCAATCGCTGAGGTGAAAACTATGAAGACCAAGATTCTGGGTAGAACCGGACTGGAAGTGCCGATTGTGGGTGTGGGGGCTGCGTTTATTGGTATCCCCACTGCCAATCAAGCCGCTGAAGAATACCCTGAAGATCCCAACAACCTTCGAGGGGACGAATTTCTCACCAGCTATATGGAGGAGGAGCTCGGTGTACAAACCATCCATGCCGCAATCGAGGCAGGAAGTACACTCATCGACACTGCTCCGCTTTACGGTGGCACCCGAAGTGAAACGACGATTGGTAACGCACTGAAGGCGCGCCCGGATTTGGCCGCTAAGTGCACCGTTACCACTAAAGTTGGACAAATTACAATGGATGCGAAGGACTTTAGTTTTGATGCAGTCCTGCGTGATGTAGAAGCTAGCCAAGAACGTCTGGGCATCGAGCAGTTTGAGGTACTCTACATTCATGATCCCATGGACGCTCCGATGGAACAGGTGATGGGACAAAACGGCGCGCTGGGAGCATTAAGGAAGCTGCAAAAAGAGGGGATTGTCCAATATATTGGTGCTGCCGCTAACGAACCCGACACGAATGCACCCTACATCGAAACTGGGGAATTTGATGCCGCTGTACTGCCAGAGGCTTGGAGTATTCTGAATCAGCTTGCGGCGGAACGTATCCTACCCGCTGCGGAGAAGCATAACGTAGGGCTTGTTGTTGCCACCCCGCTTGAACGAGGATTGCTTGCAACAGGACCACGTGCAGATATCAATTATCTAGCGCGGAACTTCAGCCAAGGCTGCCTCGACCATGTTTCCAAGATCCAGACCCTTTGCCGGGATTACGGCATTCCGATGGTGGCTGCTTCCCTCCAATGGTGCACCCTTCACCCACAGGTTGCTGCGACAATACCCGGTGCTCGTACCCCTGAAGAGGCTGTGGAGAATGCAAAGGCAGGAGCGATTGAGATTCCAGACGCTTTCTGGGAAGACTTGGCACCCCTCGTTCGACATTTTGAAATTGGCGTTGATCGTTAGGTAAGTTGAAGTGAGCAGTCGTGAAATCGTATCTGACGCTCAAATTAACGTCGCATGACTCAAATCCTTTATCGTTTTCAGGAGCAACTTGATGAAACAGATGTTAATGTGGATGGCCGCTAGCTTAACTGTTTTTCTGGTAGGTCTTGGTTGTAGTTCAACACATCAACTTGCTACCGAAACTATATACGACGCGAAAGTGCAAATAGAAGCAGCCAAAACCTCAGACGCTCAAAACCTTGCGCCTCAAGAGTTGGCGGATGCAGAACAGATGCTTGGTCGATCAGAAGAGATGTTAAACGAGGGAAAAGAGACAGAAGCATATCGACTTGGGATGCGCGCTCAATTGAAGGCTAGAATTGCAGCAGCTCTCGCTGTTGCAAATCAGCTAGAGGCTAAAGCTAGCAGTACAGAAGAGGAATTGGAATTGAAATTAAAGGCTGCGGCAGCCGCACATAGAGACTTGGAGCAGGCAGAGCAGGAGTTAGAAGAGTTGCAATCAACGCCTGAAGAATAGTACGACTCCAAGGTGGATGGAAGATTGGTTTCTACCCCAAAAGGAAGTAGTTCTTAACGGTAGTCATTGGAGAGATGGATTGAATCAATTCATGCGATACATAGTACGCAGTGCGCGATATGCAGCTTATTGGGGATGCATTGCCTTTCACGTTCTCATGGCACTCGGATTTGTGGGCTGTGGTGGAAAGGTGGATCCGATTCTGCTTGAATCAAGCCTGAACGATACGCAGAAGGCTATCGCAGAAGCACGGCGGTTAGGGGCAGAGGAGTATGCTACAGAGACATTCAACAAGGCGACACGGATGTTTGAAGGCGCACAGCAAGCCCAACGCAATGGCGATGGCCTCCTGAGTATCGAGTTGGCAGTTTGGGCAGCGATGGAGTCTCAGATTGCAGGTGCACAGGTACGCCAACGCATCGCTCAGAACCGGATTGATGGTGCGGACGCGGAAGGGCTGAGAGCTGTAATTCAGGAGATGGAGTATAAGACTCAAGCGGCACAAGTCCGGCAGTTGATTGCGGAGGAGAAGACGAGACGCGCGCTGGCTAGGGCACTCCGAGCCGAGCAGCAGGCGATAGCCGCTCACGAGGAATCAATGCAGGCAAGGAAGGATGCCCAAAATGTCCTGTACCGATCGCAGACACAGGTTGTCCTTGATAAGGTAGAACTCGTACTTGATGATGCACAAGAAACAGGCGCCCTCACCTACGCTTCAGATAACTACCAAACAGCGAGAGATCTGATTGCTCAAGCGCGGGTAGCACTCGCACAAGATAATTTTGATCGGGCGAAATCGCTTGCGGAACAAGCCGAAAGCTATGCAAACAAAGCGAGGATTGCCGCTGTTGCAGGAACGAGTGCCGCTGTTAGTGAATCACAAGCCGCAAAACTTCAAGCACACACGAATGCAACGGTGGCAATTGCCCGCGCACAATTCGAGGTTGATCGGGCTGAGAAAGTTAATGCGTTTGAGCATGCAGCGGAACTCTTTCAGCGCGCCATCACCAATTTGGAAGGCGCGAATATGGCGCTGACAAGAGAGCAGTATGATCAGGCATTGCAACTTGCAGCGCAAGCTGAAAGCAGTGCTAACGATGCCTTCACCACCGCGGAACCGATTGAGCGTGAACGCCTTGCAGAGGAAGCGTTAGAAGAACAAATGGCTCAAGCCAAAGATGGCGTTTTCCGGGCTGAGGAGGTGCTGAACCAACCAACATTGGCGACGATGACACTCATCCCTACGCTACACGTACAAGCGAAAGCGCTGCTCGCAGACGCAAAGGTGGCAATCGCGGATGAAAACTACGCTCATGCGATCACGCTCGCGCAGCAGAGTCATGAGCATCTGATGGCTGCGATCGACAAGGGGAAAGAGGTTGAAGCGGTTGAAACCCAGATTCTTGAGGCAGCAACAGCAGTTCCTGACGCAGAAGCGGATCGATCTGAAAAGGGGGCACTCATCCGATTTAGCGGAGACCTTTTCCAACAAGGGAGTTCGGCAATAAACCCGAAATTCTTCCCCAAAATTGGCAAACTTGCCGAGGTACTTAAGATGTTTGCCGACTACAAAGTGCGAATCGAAGGACATAGCGACAGCAGCGGGGGAACGGAAGTGAACCTGAGGTTGACGCAGAGACGTGCCGATGCGTTCATGAAGTACCTCGCTGAAAAGTGCGATGTCTCCTTGGAGCGGCTGACCGCAATCGGTTTAGGCGAGGATCATCCTATTGCAGATAACAACTCTCAGGTAGGAAGAAATAGGAATCGGCGAATTGATACAATCCTTCTCACTAGAGAGATAGAAAATCACGAATAGCTGTCATATCTTCAGATTTTCACGGAGGCTTGGAGGCGCGTGCTAAAACGAGATACATTTCAAGAAGTAAAACCGTTCATCGTTCACCAGATCGCGATAAGTCTTTTTGGAGATCGTTATATTATCATTTACGATAACGTGATTCAGTTTCACAACCATTGCTATTATGTCAAACGCATTGATGATACGGCGCATTTATACACTGGACACTACTATCTGATGGACGCAAATACACGGTTGGCGATGCAGACCGATGAGGACTTCGCTGCGCCGGGGAGTTACGGGGCGATCTTTGATTCAGTAACGGGAGAAATTCTTGGCTACGATGGGGAGGCATGATACGGCTAAATTGACGCTATGAGTCTCGGTAAATTTCAACTTTTTGGTTGACAAACGTGAGTGTGTTTGATACACTTAAAGACACTCTCGCGGGAGTAGCTCAGTGGTAGAGCTCTACCTTGCCAAGGTAGAGGTCGCGGGTTCAAATCCCGTCTCCCGCTCCAATGTGGCGGCGTAGCCAAGTGGTAAGGCCGGAGTCTGCAAAACTCCTATGCGTCGGTTCAATTCCGACCGCCGCCTCCATTTCTTCATACGGGCGGTTAGCTCAGGTGGTTAGAGTGCTTGCTTGACATGCAAGAGGTCACTGGTTCAAATCCAGTATCGCCCATCCATACCATTTAATACTAAAGAGCCGAAAGGCTCTTTTTTTATTGAAGAACCCTTGAAGGACGGGAGTTTACACAGATTAAGCAGGAGTGGAAGCTAGTCGTAAGAGACGATAAACACTGGAGAGAATTATGGAAAACTCAGAAAAAGATCTGCTTTATAAAATCAGGCATAGTACCGCACATGTGATGGCACAGGCGGTCATGGAACTTTATCCAGATGCCAAACTCGCCATCGGTCCTCCGATTGAAAACGGATTTTACTATGATTTCGATCTCGGAACTGATAGCGATGGTAAACCACTTGCATTTTCGCCGGAAGATTTAGAGACGATTGAGAAGCGTATGCGGCAAATTGTCGCTGGCAAACATGAGTTTGATTATCGGGAGATCAGCCCCGATGAAGCGCGCGAGTTATTCAAGGATCAACCCTATAAATTGGAATTGATAGATGGGCTCATCGAAGGCGATGCCGATGAATATGGAGCTGCGATCGATGAAACACCGGTCTTAAGCACCTATCGACAGGACACCTTTGAAGATCTCTGTCGAGGTCCCCACGTCGGAGATACAGGCGAGATACGACCTGACGCCTTTAAACTCTTGACCGTCGCCGGTGCGTATTGGCGGGGCGACGAAAATAACGCCATGCTTCAGCGTATCTACGGCACGGCGTGGCACACCAGAGGCGAACTCAAGCAGCACCTTCAAATGCTTGAAGAAGCCAGAAAACGAGACCATCGCAAACTGGGTAGAGATCTGGAAATCTTTATCTTTGATGAGGACGTTGGTCCCGGGCTTCCCCTGTGGCTGCCAAACGGTGGCATCGTCATTGAAGAGCTAGAAGCACTCGCCAAAGAGATGGAGGAGAAACGGGGATATGATCGGGTCAGGACGCCTCACCTTGCCAAAGATGCGCTGTTTGAGCGTACCGGTCACCTATCACATTATGCCGAAAGTATGTATCCGCCGATGGAGATGGAGGGTGTGCGCTACTACATGAAACCGATGAACTGCCCGTTCCATCACAAGATTTTTGATAGCAAGCCGCGCAGCTATCGTGATTTACCACTTCGCTTGGGCGAATACGGCACCTGCTATCGTTTTGAAAAAAGTGGCGAACTCTTCGGTCTCATGCGCGTACGATCTATGCAGATGAACGACGCACACATCTACTGTTCGGAGGAGCAATTTGAAGAGGAGTTCATGGGCGTCGTTGACCTATACCTCGAATATTTCCGAATCTTCGGCGTCGAGAAATATGTGATGCGTCTCAGTACGCACCACAAAACCGGACTCGGCAAAAAGTATATCGATAACGAACCAATGTGGCTCAAAACCGAAGAGATGGTTCGCAACGCGATGCGGAATGGCGATGTGCCTTTTGTGGAGGTTCCTGATGAAGCGGCGTTCTACGGTCCTAAAATTGACGTGCAGATTTGGAGTGCCATCGGTAGGGAGTTTAGCCTCGCCACGAATCAGGTTGATTTCGCCGTACCAGCGCGCTGCGACCTGAGTTTTGTCAATCGAGCAGGCGAGTCTGAAATCCCGATATGTCTTCATCGTGCCCCGTTGGGTACGCACGAGCGGATGATCGGTTTCCTACTGGAGCATTATGCCGGTAAATTTCCCGTTTGGCTTTCACCGGAACATGCGCGGGTGATTCCCATCAACGACAGCCACAACGACTATGCTCAGAAAATTGCAGAACGATTGAGAGAAGCCAACATTCGTGGCCAAGCGGATCTTGGACCTGACCGCATGAATGCAAAAATTCGTCAAGCCCAGCTGATGCAAGTGCCCTACATGCTTGTTGTTGGGGACAGAGAGGTTGAAGCCGGCACGGTTTCTGTTCGCAAGCGAGACGGAGCACGTCAGAATGGTTTACCTGTGGAAGAATTTATAACCGGTGTCCAAGAACACATTGCAACCCGGTCTAATCAGCTTTAGGAAATTGAAGGTCTCCTTTATCACTTGAATTGGAGGATTCTTACATGGCAACCGAAAACGTTGAAATAATACTCAAACTCCCTAAATCCATTTTAGCTGTCATGGATTCGACGGAAACGAGCATAGGACAGAGCATCATGGAAACAGTTGCCGTCTCACTGTATCATCGCCGGCAGATTTCCCTTGGAAAAGCCGCAGAAATCGCAGGGATATCTGTATGGCAGATGAACCAAATTTTGTCGAAATACGATGTATCATTAGATTATACTGCCGAAGATGCAGCACAGGATTGGAATACACTGCGAGAGATATGGTGAAAATTATGCAACGCATTTATCTCGATCATAACGCCACAACCCCAGTTCACCCGGAAGTGCTTGAGGCAATGCTTCCCTTTATGACGGAGCAATTCGGCAACGGTTCGAGCATCCATACTTACGGACGTGAGGCACGCAACGCCATTGATGATGCACGTGAACAGGTCGCAGCACTTATCAATGCAAAGAGTTCAAGCGAAATTGTGTTCACAAGCACCGGCACAGAGGCTGATAACTACGCCATTAAAGGGATTGCCGAATTGCAGCAAAGTCGCAGTGGTGGTAATCACATCATCACATCTGCAATCGAGCATCACGCTGTGTTGCATACGTGCCAATACCTTGAGAAGCGTGGATTTGAGGTAACGTATCTCCCCGTGGATCGGTATGGACGGATTCAACTCGACGATCTACGCGAGGCGATTCGGGACGAGACAATCCTTATTTCGATTATGCACGCCAATAACGAAACAGGGGTAATAGAACCGATGGTGGAGATTTGCGAGATCGCTCAAGAGCAGCGTATTCCTGTTCATACGGACGCCGTGCAGTCCGTAGGCAAACTGCCTGTTGATGTTCAGGCGTTGGGTGTTAGTATGCTCTCGCTTTCGGCACACAAGATTTACGGTCCCAAAGGCATCGGCGCGCTATACCTTCGCCGCGGCACACGACTGGAGAATCTGCTTCACGGGGGTTCACATGAACGGAACCGGCGGGCAGGTTCAGAGAACGTCCCTTCAATTGTCGGGATCGGTCAGGCGGCGGCGGTGGCGAAGAAAGATCGAGAAGCGAATATTGAACATCTCAATCAACTGACAGGTAAGTTACGCCAAGGATTGCATGAAGGCATTGATTATATCCATGAGAACAGCGACCCATCGAACAGTTTGCCCGGCACACTGAACATCTCATTTGAGTATATTGAAGGGGAGAGTCTAATCTTGCGGCTGGATATGGAAGGGATTTGCGTTTCAACCGGTTCAGCCTGTACCTCCGGCTCGATGGAACCGTCTCATGTTCTGGCTGCGCTAGGTCTTCCACCGCAGTTAGCGCAAGGCACTGTCCGCTTCTCGCTCGGCAAAGATAACACGGAAGCAGAAATTGATGAGGTCATTGAGAAAGTTCCTAAAGTTGTTGAGCAGATGCGGGGGATGTCGCCGGCGTACAAGAAATTATAGTTTCAACGGTTGAAGTATACAACAGACGGATACGTTATTGAAAAATCAATTTATGGGGGGCAAACTAATGCCAAAAAAGCGAGCGAAGAATAAGTATCAGAAGAGACAGCAACGTCGCGGCGAAGATCGCTTGCGTGGCGACAAAATTGACCTTTACCTTTCGATGGCGTATTCGGATGACCCGGAGGACAGGATAGCTGCGATGGACAATCTTTGTCCGTGCCATGTTCGCAGACGGATTGATGCAGTGTGGGAGGCACTATACCGTGGGCTTCAAGACCCTAATCTCCAAGTTCGCAGAGCAGCATGGCATACACTTGACGATGGCGGACGACCGAACGATCCACAGCTGCAGCCAATTCTTGAGAAGATCGCTAAGAAAGAAACCGATCCAAAACTACGTCAACGCGCAATCGATTTCATCCAGTCTGCTAGACAGTTAGAGGATGAACATCAGGAACTGGTGGCACAGAAGGCAGACTACTTTCGCGGGAAATGTGATTGGTGTGGTGAGACAAACATAGAGGTCACTTACGATTATGAGACAGAGTTTGATGGCACTGGTGGACAGAAAAGATTTGCCCTGATGTGTTCTGATTGTGCCGGCGTATCCCCTTAATGCGCTGAAGGCTACCACATCACGCGACCATCACAGTTGATGTCCTGTCCCGTGATGCTCGCTGAATCATCCGAGGCAAGAAAAAGTACCAGCCTAGCCATTTCTTCCGAGCCAGATCCTTTTTCATGATAGCCTTCATCGGCACACCATCTGCCAGCGAGAACCGCCTTCGGATTTGGCTGTCTCATCCGCTCGCGTAGCACTTCCTCATCAAAGGCCTGGTTCATGTATTCCGCCCGTCCCCTTGCCAATTCGACACTTCTTTCCTCATGTCCACCCGGGCAGATTGCATTAACATTGATATTGTAGCGCCCAACATCGGCGGCGAGCGTTCGTGTGAAACCGATTACGCCCATCTTTGAGGTAGCATACGGCGCTCTGTGCGAGAGTGGCTGTTTTCCTGTGCCCGAACTAAAATTTATAATTTTTCCATATCGCTTTTTTATCATTTCGGGCAGCACGGCTTTGCAACAGAGGAAGTGCGAATCAAGGTTGACGGAGATTGTCCGTTTCCACTCCGCCAAGGTCATATCCCAGACATCTTTGGTGGGACCGGCGATGCCAACTACGTTAGCCAGAATATCGATTGTACCCAAGGTTGCGATGGTTTCCTGTGCCATCTGGTCTACCTGATCTTCATCTGAGACATCAGTTTGAAAGCAGATAACTTTTCCACCGGCGGCTCTTATCTTTGAGCCAACTTTCTCCTCCAGCGTTGTTACTGGAACTACATCGCATATGGAAACCGCTGCACCCTCTTCTGCGAATCGCCGGGCAATTGCTTCGGCGTGACCTCTGGCAGCACCCGTAATCATTGCAATTTTACCGTCCAATTTTCCCATCTGAATTGTCCCTCTTTTCTTATGATTCTGGCTGGAGACAAACCTTGCCAAAATTTTCTCGCGCTTCAATAATTCGATGTGCCTCTGCTGCTGCTTCTAGCGGTAATACTTGCGCGATAATCGGTGTCAGCTTTCCCTGCTCCGCAAGCCGGATAATGGTCTGAAGTTCAGATGTCGTCCCTAGCGCGGATCCCATCAGTGTCAACTGCTTCTGGTACATCTTCCGGATGTTAATCTCACCAATATTTCCTGTCGTGACGCCGCACGAAACAAGCCGTCCCTTTTTTGCGAGACTTGTCACGCTTTGATCCCATGTCGCTGCCCCAACATGCTCAAATACCACATCCACCCCTCGTCCGTCCGTCGCATCAAGAACGGCATCGCTAAAATCGGTTTGCGTGTAGTTGATTGTAAAATCAGCCCCCATCTGCCGGGCACGTTCAAGTTTCTCATCGGTACTTGCCGTAGCAAAGACGCGTGCACCGCACAGTTTCGCGATTTGTAAGCCGGCGCTCCCAACACCGCTACCCGCGGATAAGACCAGCACATCATCGCCGGGCTGAACTTGCGCCCGCTCTACGAGCATGTGCCATGCCGTGAGGTAAGCGATAGGAATAGCGGAGGCATCAACATATGAAAGATTGGGGGAAATCTGAATGGCGTTTTTGGCGGGTGCCTTGACGTATTCTGCATAACCGCCGTTGGTCTGAAAGCCCAAAAGCTCCTGAAAGTCACACATATTTTCGTCGCCGTTGAGGCAATCTGAGCACTGTTCACAGGGGATGCAGGGGGCGAGTACCACCCGATCGCCAACAGCGACATTGTGGACTTCCGGTCCAACCTCGACTACATCCCCAGATATGTCCGAGCCGAGAATATGCGGAAACGGCTGCACTTCTGGGCGATCCCGTCGGGCGCGGATATCAAGGTGATTTACTGCACACGCCTTGACATTGACTAATACTTCCGAGGGGCTGATCGCCGGGGTGAGAACTTCTTCATAGCGGAGTTTATCGATTCCGCCTTGTTCGTAGAAAATAATTGCTTTCATGGAATTTCTTTGTTTTAACAATCCCAAATATCGTGAAGGATAAACGTGTCGAAGGTTTTTATCCTCTCATGAAATCTTGAATCCTTTGAGATGATGGGTGGATCTAGGTAGTAAAGGGGTAAATCACCAAAAACGTAGCAGAATACCAAATAGTGGTCAGGAACAAATGTGGAACGAATATTTTTTGTCCCACTTCTCTGGACATCATTGTGGTATAAAGCAATATAGTTGATTTTCTCTGAGTCCAGAATTCTCTTTAGAGCAAAACGATCAACGAAAATAAGCTTCATTCTATCCTTGCTTGATGTCTTAACGGATAAAATCGTATCCCTGTCATCAAAAACAGATCTTGACGATCGGATTTTTTCACTGGCGTTCATAATCACGTCTGGAAGAACACGATAATATCTATCTATAGCGGGGATTTTTATTTTGAGAGCAAAATCAGCATTGGCAATTCCAAGCTGATTAAGAAGCACTTTAACGAAATCTTCAAAACGTTGTCCAAAATTCTTCCTAGATGCTTGAGTATTTATTGATGTATCCAGAATACAACCTATTGCCTGAAGGGTCGTGTAGATACTCTTGACAATAAGTCCTTTTTCGATGAACTGTTGCAGTTCTCCGTTTAGAGAATCCAGATTTCCTCTTATATTTCGCAACTGTTCGGTTAGACGGATAAAATTTGCGCGGTGAAAATCCAGTTCATAAGCATCAGTCACAAAGAGATTCTGATTGACTGGTCGTAGATGGGCACCACTCTCCGGCACAATCGGGAGCATATAATTTTGGTACTGACTGCTACTGACAGGGGCAAAGTCTATATCTCCGAGTAATTCGAGACAATCCCGACCAAGATTGAAGAATTCTTCCAACGAGTCGATCTCTTGAGAAGCCCGATATATCAGCTCATCAGTTTGTTTCATCAATCAACTCCAATTGCGTAGAGTCTTCATCAATATCTTGACCCAAACGCAGTTTCTCGCGACGTTGTATAATTTTTTGTTCACTTCCCTTAATTCTTTCCGAAGAAAAATCTTGGGGATTTTCGAGTCGTTCTTTGATAATCTGGCAGTGTTCTTGGTCAAGTTCGCACCCGAGCCATCTTCTGTTATATCGCTCACAAACAATATAGGTTGTCCCTGACCCTCCAAAGGGATCAATCACGTAATCCCCTTCATTACTAGATGCTAACACGAATTTTCTAACTAGCTCTACCGGTTTTTGAGTTGGGTGTACTGTCTTTTCTTTGGTTGAGTTACATAAGGTGGGCATTTCAATAACGTCTCTCGGTTTCGCTCCAAGTGGATGAGGTTTCCACGTATATTCCTTGCCACGTCCATACTGCGATGTAGCCGCTTGTGGATGCTCCGGATACTTCAAGGTGTGGTTATTGTATGGGATACGAATGGCATCTATATTAAGGGTGAAATTTTTACTTTTGCGAAAATGCAAAATGCTTTCGTGTGAACGTCCCCAATCTTTACCAAGGTTAGCCTTGTTGCGATAATACCAAACTAACCATTTACATCCTACAAAAAGGGGTGAAGCAGCTACTTTGATATGCGCGAGAATCTCTGGAAAACCCATTATATACATTGTTCCAGTGCTAGAGAGAATGCGATGTGCCTCGGAAATCCACTCCATGCACCAATCCACATATCGTTGCTGCGATTCAAATGTGTCCCACTCTGCTTTCTTAATATTATATGGCGGATCGACAAAAAATAAGTTCGCTGATCCAGAGGGTAAGCTCCTCAGCCAAGGGATACAATCCCCCTGATAGAGTTTTCCAAGTTGAGTTTCAATTAGACAGGTGAAATCCGGCATGATAGCCATTCCTTTATTTTTTTTATTCTCATTAACCGTACGCCCCATGCTCAAGGAATCCTAGCAATCGCTTTAATCTCGGATTGGCGTCTTTGTAGATACGCTCCGGCATGTTGTAGTTCATGAACGGGTAATATTTGTGCCCAATCATACGGCGGGCGTAGGTAATCTGCGTAATATAGCGCGTTCGGTCGCTGCGGTTAAGCCCTCCATGATGCCATACCTGATTGTTGAACATCACGACACTTCCAGCTTTCCCTAGGTTGTACTGAATCTTGCTCTCCCATTCCGTTCCTTCAATTTCGGGGGGCGGACCCGTTCCGAATAGATGCGAGCCGGGAATAACCTCCGTACCACCGTATTTAGGCTCGGTGACATCCGTCAGATAGTAGTTTGCAGTAAAAAACATAACCGACAAACGAATATTCTTCGGTGGTTCACCATCGGTAACGGTGAAATGGGGTGCATCATCCTGATGCCATCGGGTTATGCCACCGCCCGGGAAACTCTGGAACGAGTTGTTGTGGATGACGTGGCAATTTGGGGCGATAAGGGCTTCGGCAAAGCTGACGATGGGTTCCAAATCGAATAGTTTGAGATTGGTTTCGCTGGTTTCGAACATCCGGTGTGCAAGTGCGGTGCGTTCATTTACACCATTGAAACCGTTGGGGTTTTCTTTTAGCGCCCAATCCAGATCCTCCCGCATTTGAGCACACCAATCTGCTGGTAGGACATTCTGCAAAAACAGAAAACCATCTTGATGGAATTGATCCACCCATTCCTGAATCTGCTCTTCACTCACAACTTGGTTGGCTAAGTAGTTTCCATCTCCTGAAGTTTGGCTCATGACCGATCTCCTTTTGAAATGCGGAATATAGCGTGTGAACCGCTATGGTATACCGACACTATACGTTTGTCAATATCAAATTCCTCAGTGGAGATAGACGCTGCGGGTGTGGATTTATGTACGCTTAGACACGCGAGCTTCCACTACAACTGAACCGAGATGATTTCACTATCTTGTAACGGTTTCGGCAGATCGTCTGGAAAGCTCTGAATCTCACGAAAATCGGGCACGGGCAGCGGAACCCCGCCTTGATTGATTGATGCCTCCGAAACCAACCCCGGCACCGTCATATCGAGGGATTCATAAACATCAATTGGAGGTTTCACGTCGTTGATAATCGAGTCAGTAAACTCTCGAATCTCGAAATAGTCCCCACCTCCATGTCCAGCATGTAAAGCCTCTTCCGGCGGATTGCGCCACATCTCTGGCATGAACTCCTCCTCGAAATCCCACAGCGAACGCCACTCCATTTTCTCATCATAGTCCGCCAGCCAGATCTTCGGGGCATCGCCAAAACCACGTGGTGCCTCATAACAACCCTGCGTCCCTTGCAGGCTATAGTAGGTGAGGTTGTGTGGACGGTTGGACAACATATCAACCCGGATTTCAATCAACCCACCTTTTGTCGTTTTGCACATCATTGTCGTGCTATCTTCGTTTTCGTAATGTGCGCCGCGTGGATCGCGGTAATGGTGTCCTGTGCCAAAGCAGGCGACAGTGCGGACACGCTCGTCGAACCATTGCAATACGGGACCCAGGCTATGCGTGGGATAGGTTGATCCGTTACGTCCAGTCTGCCATTTGCGCCGCCACTTTGTTCTTTCGTTACCTGCCTTTAATTCATGGATATACGCGCCTTCACCGAAGTAAATTTCGCCAAACAGGCCACGCCGAGCGAGTTCTCGCACCAATACATTCGGTTTCATGTAGGTGTAGTTTTCCGCCATCATGTATTTTTTCCCACTCTGTTTGACGGCGTTGACGAGGTGCCAACACTGTTCGAGATCTGTTGCAGCGGGGACTTCAGAGAGAACATGCTTGCCTTCCGATAGTGCGATGACGGCTTGGGGAACATGCAAAGGCATCGGTGTAGAAACCAGAATCACATCGAGGTCTGATTTTGCCATCTTTTCAAAATCTGTGTATCGTTCCTCGATCCCATGCTGATCGCCCACCTGATTTAAGATTTCGGTGTTAATATCACAAATGGCAACGAGGGCAGTTTCATTCACAGTCTGGAATGCCCGTATAAATCCTGAGCCACGTGGGGCCCCTACCAAGCCGACTTTCAGTTCGTTTGTCATAGACTTACCTTTCTTGCATGTAGTTGGTCAATGCCTTTCTGAGGCTTGTGAACTGTCGCTCATTCGTCTGACTCATGCTCCTCTTGCTCATATACCAGTGGCTTTCCAACGATTTGGGCTAATTCCCTGGCCTGCGCCTCGATCTGATTTAGCTGATAGGCATGGGTGATGGAAAGCTGTGAACCATCAACGAGAAAAAGGTAAAGATGCAGGATTTTGAGGAATTTCCCACGAGTCCTAATCCTCACGGACCGAACCCCAGAAAATGGCACCGGGTGCTCGTTGGGAAAAAGGAATAGAATACGCCGTTGCCACAGAATATCACGGAGTGGAAGCCGGATAGTAATCCGCCGGGTATACGTTAAGACATGTAGACCCATGAGTAAGCACGG
This sequence comes from Candidatus Poribacteria bacterium, assembly GCA_003635265.1. GTDB lineage: Bacteria > Poribacteria > WGA-4E > WGA-4E > PCPOR2b > PCPOR2b. The sequence goes on from PYIZ01000010.1 coordinate 62,470, forward strand.
GACAGCAATCCATATCCGGTCATCCATCTTGAACTCATACATAAGCAATCCAGCCACTCCAAACCATATCAGACTAGAAAGTCGGGAGGCAAGGCTGCGTTTCAGAATAATTGTGTCCGGATTGGGTTGCTTGAGAGTAAGAGCCATGGGTAAAACTTACGCTTGAATGACATCGGAGAGTTCTTTTTTGATAGGATCAAGGTTTTCTTTTAATCCGTAGATTTTAATCTGTGACATTACATTTCGCCTTGATGAATTAGGCTGTTAGGATTTCTACGCCGGTCTCCGTCACGCGCACAGTATGCTCCCATTGCGCCGATAGCGACCCATCAACGGTAACGACCGTCCACCCATCGGACAGTGTGGTGCATTCGCAGCGACCGGCATTAATCATCGGCTCAATTGTAAACACCATATTCGGCACCATTGGCGGGCCCTCGTTTCTCTTGCCGTAATGGGGAACTTGAGGAGCTTCCCAGAATTCCAAACCTGTACCGTGCCCGCACAATTCACGCACGACAGAGTATCCACAACTTTCGGCATGCTGTTGAATTGCATAGCCAATGTCACCAATCGTGTTGCCGGGTTTCACTACATCAATACCGAGGCACATACACGTTTTCGTTTCCTCAATTAACCGTAGCGCTTCCTCTGAAGTTTCGCCGATCACGAACATGCGGCTGGTATCACCAAAGTATCCATCCAGAACGGGCGTGACATCGACATTGATGATATCCCCGTCTTTCAAGACAGTATCGTCGGGAATCCCGTGACAGATAACATTGTTGATAGAAGTACAGCAGCTTTTGTTGAATCCCTTCACATCAAGAGTTGCAGGATATCCACCATGGTCACAGGTGAATTCATAGACCCATTGGTCAATATCCTTGGTTGCTACGCCAGCCTCAATTCGCCCTTCAAGCATGTCCAAAGTTTTTCCCGCCAATTGACCACTTCTACGGATGCCTTCGATCTGTTCCTCAGTCTTAATAATAATCCCCGAAGCCATTCGAGGTTGAGATGTACCCGATTTTTTATCCTGCTTTAGGTGGCAGTTTTTATATCTTCTGCCACTCCCACACCAGCATGGCTCATTTCGTGATAGTTTTCTCATTGTTTCACAGCCTTGCTAAAACCCTGTTTGGAACAGAACGGTTAAATTCACACGCGATGGAAGGTTGTATCGAACACGACACTCTAACAGCCCTCATGAGTCATCTATCTACCACGTCTCAAAATCTTTGATACAGGCTACGACCTCACTAGTGATGGCCTTCAATAAGGATTCCCCCTTTTCCGGCGTAGCGTACTGCGGTTTGCCCATCGCTCCGGTCGGTGCCCGCGTAACTAGCCGCTTGCCGATATTGAGACGTCCGCCGTGCTCACTGTGGTAAAATGGTGAATCTATCATTGGTGGACTGGAGGTCACCCGGTCCATCCGCATAATCTCGCCGTGCAGGAACAACATCATAGAGGTTTCATACTCACAGGCATGCGTCAGCTGTGGTGTCTCCATCCCGTGATGCTCTGGTGCTATCGCTGGTTCAGCTAGCGTCCAGTAAGTGGTGAACGCAATCCACATATTGTCATAAACATCTGATTCGTTAGACAGCTCTGTGATTGCTTGCGTGCCCGGTACGACGTTGCCACCGTGACCGTTGAGCAAAAACACACGCTTAAATCCTGCCTTGGCAATAGACCTGACCACATTCTTAATCATCAACGTATAAATGTCATTGGGAACGCTTACCGTGCCCGGGCGATCTAGATGATGATCCGATGCACCAAGCCATAACGTCGGCAGCAGATAGATCTGTTCGCTGAGTTGTCCTTCGACCCGCTGTGCCACTGCGGTTACAAGATAGGTATCCGTCAGCAGCGGAGAGTGGTGACCATGCTGCTCCAGCGATCCAAGTGGCAGCACGACAACTTTATTTTTGTCCGCTTCTTGAATATCAACCCAGCAGTTATTGCCATATTGCATATGAATTTATCCTCCAGAATGTAACCCCTGTGCTACAATTCTTGTTTCAACCTGATGTCGATGCTTATTCCTCCACCTCACCGTCCCAGTAGCTAACATTATCATCTTTGCGGAACAACCGTCCAGCAACGTAAGGAAAAACCTTGTTGGAATCAGGATACTCACTGACACCGTGTGTTTGATTCATCCCCACCGCCAGCACCGTGCACGGTGCATCTCCCGTATTGACTATTTTGTGGGCACCCGCTTCGCCCGGCGGAAAGGCGATAAAATCTCCCGCTGTGATTGTCATTTCACCACGTGGGGTTTGGAGCGTACACTCACCCTCCATGACATAAAACATCTCGTCGCTGAAATGGTGAAAGTGCATCGGGAAACTAGCGTTATTGGGGTGTAAGCGGATGAGCCGATACCCCAACAGTTGCGCTCCGATGAGTAGATCGATGTCCTTATCCTCAAAGTCGTAGGGTTCCGGCGCATCTCGTTTCACCCAATCGATTTCATCAATATGGATTCGATTAATGTAGATATCTGTACGTCGCTGGAGGCATTCAATCAATCGCTGGCGAGCATCTTGAAGAATAGAGTGACCGTCTCCAACTAGGATCACATCAAACTGCAAACTGAGGATTTTTCGCAGTTCCAACGCCGCTTTCGGTGGATTCTCCAACTTCTCATCGGATAGAAGCGTCAACGAGCCAATCGGTGCTCCTACGACGAGATCGCCCGACAACACCGCGCGTTTTTCAGGGAAGTAGAGCGCAATTTCTCCCGGACTCTTTCCGTAACGCAGATGGATTGCCTGCAGCCCCGGCACAATCTCCTCGCCATCAATGATTTGACGGTCAGCCCCAACTTCCAGCGCATCTGCATCTGCTTCGTGGATAACAATATCTGCCCCCGTGCGTCTGCGAAAGAACTCCGCTTCCCGCTCATGGTCACTATTGGTAAGCACGATTAGCGATGCGCTGCCCAACTTATCAAACTGGTTCAGATCCGACTCAATCATCGGTACAGGGTCTATGAGAACATTGCCTTCAGGACGAACCCATAGATGTCCGTTGAAATCGACTTGACGCATTTCGCTAAAAATTGACCAACTGTAGATATCATTAAAGATGAGTCGCTTCATTACGATTCCTTCCCGTCACCAGAGCTGCTGAATCCTTAGTTCGTCCACAATCTGGTCACCGGTTAATCTCCACAATCCAACCTCTCGTCTTGGCTGGTTTGTACTCCCCACCGCGCAAATATTCCGACGTATGCCATAAGGACAGATGCTTACCATCCGGCAACCAAGTAACCGCTGTCAAAGTGAGCGTCGTCCGCGCTACCGGTAGTTTACGATTCGTCTTCTGGTCCAGGATCCATACCTTCCAGCGTAGACCCATACAATCCTCGCGTTCCATGTATGCAAGCCGATTTCCGTCTGGCGACCATGCAGGGGAAGTATGCTTCAAAACACGTATACTACCCACGACATTACTAGTCTCAATCGCGGCCATATCTACAATATGCAGCTGTTTATCAAGCGCAGGATCTGGCGTCGGATTGCCGCGAAGCACGTAAGCCAGATGCGATCCATCCGGCGACCATGCGATCTCTGTAACGCGCTGAGATTGGGTGGGAATCTCAGCGAATTTGGTTCCGTCCACATTATGGATTCGAATCCGAGAATGCCCGGACTGATAATGCTGGTGGTCTAGCCCCACTGCGATACGCTTCCCGTCGGGAGACCACAACGGCGGGTCCAGATAACTGAACGGTACAATTCGTCCCTCAATAGGAACACGCGCCATCGCTGTAAGATCGGTTTTGTCGATATTAATTCGATAAACGACGTCCGTCCCTTCTTCCCAGCGTCTAAACGCAATCTGGTTTGCTGTCGGGGACCATGCGGGCGCATCGCCTCGTACTAACTTAATCAGGCGCAACGTTTGCCAATCAATTGCCCATATGTAACTCTCATTGGCGTGATCGTAAGCTTCAAAGGCAATAAAATTGCTATCAAGAGACCACGAGAGATTCGGATTGTAGAAGATTCCTCTATGCAGCCGCCGAGATTGCTTTGCCCAAGCATCCGAGATCCAAAGTTCGCTTGCCCGCCAATACTGCCCGGACAGGTTGGTTCGCTTCAAAAACGCAATCCTTTTTCCACGAGGAGACCAGTGGGGATATTCCGCCCCTTCAATCAGTTCGAGCGTCCGGTTGTGCTTGCAGATTGCTGTATTGAAATGGATGTCATCCGTTTCCAAAAACACACCTACTCCACCGCCGTCCATCCAGCCTACCTCGCCGTTTGGAAGTTCAATCTGATACCAGTCCTCTTCTCGATTCAGAATAGGGAGTACGACCCCGTCGTTGAGGGTCAGTTTGACCTCAGATCCGGCACCTTTCTCTTTATAAACGGGAGCTTGATCGCGAACCACTATGCCGACTGGACCCTCCTCAGGAGGCGTTTGAGGTGATTCATTTTCCTGTGGCGGGGTTTGAGAGGAATCGCTCTCCGACACTACAGCTTGAGGATCTTCACCTTCCCCATTGGTAAAGGCATACACATATCCATCATCCGACGTCACATAAAGCACTCCGTCAGAAATGGCGGGCGCTGCGTCAATAAAGCCTTTCGTTGGATAAGACCAGATTTCCTGCCGTGATTCAAAATCTAAGGCATGGATTTGATTGTCTCGCGCACCGATGTACACCACACCGTTGGCGATTGCGGGGTAGCTGTAAGTCAAAGGCGTAAGTTCACGCCAAGCGTTGACATTATGCTGCGGGGTCGCGGGGCGTAACTGTCCTTGTGAGCAAACGTATTCAACCCCATCAATATATACCCGTCCTCGCGGCTGCGATTCCAATTCACCGGTTGTCGCATTAATAACGTAGATTTTCTTGGTATATGCGCCGATATATAGCCTTCCCTTTGACAAAATCGGCGGGGAATCCATCCACGTGTCCGACCGAAATTCCCAAAGCCATTCACCGGTTTCCGCATTAAGGGCGTAAACATGGTTATTTCGATCGCTAAAGTAGACACGGTTATTCCAGAATGCTGGGGCGTATCGGATTATACCCCCAGCTTCAAAACGCCATTTGATTCCCCACTGTTTTGCGTCGAGTGCATAAAGCCAGCGATCTGTGGATGCAACGTACACCGTGTCGTTGGCAACAACAGGGCTCGCTTGGATTGGTCCCCCAGTCTTGAATTTCCAAAGCAGCTTGAGTGGAGGTTTGAGCGTCCGATCAGGGCTTCGGCCAGAAAAGTGCAAATCGTACATGAACATCGGCCAATCTTCAGGGCCAGTGGGGACAGCGGGAACGACTGGTGGGATTTTTGGCTGAGATTCCGGTTGGGATTTCGGCTTCGCGGTTGACTGTGTATTCTGATCTTGGGACTGGCATCCCGATAATAGGAAAAAACTGATTAAAAGTAGGATAAACTTCCGATTCATATATCCTCCGTGTTATCCAAGCCCTAACTCTGTTTGTAGGGTGTAGGCTGATAACGGCTTTCCATTTGCGGTTTAGCGACTTAGCGCAGTATAACATTCTCCTAAGTGAGCGTCAACACGAAAACGGAAAAAGAGAACCTCCATACCGCACACACCTTTTCACTGAACGGTTCACGTTCTCGTTGCCTCACCCGAATATCCTCGTTCCTTCGCAACCGCAAGAAATTTCCAATTAAACGCCTCATCCGTCAAGATTTCCCCTTTCGCATTTCGCGGTGCAATCCATCGGACGGGTCGATTTCCAAAGCACGGTGCTAAATCCACCAGATCAAAGTGTCGCAGGATGCCCCACGCCATTACTTCGAGGTCATAGCGTTCTTGGTCGTAGTAACGCGTATCCGTTAAATTGCGGTACGAGTAGAGCAGATTGTCAAATTCCAGAGATGCAAATCCGTCCTCCAATGCCCCAGCGAAGTAGGCGTAGAAGGCACTTTTGCCGATCCCGTATAGCCCAACCTGATTAACATCTTCCCGTGTGCGGAGATAGTCATATCCGCGCAGGATGTCAAAAACCCGTAAGCCCAGCGTCGAGATACCGAGCATTATTGCATCCGATCCGAGCTTATATTCACCTCCATGCGGATTACCACCCCGATTGAATGGACGTGCCTGTACACCGCCGATGCCACGCGGGTCAAAGACAAATAATTGTCGTCCAGAGGCGAGTCGTGATTCGAGCCATTCTCGTTTATCCGGGATATCGTTTGTGCCATTCTCAAACAGAACGAGGTCAGTCTGTTCAACCGCAGTACCGTCGAGTGGATGAATAAAGACGCCTGTAACGACAATATTGGGTTCACTAAAGAAAAAGATCTCCTCTGTCTCGTAACCATCAACAATGTTTTCAGCGACAATGCGAGGATAAATCTTCTGACTGCGTCCCTCCGGGATTCCCAGAACTTCTCCGATTGTCTCTCGCATCTGATCGGTATTGCCACCATCATGACCTGTATCGCGGTTAATGACAGCTGGGGGCAGACGCGATTCTTCCAATCGCTCCCTGTTGAGGTCGAACACTGTTTTGCTGTTCGGATACAGATCAAGCACCTGCCCGTTTGGCGTCGCCCAAAGAGCCTCATCAGGCAAAGTTTCCGGCTCGCCCGTCGTAAAATCCGGCGACTCACCCCGAAAATGCCGTTTGTACCAGTTGACGCACGCCTCACGCAGATATGATGAATACTGATGCCGGGTTGGAGCGATTGTGATATCAACTTTGTCTTCGGCATCGTAGAGAGCATAGATCCGCTTGGCTCTATCCACAGCTTCGATCGCACCTTCGATTGGGAAGTAGTCGTAGGCTGCCGCACCGACAAGTACCGGCTTCGGGGCCATGGCAGTGATATAATCGTCGTGGTCGGGTCCGTTGACGAAACACCCCGGCACAATCTGTTCACTATCCTGCGCCTGCCCCGTTTTCATGTATGACTCCAACGTCATCACGAAAGTACACGGCACGGACGCTGCAAAGCGGGGTTCGCTCATCATCAACAGACAGGATTGGGTGCCTCCACCCGAATTACCAGTTAAGCCGATGCGCGTCGGGTCAACCTCCGGTCTTGTTTCCAAGTAATCGATGCCACGCATCACATCCCAGATAAAATGCCGACCAATGCTGGCACCACCGAGCGTAAATTGTAGCCCGGCGTAGGTGTGCTCTGTCGTGCAACCGCCGATAATTCGCTCCCCCTTCTCCGGATCGAAATACTGAAATCGCTCGCCCTGTCCCGGCGGATCAACCGCTAATACGACAAAGCCGTTCGCAGCGAGATCGACACACACCGCCTGATAGACCGGATAAGATTTGCCGAGATCACTATGCCCATGCACGAAGACAACAGCGGGTTGAGGAAACACAATACCTTTCGGGAGGTACAACGCAGCCGTGACATAAAATTCGGGTAGGCTTTCATAGATCAGTTTTTCAATTGTGAATGCACCGCGATCAACGCTACCGGTACATTGGACGTTCAACGGCGTACGTTCTTCGGGCAAGTCGCCGATGGCTGTCATAAAATGATCGCGCACCCGTTTGCGGTGTTCCTCGAAAGCAGCGATCGATGTCAAGCCTCCTTTTTCGGATTCCTGTCGGCGGAAATGTGCCTCTGCCCGGCGACGTAGATTATCGATCATCTGATCTGAAACATCGTGGAAACCATTCACATTGGGACCAAAGGTTCGCATGGTTATGCTCCTTTCAATTGACTGTCAGAGTTCGATAATTTTGCCGCTAGCTGCGGATTCGTATCCGGCGCGAATAACAGCAACGGATTGTGCGGCTACAGCGGCGTTCATTTCGCTTTCTCTTCCCGCTTCGATACAGTCCACAAATCCTATCATATCGGGTCCTTGCCCTTCGGCTGCTTGATCCACACCGACCCACTGACGTTTGGGGATCATACCTGATTCGGTTTGTGTGCTCGACCACATTCCCATTGGATCCATTGGATGCGGCGGCGTTTGTCGGAAAGGTTCTTCGTCAGCGAACACTTCGAGCCGCGGCTGTGCACCATCAAATGCCAATGTGCCGCGTGTGCCAATTAGATGCAGCCGCTGGACCCCACCTTTAGGATGGCTCATCCACCCCGCACGCCCACCGATGATTGTCGCTACAACGCCGTTCTCCAGCGTCATCATCAGCGCTCCAAAGTCCTCAATGCCACATGCGATGTGTTCTTCAAAGAAAAAGTTCGCGGTTGTCCCAAAAACCGTTGTGACCCGTTTCTGCGTCAGCCAATTAATCAGTGATACGGGGTAGACACCCACATCAAACATTTCCCGTTTCGCTTCGATGAAGGTGTATCTATCTACCGTCGGTCGTTCTGTTCTTTTTTGCCCCACAGGCGCAGTACCAACATGCCCCTTAGCGAAAAGCACGTCGCAGTGGATGGCGCGAAGCTCTCCGATTTCACCGTTGTCCAATGCCTTTTTGGCAGCTTGTGCCCAAGGGGTGTGCATGTTGGTGAACATCTGGTTACAAACACCCGCTTTCTCCACTGCTGCGGTAATCGCCTGTGCATCTTCAACACTCATCGCCAACGGTTTATCCAGATAGAGGTGTTTTCCCGCCTCCGCGCATTTCACGTTGACACGTCCCCGCCGCTCGTTCTGGACGCATGAGCTGACAATATCAACATCATCGCGCGCTAGCGCCTCATCCAAATCCGGAATGTAGGGGATCCCCAGATCTTCGGCAAGCTGTCGATTCAATTTGACATATTCAGGGGGCGCGTCAAGTTCATCTGAAGCTGCTATCAATTCACACCGCTCATCTTCGGCAAAGCAGCGGGCATAGCTTTCCTGATGCGTTCGTCGTCCACCGAGCACCAATACGCCGTATTTTCCGTTCTGCATTTTAACCCTCCGTCACGCTAATAGGCTGTTTTGTTTCTAACCCCTGACGAATCGCATCTATTAAATCTTCCCCACCAGTAAAGTTGAGTGGCTCATTCATCAGGCGATATGGTCCCGTGGGTGTTTCGTGATAGATGATTCCGTTATTTCCAACCAATCTTAAATCAACAGTTACTTCTCCGCCCGCAGGGAGCCGATTCACACTAAGCAGCGCAGACTGTCCGCCAGTATACTTTACCATAGCGGTAATCTGTGTTCTGTCTGTATTGTCTAAGGCGTAGACTTGTTCTGGTGGATTGGGCATCCAGTTATTGGCAAGCGCTGTCAAGGCGGCGATGCCCCCTAGGGTGTCCGCCACTTCAATCGGTGCGTGCACAATGCAGCGCAGAAACACAGGGCTGCCAATTCGTCCCTCATCAATGACCGATTGAACGGATTGTTGGAGTGACTGTATCATCGAAAAACCTCCATTAATATCAATGTTATTGACTCAATATCAGGCGCGGTTAGAATCTGCCGCAAAATAAATCTGAAATCTTCACTCAATCAAAGAATTGAAAAATGCTAGGGCTTGCTTGACCATACGAAAGAGGTATGCTAAAATCCCACCACTATATCCTTGAGGGATGCGGTGGAATAATTTAATCCTTCATATTTGGGCGCTCGATATGTCTTTATGTACACAACACTTTTACAGAAGGAGATGAAGATCATGCGTGGAAAAACTTTAGAACAACTCGTCGCTGAGGCCCAAGCACAGATTGGACATACCTCTGCAGAAGCACTGAAAACGGCTATTGACAACAACGAACCCGTTGTTATCTTAGATGTGCGGGATACAGAACTGTATGAGGAAGAACATCTACCCGGTGCCGTCTCGCTGCCCCGTGCAGCCATTGAACTGGAAATTGATGAACTTGTCCCCAATCAGGACGCGCACATTGTCGCGCACTGCGGCGGCAGCACCCGCGGCTCTCTCTCTGCACATACCTTGCAAATCATGGGATACAAGAACGCTTCCGTATTGACGGGAGGATTCCGAGGCTGGAAAGCGGCAGGTCTACCAACCGAAAAAGGGGCTGAGACAGACCAAGACTAGCACAATCGTCCACATATCTTACCATCAGCCGTTTTTTTATCGTAGCATAGATAGAATATCGTGTCAATTTTTATCTTTAGACGTAGGAAAGGCAGCGCAAAACATACCTGAACAACTAGACCCAACTGTGTCGTAAAAGTAAGAAACGCTACCCAACATGAGAAAGGATTTACAGTATGCAACTGATGGAGAAAATCATAATTGGCTTTGCTGATGCTGTGTGGGGACCTTGGCTACTGGTCTTGCTCTTGGGAGGCGGTGCCTTTTTTCTCTGCTATTCCCGGTTTTTGCCGTTTCGATTTGTGAGACATGCCATCGACATATTGCGTGGCAAATACGACGATCCGAACGACCCTGGGGACATCTCGCACTTTGCAGCGCTATCTAGTGCCTTGGCGGCAACCATTGGGGTCGGAAATATCGCCGGTGTGGCGGTCGCTGTGACGGTTGGCGGACCAGGTGCAATTTTCTGGATGTGGCTCAGTGCCGTTGTCGGGATGGCAACGAAGTTCTTCACCTGTACCCTTGCCATCATGTATCGAGGGACAGATAGTCGAGGCGATACGCAGGGCGGACCTATGTATGCAATTGTAGAGGGTCTTGGAAAAAAATGGAAACCTCTCGGTGCTTTCTTCTGTGTAGCCGCGTTAATAGGTGCTTTGCCTGCGTTCCAAGTAAACCAACTTGTTCAGATTCTTCGCGACGTTATCTTCATTCCAAACGGTTGGATCGGCGAGTCGCACTTCACCTTTAACTTAACAGCTGGCATCATCATCGCTGGATTAGTCGCACTGATTATATTTGGCGGTATCCTACGGATTGGCACAGTCGCTTCAAAGTTAGTGCCGGGGATGCTGATTCTCTATATGGCAGCTGCGGTGTGGATTCTTGTTGTTAATTACGCCAATATACCGAAATGCCTTTGGCTGATTGTCACAGATGCTTTTTCCGGAGATGCAGCCGCTGGTGGAGCGATTGGTGCCGTTATCATGACTGGTATACGCCGAGCCGCATATTCCAACGAGGCGGGGATCGGCACTGCAGCGTTAGCTCACGGTGCCGCTAAGACCACCGAATCGGTTCGAGAGGGTCTCATCGCTATGCTTGGTCCTGCGATTGATACACTTATTGTCTGCACCATCACAGCACTCATTATCCTCACATCGGGGGTATGGCAGACTGCCGAAGCCAACGGCATCACCCTTACAGTGATGGCTTTTAACAAGGCGATGCCCGGTATCGGACCGTATCTACTCACCCTGTGCGTGGTATGCTTCAGCACCAGCACCATGTTTGCCTACTCTTACTACGGTGCAAAATGTATGGGATTCTTAATCGGTGCCGAACGTCAGCATATCTACAACTACTTCTATGTTGCGCTGATGGTGGTCGCCGCTGTAGTCTCTTTGGACGCCGCAATCAGCCTCATTGATGGTGCGTTTGCCCTTATGGCAATCCCGACGATGATCTCTACACTTCTGTTAGCACCAAAAGTGATACAGGCGACACGAACATATTTTGAGCAATACAAGGATATAATCAAGTCATAGCACTCGCAGTGCACTGAACGGATACAGTTTAGCTGCTACAATTGATGAAGTTTACTACAACAGCGAGGATTTTCTCGTGCACGATACGCTCGACGGCTCCTCGCTTTTTTTCTGCCTAAAACAGGATTTTCCCCTCGCCGCAGCGATGCAATGTGACAGGCAACCGTCCATCTGTTTGGCAATTTCGGTCTTGTGGCACGCTGTTTTCTGTATCAATTTCTGGGGAATAGGCGTTAGATATAGCTGATAATCAGTTATCTACGAAAAAAGTAAAATAATGGAGTACCACGGCATGAAAAGTCAAAGCAATCACATAACTGCGGTGTTGGTCATATTCGCATTCTTTGTCCTCAGTATATCGCACGCCGAGGCAGAATCGGGCATCAAGAATCGACAGGTTTTCGTCGGCACAAGCGCACGCGCCCTAGGGATGGGTGGAGCATTCACTGCGGGCCCTGCATCAAGTGACAGTCCATTTTGGAATCCGTCATCGCTCGGGTCATTGGACTCGACAGAATTATCTCTCATTGGCCTCCCCTTCCCCACATCAGCAGACGATCGCGAAGGGGCTTTCTCGCTGGGATTAAATCCGCAGCAGCTTGGAATTGCTCCAAAGAATATAGGGAATTTCTCAGTCTCCTCCTGGTTTGATGGCTGGGGGAATGACACTGAAAAGAACCGAATGGTACTACTAGGGTATGGAACCTCTTTGGGGAAGGGGATCGCTGCCGGCACAAACCTACGCCACTATCGTCATAGAAGCAGCGTCACACCCCGATACGCATGGAGCTTTGACCTAGGTATCCGCTACGTTCGTGAACTGGACCGCCCCGGCAAAAAAACTACGTTCGGTTTGGCGCTAGAAGACCTCGCTGGGCACATTTGGGAGAACGCCGAAACTATCGCGAGAATACCTACTGTAACACGCCTAGGCGCGGCTCACTCTTTCGATCAGTATACAATCCTATCTGGAGATTTTGTGCTGCACAATGACACACGTATTGGGTTTGGGGACCGTCTCCGCACACACCTCGGCGTTGAACGGTGGCTGTTTAAGAAAGGATTGGGACTACGCCTCGGATACACAGCGATTCCCAATCGACTCACAACGGGTGAATGGTCTACAGGTTTAAGCATTCAGAGTTCCTCCGGACAGCTTGATTACGCTTATGTCCGCGGTAGTGAGTTAGAGGGCGCGATGCACTGGATCTCTGCCACCCTTCGCTGGGGAGAGAGCGATGCTGGAATTAAGGTGTCACTTCCGCCAGTTGTTGAAGCACCACCTGCTGCACCGATTCAGCCGGAACCAATTGTTACGCCCAAACCACCTCCCATTGTTATGCCCAAACCGCCTCCCGCCGTGCTGCGCCTCCCGGAAAAAATTATCTCTCCCAACGGAGATGGCGTGAAAGATCAAATCATCTTCGATTTGGAAGTCGCCGAAGATGTAGCGTGGGTACTAGAGATTCAGAAGCGCACCGATAAGGATAAATTGGACAGGATTCTCCAGCGCTACGCCGGCACCGGTCTACCATCAACGAAGATAATATGGGAAGGGGAAGATGACGCAGGGAATCGGGTAAGCGATGGTACATATACCGCTCAGTGGCTCACCATTGACACGGCAGGGGATCGCCAGTTGCAGAGTGAAGTAACAATTACTGTGGATACGACACCCGCCTCACTTGGGATATCCGCAGAACCACCTGTCTTTGCGTCCTCCGACAAGGAAAAAGTCCTCACAATGCCGAAGGTACATCTGCAAGCGTCCGATCTGAACCCACTTGCTCGTTGGGAACTACAATTTTTTAATGAGGATCAAAAATTGGTTCATCGCATTGATGAAGAAGGCGAACCGTCTGATACCGTTGTCTGGAACAATTGGAAGCAATCAGATGACGTTCAAAAAGCGACCTATCGCTGTGTACTGACAGTCCACGATATTGCCGGCAACCGCAGCACCGGTGAAGCATCATTTTCGACTATCAGAATGGATAGAGAGGGGATAAATAATAAGGAAGCCAAAATTGTCGCAACATCGAGTGAAGAAGAACCGGAAGAAGTAGAGGCTTCCCCCACATCGCCGAAATATACCCTAATGGTTGGCTCATTCCAAAACCGAAAGAACGCCGAATCACTTGTTGATTCATTGGAAGCATTGGAATTGGGAGCGAAAGTCCACCTCACCGAGATCGTAGTGCGATCGCGACTGTGGCATCGCGTAACAATCGGAGGGTTTCACAACAGGGAGGATGCGGCAGAACTCATCAGTCAAGTAGTCGAATTGGGCATAGAACCGCTGGTGATTTCAAATATAAATTAGAACTCTTCAAAGAGGAAGTCCAGAGTGCCTCTATAACCGATGGCTCGTAGTCATTTTCCGTCGTTTGCCAATCACCCTGACAAGGGCAAATCCTATCAAAACAATCGCTAACGGAACACCCCACCGCTTCATTAAGTCATAGAGCCATTCCCGCCTTACATGATTCAAGTTTGCGTGGGCTTCATCATAGTCCGCGTCTAAGGCGAGTGCGGTTTCAAAGTAAGTTTTTGCCTTGCCGTATTCCCGCTTTCTGAAGTGTATGACGCCTAAATTATTGTGAACCTCTGCATTATCGGGGGCAACGGCTATCAACCTATGGTATGTACCGATAGCCCCTTCCATATCCCCACTTGCGCTTTGCTCCCAACCAACTCGCATCAGTGTCTCCCCCAGATTTTGACGCGCAGGTTGGCACGCCGGATCGTGTCCCAACGCTTGCTGATAACATGCGATTGCCTCCGCCCATTTTCTGTTACGCGCATGTTTTGATCCCCAGTTGTTTAATGTGGTTGCCATCCCAACTCTGGCAGCTGTATATCTAGGGTTAATCTGGAGGACCCGTTGATAGATCTCCAATGCTTTTTCATATTCCCCCACGGCTGTGTGTGCCGCGGCAAGATCGGAAAACAGGATTTCCGAAAATGGGAATCGTTTTAAGCCACGCTCAAAGCATTTGAACGCCTCCGAAAGTCGATCTGTCTTCATGTAGTGAACGCCCCAAAGATGGTATGCTGCTAGAAGGTTCTGGTTGAGCGTGGCGGAATTCGGATCGAAAGTGAGTGCGCGTTGGAGGGAGTTCACCGCTTTATCAAACTCATCTTGAAGTAACCATAGCGTGCCTAAAGCACCAAATACCTCGGCTGAAGGTGCTGTTTTCAACGCCTGTGTGTAGTGCTTAATCGCTTGATCATATATCCCCTTCTGCTGGAAGATTTCAGCGATTTGCACTGACGAGACGCCGAGTTGCGGCTCTAGCTCAAGGGCGCGCTGGAAGGCGTTGATCGCCAAGTGATAATCACCTAGATCTGCGTAAATCATACCGATGAGATAGTGATTACCAGCAACCGCGGGATCTTCGTCAATCTCAGCCTGCAATGCCTGAAGTGCGCGGTCGTGGAACGGGGTATCAATCGCCGTTTCGCTCACCTTTGTCCATGTTGCAATATCCCGCGCTGTTGGTGCTTTCGCTGTTGAGGCGAAATACATCGCATCGCTCGGATCGTCACTGTGGCCCCACAGCCCGATGGCGTGTCCAATCTCATGCAGCAAGGCAGTTTGGACGGTTTCAGGTGAGTGAGGTTTCAGCGATGTTCGATCTCGCAGAGAAACCTCAATTTCCACATGAAATCCAGCCGAGCCCCGGATAAGCATCGCCTCACCGATATATTCGTTGCTATGTAGTCTGTCCTGCTGATACGCCCACTTTATCCGAATGTCCGCGGCAGCAGCATCCGGCGTCAATTCAAATTTTAGTTTTCCTTCCGTTCCCTTCTCCCACAATGATAGTGATTGGCTTAGGGTTTCGTTATAAGCACTTGCTTCAAATGGAGGAATATCCGCATAAACCGTAATGCGATCGCGATCAAACCGCGTTAACCGACCATTGGAGGCAACCGTTATGCTATCAAAATAGTCATCTGCGTAAGTATTGCTCACCGACAAGCAACATAGAAACAGACCAATCCAGCTGAATAATTGGGACCGGCTGCCAATCAATATAGATTGGATGTCGAGTTTCCTATCTGCTTTTTTCGCTCGTTTCACCGGCTTGCTTCCTCGTTTCCAATGATGATAATCTCGAAGCCAAATATTATAGTCTGAAGTAATTTATTGTCAATTTTCTTTTTTTCGGTAAATTTATATTCAATTACATTCTATGACGGAAACTGCGGTAAAACGTCTAAAGAAAAACAGTCAAAAATTACCCTGAACCCCTGTTCCATGGAAGATTTTTCCACCAAAGATAAATTCCCGCGGCACCTCATCTCCTGTTTTTCTGGGATGTTGTATTGGTGTATGGCGGATGGAGGACTTACAACGCTCGCTTACTATAAAGACATTGACGGACATGCGTCGATTTGCTACAATTTGAGAAGGAAAATTCAATCATAGCTATAAGAGGAATCCAATGCGAGAAGTCAGAATCGGTTTTATCGGCTGTGGCGGCAACGCCAATGGACACATGCGACGCTTGTCCGATTTGGAGGACGTTCGTATCGTGGGGACATGCGATGTTCAGGAGGAACGCGCACAAAACGCTGCCGAGACATATAATGCTCAACCTTACACCAACCACAACGTCATGCTTGAACGCGACGACCTTGACGGGATCTACCTGAGCCTTCCGGTGTTTGCACACGGAACGCCGGAGCTGGACGTAATCAAACGGGGCTTGCCATTTCTTGTCGAAAAGCCGGTGGCAGTTAATATGGAGATCGCGCGGCGGATTGAGGAAGCGGTGAATGCCGCTGGTATCATCACGTGCGTCGGCTATCAACTACGATATCTCGGCTCAACGCAATTGGCACGGCAAGTGCTCAGTGAGAAGGTAGTTAACATAGCCATCGGCAAATACTGGTCTGGCAGCGGACGCGGCGATCCTAATTCTTGGCAGCGGCAGATGAGCAAATCCGGTGGGCAGATCTTGGAACAGGCGACCCATACCATCGACATGATGCGTTACCTCGTCGGCGAAGTGGAGGAGGTCTACGCGATCAGCGCAAACCGGGTTTTGAAGGAGATTGATTGCCCTGACAATAACTGCGTGACGATGAAGTTCGCCAACGGTGCGGTAGGATCGCTGACCACCTCTTGGTCTTACGATTCAGGGGATTGGTCACACGCAAACGTGTTAGATATCTTGTATGAAAATCAACTCATCCACTGGGGTGTTGGCGGTTTGGATATAAGAGAAGATGGAGAGGTTGTCACGAAGACCGCCCCGGGACCAAGTATTGATGAGGTATTTGTTGATGCTATCCGCAGGGACGACGGCTCCAAGATTCTCAGTCCCTACGGCGACGCCGTTAAGAGTCTAGCCATTTCACTTGCGGCGATCCAGTCAAGCGAGACAGGAGCGCCGGTATCGATATCCTCTATAGGGTAAGAGTAGTCAGTGGAACGCAGATCTGCGTTCCACACTCAGTTGATAAGGAGAAGTAATGAGCGAAAAGTATAAAGTAGCCATAGTCGGTTGTGGCGGGATTTCCAGAGCGCACGGGAGCGCCTCACAAAACCTCCCAGAGATCGACTTCGTCGGTGCCTGCGATGTCAAATTCGAGGCGGTCAAAAACTTCGCAGAGCAGTTCAACGTCAAAAACACCTACAACGATTTGCGACGGATGCTTGAGCAGCAGCAGCCAGATGTATTGATAGTTGCAACTTGGCCCACGCTCCATCTTAAACATATCTTGGAAGGAGTCCGTGGCGGGGTGAAAGCCATTCTCTGCGAAAAGCCGATTGCTATCAACGCGACCCAGCTTGAACAGATGATTCAAGTCACCTCATCAGCCGATGTGCTGTTGGCAGAAGGGTTTATGTATCGACATCACCCGCTGACGCTTTCCGTCAAGCAGCATATCCTCGACGGCGCAATTGGCGAGGTCCGTTTTGCTGGCTCCTCGTTTTCGACTGGACTTACGGATCGAACAAACTGGCGACTGCGTGGCGATCAGGGGGGCGGCGCGGTGATGGATCTGGGGTGCTACTGCATCAACGTCATCCGTTATATGGTCGGAGCGGAACCGCAAGCCGTCTGGGCGACCGGCAAGTTTGAACCGATTAGCGACGTGTGGGACACACTGATTGGGACGCTCGATTTCGGCGATGGCGTTACCGGACAGTTTGATTGCAGTTTCGGTTGGACATGGCGGGAGTGCTATGAGGTGGCTGGTACGGAAGGGACAATTTTTGCACCTAAGGCGTGGGGGAACAGCGAAGGTGAGTGTAGTTTCACGCTGATTCGTGAGGGCAAAACCGAAACGGTGACGGTCGAAGGTGTCAATCCCTATGCCGCTGAACTCTTGAGCCTGTGCGACGCGTTATCCACCGGGAAACCGCCGCTCCTGCCAATAGAGGATGCGCTGGGGAACATGCGGGTAATTGATGGACTCCACGAGTCAGCCCATACAGGACGACGCGTTGAATTAAGTGAAGCGTGAAACGTAATGCGTAATAACCAATGGCACTAGTTTCCAGTGGTTGATAACGTGAGACGTGATGCCCTGATCCGATCGGGATCCACGGTCTCGTAAGCCTCCGATGAATCAGGGGCAACGATACCGGGACGTGAAACGTAAAAATCATTGGTTCAGTGGTTCATTTAGCCCCAGCGGGGCGACATGTCTATAGTACACAGATAAACAAATACCCTAAAGCCCCAGCGGGGTGACATGTGTTTAGGCAACGTAATGCGTAAAAAATAGTAAGCGAGGTGTCTGTTATGATTACCGAACTCAGCGTCCAGAACTTCAAGTCGTGGGAGAACACGGGTCAGTTACAGATAGCTCCACTGACCGGATTCTTCGGTGCGAACAGCTCCGGCAAAACCAGTATTTTTCAGACACTGCTTATGCTCAAGCAGACCGCGGAGCGTCCGCCGGACTGGAATGGAGCGATTGACTTCGGCGATGAAGGATCGGTGGTCAACTTGTCCAGCTTTAATGAGGTCATCCATCGGCACAAAACAGGTTTAAGCCTTGACCTCTCTGTATCGTGGCAGTTGCCAGAAAAACTCATTATTGGCGGAGGAGGTATCCCCACACAGGCACTACCTCGACCACCTCGGAGTTCCAATCGCCTCGAAATTGGCGCGCTCTCCTTTTCAACCACTATTGTCGCTGCAGGAAACGATTCGGTTGCTGTTGATGGCTTCGGTTATATGTCCGATGGATACGAATTTTTTGGGATTGTGCGGGATTCTGACAGTCAATACAAACTGGTCTGTCCTCCCAACCATAGATCTCAGGGCGCACTCTCCTCGTTTCCATTTCGATGCTACGGGATTCGTGACGGATCGGCAAAAGTGCCAGATACACCGTTTCTTTCGCTTGAGCGGGCATTCAAGGACCTGTTTTCTCGTATTCACCACCTCAGTCCACTCCGCCAACCGCCTCGACGCTACTACGCATACGGCGGTGAACACCCGAAAGGTGTCGGGCAGTACGGGGAACAGGCAATCGCCGCACTGCTTTCTGGACGGATTCAACTCCTCTCAATCGATGAGCAGATACTGAAATGGTTACAACGCTTGGAACTGATTCATTCCTACCGGCTCCAAGCTGATCCCGATGGGGAAAAGGATTATGAATTTCGACTCAAACAGTACAAGGACAGTCCCGAAGTCCGCCTCACAGACATTGGCTTGGGCGTCTTCCAAATCCTGCCAACGCTTGCGCTCTGCTATTACGTCCCAGAGGGTTCAATTCTCATTCTTGAACAACCTGAGGCACATCTCCATCCACAAGCGCAGGCAGATCTGATGGACGTCCTCATCGACGTTGTGAAAAACCGGAATATCCAGATTATCCTTGAGACCCACAGCGAGCATCTGCTTCGACGCCTGCAACGACGCATCGCTGAGGAGGAGATTCCAGCGTCTGATACGGCACTCTATTTCTGCCAAGTCAACAACGGTATCTCCGAAATTGAACAGTTGAACATGGACGAGTATGGAAATATCACGAATTGGCCCCAAGATTTCTTTGGCGATATAACGGGTGAGTTAATCAAAAAGACCAAAGTCGAGATGGACCAGCGAAAGACAAACGAATGATGACGCTGCAGGATACCAGCATCTTATTCTTAGCACCGACCAATATGCTTGATTCTAATATCTGAGATAATCTCATGGCTGAATACATTCAAGGGATTAATCCCACCATAATGAAATGGGCGAGAGAACGCTCAGGGTATACCCTGCAAGAAGTTGCCAAATCCTTCAATAGGGATGTTGCTACCATCTCTAACTGGGAATCCGGGGCAGCTGCGCCGACTTATGTTCAACTTGAAACACTGGCTGACAAATACAAACGTCCCGTCGCTATGTTCTTCTTCCCGGAACCTCCCCAAGAACCCGATTTTGTGGGACAACTTGCATTACGAACGTCCGAAGGGGAACAACTAGCCCCAAGTATTCGTATTTTGTTGCGTCAGGCACGTGCAAGGCAGCTCTCATTGATGGAACTATGGTGAATTAGACAAATAAGTGAACATTTGCCAAAGTCCTCCTGACAAGGGGGATTTAGGGGGTTGTTTGTGGGTACAGTCCGCTTGCGATCCCGATTTATCGGGGATTTCCCAATCTGTACATGTGCACTGGAACTGTCCAAGTAATTCTAAAATCTACCATTTTCAAAACTTGCCTGACAGTGGAATAGACACTTGCGCTAAACTTGCGCCATTGGTTCATAGCGCAAAATAGCGCAAAAACGATTTTTAAGAACCCGCACGGTTCCTTGGTTCACAGCCCCGACAGTTTGCGCTAAGGACAAAAAGACATGATACAGCGCAAAACAAACCGATTTGGATGGGACTTCCCTAGTACGCTGTCAGGCAAATTATGGTTGTGTATATTGATTGAAAGCAAACGGTAACATATATAATAATTCCAGAACTTATCTGATTGAGTACTAG
This sequence comes from Candidatus Poribacteria bacterium, assembly GCA_003635265.1. Lineage (GTDB taxonomy): Bacteria > Poribacteria > WGA-4E > WGA-4E > PCPOR2b > PCPOR2b. The sequence continues at coordinate 82,925 of PYIZ01000010.1, forward strand.
GAGTCATAGATGCTTGAACAACTACTAAAATATCCTATCGACATCTTCCGCCAGGGGGATTTCTATTTCGGGATTCGCCTGCCAGGTCTCATTCTATTTCTGATCTTCGTTGGCTTAATCGCAGCGTCGATATGGGCATATCGAGCGACGCAGGGACGGACGCATCGGGGATTTCGCGGTTTTCTGATTTTCCTCCGCACGCTCGCGCTCTGTGGACTGGCATTCTGTCTGCTAAAGCCTTTTGTGACAGTCTACCAGACCAGTCCGGACGATTCCTACCTCGCGGTGCTATTGGATGAATCGAAAAGTATGCAGGTTACCGATTCCGTGAATCAGGAATCCCGTCTGAGCAGCGTAAACCATCTACTCTTTGACCCTGAAGGCGGGATACTCAATTCACTCAACGAGAAGTTCAAAACACGGCTGTTCTCCTTCTCTGATGGTCCCAAACGGATGACTCCCGTTGCATTGACCGAGGCAGACGGCGAAACCACGGACATACCCGCCGCGCTGAATGAGACATTGGATAATTTGCAAGGCGTGCCGCTATCAGGTGTCGTGATGTTCTCCGACGGCGCAGATGCGAGTGGTGAAGACATCACCAAACTTGCGTTTCGGATGCGAGACCGCAAGGTGCCGGTGCATACGGTCGGAATCGGCTCCCCGGAAGGGATTAAAGATATTGAGGTGGTAAAAGTTGATGCCCCGCGGACGGCAGAAGAGGACTTTCCGGTCGAGATTTGGGTGACTATCCAGCGCAAGGGCTACGGACCGAGAGAGGTGACACTGAGACTCAGGGATGAAAATCGCGTCGTCAAGACGTTCAACGTCAATCTTAACAAAGAACGTCCCACCCGCCGCATACGAATTAAGTTTATTCCCCGGAATCCGGGCACCCAGAAGTATATGGTAGAAATCCCAGCCGAAACTGACGAGGCTGTTCCGCAAAACAACACCAAGAAGTTTCTGTTGAAGGTTGCACCGAGCAAGCGTGTCAAGATTTTATATGTTGACGGATTACCACGTCAGGAACTCAAATACATCAGGCGTGCATTGGAAAATGATCCAAATGTCGATTTAACGCTTCGATACTTCACCTCCGAAACCAGTGTCGGCGGAGTGGGGCGCGCCAGTAGTGAACATGATTTTGAGCTCTATCCAACCTCAAGAGACGTACTCTTTGATTACGATGGGATCATCTTTGGAAATATAGCATCGTCAAAATTTACGAAGCAGCAACTTGAAAATACGGTTGAATTTATTCGCACACGAGGGGGCGGGTTTTTGATGCTTGGCGGGCAAAATTCGTTGAGCAATCACAATATGGAGGACTCCTACATCAATACACCGATTGCACAGGCTCTTCCAGTCGAACTTGAACTGGGGACACCACCAGCTCCAGCTCCCCCGGTACGCCGGTATGCAACCCCACCACGACGGGATCGGAACCCCTCGGTTCAAGGATATACCTTACAGTTGACCGCTGAAGGCAAGGCAGATCCGTTGATGGTTCTGGCGGAGGAACCGCGCGAAAACAGGGCGCGTTGGCAGCAATTGCGTTTAGCGGGCTATAGCAAGGTGCGCCGGGCGAAAGCGGGTGCAACAGTTCTTGCTGTGCATCCGGCAGATCGCAACGAGTTTGGCAATCGTATCCTCATCGCAACCCATCACTACAATGCCGGTCGTGTCATGGTCTTCACGCCACCTAGCTCGTGGCGATGGAAACGGCATATGCCGCATGAGGACGAAAGCCACGAACGCTTTTGGCGACAAACAGCGAAGTGGCTGACAACCGTACAGAAAGATCAACTGAAGTTAGATATCCCAAAGACCTCGTATGCCCTGAAGGAGGCCGTGATTATCAACGCAACTGCGTATGACCATCAATTTGAATTGACGAATCAGGCAAAAATCCGTGCTATCATTACAGACGAAAATGGCAGGAAACGAGAACTCTCCCTTGAACAGGTACTTGGGCACGACGGGCTATATACGGCGCGATTTATCCCACCTCGGCGCGGCGAGTATCGCGTCACTCTCGTGGGGGCATTGGGTGGCAAAAGTCTCGGTGAGCAGAGTGGCCTGTTTGAGGTCGCCGAATCCTACGCTGAGTTTACAGACGCAGAACTCAACGCACCACTGCTACAAACCCTCGCTAGCACGAGCGGTGGGAAGTATTATACCCTCGAAGATGCGTCCGAGATGGTGAACCACATCCCCCTAGTCGAGAGTGCGACATCGCGCCTCGTTGACGAGGAGGTTTGGGATATGCCGCTCATTTTTGCAATTGTCATCTTGCTATTTGGGCTAGAGTGGTTTTTACGCAAACGACGTGGCTTGGCATGATAAAATTGAGGTTCATTTGAAAATAAAGTGTAGTGGTTTAGAGAAACCGAGTTTTTTCTTCAAAACTCGGTTTCTTTGCACTATTTCTTAACGTGAGCGAAAATTAAATTGCAGCTGCATATCAAAAATAGAAGGAGTGACAAATTGAATCAGACCTTACCTGACGCAACAGGACATTTCGGAGAATTCGGTGGCAGATACGCCCCGGAGACGTTAATGTCCCCACTACTAGAACTAGAAGATGCCTATATGGATCTTAGAGAGGATTCCGAGTTCCAAGAGGAATTTCAATACTACCTCCGCGAATACGTGGGGCGTCCCAACCCGCTGTACTACGCCGAGCGTTTGACCCAAGCACTTGGTGGGGCGAGGATCTATCTGAAGCGGGAAGATCTCAATCACACAGGCGCACACAAAATCAACAACACCATCGGACAGATCTTGCTCGCCCGACGGATGGGCAAAGACCGGATCATCGCCGAGACAGGTGCCGGACAACACGGCGTTGCAACCGCAACTGTAGCAGCAAAGTTCAACATGGAATGCGAAGTCTACATGGGCGAGGAAGATATAGTGAGGCAAGCCCTGAACGTTTTTCGCATGAGATTGTTGGGTACAACGGTGACGCCGGTCAACTCTGGCTCGTGTACCCTCAAGGATGCAATCAACGCCGCCTTCCGTGATTGGGTGACAAATGTTCGGACGACGTACTATCTAATCGGATCCGTCGTGGGTCCCCACCCGTATCCGATGATCGTCCGAGACTTCCAAGCTGTCATCGGTCAAGAAGCAAGATCACAAACCCTTGAGCAGACAGGACGGTTGCCGGATTATGTGGTCGCCTGCGTCGGCGGAGGCAGCAATTCGATAGGTATGTTTTATCCGTTTTATGAGGATAGCAGTGTAAAGCTAGTTGGCGTTGAAGCGGCGGGCGAAAGCATACTCAGCGGCAAACACGCAGCGACTATCAGCGCGGGCAGCATCGGCGTGTTTCACGGAGCAAAGTGCTACCTGCTACAGGAAGACGACGGACAAATCACACCCGCACACTCTATCTCGGCGGGTTTGGATTACCCCGGCGTCGGTCCTGAACATAGTTTCTACAAAGCAACGGGGCGTGCAGACTATGTCTCCGTCACTGATGAAGAATCGGTCGAAGGGTTCAAGCTACTATCAGAAACGGAAGGGATCATCCCCGCGCTAGAAGCCGCTCACGCGATGGCATACATCCGCACACTCGCACCGACACTCGATAGAGATCAGACTATCGTCCTCTGTCTCTCTGGGCGTGGAGACAAAGATGTGTACACCATCGCCAAAGTGCTCGGTGTGGAATTGTAACAACCTAACCTGTAGGTCGAGATTCATATCTCGACATGATCGCTATCGGACAGATCAACTCATGGCTATAACTGAAAACCACGATTTTTCCGTAACTGTTGAACGGGATGTTCCCACCGAGATGCGCGACGGTGTGCTGTTACGCTCAGACATATATCGACCTGTTGGAGCGACAACCTGTCCTGTGTTATTGTGTCGCACACCGTATGACAAGGCACAAAACACCTACATCCAGATAGCGCGAGCATTGGCTTCCAACGGTTATATCGCTGTTGTCCAAGATATTCGGGGGCGTGGTATTTCCGATGGGAAGTATTTTTGGCAATTTCAGAACAACGCAGAAACCTTCGATGCACAAGACGGTTACGACACCGTTGAGTGGGCAGCCGGTATTCCCGGCAGTGATGGACAGGTCGGAACATGGGGGCATTCCTATCCTTCGTGGTGTATCTGGCGTCTCGCTGGGACGCAGCCGACAGCCCTCAAGGCGTTGTTTGCGAGCGGTATGTCAGCACGACTGCTTGGCCTAAACTTTGGTATATTTGAAACAGGGCGCCGTCTTCAGTGGACCTATAAGATGGCGGTGAATGCACGTCGCCGGGTGGGAGACGAGTCTGGTCCCAAAACCGAGGAGGAGGCAGATGCACAGTGGCACGAAGTGGAACGAGGAAAGTGGATCTGGTATCTCCCCTTAGACGATCTACCCGACTATCTGTTTTCTACCCTGACCCCACTCCTCAAAACGTATCTTAGGGAACAGGATAAGGAGTTTTGGGCGTTTCAGAAGATTCACCACAAGGTCAACGTTCCCACATGCCAGTTGACGGGTTGGTACGACCGACTTGTGGGAACGATGGACAATTTCACCGGCATGGTAACGGAAGGTCCTGAATCGCTGCGAAACCAACACAGGCTAATCATCGGTCCGTGGGGACACAATAGCAATAACCTCACTCGGATCCAAGGCCCGTTCGACTTCGGTCCCGATGCGGATACCACCTATCCTCAAGAGGTGGCTCGATGGTACGACTATAGCCTCAAAGGGATTGATAATGGAATTGCGTCTGAACCGCCGGTGAAACTCTTTATCATGGGCGAAAACAGGTGGCGCTTTGAGCACGAGTGGCCCCTAGCGCGTACAGAATACACCGAATTTTTCTTGCATAGCGGAGGTTCAGCCAACACAGTGCGGGGCGATGGCGTACTGTCCGTCTCTGAACCGGGAAACGAACCCCCCGACGTATTCGACTACGATCCCAAAGATCCGGTGATGAGTCTGATGGGAATTGATGCTCAAGCAGCACCGAGAGATCAATCCCCACTGAACGGACGACAGGATATTCTGGTCTACCAGACACCGCCGCTGCAAGAAGATATTGAAGTGACGGGACCGGTAGTTCTGAAGCTATGGGCAGCATCAAATACACCTGACACCGACTTCACCGCCAAGCTGATTGATGTACACCCGAACGGTTTGGCGGTAAATCTGACATACGGCATCATGCGGGCGCGCTATCGAAATGGTTACGAGAATCCGAGTCTCATCGAGCCGGGGCAGCCTTATGAATACGCTATCCATCTCAACCCGACGGGAATCTTGTTCCGACGGGGGCATCGGATTCGTCTTGATGTGTCAAGCTCCGATTTTCCCAACTTTGATCGCAACCACAATACCGGCGCGGATTTCTGGTCAGATGCCGAGCTTCGTGTCGCACATCAGACCGTGTTCCACAATGCGGAATATCCGTCCCGACTCATCTTGCCGGTCATACCCAGATCATGATGCAGTCTATACATAGGGAACTCCCGTTTGATTGACTTGAGGAGAGAAATCAATGATAGATGGACCACGTGCCTGTCAAGCATCGGAGTTTGAAGAGGTGATCGCTCTGATCAATCAGGTGTTCAGAGGGGGAACGGACCAAGATATTCGTACGGACTATCCGCTGGTATTCAATCATTCAAAAATGGAGTATATGCGCATCCTGAAGATGGACGGAGTGGTCGTCGCCCACGTGCCGGTCTGGCCACGCGAAGCAATCATGGGAGACGATAGATTACGGTTCGGCATTATCAGCCCCACGGTCACCCACCCGGATTACCGTAGGCGTGGATATGCCACCCGTTGTCTTCGGGACTGTATCCGCATCATGGAGGAAGAGGGCGTACCCGTGTCCGTACTTTGGACGCTAGAGGCGACGTTTCCCTTCTATCATCAGTCCGGTTGGGAAGCGGTTGGATCACAGGGCAGGCTTTATCAACTTCATCCAGAGGACCATGTACTTTTCGAGAGTGGCACTTTCGACGTGGTTCAATACGACCCGCGAAGCACCGATGCGTTTGATGCAATGATGAAATTGCACGATGCAGAGCCACATCGAATTTCCCGCACTCAGGAGGAATACCACGCTCTCCTTACTCTACCCAAGACGACCACCTTCTTGGCAATGCGTGGTGAGGAAGTCGTAGCTTATCTGATGTTTGGAGAAGGGGTAAACAAACCGGGATTAATCGAAGGCGGGGGTGAAACAGCAGGGCTAGAGACACTGGTCAACCATATCTTGCTGGAACGAGAGGCCGACTCAGAAATCCAAGTGCTTCTGCCGCTAGTCCCATCAAACCTAGGACAATTGATAGAGGAGAAGAAACCGGGGAGCGGACGCCGAATTGAGGAAGCCAAGGGTGTTGGCTATCAGATGATGCGCGTCAATAGCCTAGAGAAATTGTTGAGACAAATTAAACATCATCTGCGCAGTAGGTCAACCGGACTGCACGGGATTATCTCCCTTGTCTGTCGTGAAACCGACGAAACTGTAACTCTCAGGTTCCGCGATGGGGAGGTTGATCTTTCGACAAAGCGATTAACAGAAGTTGTGGTATTAACCCGTCGTGAACTAACGCAACTGATTTTTGGTCCACATCCCGCTGCCCCGTCGCTCGAATTTAGCGGCGCAACGGGCGAAATACTGAATACAGTATTCCCAGTTTACGTCCCAATCTGGGAGTTAGACCACTCCTAATCCGAAGTGAGGCATAGAAAATGGCAGTTAGGGAAATTCTGCTCCTAGGAAACCCCAAACTTTTTGAGATATGTGAGCCTGTCCAAGAGACGCAGCTGGATCAGATCAAACCTATAATCCAAGATCTGCACGACACGCTGATGGCTTTCAGGCAAAAATACAACGCCGGACGCGCCATCGCCGCACCGCAGATAGGTGCAATGAAGCGGGTGATCTACATGCACATTGGGGAGCCGGTAGTCTTTATCAACCCTATCTTAGATCTCAAAAGCACAGAGATGATGGAACTGTGGGATGACTGCATGAGCTTTCCTGAACTCCTTGTAAAAGTGTATCGTCATCAACGGTGTCGGATTAATTATCGGGATGAGAATTGGGAAGAACGAAGCATGACACTTGAAGGAGACTTCTCTGAACTTTTGCAGCATGAAATCGATCATCTCGACGGTATATTGGCGGTACAGCGAGCAATTGACCCCAGATCTTTCGCGCTCAGAAGTCAGCGACACCTCTTGAACGAAGAAAGGAAAATCGAGTGAATCTTAACGAACGTCAAAAGAAAATACTCAAGCGCACCTTTTTGGACTACCAGCAGACAGCAGAATTTTTCAAAAATCCGCTCATCGTGCAGCGTGCGGAAGGACTCTACTACTGGGACGTGGAGGGAAAGCGGTATTTCGACGGAATCGGAGGAATATTCGTCGCCACGCTTGGACACAAACACCCACGCCTCATGGCAGCGATGCAGCGACAGATGGATACGTTGAGCTTTGTGCCTTCGATGCACGGAATTGCGGATATCACGCTGGATTTCATCGAAAGGTTGGGTGAGATCACGCCCGGCAATTTGAACTATATCAAACCGTACAGTGGTGGCTCGGAGTCAATCGAGTCCGCCATGAAGTTCACCCGTCAATACTTCAAGCAGAGTGGGCAGCCGGGGAAATACAAGTTCATCAGTCGATACTTCGGGTATCACGGTGCCACCTTCGGTGCCATGTCTGCTAGCGGCACCGGCAAACGCAAGACCGCCTTTGAGCCGCAGATGGGGGGCTTTCTCAAGGTTTTTCCGCCGACCTATTACCGTGACCGTTTTGCCTCTTGGGACGAGTGCAACCGGTTCTGTGCGCAGATGTTCGAGGACGTAATCATCAATGAAGACCCCGACACCGTCGCTGGCGTGATTATCGAGCCAATCGGTAACACAGGGGGTATTATCACGCCGACCGCAGAATATTTTCAAATTATTCGCGAAATCTGTGACCGTTATAATGTCCTCCTGATTTACGACGAAATCATCACCGGATTCGCTCGGACAGGATCTATGTTTGCGGCACAAACCTTCGGCGTGACGCCGGATATTATCTGTGGTGGCAAAGGATTGTCGAGCGGGGCAATTCCTTTGGGTGCCATGATAGCGAGGGAGGACATGGGCGAGGTGTTCTATGGTCCGGCAGTAGATGACGTGAATTTTGCACACGGTCATACATTTGCCGGCAACCCGCTTGCGTGCGCCGTTGGTCTGGCTGTCATTGATGAAATTCTGGAGAAACAACTCGACCACAAGGCGCGTGAACTAGGAGATTACCTTGCAGCAAGACTTGAGGGATTGAAACAGTACGGCGTTGTACGCGAAGTCCGAGGCAAAGGCGTATTGCGCGGCGTGGAGTTGGTGAAGGATACTCAGACGATGCAGCCATATCCTGAGCTGGGAAGTGCCTTGAAACGGACCGCGCTCAAAAACGGTCTGGTTATGCGTATTGATCCAACTTGGTTTGCAGTCGCGCCCGCGTTAATCGCGGAAGAATCGGACATAGATGAACTGTGTGACCTGATCGAAAAAAGCCTGATAGACGCCTTGAAACAAGTAAGACATTGATCCGTTTTTTATTTGAAAGTTGACACTTCCATAGATTCATGATAACCTTTTTTATAGAGAATCTTTAAGGAGGGAACCAGATGCAACCTTTTCTCGATTCGACAGACGTTGTGAATGATGAGACTGAATTGCGGGAACGTGCGGAGCGAGACGGATATCTATTCATCCGTGGGCTTTTACCGACCGAGGTGTTGGAAAACTTGCGGCTGCAGTGTCTTGAGATTGCTCGTGATGCCGGTTGGGTTAAGAAAGACAGGCCGTTGGAAGATGCTATCGCCGATCTGGACGGCTTTTGCGTCGAACCGCAACCGGAGTACATGGGGGTCTACTTACACATGTACAAACTCCAAGAGTTTCAGGTGTTACAACATCACCCAAACCTGATAGGAGTAATGGAGCGGATACTCGGTGAGCCAGTAATGCCCCATGCACGCATCATCGGGCGGACAATCTTTCCGCAACGGGAGGTGTTTACTACGCCACCGCATCAAGACTTTATACCCATTCAAGGCACAGCGGACACCTACACCGCGTGGATACCGTTAACTGACATACCATCGGAGTTAGGCGGCCTCCAAATTGCGTCCGGCTCACATCGACAAGGCGTCTACGACTTTAAGCCCGCAATGGGAGCGGGTGGGATCGCTGTCAGTAATCCGCTTGAGGGAACTTGGGTAAATAACCCGTTTGAGCAGGGAGACGTTCTGATATTTCACAGCATGGCGGTGCACAAAGGCGTGTCCAATTCTAGCGACCGGCTCCGCATGTCAATCGATGCCAGATACCAGAAAATCAGCGACCCGATTGCGCCGGGCAGCTTGCTACCACACGCCCAGCCTGCCACTTGGGAGGAGATTTATGCGGATTCCGATTGGGATCGGGAAGATCTGAAATACTACTGGCAGAAGTGGGATATGGAAGTCAAGGAATACGACAATAGTTACCACGAAAAACGGGATCAGATGGGGTTCGAGATGGCGGAGAAAGGGGACAAACGCTCAATATCGGTCCTTCAGCGGATCGTTGCCCGCGACACCGATCCGGCGAAACAGCAGAGGGCAGCGGACCTACTTGCGACGCTTGACGCACAATAAATCTGGTGAGATCATTTCAGATACTTACCAACTAGCAGATCGAGCTTCTGTTTCGTGGATGTAGGTGTGCGCGTTGGATCTGTGGCAATTGACTTTTCAAGTGCTTGGGGACAGGGACAGCCGGTGCGTTTCTCAGGAATTTTGGTAATCACATCCCTAACGATGCGTTTGGCGGTTTCCACATTTGCGGACAAATTTTCAAAAATCAGTTCCGCTGTGACAGCGTCATGATCCGGATGCCAACAGTCATAATCGGTTGAACACGCAAGAACACCATGGCATATCTCTGCCTCACGGGTAAGCTTCGCTTCCGGCGCCGCCGTCATACCAATGACATCGAACCCGAGATGTCTATAAACATTCGACTCGGCTTCCGTAGAAAAGGCAGGACCTTCCATACAGATATAGGTGCCGCCTTTATGAACCGTTGCATCAACATTGCTAGCGCCGTCATGTAGCAGCTGACTCAAGATAGGGCAAAACGGGTGGGCGAGACTAACGTGGGCGGAAAGTCCTTCACCAAAAAAGGTGCTCATCCGATTCTTAGTATGGTCATAAAGTTGATCTGGAACAACAAAGTGGCGTGGCTCGATCTCGGCTTTGAGGCTACCGACTGCGCTTACGGAGATAATCCATTCAACTCCTAAGCTTTTTAAGGCATAGATGTTGGCGCGAACATTAATCTCTGACGGAAGCAGCCGATGTCCTACACCGTGACGCGGTAGAAATACGATGCGCGTTCCTTCGATCGTACCTAAAACTAACGAATCACTCGGTTTTCCAAAGGGAGTATCAACTTCAATCTCTTCAACGTCTGTTAGTCCTTCCATCTGATAAAATCCTGAACCGCCGATCACGCCGATCTTAACACTCATGAGTTCTCCATTCTATTTGAGGAATCAGGAAAATGTAAACTATATTACGTTGCCCATTCCATTTAAGTCAGTATACTTTTTATCCTTGTCGTTAACAAACCCGGAGGCATTCCGCAATACAGAAAAAATGCTCGCCTATTTTATCAGATCGGAATACCGTTTTCAACCGATTTTCAGCAAAGAAGGAGATTCAGGCCATGAATGGGTTTGAAAAGACAATCGCAAAATACAATGGAGATGGGTTACACAGCTTGGGAATTGAGACAATCCAGGTGAATATCGGACTCAAGTGTAATCTGGAGTGCGTCCATTGTCATGTGGTCTCCTCACCTAGACGGAAAGAGATGATGGATTGGGAAACGATGGAACATGTGATAGCTGCTGCAGAAAAGACAAATGCAAAGCTAGTAGATATTACAGGCGGTGCACCAGAAATGCACCCAGAGTTTCGTCGGTTTGTAAAGACGGTCAGGGCAAAGGGGTTCCCCGTTATGGTGAGAACCAACCTTACGATTTTACTTCAGCCGGGCTTTGAATCTTTCCCTGCCTTCTTCCAAGAGCAATCGGTCCAACTCTGTGCGTCTCTGCCCTGTTACCTCGAGGAGAATGTTGACACGCAACGCGGTACAGGTGTTTTTGAGGAGAGTATCAAAGCGTTAAAACACCTCAACGGTTACGGGTATGGAGTCCTACCGCATCTTCCATTGAACCTCGTATATAACCCTATCGGTCCCACACTCCCGGCAGATCAATCCGAACTTGAAGAAGACTACAGAGAGGAATTGTATTCTAAATATGGAATAGAATTTACCCAGCTACTGACCATTGCCAATATGCCCATTGGTCGGTTTCGTAGCGACTTAAAGCGTGAAGACAGGCTTGAGACGTATAATCAGCTCCTCGAAGATTCCTTTAATTCAGCGACACTAGATGGATTGATGTGTCGCCACCAAATTAACATTGGCTGGGATGGGAGTATGTACGACTGTGATTTCAATTTAGCACTCAAATTGCCAGTGGAAAAAGGATTGCCGCAACATATAAAAGATTTCGATCCGGACCTATTTGCGCGTCGGAGAATTGTCACGGGAAATTACTGCTTCGGCTGTACGGCGGGGAGCGGCTCCTCCTGCACCGGCGCATTGGTATAAGGGGAGATACCTAGTACATTGCGCGATAGCCCTGGCTCAATCGACCCGGACTGTCGTGCTATCATATCTGGTGTTTTAGATGGTGTCATTACGTTGTGGAAATCTAGCGATTGAAGGTGAATCAAGTTCTGCTGTGGCGACCTACCTGCGAGTCAAAGAACTTGATCTCATTTTTGATCTAGGCAGATGCCCGATGAGTTTTATCGGCACCGGCCACGTTTTCATCTCCCACTTTCATCTAGATCACTATTTCGGGATTCCAATTTATGTCAGTCAACGATGGCTCAACGGCATACCACCAGGTGAAATCTATGTCCCAAAAGAAGGGGCAAATCAGCTACAAGATCTCATCGAACGGATTTCGCTGTTGGACTGCGGGAAAGTATGGGATTATCAACTGACGCCGGTGCAAGCGGGGGATGCCGTTTCTTTTCGTGAAAATCTCGTGGCGCACGTTCTGCCGCTTGATCACCGCGTACCATCGGTGGGTTACCTCGTTTGCGAGACACGGGACAAGCTCAAGCCTGAATTTTCTGGCTTGTCGGGACATGAAATCGTTCGATTGAAGCAGGATGGCGTGTTGATAACCAATCAAGTTGAACTTCCACTGATCGCTTATCTAGGAGACACGCGCACCGTACCCATCGACTCCCATCCATTGCTCAAGCAGTGTCAGGTGTTAATTTGCGAGTGCACCTTCCTGCTTCCTGAACATCAGGAGCGGGCAGCACAAACGATGCACTTGCACCTAGATACATTGCCCGAATTGCTAGAGATGTTTGAGAGCGAACACATTATCTTAACCCATTTTTCGCGGCGTTATTCGCCTGAAATGATACGGAAGCGGATTCACGACGTGCTTTCACCGGAAGATCGTTCGCGCGTTCAGTTGTTGATTTGAGTGAGCAATCCCGCTATTCAGAGAAGATACCAACATGAGAATAAAAGAAAGGGTGCGGCTGCGAGAGTCTCCGCCGCGAAAAAAATGATGAAACCAGAACAAGTGATAAACCAAGACCCCGAAATTCACGGGGGAACGCCGGTGTTCACCGGCACCCGTGTCCCTGTAAAGTCTCTGATTGACCATTTAAAAGCAGGAGATAGTCTTGACTACTTCCTTGAAGGCTTCCCTTCTGTTTCTCGTGAACAAGCAATCGCCTTTTTAGAAATAGCGTTGATGACAACAATAGGATCTCACCCCTGGTCAGATCGGGACTCAAAGCAACATGCACGTACTACTTGACGAAAACTTAGACTGGCGATTGGTACGGTATTTTGATGCCGATTTTCAAGTGACAACTGTTTCCCGGCAGGGTTGGAAAGGGAAGCGAAATAGCGAACTGCTCCAGCAAGCCGAGGCAGCGTTTGATGTGCTGGTGACAATGGATAGAAGCATCGAACATCAACAGAACCTCAGCAAATACAATATTGGTGTTATTCTAATCTCTGCGAGAAGCAATCGTATTCAGAACATCCAACCTGCTATGTTGAGAGTGAACGAAGTACTAAGAGAAGTTCAACCCGGACAAGTCATCTACGTGACTGCCGACACCTCCTAAAGAGTACGTCAAAATTCACATAATTAAGATTGGAGAGGTTCCCATATCATGTCAGAAAAGGATGTAACGCATATATCGTGCCCAACAGAGGAAGCGGGACCAACGCAATCAGAGCGCTTCTTTTTCGACAATAACGGCTATCTGGTGCTAGAGAACTTCTTGGAGGCATCGCACGTCAATGAACTCCGAGACGCACTGTTCCGCGTAATCGCCCAACGGCGCGAAAAACAGGAGAAAGACATCCCCCATACCGGCAAAACAGATACGAAGGGCGAAAAAAGCACCCGTATCTTCTATATCTTAGACGATGATCCACTGTTCCTTGAGATGCTGGATTGGCCCCCCATGATGCCTTACGTCAAGGGACTACTCAATGAAATGCCTCACCATCACGCCTCCGATGCAATTGTCGAGTATGATACCGACCTAACGGACCGAGGAATGGGATGGCATATTGATGGCCATGACAACGGATACCGTGGAATGGGTCCGCCGATTCCGTTTTTGCAGCTTAAGATTGGCTACTACCTGAACGATATGACATCACCCGGACAGGGCAATCTTTGCGTTGTTCCCGCAAGCCACAAAGCGACGTATGACCCGTCTCAGGATGATCTGCAGCGCCCCGACCTATTCCCGGGCGCGGTGCAGATCTGCGCCCCGGCTGGAACAGCAATTTTGTTCCACAACGCCCTCTTGCACTCTGCAGGACCTTTTACCCAAACAGGTGGGCATCGGTTCATGCTCTACTACGCTTACGAGCACCCATGGATGATTGCATCCCAAGAGCATTGGGGCTATTCCAAAGGATTCTACAACAACCGCCTCTCCCCAGAACAACGAAAGCTGTTTCACGGTTTCCTATTTGATCCGCCGGAACAACGCTGGGGCTAACGGGATTTTTGACCACTTGAGTCCTTACCCTATCACCACAGAAGGGTTTTTCATGGATACTTTGCCAACTACAGCACAACGCCAACTTTTCGACGAACAGGGGTATCTGCTAGTCCGCGGTGTCCTCAATAACGAGGACTTCGCTCCAATTCGACGGGTAATTTCATCTGCCATCGACAATCACGCCAAAAAACTCCACGACCAAGGCAAAATCTCAAGTCTGCATGAAGACCTATCCTTTTACCATCGATTGACCCGGATTCAGCGTGAGTCTCAGAAGGGACCGCTCCTCGGTTGGAATTGGAATAAAGAGGTCTTCAGTCGCGAGGTCTACGAGCTATTGACCCATCCGAAGATCCTGGATATCGTTGCCTCGCTGATTGGACCAGAGATTACCGTCAATGGGGACTACTGGATTCGCTTCAAGATGCCGACCGGAGGAGAGTCTGTCTTTCCGTGGCACCAAGACAGCATCTACTACAATGGCAACGCCGATCCCGGTCAGCAGGTCACTTTTTCGGAGGAGAGCGAAATTCTGACGGTATGGATTCCGATGGTAGATGTCGATGAACACAACGGCTGCTTACAGGTAATTCCCGGAAGCCACAAACAGGGGCTTCGACCGCCACAACGTGATGAAAATGGGCGACTCGTGCCTATAGAGGATGTCGAGAACTGGGGCAAGGTGCAGAACGTGCGTATGAAGGCTGGAGATGTTTTTGTCTTCGGCAACCTCACCTTTCATCGTTCTCTGGAGAATACTAGTGAAGATATTCGCTGGAGTATCGACCTACGATACAGTCCAACCGGCAGTCCTTTGGAATGGTTACTTCAGAAGTGGCCCGGCTTTATCGCATCTAGTCAGCGGCAGCCCGAAACGGTCGAATCTTGGGAAATATGGGCGGCAAAGAGAACCCCTTCAGAGCCAATCTGAACAGGAGGGACTGACAATGAACATGGACCAAGCCTTACGCGAGTTCGGTATCCGGGACGATACACTATCGTCAGAGGAAAAGCACTTCTTGGACCTGAACGGCTATCTCCCCCTTGAAAATATCCTCACCCAAGAACAGATTGCGCCCATGATTCGTCGGTTGGACGAATTAGCAGAATTGGAAGGGGAGGATGCTGGTAAGGAACTCCATCAAGAAGGCGGGACAATCCGGGTGAGCAACCTCGTCAATAAAGGTGCGATCTTCGAGATAGGCTTTTCCCACCCGCGCGTGCTTGCTGCCATACGGCATGTCATAGGTTCTAGGTTCAAGCTGTCCTCTCTAGATTGCCGAATGGCACTGCCCGGACAGGGGCACCAGGCGTTTCACGCAGACTGGCGTTCGGGGGTAGAGCCGGGTGATTACTACGTTTGCAACTCCATGTGGTTGCTGGACGACTTCACGGTGGAAAACGGTGCGACACGTGTTGTGCCGGGATCACATCGTAGCGGTAAGCACCCCAAAGACGCGCTAGAAGATGCAACACAACAGCACCCCGAAGAAATCCAATTGATAGCTTCGGCGGGAACCGTGATTGTCTTCAATTCCCATCTCTGGCACGCAGGCGGATTGAATCAAGCCGATTCTCGACGCCACGGGATGCTCGCCTATTACACCCGCCGTGACCACAAGCAACTCACCGACCAACGCAAATTCATCCACCCAGAAACACACGCTCGTCTGAGCGAGGCGCAAAGATTCATCTTAGCGGTTTGAACACGGCTACTTCCGTTCTGCGAAGCATCTCCGATACAGCGCGACAATCTCTTCATGTGTTGGTTGGCGCGGATTATTGGCGGGGCTACCGCTCACAATTGCGTCCGACGCCATCTGATCTACCACCGCTTCAAACTTATCTAGATCAATCCCAATTTCTCCCAACCGCGGCATCTGAATATCGTCAATCAACCGTTCCACCGCTGCAATCGCTCGATCTGCCTGCCCCATCTGCGACAAACCCTCAGTCGGTTCACCCATTGCACGGGCAATATCAGCGAAACGGTCAGGGGTGCCGACAACGCTGAACTCCATCACATCTAACAGCAGAACAGAATTCGATAAACCGTGATGGATGTGGAAATACGCCCCAATTGGGCGCGACATCCCGTGTACCAACGCAACAGACGAGTTGCTAAATGCCATACCGGCGATGGAGGCACCAATCATCATATCCGTGCGTGCCTCAATGTTTTCCCCATTCGCCCACGCTTGACGCATCGAACCGGAGATCAGACGAACCGCCTTCAATGCCAGTGCGTCAGTGATCGGTTGGGCACGCTTGGAAATATACGCTTCAATAGCATGTGTCAAGGCATCAATTCCGACTGCTGCGGTCAGGTGTGGTGGTGTCGTCAACGACAACAACGGATCGATAATCGCGACCTGCGCCAGCAGACACGGGCTACTTAGCATCATCTTCACGTTCTGCTCGGTGTCGGTAAGCACCGTGACCTTCGTACACTCGCTGCCCGTTCCAGCTGTCGTCGGAATAGCGATGAGTGAGACGCCCGGATTGGGAATCTTGTTCACACCCATGTACGCTGCAAGTGGGTCATCGTTGGTCAGTTTCACGGCGATACCCTTACCGCAGTCAATCGCGCTACCACCCCCAATACTGACAATCAGATTGCAACCATGGCTACGATACTGATCGAAACCGTCGTCGACATTTTGCAGCGTTGGATCCGGCGTCACATCCTCAAAAATGGATGCCTCAATCCCGGCCGCGTTAAGTTGTTTCACGGTCCCATCGGCGTAACCGAGTTTGGAAATCCCCGGATCGGTCACAACCAACGCCTTCTCTCCACCCAGTCGTTTCGCCTGCTCGCCAACCTGCTCCGCTGCCCCTATGCCAGTGATGACAGTTGGTGGAATGGTGAAGGAGGACACCCCCGAATTTGAAAAGTTCATCGCGCTACTCCTTTGGCTAAAGACGCTAAATCAGATCTCGTCAAGTCGCTTTGGGGAATAGGTCCCGATATTCCCGATCAAATGCTTCCGAGCCGTCATCCAAACGTCGCTCTAGGGAAACGCCGGGTAGGAATGGTGGAAGTTTCCCTGCTAGGAAAACTGATCGATATCCGCCGTCCGGATAGTGCGTTTCCCGACCATCGGGCCATAGAATGGTGTGAATCTGACGGGCAACCGGTTTCTTGAAGTCGGGTTCAACGCGGAACCGCTCGATGGCATCCCAATCGAGTTCTACACCCAGCCCCGGTGCTTCTGGAACTTTAACCTGTCCACCCTCTACCTTGAATTCCTTGAGCAGGTTGTGCGAGAAAATGTTGATACATGGAATGGCGGGCCAACGCGCACTCTCTAACACGGCCCCCAAATGGACAGAGAACATAGTGGTCAACCCCGTACCCACCATCTGCAACCAGAATGGCATCTGAGCGCGCTCTGCCAGAATACCGTCCTTCAACGTGCGATTGACGCCACCGCCAATGACAAATCCGTCACACACACCCTCCCGGATCGCGGTCATAACCGGTGGACTCCCCATGTGCATGGCAATCGGGGTGTGGATTTTTTGCCGTAGCAGCGCATTTCCCTCCACATCCTCTTGGGGAATAGGGGATTCCACAATCGCCAAATTGCTATATTTCTGTTCTAAGCGACTGATTAACGGCGCAGCCAAGTCTACTCCCAATAGCAAAGCATTGAAATCGGCATCTAACTTAAAGTGCGGCGATACCGCTTCGCAGACTGCTGCTAGTTGTTGGTCAATGTCGAACCAAGGCCGCGCTTTTACCTTGATATTCGTAAAACCGTGCGCTTCCGCTGTTTTTGCCTCCGCTGCCCACTCTTCGGGTTTCATATCCTGCGCCCACCAAGACACCGGGCAGGTCTCACGATACTGCGATCCCATCAGGCGATGGCACGGCACATCTAGTAATTTACCGGCAGCATCGAATAAAGCCATCTGTAGCCCAGCGCCGAGACTGTCGTCCATGAGAAAATCGAAGGGGTTTCGATCGTGCACCCGACTAAACTGTTCGTCTCCCGATCGCCCCCAAGTATAATGCGGCAGTGTCTCCCCGATACCAACAACACCCGAGGATGTGGTCACCTTGCATAGTTCCACGACCGACCAGTCGGAAACCCGCACCTCTTTTACATGGGCACAACGTGGGTGGAAAGGTATGTTGAGCACAATCCGTTCGATGTCTTTGACGATAAAATCTTTTGAGGTCATAGTATGCTCCTAGAATTCATTCAGCGTTCAATATTTTCAGTTGTTCGACAATCGAATCCAAACTGGGGCGGTCAGAGTTTTTCTTACCGATATACAACCATCTCAGAACCCCCTGCTTGTCAATGAGAAGTGTCGCCGGTAGATACATATTCCGGCTGTGAAAATGATAGGGTTTAACAATTCCGTATGCTTCATGAACGGAGGACCCCGGATCTGCTAGTAGTGGGAGAGTCTTTATAAGCCGCTCTTTGAAGCTAGAGACAACGGGCTTCGGTTCTGGCTTAATCGCGACCACAACAGTTTCATACTCCTCATCAAACAGTTGGCTATTCGCCGCAACCTGCGACGTAAACTTCGCACAACTCGGTCAGTAGGTTTGCAGCAGCAAGGTAACCAACGCGTGCTTCTTCCCTTTGTATTTGGACAGGTTGAAAAGGAGTCCCGTCTCCACATCTATGAGTCCGAAATCAGGCGCCGGAGAACCAATCGGCAGCGGGTTATGGCGTTTGAGTTTTACTAATTCAGATTCAAGTTCTGCAATGGCCGTCTGTGCCAAGCCAGCATCACTGAGAAACTTCCAACGCAAATATCCTGACTTATCAATAAGGAGAATTCCACTGTCCTCTTGTAAACGCAAGGTCGTTGCATCATACTTTGCCTTGAAGGTGTCTGCTTGCTGCTCCAATTGGGTGTTGAATTCCCTATATTTCATTGTATCGCTTACAACGATAAGGTTAAACTTTCCATGGAAATCGGCGAACTTGATTTCCTTATCGCCGGACACAAAGGTAGTTTCTAAAGCACTATCGCCGACTTCCAAGCCTTCCGAGATTGACGCTGCACACACAGATAATATCACGGCAAAAATATATCGCAGCATATTCTTAGCCCAGCTCAAAGACACAAAGACATTCCTTTCTTTAAGTTTCAGACGCGCTGCACTCCTTATTGGGTAGTGTCCGCCTTCGTCTCTTCAAATCGACTTCTAATTTCCGATAGCATTTCATCAGGCAACCGACCGCGCTCTGTAGCAGCGAGGTTGTCGTTGAAGTGGTCAATGTTGGTCGTGCCGACAATAGCGGTGTGAACATCTGGATCGCAGAGCAGCCATCGCAGCGAAGCCTCTACACGGGACATATCACCTATCACCTCCGGCGCGAGAATCTTCCGGGCATTGTACCACGTCTTCGCGTTATCTTCATTAGGGTGCGACTGTTCGTATATGGCATTCGCGATGGGACCTTTGATGATAATGCCCATATCCTTTTCACGAGCAGCAGCGACCACTTCTACGGGTTCCTGCCGAAGCACATTGTAGGTGAGCTGCAGCGTGTCGTACTCACCGATCTCAATTGCCTTGAGTGCAGTATCCCCGTCCGCTGATATGCTGATAAAGCGCACTTTCCCGGCTTTCTGTGCCTTCTTCAGTCCTTCCAACCCATCCCCAAATGCCACATCATCATACTTGGGACTGTGCAGCTGCATGATGTCAATGCAATCAGTCTTCAGCCGCTGCAGGCTTCGGTCAATCTGGGGTTCGATGGCTTTAGCGGAGTAATCCAGAGTTTGCACCCATTCTCCATCCGGCTGCTGCATCCGCCACGAACCACACTTGGTGGCGAAGTAAAACTCATCTTGACGATGACCGATGTACTTTGCAATCAGTTCTTCGCTCCAACGATACGCCGCAGACGAATCGATAAAATTGACGCCAGTGTCGAGAGCACGGTTGAGAAGCCGTCCGACTTCATCTCCCTGTTCCGGCGGTGTCCAACCGATGTGCCATGCGCCGAAACCAAGTTCCGAAACCTCTAACTCTGTGCGTCCAAGCCTCCGATATTCCATGAGCCTTCTCCTTTCTGTTTTTATCCTAACCTAACTTCAATTCTTAATCCGCAAGTTCCTTCCGAATCCAAGAATGAAGGATATGGTTGAGGATCAGGTGCACATCTTCGACGGGACCGTAATCGTGGCTATCGGCAACAACACTGACATCCGCCATCTCCCGAAGTTTTCCGCCACCGAACCCAGTCCAGCCAATAGTTTTACACCCAATAGCCTTGGCATGACGAATCGCCCGGATGATGTTTTCGGAGTTACCACTCGCACTGATGGCGATCACCAGATCGCCTGGGGTCACTAGGTTTTTGAGCTGCTCGACAAACACGTCTTCATAGCACACATCGTTTGACCACGCCGTCATCGTTGCTACATTATCGGTCAAGCTGATCACCCGAAAGCGACGCACACCGGGCACGCTCGTTCCTTTGCCCAAATCAGTGGCAATATGCGATGCAGTCGACGCACTGCCACCGTTCCCGATGACGAAAATTTGCCGATCTGCCTGATATGTTTCCATCACGAGATCGATGGACTTGCGAACATCGGCTAAAGAGAGACGTTCCAACACGCCCTGAAGATGTGAAATATAGCCTTGAATACGATCCATGCATTATCTCCAAATTTCAATCAGATAGTGTATAGTTCTGCGAAATTGGTTTTTCTCAGTACCGGTTGACCTATTCATGCCACGCTAATTGTCAATTACCAACGAAATTGCAGCAAGATCACCGATGGAATTGCCCAATTCTGCTGGCATAATTTTAACAGATTCCAAGGGACGTTGCATCGCCATTTCCGTTACGGTACGTCGAATTGGGTTCATTAGCAAATCACCTGCAGCAACTGCAATTGTTCCGAGCAGCACGATCTGAGGATTCAAGATATTGACGAGGTTCGCGATTCCCCAACCCATGTAATACGCTGTTTTTTTTACTAGCGCAATGGCCAAAGCGTCACCTTCCCGTGCGGCTTGGAGTACATGCTCTGATCTAACGCGATCAATCTGTCCATCCGCGAGTGCCAAAATCTTTGTGTGGGGCTGATCTACAATCGCCTCCTGTGCGCGACGTGCAATCGCAGGTCCCGAACAGAGGGCTTCCAGACACCCATATTGACCACAACCACAGAGCGGACCATCAGGGAGCAAGATCTGATGCCCAACCTCTCCGGCACTGTCATTTGCGCCGTGATAGATCTCCCCATTGGCAACGATACCGCCGCCAATCCCTGTACTCATCGTCATGTAGAGGACATAATCGTAGCCACGTCCACCCCCAAATCGCGCTTCGGCAAGTGCGCTTGCATTCGCATCATTCTCAATGACCGTTGGAATATGAAACTCAGACTCGATCATCTCCTTCAACGGCAGCGCATCCCAGCCCGGCAGATTTGGCGGAGAATAGATAATGCCAGTCTTCGTGTCGAGGGGACCTCCGCAACTTACACCAATCCCTGAAATCTCTTCTCGCTGCAATCCTGCCAGATCAAGCACCTCGTCAACCATGCTCAAAATCAGCTCTACCGCATGGCGGGGTCCCTTCTCTGACTCCGTCAGCTTCCGGACCTTTTGAAGGATATTTCCATCTTTATCAGCGACAACAGTGGCAAGTTTTGTCCCACCGATGTCGATACCGATGACGTGTGAATTCATCTGCAAATACTCTCAACCAAATAAATACTTCCGTACAGTATCTTCGCGCACATGCACCCCCAAGCCGGGGGTTTCCCGCACGGCGAGATAGCCATCCTCTTGAACCCACGGATCGCTGACCAACTCGTGTTGCATCGGCGACTCATGCGGCTTGAAATCCATCGCAACACCATGTGTCGAACCCGCAAGCAGGTGCAGACTAGCAGCCGTGTTGAGTGCACTGCTCCATGTGTGAAAGCTGAACTCGAGACTTTCCGCCTCAATCAGTTTGATAACATGTAGCGAACCGGTGATACCGTGACAACGGCCAGGGTCAATCTGCACCACATCAATGCCTCCCGACTGGATGAGACGCCGGTAACTCTCAACGTTCCATTCATCCTCACCCGTACCGATGGGAGTGGCAACCGCTGATCGGAGTCGAGCATGTCCTTCAAGGTCGTGAGGTGGGAGTGGTTGTTCAATCCATCGGAGTCGATACGGCTCCAAGTCTCGAAAGCGCTGAATTGCTGTCGGGACATCCCAGAGTCCGTGATGCCCGGGTGTGTCAACAATGAGTTCCAAGTCATCGCCAATAACCTCCCGCACCCGTCGGACAATTTCGATATCGCGCTGTCGGTTTTGACCGAAGAGTGCCTCGGGCTGCATACCCCATCCCGCTTTGACAACTTGATATCCCTGCTCCTTGAGCAAACGAAATTCATTGAGCGTCCAGTCAAAATCTTCCATGTCGAATATAAACGACGCCATAGCGACGACTTTATCGTGCAATTGCCCCCCTAGCAACCGGCAAATGGGCAAACCTAAAGCCTTTCCTTTCACATCCCAGAGCGCCATATCTAGGGCACTCACCCCAAAGGCAGCAATCCCTTCAGGTCCATACCACCAGATACGGGACTGCATTCTGTGCCAGAGCCGATCAACATCTACCGCATCCTCACCGAGGAGCAACGGTGCGAGCCCCTGTTCAATAATGATCTTCGTCGCTAATGCCGCTTCCCGAAACTGTGAAATACATTCGCCCCAGCCGACCACACCATCTTCTGTTTCAACACGGGCAAGGGTGATATACCGTTCAACGCCTTTGTAATGTGGCTCTGGGTAAGCCAGCGGAAAGGCATCAATTTTTTGGATTTTCCTCACTTTTGACCTCATTTCCGGATTGGCTTACTCTGTCTACCAATACCGATGTAGATTTACAATATTCCGTCCTTGGGGCAATGTCGCGCTGATATTTGACTGCAACACCGATACGATTCCCGCTATCCACTAGGATCAGGCTCCGGTTCCGGTCGGTGGTGCATAAACAGCAGGAGGAATAAACTAACTAACAGCAGCCCCCCCATCAAAAGAAAACCGAGCGCAAATCCGTAGTATTCCCCCATCACGCCCATACCAGCGGGGACGATCCCAGCACCAAACAGGTAAACAAAGGGAATCATCAACGAGACGGCAACGTTTCGAGTGCGGGGAGGTCCCACATTTGCCAATCCCAACAATCCAACTGGGAAAAAGGCAGCAACGACCGCAGGTTGGAGAAATACCACAATCACAAGGATAATCTTTTGACTGAGCCCCATTAATCCCGTCAGAATAGCCGTTGCGGCATAAATGGCTCCCATGACCCACTTTGCGCCGAAGCTATCCGCCAACCAGCCGGCAAGAAAAACAGCCACAAGCCCGGATACCCGCGAGAGTCCCACGAGGGTATTCACCAATCCTTGCTCTAATCCCTGTTCAGTGATGAGATAGACCGGCAGAATTGCGTAAACACCTACACTCGCCCCGCAAGCCAAACTCATCAGGATCGCTATCACCCAAAATGATGGCTGGTAAAAGATGCGTCCGACGTTACCTAAGCGTGGCGGCTCACCGGCAAATCTGCCCCCCTGTCCAAACAGCGCGAATGTCGCAGCCATCACTAAGCCGCCAACACCGACAATTATCAGCACACCCCGCCATGATGTAAAACTTAACCCCAATTCGGCAACGATAGGTGCCAAAACATATCCCATCGTGGGTCCTGCCTCATGCAGCGAAATCGCTTTTCCCCAATGTTCTGGATCGACCAGCCGGGTCATGGTCGCCATCGCCGACGGAAAATAGAGACCCGAACCCATACCGAGCACCACCATGCCAATTTGCATGCCCATCAGCGAGTGGCTGAAAGCAATTATCAGGACTGCCGTCCCACACGTTATTGAGGAAAGCAGAATTGTCCCGCGATGTGTAAGCCTTTGGGAGACGAAACCTGACCCTAGCATCACAGGCGCAAATCCGATAGAGATGAGGAGGAAAAGACTTCCCGATTTCGCATGGGAGAGGTGAAGCTCTTCCTCAATCAGCACCAGCAGCGGTGAAAAGACAACACGCGAAAGAAACGTGAAAAAGAGAATCCCAGCGAGGAACAGAATGGGAGTTAATATCCGATAGATACTTTTTTGACCGCTGTTGCGCACCGTAAATTTCCTACCATCACCTTCCTTGATTCAGCGCCCCCGGTGTTCCAGGAACAAAATCCCCCACAAAATCCTGTCCTGCTTGGCTTGGATAGACATATCCAAGTCATAAACACCCGGACTATCGCGCAATGTGCTAGGTATCTTGTGCAGTGGATTTGTCAATCCACTGCGAGCGCCAGTTCACTCCATGAAGTCTATTCAGTCAAGTTACTGTGTCTGGTAAACAGTAACATGTGTTATGTTATGACTGTGATCGCATTTGCGTCCAATAAACTCCGTTGGACAGAATATCATCACAACCTTCACCCGCAACACCAGCGGTATAGATCACACCGGGGTGGTCAACGTGGTTGTGACCCGTGGGACGCTCCAAGTTTGGAAACCAATGCGGCACGCTCTCATCAGGTTTGGAGAGCAATTCGACGCTGAACTTGCCATCGATGTCGGGAGCTTGCAGTCCAATGATCTCGCTGCTCTTGTGTCCCCAATTGTTCTCACTGAGGGTGTCGAGATTCAACAAGCTCAATACACCGAAAATCCGACCGTCAGGGGCAATGTGGAGCGCACTCGAGGGACCAGGGCTCCAACCCTCCCACCCCTTGGAGAGTTCGGCGGCAAGCGATCGACGGCACCATTTACCGCTCTTATCCAACCATATAATCCACGCTTCGGAAGGTAAGGAATAGAAAGGGCAGGTGCAGTAGAGAATGTGGGGAGTGCCCTCCGTATCGACAGCGGTAGAACCACTACTCAAATCCTTATGTTCGGTGTCAATGAGCGTGACAGTTTCACGGGTGGCGGGCAATGAAACCGGTGTGCCATCGGCTCGTTCCCATGTTTTACCACTGTCGGGACTGCGGAGATAGCCGATCGTATATGACCGGTTTTCATCAAATATGCAGAGGGTCATATGCAGCGTCCGATAATCTTGTCCCCAAGCCAACTGCTGCTGAAAGCAGACGTATCCCCCTTCATCATCTTGGAAAACCGTAATTGGCTCCTGCCAAGGTACATTGGGTGGTTTGATGTAGAGGTTCACATACCACGGCTCACTTCCTCGACTCTGTCGTCCTGTCAGATACAGAGTGTCATCCGGTCCGCAAACCATCATGGGATAGGTGCATCGTTCGCCAACCTCGATTTCGTTTTCCCATTCGGACGCGTCGTTTGGACGAACTGAACGCCGGTATCGGAAGGGATGAAGGTGCGGATAATACACGATGTGAAGATATCCTTGACTGTCTACCGTCAACGCGGGACCACCGTGATTATCATAAGCCTCACCGACCGTATATGTCGGAGACCATTGGTCCATGCTTCGATCCAGCGTCCGGGCACGCACCCGAAATCCTTCGGCAATCGAGTCAAGCCACGCCACATGCGTTTTGTCCTGAAGTGTGATAATTTTATTGGCATCGGTATAGGCAGTCGCACGACCACAGCCATTCTCTGACAGGAGAACAAGGTTCGGATTCAAATTGCTGTACGCTGCCCCGTCTCTCAAAATTGAGATGGACATTTCTTACCTCCACTTCTTGCATCGGTAGTCAAGACGCATCTATCCACTCATTTCCATATTGGTATTACAATCTGCGATGGCCAGAAAGATGGACTATCAGTGTGGTTGCATTTCTGTCCAATAGACTCCGTTGGAAAGAATATCATGAAGCCCTTCACCTGTAACCCCCACAGTATACATCAGGCTGGGCACACCCACATGGTTGTGCCCTGTGGGACGTTCTAGAGTCGGCAGCCAATGCGGAATTGTCATGTCGGGTTTGGAGAGTAAGTCAACGCTAAAGTTACCCCCGATATCCGGGGCTTGCAAACCAACAATCTCAGCAGTTTTATGCCCCCAATTTCCCTCATCGACGGTTTCAGGCTTCATCAAAGCCATTACGACGAAAATCCTACCGTCGGGAGCGATGTGGAGAGCGCCATCCATGGCGAGACTCCAACCCTTCCATTCCTTGGGAAGTTCGTCGGAGAGTGAGCGCCGGCACCATTTACCAGCCCCATCAAGCCATACAACCCACGCTTGGGACGGTATAGCAAAGGAAGGGCAGGTGCTGTAGAGGATATGAGGCGTACTCTCGCCATCCACAGCAACAGAGCCAAAGCGCAAATCTCTATGTTCTGTGTCAATGAGTGTGACGGTTTCGCGCGTAGCGGGCAGCGAAACCGGTGCCCCATCGGCTCGCTCCCACGTTTTACCACCGTCAGGAGTACGGAGATAACCAACAGTATATGACCGGTTTTCATCAAAAATCAAGAGAGTCATATGCAACGTCCGATGGTCTTGACCCCATGCCAGCGCTCCCTGATAGCGAACATACCCTCCCTTATCGTCTTGGAAAATGGTGATAGGTTCCTGCCAAGGCGTATTGGGGGGTTTGATGTAAAGGTTTACATACCATGGTTCGGATCCGCGATTCTCTCTGCCTGTTAGGTAAAGGGTGTCGTCCAAACCGCAGACCATCGTGGGATAGGTGCATCGTTCCCCAAATTCAATTTCGTCACCCCACTCGGATGCATCGTTTGGACGCGCTGAACGCCGGTATCGGAAGGGATGATGGTGGGGATAATAAACGATGTGAAGGTATCCTTGACTGTCAACCGTCAACGCAGGTCCGCCGTGGTTATCATAAGCCTCTCCGACGGGGTATGTCGGAGACCATTGGTTCGTCTTCCGATCCAGCGTCCGTGCACGCACACGAAACCCCTCGGCAATAGAATCGAGCCATGCTACGTGCGTTTTGTCCCGAAGCGTGATTATTTTGTTGCAATCGCCGTAGGCCGTGGCGCGACCACAGCCATTCTCTGACAGTCGGACGAGCCTTTTACCTATATTGCTGTGTGCCCATGCTTCCTGCAAAGCTGAATTGGACATTTGTTACCTCCACATCTTCCGTCAGGAAATCAAACGCGTTTGTCCACGCATGTGAGTACCGATACCACGATACCCTTAAACCCAGCCGTGATCAATCGTGATGGGAGAACCAGAGGTCTGATTTGACCAACCGAGACCACTATCTAACACTACCTCTCGACCGGTGATTGCGGACTGCTCCGCAGCAAACAGGATCTCCATAATATGGCGTCCCCATTCCCCATGCGTCGGTGGCTCGATATTCTTTTCAATCGCTTCAGCAAACGACTTCCACTCGTTGTGCATCTCAACCGGTGGATCATCGAACGGCACCTCCTCCCACTCGTCTCCCTTTCCGACTCTGACATACTTTTCACCGTGCTGGCTGAACCGCAGTGTACCATTGGCACAAATCACTTGACAACTAAAATCTGGCGCACCGTCGGCAAATCCAATAGCTACAGCAACCCCAGCAAGGCCGTTCTTGTATCGTATGAAAGCAGTGGCAGAATCATCAGCCGCTTGGTAATGGGCACGTGCACCGATAGATGCCGATACCGATGCCGCCTGTGACGCCATCACCCATGTGAGCCGGTCTACCACATGAACGCCATTGGTCAACCACATACCACCGCCATGATAGCGACTACGATACTGTGGACGACGACCACTATAGCCCCAATTCTTGGACATGTAACACACCGCTGTTATGAGCGGTCCCAGATCGCCCGAATCGAGAATCTCCTTCGCCTTTACACTTGTGCCGTAATAGTGCTGGCTATATCCAACCATCAACTTCACGTTGTTAGCAGCCGCCGCCGCTATCATATCGTCACATTGCTGCAGACTGATTGCCATCGGCTTCTCCACCAAGACATGTTTACCGGCGTTGCACGAGTCCACGGTGAGTTGATGATGGAGCTGATGACCTAGCACAACCGCTACAGCATCAACTTCATCGTCCTGCAACAGTTGCGTGTGAGTCTCATATCCTCTTGGGATATTATATTTCCCCATGTATTCACGACGCTTTTCCTCAAAAAGGTCAGCAACCGCTACAACCTCTACATTGTCCAATGTCGCGATCGCATCACAGTGGGAGCGGGCGATTCCGCCCAATCCAATAATTCCAACTTTTAATTTTTCCATCATAACCTCCTAGTTATTGGATGTGGTGTTACAAGCGTCCATGCACATTACGAGACCGAATCGGCAGACTTGTACACCGATACGCATGGACGCAGTAAGTAGTCGAGTCAGTATCTTTCCAGCAGAAGAAATTTCAAGCGGAAATAAGCGACGTGTCCCCTGACGTATGGATACTTCCGCGATATATTTGGTCGGCCTATTGATTGGAACATGATCAGGGGGACCAGTTTTCAGCCAATCGTCGCGCAATGCGGTCAGCCATGGCACCAATTGTCAACATTGGTGGAACGCCAATTGAGGTCGGGAACAGGCTCGCATCGACCACAAACAATCCTTTGACAGCGTGTGCCTCTCCATAGGAATCTACGACAGCATTGCGCGGATTGCTCCCCATCCTTAGTGTTCCTTGTGGATGGCTAGACGCGATTAGAATATCGTTCTCAACAACCCCACGCTGACGAATCATCTCAAGGTCGCTCTCCCGCTTGATAACGAGTCGCTGCGTGTAGGGAAGTGTAATCTCCTTTGCACCAGCAGCGAAAAGCAGTTGGGCACCGTGTATCAATCCTTCGATTAGAGATGCCCGGTCAGCGCGATTGAGCCGATAGCGAATCACCGGGCTTCCCTCCCGATTCACCGTCACCCGGCCTGAAGAACGGTCGTGGAGCAACACAAGCAGCCCAACAATATTGCGGTAAGAACGCATTAAATTCCTGTGTACTCTGCCGAAGGAGGGCAAGCTAGCTGCCACTAGTGCCATTGGTCCGAAGGCGGGCATGAGGAGATAGCCACTTTCCGGGTTACGCGCCAGATCCAGAAAATGATCGACGTAAAAACTTTGTGGAATCCCCTGATAGGCATCAACTTCCTCATCGAAGAGACCCCCTACAAAGATAGCGGGATGGAGGTGCAAATTATGTCCCACCTGCTTCCCCGGATTGGGAAGGTGGCTGTTCAACCAAAGTTGAGGCGAGTTGACTGCCCCCGCTGCTAGAACCACCGCGCTGCTGCGGACCGTGAGCCGGTAGATTTTATGCCTACGCTTACTCCCTGAATTGTCCGGACTATCCACTTTCGAGTTAGCCTGTCTAGGCATGCACATATCAACAGATAGGAACCGAGCGGTGACTCCGACCACGCGCCCGTTTTCCATAACAATGCCTTCGGCGAGACAATCGGTGTAGAGGCGTGCCCCTGCTGCTAGTGCTCGAGGAATGTAACTGACCGCCATGCTCTGCTTCCCAATTCCCGGCTGCGAAGCAGGACACCCAAGCAGACAGTCTGCCGAACAATCGGGACAGGGACCACGATTGTGTCGTTGTATCGTGCCACGCCAACCCATGGCTTGGCACCCACGCTGAATGATTCGGTTGAGCCTGTTGACCTGCTCTTCCCCAATCTGCTTCACCCCTAAGGTCGCTTCCACCCGATCAAGGCAGGGACTGAGATCGCTCGGCGACAGATTTTGAATCCCAAACTCCGATTCCCATCTCTTCAAAATCGGGTCGGGAGGACGCACTGCATAACACAGATTATGGACGGTAGAGCCACCGATACCTCGTCCTTGAGAGATTAACACCGATCCATCGTGCGTAGCACGTATGCCACCATCCCAAAACAGACGAAGCAACATCTCTGGTGTATGCCGACTAAATGTCGCTGGATCGTGATTTTCACCCGCCTCCAATACAACCACCGAGAGCCCGGCTTGAGCGAGTTCATTGGCAGCCACAGCACCGCCTGCCCCTGATCCGACGATACAGACATCAACTGTTTCGCGGAGATCCTCCGTCACGTCACGACCCCGAGTAATCATCTTCCCTCCGGTTCGCTAGTTGAGGTTTGGTAGATGTCGGTAGAGGATTGACTATAATAGCCAAGAAATGTTAAATCTCGCAAGCCTCGAAAGAGTCGTCGGCGTATCGCAAACCGACTTTCCGCCCAAGATTCGATATAGATTTCGGCATCACGCGGAGAGAGACGGGTAAAGGGACGCAGCTTTCCGGCAAACAAAATTGGGCACCATTGAAACAGATGAAGTGCTCGGCGGAGTTGCACTCGCAAGTTTAATGGTAGCTCGGCAACGAAGGCATCGATAATCGTCACTGGGGGCGCGTGCTCTACATTAGGAAAATCTGTCCCTACCATGCGTTCGGTCAGAACTGTCAGAATCTCTGCTTCTTTCGGACTGAAGAATTGCAATGGCATGTCGAGCGTAGCAAAATACCGATTTATCGGGATAATTTGGTTGTAGTGGTCATGCTCTTGGCTGGCAGCGCAGCTATCTTCAAAGTGGTGGGCAGCTGCACTTTGGACTACAACTCAAGAAACTAACCTGCTAGATCTAGGGGCGTTGTCCCTTTTATGCATAATCACTCTTCAACATTTCTACCATCTTCGATTCGTATCACACGCTTTCCGAGTTGCTGGACGAGCGAGAGATCGTGGGTCGCAACCATCACTGTTGTGCCACGGAAATTGAAGCTCTCAAAGAGATGCATAATTTCAAGCGACAGTTTCGGATCCAAATTACCTGTCGGCTCGTCAGCAAGGAGAACTACTGGATCGTTCGCCATCGCTCTAGCGATAGCGACGCGTTGCTGCTCCCCGCCCGAAATATCTTCAGGCAGCGCGTCCTTCCGGTGAACCAAACTCATCTGATGAAGGAGCTGGTCGACCTGCTGGCGAATCTGAGGTCGCTTGGCACCCGTCACTTTCATGGCAAGCGCGATGTTTTCCTGAACCGTTTTATTCGGCAGCAGCTTAAAATCCTGAAAGATAACACCCATTCTTCGGCGCAGATAGGGTATTTGCGACCGAGAAATTTGGGACAGGTTCTGACCCGCAAGGACAATGTGTCCTGAAGTGGGGGCTAGCTCCCGGTACAAGAGTCGGAGAATAGTTGTTTTTCCTGCTCCACTCGTACCAACGAGAAACACAAACTCCCCTTTTTTTACCTCAAAGTTGATTTCATGGAGGACTTCAATGTCCTCCTTATAAGCCATTGAGACGTTGTAAACCTGAATCATTTCGATCTGACCAATCCTCTAAGTTGTTGAGTTCGATTGACCCAAGGATATCTTTTAATACTTTAGTTGCTTAAGGTGTGTGTGTAACCACACCCTTTATCATTGCAGGCGAGATAATGCCCCTTTGTTTTCGTCGTCTTTTCGACGAGGAATGGTGCTTCGCACTCCGGACATTCCTTGTTCACCGGCCTATCCCACGCAACGAAGTTACATTTTGGATAGTTGCTACAACCGTAAAAGACCTTACCGCGTTTACTGCGCCGCTCACCTATATAACCGTCGCAACTAGTCTCAGGACAATCGACGCCGATGCTGATCGGCTTTGCATTTCTGCACTGCGGATACGCCGTACACGCGAGGAATTTCCCACCGGCGCGACTGATCTTAATCACCATTGGGCTGCCACATTTATCGCACGTTTCATCCGTCGGTTCCTCTTCCGAAGATGACGGTGCATCGTCCTCTCCTAAACGTTTGATGTTACGACACTCCGGGAAATTTGAACAACCGAGAAAACGACCGTATCTCCCCCACTTGATGACCATTTTGCTGTTGCACTTGTCGCACACCTCATCAGACTCTTCCTCCATATCCTTGCGCGCTTCATTCATCACAGCTGGCGCTGCCTCTAGGGCATGATTGAACGGCCCGTAAAACGCACTTAGAACACCGACCCAGTCCGATTTTCCCTCCGCAATCTCATCGAGTTGATCTTCCATCTTTGCCGTAAATTGCGTGTCGAGGATATCAGGGAATCCTTTAATCAACAGCTGATTGACCAATTTACCAACATCCGTCGGGTGAAAACTCCGATCCTCCTTGAGTACGTACTCCCGATCTTGAATTGTCGAGATAATGCTCGCATAAGTGCTCGGACGACCGATTCCCTTCTCCTCTAAGGCTTTAACGAGAGTCGCTTCCGTATACCGAGGCGGTGGCTGCGTATAGTGCTGTTTTGGAGTCAAATTACGCAGGTCAAGCTGCTCACCAATTTCCAGCGCAGGTAGGATTGCATCGGATTCGTCATCGTTATTGGATTCCGCATTACTAGCGTCGCGCCCCTCTAGATAGAGTTTCATGAATCCATCAAATTTGAGAATTGATCCGGTAGCGCGGAACAGATATTCCCCGGCGGAAATATCGATCGTCGTCACATCCAAAATAGCAGGGTTCATCTGACTCGCGACGAACCGTTTCCAAATCAAATCATACAGTCGATACTGTTCAGGAGAAAGATAGGGCTTCAGCGATTGAGGCGTCCGTTCGACCGAAGTGGGACGAATCGCTTCGTGTGCATCCTGCGCTCCACCCTTGCTTCTGTAACGCACAGCGTTCTTCGGAAGATAGTCCGACCCGTAAGTTTTTTGGATGTATCCCCGTGCTTCTTCCAGCGCCTCCTCCGCAATGCGAGTTGAATCAGTCCGCATGTAAGTAATTAAGCCAACAGCCCCCTCGGTCCCAACATTCAATCCTTCATAAAGCTGTTGAGCAACCGCCATCGTGCGTTTGGCGGTGAACCGGAGTTTGCGCGCTGCTTCCTGCTGTAACGTACTCGTGATGAACGAAGGAACAGGTCTCCGTTTACGTTCCTGTTTCTTGATGTCCTTGACAATAAACGGCTTCGTCTTCGCATCTTCGACGATTGCTTCTGCACGCGCCTCATCAATGGGGAAGCCGTAGGTGCTGATCGTCCCCTTCTCCGATCCGATCCGAAGTAACTTGGCATTAAACGGTGGAGGGATTTTTCCTGCCAGATTCGCGGTAATTGTCCAATACTCTTGGGGGACAAAGGCTTCGATCTCCGCTTCCCGCTCACAGATAAGTCGAACCGCAACAGATTGTACCCGTCCGGCACTTAACCCCGGTTTCACATTACGCCAGAGGATCGGACTGATTTGATAACCGACCAAGCGATCCAAAACACGCCGAGCCTGTTGGGAATCGACGAGGTGCTGATCAATCTCACCGGGGTGTTCCATCGCTGCTCGGATTGCACCTTCCGTAATCTCGTTATAGGTCACCCGGTAGATTGGCTTTTTCGCGTTTTTCAACGTCTCTGCAATATGCCAGCAGATTGCCTCGCCTTCCCGATCCGGGTCAGCAGCCAGATAGATCGCATCAGTCTTCTTTGCCTCAGCCTGAATTTTTTTGATTACTTCCCCTTTGCCTCTGATGGTGATATATTCTGGGGAAAATCCGTTTTCAACATCCACACCCAGCTTTTTAGCGGGTAAATCACGTATGTGCCCCACTGAGGAACGCACAATATAATTTCGACCAAGTAACTTGTTGATTGTCTTCGCTTTCGCGGGAGACTCAACGACAACCAATGATTTAGGCATTATAAATGCTCCAGATAATAGTAGTATAAGTAAAGCGAATTAAGTCGTTGCATATCTTTTCTTTTTTATAAGCCCCGTGATTCATAAGAATAATGCTTAACGAGTAATAGGTAGAGGATTATCCACACAACTAACGTCATTCCCTAGACGTTTTTTTACGCATTACGCATTATTTTTATAAGAGCGGGAAGAACAAAGGGGTCCGTAGCAACTCATTAGTAAGGTTCATTGTAGTATTACGCCATGTATAAAATACCAGTTTCCCGATTGTTACACACGCTAATCTGCAGCCGCTTCCGGTTCCGCACTGGTGAGCAACGGTTCAGTCTTCATCCACTGCGTGACGATTAGCGTGATAAACGCGATAACCCCCCCACTGAGAAAGATGATTTCATAACCGAGTTTCATCCATATCAATCCTCCGACCAACGGAGCACCCACCGCTGCGATGTGGTTCATGGTAACCCCCATCGCCAGCGTTGGTTTGAGGTCGCTTTTCGGTGCAATCTTGTTCAGGTAGGTCGTCATCGCGATCCCACCCACAAACAGAAAATTATCAAGGCAATAAAGAACATATAAATGATTCGGGTTTTTCAGCAGCGCATAGCCAACGAATATAAAAGTTAAGCCGACGTAGCTTGCGGTCAACATAATCCGCTCACCCAGCTTGTCCACAAGCCAACCCATCAACGGTGAACAGAGAAACACCACGAGCTGGTTGATCAGGATAAGCGTGATAATGATGCCTCGATTGGTGCCGTACACCTTTACGAGGGCGAAAACCGCAAAGGTGATAAAAATTTGCCTGCGACAGCCTTGTAGAAAGGATAGAAGGTAGTAAAGCCAGTAGCGTTTTCTTAGCACAAAGCGGGGTTCGTGCTCGGTCTGAAGCTCGCGTGACGCGAACATTAACGCAACACCACCGATAGCAACTGCCGCACCACCAATTTGGAACAACCCGCCAAATTCTAACACATCCACAGCCAATTTGCACAAGACAATTGCAGCTAACATCGATAGACTCTCGACGCTTCTCAAGCTACCAAGCCACTTTCCTTTCTCCTCCCCTTCCGAATAGAAGAGTGACATCGTTCCCTGCAACGGCAGCCATGCGTGAAACCCGATACTCCATACAAACGAATAGATGAGGACCGCTGAAAAACTGTCTGCTTGGGAGTACAGTGCTAAACCCAACCCCATCACGATAAGGGAAATCCCACCAAGCAACGGCGGTGACAAGAGAATTGTAACCGCAATAAAGAGCGCGTTAAGAAAACCGGGGACTTCGCGCAACGCTTCCATGTAACCCAATTGATGGGCTTCAATGCCGATTCGTTCAACGATGAAATTATGGAAAAGCGAGAATTGAACGCCGAAAAAAATGCCAGATCCGAAGACAGCTACTGCCAATAATCGAAAATTACGATTCCAAGATAGCCAAGGTAGCATAAATCTCCTTATCGAAACTATTGTAATCCTCGGATCCCAGCCTCCACGAAATCCTGATGTGTTGGCGAGCGCGGCTCAGATTATTCATGAGAAAACGTCAATCAAACAGATAATTCATGGGGCGGTCCTGCATCTTGAGGGCTGCGGATATTGTCAACAAGCTCTTGAACTTCAGCCGGTGGCGGTGCCGTGAGTAAAGAGACGGGAACCGACACTAAAAGGTTGAGTACCATGCCAAGCGTTCCGATCCCTTCGGGGGATATGCCAAACAACCAGTGCGCTGGCACGTTCAATTCAGGACTAATGAACTTGAAGAAAATGATATAGCCGGCTGTGAAGGTGATACCAACAATCATCCCACTGATTGCGCCGATGTTATTCATCCGTTTCCAAAAAATACCCATAATGATTGCCGGGAAGAACGACGCAGCAGCCAATCCAAATGCAAATGCGACCACCTGTCCAACGAAGCCGGGCGGATTGATTCCGAAATAGCCCGCAATGCAGACGGCAATCCCCGCCGCAATCCTTGCGGCGAGTAACTCACCTTTCTCACTAATCTCTTGTACTAGCTCCCGCTTCAATAAATCGTGGGCAATCGAAGTTGAAATTACTAGTAACAAGCCCGCCGCCGTTGAAAGTGCAGCCGCCAATCCACCCGCGGCGACCAACCCCACAACCCAATTCGGCAGCTTGGCGATTTCAGGGTTCGCAAGCACCATGATGTCACGATCGATGGTCAACTCGTTTGCGACGTCCGAGTGAGCACCTCGATACTGGATACTACCGTCCCCGTTTTTGTCATCAAATTTGATAAGTCCCGTCGTTTCCCAGTTCTTGAACCAGCCCGGCACTTCCGTGTATTTTGTATCTGAAACTGTATTCAAAAGGTTCGTTCGGGCGAATGCTGCCACCGCAGGGGCGGTTGTATAAAGAATAGCAATAAAGAATAACGCCCAGCCCGCGGAGCTCCGCGCTGCAGAAACCCTCGGCACAGTGTAGAAACGCACAATGACATGTGGCAGACCAGCGGTGCCAACCATAAGCGCCGCCGTAATACAGAACACATCAACTGTCGCTTTACGTCCATCGGTGTATGCGTCGAAACCGAGTTCTTGACTTAATCCATTGAGTCTGTCAAGCAAGAATTCCCCGGACCCGTCTGCCAATACTCCACCAAAACCGAGCTGCGGGATAATGTTACCTGTCATCAATAGCGATATGAAAATTGCAGGCACAAGGAAAGCGAAGATGAGGACACAATATTGTGCGACCTGCGTATAGGTTATCCCCTTCATTCCGCCGAGAACGGCGTAAAAAAACACGATGCCCATGCCGATCAGCACGCCCAAGGTGATGTCCACGTTTAGGAATCTCGAAAAGACGATGCCCACACCACGCATCTGCCCCGCGACATACGTGAAGGAGACAAAAATCGCACAGATGACCGCAACGATACGCGCTGTCCGTGAGTAGTATCGGTCACCGACAAAATCAGGCACAGTGTACTTGCCGAACTTTCGCAGATACGGAGCTAACAATAACGCGAGCAATACATAGCCACCCGTCCAACCCATGAGATAGACCGAGCCGTCTCGTCCCATGAACGAAATGAGACCAGCCATCGAAATAAACGATGCGGCACTCATCCAATCGGCTGCTGTCGCCATACCGTTGACAACCGGAGGCACACCAGCACCTGCAATATAGAATTCCCCCGTTGAGCTCGCCCTCGACCAGATCGCTACGCCAATATAAATTGCGAAGGATAAGCCTACCATTACAAATGTCCACGCCTGTACGCTCATTCCTCCTCCTGTCTATCGGACGCACCGTGCTGCTTGTCAAGGCGGTTCATCAGGCACACATAGATGAAAATTAACACAACAAAAACATAGATTGACCCTTGTTGTGCAAACCAAAAACCGAGACGAAAACCACCAATTTTAATCTTGTCAAGATGGTTGACAAACAGGATAGCGCAACCGTAAGAGACGATAAACCATACCGCTAATAAAATCCCAAGGTATTGCAGGTTCTTTTTCCAATACGCACGGTTTTTATCGTTTCCTGTCATATTTTCCTCCCTCGCTTTGGGTTCTCGTGGTAAACACCGAGATAAACGGCTCCAAATTGGCACAGATTTTAACAAATAGATATAGCTTTGTCAACTAAAAGGTGACTTCAAAGACCTTGCCCCCTTGTGGCAAGGCACCTCCGACGTGAAATCTGTCGAGTCTCTAAATCATGCCTCACGTTGATAAAAGGGCAATAATTGAACCGTTGCGCCCACTCGACTGTCCGCCGTTTGGACCTCTACTCGACTACCTTCATCTGTAAATGCAACTCGGATAAACCCCAACCCAATCGTCTTTCCAAGCGTGGGTGAAACAACTGCGCTAGTGATCCAACCTATCTCCTTATCCTCAGCAAAGAGGCGATCGCCGACTTGGGGTGGGATATCGCTCGCTATTTCAAATCCGCGTAGGAGGCGGTTAGGGTGCCCTCGATACTTCATGCGCGCGACAATTTCCTGACCGATATAGCAGCCTTTCTCGAAACTAATCGCCCGTTCTAACTCCGCTTCCCCTGGGAACACTGAATCCCCTAGTTCTGCTCCATATCGAGGAATACCTGCCTCAATCCGGAGGGAGTTCAAGGAGGTTAGGCCTACAGGGGCTGCACCGAATGCTCGTCCTTTTGTCAGGAGGGTATCCCATAACGACTCTATAGATTCAGTTGGCGTGTACAGATTGTAGCCAACTTCGCCGGTTTCATTGGCACGGACACAAACGATGCGTCGGCCATCAATTTCACCAACAAAGCTGTGATATTCCGGGAGATCTCCGACATCAAATCCATAGACCGTCTGAAGCAATTCAGCGGCTGCTGGACCGTGGACGCCAACAGCACCGGTGCGCTCCGTGAAGTCTTCGATGGTCACATCGTCGGCAATCAGGTATTTGTCTAGCTCCTGATAGAGGCTCAATGTCGTTTCGGCGTTGGTCTCGATACCGATAGAATCCTCGAAAACGTATACATTCATGTCGGCGATAATCTTCCCACGATTGGTCAGGATGGTTGCGTAGTTCCCTTCTCCAACCGAAAGTCCCTCGACATCGTTAGAAATAATGCGATGGAGGTATGCTGCTCGGTCGCTGCCCGTAAGACGGAGCCTCCCACGATGGGAGAGGTCCACGATACCAACACCCTGTCTTACCGTACGGTGTTCTTCGGTGGTATCAGTAAAATGTGCAACTAGTCGCCAATCTTCATAGTTTTCCGTAAACGTTGCCCCAAGTGTATGATGCGTCTCGTAAAGTGGTGTTCTTTTCATCGGCTGCATCCTCCTTTCACTAGTCCCGTCCCGCTCTCACCTGCTTGATGAACCGTATCGCATTTCCCGAAAAATGATCTTCAATCTCATCAGAGGTCAATTCAAGCATATCAGCGACCTGCCGTTCTTGGCGTAGCTGCTCGTAGATCACGAACGTCGGGGTCGGATCACAGTGCGGCAGATCAGGAAAACCGCCATAATACTCCCATGCACGACCATAAGTGATATACTTGCCGCGTGCACACCCCGCCACGATATTGTCCGATCCGAACATCACCCGTTTGCGATCTTCATGTTTCATCAGTAGAAAGTGAGAGTAGATATCGTTCACTGCTGATGTGTCGTACCAGATGTTCGGCATCTCTTTGAGGATATGAATCGCCTCCTCCATCATAAATGCGTTAAAAGCACGAGCGCAGTGTGCAAGAATCCATTGGGCTCGCGGATACTGTTTCGTGTAGTATTGCAGGTCTGCTATGTTCTCAGGATCGGCTGGACCTGTTTTCTTCGCAAGGTGCATAGT
This sequence comes from Candidatus Poribacteria bacterium, assembly GCA_003635265.1. Lineage (GTDB taxonomy): Bacteria > Poribacteria > WGA-4E > WGA-4E > PCPOR2b > PCPOR2b. Next base: position 121,928 of record PYIZ01000010.1, read on the forward strand.
AATCGCTAGTCCCATGTCGTGTGCAACCTCAATAAAGGACTCAGGCAGAAAATCTTGAATCCGAGCGTTTGCCGGATCCGGTGCAAATGTGCGATACGGCTTGAGTCCAAAGAAGTCGTGCCTCTTGACCTGTGCTGCGACATGGTCCGGCGTCATCTCCGGTGTGACCATCATGTTGACTTCCGATTGTGGGTCCGCCGCCATCTCCGCCGCCATCCAGTCATTGTGTCCCTCTGCATCCATGCCCGGCATCGGAGTGCCCAAAACAAGATAGTGCATCTCGCGTCCCGGATACAGTTTCGCCGCCCATGCCAGATGGTCCTGATAGTCAATCTCCCAACGGAGTCCCGTGGGCGGACCTGTCAATGTGCCTTTGTGCGCCTCCGACCACATGTGGGTGTGCATGTCGTAGACCACAGCAGGCACGAAATCCTCTAACTCCTTTTCCCAGATGTCACGGTCAAAGTCTCTGTAATCAATCTTTTCCATCGGTTTTACCTTCGTTAAGTGCGGTGTGAATCAGTGCGGAGATTACTATCGCTTTTCGTGAAGATCGTTAGCAGTATCGGTCCTGTGTTACATTGTTTCCAATCGACCTCCCGCCCAAAGTACGCTATTCGCAAGCAGACGCAGAAACATCTCGACCTCAAAATCTCTCTGATGACCGAGCGAAGTGTAGAAGACGCGCCCGCCGCGATGGATGCGCGTCCATGCTGTTGGCTCCGTGTGTTCTTCGGTTTTTCCAGTTAATAGTAGTGTGGTATCGGTTACAATGGAGGGATTTTTGTAAAGGCTTCCATAGGAGTCGAAGTTTGAGATGCCTTGTAAGATGGGATGGTCTTTTGCGTCTGGATCGATTTCGGCGTGTGCGATGAGGCCAGCACCGTAATGCCCTTGATAATCCCCGCCAAGGACCTCTTTATCAAAGTCAAGCCAATTCTGATAAGCATGACTTGCTGTCCGTACACCCACGATGGGTTTACCTGCAGCACAATACGCCTTGAAACGGTCAAGCTCTTTGCCGATGGTATTGAGCCGTCGCGTGAAGACTAACAGCACCTCCGCATCTTGCAACGGTTCAAGGGATTGATCATCGTCTTCACTTTGATAGATAATCTGCGTTGCTTGAACGGGGTGATTTTTCTCAATATAATCTTGGAAAACGGCAAGCGATGCTTCCGAATCGTACTCAAAAGAACCGGAGAGCATACAGAGCTTTAACCGATTATTGGGCATCTTCGCTCCTTCTGTGCAGGAAGATAAAGCTGTATGGATGCGGATTTTTTTCGTCCGGCTGGCAGTCCACCCGTTTGACCTCTTGCCAGTCAGCTATATCAAATGCTGGGAAATATGCGTCACCTTGAAAACAACCGTGGATGTATGTCAAATAGAGACGATCTGCCGTCGGCAAAAATAGTTCATAGATTGACGCTCCACCGATTACCATGATTTCCTTGCAGCCGCTAGCCATGTCCATCGCTTCTTCGATGGAATGAGTCACGATGCAGCCTTTCGCTTGGTAATTGCGGTCGTTTGTCAGTATGATATTGGTGCGTTTTGGCAGCGGTTTGCCAATCGATTCAAACGTTTTACGACCCATCAACACAGACTTGCCCAGCGTATGTCGCCGGAAGTGTTTCATATCGGCGGGCAATCTCCAAGGCAACCGGTTACCTTGACCAATCAGGCGATTCTTGTCCATGCCCGCAATGATGGAGATAATCATCAGTACGTTCTCTCATACAGCCATCGGTGCTTTAATAGTGCCGTGGTGATTGTAGTTGCGCAGCTTGATGTCCTGCATCTTGAAATCGTCAATCGACTTTATCTCTGGATTCAAATAAAGTTCAGGAAGTTCAAGCGGTTCTCGCTGCAACTGTGTTTCCACCTGCTCAAAATGAATATGGTAGATGTGTGCATCGCTCAAAGTATGGATGAACTCCCCCGGCACTAAGTCCGTTACTTGCGCGACCATATGTAGCAGCAGGGAATACGAGGCGATATTAAACGGCACACCGAGGAACATATCACAACTACGCTGATACAGATGAAGCGATAGTTTCCCCTCAGCTACAAAAAATTGGAAAAGTGTAGGACACGGCTCAAGTGCCATCTGATCTAACTCACCCGGATTCCACGCTGTTACGACATGGCGGCGGCTGTAGGGCTGCGTTTTTATCCCTTTAATGGCGTTGGCGAGCTGGTCTACAATTTGCCCATCGGGTGCCCGCCAAGACCGCCACTGCACACCGTAGATTCGCCCAAGATCGCCTTCAAACCGCGCCCTCGGTTTCCAGTAGTTCGCATCAGCATTCGCATCCCAGACATGGCAACCCAACTTCTGGAAGTCCTTGACATCGGAGTAGGCTCGCAAAAAACCCAAGAGTTCGGCTTTCACGACCTTGAATGCTAGCTTTTTGGTCGTGACAGCAGGAAAACCATCAGCCATGTTATAACGCATCTGCATACCAAACAGCGCACGGGTGAGACCGTTACGCCCCCCACGATCTACACCTGTTTCTATAATCTGTTTCAATGCGTCTAAATATTGCTTCATTGTGTCATCCTTCCAATGAAACAAGGTTTCAAGGATAAAATCTTAATTTTTGTTGTCCGTGCTGCCAAAGCCGCCGCGCGTCTCTGACTCCATTTCGGACACCTCCAACCATTCGGCACTATCCACCCGCACAAAGATGCCCTGCGCAATCCTATCGCCACGCTCAACGGTAACCGGTTGGTCCGTGAAATTATAGACTTGGATCTGGATCTCGTCGTCTTCCCCGCAGTAGTCCTGATCAATGATACCAATACCGTGCGGGATCAGTAGTCCTAGCTTGCGAGGCGTACTGCTACGCAACGTTACCATTAACATATACCCCGGCGGGGTTTCAATGATAACATTTGCCGGAATCAACGCTACTGTCTGCGGCGCGATGGTCACCGATTCACGGCATAATAGATCAAAGCCGACAGAACCGCCTGTTTCATACATCGGCAGTGGCAGATCGCTATCAAGACGTTTGATTTTCACTTTCATGGGTATGGCAATCTATGGCAAAAATGCTTGTCGGGAAGACAGAAGGGAAGAACGGCAGAAAACGAGAAAACGAGAGAACGAGAAGACGAGACATATTGTTGCAATCTTCCGTTTTCCTGTTTTAGGTTTTCAATCCCTCCTGCCGCGCCCCAAAGGATTGGGATGCAAGCACAAGCGGGGAGCAGACAGGAGGGGCCGGTGCTTACTCTTCTCCTTTGTCGTGACGATAGAGTTGTAGACTGACTCCATCAAGTCCATCAAAGAAGGCAAGGGTCATCCCCTCAAGGGGCTGGAAAGGTTCCTTTTTGACAGTAACGCCCTTTTCGCGGAGCACTTCCGTGCCACCCTCAACATCATCAGACTTGAACGAGATGTGATGTACGCCCGGACGGTCTAAACCCCAAACCCCCTCAAATGCAGCGGCAGGGATGAGTTCTAGATTCACGTTACCTGCATCCAAGAAGAGTGCCTCACCAATTTCACCGAGATCTAGGCGGTCTACCACTTTAAGACCTAGCTTATTGACGTACAGGTCTTCCGCTTTTTCCATATCGCTCATCAATAGCGCAATTTTCCAAATTTTCATATCCATTTTATTTCCCTCCTCCCCGACTGGATCGGGCTTCATACCCATTTGTGGGCTTATAGGTGTATTTATACTGAGTATCAAAACAGAAAGGACAGCAATCAGAATCGCCAACCGCGTCAACTTTTTGACTGCTCCCAATGTTGAAACATTGGGATTCTTAATAGACTGATTGGTAGACATTTTTGCATCTCCATGCTATTTTCTTGTTTCGACAAGACGTGCCACGAAGTGCCGTGGGCTTACCATCTCTCCACAAGCGTTTTACGTCTCCGTGTGTCCCATGGCGACGGTTCTGAGGTTTATTGCAGCGTTTAGGTCTCTGTCTTGTGTATGACCACACACACTGCAATGGTACGTCCTATCCGACAAGGACAAGTCGCTATCGCCTCTACCGCAAGCTGAACAAGTCTTACTGGACGGGTAGAAAGTATCTGCTTCTACAATTTTAACCCCCATACGTTCTGCCTTGTATCTTAGCATAGACAGGAAACTCGACAACGAAGCGTCCGACAATGCCTTTGCAAGTCTATGATTTTTGAGCATTCCTGCAACATTAAGTGACTCTATTCCGATACGGCTTGCACGATTGACAATAGCTGTTGTTGCCTTGTGTTGAGCATCTTGTCGAATACAGGTGATACGGTAATGTTGCTTAGCAAGTTTCGCTTTCGTCTTATGCCAATTCCGACTGCCTTTTTTACGACGGCTTAACTGACGTTGCAGCCGTTTTAGCTTGCGCTCGTAACGCTTTAAGACTTTCGGGTTTTCGTAGTACACACCTTCGGAGGTTACGGCTAAATGCTTAATACCAACATCTACACCGACAACAGGGAGGTGTCGAATCTCAGGTGTGGGGGCGTCGGTAAAAGTATCAACGAGGATAGACGCAAACCAACGGTGACCATGCTTAGAGATAACCACCTTGCAGATAGTGCCGAGGTAGCGAAGGGATTGGAACATGCGAACCCAACCAATTTTGGGTAGTTTTATACGATGTCCTTCGACAATAGTTGTGCCTCGACCGGCGTCTGCTTGGAAACTCTGACCCCGTGAACGCTTTTTGAACTTTGGAAAACGACTCTGATCGGACTGCCATCTCCGTATGGCGTCTTGAAAATTAAAGTAAATCGCATTATGAGCAGCACGTTGATTAAGTGCTTTACACCACTCGTATTGCTCATGTTTGACCGAATTAAAACGTTTGTTTAACTCTATATGGCTATGCCACTTACCCGCGTTGAGTCCACGCTTAAAATCAGCAAGCACGTGATTATAGGCAACACGAGCATAGCCACAATGTTGAGCGAATTGTGTCGCTTGGACGTTGTTTGGATCTAAAGCGATTTTGTGAGTTTTTAACATTGGAATTGTCTTTCCGTTTTTCGTTTCCTATAGTAGTAGGTCTGGCAGACTCTAACGTGCGTTAGGACTACTATTTTCCCATCGAAGGACAAACCAAGTAGACATATTTTGCCAACAATATCAAGTTTTTTAACCAAAGCACGATACAACAACGTTTGACCCAAAGCTAAGTCCCGACAAGTCGGGATCCCGAGAATCAGGACATGGGATTGTTGCTAGTTAGCCTTCATTTTTGTCGCCTCCTCAACCAATTATACGGTTTATGGAACAGGAATTCCCGAAACCTTACACTGGATACTATATAGCGAAGTGCTCGCTGTAATGAAGAGCGTGCTCCAGTCATCACCACCCCAACCAAGATTAGCAGCTTGCTCAGGGATTTGGAGGACGCCAAGATGCTCGCCGGACGAATCGAAAATCCAGAGACCACCTGGACCGGTGAGGTAGACATTCCCATGCACGTCAATTTTCATGCCATCTGGCACCCCGTCGTCGCCTTCTTCTTCGGCAAAAATCCGACCGTTCGCGATTGTGCCATCTGGCTGAACATCAAACACACGGATGTGCATACGCTCAGTATCGTTAATATAGAGGATTGATTCGTCCGCTGAGAAGCAGAGACCATTCGGACGATCAAAATCATCAATCAATAGCGTCAACGTCTGACCGTCCGGGGAAAGGCGATAGACACCTTGGAAGTCGAGATCCTGCTCTCCCTCGATCCCATAATCGGCTGTCAGACCGTAGGGCGGATCGGAGAAATAGATACTGCCATCCGATTTTACAACCACATCATTCGGACTGTTTAATCGCTTACCCTCATAATGTGATGCAATCGTGACAACCGTCCCATCCGCTTCAGTTCGTGAAACCCGACGATTAGCATGTTCACACGTTACGAGCCTGCCCTGCTTATCATAGGTCAAGCCGTTGGATTTGCCGGAAGGGACACGGAAGTTGGTTATACCTTCCTCTGCCGTCCACTTTTTCATCTGATTTGCAGGGATATCGCTGAACAACAGAAACTTACCTTCGGCGTGCCAGATAGGTCCCTCTGTGAATTCACAACCGGTGCCGAGTTGCTCTAATGCTGCGTCGGCATCAATCAGGTCTAATAATTTTGGGGATCGAACATCAAGACTCATATACGCCTCCTGTGTTTTTCATCTGCTACGGCAATGGAAGTTTTACTCGCCGTAGCATAACAGCAAATGTGAAGTGTGATATGTGAAACGTGAAAGTTTGAGGTTATTATACCAAATACACGTGCGATAAAGTATCACACCCCCAATAATAATACAAGGAAAAAAATGGTCGGCAAGCGAACAAATCATTGACAGAAATAACAGATAGAAAGTATAATTTTCCTGTAGGCTATGCAAACTGAGGGTAATTTCAAATTGGAAGTGTCGAAATAACAGAAATAAGGTAGGAAAGTGTGCCTGGGGCGACTCGAACGCCCAACCTTTAGCTCCGGAGGCTAACGCTCTATCCTGTTGAGCTACAGGCACATCTGGATTGTAATAATAATTCACACACTATAGTTTGTCAAGCAAATTCTAGGGATACCAATTTTTGATTATTTCCCAAGCGCAGGGAACTTCTACAGGGACAAAAGTGTTTAATATGATAAGAGAACTTTTCGCAACTTCCCAAGGAGGCAGTTAATATGAGACGCCCTTTCCAAAAAGTGTCGATTGTGGCGCTTATGATCTTATTTGCATTCACCATAGGTTCTGATGTTTTCTCAAAAGGCTTCAGATCCAGTGGAAGAAGTTACAGTAGTAGCAGAAGTTATACAAGATCGACCCGAAGCAGCACCTCATCATCAAGGACTTACGGCAGTTCAGCAGTACGCTCAAGCTCCCGAACCGCAAGGGCAAGCACTAGCAGAAGCTACGGCAGCAGTGCCGCTAGCTCCTCGCGACCAAGCGCAGCACGTTCAAGCAGCGCGGTCCGACAAAGACAGAGCGCAATGAGCAGTGCAAAAACCGGTTCCGCTGTTTCCACGAGAAACATGACCAGCAGCCAAAGACGATCACTCCAATCGCAACAACGCAGCCAAACTCGAAACCTTAAGGCAGAAAATCGTAGTCTCAAACGTCAAGTCAGACGCGCAGAGCGAGACACCGCCCGCGCCCGCCGTGAAGCGCGCGAGGCACAGTCCCCAATCACCGTCAACAATTTCGGTATGTATTATCCAATGGCAGGTTACTCCATCTATAGCTTAACCGCCAGTATGATGTTTGCAAACATGGTATCGGGGATTTATTTCCACGATTACTATAATCATAGGCTCCGACATAGTTGGCTGTGGTACTATCATCATCCGAACTACGACAGATCGCATTGGTCACAAGAACGGCAGATGGAATACGAAAAGTGGCGAGCCTATTATGACAGCCAAGGCATCAAGCCGGATTCGCGGTATGTCGATCCGGGAACGAACCGAGACGAAGACTATATCGAATCACATGTCACGGAGAACTCCGACAAATTTTATGGTGAAAACGCCGAAGAAACGGTGACAGTTGAAGAACTACCAGACGAAGAGGGACTCCGCAGCATTGTCTTAGCAAGCGACAGCCAAACTGCATCAGCATCGACGACGCAAGCACAACCACAAAGGATTGTGGTTCAGAAGAAGACCTCTGGAGGCACATGGTTCGTCCTTGTTTTCGGTAGCCTCCTGATTATTGGGGTTGTCGTTTTGATAATGTATAACAAAGGCTATTTCTAGACTAGCATGGGTTGCTCTGTGAAGCACCCCATACCTTCCAAAAAAATACTACCAGCACATAAACTAAATCCTCGAACCGCTCGTTATTAGATAGAGGTAAACGCAATGGGATTATTTCGCCGCAAATCAAGAGATGAAAAACCGAAGCGGCACGAATTGTTGGATATTCCACTTGGAAGCATGATTGAGCTCTCCGATGAAATTACGTTTGAAATCAGCGACGCCGCTTCCCGTACATTTGAGTTGATGGAGCGGAAAAAGTACGAAGGCAGCAGCTTACTGCGCTATATGTATCGTCTTGAAGACGAAGATGAAGTCGTGGTTTTGGGGGTAGATCGGATCGGCGGCACAAACGAATATGAGATCTCTCGCTGGATCATTGATGGCGAAGAAGAGCTAGCTGAGGATCTTCCTGATGTCATCACGCTCCACTATCCCGATCCTGATGACGAAGACGCTGAAATTTCTGTTGAATATGTGCGTCAGGAGATCGTTCCGGCGGAGATGACCGTTGTAAATCTCCTAGAGATGGAAACATTCGAGGCAGAATTGCACGAATATACCAGCGAAGATGATGAGATGATGTCTGTCGAGCTAGTCGGGAATTGGTTGACCTTTTATGTCGGTGAATCAATCTCTTTATCGGATGTCAACATCTACCCCGCTGAGGATGATGAAGAAGAATATATTTAGCAGCATTAATCTTGCGAAGATCCTGCTAATAAGCATCAATTTTCCCCACTGCATAGGCATACTACTGCATGGGAGGTAGCAATATAATGAAATTCAAAAACCTCGGCGCACTGTTCTTGCTCTCACTAGCTTCGATTTATTTCATCTGTCCGATACAGTGTGCAGCAATCCAAGAAGCAGGGGAAAACCGCCCCGCTGATAGGGCTTCAAGCCATCATCAGCATCGGATTGTTTCACAAACGGTTGATGAAACGCACCAATCCACTTGCTGTCGGTCCGAAAACGAACCATCCGCTTCCCAAGAACGCCAAGATGAGGAGGGACATTGTTGCTTCAACCAGTGGGAATCGCTTGCAGCCAGTGAACCCCAGCTCGCTTTACAAATACAAAAAGAGATATTCTTATCTGTTGTCCTAATCCCTGCAACCCCTAGAATTTCTTCTGATTCTGTCTCTTTCACCGTTTATCTTCAACCTCGTCCCAAACCCTATACAAATCTTCCCATCCCGCAGCTTTCTCCTCGGGCACCTCCGTTTTTTCTCGCCTAATTTTCCTATACACGCTTTACCCAAGTTTGAAATCTATTGATCAGGTGGTCTCTCTATGCACCTATGCTAGAACGCCGCCAACCTATCTTTTTTTATCTTTCATTCAAAACGGAGGTTATTCTGATGTTATCCAGAGTTTTCAGGCAACAAATTCTACCCATACTTATCACCACTCTACTATCACTGATAGCTATCGGCTGCGGTAGCAAAACCGTTGATCTCACCACCTCACAAGATCATCCGGCAAATCCCAACGCCCAACAGGGGGCATCTGCCGATCATCACGACATGTCAATGGCGCATATGCAAAAAGAGAATATGCCGATGGCAGAGATGCATAAAGCGGATGCCGGTCATAGCATGACCGAACTCTCTCCCGATGGCGCAGAAGCATTGGGGACGATGCTTGATGCCTATCTGGCTATTGGGGACCAGTTGGCTTCCGATACGATGGACGATGTCAATGCGCAGGCACACGCAATGATTGAAGCTCTCCATGCCGTCGAGGAGGAAGTCCCTGATGAACTGTGGAATGCTCACGAAACCCACACCAAAACGATTCACAACACCGCACATGAACTCGGCGATACCTCGGACATCAAAGCCGCCCGGATCGCCTACGGTTCATTGAGCGATAGCTTCAAGCATTTTGTCGATGCTGTGGGAGTACCTGCAAATTATGGCAAACCTATCTACAGCTATGTGTGCGGAATGGCACCCGATGTGCCCAAAGCGGGGATTTGGCTCCAGACCGATGAGTCCGTTCGCAACCCGTATTTCGGGAGTGCGATGCTCAGATGTCACAGTGCAAAAACCCAGATGTCCGTCTCAAATGCCGATATGTCCGGTACCAAGGACATGGGTTCTCACAAGCATAGCCACTAATACAGGTCAGGAGTGTGAAAAATGAGGACGAAAATGAGATACGCCGCGTTACTTTTCGCGGCGTTAGCTATCCTATCCGGTTGTGCCGGCGTATCGAAAGAGATGGCTTTTAGCCAAGTTCAGCAGCAGGTAGATGAACGGATTGGTTACCCTGTCCACTGGAATGCGAACACCGGCTCGGTTGATGCAGCAGCACAAACGACTAAAGATCTGCTGAACCAACCGCTAGTGGCTGATAACGCCGTACAAATTGCGCTGTTGAATAATCGTCGACTACAAGCAACCTATGAAGATTTAGGTATCGCATACGCTGCTGTCGTTGAAGCGGGGACTCCTTCAAACCCCGCTTTTCATGGAGGTGGGACGTTTGGTCTCCCCCAGGATCCTGGGGCAGCGCACGCCGCTCACGACCACTATGTCTATGAGATCGAGATGGACTTTCTTTCGCTTCTGTTTGGGTCAATGCGAAAGTCAGCTGCAAAATCCGACTTCGAGACGGCACAACTCCGCGTGACAGCCGCTGTGATGGATCTAGCAGGACAGACACGCAGGACATTTTATCGCGTTCAGTCCGAACAGCAGATGTTGGAGATGTTCCAGCAGGTCGTCGCAGCAACCGAAGCGGGGTACAAATTTGCTAGCGAACTCTACGAAGTCGGGAATATCCCGGAGCTAGATCTGCTGCTTCAGCGTACCCTGTATGAACAGTCGAAGCTAGCACTTACTGCCGCGGAGGCAACACTTGCCGAAAGCCGTGAACAGCTCAACCGGTTGATGGGAGTGTGGGGGCAGGATACAGCGTGGACGGTTGAGGCTCGGTTGCCGGAGATCCCAGAAGAACCTCCGCAAGTTGATAATATTGAGAAGATTGCTATCGAAAACAGTATAGACCTCGCCATCGCCCAAAGAGAGATTGTGTCGACAGGAAAACAGCTTGGTGTGGCAAAAGCCATGTCGCTAGTGCCACGTCTAGACATTCTTGGAGAACTTGAACAGGAAGCTGGAGTATGGGCGGCGGGTCCTGCATTTGGATTTGAGATTCCACTGTTTGATCGAAAACAGGGGCAGCGAGCAGCGGCAGCTGCAGAGTTGCGCCGCCGACAGGAGGAATACTACGCCCTAGCGGTTGAGATTCGTTCGGTGGTTCGTGCGGCGCATCGTCGTTTACTAGCTGCTCGACAGACCGCACTCACTTACCAAAACGAGATACTTCCACTTCAAGAAAGGATTCTCGACCAGGTCCAGCTCCAGTACAACGCAATGCAGGTAGGTACGCCACGGCTGTTGCTGGCAAAACAACAACAGATCGACGCCGGTCGAAGTTACATCCAAGAACTTTACAGCTATCATGTTGCACGCACGGAGTTTGATCAAATTCTTAACGGCAGGCTAGTCTCAGAGGCACAGGTCGATACAGCCCTATCGCAAGGGAACGGCACTGGCAAACACCTTGAAAGCGCAGACGCAGCAGGAGGACACTAAAATGAACCGAAGAGATATGCTGAAAACAGGAGCACTGGTCGGCGGTGCTGTCGCTCTGGGAGCGGCTCAAGCCAGCGCGGCAGGATCCCAATGGGAGAATTCTTACTCAGGCGACGTACAACGACCGGCGTTAGCACCGGGGTTACCCGGCAAGGAATACACGCCGGTTATCACGCCCAACATTTCTTCTTTACCGTGGAAGATTGTTGACGGCGTTAAAGTTTTTCACTTGGTCGCTGAGGAGGTCTGGCACACCTTCGCTCACGGTTTGAAAGCGAAGTGTTGGGGGTACAACGGAAAGGTTCACGGTCCCACCATTGAGGCGGTGGAGGGCGAGCGTATCCGCATCTACGTCACCAATAAACTCCAAGCTCCTACATCTGTCCACTGGCACGGTGTCTTTCTCCCAAACGGGATGGACGGCGTTGGCGGGCTTACCCAGCGCGCCATCCCGTCGGGGAAGACCTTCAAATACGAGTGGACAGTGCGCCAATCGGGAACCTATATGTACCACTCCCACCATGACGAAATGACCCAGATGGCGATGGGGATGATGGGAATGCTCGTTTTCCACCCCAGAAACCCCTCGCCCGATTACAAAGTAGACCGAGATTTCGCTATCATGCTAAGTGAGTGGCGGATTGATCCGGGAACATCCACACCGAATCCCAACGAGATGAACGACTTCAACGTCCTGACCATGAACGCGAAGTGCTATCCCGGAACCGAGCCGTTAGTCGCCAAAATGGGCGATCGGGTGCGGATTCGCTTTGGCAATCTTTCAGCGATGGACCATCATTCGATTCACCTACACGGGCATTACTTCAAGATTACTGCAACCAATGGAGGTCGTATCGCAACTTCGGCGCAGCATCCCGGCAGCACGCTCTTTGTCCCTGTTGGTGACACGCAGGATATTGAGTTTATCGCCAGTGACCCGGGGGATTGGGCGATACATTGCCACATGACTCATCATGTTATGAATCAGATGGGCCATGACTTTCCAAATGTGGTAGGGGTTCAGAAAGAGGGATTCGATCAGCAAGTGCGTAACCTGTTGCCTGCATATATGATGATGGGAGAGCACGGCATGGGCGAACACGGAATTCACGTTGAAGCCGGACATATGCCAGTACCAAAGAACAGCATCCCCATGGTCGGTGCAAGGGGTCCCTTCGACTACATCACAATGGGTGGTATGTTTACCCTCCTAAAGGTCCGAGAGCAGCTTGCGAGCTATGCCGATCCGGGGTGGTATAAACACCCTCCGGGCACAGTTGCAGATGTTGCTTCAACAGAGGAGCTGCGCCGCGATTTGGGATAAGTTGGTCCGCTAGTAGGTCAAGATTCACATCTCAACATTAGCCGTCAACAAGTTGTAGGGAACAACGATCCTCCGGTCTGTGACCGAGAGTCCGAGAGTTGTTCCCTACGATACCGCCCTCTTAATTAGGGATACCCTGTTTTTTTGTGCTTTCGTCTTCGCGTTGAAGTCCCAGTATCGTAGGTTGGGTTGAACGCTTGAAAACACCCCACTATCAAGGACAGTAGGGTTTCCGCCTGCCAACATTATATTTGTACAGGCGGCGAGAGTCAAACCCAACACTCACAGCCAATAAACCATTGAACTAATGAACCAATGAACTAAACTCGCCGCTATCTTTCCTGATTGGCTTGACAGTTGTCATCTATGCCAGTTATACTGATACACAAGACTAACTTGCAAGGGAGAAAAACCGATGAAACCCAAAGCCGTTGTATCTTGCCGAATCGCCCTTTTAAGCGTGTTAATTGCTGTCTCGGCCACTCTCGCTTGGGGGCAGGAAACAACCCTGCCCAATGAGAAATTGGCTTCCATTTTTCCAAATGCAGCGAACTTCGTTGAAAAGAAAGCAGAACTAACTGCGGAAAAAGTCGATTCTATCGAAGCGGAGATTGGAGCAAAGCTGCGTCCCGAAGACCTTAAACCGACATTTTACATCGCTGTCAATGAGAGCAATACGCCAATGGGATTGGCACTGTTTCTAGCTGTTAGAGGACCTAGCGGCGTAATCAGCGGTGGCGTGGGACTCGATATGACGGGAAAGGTTGTCAAAGTCGCGGTACATAAACACAGGGAAGTCGCTGGAATTGCCGAGGACGAATTCCTCAAGCAATTTAGTGGCAAAGGGATTGAAGATAAATTCAAAGTCGGTGAAGATGTGAAATCATTTGACGGAGCGCAAGCAGCCTCCCAAGCCGTTGCACTCCTCCCGCAAAAAACCCTCGCTATCAGTTATGCACTGTTCTTGAAAAGACCAGCGAAGGCGGAAGAAGAAGTCCCAGAAATGATAGAACCGGAGGATCTGAAAGAGGTCATGGCGATGATGAAGGACGAATATGACCTTATCCAGGCGTATTTCGAAAAGGGGGCAGAATCAAAGGATAATGATAAGGCAGCGGCAGTGCAGGCAGCAAAACAGCTTGGAAAGTATACCGAATTAATCGACTATTTTGAGCCTCCTAAAAATCCAAACGAAACAGAAGAATATACCTATTTTCAACAACAGTTCCACAGTGCCATCAATGAATTTGCCCAAAGCCTTGAAGCAGAAGGCATCTCTGAGAAAACCCAAAAACAGTGGCAGGGAATCATTGATGTGGTCGAGAAAGCACATCTCCGTTTCAGCGTGGAAGAGATTGACCTAGATGAGGACTTAAATTAGGAGGATTGACCATGACCAACGTTCCAGAAGACGGCCAGAAACGACGCACATTCTTCAAGGCTTGTATGGCAGCTATCGGGGGTCTAATCGGTCTAGCAATGGGAGTACCACTGATAGGATTCGCCATCTCACCCGCTTTCAGGAAAGCATCAACGAAATGGGTAGATCTCGGTATCGTGGATCTGCTCAAGGGAAGCCGCTACAAAAAAATCAACTACACATTTAACGCCAGAGATGGCTGGGTTGAGACAAATAAAAAACGCTCTGTCTATGTGACAGATCAAGGGGACGGAAATTTCGTGGTCTTTTCGCGTGTCTGCTCCCATCTCGGTTGCCTTGTGCGATGGGATGAGGGGAAAGATCAGTTCCTCTGCCCCTGCCACGGTGCGATCTTCGACAGCGCGGGAAATGTCGTTGCGGGCCCACCGCCTCGACCGATGGAGAAGCTGGAGGTCAAAGTGGAAAATGGCGTCTTGTATGTCAAGGAGTCCTGATCCCTTAAACATTAAACCGTATCGTCAATACATCGCCATCAGATACGAGGTAATCCTTCCCTTCAAGTCGTAGTAATCCGCTATCCCTAGCTTCTGTTAAGCCCCCACAATCTTCTAGATCCTTCCAGTGGATGGTTTCGGCTCGGATAAATCCCTGCGCCATGTCCGTATGAATTGATGCCGCCGCATCAAGCGCGGTCATGCCTTCTTTGAGTGTCCAAGCCCGCAACTCATCCGAAACCACAGTGAAAAAGGTTATTAGTCCGAGGGTTTGGTACGAAGCATCAATCACCCGCGCAAGGGCGGATTCGTTGAGTCCCATTTCAGTCCGAAAAAGTTCCGCCTCCCCCGCGTCCAGTAGCGCCAGTTCCATTTCTAATCTTGCCGAAAGCGCGATAATTTCAATTTGGCGTTTGGACACTGCGAAACTGGCACGTATATCTTCTGCTCTTTCCAATTCATCCTCGCCAATATTGAGAACCAATAACAACGGCTTTTGCGTCAAGAATCCGTAACCGCGTATCGCTCGCGCATCTTCAGGGGACAGCGGCAGCTCTCGAATGGCGGTGCCTCCCTCCAGTGTGCTCTTACAGCGTTCCAACACTGCACGTTCATGCTCTAACGCTGGAATTTTCTGTGTCCGAAGTTCCCGATTGAGCCGATCTAATCGGTTGTCAATAATCCCCAAATCCGCAAAGGCAAGCTCAATATCAATGGTTTCGATATCTCGCTTTGGATCCACATACCCGTCAACGTGCGGGACAGCATCATCTTCAAAAACACGCACAATGTGTGCGAGTGCGTCAACCTCGCGGAGTTCAGCGATGACTCCCGTTTCCAATCCTTCCAGCGCAATATCCCCCTTGGAGACACCAGCGATATCCACATAATCAATGCTTGTTGGAGTTAGACGTTTAGGCTTGAATACCTCCGCCAATGCTGCCAACCGCTCGTCGGGAACTCTTACCGAGCCGACATTCCATCCTTTTTTGGCCGCGTAGGTCCCCGTTTCCGCCTCGGATTGTGTCAGCGCATTGAACAGAGAGGTTTTTCCAACATAAGGTAGCCCAACAATGCCAATTTTCATTTATCAAACCCACTTTCTAGGTGTCCATGGATGATGCAAACAGGAATTGCGAAGCATAACGAAAGTTGACTTGACTTTCAGCCTGATGTACAATTTCTCCGCATTCGACAATTTCAATTAGGACAGGGGGAACAGATGAGATTTCAAGGAAAATCAATCGTCGTAACCGGTGGAGCTTCAGGTATCGGAAAGGCAACCGCCAAACAGTTCGCCTCCGAAGGCGCAAATGTCGTCATCGCCGACGTAAATCTTGCTGGTCAAGCCGTTGCGGAGCAAATAGGTCAAGAAACCCAGAAGGATATATCCTTTGTTCAAGCCGATGTTTCAAAAGTGGAAGATGCAGACCGCATTATCCAAGAAGCCCTGCACCGACACGGTCAGTTAGACATCCTGCACAATAATGCAGGGATTCTAATTGTCGGCGACGTCATTACAATACCAGAAGCCGATTGGGATCGGTGTATCGACATTAACCTGAAGAGCGTCTACCTCGTCTCCAAATACGCTATCCCCGCAATGCAACGGACGGGCGCTGGGGTGATCATCAACACGGCTTCCACAGCCGGCATATCCGGTGGCGGTGGTTATTCTGTCTACGGCGCGTCGAAGGCAGCCATTATCCTTCTGACGCAGTGCATGGCTCTCGATTTTGCAAAACACAACATTCGCGTCAATGCCGTGTGTCCCGGTCCAACGGCGACACCGATGATTGTTTCCCCTGATGCTGACCGACAAAACACACTTGACCGATGGGCAGCAGAGTTACCGATTGGACGTGCGGGTGAACCGGAGGATACTGCTAAAGCTGTCGCTTATCTCGCGTCTGATGATGCGTCGTTTGTTACGGGAAGTGCTTTCGTCGTTGATGGTGGACGTTTGCTAACGGGTATCGGACAACGTATCGCGGTTGATGTTTAACCGGTGTGGAAAACTGAAGACCCTCACCCAGTTCAACTGTGCTCCGTTTGTGCGGCGACAGAACTGAAGGAAGGTCGATTATCCCGCTGCAAATTCAACATCGACTGGATGCGGAATGACACCAGATCTATATCCACGTTCCATCAACTCTCTGACCCCCGCCCTCCCTTTTTCACCGTAGTCAAGGGTGTAGTCGTTCACGTACATACCAACGAACCGATCTGCTAGTTCCGTCTCCATATCACGCGCATAGTTCATGGCGTAAGCCAAGCCACCCTCGCGATGTTCCAGTGAATACTGAATGCTCTGCTTGATAAGCGAGGTGATGCGGCGAATCTTTTCCGTACCAAGATCGCGACGGATCGCATTCGCCCCAAGTGGGAGCGGCAAGCCTGTTTCCTCATACCACCATTCTCCCAGATCAACCACCTTATGCAGTCCCGCCCGACTATAGGTTAGCTGTCCTTCGTGAATAATCAACCCTGCGTCCGCATTACCCTCCTGAACATACGGCAGGATTTGATTAAACTGAACCACTTCAGGATCAAAGTCAGGTTGGCAAAGACGTAACGTCAGGTAAGCCGTCGTCATCTCACCGGGTATTGCGATTTTTTTCCTTACAAGGTCTTCTCGCCGCATCGGTTCTTTGGAGACGACAAGCGGACCGTACCGATCACCGATGCTCGCCCCACAAGGCATCAGCGCATAGTGATGGGCAACGTAGGCGTAGGCGTGAACCGATATAGCGGTCACCTCCAACTCCCCGTTGACCGCCCGTTGGTTTAGGCTCTCAATGTCCTCAGCAACTTGGATAATCTCAAAGCTGTCGGTTGGAATCAAACCGTTAGCGATGGCATAGAACATAAAAGCATCATCAGAATCAGGGCTATGACCGATACGAATCTGTTCCGGTTGTGGCATCTATTTCTCCCATTACGACTGGAGGTTCGCTAGTGGTAGCACTCGACATGCGCTCATCTCAAATGAATTTCGCGCCGATTATATCAGATGATAGAGAGTGGTGTCAAGATTATACCCGTCAGTTTCGACTTGACATGTAGAGGGTATTTGTGTTATCGTGTCCACTTAGAAGACACCTACTGACTTTTGCAGATTTGCATTGTCTATAGGTGTATGGAAATAGTGAATCAATGGAGGGAACGCAATGGATGTGTTAGCTGAAAGATTAGACGCGAAATTACGCGAATGGGAACCGCATACTGTAGCGGAGGTCAGGGAACGAATCGCAGAAATTATTGATCTGGCAGACCATGACGTATTAGATATAATGCAATCGCGTTCAGTAGAACAGGAGGTTTTGAATCTACTCGATGAACCCACATGCCTTAAAAGAGAGAAACCTTCACAATGAAACCCCATTCTTCACAATGTTGACCATATTCTTCCTCT
Source organism: Candidatus Poribacteria bacterium (assembly GCA_003635265.1). Lineage (GTDB taxonomy): Bacteria > Poribacteria > WGA-4E > WGA-4E > PCPOR2b > PCPOR2b. Next base: position 139,878 of record PYIZ01000010.1, read on the forward strand.
CTCGATCCAATTTTTCTTGCAATTCCGAAAACGATTATGTATAATTAACCCTCGTTGCACCGCAACATATTGCCAGCGATTTGTTGCACAATAATCTCCCGTAGCTCAGCTGGTAGAGCAGGTGGCTGTTAACCACTTTGTCGGCGGTTCGAATCCGTCCGGGAGAGTTATTCAAAGCCCTGTTTGGTATTTTGCCGAACAGGGCTTTTTATTTTGACACCTTATAAATTGTTAAGGGATTCAAAGGATCGATTGTCGTCAAGATGAGAATGCTGCACTATCTGCTCCGTCGCCGAGAATCTCCTTTGCAACGGCAAGGCAAAATGGAATACCGATCCTTCCCCCAGACTGCTGTCAACCCATATTCTGCCACCATGTTGAAGCAGAATGTGCTTGGCAATCGCAAGCCCCAGCCCCGTGCCCTCCATCTCACGCGAGCGGCCTTTGTCCACCCGATAGAATCGCTCAAAAAATCAACTAACCAACCGCGTCAACCTTCAAAATATTACCATGCAGGCGAGAGTGTGTCAACATGAGATCTACGACTGAGTTCTATTTGCATGGACGGTCCAGTTGGAGGTGATAGCCTGGTTGAAGGAAAGATTTTAATAGACTTTTCTGCTCTGCTATGTTAAGATGTAAGATTAATCTACCCATCCCTAAGCACAACGTTCCAATAGAAAGTGAGCCCCAGTAGAAATGAATAATTCCCACAATGAACTGGAACAGCTACTAAACGAAGAAATCGAAGGTGAAGTGCGCTTCGATCCGTACTCCAAAGTCTTATACAGTACCGACGCAAGTCTGTATCAAATGGAGCCCATCGGCGTTGTTGTTCCACGACACAAAGAGGATGTAACCAAGACCATTCAAATCGCTTATGACCGCAACCTGCCGATTCTCCCTCGCGGCGGCGGAACAAGTTTGGCGGGACAGACGGTAGGTCAGGCAATTGTCATCGACATGTCTAAGTATATGAACGAGATTATTGAGGTCAATGTCGAAGAGCACTGGGCACGGGTGCAACCGGGGGTTGTCATTGATGAATTAAACGACCATCTTAAGCCACATAATTTGATGTACTCCGCCGACGTGGCAACAAGCAGTCGGGCAAATATCGGCGGCACAATTGGCAACAATTCAGCAGGGGCACATTCCCTAATTTACGGTAAAACCATCGACCACACGATGTCCCTAGATTTACGGCTATCCAACGGAGAAGCAATTTTTGTCGAACCAATTTCGCTCGACGAGCTTGCCACCAAGCAGCGTGGCGACTCCCGCGAAAGCCATATCTATCGGGAAATATGCCGAATTGCTGCAGAAAATGAAGACGAGATACGGAAACAATTCCCTCGGGTCCTACGTCGGGTTGCTGGATATAACCTTGATGAATTTGTTACCAATGCGGGATCCAGAGATTTAACCCCCTACCGCAGAGATGGCTGCGACGTTGATCATCCGTTCAGCCTTGCGAAAATTATCGTCGGATCAGAAGGAACGCTCGCAACAACGGTCGAAGCGAAGATTAACCTCGTGCCAACGCCGAAGATGACTGCGCTCAATGTGATTCACTTTCACACGCTGATTGAGTCGATGGAAGCAATGCAGCCAATCCTCGAATGCAATCCCACCGCCGTTGAACTCATCGACAAAACCATCATTGACATGACAAAGCAGTCGTTGGAGTTCTCCCGGATCAGCACCTTTATCCAAGGAAGTCCCGGGGCGATTCTCGCGGTAGAATTCTACGGCGAATCAGAGGATGAACTGTTTGACCAACTAGATACCCTTGAGCGCAAAATGAAATCCGTCGGACTCGGTTACGCCTTCGTGCGCTGCATGACAGCAGAAGAAAAAACTCGGGTATGGGACACACGGAAAGCAGGATTGGGCTTACTTATGGGGGCAAGAAGCGACTACAAGCCCGTCGGGTTTGTTGAGGACGCAGCAGTTTCCATTGAAAATCTGCCGGAGTATATCCGTCGTTTTGCAAAGATTGTCGAGGATCATGACACAACGGCTTCTTACTACGCGCACGCAAGTGTCGGATTACTGCATAACCGTCCTGTGATTAATCTCAAGAAGGAAGAGGATATTCAGAAGATGCACTCTATTGCACGGCATGTCCGCGATCTGTTGATGGAACTCGGCGGGGCAATGAGTGGTGAGCACGGCGACGGACTGGTGCGGAGTGAATGGATTGAGAGTATGTTCGGTCCTCAGATTTATCAGGCATTTCGCGAAGTGAAAGCCGCATTCGATCCGACAGGCATCATGAATCCCGGTAAGATTATTGATCCTCCACCGATGACAGAAAATCTGCGCTTTGGTCCTAAATACAATGCAATCAACATAGATACCTATTTCGACTTCTCCAGTCAGGGTGGATTCGGTGCCGCTATTGAGATGTGCAACGGCGTTGGTGCGTGCCGCAAGAAATTGACCGGCACAATGTGCCCATCTTATATGGCGACACTAGAAGAGGAGCACTCAACGCGTGGTCGCGCAAATGCACTGAGAAACGTGCTCTCTGGAACGTTGCCGCATGATCACTTCACAGGTAAACGGCTCTACGAAGTGTTAGACCTCTGCTTGGAGTGCAAAGCCTGCAAGGCTGAGTGCCCATCTAACGTGGATATGGCAAAGCTGAAGTACGAATTCCTCGCTCACTACTACAAGGAGCACGGTATGCCATTACGGAATCGGTTGTTCGGCAATATCGCCGAACTCAGCGCGATCGGCTCTGCGTTCGCACCGATATCGAATTGGTTCATGAACAGCGGCATCTCCAAATGGGCGATGGACAAGTTCACAGGAATCGATCGACGGCGATCGCTGCCTAACTTTGTCCGCGAAACCTTTGAGAAATGGTTTCAGAAACATCAGGCTGCCCGTACCGATCATGGGAACGAGGCACGGAAGCAGGTTGTGCTATTCCACGATACCTTCATGAACTATAACTACCCTAGTATCGGAAAAGCTGCCACTGCTGTGCTTGAAGCTGCAGGATTTGAGGTTATTCTGCCAGAAAAGAGATGTTGCGGGCGTCCAATGATCTCCAAGGGACTGCTTGAGGACGCGATTGAGAATGCACGTTATAACGTTGAACGACTCCTTCCCTATGCCGCCCAAGGCATCCCGATCGTCGGCTGCGAACCCAGCTGCCTCTTGGCGTTGCGCGATGATTATGTGGATCTTATTCCCGGTGCAGATACAGATCTAGTCGCACAACACACATTTATGCTTGAGGAGTTCTTACTCTCCCTTCACGAAAAAGGGGAATTGAATTTGGAGTTTGAGGATATAGAAAAAGAGATCCTGCTGCACGGACATTGCCATCAGAAAGCCATTGTCGGTGTGAAACCTTCCGAGCAGGTCCTGAGTTTACCACCGGGTTACAACGTCAATGTAGTAGATTCCGGATGTTGTGGCATGGCGGGTTCATTTGGTTATGAAGCCGAGCACTACGACGTATCAATGAAGGTTGGTTCCCGTCAACTATTCAAAGTAATCAATGGAACGGATGGCGATTTTGAGGTAGCAGTGGCGGGGGTTTCTTGCCGTGAACAGGTCAAACAGGGGACCGGCAAGGAAGCGAGACATCTGGTTGAAGTTTTGGCTGATGCGATACGTGACGCGTGATATTGGTATTTTACTGCGAGATCAAGGACGATTAAATCACCTACACTATTGTCTGGCAATAGTTGCAGTGGATTAAGCTACAATAGAATGGATTACCCTCGACATACAAGGGAGCGGGATTTCCTTCCCTTTTTAAGGGAGAGAGTTCATCCCCAAGATTCAATGCTTATCATCTATCTCACAATAGCGGTGCTCTCAGTTTATATCGGTGCCGTGATTGCCTTTTACACGCTACGCTCAGATCCGGTCATTTTCGCAATACTCACAGGTTTTACAGCCAGTACCGTTGTGGGGTTTATCGGTTTTTTCCTTATACCCCATCTTTATGCAGATCTCGGATGGGTGAGTCTCGTTATCATGGCAGCTGGTTTTCTACCCATCTTTCTGCTTGAGCGAATCAGTCATCATAATCCACGATTCCCACTACAGAATCATCGATGGGTCGCGGATTTGACGGTGATTGGGCTATCAATCCACGCACTGACCGATGGATTTAATCTCGCTATCGCAAGCGAACACGAGATGCTAGGTCCCGGGCTTGCCGTTGTGATTTTAATACACCATCTGCCGATTGCTTTTGTGCTGACGCTAGCATTTCTCAGCGATAACACACTCATTGCAGCCATCGGACGCCGGCTCCCTTTCGGATCTCGTTTGCATCTCAGCATACGATTGGGATTTGTCTCAACCTTCGGGCGGCTTCTCCCACTCGCAATTGCACCGGTCATTGGTGCGGTCATCGGAGAACGGATTTTGACCGGAGGATTCGGCAAATTTATTGAATACCTGACCGCCTTTGCTGCTGGTACGCTGCTAAATGTAGTCATTGAAAGCTTTCATGGCGGTCATGCGTCCCATGCCCATGCTCCGCATTCCGAGGGGAAACATTCTCATTCTGAGGGAGAACATTCTCACGAAAATCTCTCAATAAGTGAAAGAATATTTGCTATTGATAAGGTTAGCGGTGCGATGGCTTTCATGGTTGGTTTATTCGCTATTTTCCTCTTATCCCGTGATGTGTCCCACGATCACCATGACTTGCATCTTCATGGTGCACATCACCATGAAGATCATCAGCACTAAGACCATGGGACTGGTCATTAGCAATTTAACAGCGGTGGTAACATGATCGCCACTGCCGTCAAATGTAGGACTTGGTTAGACGATCAACCGATAATAAGATGAAATCCAATGCCAGCGATGCCCGCACCTAGATACCTCAGCACCTGTTTGCCCTCCTTGTATCTATCCGCAATGATACCAATCAAAACACCTGCGATATGAATGCCAGCTGTTCCGAGGACAAATCCACAAGCGTAGAACACCGGTTTAGATAAAGACGGCATCTCAGTTCCATGCGCGTGCCCATGAAATATAGCGAAGAACCCCACAAACACCATAGCTAACAGTGGTGAAAGTTTATTTTCTAAGGCAATCGCAATACCTAACGCCAACACAGAAAAAGCGATACCTAATTCAACCGAAAATAATGGTACGCTGTTTATTCCAAGGATTCCACCGCCGAGCATAACAAGCACAAAAGTTAATGGCACTCTCCATATAGCTTGCCCTCCCATTTGTGCGCTCAAAATCCCGACGCTTAACATTGCCAAAAGATGATCAAACCCAAGCACCGGGTGTGTCAATCCTGCCATGAAGCCGCCGCCACTGCCTTCGTGCGCGTAGGACATACTTGGAATAAACAATACAACTCCTAGTATTGATACAACGATTTTCCTCATAAGTTTTGCCATCCTTTCATTACCTCAATGATAAACTTGAGTTAGTATGTAAAAAGGGATTCAACTGCAATGATAGTTTCTTCAGCGTCAAGACGCTGTTTGAATTCAGCAAGAAGCAACCAATTATCCGTCGCTGTATAAGAGGGACTAAAGGTGAGCTCCGTAGAGGTGTCTTCATTATTCGTAGTGATACCGCTAAAGCGAACAGTTACGCCAACCGGCACGGAAATTATATCTGCCAGTGAAATATTTGCCATGCCCAAAAAGTGCATGCCATTGTTACCGTCAGCACCCCAGTTACCCAACAAGTCAAACTCTCCAGCGAGGGTCAACGGTCCCTGTGAGAACGACACCCACGTATTCAGTTCAGTCTGTGTATAGTCATCCACCGCATCTAACGCATAGCCAACCTTCGCAGTAATCCGCTCAATTGGGGTCAACGCAAGCTGGGCTTCGATGCCAAGGGTGCCCACATCCGTTTCGTTCTCCTCCCAGACACTAGATACAAACGCCATGTAAAGTTCTGCCTCTTTCATCGGTTTCACATTGACTGCAATACCGTTCTGATACCCAGGATGGGGGTTGCCCTCAGAATAAGAATATTGATAGAGAAGTGGCGGCTCTTCTGCTTCAAAACCCAAGGAGCTGAGTATGCGCCCCGCAGTAATGCTCACACCGGGTAGCATATCTTTAGGTGTGTATGTTACAAACCCCTGCTCTAGTTTGACACCTTGATTTGTATCGGTGGTGTCGATATCAACTTGTCCTATAACTGAACCGTAGTTCAGATGAAAGTCCATCTCGAACTGATCAAAAGACATGCTTGTTTCAGTTTCATCGCCCATAGTTGTTATGGTTGACATATCCAGAAAACCTGAGATCGAGAAGTTATCATTCAGCTTAATCTCCGCAGAAGCAGAACCGAGCGCCAAAGTTAGTGCCAACATAACGAAAAGATATAAACACGACTGGATACCTCTGGTGTTCACCTTGGCTAAAATCATCAATTAATCCTCACTTTTCTAGTTAAAGATTCGCTAGAACTTTCATCACTAGAATATTGTGCCTTAGAGAACCATTTCGATGAGCCCACGGCTCTTTTTATCAAGAATCTCTAAGTTGGAGATCTCGAACCGATTGCCGTCCACATCAAGCAACAGCAGCCGGCGGTCTGTAATCCACTGTGCGCTCTCAGAAACGTTGCGAACGACAAACTCTCGGTTCCCCCGATCGGTCTGAACCTCCCAATAAGACACGCCAAACTCGCTCTTGAGCGAATCAACCCGCTTGATAATGGCGGTCATATACCGTTGTTCGATTTCCTCCTTGATGATGCGCTGGGACACAACGTCCAAATCAACCGGATCCTCGACCGTACAAATCACCTCGTTCTTTTCGTCGAGGAGACAGATGTATCGATCCGGCTGAGACAACGGGGCAGCACACACCACTCGAACCTTGAGGTAGGAACGGTCCCCCTCAATTGTCAGACGTAGCACCCACGGGGGCTCGCGGAATAGGCGGATCGTTTCCGGCACAACCCGTTCCGGATGGGTTACCTGAATAGGGGTGATCGCCCTCTCCGTTTTTGCTCCTCCATTTTCAGGCGCTGTTTTAATTTGTTTCTCTGAAGATGCCATTACATTCTCCAATATGGTAGCCTAAGTTGCTATCGAAATGTGTGGCGCCCCCAACGATTCGTAGGGGATTACACGATGTGTCATGTAGCCCATATTATTTTCATTCGCTCCGGTAAGACGGTAGGAGCACATTATACTGCGTGCTAGATGAAGAAGTCAAACGGCTTTCACACTATGACGCTATTCATCATCTTCCTCCGAATCCTCCTCTGAAGCCTCCTTCCCTCCACCAACCGCCATGATCGCTGTCGTTGCCTGCTGCGTATGGACCAGTTTATAAAAAATACCCTGCCGCTGCATCAACTCCGCATGAGTGCCAACCTCTCCAATTCTCCCGTCATCCAGAACAACCAGTCGATCCGCGTTCCGTAGGGTTGAGAGGCGGTGGGCAATCGCAAAGGTGGTACGTCCTTTGACCAGTCGCGCAATCGCTATCTGAATCTTTTTCTCAGTCGGTGTGTCAAGCGAGGAAGTCGCCTCATCAAGGATGAGAATTTTGGGATCATGCAGAATGGCTCGTGCGATAGCGATACGCTGCTTTTCCCCGCCGGAGAGCTTTCCGCCGCGTTCACCAACCTTTGTGTCATAACCATCTGGCTTAGAAACGATAAATTCATGCGCTTCCGCGGCTATTGCTGCCCGAATCACCTCATCAAAGGTTGCGTCAGGCTTACCGTAGCGGATATTTTCAGCAATAGTGACATTAAATAACGTCGGTTCCTGATGGACCATCCCTATCTGCCCGCGTAAATCTTCAAGTCGGATGTCCCGAATATCCTCACCGTCTACCTCTAAACGACCCCGATTGACATCGTAGAAGCGGCATATTAAGTTGATGAGTGTGCTCTTGCCGACTCCCGACTTACCCACCAAGCCAATCATCTCACCGGAGGTCACCTCAAGGTTAATCTCCTTGAGAATAGGTTTGCCCGGATCGTAACCGAAAGTAACATCCTTGAAGGATAGCCGTCCGCCGATCTGAGGCATTGGCTTTGCCTCCGGGGAGTTGAACGGTTCGACGGGAGTATCCATCACCTCAAAGATTCGCTCGGCGCCCGCATAGGTCTGGATCATAAAATTGTAAAAATCACCAAACCACTTGAGGGGGCTATAGAGCATCCAGAGATAGATGTTAAACGCCATCAATCCGCCGACCGTCAACTCTCCACCCAGGATCTGTCTACCACCAAAATACCAGACAAAGAACACGCCGAAACTCATTAGGAAGTTCATCACTGTGAAAAAGACCAACGCAGCCCGATCTGCACGAACGCTCGCCGACCGCAGCTCATCATTTCGCTGATTAAAGCGCATGCCCTCTCGCTTTTCTTGGGCAAACGCTTTGACCAATCGAATGCCGGTGATTGATTCGTTCAAATGCGCGGAAAGTCGCCCCCATTTGATGGACCAACGACGCCAGTAACGCTCCATACGATTCCAGATCAGTGCTCCACCCAAGACAATCGGTGGTACAGGAAGCAGTATATACATTGTGAGTATCCAGTTTTTATATAACAGTAAAGCCAAGATACCAACCAACGACAACGCCTTTGACAGCAGGAATGGCAGATCATAAATCAGGTATTCCTCCAGTAGTTCTGCGTCATTAGTCATTCGGGAGATGAGGCTTCCAACTTTTCGCTTATCGTAATATCTCAAAGGTGTGAACTGTAGAACACGATAGAGTTCCCCACGGATGTCTTCCGCCGCTCGAAATCCTAGCCAATTGCTGATCGCTGCGCGCCCCACTTGGGAAAACCACATAAAGCACTGAATCCCAAAAAATGCTGCTACAAGCCACACCAGAAGTTCAAAGTTTGACTTCGGTTCGAGAACATCGTCAACGATGCGTTCTATGATAAGGGGTGGTAGTAACTCGATCAGTGCAGCAACCGTCGTGATTACAAAAACGAGTATAAGTTGAGGGCGATACGGTCTAGTGTAACCGACAATCCGCCAGAATGTGTCTCGCTTTTTCGCACAGCTAATACATTTGCCCTCCTTCTCCGTGAGCAGGCGTCCACACCTTTCACAGCGTGTGCGCTCCATCTCTGTCGGCAATTCAAGCGGATTGCCTTTCGAGAGCTGCTGAATCCCCTCAGCAATCTCAGCAAACTTGGGTGCCAGCGAATTGGAATAGTGCAGGAAAACTGGTTCCCCTCCCTTGCGCTCTACAGCGAGACATCCTCCCCCGACGAGCTCCTCTGTCCTAGCTTCCTGCACGGCTGTAAGCGACACTTCCACAGTGCCATCAACACCTTCGGTCGGTATAAATAGTAAATGCCGATCCGTGGCAATCAGCCATTTTTCTCCAAACAACTGCTCGTTGATGAGATCTGTAGCGACTTGGAAAAGCACCTGTTCCTCCGGCGGTTTTACCCGTTGCAGCTTCATATCCACTTCAGGAGGTAAGGTTTCCATAAATGGTTTCATCGTTATCTATCCACGCTCCCATCAACCTAATATATAGTGTGTGACATTGCAAAAATATATTCCGTGAAGCACCACTACCTTGACAGCGGCAGGGGTTACCGATATTTCGACAGCAAGGTGCAAACTATCTCTATCTAACTCACCGTTCCACAATCACTTCAGATCTTTCCTACAACAATGAGTATATCACAATCAACACTCGATATTCAATTCTTCCCAAAGTAGCTGACCCACACGTCATCCTCACGTTAGTTCCCTATTTTTTCATGGATGGATAGCTCGCCACGTGGTATAATGGCTCAACCTTCGAGCCGAATCACAAAGTACAAAGAGGAACAGGAATTGCCGTTCAAGGAGACTCTAAAATGACAACATCGCAGCGGAATTGGCGGGTACTTAGCAATGATGATGGCTGGATAATGGGCACCTACGGTCCCCCATTGACCCCAGATGACATGCGCGAAAAAATGATAGCCCCGTATGCTGGCTCGCCAGTCGATGTTTTTCTTTGGTCCATCGGAGGGCACGAGGTCTACGACTACGAAACCGAAGTTGGAGAACGATTCGGCGACGGATATGATGACCTTGATACTGGACAACAGAGGAAGGCAGAAAATCTGCGTCAGATGATAAAATCACACGGCGGTCCGGTGACGGTTATTGCCCAGTTGTGCCGTGAGGCGGGCATGGCATTCTTCCCGTCTGTCAGAATGAACGAGCATTACGACATGGAGGAATCTGCCCCGAACTACGGCCGACTTCGCCGCGATCATCCGGAATTATGTATCGGCCGCCCCGGAGAGTCAATACCGTACGGGAGTCTCGAATGGGGTATACGGACAGGGTTGAATTACGCATTGCCAGAAGTGCGCGCCCATATGTCGAATATTATCTTCGAGCTAATCGAACGTTTCGACATTGACGGTATTGAGCTAGACTTTATGCGCCATCCCGCCTTCTTCCGCATCGCGGAAGCATACCAGTATCGATATCTAATGACAGACTTTGTATACGGTGTCCGGAGAAAGTTAGATGAAGTCAGCCAAAAAAAGGGAAAGCAGCTTGATCTTGCCGTGCGTGTACCGCCGACGCTAGCGGATGCTAAACGGATTGGACTCGATGCCGAAGTGTGGATGAGAGAAGGCATGGCAGACATGCTCATCGCAGGTGGGGGATTCATCCCGTTTGAAATGCCAATCCGGGAGTGGGTTGAAACTGCCGATGCCACCGGCTGCAGAATCTACGGCTGTTTTGAAGGACTACGACCATTATTGAACGAAAAGTCGCTTAAGGCACTTGCCCTTCGGTATTGGGAGGCTGGGGTAGATGGACTCTATTTTTTTAATTACTACAGCATGTCCAACAGCTGGAAGAGAGAGGTCCTCAACCAACTAGCAGCCCCCACAGTGTTACAACGACTAACCAAGTGCTACAAGTTAGATCACTCCAATCGGCATCAGCCGACCTCCCAACTCGGCTATTCATTTCTCAACGCCATCCCCGCCGCTCAACTCCCCGTTCAGTTCAATCAGACCTTTTATGACCGTGGTGTGAGGCTCCTGTTAGATATCGCTGACGACGTGGAATCAGCCGTTACTGATGGCAGCTTGAACCAATGCACACTCTGTCTAGGATTTGAGAGTCTAGCTGTTGAAGATGTGCTTGAAATACGATTGAATCAAGTGCCAATCCCTTGGAGTATCGGCGTGAGTGCCTCAGACAGCATGACCCGCGTGGAGTATGAACAAGGGTGGAATCAATACCCTTCGCGCACCCAAGAGGTAGCAACTCCGGGTGATACTATCGAATTTGACATCACCAGCTCTTCCCTCAAACAGGGGATTAATGAACTAGAGATTCGACAGGGCAACCCCCAGCTGACAAGACGTGAACCGTTGGTACTGAAGGACGTAACAGTTTCGATTCATTATCACTAACGGACTTGTGAGTGATTACCCACTAAGGGAAGGAGATCGCCATGAAAATAGTAACCGTTCCAACCAACGGAGAAATCCCTGATAAGAAAGACCCTTATCCCTACGGGTGGCGTGAAGCAATACGGACTTTGCCTGACGGAACAGAGGTGCTCGAACGGACGCCCCTGACACTTGAGGACATCCTTCACCCACAGGTGGGAGATTACCGAATGCACGATGAGGAACATGAACGATTTTGTAATTATCTCTACAATGTATTGTCAGCTCGGATTGCGGATGAACCGAATGCCATAGTCTTGCACGATGTACGTGTAGCGTGGGCACTGCCCGATCTAAGAGCACATGGACCCGATATTTCGGTGATTTTCGATCTCCGGCGGCACATCAATTGGAGTACCTTTTCGGAGGAAGACGAGGAAACCAAGCCAAGCCTGATTATAGAAATCGTCTCGCCTTCGACCCGCTCAACTGATGTTGTCACGAAGGTTGACCACTATGCGCGGGTCGGCGTACCGAATTACATCATCGTGGATCGATTTGAGCGACAGGGGGTAATGGAGCGAACATTGGTGGGATACCGACTCACACCGGCTGGCTATGAAGAGTTGAGTCCCAATGCGGATGGATGGCTCTGGATTGAACCCGTCAACATCTGGTTGAGCTTGGAGGACGAAAATCTCGTTTGTTATGATGAAACGGGCAATCTGATACCAGACTATGTTGACGTATCGGCTCGTGCTGCTGAAGAAGCCCAAGCCCGCGTTGAGGCAGAAAACCACGCCGCCGAAGAAGCCCAAGCCCGCGTTGAGGCAGAAAACCGCGCCACTGAAGAAGCCCAAGCCCGCATTGAGGCGGAGGAGAGGATTCGACAACTTGAGAATGAACTACGGCGGCGTACATCGTGATATCGTTATGTAATGCAAATTTCGCACTTGTCGGTTTGAGGGACATGGGAGGAGATGGCAGATACAGAAGCACAAACCCTACAAAAACTTGAACGCCAAGGTCGGGATCTGAAAGGTGTCTGGAAGTGGCTATTTGAAACTATCGCTGTCAGCTTTGTGTTCTTTTATATCTACGGCGCGGGCTTCGGAACATCAGGTGAACAGTATCACGTCGGATTGTACCTGCTCCTCACATTCGTCTTGACGGGCATGTTCCATCAATTCAGGCGCAGCTCACCAGAATTGCGTCCGTCAACGGTAGATCTGATACTCGTCGGTTTGACGGTTTTCGTGATTGGATACTGGATTGTCGAGTACAAGACGCTCGCAGACCGAGTAGGAGCATATAGCCGACTCGATGTTTGCGTCGGAGCGGTGGCTGTGATTTTGAGCCTTGAGTATAGCCGCCGGACAGTCGGTTGGGCACTGACCATAATTGCTACCGTCGGCATTCTGTACGCCCTGTTTGGTAAGTTCATGCCCTTCGTCATCGCTCACAAGGGATTCCCGTTGCGCCGAATCTTCGAATACAGTTTCTTCAGCCAAGCGGGCATCTTCGGCATCATGGCAAACGTCATGGCAACATACGTTGTGCTGTTTATCTTCTTCGGGGCATTCTTGGAGAAGTCAGGGGTGGGACAATTTTTCATTGACCTCCCAATGGCGGTGGCGGGTCGATTGGTGGGCGGACCTGCAAAAGTAGCAGTCGTCGCTTCGGGGTTCTTCGGTTCAGTCGCTGGAAGTGCGATCGCAAACACAGTCGCAACCGGTGCATTCACTGTCCCATTGATGAAGCGCACGGGATTTCGGTCACACATCGCCGGTGCTGTCGAAGCAACAGCGTCGGTTGGAGGACAATTCCTCCCGCCCGTGATGGGTGCCGGTGCGTTTATCATGGCGGAACGCACCGAGCTGCCCTATAGCCACATCGCCCTATTATCGGTTATCCCAGCACTGCTCTATTTCTTCTCAGTGTGGGTGATGGTACATCTCGAGGCAAAAAAGGAGGGGATTGAGGGACTACCGAGAGTTGAACTACCTCACCTATCTACACTTCTCAAAAGCCAGTGGTACTGCTTGATCCCGTTAGTCGTCCTGATCGCCACCCTGATGGTGGGGCATACAGCCTCCCAAGCGGCGTTCTTCGCGATCCTGACCACAATCTGCATCAGTTACCTTCGACCGGAAACACGTCTCACACCCAAGCGCCTTTGGGAGGCAATGGTTACCGGCGCGAAAAATTCCCTCGCCATCGGTGGGGCAGTGGGTAGCATCGGAATTATTATTGCCGTCATAGATCTCACCGGACTCGGAAGGATTTTTCCTGACCTTGTCCTCTCCGTTGCTGGAGACAGCCGCGCAATCGCTATTCTCTTGCTCGCCGCTGCATCTCTCATCTTGGGTATGGGCATCCCCGTTACCGCTGCCTATCTGATTACCTCTGAACTTGCCGTTCCCATCCTAACGAGTGGTCAGATGGGAGTTTCCCTTATCGCGGCGCACCTGATTGTCTTCTGGCTCAGTCAAGATTCCAATATCACGCCGCCTGTCGCACTCGGCGCATATGCCGGGGCTGCCGTCGCACGTGCGGATCCGTGGAGAACAGGCTGGGCATGTTTCAAATTCGCAAAGTTCCTGTATATCATGCCGCTGCTGTTCGCTTATACGCACATCCTGTTTGATGGCACACTACTACAAAATGTACTGTCGGTTGCCACCGCTGTGGTAGGCACGTTCATCTTTTCAATCGTTACGATGGGTTACTTCCTCCGAAAAACGACATGGATAGAGTGGATTATGCTCGCGGTTGCCGCTTTCTTGGCGTATATTTATAGAATAGACACCTTCGTAATTGCACTCGGACTATTTACCGCCGTGTATTTCATGCAGAAGCGGGTCAGAGACGTGCCAGAGGAAGTCTCCTGATTAACCTCTAATAGTTGATAAAAATTACACCCAAGCGAAAGAGTAGGACAAAAAACGTATATGGATACCCGCGCTGCCCCCAATCATCGACACGACCTAGAGGCATTACGTGCCCTAGCCATGTTGTTAATCATTGCCTTTTATGGCGCTCTAGCGTTTTTTGACGTCCCTTGGCCCGTTCAAGATGTGCAGAAAAACGAAGGATTTGGCGTTTTTTTTCTGATAGTACACGGGTTTCAAATGCCACTTTTCTTCGTAACTAGTGGTTTCTTCACTGCGATGCTTTGGCGCACGCGTGGGGTAAAGGGGTTGCTGGAACACCGATTTCGACGTGTCTTCATGCCGCTGGTGTTCGGGCTTATCACTATCGCTCCTCTTACATACTGGATCAACGAACAACTGATCGAAGCCACCCTACAACGCGCGCGAGACGCTGCCCCGACACCCTCAGAAGATTCGCTGACAAATATTTGGGTTGCAGTAAGAACTGGAAACGGTGAGGCGCTCAAGGCGCACTTGGCGAATGGAGTGAATCTGAACGCCCAAGATCCGCAATCCGGGCTTACCCCTTTGTCGTGGTCTGTCTTTACAGGGGAAGTCAAGATTGCCGAACAACTCGTCAAAGCGGAAGCAGACGTAAATGGAAAAAATAGAGATGGAGGTACACCTTTACATGAAGCTGCTTTTATGGGACGGGATCGGATCGCTAGAATGCTTCTTCGAAACGGTGCTGATGTGGAGGCGCGGAATGATAACGGCCAGACCCCACTGAACCTTGCACAAGCAGATTGGCGAGATATTTACGTGAGAGTCAGGGAATTACAAGTGAAGTTAGATCCAGTAAAAGCCTTTTACGGCAGAACTCACATCGCTACCATCCTGACTAAATACGAGTCAACGGGAAACCTTCCAAACGTAAAGGAGGAAAGCCGTCTGTGGCGGATACTTACAACAGGAAGTATATTCGCACACCTCTGGTTGTTCTACCTGCTCTGCTGGTTGGTTCTCGCTTTTGCTTTATATGCCACAATTGCCGAACGGAGGTTGTGGAGGGGACCACCCCAAAAGATGATAGTTTCGCCGCTCCGCTATCTTTGGCTGATTCCCCTAACCATGGTTCCTCAATGGTTTATGGCGGCAAGGGGGGCCATCCCGAACTTTGGACCCGATACCTTCATCTCTCCGATACCCATGCCATATATCCCCATCTATTACGGTATTTTCTTCTTTTTCGGGGCATTCTACTACGATTGCGATGATAGCGACTCAAACGTTGGAAGACAGTGGATAATCACCATGCCCGTGGCGCTGCTGGTTATCTTTCCGGTCACGCTGATATTAGGACTTAGCCCTGAGCTGTTAGGGCAGTTGCGTCAACCCGCTTTGCTCATTTTGAAGGCGATGTACGCGTGGCTGATGATTTTCTCCCTTATCGGCATTGCCCGTGAGTTGATCTCAAGAGAGAGTAAGGTGTGGCGATACCTTGCAGATGTCGCCTACTGGTTATACCTCGCACATCTCCCCCTACTTCTTGCGGTTCAAGCAATGATACGGACATGGGACCTGCCTGCGGTTGCCAAGTTTGGTCTGGTATGTTTTGGGGTAACCGGTATTCTGTTGTTAATTCACCAATTCTTCCTGCGTTACACCTTTCTGGGCACGGTGCTAAATAGAAATCATTGACATACTCCCACACCCTAAAGGGAGGGGATTGTCGTCCGTTCCCGATAGGCTGTCGAATTGCTCTATCAACGAAGTTGGCCCGGTAAACTGGGACTTACGACCTCTTCTGAGAGGGTAGATGCCCCTACCCTTCGGAAGATTTCGGTAAATTCAACAGACCTACAAGCTGATAACCCTTTTCAACTGAGCAGTGCCCGCAAAGGCACATCTTCCTCCTGTGGAAGGTAATAACTGAGTGGATCACTGACCACGCCGAGCAGCTGCTTCTGCAGGGGAGTGGTGCACTTAGCGACCAATTCATCCGGCATCGCAATATAGTCCATCGGTTTGACCCACCGGTAAGCGTATCCTATAAAGATTGTTTTTCGCGGTATGCCAGACCAGTTATGCCCAGGTCCATGCCACGTCCGTTGCTCAAAGATGAATGCATCTCCCGCCTTTACGTTCATGGAGATAGCCCCTCTGGCGTGTCCAGTTTCTGTGTCCACGGGCGGTGTGCCGGTGAGGCGGTTGCTACCGGGAACAAGCACCGTCGCACCTGAAGCCGGATCTGATTGATCACTGATGGCATAGGCAATCTTGAGCAAGATTCTGGGATGGGGTTCTTGCATTTCACTAGGTGACGTACCCCCATCGCGGTGTAGTCCTATCCTGTCTTTGACTTTCGGCGGCGGTTCCGCCTTGGATGGAAGTACAAGCAGATGCGAGGTTATCATCTGGATATTCCAATTCAAGATGCCCCAAGCGAGTGGTGCCGTCTTGGGCCAATCGAGTAGTTGGAAAAAGGCATCGTGCTGAGTGATGCAATTCCGCATATTCAGCCTGCCGTCAACTTCCAAACGCCCAGCTTTTTCTTCGCGTTCGTGAAGTTCATCGATCGCCGCGTCAATCTCGGCAACTATATCTGGATCTAGTGCGTTTTCGATTACAAGGTATCCGTTAGCATCGACAAACTCCTGTTGCTCTGGAGTCAAGACCGCGTAACCGGTCAAATCATTTTGAACTGACATTTCTCCCTCCAGCTCTTGAATGGGGTAGGTGGTATAAGCAATCCGTATTAAGAGGATACACGATTTGGAGTTTCAATGCCAGACATTTTTTAAAGGTGGCTGTCATTAAAAACCAAACATGCTATAATGTGCTGCACAGAAACATAGAAAGGGAGCAAAATGGAAAATACACGCTTGTTTATCGACGATTTCGAGATTGAGTCCAAGCAATACCTGAAGCGAAGGTTCCATCCACCAGAGAAGGTCGGCACAGTGCTCCTACCGGATCAACCGTGGGAGGATAAGTCTGGATGCGCCTGTCCTATGGTCATCTCCGATCCAGAGGGGACACTCAAGATGTGGTATTGGAACTCAAAAGATGATCTTAATGACCTTTACGCGACAAGCCAAGATGGACTTCAGTGGGAAAAGCCGATTCTCAATCTAACAGAGGTCGACGGCAATACCGAAAACAACAAAGTGAAAACACCAGGGCGGATTGGTCCCGGCGCAGTTTTTTACTGTCCTGAATCCACCCTTTCTGAAGGCGCAGACACACTATACCGAACAGTTTCATGGATTCCGGGTGGTGAATGGAGCCAACGATATCTGCCAATTTTCAGTCCGGACGGATTCACTTGGCGCACAGTGGAAAACGCGGACGAAGAACCGGGCATCAGCGATGGTGTGGGCGATACTGGCACATTCCTAGTTGCTGACGATGCCTTTCCCATGATGCGCGAAGATGTGCCCGGTCGCTATATCGCCTTTCCACGCGTCCATGCAGCGGTGGGGCGTTTCCGAAGACGGGCTGTGGGGATGACATTTACCAATTCCTTACCCAATCGTGCTCGATTGATGCTGGATTGGCCCCGCCCCAATCTTGTTCTCGCTCCGGATCTACTTGACGATGAAATGGCGCGTGAACGCCTGGACAAAGCCTATGCAGATGGAATCATCCACTATAATGATCCGGTAGACCAGCATTGTGAATTCTACACCATGCAGCCGTGGACTGTAGGCAATGTCTTTCTTGGCGCACTTTATATCTTCGATGTCAGTATGGATATGTACAAACATAGCATGTGGAATCAGCACGGTGTCATGGAGACGCAACTGGTATATAGCCGTGATCTCGTGCATTGGGATCGGCTTGGAGATCGCCAACCGTGGATTGGGAGGGGCGAAGCGGGGGAACAGGATTGCGCGATGATACACTTCGACAGCGTGCCGATACGCGTGGGAGATTGGATGTACCAGTACTACTCCTCTGGCAATCTTCCGCATCCTTCCGTGGATCAGCAGTGGCTAATTGAGCAGCGGAAGTTGATTGAAGCGGGAAAACGACACCCGTTACAAGCAATTGGCTGTGTGCGCTTTCGACCTGACCGCTATATCTCCTTGGAAGCGGGTAACCGCACGGGACGCGTGATCACACAAGAGTTGACTGTGAGCGGCAGTCGTCTGTCGGTCAATCTAGATGCCATAAATGGCGAGTTGGTCGTTAGCTTACTGACCGAGCGAGGACGACCGCTGAAAGGTTACGAGCAGTCCCAGCCGATTCGGGGAGACCACATTGAGGGTCCTGTATCTTTCCCAAAACCCCTCGCCGACCTGATCGGTCAAAAAGTAAAACTCCGCTTTACACTTCAGAATGCAAAGCTGTTCAGCTATTCGTTGGAGAATTGATATTGACTTCCTGCTGCATGTATAGTAGCATAGTTTTTCGATTTGAAGCCCTGTGGACATTACTACGTTTCAGATTGGGGAAATCTTTAATAATTTTATTGGGTGCGATAGCAACCACCAAAATGAAAGGACATTGATACACATGATCAAAATTGGCTGTAACTTCCTGAGTTTGCAAAATACGGATGTTGAAACCTTCCTCGATGTTGCCCATGATTTAAGGATGGACATCGTTGACTTTCACTACCGGGCTTTCCCCTCGACGGATCCAGAATATCTCAGCGGTATCAAACTGAAGTGCCTCAAATACGGTATGCCTATTGGCTATATCGGCGTGAGTGGTTTGTTCGTCGGGAATGCAGCGGAACGTGAGGAACACGCTCAGAATTGTCGGGACGCAATTGACCTCGCTGCGTTTCTCGGTTCACCGTTGATTCGCGCGTTTTGTGCCGTGATACCAGAAAAGAATGGCGATGGCGACGATCCTTGGCCAGCTATGATTCAGGGTTATCAGGATGCCGCCGATTATGCAGCCACGAAAGGCATCGCAGTAGGGTTGCAGAATCACCCATCTACAGGTGACGATATGCTGCGCATCCGGAGCGAGACTAATCGAGAGAACTTCTCCTTTATCATGGATACCGGACAATGGGTCGGATCGCCCGGATCTGGTCCACGTGGAGAAACGGATCCCGACATTGACTTTTATGAGTTCATGGAACAGACTGTGCCGTATGCACTGTATGTCCGCACAAAATTTTACAAAAACGAAAGCGGTACGGAGGAGTGGCTGGATTATGAGCGAATCGCAGACATTTTGAAAAGCGTCAACTACAATGGCTGCATCTCCATTGTCTACGAAGGTGAACATCCAGACCGAATTGATCAGGTACGTAAAGCCGCTAGCCAACTGCGCACACTGTTGGCCGGTTATTAACCAACGGTGCTAGTTTGCAGCTGCTGGTAATGTGAAACGTGAAGCGTAAAAAAACAATTTGTTCATTGGTTCATTAGTACATGGGTTCATTAATGAACTTTTGAACCAATGTATTCTTAACAACGTGCCGATGACATCTTCGCTGACTAGCACCAAAAGTTATTAGCGGAAATGCTCAACGTATCGGAGACTATGATGGCAACCCCAACGAACCAAGAACTGATCGAGCGTTGGCGCGACGAGCCAGCACCACTGCTCCCACTGCTCCACGCCTTCCATGATCGAGACGGTTTCATTTCGGAAGACGCTCTGCGTGATATAGCAGTGGGGCTCCGGATTCCCCTCGCAGATCTGTTTGGAACGGTTACGTTCTACCATCACTTCTCCCGCACTGCGCCGGGGCAAAGTGCGCCCCGCGTCTGCACGGGACCTGTTTGCTGCTTGGTCGGCGGGAATGAAATCCTTGCCGCACTCAAGGAGGAGGGTGCAACGCCGATGCCGTGTGCGGGGCGCTGTGACGATTTCGTGCCGGTGCTCAAAGGAAACCAAGTGCTTATCGGTGTGGATCCGGACGCGTTGAAAGCCAAACCCTCTCCCCTGCCCCCGCCAAATCCGGGTGGCATTGATGAGTGTGTTTTTGGCGCAATTCGTGAACCTGATCGAGCCAGTATTGCGGGATACCGCCGCACCGGTGGATACGAAGGGCTTACACGCGCAGTGCGAGAAATGCAGCCAACCGAAGTCGTCGAAGTCATCACGGAGAGCAAGCTCGCGGGACGTGGAGGGGCGGGTTTTCCCACCGGAGTCAAGTGGCAGGCAGTCGCCGAAGCACCCGGTAATCCGAAAACTATCGTTTGCAATGCGGACGAAGGGGAACCCGGTTGTTTCAAAGATCGCGCAATCCTCGATCACGATCCACATGCGGTGATCGAGGCAATGATTCTCGCTGCCTATGCGACCGGCGCGACGCGCGGCTTCATCTACCTCCGGTATGAATATCCCGAAACCCTCAATACGCTCGCAGGGGCAATTGCTGAAGCAAAGGAAGCAGGATTTCTCGGCGATCGGATTCTCAATGCAGACTTCAACTTCCAACTCTATCTGCGGCGGGGGGCCGGTGCCTATATCTGCGGTGAGGAAGGTTCGCTGCTGAACAGCCTCGAAGGCAAGCACCCCTTCCCGCGCAACCGTCCTCCCTATCCGGTGACACACGGCTACGACAACCTGCCAACAGTAGTCAATAACGTCGAAACCCTTGCCGCAGCGGCGCAGATTATGCGACGGGGAGCAGATTGGTATCGGAATCTCGGCATGAACGGTCACGCCGGCACGAAAGTCATCAGTCTCTCCGGGGACATCCAGAAGCCGGGCAATTACGAGGTGCCGTTTGGATTGCCGTTGCCGACGCTGCTCTACGATTGGGCAGGCGGTGCACGAGAAGGGCGCTCGATTCAAGCGGTCACGATGGCGGGCTTATCCGGCGGTTTCCTCGCTGGAGGTGACCTGAACGTGACGCTTGATGAACCAAGCATCGGGAAGGTTGGGGCTATGCTCGGAGCCGCAGGGATTATCGTATTCGATGACAGCCGGGACATAATCAAGATGGCTCGCAACGCGATGGAGTTTTTCGCTGAAGAGTCGTGTGGCAAGTGCTTCCCATGCCGTATCGGCACACAACGGCTCACTGAACGACTCGCTGGCGAGGCAGGACCCAGTGATCTGACGAAGTGGAAAGGTGAGGTCAGCGACATCGGAGCGGCTATGAAGGCAACCAGTGCGTGTAGCCTCGGAACGGCTGCGCCAAATCTCACCGATAGTTTGATGAAATATTTTCCAATACAGGTGGAACAACATGTCAACCGTAGCACATAAGAGTCGGGAATTGGAATTCCCTCCTACAGTGCATTTATAGTAGAGGGCGTACCTTCCGAATCGCGACTTATCGCCTAATCACCTGAGTTCAACGCCTGATCCCGTAACAGATGTTTCTGGATCTTTCCTACTGAGGTTCTCGGAAATTCATCACAGAATGTGACAGCTACAGGCACTTTGAACCGCGTGAGCGACTGACGACAACCCTCTAAAATCCTCTCTTCGGTCAGTGTCGCGCCCGGTTGGGGGATCACAAACGCTTGAGGCACCTCGTCGAACATCGGGTCAGGCATTCCGACGACTGCGACATCAGCAACACCATTGATTTGCTTAATCGCTGCCTCAATTTCGCTAGGGGCAACATTCTCCCCACCGCGCTTGATAATATCCTTACCCCGATCAACAAAATAGAAATATCCTTGCTCATCGTAATAGGCGTTGTCGCCGGTGTACAGCCAGCCATCCCGCATGGTCTCCTCCGTCGCCTTCGGATTTTTGAAGTACCCTTTCATCACCGTGCGGCCGGGATCCGCTCCAATGGCAATCTGTCCAATCTCTCCCGGAGGTACTTCGTTGCCATTGTCGTCGAGGATTCGCACATCGTAACCCAAGACAGGTTTGCCCATTGAGGGTAGGTTTCTCGGACCGTAGAGCGGACTCATCAGCGGCAGTCCAACCGTTTCGGTCATCCCCCACAGATGCTGCAGCGGCGCACCGAAGCGCGTATCCCACTCCGCAAACTGTTCATCGGTTAGGGCAATGGCAAAGGTCACATTTCTCAGGCGATTGGATCGCCAGCTATCGTTAGGAGGTTGGGCGAGCAACATCCGCAGTGGTGCGGAGAACAACGCTGCCATTGTGCATTGATGTCGGACAGCCAATCCAAAGAATCGGGACGGGCTAAATCGCGGAGACACAACGATGCTGGCACCACAGACTAGAGAGGGCCAAAAAGCGTGGCAGTGTGCAGCTGCATGAAAAACAGGCAGCGTGATGAGGTGTCGGTCCTCGTTACGTAGACCACTACCCCGTACAAAAACTTCCGCCCCATAAATCAACGCCCTGTTGGTCATCAATACACCTTTGGGGTTGCTAGTTGTGCCAGAGGTATAGACCATGTGTACCACATCGTCGGGGGAAGTCTCAACGTCGGGCGGGGAGGTATCCTGACGGGCAATTTCGCGTTCAAATATCGGGTGCCCGCTCGGATGCTCACATCGAGACACCACAACTTCCTGCACACAAGAGGTAGCTGATGCTGCTGCCTGCGTAAGCATCAGTTGATCGAACTCTGTAATAACAAGCCGCGATTCCGAATTATCAAGGATATAGACAAGTTCATCGACCGTAGCGCGGTGATCGGTCGGCACCATGACCGCGCCAATACGACTCGCAGCGATGGCAAGCGCCACAAAAACCGGCGAGTTGGGAGCATGAAAGGCGAACGATTCCCCACGTTTAACGCCTATCTCTCGCAACCACCTCGCAGTCTGATTCACCCGTGCTTCAAACTGGGCAAAGCTCCACTGTTGGCAATGCCCCTCCAAGTCCTCGAAAATTAGATACGTCTTGTCGGGATGGTATGCCGCAAATTGACTAAAGATAGATGACAGTGTACGATTGCCAGCAATGTCCACTCTAGTTCTCCCCTCAACGCCTCAAAATCAGTCTTTATCTCCTCGCTGCACGAACCGATCCACTGACTGCTGCGCCTCCAACGTCCCATAACACCTTTCAAACGCTTCAACCGTCCGTCGTTCCCAATGCTCGTGGTTCAGTACCCGCATCTCACGCAGTAACACCTTGGTTTCCGTCAACGCAGCCTTTGGGCGTGAGGCGAGCTCCTCAACCCAACCACGAAATTGAGCCTCAAACTCCTCGTTAGACCACACTTCATCAACCAAACCGAGTTGTTGTGCCGATTCCCCATCAAATTGACCACCACACAGCATCAACGTTCTGGCAGCCTGAAATCCAACCAGTTCCACCAACCGTGAAACACCCCAAGGTGGTGTCCAGCCGTGCGCCACTTCGGGCAAGCCAATAGTGGCACCCTGTGCAGCGGCGCGGAAATCGTGGTAGACGCCCAAAAAGAGTCCTCCACCGAGAACATACCCCTGCCACGCCGCAACCGTAATCTGCGGAAGTTCCGCTAGCTGCGCAAAAACCTGCCCGTGCGTATACTCAAACGCAGCCGCCTGCTGCGGAGAACACTCCGCCAGTTCCTTCAGGTCACTGCCCGCAGAAAACGCGCGTCCACTGCCTTGAGTAACAAGCACTGCCACTTCTGAAGCCTCCCGCACCTGACACAGTGCATCTTCAAAATCGTGCAATAAGGCTTGGTTGATAGCATTAAGCGCTTCAGGACGACACAAGGTCACCGTGGCAACTCGATCGGATATTTCCAATTCAACTAGCGGCACTTTTCGCAACTCTTTCTTGGACAGCTGCATTAAGTCAGGATCAGGATTTTTAGGATTAGTTCATTAGTTCACTAGTTCATTCAATGAACCAGTGAATCAATAAACCAGCTTTACGCTACGCGGTATTTCTCAACTACATCCATGTCCACTGTGATGCCAAGGCCTGGCCCCTCTGGCACCAGAAAGTGCCCCGCTTTGATCGTTAATCCCTCTTTTGCAACGTCTGCGATACGCATGTGGGGCAACTCATCACAAGGCAGAGTCGCGTTGGGCAAGGTGCATTGCACATGGACGGAATAGGCAGCCATAATGCTCAAACAGAGACCTCCCATCTGTACCCAGCAAGGCACATCTGCAGCTTCAGCCAAGGCAGCGGATTTTCGTAGGCTTTGGGCGGAACCACCCAAGTTCACATAGTCGATGCACTCTGCCTTGAGTGCAGCAAGCACCCCGCCCGGTGGTCCGAGATGAAGTGCTTGGGGGATGTGAGTTTTCTCACGTAACAAGCGATACCAATCCAAGTTAGTTTTGAGGACCGGGTCTTCAAAATTGGCAACCGTTCCAAAAGGTTCAAGCTGTTCCGCCAGACGCGTGGCAATATGGAGGTATTTGAACTCTGTATTTGGATCCACGCCGACGGTGTAATCGGGACCCGCCGCCTCTTTTATGAGGCGCACCGTTTCCACGATGTTCCAAGAACGCGCCTTCAGTTTGTGGTTCGTAAAGCCCAAACTCGCACCCACCTCTGCCTCCGCAGCTGTTTCGTGCGGTTCCATGGGACAGGACCAGTAGGAGACCGGCACCTCATCGCGCACCTTTTGACCAAAAAAGCGGTGGACGGGAATGCCGTGCATCTGCCCGGTGATGTCCAAAAGCGCACAGGTGAACGCATCGGGTTGGGCGAATGGGTCTAACGCCAATACCTCTTGACCGATGTAAGACTGTGCCGTTCCCTCGTGTGCGGATCGTGCGCCTTGGTACTCGCCCCAACCCTCTATACCTTCGTCTGTCTGAACGCGACAGAGGGTGATGTCGTAAATCTTGGGCATATATTTGGCAATCGGCGGGATTGGTGGGATTTCTACCTCGTAAAGATCCACTTGTGTAATTTTCATGTCAATAGTTCTCCTTCGATTCAGGTTTCACGCAACCCGATACTTTTCAATTACATCCATGTCCACTGTGATACCAAGCCCTGGTCCCTCCGGCACCAGAAAGTGCCCCGCTTTGATTGTTAACCCTTCTTTCACAACGTCCGCGATGCGGATGTGGGGCAACTCATCACAAGGCAAGGTTGCACTTGGCAAGGTGCATTGCACATGGACAGAATAGGCAGCCATAATGCTCAAGCAGAGACCTCCGATCTGCACCCAACAAGGCACATCTGCGGCTTCAGCCAATGCAGCAGATTTGCGTACCTGTTGGACAGGTCCGCCCAAGTTCAGGTAGTCGATGCACTCCGCCTTGAGTGCTGCTAGCACTGCGTCCGGCGGTCCCAAGTGCAGTGCTTGGGGGATGTGGGTTTTCTCGCGTAACAAACGATACCAATCCAAGTTATTTGTCAGGACTGGGTCCTCAAAGTTCGCAACTGTTCCAAAAGGTTCGAGCTGTTCCGCCAGACGCGTGGCGATATGTACGTATTTGAATCCCATATTGGGATCCAAGCCGACGGTGTAATCGGGTCCCGCCACCTCCTTTATAAGGCGCACCGTCTCCACGACGTCCGAAGCACGCGCCTTCAGTTTGTGGTTGGTGAATCCCAAGCGCGCTCCCACCTCTGCCTCCGCAGCTGTTTCGTGTGGTTCCATTGTGGTGGACCAGTAGGAAACCGGCACCTCATCGCGTACCTTCTGACCGAAAAAGCGGTGGACTGGAATACCATACATTTGACCGGTGATGTCCAACAGCGCACAGGTGAACGCATCGGGTTGCGCGAATGGGTCTAACGCCAACACCTCTTGACCGATGTAAGACTGTGCCGTACCCTCGTGAGTAGATCGTGTGCCTAGGTACTCGCCCCAACCTTCTATACCTTCGTCTGTCTGAACCCGGCAGAGGGTGATGTCATAGATCTTAGGAACGTATTTGGCAATCGGCGGGATTGGGGGAATTTCTACCTCGTAAAGATCCACTTCCGTAATTTTCATATCAATAGTTCCCTTTCTATGAATCTGGAGCTGCCACTGAAATCTACATTATGGGTCCACCAAAATCGGGCACCCACTGCTTTCGATTCAGCACTCCTAGGAACCTTCCTGCTGCAATCGTCGAATCCGTGCCGGCACACTATCATTGGCAATTTCTATGGATTGAATACCCAAACCACGATCTGACAATGGCAAATCAACCTTGGCTCCCCCACGCCGGTGCGATTCCCGCAGCCCGACAGCGACTTCCAACGCCGCCCGCCCATCATCCCCAGAACATTTTGGGGGCTGTCCCGTTTCAGCAGCGTTAATCAGGTCTGCGACGATTGTCAGACCCATACCCTGCATCCGTACGGGCCAAGGGAATGGAACCTTTGCCGGTCTGGGGCGACCACGACGACCGCCGGGTACGGTGAGGATAAATTCAAACTCCTCCGCATTGTTTAGGGAACGGATACGCCCCTCTGTGCCAATTACATCAACCTCCCAAGAGGCAGCACCAGTGGGCATACTCCTCAAATAGGCACGCACCCCGTTATCAAAAACCAGGTAGCCGTTGCCCGACAGATCGTTTTCACCGGCGGCGGCTTCGTCTGATTCCATCTCGCCGAAAACCCACTCGACGTTGCCACCAGCCATGTAGCGCAAAATATCAATGGCGTGACTGCCGTTATGGGACAAGCCGCACTGGGCATAGACAGTGACCTGCAAAAGTTCGCCTAGCTCCCCTGCGTCGATGAGCTGTCGGGCTTCGCTGAAGAACGGATTCCAGCGGCGAGCGCAGTTGACTGCCAACGCCACGCCATTCTCCCGGCAGACGTTCACCATCGTATCCGCTTCCGCTAGTGTCAAAGCAATCGGCTTTTCCGCCCAGATGGCTTTCACCCCTGCACGAGCAACATCCTGTACGATAGCTGCACGGACACGCGCTGTTGTGCACACACTGACAAGGTCCAACTGTTCTTCCGCTAGCATCTCCCGATAGTCGCTATACAAGTGGTCAGAGCTTATGCCCCAACGCTCCCCGAAGATAGATGCCTGTTCCTCGTGAAGATCTGCCCCGGCGACCAATTCGACGTTGGGTGCAGCGTGGTAACTGGGTCCATGGCAATAGGGCAGGAAGAGCGAACCCCCTTGCGTAATCTCATCGTCAAAGGTGCTGCCCATTCTACCTAGACCAATCACTGCGGCACGATAGGTTGACATAAATTTGTCCTCCGATAATATTTCGTTCCAATCTGATTAATCGAAACCCGATCCTTTTGTGGAACACGTCTTGGAAAAATTCCTTTTACGTTTCACGCTTCACGTCTGTAGTAAGTTGCACTTTTTCAATATGAGTCTTTGTAGCTTTAGGCGTATCTTCTCAGTTCTTCGACCTTCGACACCGCATCTAAGGCTTCTCGTGCCTCCGGCGGTAATCGCCAATCCGCCGATCCGAAAACCTCATCCACATGTTCGGGGAAGTCCGCACCATGAATCGGGGCGGTTATCTCCGGGTGGTCTAAAATCCATGCCACCGCTACCTGTGCGGGGGTTCGACCATTTTCTGCGCCGATGTCAATGAGCGTCTGTACAATCCTATCGACTCGCTCTGTCATTGCCTCTTCAAAGTTGTATTTATGCGCACTTAGACCCCATTCCGGTCCCTTCCCCCAAGGGGTGTTCGCTGGCGGCTCCTGACCGCGACGGAAATGTCCGCTCAACAATCCAATGGCAAGTGGGCTGAACGTCATGATCCCTATCCCTTGTTCACGGCACAACGGCATCAGGTCGGGCTCGATCTCCCAACGATTCAACAGATTGTATTGGTTTTGGATACAAACAAACGACTCTAGGTTCCGAAGCGCGCTGATTCCGAGAGCCTCCATGACCTTCCACGCTCGAAAATTGCTACAACCGATATACCGCACCTTTCCTGTGCGTACCATATCGTCTAACGCACGGGCAGTTTCTTCAAGTGGAGTCTTCGGATCAAAGCTGTGGAGCAAGTAAAGATCGATATGGTCGGTCTGAAGTCGATCAAGGCTCGCATCAACACCCTGCATCAAATTTACGCGTGATAAGCCGGTGTGGTTCGGACTATTTCCCAACGTCCCAAAGATTTTGGTGCATAGCACAATATCGTCGCGTTTCTC
The DNA here is from genome assembly GCA_003635265.1 of Candidatus Poribacteria bacterium. Classification (GTDB taxonomy): domain Bacteria; phylum Poribacteria; class WGA-4E; order WGA-4E; family PCPOR2b; genus PCPOR2b. The sequence continues at coordinate 168,023 of PYIZ01000010.1, forward strand.
TTTTATCGCCTTGCCGACAATGATCTCTGATCGTCCTGCACCGTAGAGGGCAGTATCAATAAAATTGCACCCGAGATCAATCGCCCGATCTATCACCCGTATGGCGGCGCTTTCGTCCGCCTGACCACGGAATGCTGTCCCTAGACAGATACAGGACACCTTGACGCCGGTCTTACCTATGTGTCGATACTCCATACTTTCTCCTTATATAAGCCCCAGCACTTCGTCGATTTCCGATTGATATTCGTATACTTGGCAGCTCTCAACTTCGCTCATTTTCACCGCCCGTCCGGCTCTAGCAGATTCAAATATAGCGTAGATAGCCGCTACATCCTTCATGCCTTCACGCCCATCTACCTCTATCTCCCGGTCATTCAGAATCGCTTCAGCCAATTCGTAATACTCCAATGCAAGAATTTTCCAATCTACTTTGCTGTCCGTATCGGTGATTCGGGTGGGAAACAGATACTCCGCCAGCGGTTCCAGTGCAAAGCCGTCCGCAAATCCGAGGAGGTCTTCCTGAGACATCTCCTCCTCGTCTCTCCGCTTCATACTGACTCGGCTGCCACGCGCTCCAAACCCGTTTATGCACCCCTGGTCTCCTAAAATGAGTTCCCCGCCATAGCTACCGGTGCCGCCACGACTGATTAGCCAGTTCACGGTCACTCCGCTTTCCATCTTGAATATCGCCATTGAGGTATCCTCTGCCGTAGCGGGCACTTCATTGTCCATGGCTCGATGGCGATTCTGGTAGAAGGTGTAGGTATCACCGATGCTGTCCGGCTTACGCCTCACTGGTTCGATCAGCCATACATCACCGTAGACCTCTGCGATATCTCCGAGCTGATAGCGAATCTGGTCTGCCATGTGGACGCCCATATCGACGATGGGTCCGCCTTTATCCTTGAGGTGTCGCCATGGCGTAATGAAAATGGTATTGCCAGCACTGAGCGAGTGGAAAAGCCCCATGTAGGGTGTTCCGATTGCGCCTATTTTCAGCAGATGGTTGACCAACCGCGCTGAGGGATCACGCCGATAGTTCTCTGCCACCGACAACTTTCGGTCATTCCGTTCCGCAGCGTCAATCATTGCCTGACACGCCCCCACCGTGATTGCCATCGGTTTCTCAACCATAACATGCAGCCCCAGGTCCAGTGCCTGACAGACGACGGTGTGGTGCACCGACGGATCCGTCACCACATCTACAGCGGTGAGATCCGGTGTTTGACGCGCCATCTCCTCTAAATCAGTGAAGATAGCCGGTTGTACCCCCAGCAGCTTTTTCGCTTCGGCGGCAGCGAGTTCAGCGTTTTCACGACGAATGTCGCACAAAGCACATAACTCAACGTTGTTAAATGGCGTCTGTGTCAGCTCCCGAAGCCCATAGAGATGTCGGGTCCCCATGCCGCCACAGCCTACCAACCCAAGTCTAATTTTGTCCATATCGTCTCCTCGTCAATCCTTATCCTTCAACGCTTGAATCCCGGGCCAATCCCGCCACATGTCCACACACGGTGGCTCCTCCTGTGCCTGTTCTAAATCCTTTTTCCGGAAATCGTATAGCACCGCCTGACGGATCTGCTTCGAGAAATTCTGTCCCGCTGCATGACCGATACGGTGATGCCAGAAAACTATATCCCCGGGCCCGCCGTGCGTCTCAACGTAGGGTGTCTGGTTAATTTCTGCTAGCACATCATCGTATCCATCGGTACGCTCATGCTTGTATTGGGAGTGGAATTCATAATAGAATTTCAGGTGGCTCTTGGGCCAAACCGTAAACCCACCGCCCCGCGGAGGCACGTGATCAATATAGCCCACAACCCCTAGGTGAAAGGGATGCCCGTCCACATGGCAAGTGGTCGGTTTTTCAGGCTCATCCCCGTAGGGAAGCGTGCAGTAAATTCCCCGAATTCCATCGGGCGTCTGTACATTCCCTTCACCTAGAAACTGCTCTGCCATCCCCCACACATTTGGATCTGTGGCAAGCAGCCGAACCATCCAATCCTCAACACCCGGTTCACGGAAGTTCCATCGGAAGCCGCGTTTCGCATTCATCGTATCCTGGCATTCTTCGTCTTTTTTGATGGGACCCACCCAAGTCTCAGGGTCAGACCGATCCATGGAGGGCGGTGCACCGTCCCACAGTCGCGCCCGCGCCCGCGCCATCAGATCCGGATCTAAAACGCTCCGCTTAATCAGATAGCCTTCCCGTTTGAAAAACAGAATATCCTCATCAGATAATCGAACCATCCGTTGAACCTCCTTGCGTGTAATCAAAAGTGTATTGTCCTAATTCTCCCACGGCTTTGAACCCTTATTTCATAGGGAATCCCGCCCATTAAACCTGCGGTCTCAGGTCCTTAATGTCTTTCAGCAATGTTTTACGGTCATCAATGGTCAGCAGGTCTTGAGCGTTCTCTTCCTGTTCCAACAGTTCCTCTAAGGCGCGATCTGCTTTAATGGTAAATCCCGCATCTTTGATCATCTGTAGGGTTTTTCTCCTCGATGCCCCCCTCGTATTCAGGTAACCATCCACAAAGAGTGAATTCGCCGGATATAGCGCCATAACCTCCATGTTTCGCAGATGCACTTCTCTCCCTGCCGCGATTCGGATCTCCGCCTTGGGGTTTAGAAAGCGATACAGGCACAACACGCGTAAGCAATACTCCGGACTGAGATCCGGTGCCTCTGACAGAGCATTCCCCGGAATCGGAATTAAAAAATTAACCGGTATCGACTCAACACCTAGCTCCCGAAGGGTCTTGGCGACCTCGATCACATCCCTCTCCTTCTCTCCCATCCCAACAATGATACCGGCACATAATTCAATACTCGCCGTTTGTGCGGCGTTGAGTGTGTCTAGTCGGTCCTGATATGTATGGGTCGTACAGATCCTGGGGTAGTGTCTCTCTGAAGTATTGAGATTGTGGTTAAGTCGATCCAAACCAGCTGCTTTAAGGGCTTGTGCATCCTCATTATCGATTAGCCCCGCAGAAAGACAGACTTGAATCGGATAGCGAGATTTGATTTCCGCAATCAATCTAGCGAGATGTTCAACGCGTTTTTTGGATGGACCACGACCCGCAAAGACCATACAGTAGCGAAAAGCCCCCGATTCATAAGCAGACTGCGCTTCAGCTAGCATCTCTGCGTCCGATTTAATCGGGTATTCCTCAATATCTGCATTTGATGATTTTGCCTGTGCGCAATAAAAACAGTCTTCGGGACAGTAACCATTTTGGGCGTTATTGATGATATGTAGTTGTACCTCTTTGCCGGTATATTTTTTACGCACCTGATAGGCTGCATCAAGCAACGGGAGCAGCTCAACCACCGATGAAGTCAATATGTCCAGACATAATTCGTCTGAGAGCATATCTCCCCGCAAACCTGCGCGGGCAAGTTCATCATAAAATCTTCGTTCCATCTGTTTATAATCCTCTCTTTTGCCTTTGCATCTGGTGAAAGGGTATTGTAATATAAAAACCAATCGAGATCAAATGTTTTCCGTTATCAGGAATTGATTTATTTTACACAACAGTTTTGCAAGGGTATACACGCCCGCCACGAATAGAGGAGATATGCAATGAAATTGGGGCTTGTGACATATAATATGGCAAAGGATTGGGACGTACCAACAATTATCAACAATTGCGCAGCGACGGGCTTCCAAGGCGTGGAACTGCGCACCACCCACGCTCACAATGTTGAGGTGAATCTTTCTCCAAATGAACGTCAGGAAGTGCGGCAACAGTTTGAGGATTCGCCGATTGAATTAGCAGGATTGGGCAGTGCATTCGACTATCATTCAACAGATTCCGAAGAAGTACACCAAAATATCGAAGGGACGAAAGAGTACGCCCAACTCGCAGCAGATGTCGGTGCCCCCGGCGTGAAGGTTCGACCTAACGGTTTGCCCGAAGGCGTTTCCACGGAAAAGACCTTGACACAGATCGGTCTGTCCTTACGCGAATGCGGTGAGTTCGCTAACAACCTAGGCGTCCAAATCCGCCTTGAGGTACACGGCAGGGAAACATCCCATGTTCCACATATCCGCAGAATTATGGAGATCGCTGAACACGACAATGTTTTTGTCTGCTGGAATTCCAATCCGGGGGAGGTCGAAGGTGGGTCTGTCAAGAACAACTTTAGTCTAGTCAAGGAGTGGATTCGGTTGGTTCACATCAACGAGTTGCATCGGCGGGAATACCCATGGCACGAACTTTTCTCGCTATTACAGGCATCTGGATACGAAGGTTATACATTGGCTGAGATCCCGGAGAGTTCCGATCCCGTGCGTCTGATGAACTACTACCGCGCCTTATGGGAAGCGTTGTGCAATGTCTCTTGATAGGGAGGCGTGAAGCGTGAAACGTGACAGATGTGACCCGTCACGTTTCACGTTTTATTCCGTGGGTCGCCGGAGCGACTTGGGAGGACGTAGAATCTCGGCAAGGATAATCCCTTCTCGAAACGTCTGGGGTGTCAGCGGGATCCCTGCAATTGTCGGTGTAGGAGGAGGGGATTGGGCTTGAGTTTCCTCTTCTACTTGCGGAGGTTCTGAAGCAACCTGAACGGCAGGCACCGGCTCAGGTGGGGCCGTAGGTGCTTCCTCCTCGACGAACTCAGGAAGCGGAAATTCGTCTTCCTCTCCCGGTACGTTTCCCCAAGGAGGCAAAGTTATCTCCTCTTCCTCTGGTAGAACGTCAGGCTCTTCCTTTGAGCCCCTCCGACTCAACACCCTTGAGACCAGCGCTATAGTCCCAAAAATCAAAAATAGAACTAGTTGAATCCATTCTTCCATCGGTATCCTCCTATTTGCGGCTGTTCAAATTTCCTACGACAAACCTACCGCGTGGGACGAACGGGTTGTGCTTCCATCACCGGTCGGTGCTGCAATTGATTGACGCATTTCCGTGTCCGCAATGACATTCCGCAGGTTGTAGTAGTCCATTACACTAATTCTGCCAGATGCAAAAGAGTCCGCGATTGCGCGAGGCACCTCTGCATCAGCCTCAACTAGGTTCACGGTCATCTCTTCGACCAAGGCTTTGTTTTCTTCCTCTTGTGCTTGGGCGAGGGCGCGTCTTTCCTCCGCCTTCGCGCGGGCGATTTTCAACTCCGCCTCGGCTTGATCCGTCTGCAGTTTGGCACCCACATTTTCACCGATATCGATGTCTGCAATATCAATGGAGAGGATCTCAAAAGCCGTGCCCGCCGCTAAACCCTTTTCCAGCACGACCTCCGAAATCTGCGCAGGATTTTCCAAGACCGCTTTATGGCTCGCAGACGAACCGATCGTTGTGATTATCCCCTCTCCGACCCGGGCAATGACAGTGGCTTCTCCCGCACCGCCGACAAGCCGGTCGATATTGGCTCGTACAGTAACTCTGGCTCTAGCGATCAGTTGAATCCCGTCACGTGCAACAGCAGTAATGCCGGGGCTAACGTCGCCTTTAGCAGGAACATCAATAATCTGTGGATTGACACTCATCTGTACCGCCTGTAGCACATCTCTGCCCGCCAAATCAATCGCTGCCGCTTGTGCAAAGTCCAGCTTGATGTTGGCTTTATCCGCCGCAATCAGCGCGCGCACAACGTCTGTCACATTGCCACCAGCGAGAAAATGCGCCTCAAGGTTATCAACTCTTAATTGCAGTCCAGCCTTGGTCGCCTCAATTTGAGGCTCCACAATCGCCTTCGGGGGAACACGACGCAAACGCATCGCGACAAGATCCCCGAAAATACGGATACGTACCCCAGCTGCAAGGGCGGCAATCCAGAGTCCTAGCGGTACGAACCAAGCCAACCAGAGAACGAAGATAATTACGACAAGTGCTGGAATAATGTATGGAATAGCCATCTGAAACCTCCTTTTGGAGTTGGCGGATGTAAATCCCGCTTTATCGATACCAACTCTTAATTCTGACCCATTAGATTTCCGTCTCGAAATGCACCGGCAATTGCACGGGGAACACCCGCTTCGGCTTCAACAACCCTAGAACGCATCTCTTGTACGTTTGCTGTCATTTCCTGTTTGCGTGCAACTGCCATTGCACGGCGTTCCTCCGCTTTGGCTTGTGCAACAACCAGATCTGCCTCCGCTTGTTCCGCTTGTAGTTCGGCACCGATGTTTTTCCCAACGTTCACATCAGCGATATCAATGGAGAGAATATCAAAGGCGGTTCCTGAATCAAGACCTCGATCTAATACAGTTCTAGAGATGATGTCGGGATTTTCCAGAACGTCCTCGTATGTCTCAGAAGCACCAATCGCACTAACGATCCCCTCGCCAACGCGTGCAATGATTGTCTCCTCACCAGCCCCCCCGACAAGTCGGTTAATGTTTGCTCTCACAGTGATTCGCACCGTAGCAATGAGTTGGACTCCGTCAAGCGCAACCGCCGTAATCCTCGGCGTTGTAATCACTCGCGGATTTACGCTCACCTGCACAGCATCAAGCACGTCGCGTCCTGCTAAATCAATCGCCGTTGCCTGTTGAAGACCGAGATCGATTTTTGCCTTGTCTGCAGCAATCAAAGCATTAACCACCCGAATAACGTTCCCACGCGCGAGGTAATGGGCTTCTAGGCGTTCCATGTCGATTGTCAATCCCGCCTTGTGGGCACTGATTTGTGCATTCACGATCACCGGTGGACTGACCCGACGGAGACGCATCCCGATCAATTCGATAATCCGCACACGCACACCTGCGAAAATGGCAGCGATCCACAATCCAACCGGCACAACCCAGAAGATAACTAGCAATCCAACGATTATTACGATAGCAAGGAACAGGAGAGACATCTGTTCTGGCGCCATTTTTTACCTCCTTTTTTATTTCACATATCTATTTTCACAAACTCCGAACGACTACACGATTTCCTTCAACGAGGATAACCTCGACTTCGACCTCAGCCTCAATGAAATCACCAAGCGTAACGACATCAACCCGCTGATCGTTAATCAACACGGCACCGGCGGGACGTAGGGGAGTGATCGATTTACCTGATTTACCGACCAAGTTGACCAATTCTTGGGGCGGTGCCTGGAACCCATCCGTACGATTCGCCGCGATACTGAGGATAAATGACCGCCCAAGCCTTGTTCGTGGGAAAAGCCAAAGCCCCAGAACCGCTAGCGGGATAGTCAATGCACCCGTAGCACTCGCGTAAATCAAGCCGGTTTTCAACCCAAATTCTCCCCACGCAAGGACGATACCTGCGATAACCAGTGCTAGTCCGGGGATGCCTGCCGCTCCAAAACCGGGCAGCAAGGCAATTTCAACGAACAATAGTAAAACCCCTAGACCGATGAGAAAAATTAGAAACCATGACATGGGATTAGGTGATACCCTATGTTTCATCAATTGCTTCGACGAAGATTTTCGATCCCTCAACATTGATGATTTTCACGGGCGTGTCGCGCACGATAAAATCGCCCGCAGTGACTACATCAAGCCGTGCGTCGTCAACGCGAACTGTACCGGCAGGGCGCAACGGTGTGAGTGCAATCCCCGTTTTACCCACGTAGTCCTGAAAATCCTCCCGTGGTGCGGAATGGAATCCCGATCCCGAATCCATGGCGGCACTCAAGACGAGATGATTCCACGCACGGGTTTTGGGCAACAGGTAAAAAAGCGCAATCGCAAGCGCGAAGATTAGGATAATCGCAGATGACAGTGTAAAAAGTGCTGTATCGAATTTATAAGCGCTTCGGAATACATAAAATACGCTGCCCAACATCAACACAATCCCGCCGATACCTGCAATGCCAAACCCCGGTATTACAAACAACTCTACTAGAAGCAATGCCACACCAACGATGAATGCAAGTGCCGCATAATCCACACTAATATTCAGGAGTCTGTGCCCCCAAAAAAACAGTCCTAGACAAATCAGTCCAACGATCCCCGGAACGCCAAAGCCGGGAGTCCGAATTTCCAGCAATAGCCCGAGCCCGCCCAATGTAAACAGTAACCCACTAATAACTGGGCTGGTGACAAAAAAGACAAACCGGTCCGCCCAAGTCACCAAAACTGTTTCTTGTGTCGCATCCTGTAGCGATTTAACGACCTTTACACTTTCATCACCAAACTCCATCTGCGCCTGTCCAATTCCCTCTACAGTTAGGACTTTGCGTTCCCCATTGACTTCGACAATCTGATATAGCCTCAATAACTCTTCGACGGAATCAGCAACTCCATCCGCTAAGTTGTACTCCAGTGCCTCTTCAGTCGTTAAGGTTAGGAGCTCTCCCTCAGGTCCTCCAGCGGCAATAATCTCCATCTTTTCACCAAGGTCCTTCTGCTCAATGTACTCTTCCTCCCTCAGTGTGATTATTTCACCATCTGTAAATCTGACGAGATAAAGCCGTTTGTCCACCATGGCAGCGGCGATGTCAGGGTTTCTGCCCTGTCGTTCCGCTGTCGCGCGAATCTTGCCGCGGATATAAGAAACTGCCTTTTCGTTCAGCTCCTCTCCTTGAAGTGAGACTGGCGCGGAATCTCCTATTGCGCCACCGTTCCTCATGACAATCTGATCACACGACAAGGAAATCATCGCACCGGCAGAGATCGCTTCCGTGTTGACATAAGCAATGGTGGGAAGCTCTGTGCGCTGGATCGCATCAATAATATCTCGCGCGGCGCCAACAGCCCCTCCGGGTGTATGGACGTCAAAAATAATCGCGTCCGCCTCTGCCTCGGACGCCCGCTTAAGCCCGTTGTCAATATACACGCGAAGTCCATTACCAATTTCATCTCGTATATTGATAACGTACACAAGCGCGTCGTCCGACGATACGGCTGCCAACCAAGATAGGCTGCCGAGCAGTATCAACACACCGCTGAAAATGCGTCTTTTGGCTTTCATAGGCTGTACCCCTCTGAAATAACCGTTAAAGTGTTCAAATCGTTTACCAAGTTGTGCTGATTTTGTACCGCGGGGCAATTTTCTGACTACAATATAATCTACCTTTCCATTCTAACACGAAAAAAGGGTAACGTCAATATCAAACACAGTCCAAAGCTAATGCTTAAACTACATCCACAGTTATCCTTTTAGTGGATGCTCTCGATTGGCAATCGGGAACGCAACACGCTTCCCTGTAAGCTGCGATTCATAGGCACCGAGAATCATCTCTAATGCCGCAACAGCATCTTCCGCAGCGGAAATCGGCTTACGATCATTTTCAATCGCGTCAATCAGATCGATGACCGCAAGGTTATTGCCGCTGGAAAAAGGCGTATCATCAACCTGCATCGCTTCCCATTTCTGAGAGGTATCAGCCGGAGACCAGCACGGGTGCGGATAGATGACCAAATTGTCCCCGCCGCCGCCACGCATTGATATCCTGCCTTCGTCGCCGATAATCTCCATGCCGTAGTAATCGCCGCTCTCTTCATGCCTCCGGGAATCAAACAAGCCGGAAACACCGCTTTCAAAGGCGAAGTAACTGTTCACACAATCGCCAGCAATAAGACCCACAGGCTCGGTAGCATCACGCGCATCATCAAGCGTGACCTCTTTTCCATTATCCGTTACATGTGCCTGCATCCAACTCACATCTCCGACGAAAAAGCGCATCATATTAAAAAGGTGCGTACCGAGCACGATCATATCCTCACCACCGCCGCGCCGGTCCTGCTTACCGTGTGCGTGAATCGCTTGAACTGTTCCAATCGTCCCGTCGTGCACCATCTCCTTAACCGCATGAATTGACGGCAGATAGACCGCTTGATGCGCGACGGCGACTTTCTTCCCTGCCTGATTTGCCGCTTCTACAATCTGATCCCCTTCAGCGAGGGTAGCTGTCATCGGCTTTTCACTGTAAACGTGGCAACCCGCATTGATGCACGCCAATAGCAGCTCAAGGTGGTCGGTCGTCCAGCGAGGTCCAACACTGACGATGTCCAGCTCCTCTTTGTCGAGCATTTCACGATAATCGGCGTAACCCTGCTGAACGCCTGTCTTTTCCATCTCCTCACCCCGACCTGCTTCGTCTGGATCCGCTATGGCAACAAACTCAATGTTATCCAACTCCTGAAACGGCAAGTGAAGTCCGTGGCCATAGTTTCCGGCACCAGTGTGTCCAATTGCAGCAGCACGATACGTATTTTGACTCATGAAATTCTCCTTTTCCAGTTTGATTTACGGTATAAAAAGTGTGGCGCATGTCAGGAAATTGTACAACAGAAACCGAGTTTTCAAGTCCCGATTCTCGGGATGCTCGACGAGTCGGCAAAAAAACTCGGTTTCTCTTCGCACTGCTAAAGTGCAGCAACATATCCCCCATCAACCAGCAACGAAGCACCGGTGATCCACTCCGCGTCATCCGAAGCAAAAAAGACTGAGGCTCTGCCGATATCTCTCGGCAAACCGAAACGTGGCATCGCCGTTCTTTCGCTCGCTTCCTGAATTTGTTCCGGTGTCAAGTAATCTTGGATAGCGGTCTCAATATAGCCGGGGCAGATAGCGTTGACGGTAACGCCATATCCACCAACTTCTAGCGCGGTATCTCGCACCATATTGACAAGTGCAGCTTTGGCTGAAGCGTAAGCGGGACCACCGCCACCGCCGAAAGCGTGAACGGAAGCGATTTGGATGATACGCCCATACTGCGATTTTGTCAAGTGGGGGATAGCGAGCTTCGTCGCCACAAAAATTCCGCGTAGGTTCACGCCAACCACCTTGTCCCAATCGGCTATCGTGATTTCTTGGCTAGTGCCGGGGATATGGATTCCAGCATTGTTGACAAGGATATCTAACTCACCGAAGTGGGTGACAGCCTCCTGAACGAGTCGTTCGACCTGCGAGTCATCCGACATATCGGTTTGGACGAATAACCCTTGAGATCCCAGTTTCTCGATTTCTTCAACCGTTGGGGTCGTCGTGTCCTGCTCATGGTACTTGCCACGTTTGGGCGCTTCTTGAACATCGGCGACGACGACTTTAGCGCCCTCACGAGCAAATTCAACTGCAATTCCTCGTCCAATGCCAGAACTAGCGCCGGTAACAATGGCAACTCGGTCTTTTAATACCATCGTGAGTGTCCTCCAGAAATATATGTCATACAGGAAAATATGTCCTATGAAAGGCAACAAGCCCTTATGATTGTTCCGTGTTTTCCAAAAATAATCCGTAAAACGTAAGGCGTAAAAAATGCCCGTGCGAAACGACAGTAGTTGTGAAGATAGTCTCCTACGTATCACTCGTTACGCACTATTCTTTTGTGGCGACTCCTGTTTTTGCGGCACATTTAATGAAAAAATGTGCTTGGGTGCAAAAAAGGTGAGCGTTGCGCCGCGCGCAGCCGAAAACAGCGTTAACGCCATCCAGAGCCCATGGTTCCCCAATCCTTTGAGGACGAAATATGCTAGCAGGAAGACCAACGCCGAAGCCAACATTGAGTTTCGCATAGCAGTAGTAGCGGTGGCACCGACAAAAACCCCATCCCAGATATACGCGATAGAATTGATGGGCGGTGCTATCGCAATCCAGATTAGGTAGGGACGGGCACCGATAAGTAGATTGGTTTTGTCGGTGAACAGGTAGAGCAGCTTCGTCCCAAATAGACCAAAAACCAAACTGAAGCCCAACGACAGGAGAAGTGCCCAGCAAAACGAATATCGCACGGAACGCTTTAGGGTGACTACTTCCCGTGCTCCCCTGTACCTACCAACAAGGGCTTCCGCCGCGAAAGCAAAACCGTCAATGCCATACGCCAAGATATGGATAAATTGCATAAGAATGGTATTGACGGCGAGTGCCGTATCACTCAGTGCCCCAGCCTTTGATGTGAAAAACGCATGGCAGAAAAGCACGGAAAACGTGCGAATTATGATGTCCCGACCTATCCTAAAAAAGCGCTTCAAAGCTGGAGGATGCAACACCCCTTTTAGATGCCACCCGTCCCACAGATGTCTATACCTCCTCAAGAATAGTCCAATCGTGCATAACAACCCCAGATACTGTGCAATCACCGTTCCGAGGGCAACCCCGTCGGAGGTCATCATTAGAACCTTCACAAAAAAGAAGTTCAGCACTAGGTTGAAGAGATTCACCACGATGGTGAGGACCATCGGATATTTGGCATTCTGCATACCTAGAAACCAGCCGTGAAATACGTGCAGGGTTAGGGTGGCTGGCGCAGCACAGAGGCGGATGTGGAAATAGGAACGCGCAAGCATCTCGACTTCAGGACCGGCATCCATCAGGTAAAAACTAAGCACTGCAATTAGCGGTTGAAGGAGAAGGAGCAGCAGCGCAATCAGCAGTGCAACCATCACTCCCCGCTTTAGGATGAGTGTGGTTTCCTCAGAATCTCTTGCACCATAGGCTTGCGCCGTCAGCCCGGTGACTCCCATCCGGAGGAAGCTAAATCCCCAATACACGAAGCCGAAGATAACACCGCCGATAGCGATAGCACCAAGATACTGCTCATTTTCTAACCGTCCCATCAGCGCAGTGTCAACAGCGCTCAACATCGGCACCGATAAATTGCTGATAATATTGGGAATAGCAAGGCTGAGAATCCGCTTGTTCAGGTTACGATTTTGTGGGTTCCTCGTAAACATTCAAAACCTTTGTTAAGGGATATCCAGCCTAACCAGCAATCTCCCTCGCCTCCACCAAATATCCTTTTCTCAAGATATGAGGTACAACGGCTCTAATCCCGCTGCTATCCTGTCAACATTCTCCGCCGCCGCGCCCGCTCGCTTTCGTGAGGTCCCGTCGGTTGCACCTGAGATATGAGGTGTCGCAATCACGTTCGGCAGACTGAAGATGACCGAATCGAGATCTGGCGGTTCCTGCCCGAACACATCAAGCCCGGCACCGGCGATTCTTCCTTCGGATAGCGCCTCAATCAGGGCGGCTTCATCTACCAATGCTCCCCGTGCGACATTGATCAGAAAGGCTGTCGATTTCATCAAACCTAGGCGACGTGCATCAATGGTGTGGCGTGTCTCATCATTGAGATGTAGATGCAGCGACAGAAAATCGGATGTCGCGACCACTGAGTCCAAATCATCTGGTTTTCCGACAAACTGCAAGCCAAATTCGCTCACCTCATCCGCCCCAACATCGCGGATGTCGATAACCGACATTTTTAAGCCGAAAGGCGCAGCCCGACGTGCCAATTCTATTCCGCTAGCGCCGAAACCGACGAGGCCCAAGTTCAATCCATCAAGTTCCATCCCTACGGGTCTATATAACTCTCCCTGCTTCAGATTCGTTTGGGTGACAGGATACTGCCGAGCGAGCATCAGCATGAACATTATCGCACATTCAGCCAACGCCACAGCACTAAACAGTCCCGGACAGTTCGCAACAGGTAGGTTCTTCGATCGCCAATACTCCAAATTAAAATGGTCAAAGCCTGTGCCGAGAATTTGCCAGAGGCGCACCTTCCCTACCGCTGCGTCAGCCATTTCCCGTGTCCCTGCCGAACCCCCATGATCAATGACCACATCAACCCCTTCAAATTGCGGGGCGATGGGCTTATCGTAATCCAAAATATGCAAATCATGACGGTCTCCGACCGCAGCCACTACATCATCTCCTGAAGGTTTGAACATTGAGGGACCAAGCGGGTGGGGTAAAAATAGAACGGTCAGTCGTTCAGCCATCAATATTTCCTCTCATTTGTCGTCTAATCCCGCGGCATGACGTCCCGCAGCCGGGTCGCCAGCAGCATAGAGTGTCCCGCTGTTTTGGTCAATAGAAAGCATAACAGGTGTCGCGATCGCACCCGCTCTTGCTTCAAGCTGATGCCCACGCCGAATCAACTCCTGCTGCACACTCGAATCCACCGTATCACTGACAGTCAACGCACCGGCTCGAATGAACGCTTCTTCACGGTTAGGATTTGGATCAAACGAATCTTCGTGATGTGCCGTGGCAAAGCGCGGCGCAATAACGGCATCTTCAGGTTGCATATCGAACTCAATGAAATCAAGGAGTAAATTCAGGGCGGCTTGATCCTGCAAATCACCACCCGCGACGCTAATCGCCAAAATCGGGCTATCATCTTTCAGCACAAGCGTGGGGGTCAGTGTAATGCGGGGGCGTTTGCCGGGCTGGATACAATTTGGGTGTCCCGGCACCGTATTGAGGCTTCGTAGACGGTTTCCGAAACTCACACCCGTTGAACCTCCCATCCTCTCTTCGCGGTAGACATTCGCAGAAGGTGTAGCAGAGACCACATTACCCCAGCGATCAGCGACGACGCATGTTGTCGTTCCACCAACGCCCGGTCGAAACACGCCGCCTTCCTTCAACGGCTTCATCTGCGCTACATCCCCGGGGCGCGCTTCCATCGAGGCTTTCTGCATATCAATCAGCGAACGACGAATCTCGGTGTAGGCGTCGGAAAGTAATCCCTCCATCGGAACATCCACGAAGACCGGATCGCCGTAGTATTCATCGCGATCTGCCATCGCCAGCTTAATAGCTTCCGTGACCACATGGACATAATCTGCGGAAAAGTGTCCCATGCCTTTCAAATCAAAGCCTTCCAGCAAGCGCAACGCCTGACAGAGATAAGGTCCCTGCGTCCACGTGCCACACTTATACACCGTATATCCGCGGTAATCCACCTTCACGGGATCCTCGATTAGCGTAGCATGGGCGGCCAGATCCTTCCTGCGAAGGAATCCCCCTTTCTGGATATAAAACGCTTCCAACTCCTCCGCAATGTCATTGCGATGCTTGTTCCGCCCATAAAAGCGGTCAGTCGCGGCTTGCAGCTTCGTCTCACGATCTCCCGATGTGATCTGTTCCTCCTCGACCATCCTGCGTAACGTGACAGCGAGGTTGGGATGCCAGTCCTCGTCTCCAGCATCTAGAATGGCAAGTGTGGGCGACACGATTTCTTCAAATGTCTTTGTTCCATACTGTTGGAGCAGGGTGACACACAGATCAACAACCGATGGGACAGGTGCCATTTTCATATCACCAGCCGGGATACCGTTCTTCATGTACCAATCGATGGCTTCCTGTGAAAGAGGGGCACGTCCCTGACCGGAGAGCGATTTTACCTCCTGTTTTTCCGCATCAAAAATAAGGACCGGTACTTCACCGCCAATCGAGCAGGCAATATGGTCTGTGACGTTCAACGCGAGAATAGTCCCCGCCGCTGCGTCTGCTGCATTACCGCCTGCCTCTAGGATTTCAATCCCGGCAGCAACGGCTCCAGCACCACCCGCAGCAACTGCACCCGTTTTGCTGACAGCGTTCCAACCTATCTTACTTATGTCTGGCATTGACTTTCTCCTTATAAACTGATCTTCACCGTTTTATTTCTCTTGGGCTTTGCGCCATTCCTCGTATTCTGCCCGCGCCTCATCGTTGAGGGGATAGTATTTGCGTAAGTGACCGCCCTCCGCTAGCTTCATACGACTGAAATCCTCCCATTCTGAATGGGCAGTGGCTTTTTCACATAACTCCGGTGCTATCTTAATCGGAACTACAACGGCACCGTCATCATCAGCCACAATGATATCGCCCGGCATAACCAACGTGTCCCCGCAGGCGACGGGAACATTGACGGCATACGGATAGATGTTCGTTTGCGTATGAAAATTGGGGGTCGTTCCCTTCAGCCACAACCCCAACCCTAGCGTCTGTGCATAGGGAAAGTCCCGGATACAACCATCTACGATTGCACCGATGCCGCCGCGCCCTTTGAAAAAGGTCAACATCATCTCGCCAAAAACGCCGCTGCTCATGTCACCCCTGGCGTCGACGACAATGATATCGCCGGGCTGGGTGTGATAGAGCGCGTGGCGGTGCAGCTGTTTTTCGGGATCGTTATATTCATCGACAGCGTAGATGTCCTCACGTTTCGGCATGAATTGCAGGGTAAGTGCTGGACCAACAACCGACTTGCTGGGGGTGCGAGGAATAGGACCCAAAATTTGAGGGTCGCGTATACCGAGGCGACAAAGCTCACCGGCGGCGGTGGCACTGCTGATAGAAGAGAGCGTTTCAATGAGTTCTTTGGCAGGGCGTTCGATGTCTGGCGTGTTTATCATGGTTTCTCCTGTCTGTGGGATTGGATAGCGCGAACAGATTAGCGTAAAACACCTATCGTTCACATTTGGGATTTTAGCAGATTTTCGGCAATGCGTCAACAGAGAAATCCGAATCTCGTATGTACAATTCGCTGGTATTTAACTCGCCTGCAATGTTACAATAACCCAAATTAATAGTAGTAGGCATACTCCGTATGCCGTAACCACTGTGCAAACTACAACACAGTGTAGCGTACCTACCGCAATTGCACTAACCAACCAATGAACCAACATAGCCCCAATAGGGTAATGAGGCTGAAATCAAAATTAAGGAGCGCAAAATGCCAAAAGAATTAGTCGCAATCGCAGTGCAGCAGCCAGCTTTACAAGACTACGAAGAGGGACCTGTGCCAGCAGGAAATATCCGCATCAGAGTGGACTTTGGCGCACCCAAACGCGGCACGGAGTTGACAGGGTATCACGGATTTCGGGGGGCGTCGTTTCCGATGGGTTTGGGCAATATGTGCGTCGGTCGCGTTATCGAAATCGGAGAAGGGGTCGAGGGGTTTTCGATTGGCGATCGAGTCGCCGGCTATGGTAACCTTCGAGAGACACATACATGGAACGCCGAACGTGCTTTGCCCATGAGTGACCGAATGACGTGGAAAGAAGCCGTGTGTTACGACCCTGCGCATTTTGCCCTCGCCGGCATTCGGGATGGTCAGGTACGATTAGGGGATAGGGTCGCGGTCTTTGGCCTTGGTGCGATCGGTCAAATGACCGTACAGATGGCGAAAATGGCAGGCGCTTCTTTTGTCGCTGCTGTGGATCCTATCGCCAAGCGACGCGCGGTCGTTGAAAACATCGGGATAGACCTTTCGCTCGATCCGACCGCCGTTGATGTCGGGGAAGAACTGAAGAAAGCGACCGGCGGACTTGGGATCGATGTCGCAATCGAGACGAGTGCGAACTACCAAGCGTTGGACGGTGCAATTCGTGGTTTAGCGTATGGCGGAACTGTCGCTGTCGTCGGTTGGATGAAGGAATGTAAGGGCGGCCTTGACCTCGGGGCGGTCGCGCACTTCGATATCCCGAACCTAATTTTTGCGCGTGCGTGTAGCGACCCCAACCGCGATCACCCGCGCTGGGATTTCGGGCGCATTACCGACCACTGTTGGCAGTGGCTTTCCGAAGGACGGTTTGATTGTGAGGAGATTGTTGCCCCGGTGGTGCCGTTTGACGAATCACCCCAAGCTTACGAAGATATGGATCTACATCCCGATAAGAGCGTCAAATTGGGCGTAGCGTTTCAGTAGCAGTCTATACCCGTCCGCTACCATTTTATAAGACTATGCAAGCTGTCCAATATATCAAAAGCGTCCCACGCTACCTAATGATACGCCTCTTAGGCAAACACTGGCAGTCGCTATACACCTCCGGTGCTTCATGTATCCGTCTGGCTGAGATTGATGAGCCACAACTGCCCACACCGGATTGGGTAAAGATCAAGACGCGGTTGAGCGGGATCTGCGGCTCGGATCTCGCCACCATTACTGCGAAGGGCAGTCCATATTTCTCGCCATTCACTTCAACTCCATTTGTGCTTGGGCACGAGGTCGTCGGGGAAACTGCGGAGATAGGAGAGAGAGTCGAGGGATACACGACTGGGGATCGTATTGTGATCGAGCCGGTGCTATCGTGCGAAATCCGCGGGATTGAACCCAGCTGTTACCAGTGCAGACAGGGGCATTTTGCGAACTGCGAGAATATCACGAAGGGGAATATCTCGGCTGGCATTCAGACCGGCTACTGCCGCGACACAGGTGGGGGTTGGAGTCCTTATTTTTTAGCACACAAAAACCAGATTCACCGTGTACCGGACTCCCTTTCCGATGAAATCGCTGTGCTTCTTGAACCGTTTGCCTGTGCGTTGCACGGTGTCTTGAAAGCCAACCTCAAGGACACCGAGCAAGTTCTAATCATCGGTGCGGGGACGGTCGGGCTGCTCACTATTGCGGCAATCCGCGCAATTGGGAAACAGAACCGCATCCTGATTGTTGCCAAATACCCGCATCAACGTCAACTCGCTGGCGAACTCGGCGCAGATGAAATCCTCGCCTCCGATAAGTCGCTCTATGCAAATTTCTGCGGCTTAACAGGGGCGGAGAGCTATCAGCCGGAACTCGGTAAACCTGTCCTGCTTGGTGGTGTCGATGTGACGTTTGATTGTGTCGCCTCTGCCACGACGATTGACGATGCCCTCCGCTTTACGCGAGCGCAAGGGCGCGTTCTGCTTGTGGGGATGCCCGCCATTCCGAAAAATATCGATTGGACATCAGTTTGGTATAAAGAATTGCAGGTCAGCGGCGCATATACGTATGGGGTAGAAAACTACGCAGGCGAGGAGATTCGGACCTTTACCCTCGGCATTAGATTGCTAGAGCAGATGAGAGATAAACTACTCCCCTTAATCGGCAACCGGTTTTCACTCAAAGAGTACCGCCAAGCCATCCAAGCTGCGATGTCCACAGGGAAATTCGGCGCAGTGAAAACCATCTTTGACTTGCGGGCGTGAAACCAAGCGTCACTGTCTTGACAGCATTCGCCCCAACTGACGACCACCGACGAGGTGCATGTGCAGATGATAAATCTCCTGCAAGCCATGTTGCCGGCAATTGATAATTAAACGGTAACCATCTTCAGCAATCCCTTCTTCTCTAGCAATCTTCGCCGCCACTGTGAACATTCGTCCCAAAGCCGGCTCATCGTCAGGGGTTACGTCGTCAGAAGTGGGAATCAATTTGTTCGGAATAATTAAGATATGTGTGGGAGTCTGAGGTTTGATGTCCCGAAAAGCGGTTACCAAATCATCTTGATACACGATGTCGGCGGGAATCTCTTTTCGGATAATTTTGCTAAAAATTGTTTCTTCTGCCATAGGATTTCCTCTTTGCAACGTTTGATTATTGCGGACTGAATCTTGGCTGTCTCGGTCCACGGTCTCGTTGTAAGCGCAGCTTGCTTCCCTTCAGCGGGAGTTCAACCCGCTCGCCATTCCGCAAGTGAGATTCCATAAACGCAAAAATCAACTCTGTGCTTGCGTGTGCGACACGGACCCCACCGCGTGTCGGTTCACCCGTATCCAACGCATGAACAAGGTCTTTGACGATATTCGCCCCACTGCTGGTGCGCTCATACCTGGGGAACGATTCAAGCCTATTTTGACGACGGATTTGCCACATCGCACCGTCTCTGAAGCTACTGATGCTTCCCTTATCGCAGATTGCCTCCCAGCCCAACTGTGCGAGAAGGGCATGTGCTACCACCCCGTTGGAAAACTGGATCATGCCTTGTCCGCTTGGATCTTCTCGGACGATATCCCCATCAATGATTGAATCCCCGTCTGGAAGGTATGCCGAAACCCAAGATGCCGGTGCATCGCTGTTGAGCCGCAGGATGAGGTCAAAGTTATGGCTAGCCGTGTTGAAAAGCGAACCATTGCCGTAAATTATCAACGTCCGGAGCGCACCCAACTCACCGCTATCAATAATCTCTTTCATCTTATCGAAGCCAGTATCCCAACGGCGATTGGTGCCAAGATTAAACGCGACTTCATTGCGTTCAACCGCTTCGACCATCGCATCCGCCTCATCCATCGACGCTGCCATCGCCTTTTCTGCATAGATGGCTTTGACACCGTGCTCCGCAGCGTAGATGACAACCTCCGCACGATGTTCTGGCTGCGTCGCGACACTGATGATATCTGGCTGCTCCCTTTCAAGCATCTCCCAATAATTGGTATACTGCCGTTCTGCTGGCACGTCGTATCGTCCCCCGAATTCCGCCATCACTTCGGTGCGAAGGTCAGAGCAAGCGATGAGATCTATTCGCTCCTCTGCATAAAAACTGGCAGCATGTGATCGTGGGAAATTCTGCGCCAGATAGTCGGTTATTTCAGAGGCGAGATGTGCAACCCCTTCGTTGTCGATAAATGCGCCCATCCGGCTACAACCGATGACCGCTGCACGATATGTTTGCATCCGTGTCCTCCATTCCTCAAAACCTGAAATGCAATCGGGATACTATCTCCGCACAGGTTTAGCAGGCAGACCGGTACGCCCCGACTCGTAGATAGCGTCCATCAACTCCGATTGGATAATCCCGTTCATCGGGCTGGTACGTGGTTCGGCACGACCAAGAATAGCATCTATGAAATTGTCGTCCGGCGAACTTGCGGACATATCATCGGTAATAGGCGGTGGATCGAGTTCCTCGCCACCTTCATAGACGCGAATCCAGCCGCCGCCCCAGCCGTCCACTTCGATTCGACCGTTGTCAAAAACCAATGCCATGTGTGTGCCGCCGGGACTTGGGCAGTTACCGCTGACGACAATACTCGCGAATACTCCGTTTTCAAAGCGGATGTTGGTTGAACTGTTGATGTCCACTGGTGCACCGCAGTTGTCAATGAAGGAATGGACTTCAGCAACATTGGATTCGACAGACCAGCATAGGCTGTTAAACAGATGCGCTCCACTGTCATACGCTTGTCCACCACCAGACAGCTCAGGAACCTGTCGCCACGCCCCCTGCGTTGCGCGCAGCCAATTCTGTGTGATATAGCCGGTCACCAATTCCAACTTACCAAGCGTTTGGTTGCGGATGCATTCACGCACATAGTAAAAATTCGCCGAGCAAGGCGTGTTGTAGCCAATGGTAAATACCTTTCCCGTCTCTTTAACTTTCTCAGCTAGTGTATATGCATCCGGTGCAGCTGTCACCATCGGCTTTTCCACCAATACATGACAACCCGCATTGAGGGCGTGCATACTGTGTTCAAAATGGAGGGTGTGGGGTGTAGAAATCACCACAGCATCGGGGGTTGTTTCGTCGAGCATCGCCGGAATATCGTCGAACGCAGCTGGACGTGGATTTAGCTCTGGTAAGTTACGATCGATATAACTGTTAGCAATGTCGGTGTTCACGTCACAGGTGCCGACAATCTGGACATCGGGATTTTCATTCATTCGACGGGCATGACCCGACGAATTTCCGCCACAACCGATAATCCCCAATCGGATTTTAGACATAGTTGACTCCTTGTAAAATAATCAGCTAGGAAAACCTCACTCCTCCGCTTTTGCCTTCAGATGATAGATCAGATTTAACGCATCCATCGGGGTCATCTGATTGAGTTCAGTATTCCGAAGCTCCTCAACAATGGGATGCGTCTTCGGGGTAAACAGAGCAAGTTGAAGAGAATCACCTTGGAAGGTAGACTGCGACATTCGACGGCGAGGACGTGGGGCTTTCGCAGCCGATTTTGTCGGAGGTTGGTCCGATTCCTCGCCTTCGATGCTCAGATTGTGCTGTTCGAGGACCTCCAAAATCTGGTTTGCACGTTCGATCACAGCCTGCGGCAATCCGGCGAGACGCGCAACATGAATGCCGTAACTCTGATCTGTTCCGCCCTCCACAACCTTCCGCAAAAAAGTTACGCTTTCTCCATCTTCATGGACAGCGACATTGTAATTCTTCACGTTTTTATATTTTCCAGCGAGTTCGATCAATTCATGATAGTGGGTTGCAAACAACGCTTTCGCACCGATCCGCTTCTCGTCCAAGATATACTCCGCCACCGCCCACGCAATGCTCAGTCCATCAAACGTACTGGTGCCACGACCGATCTCGTCAAGGATAATCAGGCTCTTGTGTGTCGCGTTGTTCAGGATATTCGCCGTTTCGTTCATCTCCACCAAGAAGGTACTCTGACCCATCACAAGATTATCAGAAGCACCGACGCGGGTGAAAATCCGGTCTACAATTCCGATTTTTGCTGCGGACGCGGGAACAAAGCTGCCCATTTGTGCCATCAGCGTGATTAGTGCCGTCTGCCGGAGGAATGTGCTTTTGCCACTCATATTGGGCCCAGTAATAATGTGCATCTGATGCTCACGGCAGTTCAACGATGTATCATTCGGGACAAACCCTTCCCGCGTAAAAAGCCTTTCGACAACGGGGTGCCGTCCGTTCTTGACGATGAGTTCGTCGCTCTCATCAATAATCGGCTTGGCGTAATCGTATTTGGAGGCGATATAGGCAAGCCCAGCGGAGACATCAATCATCGCAACAACGGCGGCGGCTTTCTGAATCCCCTCAGTTTCAGCCGCGACTTGCGCGCGCACCTCACAAAAGAGGTCATATTCAAGGGTTTCAATCTGATCCTGTGCGTTTAAGATCTGGGATTCTCGTTCCTTGAGTTCTGGCGTAATGAATCGCTCCGCATTGGTCAACGTTTGTTTGCGGATATAATATTCCGGAACAAGATGCAGATTTGCCTTGCTAACCTCAATGTAGTATCCAAAAACCTGATTGAATCCAATCTTCAAGGAAGGGATGTTTACCCGATCACGCTCTTTCTGCTGAAGTTCCGCAATCCAGTTTTTCCCTTCGTTGGTAATCTGGCGCAATTCGTCTAACTGTTCGTTGTAGCCATCGTTGATTAATCTGCCTTCACGGATTGTTGCGGGCGGGTCGGGGTGGATGGACGCTTCGATTACATTTGCCAATTCTGCCAGCGGGTCAAGGTTTTCATTCAAAGTCTGTAACAGCGAGGATTCACAATCGTTGAGTTGTTCCTTGATATCCGGGAGCAGTCGCAACGAATCTTTCAGTGCGATGAGATCCCGGGCATTCGCCGATCCCAAACTGATACGAGAAATCAATCGCTCCATGTCGTACACCTTACTCAACCGCTCCCGTAACTCCTCCTGCAATCCAATCCGACTTTTCAATTCATCAACAGCGTCCAAGCGCGCGTTAATCTCTGCTGGTCGCAGCAGCGGTTGTAAGATGCACTGACGAATTTTTCGCGCACCCATCGGTGTCACAGTTTCGTCCATCACCTCTAAGAGCGTGCCTTTCGATGAGCCGTCGCGGATTGAGGTTGTCAACTCTAAATTCCGCTGCGTATCTGCTTCCAGAAGCATAAAGTCTGAGAGGGTGTAGGTGTGGAGGGAAACAATATGTTTCACTTCCTGTTTCTGGGTCTCATAGAGGTAGTAGACCAACGCCCCCGCTGCAGAGATTGCAGCAGGCAGATGCTCACAGCCAAAACCATCCAACGAGAGTGTGTTGAAGTGTTGGAGAAGCTCAGAACGTGCCGTGTCAAATGAGAAACGCCAATCTGGGAGATAGTTGACAACTGCCTTCAACTCCGTTTCGATCTGTCCTACTATTTCAGAGTCATCGAAATCCTCAGAAAAAAGACATTCCTTCGGCGCAAGCCGGTGGATCTCCGACCAGAGTTTTGCCAAGTTTTCTAGCTCTGTTACCGTAAACTCTCCTGTTGAAAGATCTACCGCTGCCAAGCCGTAACTATCTTTGAGGAAATAAATACTGATCAGATAGTTGTTTGTTTTTCCGTCCAGAACCTTTGGATCTGTGACAGTACCGGCGGTCACAATACGGACGAGATTGCGTTTGACAAGCCGATTCTCCTCCCGCGCTTTTTTTGCGTCTTCGACCTGTTCCAAAATTGCGACTTTATAGCCTGAATTTACCAGCTTATAAAGATACGAATCCAATGCGTGATGCGGGACTCCCGCCATCGGGATCGCACCGCCCACGCTGTCCTTATCTCTTGATGTCAGCGTAATTTCTAAGACGCGAGCAATCAGTTCCGCATCGTCGTAGAACGCTTCGTAGAAGTCTCCAACGCGACAAAGCAGTATCGAATCCGGATATTGCTTTTTTGATTGCCTGTACTGTTCCATCAAAGGGGAAAGTTTCGGTTTTTTCGCCATAATACCCCTCTACTCAACTCTCAAGATAGCGTCTAAAGTTCTGAAACCCCAACCGCCGCTGCTGTCTCTTGGATTTGTCGCCATGTTTCGTCATCAACGGGAATCCCCTCGCTAGAACGCTGTTTCGTTTGGCGCGACTCGATTTCACCGGGGACCAAGATTTCTTCAAAACCGGAAGCTGGCGGCGACGCTTTAACATGCTCGACAAGTGCATCAACGCGCCCGTAGAAATCCTCCATCGGCGTAAATTGTGCAATGTTAATCGCCATCATCAGCACGCCGTTTTGGACGATAGTTGTGCCGGAACCGCTACATCCGGCACCGGATAACGCGCCTCCGAGCACATCAATCATCAGACCAAGCGCAAATCCTTTGTGCCCCGCAATACCTCCGAGCGGTAGCAATGCACCGGGCGGTGGACCATTGAGGTCGTGTGGATCTGTGGTTGGCTCACCTTTACCGTTAATCAACCAGCCTAGCGGAATGCTATCGTCGCGGTTCAACGCAACGCGAATCTTCCCTTGCGCCACCACACTGCTCGTGATGTCCAACACGATAGGCTCATCACCCCGTGTTGGGGAAGCGATCGCAATGGGATTCGTGGCAAGTCGTCCGTCACTCCCACCAAACGGTGCGACGTAAAGTGCGGCACCTCCTGCGTTCACCATGACTATCCCGATCAGTCCCGCCTTCGCCGCCATCATAGCATAGCTACCAATCCTACCGATATGATTGCAATTATAGATACTAACGGCACTGACTGTGCTTGATTGTGCCTTTTGAATCGCTAGTGACATCGACCGTTGTGCAATGACATGACCAAACCCCCAGTTACCGTTAATCAGGGCATGTGACGGGGACTCACGCTCAATCTCCATCGTGGCGCGCGGCTCAATTTGACCAGCTTCTATGAAACCCATATATTGTGGAATGCGGATCACACCGTGTGAATCGTGTCCCGCCAGATTGGCATCTACAAGAATTTCGCTAATGATCTGTGCGTCTTCAGGGGGCACATTTGCTGCTTCAAAAATGTCCGCCGCAATTTTACGCAATCGGTCGGGCATTACATTGGGCATCTTCTATCTCCTAAAACTATTCGTAATGAAACATAAAATAGTAAGTCAAACTACCATCTCAAGCACTTCAGCACCGAATGTTTCAATGTGAAATTCGATAGCGGAGGTGACATCAGCTATGGCTTGCTGATAAGTGTCACCTTCACCCACTACAACACCTTTCAAACCCAGTGGATAGGCAACATAACCATCTGTATGCTTTTCAACGATAATCTTGAATGATCGCATTCGAGCTATCCCTCCGTTTCTATTAACTAATCCAACTAGCCATCTATTCCAACACAAACAGAAAGATTTCCTAGGGTTTAGTGCAAGTATAATTTAAGGGTAGACGGTGCAGGATACACAGGTTGACTGTGTATGAAAAATAGTATACCATTCTTACCTAAAACTGTCACCATAATTTCTTACTAGAGTAAGACTCAGTATTGAAAAACTGAGGAGACATAGGTTATAATTTCTGGGAGCGACATCAAGGCGACTTTACGCACAAGATTTCCCTCCTATGTGACATTATATCAAACTGCCCTTGAGAAGGCAATAACTCATGATGTCAAAAGTCCAGCTGCTCGATTTTCTCAAAGAGATAAAAGAGCAAATTGACGCACATATCTTTAATTTTCTGCCTAGCGAACATGAGCACCCTGAAGTGCATCAGTTCTATCAAATGATGCTGGATTATCCACTCAGAGCCGGCAAAGGGTTACGGCCAGCAATCTGTCTGCTCATCTGCGAAGCGTTCGGCGGGAACCCACGGAAGGCTATCAATACCGCTGCAGCACTTGAGCTCTTGCAAAACTGGGCGCTGATCCATGATGATATTGAAGATGGTTCCGATTTGCGTCGTGGCGAGCCGTGCCTCCACCGGAAATACGGAATTCCAATTGCTATTAATGTGGGCGACGGACTCCATTGCAAAATGTGGGAGATGTTGAACCGAAACGCAGATCTGCTCGGATATGAACTCGCATTTGAGATTGCATCGGAATTCGCACAACTCAGCAACAGCATCGTCGAAGGACAACACATTGAGTTGAGCTGGGTTGAGAACAACCGCTGGGATCTAACGGAATCGGACTACTCCACGATGTGTATCAAGAAGACAGCTTCCTACACCTGCATCACTCCCTGTCGCCTCGGTGCACTCATCGCACAAGCGCCGCAAAACGAGTTAGATCTATTCGTCGATATCGGCAAGAATCTTGGCGTTGCCTTTCAAATCCAAGACGATGTCCTCAACCTCGTCGGTGAAGAAAGACTGTACGGCAAAGAAATTGGAGGAGACATCAGCGAAGGGAAGCGGACGCTTATTCTTATCCATCTGTTGAACGCCTGCTCAGAAGGGGAAGCAAACCGCGTCATTGAAATTATGGGGCAGCGACGAGAGGACAAACATCCGGATGAGATTCAAGAGGTGCTAGCACTGATGAAGCACTATGAATCAATCCAGTACGCCCAACAACATGCAAAGGCACTCGCACAGAAGGCGTATGCTCGGTTTAATGAGGCATTCTCTCACCTGCCGGCAAGTCAAGCTAAAGATATTTTTCTAGATCTGATCCACTTTGTGATTGAACGAGAATATTAACCATAATCTATCTGCATACTTCACATCATTGAAAGGAGTCGCCAATCTATGCAAACGCACGAACTCGAATCTACTGCCCAAGCCCTTGTTCCAGCAGGCAAAGGCATTCTCGCCGCGGATGAGGGAGATGCTACTATCAAAAGACGCTTCGATAGTATCAATGTCGAAAACACTGAGGACAATCGCCGTGCCTACCGCGAGATGCTGTTCACTACGACGGGAACAGAAGAATTCATCAGTGGCGTCATTCTGTTCGAGGAGACCCTCCGTCAGTCAACTCAGAACGGCACACCTTTTCCCGAACTGCTTGCGAACAAGAGAATCATACCGGGCATTAAAGCCGATACGGGTCCCAAAGATCTCGCTGGCTTCCCCGGTGAAACAGTGACGGAGGGGCTCGACGGACTGCGTGAACGCCTTACCGAATATCGGGAGCTAGGGGCAAGATTCGGCAAATGGCGTGCCCCCATCAACGTCAGCGATGGCCTCCCGACGCAATTTGCCATTGATGCCAATGCACACGCGTTAGCACGGTACGCAGCTATATGCCAAGAGGTTGGACTTGTCCCCATCGTCGAACCAGAGATCCTAATGGAGGGGACACACACCATTGAGCGCTGCGAGGAGATTACAGAAGCAACACTGAAACGGGTCTATTTTGAACTTCATGCACATCGGGTTGTCCTTGAGGGAACCCTGCTCAAGCCGAACATGGTACTTTCTGGAACCGACTGCCCAGTGCAAGCAGGAGTCCAAGAGGTAGCCGAGGCGACCGTGCGCTGTTTCCGACGCGCTATACCTGCAGCGGTGCCCGGAATAGTCTTCCTCTCCGGTGGTCAAAGTGCTAAAATAGCAACAGAACATCTTAACGCCATGAACGCCATCGGCAACTGCCCATGGGAACTCAGCTTCTCTTACGGGCGGGCATTACAGGGACCAACACTTGAAGCATGGGGTGGAAACCCCGCCAATGCTGCCAAAGCGCAGAAGGTCTTCTACCATCGAGCAAAGTGCAACAGCGCTGCGCGTTATGGCGAATATACTCAACAGATGGAAGCGCTCGCAGCGTAGTCATTATTTTACAAGCGAAGGAGAGAAAAGATGCTGACCGAAAAGCAGGTCGAATCCTATAAACAAGATGGCTATCTCAAGGTGGAAGGGCTTTTTACACCGAAAGCGGCTTGAAGAAACGGCGTGAAGAACCCCGCCTGACATATCGTTAAGGTTTTCACAACTGTCTTTCAAAAAGGAGAGTGAATTTATGGAGAGAGTAGATAGGGCAACCGATAAGTATGTCACCCAATTGGAGCAAGAGGGATGGTGCGTAATGGACGGTATCATCCCCGCAGATGAAGTGGATGCCGTGCGCGAGGAGGTAGAGACATCTGAGCCATCGTATAAGAAATTTAGCGAAGAACATGATCGATGGTCAAAAAACGTCATCGCCTTTTTTCCGTCGCTGGCACCTCACCTGTCTAACAAACACTTGTTAAATGTTGTTAAAGCGATCTTGGGACCACAGGTACGGATTTCCCAAACCGAGTACAAGATTCGCCCGCCACACTACGAATTGAATCGCGCTTACCACTCGGACTTCCCGCACGATCTCAAACAACCGTGGCACGTCAGCCAACCTTTTCCCAAAGCGGTGCTCGGTATTACCACATTGTGGATGCTCACCCCGTTCACAACCAGCAACGGCGGCACATGGGTGGTGCCCGGCACGCACGTAAGCCAAAAAAATCCGCGAGGCGAAAATGACGGGATCGACGAGTTTGCACCAATTCCGGGCGAATTGCAAGCAACCGGTGACGCCGGTAGCGTACTGATAATGGACAGCCGTATCTGGCACTCAAACGCAGCCAGTCCCAGTGAAAAGCCACGAGCCGCAGTGGTCGTGCGCTATGCACCATGGTGGCTCAATCTGGAATTCTTCGGCGTCAATACAGCACCTATCCCCACGGACGTTTTTGATACGTTCCCGGAGGAGACAAAATTACTGTACGATCATCGCGTAGAAGGGCGTGAAAGCCAAATCTGGGCGTAGTAAGAATAGAAAGGTGAGCAGCTAACCTGAAAAATCCCATTGGTTATTGGCACGCTTTCAAAAACGCCGTAAACAGATTCAGCGCTTCTGGATGGCGTTCCCACATCATCTCAGGGTGGCACTGCACCCCGAGTGCGAATCGGTGCGTTGGGCTTTCAATAGCCTCAATGACGTTATCTTTGGCTTTGGCGGTGACAATAAAATCTTCGGGAACATCGCGCACCGCTTGGTGGTGGAACGAATTGACACGGGTAGTTAGGCTACCGAAAATCTGAAACAGGCGGCTATCGGATAGGATGTCGATCGTATGGGACGCATACCAACCTGCGCCCGTCTGGGAGTGGCGCAAAGTTGGCTGCGGCATCTCAGACGCAATATCTTGGTAGATTGTACCACCCGCAGCGACACTCAGCATCTGGATCCCTCGACATATTGCCAGAATCGGTAGGTCTTGATCCAATGCCTTTTGAGTCAGCTGCAGCTCCATCTCATCGCGCACGCAGTCAACGCTGCCCATATTTTGATGCGGCTCCTGACCGAACAGTAGCGGATCAATGTCACCACCCCCAGAGAGAACAAGTCCGTCGAGTACCCCCAAGTATCGGTCGATGCATTCGGTATCTTCAACATGTGGCAGGAGCAGTGGAGTGCCCCCAGCGTATTCAATCGCACGGGCATAATCGCGCGCTACGATGTTGCGTTCAAGGGCGTATATGGAGTCGCCAATAGGGCTCGCTGTCAAGCTGCAAGTGATGCCAATAACTGGACGCATCTGTGAGTCCTTTCTTTCATCGAATCATTCAAATCCACGCAATCAACACCACCTAAACGGTTAGCGTTTCACGCCAAGAGAGGAAGTTCTAACAATCGTGTTAATTTTACCAGCAATAGATCTTCGAAATGGAAAATGTGTAAATTTAGTGCAGGGACGAGCAGGCGAGGAAACAATCTTCTCAGAACAACCTGTAGAAATGGCCCAACAGTGGCAACAGGGTGGCGCGGAATACCTTCATCTTGTAGACCTTGACGGTGCGTTCAGCGCGGTATCCGACAATCTTCACATCGTCAAGGAAATTGTCCGCATGCTTGAGATTCCTATCCAATTGGGAGGAGGTATACGGACAATGGAAAGGTTGGCTGACGTTCTAGCGCTTGGTGTGACACGGGCAATTCTGGGGACGGCTGCTCTCAAGAACCCGCCGTTGGTCGAAGCCGCGTGCAAAGAGTACGGATCCCAAATCGCTGTCGGTATTGATGCAAAAGATGGGATGGTTGCCACGGAAGGTTGGCTTGATGTCTCCCAAAAACCCGCCCTCGACTTTGCTAGAGAGATGGAAGATTGCGGCGTTCAAACCATTATCTATACAGACATCAAGAGCGATGGTATGCTCCAAGGACCCAACTTGGCAACTACGGAAGCCATTGCTGACGCAGTCTCGGTAGATGTCATCGCTTCGGGTGGAATTACATCAATCCAAGATCTTCAAGCTCTTAAAGCGATAGAGGTTCACGGCGCAATCGTCGGTCGAGCGCTGTATACAGGGGCTTTAGATCTGAAAGCCGCGATTTCCACCGCCCGCTAGTCATTAATTAACAAAGCAGCGTGGATTTCCAACTCCACACTTTACTCATCCGGACGAATCCAACTGACGACATCCTCTGCATCGCCGGCGCCACCCTCGCGTCCATCGCTGCCGAACGAGACAAGATCGTAACCGTATCGGTCATGGACACCGGGACGGATGTAGATGTAAGTGTTTCCCCACGGATCTTCTGTGATAGGAACCTTCAAATACGGTCCCAGCCAATTGACAGGAATGGGCGGTTGTTCCGGTCTTTCCCACAGTGCTGCGAGTCCTTGTTCAGTCGACGGATAATCTCCATTATCTTTCGCGTAGGTATCGAGTGCGATGCCGATAGTTTCAATCTCTTCCGCTGCTTGCGCTTGGTCTGCTTTTCCTGCCTGCCCCAGTAGACCTGATGCTAGAACCACCGCAACCACAATCCCGACAATAACAATCACAATGAGGAGTTGTGTAGATGTAAAACCAGACGGTTGATTATCAATGTTTCTCAAACAATAGCCTCCTTGACCGCTCCCAAAGTTGAAACATTGGGATTCTTATGAGTCTCCTTTGAGAGTTTTTAACGGACTTACGGGCATACCCAAAAGGGCACCCCAGCCGTATATCTGCTTCGACAAGATGTGCCTCGTGCTACGGGTGAGGACTTACCGTCTCTCCACAGACGTTTTACGTCTTGGCGTGTCCCGCCACGACGGTGCAGATTTTCGGACTTGGTTATCGTCCTTATATGGCTTGGTTAGCCATTCGCCCAATTCCTCCATATCACTAGAGGGAACGGGAGCCTCTACAAGGTGTAGAGGTGATATGCTCCCGCTTTTGGACGTATTAGAATTATATCATACTTTTGTTAAGAAAAGCAAGCCCCGATAGGTCGGGATCCCGAGAATCGGGACAAAATTACGTCGTTTGACCCAACGCTAAAGCATTGGGATTGTTTCCAGTATTTTCATGAAAAGATCTGTCTCATTGTAGCACAATCCCTCAATGGGCGCAAGGACAATCTGAAAGGCGTTTCGTCATCCACCAACCTAGAGGCGAACGATCAACGCATCGAAGGTAGCGCTTACGTTCACCTATCCTGTTTGATTCGTCCCCATGTTGTCGTAAGTGCCTCCTGCCTATCTACGGCGCGTGCGCGCCCGGGCCCACCGTTCTTGATGTTTACCCCTGTAATTGCTACATCGTCAAAGCGACCTTCCGCATTACCGACAACAAGCCCTGCTTGACCGGACTTGAGAGGGGAGGAATCTTCCGACACAAAAACTTGACCATTGACCTGAAACTCAAGTTGACCATCATTGACGGTTGCCTTCAGGTGATACCACGTGTCAATGTCTGAGACAAAGGGAAATGTTCGGGTAGACCAGTTTCTTGGAGACGCTTTGATGATTGACACTGTGCCAAAAAAGAAATTAATAAAGAACAGATAACGGGTGTCCTCTTCACCTCTATCGTGTAACGTGAGTCCTATGTATGCAGGATCGTTTCGCTCCTTGACCAATTTCCCTCGACATGAAACCGAGTAGTTCTCCCAGTCCAACTCTCCCGTCAACCACAAACTCATGAACCCACGCTTAAAGATTCGTCCAACCGCCTCGCCCTTATTGACCCACCAATTTTCAACCTGACGGTCTAAATTGTAAATTTTCCATTCCCTAGTGATTCTGTCCTCGAAATCGTCGCGCCACGTACCTGCGAAACTGATTTGTCCACACATTAAAACGACAATTTGCATGAGAGCTATCAACAAAACACAATAGGATTTCATCGAGGTCATGCCTCCTCACATTGGTACAAATTCCTGATCTTTATCTACCGACACCAGCGATTATCCGTGCGAGGATCTGTCGGAATAGTAGCAAAGATCTTGCTGAAGTGTCAAGCAAAATTCAGACCACATAGGAGATTATGCGGCACCTCTTCAATGCGTCGTCAAGTTCGATTCCGCCAAAAAATGTGATTAGAGGCATCGTCGCGCTTCCCTCTCAATATACGTCCGTAACTCTTTTGGCAGTGAAGGCAATGCCCCCACTGCAGCATTTTCTCGAATCCGTTCCGGTTTTGATGTCGCTGGGATCACGACGCTCACCCGCGTATCCGCGAGAATCCATGCCAATAATGCCTGCGCCCACGTTTCTATCCCATGTGCTTCAAGTGGCGCGAGATTCGGTTCCCTTTTGAGTCCCATCACCAATCCCCCGACGCCGAGCGGCTGCATCACAATCACGCCAATACCAAGATCCTCAGCAAGCGGCAAGATCTCCTGTTCACACGTCCGTTCCAATACGTTATACGGGATCTGGATTGTACTGATCCGCCCGCCCCTCATGATTCGAATCATCTCCGGATAGGAGGCGGTCATATAGTGTGTGATTCCGATAAGACCGATTTTCCCTTCCGCTTTCAACCCTTCTAGGGTTGGCAGGTGGGTTTCCCAGTCCAAGAGATTATGGATCTGAAAAACATCAATATAGTCGGTCCGAAACCGTTCAAAAGATTGAGCGATTTCCGCTTTGCCCTGTGCCAACCCCGTACACCAGACTTTCGTCGCCAACTGAAACTGTTCTCCTTTACCTTCGGTGGTTACGCCAACCACACTTTCACTTTCGCCGTACATCGGCGACGAGTCGAGGAAGGAAACACCCTCCGAGAGACAGGCTGTGATGATCTCCTTACGAATAGCAATGTCCGCCTTTGAGCGGACATCAAACGTCTTCCAAGTGCCCATTCCGATAGGCGGCACCGCAAGTGTTGCCAGTTTCCGTGTCTGCATACCTTCACTCCTCGGCTGATTGACTCTCAAAGTTCAGCTAATATGGATTTAATATAATCAACCGCCTTCGCTTCCAAATCCTCGCCCGGATGTCTCGGTTGACCCAGATGCTCCGGATTCAGGATGCCCTGATAGTTGGCATCGCGCAAGGCAGCGATTATGGCAGGAAGCTCTACCCGCCCCTCGCCAAGAGGCCCCTCCCGTCCGGAGGGCCACCGATCCGAGTGATCCCGGAGTTGACAGAAATGGATCTTGCCCGCAAACTCTCCCACCAACGACGGTACATCTCCACCGGGGATATCCATACCGGTACACAACGTCACACCATTCGATGGGCTCGGAACTGCATTCACCAAGCGCCGTAATTCTTTCCAAGTTCCAACAAGGAAGGGGCCACCCCAATCCTCGGTCATATAGCTCCCATAATCTTCAATTCTGACGCCTTCCGCAACAGCGCGTTCACGCACACCATCGGGCAGGAGTCGGTGGAGACTGTGATTTCCAATTCTGACATTGTTAGCCTCTGCCACCGGCATCAGTTCACGGTAGATGTCAATCAGTCCCTCCCAGCACGTCTCTTCCTGCGCGAGATCCAGCGGCTTGCCGATATCAACGTAGTGCAATACTGCTGTGATACCAACTGCTCCCAAAACTTCGATCATCCGCAGCATCGCATCAATGCAGCGACGATCGCGATTAAGCAATATGTCTGGATTCGTCGAGCCGTTACGCCAAGGTCGCGGGGGCCACTTCGCAAACCAATAGGTCGCACTTGGCACTTTAATGCCGTTGTCCTCTAACCGTCCCTTGAGTTCTCGCAGACTGTCCGGAGCCGGACACCCATTTTCGGCATATCCGGGCAGGGAAGCACAACTGATAAAAACACGCTCTACGCCGAGTTGGTTGCAACGTTCAACGGTTGCTTCAAGGTCAGTTGAGGCACCAATTCCGATTTTCATGGGTTTCTCCTCTGTTTTGGAAGGTCAGGGGTCAAGGGTAATCTAGTAATAATTATACCACAACACTACCAAGAACAAAATAGAAACAGGTAATCAAGCAGGGAGATCGGATCTGTTATAAGAGTTTTGTTATCGAACGATTTGTTGCATTTGCGCTTTATCATGTCTTTTGTCTCTTAGCGCAAACCGTCGAAGCCGGTAAACCAAGGGCCCATGTGATCACTTAAGTTTTTTTTGCGCTATTCCGCGTTATGAGCCAATAGCGCAATTAGAAGCGATTCTGTTGAACATCAATGTTTTAGGTCAATATAATTCATAAACATATCTTAAAAATAAATTTTATTAATTATTATTATTGACATTTATTATTTTGTCGGTTATAATATGTGGCAGTAAAATCTGAATTCTTTTTGTAAGAGGTAGTGTTTATGCGCAAACCAATCAGCAACTGTCCAATCTGCGACGGACGGCTTGAACCTGTCAAACTGAAATGTACTTCCTGCGAAATGGCAATGGAAGGAAGTTTCCCAATTTCCAAACTTGGATTGCTCCCCTCGGATCAGCAGCAATTTGTCGAGGCGTTCCTCGTTGCCAGAGGCAATATCAAGGAGGTGGAAAAAGAACTGGGAATCTCATACCCAACAGTGCGAAAAAAGCTGGACGAGGTCATTGACGCACTGGGCTATGCACCTCACGCAGAACGGCGGGAGCAACTCGAAATCCTTGAGGCAATCGAAAGTGGCGAGATGTCCCCTCAGGAAGGCATCGCAGCCATGCAAACACTTAGCAGCGCCCCTGACAAATCCGAATAGCACGAAATACAGCTGAATTTAGTCAGTTAACCATCCAAAAAATCGGAGGTATAATTATGTATGCAGCACAACGGAAGGTACTCACTCTCCTTCATGACCACAAAGTTACCATCGATGAAGCCGAGGAACTCTTGAGCGCAATGGAAACGTCACAGCGGTCACCGGCTCCATCAATTCCCAAAGTCGAGTTGATCGGCACAAGCAAGTGGACGGAACAGTTTCGTACTAACTTACATAAAATCGCAGGGACGCAATCGCCTGTTTTAATTCAAGGGGAAACGGGAACAGGGAAAGAGTTAGTCGCCCGGATAATCCACTACAATAGTAAGTATGCAAGCGGTCCCTTTGTCGTTTTTCACACTGCATCAACACACTCAACGCTCATCAATAGTGAAATATTTGGTCATGAGCAAGGGGCTTTCACGGGGGCAGCTAATCAAAAAAAAGGAATGCTCGAAATAGCAAATGGCGGCACAGTATGTCTTGATGAGATTGATGCACTTCCGCTTGAAACCCAAAATCGCTTGCACGATTTTCTGGTAAACGGCTATTTCTCCCGTGTTGGCGGGACAAAGCCGATCTATGCCAACGTCCGTATTATCGGCACAACTCATGGAGATCTCAAGCAGTTTGTCGATCAAAAGAAGTTTAGATCTGATCTATACTACCGCCTGAGTGTCTGTATAGTGCAATCCCCACCACTCCGAGAACGTCTTGACGATCTCCCTGCTCTGGTCCAGCATTTCGTTGAACAACAGGCGGAATTAGACAGCAAGAATCCGCCCCAAGTATCCGATGCAGCAATGAACCTGCTTTGCAAATATGATTGGCCAGAAAACGTTCGCGAGTTGTATGGGGTCATATCAAGGGCAGTCGTACTCTGCGACGATGACGAGATTACGCCAGATTACCTGCCCGCACTTACACCCTCGCAGCCATAAGTGCCACATTAGAAATGTGACAGCATAAAGGTAAGGATAGAGAAGACGACTCCTATGCGTTGTTCCAATGCTCAGGAAGCAGCAAAAATTGACGATTTCATTCACAGCGTAGTATAATATCCCAAGTTGCCGGTAGTAGGCACATTTCGTATGCCCGAACTAGAGTGCACAGGGATCTAAGCCGGATTGAACGCTAACCGTAAAATCCAAGACATAGAAACAATAACACGAAAGGAAAGTTTATGAGGAAAATCGTTCTAGCAGCGGTGGGAATCGTATCGTTTCTTCCAAGCATCTCCTACGCACACAAAGGGACGGCGGATTCATGGCCGGACTAACGCACCCAGTTCTTGGATTTGATCATCTTCTAGCAATGTTGAGCGTAGGAATTCTGAGCGCACAAATGGGTGGGCTAGCTATATGGAGGGTGCCGTTAACCTTTGTGCTTGTTATGCTCGGCGGTGGAGTTCTTGGAATAAACGGTATACCACTATTCTCAGTCGAATTAGGTATCGCCTTGTCTGTGCTAGCACTAGGTGTCGCGATTGCCTTAGAAAAGAAACTTTCACCAGTGTTAGCCATGATATTTGTTGGGTTCTTCGCCATATTTCACGGCAGTGGTGTCCCTTATTCCGCAAAATTCTACACTGTCATCAAATCTGACTTTCTTTTCTTACGACCCGGAAAAAGGATGCGGAGACCGAGTTTTTTGGGAAAACTCGGTCTCCGCTATCTTTGCAGCTGTTACGCTGGAAGCCAAGTGCCATTTTGCGCTAAGACAGCCAGCCTAAACCACCACGCAACCCCTGAAGTATCTCAGCCGTGACTCGCTTTTACTCATCTTCGGGTGGAGGATTCACATATGCGGGATTTTCAATTTCCTCAATCTGTTTACCAAACTTCTCACCCGTGTAATCAGCTTGTTTAATTTGCCACCCCTCTTCACGGTCTTTTACCATTAATGCGGTTACAATACCGTTAACCGCCCACCGATAACTGCCGCGCACGTTAGCTTTTTTGCCGGTTGTATTGATTGCGACGCTATTGATATCAACGCTCATGTTGCCTTTGCGTATGTGAAAGATACCTTCCCACCCCTTTTTGACTGCTTTCCAACCGAGGTGTTTTTCAAACGCTCCTGCCCAAAAAACCCAAGCGACAAAAACATCTTCGCTTTCGCTTTTCAACCAGTAGGCCATAAATTTGTTGGGATCCTCGGTTCCAATGGCTTCGGCGTGTAGGGTAAAAGCCTCGATAATTGCCGCTTCTTCGGCTGGATAATCAACGATAATTTGTACGACTTCGCCACCGCCCGACGTCGTTGGCGGGGTTGACGGTTGTGCTGGCTGCTTATCTGTCTCGTCGGTCGAATCCGCGCCACAAGCAATGAACCCCACGATAAATAGCGCACAGGTTAAGTAAGCTATAAAGTTCCGCTCCATTGTTTTCTCCTTCCTGCGGTCATGTTGCTAATGAAAGTCCCCTATGCATAGATAATTCAACCAATGTTCACTTCTACTCATCTTCGGGTGGAGGATTCACATACGCAGGATCCTTAAGTTCATCGACCTGGTCTCCAAACTTTTTATTTGTGTAATCAACTTGCTCAATTTTCCACCCGTCGTCACGGTCCTTCTTTACCATCGAAGCAATGAACCCACCGCTCACCGCCCATCGATATTTGCCGTATAACGTGGCGTTTTTGCCGAATTTATCAATTGCAATGCTCTCGAATTCAACGCTCATTTTACCGCTGCGCAGGCGAAAGATACCTTCCCACCCCTTTTTGATCGCTTTCCAACCGAGGTGCTTCTCAAACGCTCCTGCCCAAAAATCCCAAGCGACAAAAACATCCTCGCTCTCGCTCTTCAACCAATACGGCATAAACTCGTCAGGGTCCTTCGTTCCGATACCTTCGGCGTGTAGGGTGAAAACCTCTCGGAGTGCTTCTTCCTCGAGTGCATAATCAACCTCAGGTAGTTTGATGACATCGCCACCACCTGATGTCGTGGGCTTTTCGGGCTGCTTATCCGCCTCATCTTCCGAATCTCCTCCGCAAGCAGTGAAGCCCACGACAAATAGCACGCAGATTAAGTAAGTTCTAAATTTCCATTTCATTATTTTCCCCCTCCTGCGGTCATGTTGTTAGCAAACAATGCGTTACGGTCCTAAAATTTCCCCATCCGCAAAGGAAATTCTGTAGACAAGCCAGGTCCGCGGATATGTGACATCAATCATTTTAACCGTGTTTTAAGGAAAAGTCAAGAAATTAAGGGACTAATTTTTTTGTAGACCTCTGTTTGAATATATGATAGCATAACACGGTTTTGAGAAAATGTGGTGCGATGCGATAGTGGTTAGACCATTCCGAAGTAGTAAGCTAACTGTGACAGCGATTGGCATGGACTGTTGCCGTATCACTTGTAACGCGATGGTACTAGCACCACGGCGTGAGAATATGATCCTGCGTTTGCAATCTATTGCGATCGCCGCATCTGTTTTCAATAAAGTAATTTCACAGAGTACGTTACTTATCCTGACTCTACGACAAGTGATCGTTTATTTTTTAGGATGAGTCAATTTTTTGGATAGGAGTTCATTCTTGATGGGACTTGATGTCGTTCAATTGACTAGGGACATTGTATCAATAAACTCCGTCAGCCAACGGAGCAATAAGGAGGTTTCGGACCTCCTTGAAGATACACTAAAGGGATGTGAGTTTGAGGTTGAGCGTCTGGAATACGTCGATGACAATGGTGAGCGAAAGGTAAGTCTAGTGGGCAAAAAGGGAGAGGGGGCCGATGGTTTTGGACTCTTTTCCCATTCAGACACTGTTCCCGGCTTGGAAGGCGAGTGGGACCCATTCGACCCAGTAATTCAAGATGGTCGCCTCTTTGGTCGCGGCAGTTGTGACATGAAAGGCCCGTTAGCTGCGACGATTGCTGCAGGCGCAAAGATCAATGCTGCCGATTTGAAGAAACCACTCTTTATTGTCGTCACCGCGGACGAAGAAATTAGCGGTGGGGGAGCGCGCCAAGTTGCAGAGGAGTCGGAGTTCTTCAAAGCGGAACGCCCTAAACACGGTGTCATTGCCGAGCCGACACGATTGACTCCCGTTTACGCCCACAAAGGAGGCGGACGCGTCTTCGTAACCGCGAAAGGTCGGGCAGCCCATACAAGCACAGATAAAGGTATTTCAGCGAACTTCTTAATAGCACCTTTCCTCGCTGAGATGGCGGAGTTGGCAAAGTTATTCAAGACCGACGAATCCTTCATGAATAAAGAGTTTAATCCGCCGACGAACGGATTCAATATGGTGCTTGATGACGGTGGCTGTAGACCAAACGTCGCTGCAGCGAAAACAACCTGTACCCTCAGCTTTAGACCAATGCCGAATGATCGTAGCGACGATGTCATTGCAATGATAACAGAAATCGCCGAGAAATATGGGCTTGAAACCTCCTCGAATAAAGGAACGCCGTTCTACGTCTCACCCGATGCTGAGATTGTCCAAGCGGGGTTGAAAGCCACCGGCACAACTAAGCCGGGGACAGTGCCATTCGGCACGGACGCCCACGCTTTCAAGAACCACTTGCAACTTGTTATCCTGGGCCCTGGCGACATTGTTCAAGCGCATACCGTCGGAGAATGGATTGACATAGCACAACTTTCAGAAGCGGTTGGGGTATATGGACAGATGATTGAGATGTTCTGTATGTAGCATAGGGTAGAAGGAAATTTCCTGCTTTTGTCTGTTAGACAGGCTGGATTGAAATATCAAATGTGGCTCATGTAACAAGAAAGTGCAAGACGTTAAGAGAAACCGAGTTTTGAAGTCCCGCGTAGCGTGGATGCCGACGGGTCGGCAAAAAAACTCGGTTTCTGTTGGACGATTTCTTAACATGAACCTCAGATGTTTGGAAAGCATCTTGACAGTTGCACAACTCGTGCTATAATGAAAATCATCGTTGAGAGTATGGGCACTTTGTAGTTCGGCTAAAAAATTTTCAGTGGAGGAATTTTCTTTGTCAGCTACCCCGCCCTGAAGGACGGGCCCCGATAAATCGGGATTAAGAAACTTGTCGCCTGTCCAACGGGACTTACGCTTGTCCCGATTTATCGGGACGCGACGCTATCTTGGTGCTATAAAAGTCCTAAGAGATAACGCGGTTTCTCGGCTCTGGCTCGTAACTTTACACACCCGCCACCGAACAGTCGCAGCAACTGTTTAGAAGGATTCACCGCCTAGCGGTGCTATCACGGCTTCACCTTCCGGGCGAAACCTCAGACAAACCACACCTTTCGCATCGAAGCGAGAGGGCAGCGAAAAACGAGCGTTTTTCCTAAGTCATCGAGTTACGGACTATATTCTATCACAAATCTATCTGAAAAGTGTAAGGTAGATTACAAAAACAACAAAAAGGGAGCGCAGTTTCCTCCTTGCCCTAAAGGGTGAGGCTTCCACTGCGAAGACTTGGTGAAAACCAATTTGCCGGAGACCAAAGAGCTGCCTCCTGAAGGGATGGTGCCGATTCCCGACGGTGAATTTCAGATGGGGAGCAACGACCCAGAGGGAGATAACGATGAACAATTGCTGCACACCGTCTATATTGATGGGTTCTATATGGACAAATATGAGGTGACCAATGCACAATATAAGCAGTTTGTTGATGCCAATCCGCAGTGGCAAAAAGATCACATTGATAGGCGGTTCTATGATGGAGGGTATTTGAGACACTGGAATGGGAATGACTATCCCAGCGAGAAAGCGAATCACCCGGTTGTGTACGTGAGTTGGTATGCAGCGGTGGCTTATGCCCAGTGGGAAGGGAAACGACTACCAACAGAGGCAGAGTGGGAGTATACGGCGCGGGGTGGTTTGTCGGGTGAAATGTATCCGTGGAAGGGGAGCATTGATAGCGGTAAGGCGAATTACGGGAGAAATGTTGGTAATACGACACCTGTGAGTAAATATCCGCCCAACGGGTACGGTCTGTATGACATGGCGGGCAATGTGTGGGAGTGGTGCCTAGACGAATATCAAGAGGATTTCTACGTGCGTTCCCCCCGTGCCAACCCAATTGCAGGCGGCACCATAACGAGTATTATAGATTATTTTACAAGTGCTACAACAGCTCGCGTGTTGCGCGGTGGCTCGTGGAACTATGGTCCGAGACTCATGCGCGTTGCACTTCGCAACTGGGCTTTACCCTCGAACACTTACGGCAACTACGGTTTTCGTTGCGTGAGGGCTCAGTAACCCTTTGAATCTTCACTTCTACTATCATCAAAGATCGAAAGGAAAAATATCAGATGAAACTTGCATTTTTCAATGACTATGAACTAGGCGTAATCAACGGCGATCAAATTGTTGATGTGGCGTCAGCGCTAGGAGGTATTTCCTACCACAGCCCCCAAGAACTTATCGAAACACTTATCAAAGATTGGGACGACCTACAACCCCAGATCGCACAAGCCGCTGAAGCAAATGCGGGAACGGCAGTCGATAGTGTACGTCTCAGGGCGCCCCTACCCAGACCCAATCAATTGGTCTGTCTTGCCGGCAATTATATAGAACCTGCTGCCCCCGAGCGAGGAGACTTTAACGCCTTCCTCAAATCTCCGACAGGTATCGTCGGAAAGGGTGATACGGTTCAACTCCCCGACACAAATGCGACTGTTTTTCACTTCGAGCCTGAACTCGGTGTAGTCATCGGTAAAACAGCGAGCCATCTCTCACAAGCTGAGGCGATGGATCATGTTTTCGGTTATACCCAGTTTATCGATGTGTCCGCCCGTGGTCTTCCCGGCGGTTTCTTCCTCGGAAAAAGCTGGCATACCTTCGCTCCGATGGGACCGGCGCTGGTCACTGCGGACGAGGTTTCCGATCCAAACGACCTCGGCATTAAGCTCTGGGTCAATGACGAACTTCGGCACGACTTCTCCTCTGATTCTATGGCGCGTTTCATACCAGAGGTGTTAGAAGAGGTTACCAAGGTTATAACGCTTGAACCCGGCAATGTCGTAAACACAGGAACCCATCACTATGCCTTGGCACCGATCCAAGATGGTGATAATCTGCGTCTGGAGATTGAGGGCTTTGGTCCTTCGCTGACAATTGATGTTCACGATCCGCTGAAGCGGACATCGTGGGAAGCCCATTAAACCTATTGCGGGCAGTACGCTGCCGCACTCGTAAAGATTGTGGGGACATTAATCACCGCTGGTCTCCCTGAGTCGGCAGCACGCTGCAGCGCGGGACCGATTTCATCCGGTTTCGTGACAAGCTCTCCGTAACAATCCAGTGCTTCGGCAACCCGCTCATAACTAACTGCCCGGAGATCCGTCGCAACGGCGCGATCCAAGCCGTAGCGCTGGATCTGTGGGTGCCTCACAATGCCCCACGCCTCATCGCTTGAAACGATTGAGATGATCGGCAAGTCATGCTTGAGTGCGGTATCATACTCGATGATGCCGTAACCGAAGGAGCCGTCACCGGTGATTAGGACGCTGGGCTGATCTGGTCTTGCCACCTTACCCGCCAATGCGAAGGGGACTCCCTGCCCAATTCCACCGATGGGACCTGTGAATAGTAGGTAGGGTGGGTGGTAGTGATCAAGTGCCATGTGCGAAAAGAGTGAGGCATCTCCGCCATCGAGGGAGATTGTGGCATCATCCCCGAAAAGTTCACGCACCTCTTTGCAGATACGCAGCGGATGAACAGGAACACTGTCGGAGTTCTCCGCTTTAGCGAGCCGCTCCCGAAAACCTTGACGGACGAGACTGAGTCGTTCAACCCAATCGGTCGGTTTGTGAAAATCGTGTTGGGAGACACCGTTTGTCATCTCATTCAGGACGGGTTGCAAGTCACCGATGATACCAACATCAAAGGGACGGTTCTTTCCCATCTCCTCCGCATCA
Organism: Candidatus Poribacteria bacterium; assembly: GCA_003635265.1. Taxonomy (GTDB): domain Bacteria; phylum Poribacteria; class WGA-4E; order WGA-4E; family PCPOR2b; genus PCPOR2b. Next base: position 210,549 of record PYIZ01000010.1, read on the forward strand.
ATATCGACGCAGATAAACTTAGCATCTTGGTGAAAGAGTGGCGGTTTGCCGTAGCTGATGGTTGTGTCAAATTTAACCCCCAACGCAAGAACGACATCCGCATTACGCAGCTCTTTTGAGGCATTGCCGAATCGCGTGCTCGCCATTCCAAAAAAGAGCGGATGCGGACGGGTAATTGCGTTGACGTCGCCGCCTCTTGAGAAAAACGGTATCCCCGTTGCCTCCACAAAATCTAAGAGCGCACCTGCGGCGTCCTGCCAGTGAGTCGCACCTGCGGCGATAATTACCGGGCTTTCTGCACCCGCCAACAGTTTCAACGCGCGATCTATCTGCTCCGGATCACCGTGGATTCTACCGTTCGCACGAGAGTTCGACGGTTCGGGATAATCGATTTCTGCATCGTCGATTTTGTCGTACAAAACGTCATAGGGCACGTTCAAGTGAACGGGCCCCGGACGCCCTCCCAGCGCCTTACGGAATCCTGTGCCCACATACTCCGGCAGTCGCTCGGTCTGTGCCACCAACCGTGTCCACTTGGTAATAGGCTTGACCAACCCGGTCTGGTTATATTCCTGCGAACCGCCCATATCGATCTGGTCGGCATCACTGTTGCCACTTATCGAGTAGAGCGGGCTGCCCATCATGTGCGCCGTTGCTAGTCCATAGATCATCGCAGCGTGCCCCGGTCCACGTGTAACACCACTGACACCGACCCCCCCGGTGACCCGCGCATACGCATCCGCCATCATTGTCGCAGATGGATCCACGCGCGTATCAATGATCTTGATGCCATCGTTCAAACACCCTTCATAAATCGATTCGATCGTCCCACCACAGAGCGTAAACAAATACTCCACATTCTCTTGCTTCAGGACCTTCGTAATAATCTGACCGCCTTCCAAAACCGCCATAGTTTTCTCCTTATTTTAGCCCAAGCCGCTGGTAGTAGGCATGTTGTTCTGATGCCTGCGTTCCAAATGAATTAATGAACTAACATACCCCAATACGACAACAGATATATTGAATTAAAATGTAAGTGGCAACTTAGGTGATTGTAATCTAATTCAACTTCGCCCGTAATTTCCTTAGCGCGACAAATGCGGGTTCATAATCCGGACTTTCAAATAAAGCACGTTTGTAGCTTGCGATCGCCTTATCCCACTCCAACCGATGCTCCCAGACACGCCCAAGATTCATGTGAGGATGACACCGTGCCTCGTAGTCTGGTGCTTCAATCGCTTTCTCCAACCAAGGGATAGCCGCATCATATTCGCCAAGTTGTATCAGACACGCACCGATATCGTTATAGGGATTACCAAAATCGGCGTCCAAACGAATGGCTTTGTGGCACTCATCAATCGAGTCTTCTAAACGCCCCATCATGCTATAGGTCCAGCCAAGCCATGTGTGTGCTTTCGCGGTAGGATAGAGAGCAATTGACTTCATGTATAGCGCAATTGCGCGTCCGAACTCACCACGCATCTGGTGTGCTTCCCCCTCAAGCAGGTAAAGCAACGCCTGTTCTCTCCGCTCTAGTTCATCTTCGTTCACAGTAATCTCCTTGCCTCATCTGCGGGTCAACTTCCTTCCAGATTGATGAGCAGCCTTCACCCTACTGAAGCAGCTCCGTTAATTCCTCCACATCCGTCGTTGGTGCTTGGCACGTATAGTTCTCGCAAACATAGATTGTCGCCTTCCCATCAACCTGCGTCTTGCCTTCAAGGAGAGGAATCAGACCACCGACATCTTCTCGGTCGCTAGCCAAAGCGAGCACCTTGTTGGGAATATAACGGTTATGAACAGCTGCTAACGCAGCCTGAGTATCCGCATTCTCCCATTGACCAGCAATCGCAATCTCTTTGGGTGTGGATAGGAGAAAATCGAGTTCACAGAGCATCTGCGCAGATCCACTGGGAGAATGTTCAATCTGATGGTAATAGACATCAACCGTCGTCTCCACCTTTTCCCGGAAATCTGGTCGATTGAGGAGTTTGTCGAGCCGCAGCAAATTATGGATAGCCATCGACACGCCGGAGGGGGTTGCGCCGTCATAGCCCGTCTTCGACCGGACGATAAGGGTTTCATGATTCTTGCTTGTAAAGAAGAAACTACCCCTCTCTTCGTCCCAAAACTGCTCGATCATGATCTCATTCAGCCGTTCAGCCTCTCTCAACCACTCAACTACGAAGGTTGCCTCATAGAGATTGATTAACCCAGCAACAAAGTAAGAGTAATCTTCAAGATAAGCATTCAAGTGGCTTTTGCCTGCACGGTGTGTCCGGAGTAACAGTCCATCACCTTGGGAAAGTTCCGACAACAAAAATCTCACAGATTTTTCTGCGGCTTCCCGATAACGTTCATCGCCGGTGACCTGATACCCCATTGCCATGCTCCGAATCATCAGACCGTTCCAACTTGTGAGAATCTTGTCGTCTAGACCGGGCTTAATCCGTTCTTCACGGACTTCAAAGAGTTTTTGCTTGCCTTCAGCAAGTATATCCTCTAACTCGCCCAGATCCATGCTCAGTTTTTTAGCAACCAACTCTGCCGGAGTCTGCACATGAAGGATGTTTTTGTGTTCAAAATTGCCAATCTCAGTGATATCATAATACTCGCAGAAAATCTTGGCTTTCTCCTCGCCGAGCAACCGTTCCACCTCGTCTGGCTCCCAGACGAAAAATTTGCCCTCAACTCCCTCGCTGTCAGCATCTTGTGTTGAGTAAAATCCACCCTTATCTGCATCGTACATCTCAGCCAAAACGTAGTCAAGTGTTTCCGTGGCAACTTGGCGATAAAAGGCTTTGCCGGTTGCCTGATATGCTTCCAAATAAGCGACGCTCAACAGCGCGTTGTCGTACAGCATCTTCTCAAAGTGCGGAACCAGCCACCTCTCATCAACCGAGTAGCGATGGAATCCGCCGCCAAGTTGATCATACATTCCGCCGCGCGCCATCTTCTCTAATGTCACTTCGACCATATTAAGCGCGTTAGCGTTCCCTGTCCGGTGCCAATGGCGCAACAACAGCGAGAGTCCCATACTCGGTGGAAATTTGGGCGCACTCCCAAATCCACCCTCATGATGATCGAATCGTGAAAGATAATCCTGATATGCCTGATCCAGCATGTCAGCCGTCAGCTGATGACCATGCCCCTCCATTGCAGACAACTGATTCAGGTTGTTAATAATCTGGTCCGCTTGTTCCCCCACCGCATCACGACGCTCACGGTATGCCTCTGCCACACCGAGCAGCACACGAGGAAACCCCGGACGACCATAGCGGTTATCGGGAGGAAAGTAGGTGCCGCCGTAGAACGGTTTTAGCTCCGGCGTCAGAAACATGGTCATGGGCCAACCGCCCTGTCCCGTAAGCATTTGGACCGCGTTCATGTAGATTTCGTCCAAATCTGGACGCTCTTCACGATCAACCTTTATGTTAATAAAATACTCATTCATGATCGCGGCAATCTGTTCATTCTCGAAAGATTCATGCTCCATGACATGACACCAGTGGCAAGCAGCGTAACCGATGCTCAACAGAATAGGTTTGTCCTGCTGTTCGGCTTGCGCGAGTGCTTCGTCACTCCACGGATACCAATCAACGGGATTGTGAGCGTGTTGCAGAAGATAGGGGCTCGTCTCGTTGATGAGCCGGTTGGTGTGTTTTGGGCTATCAGACATTATTTATTCCTTTCTTTCGACATATTCCCAAAGTCAGCAGATTCAGGTTGCGCTGTGTTACCAAACTTTACCCCGGCAACCTCTGCGGCGTCGGCAACCTCGCGCACAATTTGCATTGTGAGTTCTGCTAGGTGCTCCGCAAACATTTGGTTACCTTGTTTGGATTCTACCGAGTCACGGTAGCGAATGCCGCGCTGTAGTCCAGCCAATCGATGATTAGCAATGCCAAGTGCCGTGGTTACAAGCTCGGTTGGCACGTAAAGGGGGGCTGGCGACGATACTTCCGTTGGGTGTTCCTGCATTTCAGTTATCTCAATGGAATCACCCCGATGCGATTGGGACTCAGAACCGCCTGCTAGAAACGTTTCTTGGTGGGATTCTATATGCTCCAAGACCTGCTTGGCTGCCATCTTTTCTGCCCAACGTTTAGATCCTTGAATCGGTGCAGGCGTGGTGTAGGTTGTTTCTCCATACTTAATGGTAACAACCCAACTCGGCTCGTTGGCTGTCCCTTGCTGATCCGTTGTATAGATTAAATCGCCTATCGCTCGTTTTTGACAATATTGTTGTAAGAGACCTTTGTAGTTTTCAATAGTCGTGTCACTGACCGCTTCTGACATTCAAACCTCCCAAGCTGGCGGTATGTCTGTGTATATCCTCCGATAGGACGAATAGATAGATTCGGTCCCTCTCGTTTCAATGGTAGTGTATCAAAAACCTACAACAAACTCAAGAAATTTTCGTCGTGATTCTGCCGACTCAGCAGCGTAAGCATCTGTTCAGCACACTAAGAGAGGGAAAACGTCCAACCAAAATGGTAGGATACAGGAGTGAAATTGATGATTATTGAGGGTTGTCCATGTAGGTTTCCATAACTATTTTGAAACTATTCTGAGATTTTGGTTCATTTTAAGGGTTGCATTATTCGGAAATCTTTGCTAAAATGTAGTGACTAATGCTACACTGATTTTACAAAAGGGCTAGTAATCCCTGCAGCTGTCGCCACTTCAACTCCCTATTTCATAAGGGTTCGGCCTTGGTAGGATTAGCTGGGAGAAGATTTGTAGGGAAAATAGTTCGTTTGTATCTGTACACACCAAATAGTTAATAACCTATTTAGGAGGTTGTTTAAAATGAGAGCACCAAGTTTATTAATCTGCACCCTTATGGCACTTTGCGTCGTCGGTATGGCTGCTAGTAGCTTTGCTGCGATTACCGAGGTTGTCATCAGCGCAGAGACAATCAGAGATTATGGTGAGACATCACCAGAGAATACCGCATTTGCACGAGATGCCGATGCTTCTAACGGTCTTGCCTTCCAATTTATTGGTGGCTCAAATGCCCCACCGATTGCGGATCCAAATGCATGGTGGGAAGTTGAGTTCTGGTGCGACGAAGGCACCTATTACATCTGGGCAAGAGGCAAAAGCGACGGCAACACCGGTACTGACGCCTTTTGGCTCCAGTTTAATGACCAGATCGGCACCACAGATCACACGGCGGACCCAGACTTTATGGGGCGTGGCTTGGGTAACTGGCGCGACGTTTTCGATGCCGGCATCTACAAGTGGCTCAGCCAAGGCGTGCCACCACTGACAGTTGTTGAGTGGGAAGCAAAAGAACGCGGTCTCCACATTGTACGTTCACAGCCGAGACAACATCCGCATAATCTTGATCAGCTGCTGCTGAGCCAAGACCAAGACGAGCAACCGGATGATGATCCTTGGCCCACAGAATTTCCAAGAAAAGATCCCCGAGCTGTTGAGAGCAAAGGGAAACTGGCCACCACTTGGGGCATCCTAAAACGTGGTGGAACACCAGCAGTCACTCAGTAAAACCATTTGTGTGGTGAGGTGTAATGGAGTTTCAGATCTACTGTTGCTCTCCATTACACTTTCACCATCATCTTGCATAAATCTCTTATCTCTGTTGAAAGGAGCTTACTATCTTTGGAAAGGAGCTAACAATGTTACGTCAAGGTGTTATTATTGCCCTACTGGGAAGTTTAGCCCTCCTGCTCATCGGTTCGGCATACGCGCAGGTGCCTATGGCATCTTTTGTCTCTGACCGCTCTGGTGACGATGAGGTTCATCTGTTGTATGACGATGGCGAGATTAAGCAGCTCACAAAGAACAAAGCCAAGGTGTTCATCCCCGAATGGTCTCCCGATGGAACAAAAATCGTTTTCGACGCCAATGTGCGCGGCGGCGAGAACTTCGATATTTTTGTCGTTGACCTCACCGACCCTGCAAAGCCAAAACAGAGCAACTTGACAGGTCCGCCCGATGGACCGGGTACAAAATTGGGTGAACCGCAGTGGGCACCCGCCGGCGAGCCACGCCTTCTGCTCTATTCTACGGGATTTCCAAACGCTGACAACTGGGATATAGGCCTCCTGACTATAGATGCAAGAGGCAAAGCGGGCGCGTTGGTAAACATAACAAATGCAGAAGGTGAGGGCGTTGGTCAAGATCAAGCAGGCGTATGGTCTCCTGACGGAACCAAGATCACTTTTCAGAGCGAACGCAACAAAATCAACGAACGAGCTCAGATGGATATTTATATTGCCGACGCAGAAAAACGAGGTCTTGGAAAAAATCAGATAAACCTTACCAACCATGAAGCGGAGGATCGGTTGCCCCGTTGGTCTCCAGACGGAAAATCAGTGGTGTTTGAATCGAAGCGGGACGGCAACTGGGAAATTTATACCGTCAGCATTGACGGAGCAGTCCTTACGCGGATAACTGAAAATGATAAGGACGATCGAAAAGCTGACTGGTCCCCCGGGGGCCTCGTCTTTGAAAGCAAACGCGACGGCAATTGGGAGATTTATAGGTCCGACCCCGACGGGAACAATCAACTCAATCTCAGTAATCACGAAAAGAGTGATAATAAACCCAGATGGTCCGCCAAAGGGAGACGCATCCTATTTGAAACCAGACGAGATGGAAAGCGCGAGATATACCTCGTATTTGGCGATGGCGCAGGTCTGAAAAACCTCACTAACGATCCCGGCAATGACAGGGATGCCAGATGGAATCCTCAGTATGAACTTCGTTCGGTTGAGCCACAAAACAAGTACTTCACTACCCTTGGAGACATCAAACGCACCAGTTTGATGCAAAATTTCCCGAATCCCTTCAACCCTGAAACGTGGATACCTTACTATCTCTCCGACGCCGCTTCTGTAACCGTGCGAATTTATAACGTCAAAGGCGAACTCATCCGGTCCATTGATGTTGGAAGACAAGCGGCAGGAGCCTACACAACTCGACAACGTGCAGCTTACTGGGATGGTAAAGACGACACAGGGCAATCCGTGGCAAGTGGGATATATTTCTATCAGCTGCTAGCTGACGACTTCTCCGAGACCCGACGAATGGTGGTAATGAAATAGGAGGGATCGCAAAGCATGAACTAGGAGCACTTGGAAAGGAGCCTGACAATGTTACGCAAAGGTATTGTCACCTTATTGGGAAGTTTCGTCCTCCTGTTAATTGGTTCGGCATACGCACAGGTGCCTATGGCATCTTTCCTCTCTGACCGCACTGGCGACGATGAGATTTATCTGATATACGACAACGGCGAAATTAAGCAACTCACAAAGAACAAAGCCAAGGTGTTTACCCCCGAGTGGTCGCCCGATGGCAACTTCATCGTTTTCGATTCCAATGTGCGCGGTGAAGAGAACTTTGACGTGTTTCTGATAGATCTCACCGATCCGCAAAAACCGAAACAGACAAACCTAACAGGTCCGCCCGACGGGCCGGGACTAAAACTGTCTGGGCCCAAATGGGCGCCTGCCGGTGAGCCCCGGATTATTGTTTATGCGGCAGGATTACCAAACGCCAACGGTTGGGATATCGGGCTCCTGACGTTAACTCCAAAAGGCAAATTCGACGACCTGATTAATATTACAAACGCAGATGGCGAAGCGGCGGGACAAGATCTGGAAGCCACATGGTCCCCAGACGGAACCAAGGTTGTTTTTGAAAGCGAACGCAAGAAAGTCTTGGAACGAGCCCAGTTCGATATTTTTATCGCTGACGTTGAAAAACGAAGTATCGGGAAAAATCAGCTAAACCTTAGCGATCATGAGGCGGCAGATCGCCGGGCGCGTTGGTCGCCTGATAGCAAATCGGTGGTTTTTGAATCGAAGCGAGATGGTAACTGGGAAATTTATACTGTAGGAATTGATGGGGAAAACCTGACGCGAATTACCGAAAATGACAAGACGGATCGTAACGCGGAATGGTCCCCCGGCGGCATCGTTTTTGAAAGCCAACGTGATGGGAACTGGGAGATTTATAAATCCGCCCCCGATGGGAACAATCAGGTCAATCTCAGCAACCACCCCAAAAGCGATCAGAAGCCTATCTGGTCGCCGAAAGGCAAACGACTCTTGTTTGAGTCCAAACGGGATGGCAAACGAGAGATATACTTCATGCTAGCCGATGGCACAGCAGTGAAAAATCTCTCTAATGATCCAGAGAACGACACAGATGCCAGATGGAATCCTCAGTTTGAACTTCGCTCGGTGCAGCCAGAAAGCAAATACTTCACGACTCTCGGACACATCAAACGCACTCGTTTGATGCAAAATTTTCCCAACCCTTTCAATCCTGAAACATGGATACCCTACTATCTCGCCCACCCCGGTTCTGTAACCGTGCGAATTTATAACGTCAAAGGTGAGCTAGTACGATCTATCGATGTTGGAAAACAGGCGGCAGGGGCGTACACGAGTCGACAACGCGCAGCCTACTGGGATGGAAAAGATGACATGGGTCAGTCCGTGGCAAGCGGGGTTTATTTCTATCAACTTCTGGCTGACGCCTTTTCCGAAACTCGACGAATGGTAGTAATGAAGTAGAGTATTTTGAGATTTTTCACTGGTACGGCATCGAGCGCTGTTTTCAGCCTCAATACTTTACATTCATACGCGTGTCCCGATCCTCATCACCCGTCTCCCATCATTTGGGTTATGTACGGGTCGAAGAGGTTGTGGGGAATTTTTTTTACTTTTTGTTGTGGGCTAACCCACATGAACACTATCTTCAAACCACAGGATTTTCCAAAAAAGGAATTTCCACCACTATTCCACTGCAAGTGAGGTTTTCTTAATGCACAATCAGACCAAAATCAGTTCTCTGTTTTACATTTTTGCCTTGTCCGTATGTCTCAATTCCTTTTTCCTGATGAACGCCGCTGCACAAGTCAATGATGGCACTGTTGTCGCAACCGGAGGCTCCCACTATACTTTTGAGAGTATTGATTTTCCCGGTGTAGATTTTTTGGCGGTGACTGCCAGTAGCGACTTTGAGGATTACGCAGGCTACACCCGCAGTGCTGATGGTCAAAAAATCGTCGGCTTTACGCTCATTGATGGGGAGTTTAAGAGGCACGATTTCCCCGGCGCGCAGAACACCTATTTCTATGCGCTCGGTAATGATGGGCGCGCTGCCGGACACTACCAAGATGCCGATGGTCTGTACCATGGTATCATCATGGAAGATGGCGAATTGCAGCAATACGATTTTCCAGGGTCCGTCCAAACGGAGATATACGGTATTTCCGATGCGACAGGCGCCCTGACGGGCAATTGGATAGATGCTTCCGGGGTGCTCCGCGGATTCTCAGGGGACGAAATAATTGAGTTCCCAGGGGCACGCGAGACACACGCTCATTTTGTGAACGCGAGCGGTGGTATGGTGGGCAGCTACGTAGATGCTGACGGTGTATATCATCCATACGTGCGGACCCCGGATGGCAGGTTTGTGTCTCTAGACCTTCCAAATGCAGAAACACTGGAATACTTTTTTGTGCACGGTATCAACGATGTAGGGGTGGTCGTTGGCAGAGCCAAACGGGTGGATAATGTTCCGGGCACCTTTGTCGGCACGTTCCGAGACGGGCTACAGGAATTTAAGGTTCCGGGCAGCGTCAGCACAGAGGGCTGGAATATTAATCAGGACGGTTCTATCGTTGGGCACTATGAATCTGCGGATGGGATTACAATCGGGTTTATCGCCAAGCCTGTTGCACCAGTCGACGATATACCCATTGCTAAACCGGCTGCGCTCAACTTTACTTTTGAGAGTATTGATGTTCCCGGTGTAGAGTTTCTAGCATTGTCGGCGAGCAGCGACTTTGAGGATTACGCGGGCTACACGCGGAGCCCCGATAGTGAAAAAGATGTTGCCTTCACGCTCATTGATGGTGCTTTTGCGACGTATGATTTCCCCGGCGCGCAGAACACCTATTTCTTTGCACTCGGCAATAATGGAAATGCTGCCGGACACTACGAGGATAGCGATGGACTTTTTCACGGGGTCGTTTTGGAAAATGGAGAATTGCACCAATACGATTTCCCAGGGTCCGTCCAAACGGAGATATACGGTATTTCTGATGCGACAGGCGCCCTGAGGGTAATTTTACTGATGATTCCGGTATTCGCCGTGGTTTCACAGGAGATACAATCATTGAGGCACCCGGGGCATTGGAAACATACGCGGATTTCGTCAGTGCGGGCAGGCTCGTAGGCAGCTACGTAGATGCTGAAGGTATATATCATCCCTACGCGCGGACCCCCGGAGGCAGGTTTATATCTATCGACCTTCCGGGCGCAGCAACTCTGGAATACATGTTCTTGCACGGTATCAACGATGTAGGGACTCTCGTTGGCAGATCCAAACGGGTGGGAGATATCCCGCGCACTTATGTCGGCACGTTCCGAGACGGGCTACAGGAACTGACGTATCCGGAGAGCGTCTTCACAGAGGGCTATAATATTAATCAGGACGGCTCTGTCGTCGGACACTATCAATCAACGGATGGACGCGTACACGGCTTTATCGCCAGACCCACTACCCAAGCGGTGAGTGACTATTTTGGCAACGTCTTCAACGTCACCCTCGATAAAGGTCTAAACATGATTTCTGTGCCATTGGCACCCCCAACGCCGATGACTGCCAAGACGCTCGCAGCGCTAACTGGGGCAACAACTGTTATCATGCTCGATGCGGAAAAACAGGAGTTTGTCGGCTGGACGCCAAGCGCACCGAACGACGGTTTTCCAATTGAAGGTGGAAAAGGATATATCGTCAATGTTCCAGAAACCCGTCAATTTGCCTTCGTCGGGTCACAGTGGACAAATGAAACAGAGGCTGCAGCAGCACCGACCATCTCCGTCGAACCGATTCAAGAGGCGTGGGCATTCGTTGTCAGTGGGCATTTGGAGGGTAAAACAACGTTTGACGGCTACCAAGTCATCGTCCGTAACCTGAGAACAAACGACACAATTACCACTTCGGTGGAAGGCGATTACTTCGCCGCTGCGACCGCTGATTTGGCACGGCGGAGCGTTGTCCAAGTTGGAGATGTCATTCAAGTCCATGTTATCGGTCAGGATCGAAATGTTGAATCACACACGCTTAACTTTAAGGTAACCCCAGAAAGCATAGCAGACGCGGTGCTGTCTATTAGGCTTGATAGCATCGGTCAACCGAAGTTGACTCAGTTGTTGCAGAACTTCCCCAATCCATTCAACCCTGAAACATGGATTCCCTACCAGCTTGAAAGATCGGCAGATGTCACACTCCAGATTTACGACACGTCTGGTGGTATCGTGCGGACGCTGGATCTTGGTTTCAAGCCGCAAGGGTTCTATATGACGCGCTCAACGGCGGCATACTGGGATGGACGCAACAATATGGGTGAACAGGCTGCCTCTGGGGTTTACTTCTATAGTTTAAATACCCCTGAATTTTCAGCCACACGGAAGATGCTGATTTTGAAATAGGAGGGCTTGCAAAGGATGGGGTAGGAACACTTGGAAAGGGGCCTGACAATGTTACGCAAAGGTATCGTTATCCTAGTGGGCAGCTTCGTCCTTCTGTACATCGGTTCCACCTACGCGCAGGTGCCGATGATAGCCTTTCTTTCGGACAGATCCGGTGACCAAGAGATTTATCTCATGTTCAGCAACGGTGATGTCGAACAACTCACAAAAGCCAAAGCCAGAACAACTGATTTCGATTGGTCTCCAGATGGAGAGACAATTGCTTTCACCAGTAATATACGGGGCGGAGAGAGCTTTGAAATCTACACGATAGATGTGGAAAACAAAGACCAGACAGACCTGATGCAGGGCAAGTTAGGGGGAATATGGCAGCTACCCCGTTGGTCGCCCACCGGCGAGAAGCGTCTGCTTGTTGAATCGCTTGGCGGTCTACCAAACGCCCTCCATTGGGATGTCGGCATGCTAGATTTCGAGAAAGACGATCTCATTGTTTTCAATGTGGCAAATGCAGCGGGCGAGGGAGAGGGGCAAGATCGCGAGGCCTCTTGGTCCCCCGATGGAACAAAGATAGCTTTTCATGGCGGACGTGTGGCTTGGCCCCGCGGCGCGTTCGATATTGTCATAGCGGATATGACGACCAAGAAACCCGGCGTTGACCAAGTGCTGCTTACCGAGCACGAAGCCGGTGACCAGCGGGCGCGCTGGTCGCCGGACGGTGCGAAGATTCTCTTTGAATCGAATAGAGATGGTGACTGGGAAATCTTTGTCATGGATGCCGATGGAGAAAATCTCAAGCAGTTGACCGAAAATGATGAGACCGACCGCAATGCGGAGTGGTCAAAAAGCACCATTGTGTTTGAAAGTAAGCGCGATGGCAACTGGGAAATTTATGGGATGGCGCTTGATGGAAATAATCAAAACAATCTGACCAATGACGCTGGAAAAGACGCGTATCCGCGCCTGTCCCCCAATGGACAAAAGGTCTTATTTGAGTCCAGACGGGATAAGAATACAGAACTGTATCTCATGGATACCGATGGCGGTGCCGTGAAAAACCTCACGAACAATCCAGAGAAGGACTACTTTGGTAGATGGAATCCCGTTTATTTTTTGCGTTCTGTCGAACCGCAGGATAAGCACTTCACTACCCTTGGAGCCATCAAACGCACCAGTTTGATGCAAAATTTCCCAAATCCCTTCAATCCCGAAACATGGATTCCCTATTCCCTCGCCGAAGCGGCGAATGTGACCGTGCGGGTTTACAACATCAAGGGTGAGTTAATACGGTCTATCAATGTTGGAAGGCAGTCAGCCGGGCTTTACACAAACCGACAGCGTGCAGCCTACTGGGATGGTAAAGACAACACCGGACAACCCGTGGCAAGTGGAATTTATTTCTATCAACTTCTGGCTGACGACTTTTCCGAAACTCGACGAATGGTAGTGATGAAATAGGAGGATAAGGAACTAACAATGTTTCACAGAAGTATCATTACAATGTTGGGGAACCTTGTCTTCCTGTTCATCGGTTCGGCACACGCGCAGGTGCCAATCGCATCCTTTATCTCCGACCGCTCTGGTGACGATGAGATTCACCTGGTGTATGATAACGGCGATATTAAGCAACTTACAAAGAACAAAGCCAAGGTGTTCACCCCCGAATGGTCGCCTGATGGCAATTACATCGTTTTCGATGCCAATGTGCGCGGTGGCGAGAGCTTTGATATCTTTATCATAGATCTCACCGACCCTCAAAATCCGAAACAGAAAAATCTGACAGGTCCGCCCGATGGGCCGGGATTAAAACTTTCTGGACCCCGATGGGCTCCCGCTGGCGATGCACGGATTCTTGTCTATTCCACAGGGCTACCAAACGCCAACGGCTGGGATATAGGATTCCTGACTTTAGATGCAAGAGGCAATTTTGATGCCCTAGTTAACATTACAAATGCGGATGGCGAAGCGGCGAATGCGGATCTGGAAGGGTCTTGGTCCCCAGACGGAACCAAGATTGTTTTTGAAAGCGAGCGCAAGCTAGTTAAAGAGAGAGCCCAATTCGATATTTTCATCGCTGATGCAGAAAAACGGGGTGCCGGAAAAAACCAGATAAACCTCACCGATCATGAGGCGCCGGACCAAAGGGCACGATGGTCGCCTGATAGCAAAGCGGTTGTGTTTCAATCAAAACGAGACGGCAACTGGGAAATCTATACAGTTGGCATCGATGGCGAAAATCTGACGCGCATAACCGAAAATGAAAAGACAGACCGGAACGCGGAGTGGTCCTCTGGTGGTATCATCTTTGAAACCCAACGCGATGGCAATTATGAGATTTATCGATCTGACCCCGATGGAAACAATCAAGTTAATTTAACCAATGAGCCCAAAAGCGACCAGAAACCCATTTGGTCCGCCAAAGGGAAGCGAATCTTATTTGAATCTAAACGCGATGGCAAGCGAGAGATATACATGATGCTGGCCGATGGTACTGGTTTGAAGAATCTCAGCAACGATCCCGGCAATGACAGCGATGCCCGATGGAATCCTCAGTTTGAACTTCGCGCGGTTGAGCCACAAAGCAAGTATTTCACGACTCTGGGAGACATTAAACGCACCAGTTTGATGCAGAATTTCCCAAACCCTTTCAACCCTGAGACATGGATACCTTACTATCTCGCTGAAGATGCTTCCGTCACGGTCCGAATCTACAACATCAAAGGCGAATTAATACGGTCTATCAATGTTGGTAGGCAGCTAGCGGGGGCTTACACAACTCGACAACGTGCAGCCTACTGGGATGGTAAAGACAACACTGGACAATCCGTGGCAAGCGGAATTTATTTCTATCAACTTCTGGCTGACGACTTTTCCGAAACTCGACGAATGGTAGTGATGAAATAAGAGCAGCTTGGAACTTCTGGAAGGAGAAAAGCGGAAGCGGAAAACAACCTTCTCTCTCCCTTCGTCAAACCTATCGCGCTCGCTGCGATAGTCAACACTATTTACATCGGGGACTTCGCCCTCCTTCCACTACCATTTCTTTATAGTTCAGTTCTTCTTCCTCTAGACTCTAAACTCCCAATCTACCCGAAAGGAGCAAACAATGTTTGGTAAAAACTCTATAATATTCTGGGCAGGCATTCTAGTGGTTCTTCTTGTCTCCCTGAACATCAACACCGCATTGGCACAGGTGCCTATGGCATCTTTTCTTTGCGACCAAGGTGACGGACCCCAAGTCTGCGTAGCATACGATGATGGGGAGGTTAAGGTAGCGACAAAGCTTAAATCAAAAGTCCTAACCCCTACCTGGTCGCCCGATGGTCATTACATCGTCTACAGCGCAAATCCGCGAGGCGGAGAGCTTTTTGATCTGCGTATCATAGATTTGACAGACCCAGGGAAGCCAAAAGACAAGGACTTGACAGGAAAAGACCTAGGTGTGAAATTGACTGAACCCCAATTCGCACCGGCAGGCGATCCACGCATCCTTGTGTATTCTCAGGCAATACCACCGGTCGCAAGTTGGGATGTTGGCTTTTTGACGTTGGAAAAAGGGATGAAGCCCGGAAATTTGGTTAATATCACAAACGCAGAAGGCGAAGGCATCAACAAGGATCAGAAAGGCTCATGGTCCCCTGACGGCACAAAAATTGTGTTTGAGAGCAACCGCGACCTGATCGATAACAAATCTCAATTTGACATCTTTATTGCTGACGCAGAAGGAAGAGGTGCCGGTAAAAATCAGGTCAATCTCACCAACCATGTTGCACCGGACGAGTGGGCACGTTTCTCACCCGATGGTATGCGGATCGTGTTTCAGTCGAAGCGTGACGGCAATTCGGAAATCTATGTTATGGATACCGAGGGAAAAAATCTGACACGGCTGACCAACCACGAAAAAACTGACAGACGCGCCGAATGGTCATCCGGCGACGTGATTGCCTTTGAAACCCAGCGCGATGGAAACTGGGAAATTTACCGTATGGATCCCGACGGGAATAACAAAGTCAACCTTACAAACGATCCAAAGGGCGATAATGGACCCATCTGGTCACCCAAAGGCAGAAGGATGTTGTTTGAGTCCAAACGAGACGGAAAACGAGAGGTCTATGTCATGGACGCGAATGGTGCAGGTCTAAAAAATCTCAGCAATAATCCTGGTGGTAACGATACGCATCCGCGATGGAATCCATTCTTTGAACTCCGTTCCGTTGAACCAGAACGGAAGCGTTTTACCACCCTCGGCGCAGTCAAGCGCAGCGCGCTATCGGAAGATTAGCCGAATCCCCCTGGCCTATCAGTGTGGAGGCGGTCGATGCTGGGCAATAGGCATATAATTGTGTCCAACCCAGCATCAATTTTAAAAAAGGAGTATAGTAAATATGGCAATGAACAACCTAACATTTTACATCAAATTCACAGGCTTAATCCTGATTGGTCTGTTAGTCATAAGCGGGAGTAGTTTGGCAGCAGATGACAAATGGGAAAGAAAAGAAAACATGCCAGAATCATCAAGGTGTTGTACGACTGCTGCTAGCGTCGGCGGCAAAGTTTACGTCATCGGCGGGGTTGAAGTCAACCGACAACCCAACCTTCCAAACCCCGGTGACATGACACTCGACCGTGTTCAAGCGTATGACCCGGCTACCGATACATGGGCACCAAAGAGAAGCATGCCAACAAAAAGAGCACGCATGGTGGCGGTCACGTTCGATGGCATGATTTATGTGTTCGGAGGTGCTGAGAGGCGTGGCGGCAAGGTACTTGACGCGGTAGAAGTATTCAACCCAGAGGCAGGAGAACGAGGGGCGTGGAAGAAGCTAGCCAAGTTACCCCAAGCGCTTTCGGCAGCATCCGCAGCCGTGGTCGGAGACAAAATCTATGTCATCGGCGGTTGGGATAAAGGCGCCCAGAACGAAGTGTACGGCACCGTTTTCGAGTATGATCCGAAAGAAGATAAGTTTAAAAAGAAAAGGGATATGCCAACACCAAGAGGTGGCTTAGGAGCCGCCACATTTCAGGGGAAGATTTATGCAATAGGCGGATGGAATTTTGAAGAGGTTCTAAGAACTGTTGAAGTCTACGATCCTGCGACAGATACATGGGAAGAAAAGAAACAGATGCCAGTCGCGAGAGCCCTCTTTGGCATTACAACTTTGAGTGGTCGAATCTTCGCAATCGGTGGATTGACTACCTTTAGCGATAATCAAAACGATGAGGTACTCAAGAGAGTCGATGTGTACAATCCAGCCCTCGATGAATGGGTCATTGATGAAGCCATTCCACTACCCCGAGGCAGAGCCGGGGTTCCTGCCACCGTAGCAGGCGGTAAGATTTATGTGCCGGGCGGCCGAGCTGGTATACAGTCGTTCCCATCGATTTATGAATATACACCCGGATCCCTATCTGTTTCGCCCCAAGACAAGCTAACGACGCTGTGGGGAAAACTTAAACAACCCTAGCACGTTGATAGGGTTCAACGAGCGTTGAACCCTACATCAACCCACGCTTGAGTTCTGCTCACCCCAAGTTGCATAATTTCTTAATCTGTTTTACCGTACGCTGCTCCAAACTATAAAAAGGAAGTGATGAACCTGAACGAAAAGGGCGAGGCTAAACAGCCAGACGCCTCTCGTATTTCCATCAAATCAATTCTGTTTGGATTGCTGTTGATGCCGCTGTGTGCGTATCTCGTAGCACTTGAGGAGATGATTTGGCACTCCCTCCACTGGACATCAATGTCCCTGCCTCAACTCTCTATCTTTTTTCTGTTTTTCTTAATTCTCCTCAATAAGGGTGCTGGGCGGTTGATGTCGAGAGACCCGTTCTCACAAGCAGAATTGTTGATGATTTATTCCACCCTTTCTGCGACCACAGCATACACCGCACACGACAACATGGTTTGCATGATGGGGGTTCTTACACACGCCTTTTTCTACGCTACCCCAGAAAATGAATGGGCAGCGCTCTTTCACAAACACCTCCCCGATCTGCTCGTTATCCGTGATCCCAATGCAGTGAACTATTTCTACAGAGGCGAATCCGCTTTCTTTGCAACGGGCTACTATCAATTCTGGATTAAGCCCGCCATCGGTTGGTCGTTTCTGCTCGCTGTCCTGTTTTTCATGCTGCTCTGCATCAATGTCATCCTACGGAAACAGTGGATTGAAAATGAACGGCTCGCCTATCCAATTATTCAAATTCCGCTGGAGATGACCGATCTACGCACCGGTTTCTTCCGCAACCGGATGATGTGGATCGGATTCACCGTCGCTGGCGTGATAAGCCTCCTCAACGGTCTCAACTTTCTTTATCCAAGCGTTCCCCGCATACCGATAAAAGAGCCAAGCTACGACCTCGGTGTCTATTTCAATGAGGAGCCTTGGAACGCCATCGGCACACTGCCTCTGCGATTCTATCCATTTCTGATTGGCCTCTCGTTCCTAATCCCGTTAGATCTCACCTTTTCGACTTGGTTCTTCTTCCTATTCCGAAAATTGGAGCGATTGGTCGGTGCGATGGTTGGCTGGAGTACCATCCCACAATATCCATTTTTCGGCGAACAAGCGACCGGTGCCATGATCGGACTTTGTGTCACGGCACTTTATTTAGGTCGCCGCCATTTTGCCGAAGTCTTCAGAAAAGTAATCGGTCTCCAATCCACGCTTGATGATTCAAACGAACCGATGCGCTATCGAACCGCGGTGCTTTGTTTAGTCGGCGGCATGATTGCGCTGATGCTATTCTGCGGTCATTTGGGGATGTCGCAATGGCTGGTGCCTCTCTTCTTCGCGCTCTATTTTATGATCGCCACCGCACTCACGCGAATGCGAGCGGAACTGGGACCTCCCTTGCACCCAATCAGACTAGTCAACCCGCAAGTTATCCTTGTGGCAGCGCTTGGAACGCGAAGACTTGGCACAGCCAACCTGACCATGTTTTCCCTGCTTTTCTGGTTCAACCGATACAACCGCAGCCACCCGATGCCGCATCAATTGGAAGCCTTCAAGTCGGCGGAACGCACCCATGCTAGCACCAGTCGCCTTTTCTGGGCGATGATGATTTCTCTGATTGTCGGTCTGCTCGTCTCATTCTGGATCTTCCCCGTCGTCCTCTACCAATATGGCGCCTCAACGGCCGGAGAATTGCTGGGCGCAGGCTGGCAGGCGTACAATAGCCTAGGGGGCTGGTTACAATACCCACGTCCACCAGATCCGGTCGGTGGCAGTGTCATTGCTGGATCATTGCTCTTTTCCATGTGGATGTCGTGGATGCGAATGCGTTTTCTTTGGTTCCCCTTCCATCCGGGTGGATATATTCTAGGAGTTAGTTCCGGCACAATCGATGTCTACTGGTTCGCACTTTTCGTCTGTTGGCTGATAAAACTGCTGGTCCTCAGACATGGTGGGGTAAAAATGTATCGGAAAATTTTGCCCTTCTTCATGGGATTAGTCGTCGGAGATTTCATCGTTGGAACCTATTGGGGATTGCTGAGTATAATCCTAGGAACACCCCTGTATACAACCTGGTTCTGACGGAGTAATAGTCCGGGAAAAGGAGCCGATTCACTTTCCTGTTTTCAGGTCTCCCGCCTTCCGCACTTCGGCGGTTTATTTCCTATAAAAAGAAAACTTAGAAACCGAGTTTATGATACAACCCTAGCAGCATAATAGGTGTATAGCAATGAACTAATGAACCTAATATAATGAAACAGGTCGAAACCTCCCGCCTCTCAGTCAAAGCGATCCTGTTTGGATTGCTGCTCATGCCTCTGTGCCTTTACCTCGTGTCACTTGAGGAAATGATATGGCATTCCCTTCACTGGACATCCATGTCCCTACCGCAACTTTCGATCTTTTTCCTGTTTTTTCTGATTCTGCTCAACAAAGTCGGTGGACGGTTCATGGCAAAGGAACCCCTTTCGCAGGCGGAGCTGCTAATGATCTATACTACTGTCTCTGCCACAACAGCAGTTACCGCCCACGACAACATGGTATGCATGATGGGCGTTATACCCCACGCCTATTTTTACGCCACACCGGCAAACGACTGGGCAAATCTCTTCCACAGATACCTTCCGGATGTACTACTCGTCCGAGACCCTGCCGCCGTCGAGTATTTTTACAAAGGCGAATCTGCCTTCTGGTCGACAGGGTTCTACCGATTCTGGATCCGACCTGCTATCGCATGGTCATTCCTGATTTCTGTCCTCTTTTTCATGCTCATCTGTCTCAACGTTATCCTTCGCAAACAGTGGGTCGAACATGAGCGACTTGCCTATCCGATTATCCAAATCCCCATGGAAATGACCAATCCCGGCCACGGTTTCTTTCGCAACCGGCTCATGTGGATAGGTTTCAGCGTCGCAGGCGTCATCAGCCTCGTCAACGGCGTGAGTTTCCTATATCCGAAAATTCCCCATTTCCCA
The DNA here is from genome assembly GCA_003635265.1 of Candidatus Poribacteria bacterium. Lineage (GTDB taxonomy): Bacteria > Poribacteria > WGA-4E > WGA-4E > PCPOR2b > PCPOR2b. The sequence continues at coordinate 230,457 of PYIZ01000010.1, forward strand.
ATCAAGGAGCCAACCTACAATCTGGGCGTCCTGTTCACAGAAGAGCCGTGGAACGCCATTGGTGCGTTGCCAATGAGGTTCTACCCATTCCTTATTGGACTCTCTTTCCTGATACCTTTAGACCTCACCTTTTCGACTTGGTTCTTCTTTCTATTCCGCAAAATGGAACGATTGGTCGGTGCGATGATGGGTTGGAGTACCTACCCACGCTATCCGTTCTTTGGAGAGCAAGCCACCGGGGCGATGATCGGGCTGTGTGTGATGACACTCTATATGGGACGCCGGTATTTTTGGGAAGTATTTAAGAAAACCGTCGGGCTAAAATCAAGCCTTGATGATTCCAATGAGCCACTACGTTATCGAACCGCATCGCTATGCTTCATCGGCGGGATGATTGTCCTTATGTTCTATTGCAACAGTTTGGGGATGTCTCTATGGCTGGTGCCGACATTTTTCGGACTCTACTTTATGATTGCGACAGCACTCACGCGGATGCGGGCCGAATTGGGTCCTCCTTTACACGCGATCGTCCTCGTGAACCCACAAGTAGTCCTCGTTTCTGCCTTTGGAACGCGCCAAATCGGTGCGCCGAACCTCACCATGTTTTCGCTGTTTTATTGGTTCAATCGGTTAAACCGAAGCCATCCCATGCCGCACCAACTAGAGGCATTCAAGTCCGCTGAAGGCACGGGTGTCAATACCCACCGACTGACTTGGGCAATGATGCTCTCTCTAATTTTTGGCGTCCTGTTAGCATTCTGGATCTTTCCGATGATGCTTTACCGGTACGGTGCCTCAACTGCCGGAGAGCTGTTAGCAGCAGGCGCCCAAGCCTGCAATAGCCTAAGCGGCTGGTTACAGAATCCGAAGGAACCTGATACCCTAGGCGCCGGTATCATCGGTGGTTCGGCTATCTTCTCAATCGTGATGGGCTGGATGCGGATGCGCTTTATATGGTTCCCATTTCACCCAGCAGGATATATTCTGGGCATCAGTTCAGGAACCATTGATGTCTACTGGTTCGCGCTCTTTGTCTGCTGGGCGATAAAGCTGCTGATATTAAAACACGGCGGGGCGACTGCCTACAGGAAGGTTGTCCCGTTCTTCATGGGACTGGTGGTTGGAGACTTCATCGTCGGTACTTATTGGGGATTGTTGAGTATTATTATCCAAAAACCTCTGTATACAACATGGTTCTGATGGAAAAACGAGAAAACGGGACAGTTTCATGTCCCGTTTTCTCGTTTTCTTTCTTCTCTCTGTGTCATCTATGATATTTGCGATCCGACTTGGTAGACTGCTAGTACGCTGCTCCAATAATTCACGGATTCAACCGGTGCGCCCACTCGATTACCCGCTCTCTGTGTGCATCACCGCCACCGCTGTGCATATCGTAGGGGTAATACAAGATCTCCTTCTCACAGGTGAGATGGTTATAGGTAGCATAGACCGTAGAGGGCGGACAAGTCGTGTCCCGCAAACCGACTGAGATCAGTGTCGGACAGGTTATCCACGGCGCGAGGTTCATATTGTCAACATAGCTCAACGTCTTCATTCCCTGCTCTTCCCGCTCAGGATAGCGAATGAAGTAGTTGTTCAATTCGCCGTATTGGTTCTCGCGTGCCATCTTGACGGCATCAGGATAGTAGCATAGGAAGGGAACCATCGGCATTGCAATGGCAGGTCGGTCACTCAGGGCCGCCACAGCGAGACTTATGGCACCGCCCTGTGAACCACCTAGCACACCAATTCGATCGGGATCTACCTCCGGACGGTCCGCGATAAAGTCGACGCCACGCACACAATCCATATAGGCAAAGCGATAGAGGTATTCCTCCTTGTTCATGATACCCCGCGTCATCCACCCAAGACCATGCCCGCCTTCATACTCAGTCCAGTCGGGTGCCTCACCACGTCCGCGCACGTCCATTGCTAACACAACGAACCCCATCAACGCCCAAGGCAGGTGGGTCGAGATTCTATCGCGATAGCCGTGATAGCCGTGGTAGATTACCAATGCCGGGCGTGGGGCAGGGTCCTCGGGAATGAAAAACCAACCGCCTGCCCGCGGTGGTTGGTCACTTCCGCCTGCAAATCCATCAAACGTCGCAGAAAACACCTGAACCCGTTTTACGGGATAATCGATAGGGACCAATTCAGGGTTTAGAGGCTGTGCCGAACTCTCCGCTTTCGTGCGATCCCAAAACTCTTCAAAGTCGGGCTGCGCGGTACGCGGCGGTTTGTAATTTTCCAGCTCTTCTAGCGGCAAATCAAATGTCCACATCTTATAACTCTCCTGTTATCGCACAAACTGATGATTGGTAAGGACGCCTATTCCGTCCTAACGCACTACGGCTTCAACCGTTCTTGCATCCAGCAAATCAATTGTTCGATGCCTGCGCCAGGTCCGTCGTAAGGTAGCACCTTCAACTCCTTTTCACCCTCAATTAGGTTATAGATACCTACCGAGTCTTGAGCCGGAGCCCCGCTCCCCTGTAGACCGAGCGGGAAGAAGGAAGGACATTCAACACGCTGAACAATATTGATGGGGTCAAAGTAGTTCAATGTATTCCAGACCGTCTCTTCCTGCTCAGGATAACGCGTCAGGTAGATCTTGACTTCATCCGAGGCAACGCTGGTTCCGTTGACTACGTGTCGTTCCCAATTGCAGGGATACGGTGAAATTGGAGCAATCGTGTTGATCTCTGAGTTAAATGCTGCTGTCCATAGAGCAATAAGCCCACCTAGCCCATCTCCAATCATCCCAATCCGATCCGGATCAACCTCCTCGCACCCGTTAAGAAACTGAACCGCTCGAAGTCCATCGGCGATGCACCCCCGCAGATAGTATTCCTGCGGATCCTGGATACCTTGGGCAAAATAACCCTTGTTATTACCCCACGAGTAGTGGGTCAAGTCGGAAGAATCTCCGTGGCCCCGAATATCTGGCACAAGCACCACGAATCCCTGAAGTGCCCACGTCAGATGTGTGCAGATCCGACCGCGAAAACCGAGATAGTCGTGCCAGCGGATGAGCGCAGGAAGTTTCTCTGATCTGGAAGTAGTCGGTACGAGAAGCCACGCCTGAATGCGACCACGGTCGAAAGCATCGAACGAGACCTGATAGGCAGCTATCTTCTTCGTGGGATAGTCCACGGAGACAATCTCGGGGTTCAACGCCTGGGATAAGGTTAGCGACTGTGTTTCATCCCAGAATGCGTCAAAATCAGCCGCCGCTGTGCGTTCCGGTTTCTCGGTAAGCCATTCTTCAATTTGGCGTTCCCAAAGTGGCATAAATAATCTCCTTGTATTGGTGCAAACTATGTAGGGAACAACGATCTTCTGATCTACAACCGAGAGTCCGTGAGTTGTTCCCTACTGATACCATGACCGATTTCTCTACGCCGTCAGGACCTCTCTCAATCGATCTGCGACCACCTGTAGATCATCTTCGATAAGATTCGAGACAGCGACGTGCAGTGAACCATTGCCCCCGTGAAGAACGATGCTTGGGTCGCCATCTAGTAAGGTAGCAGCTATCTCGCTAGCAGTTTTGCCCACTGCCCCCTCGTCCAAGTTTACCACAAGCCCATTACCGAGCGTGCGTTCATCCGTCACCGGCTGACATGTGATATGAGGGACACCATCGAGTGCCTCCTGAATGGCGCGCGCTTTCCAACCGTGTTCGGCGATTCGTGCGGCGTGATCCATGGAAAACCACTCACGTAACGCAGCAACAACAGCGACAATTTCCTGACGGTCAAGTTTCAGCGGTCTGCCAACCGACCGAGAGAGCTGTGTTTCATAACCAATGAAGCTATGCACGAAAGCCGCATCTACCAGATCTTTCCGTCCACATAGCACTCCCGTCGAATTACATGCACCAAAGTATTTCGCACCGTACCCGATCATGTCCGCACCCGCCTCCGGATAACGACGCATCTGATCCAGCGGATAAACTTGGCTTGCCGCGTCAACGATCACTGGAATATCATGGGAATGGGCAATGCTAATCACCTCTTCCAACGATACAACACCTGCACCCCCGCCGGGTGCAACGTAATGGATAGCAGCAGTATTTTCGTTGATGGTAGCTTCCACCTGCTCGGCGGTGGTATGCTCATCGCCTGCCTCGATCATCTTAGCACCGAAAACGGTTATACACCGGTCGTAGTGGTATCGCTGTGATTTTTGGATGATGATTTCGTTCTTCATGCCGGTGGTGTCTGGGAGTTGCTGAATCTTGTCGGGATCATCTCCAGCCATGCAGGTCGCCGAACTCAGCGCCAGTGCAGCCGCACAACCGGGCGTCACCAAAGCTGCTTCGCCTCCTAACAGATCTGCGATAATGTCACCCGTTTTCTTCAGTAGATCCTCCATATCAGCGAAGTATCGGCTGGCATGATTCATCGCCGCTTGAACCTCCGGTGACGGACGGGAACCGCCATATACTGTCATGAAACCCATTGCATTGATAACAGGCTTGACGCCCAAATCTCGGTAAACTGCGAGACCATCGTTACTCATTAATCTCCTCCTTGCCCTGTGTCAACAGGGGAATAAACTTATGGTTGGAACGTGGAAAAGGAAATTGATCAATCTGACCGGTCGTAATCCAGCGATAATCTACCGCCTCGTTCAAAGCAACTTTACCAGATTGATAATTACAATGAAAAACGTCCAGCACAATCTTAAAGTGGGTGTACGCATGTTTGACGCGGGTCAGGTATTCAACCGGTTTAACGAGAAGGTTCGTCTCTTCTCGAATCGCGCGAACACAAGCCTGCTCCGGGGTTTCTTTCACCTGAATCTTTCCGCCGGGGAACTCCCATAATCCGCCGAGTAAACCTTCCAATTTGCGTTGAGTGATTAACACTCGGTTCCCTTTGTGGATGACCGCTGCGACCATATCATACTCCGGCAAAGGTTTCGGCTTCTGTCTGACCGGAAATTCCTCTTGTCGAACAGTCTGAAATGCACGACAAACGGTATTCACGGGGCAAACGATACAGGTCGGTGCCTGGGGGCGGCAGACGGTCGCTCCGAGCTCCATCATCGCCTGATTGAAAATCCCCGGCGTAGTGTGGTCTAGCAACAGATCCGCTTTCTGTTGAAAAAGCTTTGTCGAAGCGGATTGATTGATAGGTGAATTAATGAGAAAAACCCGTGCAAGAACCCGTTTAACGTTGCCATCCACAACGGCGTAGGGCTGGTTAAACGCAATGCTTTGCACCGCAGCAGCGATGTACTCCCCGACACCGGGCAGCTTTCGGAATGCGGCGTAATCCGCAGGTATCTCACCCGCCAGATCTTCGACAACAACTTGGGCAGCTTTGTGGAGATTCCGTGCTCTGGCGTAGTATCCCAATCCTTCCCACGTTTTCAGCAGATCTTGTAGGGCAGCTTGTGCTAGACTTTCCACATCGGGAAATCTGCACACAAACTTCTCATAATACTCCTGTACCTTTTTGACCTGTGTTTGCTGAAGCATTACCTCCGAAACCCAGATACGGTAGGGATCTTCCGTTTCGCGCCAAGGAAGTTGACGACAATGGGTCTCAAACCATGTGAGAAGGTTTTTACGGAATAGTGTAATCTCTTTAGAGGTCATATCACCAGACACAGAACGACTCAGGAATCAATCACACATGAAACTCCAAAACATCCCCATCGTAGACCACATCATCACGACTGACAGTCTGTCCGTCATACCAGTTAGAGCCCCAAATCCGTGCTGTCTTGAACTCTTGAGCGAACTCTTTGTGCAATGCCATCGCCGCCTCAATAACCTTGCTGCCAGTCGGAAGCACGATTGGATCCTCGTAATCGACAGGTTTGGCTGGAGATTTCGTGTAGACGCGGGAGATATCGAGCTGCTTATACACCACTGCCTGTAGCTGATCAAGCCCCTCGCCGGTGATAGCAGAGAGCGGGTAGATCTGGAAATCTTCAGCATAAAATTCACGCAATATGTCTAATCGATCCACGGCTCCATCTTCATCGGCTTGGTTGGCAATGAGCAGAGTTGGTTTTGTAAAATTCGCCTCAATCACTTCATCTGCGTCACTTGACGGTTCCTCAATCCCCGCAATTTGGATCTTGGCTTCAGTCAACCTCGATTTAACGATTTCAACCTGATCTAAGATTTCATCGCTTGCAAGGCTGACGACGAGCAGAACGAGATCAGCGTTCCTCACAAGGTCAAACACCCACGGCTGCACGAAGTCCTGCGTGATCGGCGGTGTGTCAACCAATTGAAATTGGATGTTCTCATAAGCCAACATCCCGACGCTAGGCTCTTGGGTTGTATACGGCGTTGGAGAAACAGCCGGCTTTGCCTTCGTAAAACTAGCGATAATCTGCGACTTGCCAACATTAGGGGTGCCAATTAGCACAAGTTGACCGGCACCCTGTTTGGGAACATGATAACTGTGTCCTCTCTTCGACTGTTTTTTCCCAGCGACTTTTCTCAACTTGGAAATCCGAGAACGCAGATCAGCGCGAACCTTTTCGGTGCCCTTATGCTTTGGCGTGATTCGTGTCATCTCCTCCAATAGTTGGAGTCGCTCTTCATCAGTCCTTGCCGCTTCTAGTTCGTGCTTCAGTTTATAGTATTCGGGAGGGAGATTCGCTGGCATAATCGTCTCCGTAAGTATCCAAAATTTCAAATCTTTGTATTAACTCTGCTTTATTCCTACAAGTATTCCCATACCCCACAACCAGAGAAGATTATAAGTGAAAGACAAACGAAGATCAAGCAAAAAATCAAAGAGTAGACTAAACAGTAGTCATGAGAAAATTCGCCCTTTCCCTTTACAGAGAGGCGGTGAAATGCTATACTACTATTGAGTGTACTATCAACATAAATTTCCGCATAATTTGAGTAAACAGAATACGGTGACCTTCGATGAAATTCCTAATCTATCCCGCAGTTGATGGAAACGAACTACAAGAAATCCAATCCGTTTCAAGCGAAGTTGATGTGCTAAACCTTGCGAGCGAAAATCAAGCCCTTGAGATCATCCCCGAAGTAGATGCCATGTACGGTCGCATCACTCCGGAACTGCTAGCGCGTGCCAAAAAACTGCGCTGGATCCAGACCCCGATGGCAGGACTCGAACACTATATGTTCCCCGCACTAGCACAGAGCGACGTAACCCTGTCCAACATGCAGGGCATCTACAGCGACAACATCGCAGACCATGTAATGGGCTACATCCTGATGTTTGCGCGTGGCTTTCATATCTTCCTGCGTCAGCAACTTCAGCGGAACTGGGCAAAGGAGGCTCCCGTTCTCCATCTTGCAGATACAACGCTTGGAGTCATTGGACTCGGTGGGATTGGAACGGCGGTGGCAAAACGGGGCGCAGCAGCGGAGATGCGCGTCATTGCAACGAACGCAGTGGAGATCGAAAAGCCTGATTTCGTTGATGCATTGTGGGGTATCGACCAGCTAGACCAACTCCTCGCGCAATCTGATTTCGTCGTCAGTTGTGTGCCCCACACGCCCGAAACCTTCAAGCTGATCAATACCGATCAGTTCAAACAGATGAAAAAAACTGGGTATCTCATCAATATCTCACGGGGCGTTGTCGTAGACCTAGCCGCTCTGACCGCTGCGCTAGAAGCGGGTGAAATTGCCGGCGCAGGACTCGATGTATTCGAAACCGAACCGCTCCCGGCCGACCATCCGCTCTGGGGCATGGAGAATGTCATTATCACGCCGCATACCGCGGGAGCAGGACCTCATACACGGGAACGACGTATCGAGGTCGTAACAGCAAACCTCCGTCGATTCGTCGCCGGTGAGCCGGTGCGCAACGTAGTGGATAAGAATCGTTGGTGTTGAGGTCTAACCGAGTTCAACTTGGGAGGATATATCCTATGGAAACTATAAACAAAGGGAATAGAGCTAGAATCAAGGGTAAGCCAATCCATCTTCGCGAGCAAGGGGCGGTAAATCCGTATTGGTCGCGCCGAGCGTTTCTCAAGGGGGCAGCAGGCATTGCAGCATCAGCCCTCGCTGTGGATCAGCTTGCCGGTTGGTGTCAAGCGGTTCCTTTTAGGGAATACATTCCATACGATGCCTCACGAGACGCGCACTATGGCCATCATTTCGGCTGGATTGAACACCACCACCCGTCGCCGGAGTCGGTCGGTGAAAAATTCGTCTTTGTCCGACTCAAATATCCGGGCGGAGACTGGTTCACAAACGCGGTAAATTACTACCGCTGGCCCGCGGATACAAAGTTTACAGAGATGCTAGCAAGATATACCTCCGTTGACGTTGAACACCACGAGAATCCGCAATACGTTTCAATCGAGGAGGATGACATCGATCACCTCTGCAGCTATCCCTTTATTTTTATGACGGGACACTTGGGCGTCCGCTTTTCAGACGAAGATATCCTAAAATTACGGGAATATCTGGAGCGCGGGGGCTTCCTCCACGTTGAAGATTGCGACATCCGCATCGACCGAATGCGCCCTGCGGTGTATCGCCTGATGCAGCGCATTTTTCCAGATAAGAAGTTTGAACGACTCGATATGAGCCACCCAATCTACCACACCATCTACGACCACGATGAGTATCTTGGCGGCGACAAGCTGGTTACACCCAATGGAGATTTCGATGAGGCAATCATGATCGATGATCGGATCGCGGTCTACTTTTGTCCAAGCGATCTCAACTGTGCGTGGGAGGGGAGGGTGTGCGAACCCGGTGGTGAGGAACAGCGGCGATGGGCATTTGAACAGGGGATGAACGTTGTCACCTACGCCCTTACCCGTTAAAGGACTAACCATGAACAGATTTGATCAATCCAAGAAACGCCTTGCTAACTTTGCGAAGTATCTACCTGGGGGAGTCAATAGCAACTTCCGGATGGGCATCTCCCCGACTCCACTTGTCTTTGAACGAGCGGAAGGACCCTACCTCTACGATGTCGATGGCAACCGGTTAATCGATTACTATCTGGGGATGGGACCCATAATTCTGGGGCATAATCCTGAACCGGTCCTTAAAGCAGTGACAGAACAACTCAAATACGGGATTCTCTATGCAGGGCAGAGCGAAATTGAGTTTGAAGCAGCGCGTCTGTTTTGTGAGATTGTGCCGTGTGCGGAGTTGGTACGCTTCAATTGTGCAGGGAGTGAGGTGGTTCAGGCGGCGCTGCGGGTGGCTCGTGCTGCCACAGGACGTTCCATCATCGTCAAGTTTGAGGGACATTACCACGGTTGGCTCGACAATGTACTTTGGAGCATCGCCCCCACACCAGATCAGTTTGGACCTGAAACCTCGCCGACACCTATTCCTGCGAGTGCTGGACAGGACTTACCCGCTGGGCAACATACCGAAGTGCTTCCTTGGAATAATCCTTCTATATTGGAGGATCGTTTGAGCCGTGGCGATGTCGCAGCGGTCATTATGGAACCAGCCATGTGCAACACCAGTGCAATCGCACCCGCACAAGGCTATCTGGAGGCGGTGCGCAGGGTTTGCACTGAAACAGAAACGATCCTTATCTTCGACGAGATTATCACCGGCTTCCGCCTAGCTCCCGGTGGGGCGCAGCAGCATTTCGGTGTTACTCCCGACCTTGCAACCTTCGGCAAAGCGATCGCCAACGGTTTTCCAGTCTCAGCGTTGGCAGGACGGCGAGATTTGATGGAGCAAATGGCGACCGGCGGTGTTTTGCACGGTGGTAGTTACAACGCACTGCCAGCGGCGATGGCAGCTGTCGTCGCAACGTTGAACGAACTAAAAAAACCGGAGACCTCGAACCTCCTTGAATTACAGGGCAAAAAACTGATGACAGGGATTAAGGACGCCTTGACTGATGCCGGTGTAGAAGCGCAGGTACAAGGTTTCCCTCAAATCTTTCATGTTGCTCTAGGTGCCAGCACACCATTCTCTAACTACCGCGATTCTTTGGCGGCAGACAAGGCGTGTTATGTGAATTTTACAACCGCTCTGCTGTCTCACGGAGTACGCGCGCTTGAACGTGGAGCTTGGTTCCTCTCCGCCGCTCATGATGATACCGCAGTTGACGAAACCATCGCAGGCGTGGCAGCTGTGGCTAAAGAAATATGATACGGTTTCTAACCGAAGCACTAGCAAGAAAGAGCCATCCACGCTGCGGACCCCAAGATTATTATCCTCGACCAAGATAAGGCTGCTCCACTGGCACAACCTTCGCTTCAAGCATATTCACATTCGGCGGTAAAGTCGCCATGAGCACTGCAGCTTGAGCCAATTCTTCCACCTGCATCAGATCTGTTCGTTCATCGCCCTCTGGTAATTCCCTGACCTGCGTAGCTCCCGGGTGCAGACAGCTCGCGACGACTCCGTGCGGACGACCTTCCAAGGCTGTCACCTGAGTCAACCCCCAGATACCAAACTTGCTAGCGCAGTAAGGTCCCGCTCCCGGTCGAACACGCTGTGCGGATATACTGCCGATGTTAATGATGCGCCCACCGCCCTGCTGTTTCATAATCCGCATCGCTGCACGCGTACACAGGAATGGTGCCCGGAGATTGACAGAAAGCACATTGTCCAACGCTTCCGTCGAAAGTTCGTCAAGCGGACCACCATCAAACGCCCCCGAATTATTGACCAGAATATCCAAGCGATTGAACGTCTCCATCGTGCGCTCAAACAAGGCTTCAATCTGTGTTTCATCGGTGACATCAGTTGGTACAGCGAGCACAGTCGTGCCGCCTTCCCTCAATTCTTCAGCGGTTTGATTCAACTCCTCAACGCCCCGTGCAGCCAACACAAGGGTCGCGCCTTCCTCCGCCAAACCGCGTGCGATTCCCTGACCAATCCCTTTATTCCCTCCTGTAATGAGGGCAATTTTACCATCTAGCTTACCCATCAGTTGCTCCTTTCGCCTCTTCTAGCTGTTTTCAAAGTTATTCAACCGGGCGACGTGTGTATCTACCGAGAGTTAATTCGATTTATGTCCATGTTGAGATGCCTGTAACTGCTCTTGAAGTGTCCGCATTTCCTATTTGTTCGATCCCAACAGTGGAATTGGGCCCCAGTAGCTGATCCGGGGCACCTACAAGCACTGACCGATCTTGGGAAGCCCAGCGAATTCCAAAATAGAAACCAATCATGATGAGCACAACCACCACAGCCAACACAATCAGTCCAATCCTCATTTTCTTAAATAGAATGCCCATCAGCGAAACCTCCTTTACTAATCTCAACACCTCTTTTTTAACCATGTTTTATTAGGGAAAGAAACTATAGAGCGGAGTGTTGGTAAAAATACTCAAAATGCTCCAGATAAACCCCACGATATAGTCTCCGAGCGCGACGCCCAAAAAGAAAGGCACCGCCCGTCGATACGATCCAAGTCCACCGTAACGCAATATAATTGTCTTGATCACCCAAGCGACAAAGATACAGGACCAGAGGTTGAACATTCCCCAACTATCCGCTGTAACATAACCGAGCGGGTGCAGGGGCCACCACATAAACCGAGTGCGCAAGAGCATCAATAGGGCTGTAAACCCAAATCCGCCTGCCATAAATGCAAGTGCGGGCCCATCAGCCTCACGGGGATAGTTCAGCCAATTTTCAAGTTGACCGTATGCCATACGCCCATACCATAGCGAATGTGGATGAAAATGTGCAGAGTCATGACCATGTCGGTAGAAGGCGTCCAGCAGGAACCAGAAACTCACAACTACTCCGATTGCCGTTGCGATCAGGATGGCAATCGATGTATGGCGTAGGTTGATATTCCGCCTTTCCGACATCTTGAACGCTTCCAAATGCTCCGGCATCGGATTAACCCAATAGGCACGATTGAAAAACATATACATCGAAAAAACGGTCAGGGTGTTGGTAGTGAGCTGCCAAGTGCCGAACCCGGTGACAATCATGGTGTGTGGATCGATGCCCGGACGATAACCGTGTCCGTGAACGATAAATCCCAACTCTGCACGTAACCGGGTGATCATGACTGACAATAAAAAGTAAATCCCAAAAAAAATAGGTATCACCCACAACGACATACCTGCTTTGTAGGAAAAGACCGTCAAGAAGATCATACCAAACACTATACCTATCACCGCCAAGCGATACGGCATCGGCTCACGACTATCATCCAGTTGAAATCGAGATCTGGAAGACGTAAACAGATGACGTGCTAACCCTATGAAATGCGATCTGCCGATCCAAAGAGCAAATATCAACAGCCCCAAGTACACGCCAAAACCTTGTTCAGCTGCATAAGGGAAACGCGGGAGATTTTGCCATCCCATCATATCGCCGACCATCAACTCAATCTTGTAGAGCCAGAAAAATGCCCAGCATGAGAACAGAAGATCTTGCGGCATCATAAAACTCATCCCGATAACGAACGGGTAGAAAGAGACCCGGATGCCCCCACCGATCCCCTGCCGTTTGACCGGGATGTATGGAATGACAGGGTAGATTGAATGCAACAGATTAACAACACTAATCAGCGCGGCAATACTGAAGCCAATCCACATCAGCCGATTCCTGAAGAAACGCAGCCGCGGATTGGTCATCTCTAGTGGTAGTTGTGTCAAAGGGTAACTTAACCGCTCATGCTCTGTCCACTGGATCCGCAATAGCGCGTTAATACACAGCAGCACAAGCATCAGCACGAAGATGAACGAACTCCACGCAACGATCGGAGTGAGCCATGCTTTCAAATAGTGCAGGTTATATAGGCTTGAATCCCCTTCATAGTACCCGAGTAGGGTTTTTTCGTCAGAAACAGTGAGCCACTCCGGGATATTCCTCCAAAACAGGTTGCGCCAATCATTTTCGGGCGTGGCAAAACGAAACGGATAACTCATGATTGGCATTAAAATCTGCAACATATCCCACGAACAGAGACAGGAGACAATACACAGCATGAAATGGACCGTCAATAGTTCCTGCTGAGAAATACCAAGCCGTGGTGAGAGTTTGTGGAGGACATACCCAATTAAGAGAAGCCAAAAAATGATGAAAATGACATTCGCCTGCGGATGGATGATTGTTGGATAGCCGACGCGAACCACCTCAAGCTCAATGAGCCACCAGACATTAAACGGAATGAGGACAAGGGCAAGCAGGAAGGATTTGACTGTTAAGCCGCTTTGGTAGGTGACAGGTTTCTGAATCCCGACGTGGTGGGGCGCATTTTGCATAAGATCAATTTAGGTGGCTTTCTAGATGGAAGATTGGAAGGAGGGAAGACACGAATCTTTTATCCTTCCATTCTTCCACCCGGATTCTTCTGTATGCTCTCCGTGTTAAGTTATAGTGGCTGAAACGTCCGCATGATACGATACTGATAAATCGGGTTGACAATTTCACACATCCCGTCGGCACCTTCCGCAATGATACCGTAAGTGACTAGCTCTCCAATCAATTCGTTGTCCGGGTTGAAAGGCATACCTTTCTCATAAGAAACAATTTTCATCAGGAGGCTTTCAAAATGCGGGTTTCGTCGGATATTCGTTATCAGATGCTGGACGTTGACGTTCCGCTCCTCAAGGAGTTGGGTATGTGCTTCTGAAAAGTGGGTCATCCCAATTGGTTCCGTTTTGGGAATGTCCATCTCCTCAGTGAGAATCTGCGCGAATCGGTTGACTAGGAAAGGTTGACCGGCTGTCTGTTTGTGGAGACTCTCCATGACTCCTGGAGCGAAGGCTTGGCCGACCTCGGCGGTATACTGCCCAAGAAGTTCGCGGACCTGTTCAACCGTAAAATTTGCCAAGGCAAATTCGTCTTGGATATTAAAAGGCGAGATCGAGCGATCGTAGTTAAGTTGGGTAATGCTTTTAACCCCGACCATGCCTAAACTATAGGGACAGCGGGCAGCGGTCCCGGAGAGATAGATGCGGCGGAGTGAATAGAGAAAATCACTCACGATGGCTTGAGGGATGCCATCAAACTCGTCAATGATAATAACAAACCGCGTGGTTGGTTGCAAACTCGCAAGCTGTTCAAAGAATTCTATCATTGAAATGTGTTCGGTAATTTTTGCGTCTTCTAAAAATTGGCTTAGTGCCTCAGAAGGCGCGCTACCGCGTTTTTGGAAAACCACCTCAATTTCCTTGCGAATATCTTTGTAGAGATAGCCGTAAAAAGCGGAGGGTGGAACGTTGCTATATGCTTGGAAATCAAGTTGAATTGGGAAGTAGGTTTCCGCTTCATCGGCAAGGACATCAAGGGCCCATCGGAAGAAGGTGGTTTTGCCTGTTTGGCAAGGGGCAAAGATGACAATATATCGTCCCTGTTTGACCCGGTTGATGAAATCAACTATTTCATCGGTGCGCGAGACAACGTAGTTCCGTTCAGCAGATACGGGTCCTCGGGTTTCAAAGTTTTTCATGTCTCTTTTTGTCCTTAAAACTCACATTAATCTCATGTCTTAAATTACGCTGTGACAACCAATTTCTAATGCCTTCGGTCCACACATGGACATAAGACCGTGAATCAAGGTGCGTAAATCCTAAATCCCGCTAATCTTGATCAGATTTAACGATGATGCGCGTACCGTCAGAGCGACCTCGGACAGTTTCTTTGTACATCATCTCTGCCTTCGCCGGTGGATGGACGAAACTCCCTGCAATACTCGCCTTCACCCGGAAGTAAAAGTCATAGGTGCCTTTTGGGAGGGTATCGTAGTAGAAAATGACCTGATCATCTTGGTACTGGGCATAATCAGGCGCTAGCGTCATCGTTCCTGTCGGTTTTGCTGCCTTCGGAGCGGTGGCAAGATTCGGATTCATCGGCTCAAAGCCAGCGGCAAACGGTGCAGCCACTGCGACATAATGTCGCGCCTCCGGGTTGACCACGCGAATGTGTTCTTCTACGATAGTACCCATCTCTAGTTCAAGGATTTCGTCCGCCTGGACGGGACGCACGACGGGCGGTTTACCGTCTGCTTGGACAATCTGAATTCGCCGCTCGACCACAAAGCCTTCGTTTTTCGCGTCAACCTGATCTCCACTCGCTGCGGGTACGTAGTCCAACGTTAACCGTGCATAAGGCAGTATATCGGTAGGTCCCGATTTCCACATCAATTCACCGGGGCTAGAAGCAACGGTTTCATACCGACTGACGGTCTTTCCAACAGTATCGAACTCTACAGATTCATCCCCAAATTGCAGGACAAATTGATGATTCGCTGCGCCCGGCGTTTGCGGGCCCAACACTTCGCCCAAAGTGAGCAAAGCCGCAGCATTGGCGTTAGTGTTGCCCCACCCATTCGCCTCTCCACGGGATATCAATTCGTCAATCAGCAACTGTGCTTTTGGCTCTTCTGGAAAAGCGGTGTAAACAGATCTGGCAACGCTGGCAAGTGTCTTGATCTCGCTGGAGTTAATTAACCCACCCCAGCTTCGCGCCCGATACTGCAACCCTTGGTAGACCTCCTGTCCGTCCCGAAGTGCGAAGACCAAACTTTTCAAGAGATCCTCGTTGAGCCGATTAATCGCCTCCGTCTCAGCCGATGCCTGTGTGAGAAAAGCATACAAGATTTTTGCCTCGCTGTAAAGATCCATCGTCAAGGCACGAGCGAGGAGGTCATGTGCGTAGGCATCTTGGAAGTCGCCAGCCATCGCCAACGCATGAAGGGCTTCAACCCGCTCAACATAGGCGTTACCGTCAATAAAATTGCTATAATCTGATCGCAGGGAGGCTCTCAGTCCATTAAGGCTCCTCTCCAAGAGCTGCTCATCAAATTGGTATCCCTGCGCTTTTGCCATCAGTAGAAACTCCACCACATAAGCGGTCAACCCAACATAGCCGTCGGAGCCGGGCCAATAGCCATAAAGCCCGTTGGAGTGCTGTGCACTCTCTAGAAATGTGAGAGTCTCTCGCATCGACTGCTTACTAGCTTCCGCTCGATCTCCCCGCCCAATCTCATCAAGCAAATTTTTTAAGGCTAGTTCGGGCATCAATTGGCTAATGCGCTGCTCCGTACAGCCGAATGGATAGCGCGCCAAGTAATCGAGTCCCGATAGCATCTTCACCAACGCGGGTTGATAAGTTAACATCACAGATTGGCGAACCGTTCCCGGTCTCGGTTCTTCTTCGAGGGATGCGAACGAGATTGTCTCATCAGGTTTGACCGGCACAAACCTTTCCAACCGGCGTCTTTCGCGATCATCCTTAATCGGCAAGGTTACTTCAAAAGCGTCCATCGCCCTATCGACCTCTCGTTTGACGGCAAGCTGAACCTTAACCTGATTGATTGTGCCATCAGTGGGGGCTGATGCAGGGACCTTCATCGGAAAGTAGAGCTGTTCGGGCTGATCCTTCACCCAATTAACCGACCGACGCATCTCACCGTCTACTTCCAATCCTTCCACCTGAATTTCAACCTGTCCCGGTCCCCCTTCGCCTTCGACGACCCGACCAATGCCGCCTGCAACAAAGTTATCGCCCGGACGCACAAAACGTGGCAGCGCAGATTGAACGATCAGCGGCAAACGAACGGAGATGACAGATTTTCCGTAGCCAAAACGAGCAGCACCGTCGGTCGCTACCGCGCGTACAGCAAAGTCCGTTAGGTCATCGGACAGATCAATGGTGAGTGATGCAACGCCATCAACCACCTGCACAAGAGGGTTGTAATAGGGAACAGGCTGGAAGTTTTTCCGCACCGTCGCCCTGCCTGGCCCAGTAGCATAGGTGAGGTGCAGTCCATCACCGCCGGGGACTTCGTTCACCATCAGACCTCCGACAACCTCATTTCGAGTGTCGCGGATACGGATGTGCGCTTTCACCTCATCAATGAAGGAAGGCATGGGATCTAACCGCCCTTCCCGACCAAGGGAAAGAACCGCCCGGTCCACTAGCCAGAGGGTAACTTCACCGTTTAGTGGGTTTCCGTCGGGATCATTGAGTCTGATCGTCATGGGAATAGATGCCCCGGGCAGACTTCGGGCGGGATGCTCCAGTTCGATCTTGAGTTGATTATCCCGCGGGTTCACCTTTATCCAAGTCGTGCTCGCCATGGCAATCGGTTTGGCAACATCGACCGAACTCCCATCATCCATCTTTCTGTCTTCTAATCGTCCGCGCAATAGCAGCGCGTGTACCGGCACGCGCGGTGTCATATCTCCACTGATCGGCATGGGAAAAACGCCCTGACCGTTTTCAATTTCAACCCAATGGTACTGATTGGCTTTCGGTCCCTCCACAACAATCAGGGCACGCGCCATCTGAAAAGGACTTTTCAGGAGTAGGTTAGCGACTTCACCCGGATCGTATGCGGTTTTGTCCGGTGTCGTTTCAAAGACGTTTGCCTTCGGTTTCTCCCACGCTACGGGGGTATCCCCTGCGACATAAAGATCAGCCGAGACGGTCTGTCGTCTGCCGAGCCTGTCCTGGGCTGAAATTTCAACAACATAAACACCTGCCGCCTCAACGGGCAAGGATAGTGTCATCGGTTCTGCGGTTGAAGTTAGCGTCCGCTGTGTAAGGGGAACATCGACCACATCGGTTACATACTCCGCCTTTCCCGTCGTGAAATCGCTCTCCTTGAGATACGAGTGCCACTGACGGTGCATCAGCCGCAAATCGAACTCAAACCCTTCCAACGGTTTGCCCGCATGGTCTAACACCAAGACTTCCGGGTTGAGAACCAATGTATCTTTCAGGAACCGTCCCAATTTTATCCCCAAAATGAAAGCGGGAGCTGCTACTATATTCTTAACCGCCGTGACGGTCTGTTCATCGGCACCTCGCACCGTCGCCTCCACCACATAGCGGCGGGGTTTACCATCTGGCTCCAAGGCAGGGTTGAGTTCCAGCGTGGCAGAACCGTTTTCGTCTGTAAGTTCCTGCTTGGTGCTGCCCGTTCCACGGAAGGGGGTGCCATCACTAAAACGCTGGTCTGCAGAAAACAGAAAATCGGAATATCGATTCGGTGCCCTGAAGGTATGGGGAAGCTGTGTAACCTGCCAACTTAGCTCCTGACCGACCAACCTGCCGCCAGCATAGTAGTCAGCGGTCATCGTCAATGTGAAAGCTCTGTCCATAGGAACAGTATCCGGTCCAAACAGTTGAACTTCAAAGCGCGGAATGCGATAATTCTCCATTTTGAAGGTCACAGAAGCTAGACTTTTTTCATTGCTATCAAGAAGGTGCGCCCGATAGTCTCCTGTGGGTAGATCTTCTTCGTCAAATTTGTGATAGAAACTGCCAATCTCCGTAAAGTTGACCGGGTATGTCCACGTTTTATCCCCCGGTCCCTCCACCCGCAAACTCCTATGCCTCTCCTCCTCATATAAAGGGTCATATACAAGGCTGCCCATACGTCGTAGCCGTATATATCCCTTAATGTGAACAGGTTCCTCCGGACGATACACGGGGCGTTCTGTAAAAATATGTGCCTTATTCACCGGCTGATCTTTAATGTGCCGCGGAGCTTGCCTTAACCAAGAGAGCCAACCTCTGCGTGAACTATACCAGTGGTTATCTAGAAAATGGGGTGGCGGTTTAGTAGGATTGAGTGTCAGCACATCCCCGTCATAACTGACCACAATGCGGCGTAGATTCGCTTTAACCTCCTTCGTGTGCACATAACGGAATTGTCCTGCACTGTCCGTGACACCCGAAATAATCGGCTTCCAAACCTGACGCGAGTCATTATTATATCGTCCTTCGACAACTACCTGTGCCCCAACCACAGGTGCGCCGGTGCTCAAGGAGGTCACAACAAAGTTCACCGCTGAGTCCTCCTCAACCGTGCTGAGGCTCAAATCAGTCACCTGAATGCGCGCATAATATCGTTGGGTGCTGCTGCCTACTCTGCGGTAACCAAGAAGGTATGTTCCCGGTTGACCCTCACCAGAAATTTTCACCAATAGGGTTTCGAGGTCAAGACCAAATCGCAGGTTACCCATCCGATCTTTCATCGGCAGAGGCACCAATCGGGATATAAGCGGACTTCCAAGCAACTGGATGTGCTTGGGCATATTTCTGACAAAAGCAGGCTCTTCCCCAGGACCCGGTGGGCGGGATTCCTCATTGACCCTCACAGATCTGTCCGGGAAGGGCCAAAAATTCCTATCTAAGGGATCGAGCTTATATATCCGCAGATCAACCTGTTCCTCACCGCGTCCTTCCATCGGGAATTTCTGTGCCCCGTAGCGCTCGAGAATACCCCTGCTCTGTCGCCAGCGCAGGTAAGGATCGGCCTGCGTATAGTAAAAATAGACCGCTGTTTCACCAAAAGCCGAGAGATTTCTGCCGTTCGTGTCTGTTAAATCCATTTCCTGAAGGGTTAATCGGTAAATCTGATCTCTTTTGGGACTGAAGTAGAGGTGAAGCCGCTTACCGGAAACTACAAAACGGAAATTCTTCACAGCAGGTTCAAACCGCACCAATCGCTTTAGCACTTCCATTGAAATCGGTCCTACTTCGTGGCTGAATTCGAGAAAAAGTGGTTCATTATTATCTCCCCCTTGGAGCGGTTGCTCTACCGGATATACGCTACCCTTGGCAGCAACGGGAAATACGACGCGCCCACTACCAATGCCAGTCAACCGAAACGGGGTCTGAGTCGCAAACGTGTGCCGCACGAGCGCCCCTTTTATTCGCTCATCTAATGAAAGCTGCAGCGTCATCGTCAGTATCCTACCATAAGGAATGGGATCATCAAAAGTGATTTGGTACTGGACTGCATCTTGGATCGATCTCCGTTCAATCTCTTTGACGGTAAAGTCTCGATCTGTCAGTCGTACAAGCACCGGCACTGTTCCATCGCGGGTAGCTTCTAGCCCCGGTGTTGGACGCACCTCGAAACGAAGCATCGAACTCAACTCGTCAACGTTCAACCTGTCCGCAAAAGATAGCTGTATCTCCTGAATTGGTTCCAGTTCTTGGCTCCCGCCGGATGGAGAGATGCTTTCCGGCGCTGCCATCAGCGTAACAAGCGTGTGCGGCACTCCGTTGACGCTTATTGTGAACCGCCGCAGGGCGGGCCAACGAACAGTTGGAAGGAATTGTAGGGTTTTGGTATCCAGCCAGCGATACTCGCCGGGATGATCGGGTTCAATCTGGAACAACTCGCCGGGGTCATCTGCCGGTTCATCCGCGTTTGACCTACTCTCTTCAGGAAAAAAGACAGTAACAGGATCGTAGCTTCTTAGGAAGATTTCCGGAACAACGGTCACTCCTTCCTGACCGTGGGCACCCCAAGCGATATTCAGCATAAAGATTATAGTGGCGATTATGGTTGTTTTCGTTTTCATGACTCTTTCTCTTCCTTTCAGCTACTCAAAATTGTCCTATCCAGTCCTAAATTGATTAATTCTGACTACTATCCGGTCGGCTTCGACCCAATAGACTCAACAACCGATCATCGGCAGTTTGCAAGTAATCCTCGGGCACGGGCACCTGATTGCACAAGTTAAAGCGCCAATATGCCCATCGTGCAGCGTACTGCGATTGCAAAATATAACGTGTGCGATTCGATCGATTGGGCGCGCCACGGTGCCAACACTGTGGATCTTGGAAGTAGATGTCCCCAGCCTTGCAGAACACCGACGTGGGACCTTCACCCTCAAAGTCTGGGTTATCCTGATCATTCGGACCACGACCAGAATAGTGGCTGCCGCGGACGTACTGCGTGGGGCCTTGATCAATCGTCTCAATGTCTGTCAGTGCCATCTGGACGGTAATCCATAAGACCTGCATCTGAATCCGTGGATCGAAACGCGGCACATCGTCCGGAAGGGGGAAATGCACCTGCCCATCGACATGCCACCGCTCAATTGACAGACCGGGCAGGTTTCGCAGCACATTTTGCCCGCAGAACTTACAATCTTCCCCCACGATGGCTTCAGCCAAACTGAGAATCGGCTCCCGAAGGAGCATCTCTCGAAAGATTGGGTCAAGCTCGATTGTATTCCTTAAAATGAACGGTAGCTCTTCTCCCGATTCATCATGGGGCTTCACTTGGATGTATCTTGTATCGGCGAGGTGCGGATTTGTCCTCTCAGCGAGAGACGGATCTGCAAAAAGCCTATCGGTTGTTTCGCGTAGCGCGGCGATCTCCGTAGGCGTTAGCACACCGGGGATGTGCACGAACCCATCACGATGAAACTGTTTGACAATCTGTTCTGTTTTCTCTTTGCTGAACCGATCGCCCGGTAAAATTGGACTAGTATTCATGATAACCCCCTCTTTAGAGGCATATAGCCTTATGATTGAAAAATGTCAAACCCGTTGATGTAGAATTACGCTTCATGTTGCACGCAGCAAATCCCACACAATGCGATAATCAGCAGTTTGTGTATTGTATCACACACTAACCGGCAAATCTGTGCACACGAATCGTTTACGAGTTCGTAATTGATCCATCGGGTCGGCGGAGGAAAGGTCCCTGCCCAATCTCCGCAGGATTGGCAAGTGCTAACTCTTCATTGAACTCAACCCCAAGTCCCGGCAACTCAGGCACTGGAAAGCGTGAACCTTCAGCCTGTGGTTGAACGGGAAACAGGTCCGTATCATAACGTCCTGTGCGTTCAGTAGGTGATTCTCGTATCTCTAGCCACGCGAAATTCGGTACCGCCGCCGCTAAGTGAATCGTCGCTGCGGTACAAATTGTCCCCAGAGGGTTGTGTGGCATGAGGTCAATATAGTGCACTTCTGCGGAACTGGCGACTTTCATCGCTTCCGTCAAACCGCCTATATTGCAGACATCAAGCCGAGCGAAATTGGTTATACCCCGCTCAAGATAGGGCAGAAAATCCCACTTGCTCGAAATTTCCTCTCCGATTGCGAAGGGCACATCCACCATCGTCCGCAACGATTCATAAGCCTCCGGTGTCTCATCTCGGATCGGCTCCTCCAAAAAGTCAAGCGTACCGGGAGGCATCCGCTGACAGAAAGAAGCCGCTTCCGCAACACTGAGACGGTGGTGATAGTCAACACCGAGAATAGGCTCAGGCCCAATCGCCTCGCGCAGCTGTGTCAGCCACGTCGCGGTCAGTGCGATTGACTCGCGCGGCTCGTAAATATTGCTATCGGCTGCGTGTGATCCCCGCGCTACAAATGTTCGGATTACATTCCACCCATTCTCGATCAGTAAATTGGCATCAGCAATCAACTCCTCCGCCGATTGCGCATGGGTTGTCGCAAAGCACGGCACATAATCCCGCTGTTTCCCACCAAGCAATTGATAGACCGGCACTTCCAACGCTTTACCCACAATGTCATGCAGTGCGATGTCAATCGCGGCAATCGCGGCGGTGAGGATCCGTCCGCCCTCGAAATACTGACTCCGATACATCTCCTGCCACAGTGCGCCGATACGCATCGGATCTTGCCCCAAAAGAAATTCACGATAATGCCCAATAGCCCCGACAACGGCCAGATGGCGGCTTGGTATGCCTGCCTCACCTACTCCATAAATGCCCGCATCGGTCTCCACTTTCACCACAAGCTGGGTCCCACCCACTCGCACCGGAAACGCCTTTATATCGGTAATCTTCATCAAGTTTCCCTCCAGTATAACTTCGATATTTCAATTGACTCAATTTATCTATCGTGGTATATTTTTTATTGTATCAGGTTTCGGCAATTTGCCCAACACTATTATTCGGTATGCACCTGTGTTATTATCAAAAATTCCTTTAGGCGTAAAACTCAAAGGTTTACCTTTGGAGCAGTTAGGGCGAAGTTTATACCCCTGCTTTAGCATTTTTTAATTTTGCAGTTAAAATATGATATGTTTGTCTTGGGTCTGGTGGGAGCGTTTGCCCCCTATCGCCCGATAGGATCTCTCGCTTCCTTGTGAAAAAGGATGTAAAGGACAAAGCCGACTCCGATGAAAACCTACAAGTTCAAGATGTATAGCAATCACGGGAATCGTGAGTTGCACAAGACGATAGACGGTCATGCTGAAGTGTGGAATCACTGCGTTGCGCTTCAGCGTCGGTACTATTGCATCTATGGCAAGTATATCAGCAAGTTTCGTTTGATAAATCATATATCTAAACTGAAACGACTTGCTAAGTTTGCTCATTGGAATCAGCTACCCAGCCAATCCATTCAAGACGTGGCAGCACGGATTGACAAAGGGTATAAAGCGATGTTTGAAGCGCGTGCGAAAGGCAAGCCGTGGGGGAGACCTCGTTTTAAGCCACGCGGCAAATACAAGTCATTCACACTGCTTCAAGCGGGTTGGCAATTGCTTACCAGTAACAAGATTCGTATTGGCAAGAGTGTCTACCAATACTTTAAGTCCCGTGATATTCGTGGCACTCCAAAACGTTGCACAATCAAACGGGACGCTATCGGCGATATATATATCTGTGTGCTGACCGACTATGAAGATGGAGACCTCAATCGAGTCATGACGGGTAAAATCGCAGGCTTCGATTTTGGTCTGAAGCGGTTTCTCACTGGGTCAAATGGACATGATATAGAATCGCCACAGTTTTTTAAGCGCAGTATAAACGCTATCAAACGTGCCAATCGTAACCATTGTCGAAAGAAGAAACAGAGTCGTAATAGAGAACGGGCTCGATTGGACGTAGCACGGAAGCACCGCAAGATAGCGAACCAACGAGAGGACTTCCACTGGAAACTTGCACACCAACTGACTGATGAATACGACGAGATACGGCTTGAGGACTTAAACCTACAGGGCATGAAAGCCCTCTGGGGGCGTAAGGTCAGTGACTTAGGGTTTGCCGACTTTGTCAAAGAGTTGAAATACCTTGCAGCGAAAAAGGGTGTTAAAATCAAGTTCATTGATAAGTGGTATCCCTCCAGTAAAACTTGTTCGGTCTGCGGTGCAGTCAATGAAGCGTTGAATCTGCGTGATAGAAATTGGCAGTGTAACGATTGTGGCACGGTGCATGACCGGGACCGCAATGCTGCGATTAACATTTTTCGGGTTGGGGCGTCAACCCATGAAGGAGAGGACGTAAGTCCCGATTCGTCGGGCAATCCTTGTTGATAGCACAATTCCACTCCTATTGGTAATGGATTCGTAAGAATCCCAATCCTTTAGGTTTGGGAGTACGTCAACAAAAAGGAAGGTGATTCACGATGACCGAAAATGTGTGGAGAGCTGAGACTGTACAAGGGCGCTCACACCCATCCAAATCACATTGGCGTATTGAGCAAATAGTGTGCCAGCCAACGCTGCGAGTTGCCCTGTTCACTGTAATTATGTGCCTAGGCACCGTTGGATTGGTGTCAGCAGACTTTCAGGCCGGGCTGGATGCCTATGAACAGGGGGATTACAAAATAGCACTAAAGGAATGGAAACCCCTCGCTGAAAGTGGCGACTCTAAGGCTCAGTTTCGACTCGGCGTGATGTATGACTTTGGCGAGGGTGTCGTTCAAGATTATAAAGAAGCGGCTAAATGGTATCGAAAAGCCGCGGTACAAGGTAATGCTGACGCTCAAGTCCGGCTTAGCTTGATGTATGACTTTGGCAGAGGTGTTGTGAAGAACCATAAAGAAGCAACCAAATGGAATCGCAAGGCTGCTGAACAAGGCCATACTGACGCCCAATTCTTGCTTGGCTTAACATATGAAACTGAAGGCAGTCCTATTAAAGACTATAAAGAGGCGGTCAAATGGTATCGAAAAGCCGCGGTACAAGGTAATGCTGACGCTCAAGTCCGGCTTGGAGTACTGTATTATAACGGAAGGGGTATTGTTCAGGACTATGAAAAGGCAGTTAGATGGTATCGAAAAGCCGCGGTACAAGGTAATGCCGATGCCCAAGCTCGCCTCGGTTTGAGCTATCGCGATGGCAAGGGTGTTGTTCAAAATTACAAAGAGGCAGTCAGATGGTATCGAAAAGCCGCGGTACAAGGTAATGCCCATGGCCAGTACGGTCTTGGTAAGAGTTATCATGATGGCAAGGGTGTCATTCAAAACTACAAAGAGGCAGTCAGATGGTTTCGTAAGGGTGCTGAACAAGGTGATGTCAGGACCCAGCTATCCTTGGGTTTAATGTACGAATCTGGCAAAGGCGTAGTTCAAGATTACGTTACCGCTCATGTATGGTATAATCTCGCTGGAATACACGGTAACGAAACGGCCCGCGAATTCCGTGATAGGATCGCCGAAAAGATGACAATCGTCCAAATTGCCGAAGCGCAACGCCTAGCGCGCGAATGGAAACCAAAACAGGCCGACTAACGGATAAAAACTAACAGGCATAGAAAGGAAGGTTGAATGAAACGAGTCGCCAAGCCAGAAGGGAAATTTAACGTTGTAATCGAAGATGCACCCATGCCGGAACCCGGCCCCGGCGAGGTCCGTGTTAAAGCCGTGCGGAGTCTCATCAGTCGTGGATCAGAGATGGGAGGACGGTATACCCGCGAATATGCCGTCAACCCCGAAAGTATGGGGTATTCACTCGCAGGAATCGTCGACGCTATCGGTGATGATGTTGAACACTACGCTGTCGGCGATCGCGTCGTTGCTTCAGCACCACATGCACAATACACCGTCCGTCCCGTCCGCCTGAGTTCGCCCAACGACCAAGCCCAAGTCGTCCCCATGCTACCCTCGGTAAACTTCGACCAAGCCCCCTACTATCCACTGACCTCCGGTGCGGTATCTTGGATAGACATTGAGGACATCCAACCTTACGACACAGTTGTCATTATCGGTCAAGGGTTGGTCGGCAGCCTTCTAATGCAGGTCGCAAAAGCCAACGGACGCGGGCGTATCGTGACAGTGGACGCGCTTGACAGTCGGTGTGCATTATCCGAGGAGTTAGGGGCAGATGCGGTTATCAACGCGAGCGACGAAGATCCCGTCCGAGCGGTAAAAAAACTCACCAACGGGGTCGGTGCTCACATCGTAGTGTACGCTGTGGGCGGACCGGCGGGACCGAAAGCCTTCGATCAGGCCTTGGACATGCTAGCAGTCGGCGGACTGCTGCATCTGATTGGCTTGTATGAGGATCAACCGCTACCGCTCATGTCGGGCAAGATTCAGCGGCGGAGACTCCTAGGCGGCTATTATGGTCAAGTCGTTCCCGCTGGTGTTGCGCTGCGAGCGATGCAGCTGCTCGGTTCAGGTGCTATCCAGACAGAAAAGATGACGACCCACCGTTTCCCCTATACAGAAGCTGCGGCAGCGTTCGATCTGCTCTACACCCGAATGAATGAGGCGTTGGGTGTGTTACTTGATTGGGAAGTAGCAGACGCTTAATTAACCCAAGAGACTCAAATCCTTGCGACTTCGTGCCGTTGCGTCTTTGCGTTTGATTGTATAATCTTTGGTGCTAGTTTAGCGAGAAAGTTTTTTACATTGTTCAAGAGTTCATTGGTTCATTAGTCGGTTGATTGTCATTCTACTTATGTTCCACCCTTTGAATACACATGCCGCCCCGCTGGGGCTTTAGGGTATTTGTTTATCCGTGTACTATAGACATGTCGCCCCGCTGGGGCTAAATGAACCGCTGAACCAATGATTTTTACGTTTCACGTCCCGATTCATCGGGATCCTTCCCGATTCCATCGGGACAGGCGGAACGGGACATCACGTTTCACGTTATCAACAGCTGCAAACTAGCACCATTGGTTTTATACGCTTATTGTAAAAATCCCTGATTTCTTGATAAAGGAGAGATTCTTATGCCAAATAGTCACCGCCCCTCATTCCGAGGAAAGCGTTATGTTGTCTCATCGCTACACTATCTTGCAACAATGGCGGGGGTTCGCATCCTCGAAGGTGGAGGCAACGCCGCCGACGCCGGTGTCGCAACCGGAATCTGTATCAATGTCCTACAACCCGGATCCGCCCAGTTTGGTGGCGTCGCACCGATTATCTACTGTCCCGCGTCTGGTGAGCCCGTTGAAACGATCAGCGGACTTGGACGGTGGCCCAAAGCTGCGACGATGGACTACTTCCACCAACACCACGATGGCGATCTGCCCGCTGGGATCCTGCGCACAGTCATGCCCGCAGCACCCGATGGGTGGTTGACGGCCCTTGCGCGATTCGGTACAATGAAATTTGAAGAGGTCATCCAACCCGCCCTAGACCTCGTCGAAAACGGAAGGCCCGTAGACGATCAGTTTTACGGACTCGTAAGCGGAGACGGCGTGAAAAATTGCCCCACAACCGCCGCATCCTACAACCCCGGCGGACAAGTGCCGCAAATTGGAGAGATTTTCGTCCAAAAAGATCTCGCAGAAACCTTTAAGCGGATGATCGAAGCCGAACGCAAGTCCCGATACATCGGGATTCCGCCACGCGGAACAAGCGGAGACCGACGGGCCGGCCTCCGTGCAGCACGCGACCTAATCTATAAGGGTGAAATTGCCCACGAAATCGCCGATTTCTATCGAGCGGAGGGCGGTTTGCTGACCTACGAAGATCTGGCGTCGTTCTCGGTGCGCGTCGAACCACCGGAGCATATCAACTACAAAGGCTATGATGTCTACACCTGCGGTCCTTGGTGCCAAGGTCCCACACTAAACATGGCACTGAAGATCGTCGAAGGCTTCGATCTGAAGGAGATTGGACACAACACCGCGGACTATCTCCACACTGTAGTTGAATCTCTCAAACTCGCCTTCGCAGATCGCCACGCATACTTCGGTGACCCCGATTTTGTGCAGGTGCCGATGGCAGGCTTGCTGGACGGAAGATATGCTGCCGAAAGACGCGCAGCGATTGACTCACAGCACGCCGCACCCGATATGCCGGCTCCCGGCAATCCGTGGCCATTCCATCCCGAACCCCGTCGCGAAAATGGTCCGTTCCCAACCCTAGATCCAGATCGTCCTCAACCGGAATATACATCAGAATGGGAGACGGATACCAGCTACATCTGCGTGGTTGACGAAGCAGGGAACGCCTTTTCAGCCACACCATCGGACGGCGTTGGGGGAACGCCAGTCGTTCCCGGCTTGGGCTTTGCAATCTCGTCGCGTGGCACACAGACATGGCTCGATCCGGAACATCCGTGTTGTCTGCAGCCGTGGAAGCGTCCCCGTCTCACACCAAACCCTGCGTTGGCTCTCAAAGATGGGAAACCGTTCATGCCCTTCGGCTGCCCCGGCGGTGATGCGCAGGTTCAGGGGATGCTACAGGTCTTCCTCAATATCGTTGAATTTGGGATGGAACCGCAGGAAGCTATCGAAGCACCTCGCGCAATCACACACAGTTTCCCCAACTCCTTCTGGCCCCACGGCATTCAGCCCGGCGAGGTAACCGTTGAAGCGCGGGTTGACCCGCAGGTGCGAGAGATTTTAAGGGAACGTGGGCATATCGTCCACGATAATCAGGAATGGGGATCCGTCAGTTGCGTCTGTGCTATCACCGTCGATCCCGACACCGGTGTCCGTGCCGGTGGAGCGGATCCAAGATCAACATCTTACGCAATCGGATGGTAGGAGATGTCAAATACGTCAAATCAAAAACAGGCAATCGTCATCGGCGGCGGTATCGCCGGACTAACCACCTGCTACCGCTTAGTCACTGAATCAGCCAAACGCGGCATTCCCCTCAACGTGAAGCTACTCGAAGGGGAAAATCGTGTTGGGGGTGCAATCCACACATCCAAACAGGACGGCTTTATCATCGAACACGGTCCCGATGTTTTCATCTCCACAAAACCGTGGGCAAAGGCTTTGTGCGAAGAGCTGGGCATCGACGATCAGTTTCTCGGCACAAACCCGAAGGAACGGCGCAGCTTCGTCCTACGCAAGGGAAAATTGTATCCCGTCCCCGATGGCTTCTACCTGATGGCACCCGCTTCCTTTATGCCCTTTGTTAAGACGCCAATCTTTAGTTGGGGCGGAAAATTGCGGATGGGCTTAGATTGGGTCATACCTCGCCGTCGAAGCGATGACGACGAATCGCTGGAAGGTTTCATCACGCGACGACTGGGAAAGCAAGCCTTCACGCGGATAGCACAGCCGATGATAGGCGGTATCTACACCGCCGATGGAAAAGACCTCAGCCTCAAAGCCACGATGCCACAATTCCTTGAGATGGAAAAGAAGCATGGCAGCATCATCAAAGCGTTAGTAGCACGGAAGAAAAAATCTCAAGGTGGAGCGAGCGGCACAAGTGGTGCACGTTATAGCCTATTTCTCTCTTTCAAAGATGGGATGCAGACCTTGACCGATACTCTCGCCGAACGTCTGCCCGACGATTGCATACAACTCGGCACGAAAGTCAGCCATCTGAACTACCAAAGTGATCTGGAAAAATGGCAGATTCATCTTGCAAATGGGGAACAGCTGCAAAGCGATTTGGTCTGTATCGCCCTCCCCGCACACGGTGCAGCAGGCTTGGTCAAAAAGATTGCTCCAAGTCTGTCAGAATCCCTCGCTTCTATCCCTTACGCTTCATCCGCCATCGTGAATCTTGCTTTCCGTCGCGCGGATATTGAACACCCTCTCAACGGAGCAGGTTTTGTTGTGCCCGCGGTTGAGGAACGCTCGATTATCGGCTGCACATTCAGCAGCGTCAAGTTTGAGGGACGCGCTCCGGCGGAGTATGCCCTGTTACGCGCTTACGTGGGCGGAGCAGGCAGTAAGGGGGAAGCATATTTCAACCGCTCGGAATCGGAGATGGTCGAATCGGTGCTCAAAGAACTGCACGAACTGCTGGGACTCAAAGGGGATCCGCAGTTTGCGCTTGTGTACAAACACCCCAACGCAATGGCGCAATACCATCTGGGGCATCTGGATCTCGTCGCAGAAATCGAGGCGCAGGCGAAAAAACTACCCGGATTTGCGCTCGCAGGAAACGCCTATCACGGAATCGGGATCCCCGACTGTATCAATAGCGGAGAGAAAGCAGCAGCCCTTCTTCTGGAACAAGGACTAAAATGAAATCGGATTTAGTTGTACGAATGGCACGGATCTGTCTGACCATTGCCCTTATAACTTTCTGTGCACAGGTAGAAACCGCTGACGAAATGGAAGATGACTCAATCTTCGAGCCTAGCTATCTCAGCTACGATGACATCTACCGAGATTTTACTCAGAAAAAGATGTGTAAGCGATGTCACCCAGCAATCTGGCGCGAGTGGGAAAGATCAATGCACGCTAAAGCATGGGAGGATCCAATCTACCAAGAAGCTGCAAGTCAGGTGGAGGATCGGGAGAAGAAGTGCGATCCGTGCCACGCCCCCGAACCGATCCTCATCACCGGGATCGGAAAAATGCCGAAGCTGCGAGCCGAAGACCGGAAGTACGGTGTCTCCTGCATCGTATGCCATATCGACGCACACGGCGCAATGCACGGACCCCACAAGAGCGACAATCCGATGTACCACGCAAACGTGACTTCCGAGGCTCACGCCAAGCCGACTGAACTGTGCGCCACCTGCCACGGTCAACCGAGCGTACCTGAACACAATCAGGTCGCCAGTTTCAGAGATAGCCCCGCAGCAGAAAAGGGGCTGAACTGTGCCTCCTGCCACATGCCTGCTGTCAAACGAACGTTAAGCGTCCATACATACGAGCCAGTCACGGTCCGACGGCACACATGGGCGGGCAGTCGTAGTGTTAGCAAACTCAGAAGTGCCGCAAACCTGAAAATCGTCCGTGCGGAAGGCAAAGCAACGGTTCGCTTGACGAATAAGGCGGGGCATCTGCTTCCGGGTGAAGCCTTACGTGCGATTATCCTTGACGTGAAAATCTCCGATGCCACCGGAGCCGTGAGTCGCCATGAAAAAGCTGTCATTTCCGAGGCATCGGATAAACCCGAACACAGTCGCATACCGCCCGGTGAAACGCGAGAGTTTGTGTATCCCCTCAACGACACGGAAAAAATTGAAGCGAAGTTACTATATCGTCTAATACCAACAACACCAGAAACCGAATGGATTACAATGGCGGATGCAAGCCAATAGGTCTTACTTTATGTGACAACAACTCAAGTTGCTAGTTTTCAAATCTGCTCGGCTTGGATAGACATATCCAAGCCATAAACGCCCGGATTATAATGTAACATTCGGGACTGATTGAGCTATGACTGTTGCACAATATGATATGTATCTTGTGCAGTGGATTTGTCAATCCACTGCGAGCGGTGATGTAGTAATACCATACCAACAATCACAGGAGGTAAACTGACAAGATGAGACTTTCAGATCGTCCCGTTCGACGCAGAGGCTCATGGAAGCGCGTTATATGGTATCTTATTTTGCTCGCAATAATTCTGATTATGATGTGGAAGATGTCAGCAATCGTCCGCTGGCTGCCCGTCTAACCGTCACGACCGACTCACGAGATAAATGCGGATTCAAATCCACACCATCTGTGAAGTTCACCCAATCCACAATCCCAACAGTAAGGATATATCACTATGCCAAAACCAACGACTAGCTTAACTTTTTCAATACTCATCACCCTCTGTACTGTCATCACACTAATCTTCGGACAAACCGCCTCCGCTCAAGATAAACTCGTCATTATATCGCCACACTGGGAAGGCATCGAAACAGAATTCGACACCGCCTTTAAGGCGTGGTATGTCAAGGAAACAGGACGCGAAGTCACTACAGATTGGCTCGATCAGGGCGGATCGTCTTCCGACTTTCGGTTCATCGAATCCGAATTCAAGCGGCTGCCCGAAGGAATCGGGATAGATCTCTTTTTCGGTGGCGGGACAGACAACTACCTCAAACTCGCTGCGAAAGGGTTGCTGGCTCCCTACAAACTACCAGAAGCCCAACTGGCACGAATCCCGAAAGAAATTTTTGGCATTCCCGTCTATGACCCAGAATACCGTTGGTACGGTGCAGCACTGTCAAGTTTTGGGATTATGTATAACGAGGACTTACGTGCTCTGTTTAGTCTACCCGAAATCCACACGTGGAAAGACCTGACACACCCTGAACTCATCAACCGTGTCGGCGCAGCGGATCCCCGTGAAAGTGGGAGCGCCCACATGATGTACGAACTTATCCTGCAAGGTTACGGCTGGGAGGAAGGCTTTGAATTAATTACGCAGCTCGGTGCGAATGTCAGGGGATTTTCCGCAGGGTCAAATGCAATCCCCGCTGATGTTGGGATGGGACAGGTCATCTACGGTATGGCAATTGACTTCTACGCGTTCGGTAAGATTGCCGAAATCGGTGCAGATAAAATTCATTACGTTGTGCCACCCGATGCCGCTGTTGTCAGTCCCGACTCAATCGCCATCCTGAAAGGCGCACCCAATATGGAGGTCGCCCAGAAATTCCTCGATTTTGTTCTTTCCGATCAAGCACAAAAACTGTGGGTGTTGCGCGACACCGATCCAGAAGGACCGAAGTGGAAAGGAGGGTTGAACCGTAGCAGCGTTATCCCTGCGTTGTACGATGAACTTGGGGACCGCTGTGTCGCCGCCAATCCGTTTGAGTTGGATCTGACTCCTATTGACTACGATGCGGTAAAAGGTGGGATACGTTGGGACATCGTCGGGGATCTTATCGGTGCGCTTGTCATTGAACCGCACAGAGATTTGGTCAGCGCATGGAAAGCCATTAATAAAAGCAAAGATCCAGCGAAACGTGCCGCAGCGATTCAGATCTTGGGTCAGGTGCCAATCACAGAGGCGGAAGCACTAGAATTGTCTCGGGCGAAGTGGCAAATGCCAGACTTCCGAAATCAGAAGCTGAAGGAATGGAGAGCATTTGCTAAAGAAAAGTTCAAGGAAGCGAAGAAAGCAGCAAAATGATAAGGTGCACCCGGCCTTTACGACGATTTAGGATCTCTGTAGGGGCAACCCTCGTGGTTGCCCTCCTGTAGGTCGATTTTCCAAAATCGACATTCTTTTGTCGAGATATGAATCTCGACCTACAGGTTGAGTATAGCTTGCTCGCCCTATAACCCCAACGGGACAGCAGGGATATTTTCGCTCCAGAGGAGCGATATGTATATAGCAGTGTTGAATCCCCACAACCTCAAAGCCCCAGCGGGGCGACATGTGTATCGAAACACACCATCCTCATAGGTCCGGCGTCTTTGACCTACGACAATCCGCATTGATCCAACCTACAGTGCCCTGCCACATAGGGCAATCAAGAGCTTAATTGCTTTTAAGTTATCCTCCCTATGGCTTCACATATCGTGGCAATGTATCTGCGAAATTGAAGCAGAAGGATTTCCTGGTCTTCCCTTGACCAACTTTGCCTGATGCTTTGGGGGTGCCCTGCTTTGTTTCGGTTCTTACGATATAGAGTCCCTAAACCGTCTAACAGTTCCTTCAACTCCCCGGCGAATTCCTCGTCAATTGCAAAAATCATGGGAATAACACTATGGGATAGATATTCGGTTAGGTCTGATATGTTCCCTTTCCTTCTTGTTTCAATTTTTCGTCGATACTTTTCAGAGTAAGATTCTATAGATTCTGCCAACCAGTGTATAGCCCTTTCCGAAGCGGCACCAAGGCAAATCACAGACGAGATGTATAGTCCCTTTTGGTAAGCGCGTAGACTTTCGATGTAGTATTGCCTAACGACAGGATCAAGGTCCCAGCTAACTCTCTGCTCAAGTGCACCGACAATTTTTTCGGGCTTATCCACCAAAAGGATTACTTCGTCATCAATTCTAGACTTTATGCCGACAGACGTGAGAAAAATGTAATACTTGTGGGACCCCATCATGTTGTGCGGATAAGAGCAGATGTCCTTCGCCACTAATCCTCGTCTTTCAAGCAAGGTGATTGCTTCCAATAGATGGGTATAATCGGAGCACGAACGTCCTCCTCTTTCACCGGGAAACAATACATTCCATAAGCCGTCGACAGAATGATAGAAATCTTGACCATCAGGCTCAGAATCAGGATTGTCCTTCAGATAACGAAATACAACTGTTGCCAGAGATTCAACATCCAACTCTCTGTGCTGCTGCTTTTCTGCCTCAGTGAAGCTGGTAGGCATTGACTATTATCTCCTTTCTGCTCAAATTCATACTTGCCCTTTTTTAGGTTCTCTGCTTGTTGATTAATCTCACGGGGTTCCTGGCCTATCATATTTTTTTCACCTCACGCTAACTGTATTTCATACTTGCGAATATCACCTGTCTCTGGAGAGTAATATGCCTGATAAAACTTGAAATCGGTCCGATTCTTTTGCGCGCACTTTCTTTGAATGATGTCGATGATTTTTAATTTTTGCTCATCAGATGTCTTGAGTCCAAAAATAACGCCTGTCAGCGAGTTGAAGTCGTAGGTTAGTGCACGGTCCTTCTCATCGTCGAATTGCCTCAAGCCATCTTCTAGGATTAGGCGGCACTCCTGTTCATACTCCCAATCCTTGGTCTTAACAGTAATATCACGGTAGAAACTACTCCAATGTCTTTCTCGCCAATCAACCATTTCATCGCTATCTATGTCACCATCAAGTGGAATATGGGAGGCGCATTCAGAACTATTGCCTACCTCATCAGTGTACCAATGTTCCTTTGCATCCTTACCTGTCAACCTGCCAATGGATCTGAAGAAGTCAACCTCGTCCGGTTTATCTGCATATCTTATCTCTGACAACCGTATTGCTCTAGCGTTTTTACCTGTCTCGTAAAATAACTCTAAACCGTTAGAGTCGCCCATTGTTTTAGATGCAAAAATCAAGCATGCCCCCTTATGGTTATCTGCATAATGCCCCCATACAGAGGAATTGTAGTAATATTTCATAAAGCAGGCGGTGTACCACTGAGGGCCAAGCAGTCTCTCAAGCTCTTTCAAATATACCATGGGAAAATCGACAAACACTATTTGACGATTATTCCAATATTCTTCACTTGGAATCAGTTGTTTGTGTTGCTGAATAAACCTTTGGCTCTGAAGCCTGTTCCTATAATCTATCACTGCAATTTGCTGCAAGGCAATGTTAATTTTGTCCTCAGTACGTGCTTCGTCAAACGTTTTTATCGATTTAAGAATTGTTTCACATATGCGCCGTACCGATAATTCTTCAGCCAGCGGAGTCTCTTGAGATTCGGGTATACGGCCATGTGCAATATATGTGTCTATGATTTCAGGAAGAAAGAATGGGTGTATCATTTGAAGATAAAATTTAAGCTCTATGTATCGGATTGGGCGATTTGAGTTTGACAGTGCTTCAATAATCTCTGGGATATATGGTAGGCTAGAAAACCTGTCCCAAACATCATTGAACAATCTGCGTGCGTCGGGAGTTGGCAGGTGATTCCAGCCGTATAGGATTGGAAGGCGACCTTGTTCGAATTCTTTAGAGCTCAGGGTTATTTCAGGTCCAAGACATCTTACATGCAGACAAAGAACGTAATTTTTAAAAAAATTAGTCCAGACAATCTTATCTCCTCTCCACACAATATCCCGGAATCCTTCCATTGGATCATTTAGTTGGTCAGGACTAGCGAAATAGATTGTCTGTTTCTCAAGCTCTTGATATTCATCTCCTAACAGATAGTCCATGCTTCTGAATCTGTATAATTTCATAGGTGATGCTCCTGCAATCTGATTAGGTATTTAATTTGTCAACAGGTTCCCCTTACCCCTCCCAAAGGAGATTAATCGCACTCGCCTTAATAATAAAATAACACACCGTCCCCTCTGCAAGCCCAAGCTGCTCACGGGCATCGCCCGTAACCTCAACCGACAACAGATGCCCCTCAATGTCCACCGACAGCATCACACGCCCCGCTTGAACAGCAGCCCCCCGGATTGTCCCGCGCAAAATATTCCGCGCACTCATCCGCAGATCCGGATCCATCGCAACAATGATATCCCGCGCCCTGATAGCGATCGGCATCGTTGCGCCGGGCTCCGTCTCCGTATACGAAACCATCAATCTCTGCTCTCCCAACGCCAATTCCGTCACACCGCGTTCCTCCGACGCAACGACCACCGGCAAAGCGAGAATATTCTCCACACCCGTCATCTGGGCAACAGGCAATGCCGAAGGAGAAGCGAGCAGTTCATGGGGTTCCCCACGCGCCGTTATCTGACCATCGGAGAGCAGAAACGCTTCATCTGCAAGCGCCATCACTTCTGAAATGGAATGGGTAACGTAGAGGAGGGGTATGTCAAACGCCTGTTTAATGTGATAAAGATAGGGCAGAATGCGGTTCTTCAAGCCCGCATCCAGAGAGGTAAGCGGCTCATCCATTAACAGCAAGCGCGGTGACATCCCCAAAGCGCGCGCAATGGCGACGCGCTGCCGTTGACCGCCGGAAAGCTGGTTCGGATACCGATCCAGCAATTCACCAATTTCAAGAATGTCGATAATTGTATTGGAGTCAATCTGGTTATTACCATTAGGGCTGCGGGGACGACCATACGAAATATTCTGTCGAACCGTCAGGTGCGGAAAAAGATACCCTTCCTGAAAGACATATCCGAAACGACGCTTTTCTGGTGGCAGACACCTTTTCTGCTGGGAAGAATACAGGGTTTGACCGGAGAACAGCAGTTCCCCATCGTCAGGGTTCAAGATACCACTAACACAATTCAGTAGCGTGCTTTTGCCACTTCCCGACGGTCCCAGAAATGCCGTTACCTTCTCGGTAATCGTATGATCAATCTCAAGCTGAAAGTTGCCAAGACGCTTGCGAAAACTGAGTTTTAACATGGTACATAATGCCTATTTCTTAATATACAACCGCTCCGCTATCCACAACGTCCCAAAAGCGATCAAGGTGGATAGAAACACCAAACGGTACGCACTCAGATCCTGACCGATCTGCACAAAGTTATAAATTGCCAGCGGCAATGTCTGCGTTTTGCCCGGAATGTTCCCCGCTACCATCATCGTCGCACCGAATTCGCCGAGACTCCGAGAAAATCCCATAATCGCTCCCCCGATAATCCCACGGTACGATAGAGGCAGCGTAACAGTAAAAAACACCTTCAACGGCGAGGCACCGAGCGTCCTTGCGGCATTCTCCAGTTGTGTGTCCACACTCTCCATCGCCGTGACGATACCGCGCACCAGTAGCGGAAACGAAAGCACAGAGATCGCCAACACCACCGCCAGCCACGAAAAGACAATTTCAAGCCCAAAAAGTCGAAAGAGCAGCCCCCCAATTGGTCCGCGTTTACTCAGGAGAATCAGAAGGAAAAAACCGCTGACAACGGGTGGCAACACCATCGGCAGCATGACAACGGTATTTAGGAGCGATTTGCCGGGGAATGAGAACTTGGCGAGGATCCAGCCGATCAGGAGTCCGAGAGGAAGGATGAAAAGCAGACTCAACAAGGCGGCTTTGATAGATAAAACCAGCGCACTGACTTCCGCTGCTGTTAGCATTAGTTCACCACAGAGAAACCGTATTTTTCAAAGATTGCTGCAGCTTCGGCGGTTTGTAGGTAGTCTAAGAAGGCTTGAGCGAGAACTTTACTTCTGGTATCTCGGAGCACCGCTGCCGGATACACAATCGGGGAATGACTTGAGTCGGGAAATTGATAGATAACCTTGACCTTTTTACTGAGCCTTGCGTCTGTTTGATAGACAATCCCGAGGTCAACCTCGCCAGATTCCACATACGCCAAAGTGGATCGAACATCGGCACTAGGGATCAACTTCGGCTGTACAGCATCCCAAACCCCCAAGTGGGTCAAAGCCTCTTTCCCATAAATTCCAGCAGGAACTGAATTTGGTTCCCCGATAGCAATCCGTCGAATCGAGTCTTGGGGGAGCAGCCTCGCATCAGTTATGGCAAGCGAACTAGTGACAGGTGCCACCAATACCAATCGGTTGCTCAAAATCCCTTGGCGCGAACCGTCATAAAGTAGTCCTGCCTCTTGTAACGCATCCATCTGCCTAGGACTGGCAGAGATGAATACATCCGCTGGTGCACCTTTCTCGATTTGGCGTTGTAACGTGGAAGAACCGGCAAAGTTACAATATACCTTGACATTCCGCACCTCACCAAAACGCTGGCTGACCTCGGTGAGTGCGTCAGTCAAACTCATCGCGCCAAAGATAACCAATTCCTCGCCCGAACAACCGATTAACAGATAAACAAAACTCAGAAAAATAAGCAGATGCAGTGTCATCAATTATGCAATCTCATTTTTTGTATTGTCTAACTTCTGATAATGTGTTATCTTGCTTGCTACTGGTTAATCGAAATGACTGAAGATTCTACGGAGGAATCGCCATGACAAACCCAAATCAAAACGGTTCTCCCATTTCAGAAGCGCAAATTGAACAATATGATCGTGATGGCTACCTGCTCGTTTCTGGGTTGATTCCTGAGGACATCGCTGCAAAGGCGGAGGCTGCAATGTGGCGGTGCGCGGGAATTGATCCCGACGACCCACCCTCCTCTTGGGATCATGTCCAAGGAGGAATCTGTCTATACAACAGCGCGGATCTCGTGAACTGCTTCACACCGCAATGCCTCGCCGCAGCAGCGCAGTTGACAGGGGAAGATCCATCCACATTTAACAAGCTGCACAGACACCCAAAAACCTATTGCGCCCCAGATTTCCTAGCAGCACAAGAGGCAAAGGAAGATGTCTCCAAGTTTTTCAGATGGGATAGCGCCTACACCATCAATATCTATCCAACCTCAGACGAATGGGAGTCTCCGACAATTACATCGGGCGGCCACCTAGATCACTCCCTTGAGGAACACTATCACAAGACCTTCCCACCCGTCTTCCGAATCGGTGCGCTGATTTATTTGAACGATATTCCTCCGCACGGCGGCGGCACGTATGTTTGGCCCGGATCGCATCATGAACTGGACCGAGTAGCGCGCAAAAAACCAGCACATTACGAATACCGTAACACACTGAACGCGGATCTCCCCGATCTCGACCTCGGCGACCCCGTGGGCATGACGATTCGGCGTGGCGATGTGCTATTCCTACATAATCTGTGCATCCATTCCGGCAGTAAGAATGTAAGCAACCAACCACGTTTTGCGCTGAATATGAAATGGTAATGCGGATCTTTAGGACCGATTGTGCAAGAGGATTGCGGGATTATCCCTCCTCTTGGTAAAACTCCATCAAGATCTCTGCAACTTCAGGACGCGAAAACTCTGGCGGCAACATTTCACCTGCTGCTAACATATCCCTGACCTTCGTCCCTGATAGGAACAGGTAGTCTTCCGGTCCATGTGGACAGTCACGCATCATTACAATTTCGCCGCACTGGTTGCACCAAACGGTATGATCGCCGCGAAAGATTTCGATCCCGAGGGCACCTTCGGGGATGTCATCAAAAATTGTCTGTGCATCAAAAGGTCCATAGTAATCCCCGACCCCCGCGTGGTCACGACCGACAATCAGGTGTGTGCAGCCACAATTCTGCCTGAACACCGCGTGCAACACCGCCTCGCGCGGTCCTGCGTAAAGCATATCAAAACCGTAACCGGTAATTGAAACCGTGTTTTCAGGGAAATACAGCTCGACCATTTTGCGGATGGAAGCGTCACGGACATCGGCAGGAATATCGCCCGGCTTCAACTTCCCAAGCAGCATGTGAATCAGGACTCCGTCAGCACCAATTTCGTCTTGTGCAATTTTGCATAACTCCTCATGTGCACGGTGCATCGGATTCCGTGTCTGGAAGGCAACAACCGTATTCCAACCCCGCTTCTCAATATCCTCTCGGATCTCAGAGGCAGTGCGGAAGGTATCCGGGAAGTCAGACCTGAAATAGGAGTAGTTGAGGACTTGGATAGAACCAGAAATCACCTGATCACCCATCTCGGTAAACGCTTCCACACCCGGGTGTGCTGGGTCCGTCGTCCGAAAAATCTGTTCAATCAGATACGTTCTCTGGTCATCGGAAATCTCTTCAATCCCCGAAACGTCCATGACAGCGATAGGCGGTTGACCATCTACATTCGGATCGAGCAACGCGATCCGTCCCGCATTTTTAATCGCATCGGTGACCTGCTCTGATTTGACAATATTTATCACCGGGATGGGCCAAAATTGACCGTTTGGCAGCGTCATATTTTCAGCGACACTTGTCGCTTCAGCGAGATTCATATAGCCGGTAAGTGGATTAAAATAGCCTGAACCGAGCATCACTGCGGATGCAGCAGCCCCTGAAGAAATTAGGAGAGAAGGTAAGTTTTCAGCCTCTTTAGTCAACGCTGCAC
Source organism: Candidatus Poribacteria bacterium (assembly GCA_003635265.1). GTDB lineage: Bacteria > Poribacteria > WGA-4E > WGA-4E > PCPOR2b > PCPOR2b. The sequence goes on from PYIZ01000010.1 coordinate 270,480, forward strand.
GCTCGGCATCATCAGCAACGTAAAGCGGATTCAAAGTCTCAGAACCGTGTGGTTTAATCATTCAGTGCTCCTTAGATAGATGATAGAATGGCGCAAATTGCCATCTTATTCATTTAGCATAACGCAAGTTGTCATCTTATTTACTTCAAAAGATTTCGGGTTTTCCTTATACACAATTATAATAGCGAATTTGTGCCTCATTGTCAATCGGTTTCTAGGCTTCAGATGCACCAACTTCTCCTGATTTGAGATTTGCACCCTCACCACCTTTCGCGGTCTGCGACGGTCTTTTTACATGGCAAACCGTCCACTCCAAGGATCCCGTCAACGCCAAACAGAAAAAAAATGTAGACAAGTGAATATTTTCTGAAACATCCCCTTGATACTTAACGTATGTTATGGTATAATTAACATCTATCACTTCATCTGTTGGACAGCTTTATGTATAATTGTCATGAGAACCCCTAACCCTAGAGAGGACAAATAACGCATGGCAACCCAAGAAGCACAATGGACAAAATTGGCGGATTTGAGCGATGTACCCATCGGGGAATCAAAAGCGGTGCGGATCGGTGAAGGACGGAGCATTGCACTGTTCAATGTTGACGACAAGATCTACGCAACCGACAACCAGTGCCCCCACATGGGCTATCCACTGACACGCGGACGCATTCGACACGGCATCCTCACCTGCGACTGGCATGAACGGAGTTTCGACCTTGAAGGAGGTGGCTGCTTTAACGTCGAGTGCGACGACCTACAAACCTTTCCCGCTGAAGTACGAGACGGTGAGATCTGGGTCCAACTCGGCGATTTGACCTACAGACGAAAGGCAGAACACCTCAGCCTACTGTGGGAGGGACTTCTGAGTGGAGACCGCTGGACAATGTCAAAGGCGATTGCCCTACTCCTCAAAGGGGGCGTGCTAGAAGGCGAAATCGTCGAGTTAATCCTACGGCATCTTGGGCGACACATCGCTAGCTCACACGGCTCGGAAGCAGGTTGGGATGTCGCTCGGTTGATGAATGGCCTTTCGGTTGGACGACGATACAAAGATGCCGACCGACTGATCGCAATGACAACTGCAGCCTGTGCCGCCTCCGGTGGAGCTGCCGAACGCCTAGAGGTCGTCCCACTGCCAGAACCGGTGGCTTGGGAGAATATTGAACCGTGGGTGCGCAGCTTCTCACGTGATGGCCACTCGGGCCGCATCGAGCGGTGCCTCTTCACCGCCTACACACTCGGCGATGCAGATAAAATTTTGCCCCTCCTTCTTGAATGTGCCGTTGAGCCACACTTTCTCGGTTTCCCGGATAATCTCATTTCCCTCGGTTACCTCTCCGAAGCGGTCGATGAATTTGACTGGGAGAAAGCATTTGAGTTGGTCTTCAATCTCGGTGCAAGCCTAGTCGGGCGCGGGCGCGGTGAACCACAACGGTTCCGGCGAGACGCTATCGCCATCATGAGAGAAAAACTCAGCGAACTGGATGCTGGGGGTGCCACAGCAACAGCCTACGATGAAGATGTCTTCGTCAACGCATTAACAAGCGTGGATATTCAGAAGTCGTTCGACGCCGTCGCAGCAGTCCTAAAAGATGGCGTTCCAATCGACCAACTTATTTCAACCCTGGTGATCCTCGCTGCCGACCGGATGGCACGCACGCCGGTGAACGTGGATGCCGGCTGGGAATGCTTGACGACGGAACTCAACCTCGCCGCTTCACTCCGCACAGTACGACGCATCGCCGGTGATGATGCAGCGGTAAAGGGAATCTTCCACGGAGCGTGGCTTATCTTCGATGACCGTTGGCTCAACATCCCGTCGCGGGCATTGACTCCCCCGCCGGTCGAAACTGAGTGCAATGCTACCAGCGAGGAAGAAGGTATCCAACAGATTATCAATGCTATTGAAACCCTCAATGTGCAGTCGGTCGGTGGACAGGTGCTTGCGTATCTTAACGCTGGCTACTCCGGCGATGCCTTGCTCCACGCGCTCGGAAAAGCCATCCTCTGGAACGATACCGCGACTGAAATCCTTCCTACACTCCGCACCGTTTTCGATGAGTGGACAAATTGTGCAGCACACCCCGCTCGCAATCAACTGCTCGTTGCACTTGCCCGATATGCCACCGACATCCGTACTAACAAGGACAGCGAATCTGCTACAACCACAGCGATGCGCTTTGCGGAAGGGCGAACGACGGTAGAGGTATTTGAGGATTAGGTCAATCTTTCAAATGGCCATGAATCTTCTTGAAGAACACTTCACACAGAACAACAATGGAGATTAATCATGTCAAACACATCATCCAACTTTGTCAAAGTCGGTAATCTGGATGACCTAGCAGAAGGAAAACCAAGGGCGGTTAGAGTCGAAGGACAGAGCGTTGCCTTATTCAAACACAACGGGAACATCTACGCTACTGATAATCAGTGCCCCCACATGGGCTATCCGCTTACACGCGGGCGCGTCCGTGGTGGTGTGCTCACCTGTGATTGGCACGGCTGGAGTTACGATATGGGCGGTGGTGGCTGTTTCACCGGCGGTTGTGATGACCTATCAACTTTCCCCGTCGAAGTCCGTGAGGATGAAATATACATTGATATTGCCGGAGGTGGAAACAAGCGGGACGATGCTCACTTTCTCCTTCTCCAAGAAGGACTATTAAGCGGTGACAATTGGACGCTCTCGAAGGCCGTTGCGATTATGCTCGCAAGAGGGGTTCCCGAAACGGACGTCCTGAACCGATTGGTACGACATGGGGGTCGTCACTTTGTGACCGAACTTGACGCAGGAAATGGGGGATGGCAACTCGCGTATCTAGTCAACGGTGTGAAAGTTGCCAGTCAGTATGACCCGGAAGACCGGCTCATCCCACTGATGATGGCAGCGTCGGGTGCATCGGGACGCGCAGGTGATCGTCCGCCGGTTGCGCCTCTGCCCGGAGAGATTACGTGGGAGAAGTTAGAGCGATGGATTCGCGTCTTCTCTGCTGATCGAGAATGGGAGGGTATCGAAAAGTGTCTCATCACCGCACGGCGTCTTGGCGGGCATGACGACAAGATCATCCCGCTGGCGTATGAATGTGTTGTTGAGCCCTTCTTCCTAGGCCATAACGAGAGTCTGCTCTATATTGGCTATCTCGCCGAATTGCTCGAACAGTTCGGTTGGGAGGTTGCGGAGGAGTTGGTCTGCAATCTCACGGCGAAAATACTTGGTCGGGGCCGTGGTGCACCCGACGAAATCCGGCGCGAGGCAATCAGCAAGTTGGAATCGCTGGAGGATTTCATCGCCGATTTAGCTGCCAATCCGCCGACTCAAACAACCGATTTTGACGAGGACGCATTCGCAGCAGGTCTTGTCAGCGGCGATCTTGACGACACATTCGATACTATCACCAACACGTTGAAAAGCGGTGTTGATATAAACCGTATCGCTTCGACGATGGTGCTTATAGGCGCAGATCGGATGGCACGCACCCCAGCAAGTATGAGCCCCGGCTGGTGGGAACTAGGACGGGAGATTTCTCTTGCCTCGTCCCTCCGCACAACATTGCGATTTGCCGGTTTTCAGGTTGCCGCCAAAGCGCTCTACCACGTAGCGTGGGAATTCTTCAGCAACCGCTGGCTTAACATCAGGCAGATGCCACTCAGCGCACCAAGAGGCGCAAACCCATCAGAGGCATCAAACGAACAGGAAGCAATCAATGAGGTCATAGATACTATTGAAACGGTTCAAATTCAAGAAATTGGGCGGATTACGCGACAGTATCTCAACAGTGGCTTCTCCGCTGACCGCTTATTGTCGGAGCTGGGGCAGTGCATCCTCAAGGACGATAACGGTTGGGACATCCTCAACACATTGCGGACCACTTTTGATGAGTGGAAACTTTGTCAAGGACACCCCGCTCGCACTCAGTTGCTCGTTGGACTGGCACGTTGGACCACCGATGTGCGGAAAAACACCAACAGCGATTCCGCAGCGAGAACTGCACAGCGATTCGCACGGGGTGAAACTGCGGTTGATCTATATGAACAATAAAGATGCTAGATTGAAATGCGCTATCCCTCCTCGGATAGTGCATTCCAATCCCATAAAAAAGCTTACCTGCTACCTAGTGGCAGTTGTTTTATTGTTAAGTCCCATCTCGACCGCCTACAGCATCAGTGTAAAGACACAGGGAAAATTGGCGATCGTAGCAATTCTAGGCGGCGTTGCAGTCCTGACAAAATATCTCGTAGGACGCGATCAACAGGCTGTCGAGGCGCTTCATGCCAAACTCGGCACACCGGAGCGTGTCGTCAAGTTCGAACACGGTTTTGATCGGTGGCGCGTTGAATGGTATGGAAATCGAAGATATGTATTCCGAAACAACATCTTGCAGAAAGAGACTGGCAAAAGACCAGCTGAAGTCCTTGAAGCATTTTAAGCTGTTCAGCAGCTGGATCTGGATACTCTCAATCTACCTCCTCATCTTGATACTAATCGGCTGCGACACCGATCCAACCCTGACCCCTCCAGTCCGACATACCGTAGAAATCAGCGAACTAAGTCTGACAAATCAAACGCTCGAGGCCGGCGGCACCGCCACGGTTACTGTAACGTTTGATTATTCAGGCGACGCGCTAGATCTAATTTTTGGATGGGAGACAAGCAGCGGGCAGATTATTGGGGAAGGATCAAGCGTGACCTACGTTGCGTCAGACACACCCGGCACACACACAATCACGCTACAGTTGACCGATGGGTTCGCAACAGCTGAACACGCCATCACAGTTGAGGTACTCGCCCAACAAGCACTCCTGATAGATGCTGATACCTATTGGGTGGGTCAAGGCGAAACGCTCGCGCTGAAATATCAGGTCAATGTCACCCAGATCTTGCATCAGCCCGTGATACTACAATATGATATCGCTCAGGACGAAGCCAGAGCCGGCGCGTTTCTGAATGTTGATGTCGATGGAGTGATGCTTGTCGAAGAAGAGGCAATTGGAGAGGTAGATCCCCCTGACAAGATAATCATTACCGGAGAGACCGATGTGTCAGGAATCATCACGGGGCCGGGGACGTACGAAATAACACTGACTTTGGTTGTTATAAACGCCGTTGAGCGCGGGTGGCTGTTACAAACAGCAGAACTGATCGGTGCGGAGGGATCAGCGATTCAACTGTGAAGGGATAACCTAGATTCCTAGTAGTAGGCATACTCGGTATGCGGTAATCAGATTGCGTGTTGGGTTTCACTGTCTCCATTTCTAAAACGATGTCGTTGAAAAACTGAACCGTTATTGGTATTGATACCAATTTGGTTTGCCCCGTTCAACCCAACCTACGTACTATTAGCAACTATTTACACCTCAAGTTCCGTGCGTGGAAAATAGGGAAATTTGTTGCACCCTTTACGGCAACACCAATACCTTCACCGAACCGTATGCTTCCCGTCCATCGGCAACAGCAAACGCTTCACTAATCTCGTCCAAAGGAAAGCGATGGGTAATTAGCGGCGTGGGATCAAGCTTGCCGGCTCCCATCAGGTTCAGGGCGATCTGGAACTCCTTCTCCCCTTCACGTCGTCCGTAACAGAAAGCCCACGTAACCGTCAACTCGCGACTACGCGCGTAACGGGCATCCAGCATCAAAGGAGCCACATGTCCACCCACCATGCAAATCCTTCCGCGTTTAGCAGCAATTTCGGTTGCCTGCATCAGCGTGTTTGATCGTCCACCCACTGCCTCAAAGACAACGGGAGCACCCCGACCGTTGGTCCACGCCATTACATCCTCCACCGGATTTGCCGTATCGACATTTATCGGAATCGCTCCCATCATCTGTTGTGCAATCTGCAAGGGACCGTCAGGTTTGCCCAAAATGGCAACCGATTCCGCCCCTGCCAAATCTGCCATCTGAGCGATAGTTAGACCAATGGGTCCGCTTCCGATCACAGCGACCTGATCACCGGGTTGCACCGGAACCATCGACAGCGCATGGACAGCCACGGCGTAGACTTCAGCCAACGCGCCGGCTTCAAAAGAGACATTATCCGGGAGGATGTAAACGTTATCCTCAGGAGCTACCATGTATTCAGCAAATCCACCTCCACGAACCGTCCCGCCGATGTGCACCAATTCGGAACAGATATTATAGTTTCCGCTGAGACACTCCGGACACTCGTTACAAGGAATAGTCGGCTCGATAGCAACGCGGGCACCTTCCCTGTGTTTGGCATCCCCCGGTCCAAGACCAACTACGTGACCGGTCAATTCATGTCCTGCAATTCGGGCAGAGGACCGCCTCGGATTTTCCGCATGATAACCGTGTAAATCGCTGCCGCAGATACCCGTTGCCTCTACCTGAACTAACACTTCGCCCGGTCCCGGCACTGGTTCAGGCAGCGTCTCAAGTCGTATATCTTTCCCACCATAAAATCGTGCAGCCTTCATTGTCTCCTCCGGGAATCAATTTACTATTGCAAAAAATGGATTGACTAAACTGGAAATCTAGCTATTCCCTCATAACCGAAAGCCTTCAATGTAAAGTCAAGACTGAAAATACTTGACAGGCACGAAGAGATTAAATAAAATCCACCAACCCCGTTCTGAATCATTATCATATCTACGTGCTAAAAGCGCACATGCCTAGACTAACGAGGAACACAATGGATTCAACACAATCGAATCTCTATGTATACGTTTCCATCGCAGGCGAGAACAAAATTGCTATTTTCAAGATGTCGCCTGATACAGCGGCACTTACTCCCCGCGCAGAGATCTCAGTCTACAGTCCCCCTAGTATACTCACCGTCCATCCGACGCGGGACGTTCTTTACGCTGCAATTCGAGCCACGGGAGACATCATGAGTTTCCGGATCGACCAAAGCACAGGTCAACTTCAACTAATGGACACAAGGGTGACAGGTTGGGAGGATCCGGCATACCTTGAGATAGATAAGACGGGAGAGTTTTTGATAATCCCCTACTACGTTCCCGGCAAGGTAACCGTTTACCCCCTACGAGACGACGGAACGCTTCAAAGCGAACCGAGCGATACACACTCGACCGGTGAACACGCGCATGGCGTCGCTATCGATCCATCAAATAGATCTGTATTTATCTCCCACACATGTCCTACCAATTCCATCTTTCAATTCCAGTTTGATCCCAGCACTGGAAACCTCTCCCCAAACGCAACACCCCAAGTTATCCCTGAAGGCGAAGACGGACCCCGCCATATCTGCTTCCATCCGAGCCAACCCTTCGTTTATGCAGATAACGAACAGGGCAGCAGCGTAACCGCTTATAAATTCAACGCCTCCGATGGGACTCTTAGCGCCTTCCAAACGCTCCCAACGCTGCCTGAAAGTTACGATGGCAGCAACTCCTGTGCTCGTTTGGAGATGCACCCGTCCGGGAAATTTCTGTACGTTGCGAACCGTGGTCACGATAGCATTGCCGGCTACGTTATCAATTCCGATGGTTCGTTGAACTCCATCGGTTACTTCCCGACAGAAAAAACCCCACGTTCCTTCAGGATTGACCCGAGTGGCAAATTTATGATTAGCGCAGGTCAGTCTGCCGACCGGCTAATCGCATACCGCATTGATGCAGATGGAGGTTATCTCTATCCGTTGGATACTTACGATGTGGGCATGGAGCCGTGGTGGGTGCTTATCGTGAAAGGGGTAGGGTAATCGGCAAATCGCTCGTTACTTTAGCAAGGTATGATGCAAGGGTAGCAAGTTCAGAACCGGGACGCTTCGTGCAATTGATGATAGCGATCTTCTATCTCAGATCGCGTCAGTCGACGTTGTCGGTTCAGGCTGAAATCCTCAACATTGAAGGAAGCGACCACTGTTCCGTAGATAATCGCTTTGCGGATCGCCGACTCCGAAGTCTCTCCAACAGAAGCGAGATACCCCAAAAATCCACCAGCGAAGCTGTCGCCTGCTCCAGTTGGGTCCGATACAGAATCCAACGGATACGCAGGCGCGGCAAAGAACGTGGAATCGGTCAGGGTAATCGCCCCATGTTCCCCTTTTTTGATGACAACTCGACTCGGACCGTAGGTGAGAATCTGCTTCCCAGCACGGATCAAGTTATCTTCTCCCGTCAATAGACGCGCTTCCCCATCATTTAGGATCAAGATATCCACTTCGCCTAGTGTCTGCATCAACGCGTCAAGACTGTTATTTATCCAGAGATTCATCGTATCACATACGATCAATTCTGGCGATACCGCCTGCCGAAGCACATTCAGTTGCAATTCAGGATTTATGTTGGCTAGGAAAACGTAAGGGGTGTCTCTATACGTTTCCGGTAGTTTCGGATCAAAGTCGCCGTAGACATTTAGGTCTGTAAAAAGCGTCGTCGCAGCGTTGAGATCCCCGGTGTAGTCTCCGCCCCAACGGAAGGTTTTACCGCCTTGAATCTGTTCCAGCCCTTCAAGTCCAATCCCCCGCGCATCCAAGAAATCAAGATGCTTTTGCGGAAAATCATCTCCAACAACAGCGACCAGCCGGATAGAATCATAGAAAAAACTCGCCGCGGTCGAGAAATAGATAGCCGATCCGCCAAGTGCGTTTTCAACTTCGCCGGCATGGGTTTTAACATCGTCCAACCCTACGGACCCGACGACTAAAATACTCATATCAACCTCGTGACTCAATCTGATGAGAATCGGCTTGCTATGTCAAAGTGAATAGGAGTTACGTATTTCCGTATGGAGCCTTTGCTGTAGTTGCCCGATTCATCGGGCGTTGGGAACGGTGTCCAGCGGCGATAAATCGCCGAACTACAATCAACTGCGTAAGTCCTGAGTGGATTTAGAAAGGAAAGGGACCCTGACGGTTTTTGTTTTCGCGTAGTGCTGTGATGACACGCCGAACCCGCCGAATCAAGATAGTAACAAGGACAACTAATAACACAAATTGCGTTATCTGCAGGAATGTGAGAAGTCCGCCAGATGCTGCGTGTTGGTTGGAGGCGAATATCCAGATTGGTACGAGTAAAATTGCTGCCAAGAGTAATATGATATTTTCCCAGAGATCCGAATTTTTCATAAGTTAAGCCTCCTGTACTTTTTTCACCGCCCATCGGATGGCATCAATAATCAGATCGGGCTGATCCTGTTGATTGACATACTCCGCAAACCTAAAGGATTGGGATTCTTATCCCGATTTATCGGGACTCCGAGAATCGGAGCGCGCTTCCTTTCCGATAGGAGTGCTAATTGTGCGGTCAAACACGGCTGCGAACCGAAGTCCGTCTTACATACCGCTAACGCAATGGACAATGCCCTGCCCACTGCCCACAAGAGCAACTTTGGCGAGGCTATAGGGTATTCCGATACCCGTCGGTATCATCAAACTATGGTGGATTTGAACCCGACTCATAGCAGGTGGAATACCCAACCTCTGAAAAGAAGGATACTACATTTTTATAGCAAGCTCAACAAAAAACAATGCTAAAGCAATCTGTATCCCAAGCGTAAACGCTTGGGTTTTAGACCTAAAGGAAGTTTCGATAAAATGACCGCTCTTTGTCACAACCTTTAGCATCTTACGTTTTACGTTTTACGCTACGTTCCCATCGTCCAAGAATTGAGATAAGTCTCCTGCTCTTCTGTCAAATCATCAATTGCAACGCCGAGGGCTTGCAGCTTCAGTGTTGCGATAGAATCGTCCAGTTCTTCCGGCACGTCATAAACGCGGTTTTCCATCTGCTCATAGTTTTTAACAGCATACTCCGCAGACAACGCCTGATTTGCAAAACTCATGTCCATAACGCTAGCGGGGTGTCCCTCCGCCGATGCGAGATTGATAAGCCTTCCTTCGCCCAGTAGATAAAGTTTGCGCCCATCCTTGAGGGAATATTCCTCGACTAACTCCCGCGTCGTTCTCACCTCGGTGCTCAAATCCTTGAGATCAGGGATATTAATTTCGACATTAAAATGCCCCGAATTGCAGATAATCGCGCCATCCTTCATCGCTTCAAAATGCTCGCGGCGCAAGACATGAATATTGCCCGTTAAGGTGACAACCAAATCGGCTTCGGCAACGGCCTGAATCATCGGCAAAACGCGGAAGCCATCCATCACCGCTTCCAGTGCATTTAACGGATCAACCTCCGTGACGATGACATTTGCGCCTAATCCCCGCGCCCGATCCGCAAAACCTCGACCACACCATCCGTAGCCAGCGACCGCAACAGTCGTACCGGCAACAAGCAGATTAGTCGCACGAATGATGCCGTCCAGTGTGCTCTGCCCGGTCCCGTAACGATTATCAAAGAAATGTTTGGTCTTGGCGTCGTTTACAGCAATGATCGGATACCGCAGGACACCTTCGGAGGCCATGCTCTTGAGGCGGATGACTCCCGTTGTCGTCTCCTCTGTTCCGGCGAGTACATTTTCCACGTAAGAAGGATTTGCATCTTCAGCGTGCAGCCGAGAAACTAGATCCGCACCATCATCCATAGTGATCGCCGGTTTGAAGCTGACCGCTTCATCAATATGTTGGTAATAGGTCTCGGTGTCCTCCCCTTTGATTGCAAAAATGGGAATGCCATCATGTGCAACAAGCGATGCGGCAACATCGTCCTGCGTACTCAGCGGGTTAGAGGCGCACAAGAGCACTTCAGCGCCCCCCGCTTTCAGTGCTCGGGCTAAGTTTGCCGTTTCCGTCGTAACATGCAAACAGGCAGAAATCCGCACTCCTTCGAGGGGACGTTCCTGCTCAAACCGTTGGCGAATCAAACGCAGAACAGGCATGAAACGATCTGCCCAGTCAATTCGCCGCTTTCCATCGTCTGCGAGTTCTTGGTCTTTGATATCGTGATTCATAGCTTCGCCTCCTACACACCTGCCTCTGACTTCAGCAGGTCTGCATAGTCCGTCAATTCCCATGTGAAGCCCGGCTCTTCACGTCCGAAATGCCCATAAGCCGCTGTGGCTGAGTAAATCGGTCTCCGGAGTTCAAGACGCTCAATAATCCCAGCCGGTGTCAGATCGAAATGCTTCGTCACAAGCTGCGTCAGTTTCTCATCGGGGACTGTGCCTGTGCCAAAAGTATCGAGCATAATCGAGATCGGTTCAACAACACCAATGGCATAAGAGAGCTGGACTTCACATTGATCTGCCAATCCGGCAGCAACGATGTTTTTCGCAACGTGCCTTGCCGCATACGCAGCGCTCCGATCTACCTTCGTCGGATCTTTGCCAGAAAATGCCCCGCCACCGTGCCTGCCCATGCCTCCATAAGTGTCAGCAATAATTTTTCGACCCGTTAATCCACAATCGCCTTGCGGTCCCCCGACAACGAAACGCCCCGTCGGATTGACATGGTAGGTGATGTCAGATTGCTTTTGACGCAATTCGTCAGGAATGACAGGTTTGATAATTTCTTCGATGACGGCTTCTCTTAAATCTTCATTCGTAACTTCCGGATCATGCTGCGTCGAAATCACAACAGTATCAATACTTACAGGTTGTCCGTCGGCATATTCAACTGTTACCTGCGACTTGCCATCGGGCCTTAGGAAGTCCAATATACCCTCTTTCCGTAACTGTGCAAGCCGGTGTGTCAGTCTATGCGCCAATATAATCGGCATTGGCATCAGTTCTGGAGTCTCGCGGCAAGCATAGCCGAACATCATCCCCTGATCGCCGGCGCCGAGCCGATCCACACCCATTGCAATATCCGCTGATTGCTCGTCAATTGCAGTCAACAACGCGCAGTGTTCATAGTCAAATCCGTAAGTCGCCCTAATGTAGCCAACCTGTTGGATAGTGTGCCGGACGAGTGCGGGAATATCAATGAAGTTCGCTGAGGTCGTCATTTCACCAGTAATGAGTGCCAGTCCGGTTGTTACCAACGTTTCGCAGGCGACACGCCCCATCGGATCCTCTTCCATAACCGCGTCAAGCACGGCATCAGAAATCTGATCTGCAAGTTTATCGGGATGTCCTTCAGTTACAGATTCAGATGTAAATACATAGTTTTGAGCCAATTGAGTTTCTCCTGATTAGATACCATTCTACACTGAAAGAGGAAACCTCTTCAGTGCATGAAAAATCCTTCATAGTGCTTGTTCTTGAGCAGCACAAAGGTTCGGACGAATCACGATTAATCGGTGCACATACTAAACATAATCCTCAGCCCGATCTCAAGGCATGAAAAATCCTTATCAGTTCTTATGGATTTCCAACAATCCCATCGGGTATTGTTGAGGATAGCAGCCTGTCACTCAGCCCTTGAGGCAGTCTGCTAATTCTAAATCCGTTGTCTTGCTTGCTTAACCCAGCAGACAAACGGACTAGCATGAGGCGTGATAAGCGATACACAGTAACACGCGCGTACCATAGTGAAGAGATGAGAACCGCTTGTTACCAGCCGCGAAAGGCTTGAAGCAACAGAGGAAGGATAACGGTAAGGTCTTAGATATATTCAAAAAATGTTGTGCTATCACATAACCCATGAGCAGCCGGAAAGCAGCCGCAACCATACACGAAACGTGAAGCGCGAAAGACAGGACAGCTCACTTCACGCCCCATATCAGCGACTGAATAGCGGATCTACACCATTGAGCCCTTCGCTGAAGGCGGAGCGATAGCAATCTGTAATTTGCAACGATGCGAAATAATTCAATAGCACATAAACGCTCAGATTCAAAACAGAGAGAAATTTAATCTCCCCAAACACCTACATGTCATTTTTCTTCAGAAGTCTCCTCCGAATTGTCTTCAGAACCAGATCTATTTAGTTCTTGCCTTAATAAACCCCCAAATGCTGTCAGTTCCTCCTGGTCTTTCTGTTGAGGCTCGGAACGTTCTTCCTGTTCTTGTTGATACTGAGTAATGGTTGCACGCTCTTGTTCAGCCTGTGCAGCTTTCAAGGACAAACCAATTCGCCGTTCCGTCGGATCTAGATGAATCACTTTCAGATTCAATTCCTCACCAACCGAAACGATATCTTCTGGCTTCTCAATCCGCTGTTCAGCGAGTTCAGAAATATGGATTAACCCTTCAATATCATCTTCAAGTTGTGCAAACACACCGAAGCTGGTTATATTCACAACCTTACCACGAACCACGGATCCAATTTTATACTTATTCGGAACCTCTATCCACGGATCTGGTTCAATCTGCTTGAGCCCCAGCGAAATCTTCTGTTGCGCCGAATCAATGCTTAAAACCATGACCTCAACTTCATCACCTTCCTTGAGAACCTCGCGCGGATCAACAATTCGCTTCAGCCAAGAAAGATCTGAAATATGGATCAAACCATCGATGCCCTCTTCGATTTCAACGAACGCACCAAAATTGGTCAGATTACGTACGCGCCCCGTGAGTTTTGTTCCGACAGGATATTTTGTCTCCAAAAGTTCCCACGGATTCGGGTGCAGTTGCTTCAATCCGAGCGATAACTTCTGGTTGTCCTTGTCGATATCCAGAACAACGGCGTCAATGACATCATCTTTTGCGACAACCTTTGACGGCGCAATGTTTCGCCGTGTCCACGACATCTCCGATATATGGATGAGCCCTTCAACCCCCTCTTCCAACTCCAGAAATGCCCCGTAGTTGACAATCCCCACCACTTTTCCTGTTACAGTGGAACTAATCGGGTATTTCTTTTCAACGGATTCCCATGGATCCAGCGTCTTCTGCTTCAATCCGAGAGAGACCTTCTCCGTGTCGCGATCAACGGAGATCACCATCACCTCTATCTCATCTCCCACGGCAACCACCTCAGACGGATGGTTGACTCGACGCCACGACATATCTGTCTTGTGGAGCAACCCATCAATGCCGCCGAGATCCACAAATGCACCAAAGGTCGTAATACTCTTCACAACCCCGGATCTAATTTGGTTCGTTTCGATGTTCTCAAAGAGAGCAGTTTTTTGCGCGGCCAACTCCTCTTCGAGAATCACACGGCGTGACAAGACAATATTACGGCGACGTTTGCTCAGTTTAACAACCTTCGCTTCAAGTGTCTGACCGATATACTGTTCAAAATCTTGTGGAGGTCGCAATTCAATCTGAGACGCCGGCAGGAAAGCACGTAACTTCCCAAGGTCTACTTGTAGCCCGCCCTTAATGCGCTGCACGACGGTGCCTGCCACAACTCGTCCTGCTTCGTAAGCCTCTGTGATTTCATCCCAGACCAATTTCTGGTCGGCAATCTCTTTGGATAAAACAAGCTGACCTTCGGAATCTTCTCTCCGGACGATGTACACATCAATCTGGTCACCAACATTTACAGTGGGCGTACGCTCGTCACTAACCGGAAATTCCGATACAGGGATATATCCTTCGGATTTGAACCCAATATCAACCATAACTTCGTCATGATCGACGTTAATCACCGTTCCCTTGACAATTTCCCCCTCTGAAAAAGCTCTAAGGGAATTGTCATAAGCCTCTTCAAGGGATTCGATTTCCGTAAGCTCCGGTGTCGCTTCCGGCGCATCGCTAGATGCTTCTGCTGTTGTTGATTCATCAACAGAGGAAGTCTCATCGGTCACCTCGGCTTCGTCCGATTCGCCTTCAGACGGAGGAATCTCTTCACCACTTTCTCCCGTCTCCTCTGTTGGCTGTGCCCCCTCTGCCTCATCTTGTGGCTGATCCGCTACCGCAGGTTGCTCATCTGACTGCGTATCTTCGTCAGTCACTGGAGAAGCGTCCAACGCCTCCTGAGTCTCAACTGCACCGGTGTCTTCCACTTCGGCTGTGGGCTGATCTGGTGTTTCCTGTTCCTTTTTTGAATCCTCGTTCATCATGTAACTGGCTCTATTCAAAACCCGATGACGGCATTAGATTTGATAGATTTGATTCACCAGCTCCTCCTTTTTTAAGGTGACTAATGACCTATATTAGGTCAAAATCCTGACATAGGTTAAACATATTATAGTATAGCACAAATGGCAGAAAGACGCAACGGAATTTCTAAATGGATATAAATATCTGAATTAACAGAGAAAACTAGGAGATTAGACGGAGAACAGTAGATAGTAAATGCAGTCCTCACGGACGTTCTTAGGGGATATATGAGAATGCATGACTTTTTCCAATACAGCTTTTTTCATTGCAGAATTGACTCCGCTCTGCTATGATAGCTTGCGCTCCACTATATTCTCAGTTAATCAGCACCTAGGCTTACACCTACAGAATCCAAGACGATGTTACGAAGATTTTTACTCAAAAAAAACAGATTCGTTGGATTTTCCCGATCGGTTTCTGTATACTTTTAATTAGACATCTTGGAAATGTGAAATCTGCTTGGCGCGGTTTCAGACCAACTAGCATAGGACCCCATTAAGGAAATCATAATGGAAAAGCAGCAAATCATAATGGAATTGGAGTTTTCCGAATATGAAGCGTTGCGCCAAGAAATTATAGCAAATGCCGGGATAATCGCTGATGTTTTCACCATAAGTATTACAGCGGCAGTTGTGATCCTCGGATATGGCGTTCAGAGGGAGCAGGAAACGGAGGGCGATACAGGTAGTTGGCTTCTGTTTCTGTGTCCTCTTGCGATATTGGCTCCCTCACTATGGTTTATATCCTCACAATTGGAGTCAACGGTACGAATTGCGACATATATTCAGACGTTCATTGAGACAGGGCAGGATGTGCTGAATTGGGAGACGAGACTCTCGCTATTGCGCCAAGCTGGTACAAGTTCCGGTACGCTGTACACATTTTCAATTTCAACTGTATATATGGGATTAGGCCTAGTTTCATTGGTTCTTTCGATCTGTTATGTGTTCAAGAATAAACGAGAAACAAGAGCCAGAATTGTCCGCATAGCATTTTGTTTGGCGTTGTTCGTCCCCATGGTGATCGCCTGCCATCAATTTAATATGCGATTAACCCCAAAATTTACCCAAGAGTATAAGGAAAAATGGGAAGCCGTGGGACGCTTGGAGAAGGAAAATAATGCACATTCACAACCCACGCTCAAATAAACGAGTCATTATCGTCGGCGGCGGGGTCATCGGGCTCGGTATCGGCTGGCAGCTAGCAAAGGCAGGCTGCGCTGTTTCGATCTATGAACGCGATCAAGCTGGACGCGCTGCGTCGTGGGCGGCAGCGGGCATGTTAGCACCACACGCGGAAGTTCATTTTGAGGAACGTGCCCTCCTCAGATTGGGCGTTCAAAGTTGCCGAATGTACCCGGAGTGGGTTGTCGAGTTAGAATCCGATAGTCAGATGAGCGTCGGTTATCGGGCAGAGGGAACACTTATCGTCGGAGTAGATCGGGACGATGCACGAGAGTTGGGACACCTCTATGAGTCCCAACAACTCCTGGACCTGAAAGTGGAGTGGATTACCGGCGTAGAGGCTCGTGAGATAGAGCCACTGCTCTCCCCTAAAATCACCGCCGCCATTTGGAGTAGGGACGACCATCAGGTTGACAACCGAGCAATGGTTGATGCACTGATTCGGGCATATCGAAATGCGCACGGGATACTTCACGAAAATACTCCTGTTGAGAAAATTGAGGTCGTCAACGGAAAGGCAGAAGGGATTTGGGTTAAAGGTAATTTAGAAGAAGCCGATGTCATTGTGCTAGCGGCGGGCTGCTGGTCGAACGATATTGACGGCTTGCCGAAAGCCGTGCAACCACCTGTCCGTCCGGTCAAAGGACAGATGCTCGCATTGCAGATGGAAGAAGGGATCGTTCTGCAAAAAGTTATCCGTGCACCACGTGCCAAGTATCCGACCGATGTTTATTTGGTCCCGAAAGATAACGGACGCTTGGTGATCGGTGCAACGAATGAAGAGATGGATTTCGACACACGCCTTACAGCGGGGGGCTTATTTGAACTCCTCAGAGGCACATGGGAAGCTGTTCCGGGCATATATGATCTTCCTGTTCTGGAGACATGGACCGGCTTGCGCCCCGGCAGTCGAGACAACGCACCGATTCTCGGCGAAACAAGCGTCGAAAATCTGATTATGGCAACCGGACACTACCGCAACGGCATTCTGCTCACCCCCGTCACCGCCCGTGAAATAGCTTCACTCATCTTAACAGGCGAAAATTCAGAAACTATCGCACCTTTTCAACTGTCTCGATTTTCATAATCATGGAGGGAACAGATGAAAATAAAAGTAAACGGCGAAACAAAAGAAGTTTCACCGGGGTTAACCCTCCGTCAATTGCTCTTGGATCTGGAAATAGATCCCTCTCGACCGGGGATTGCGGTCGCAATCGACCAAGAAGTGATCCCTAGAACACAGTGGGAGGAAACAGCAATCCAACCGGAAAGCGAAATCGAGATTATTCGAGCGGCGCAAGGAGGATAAGAATTCAATCCGAAATGAGGATGTTATGAAAGCCTTGGAAAAGGGAAATCATCTGATAATCTGGGGGGATACCCTTGATGCTTTGTCGAGCAAAATTCCTGATAGCTCAGTAGATTTAATCTTTACAGATCCTCCCTACAACATTGGCAAAAACTTCAATGGCAGAAAGGATAAGTGGAGTTCTGAGGAGGCGTACCTCGAATGGTGCTACCAGTGGATTGATCTTTGTCTCCGTAAGTTAAAAGACAAAGGCAGCTTCTATCTCATGGCTGCCACTCAAAATATGCCCTATTTTGACATCTACCTTCGGGATAAAATCTGCATTCTTTCTCGTATAATTTGGTCTTACGATAGTTCGGGGGTCCAAGCCAAGAAATATTACGGCTCTCTATATGAACCGATTCTTTTCTGCGTAAAAGATAGGCAGCAATACACTTTTAACGCTGATGATATTCTCGTTGAGGCAAAGACAGGGGCAAAGCGTAAATTAATCGATTACCGAAAGCAGGTTCCCACACAATACAGTTCAAGAAAAGTGCCGGGGAATGTTTGGGAATTTCCGCGTGTCCGCTACAGAATGGAGGAGTACGAAGAACATCCAACTCAGAAACCCGTTGCATTGCTTGAACGAATTGTTCGGGCAAGTTCAAACCCCGGCGATCTCATCCTTGACCCCTTCGCTGGTACATTTACAACATGTTTTGTCGCGAAAAAATTGGGGCGTCAATCAATCGGAATAGAGATAGAGGAAGATTACGTCAAAATTGGGTTGAGAAGACTTCAAATAATGACACATTATAGAGGGGAAGAATTGAAACGAGAACCTCGCTCTTATGAGGAACAGGCGAACCCAACCCAACAGACCCTCAAGTTATTCGAGGGAAACTAGATGGAACACGAATTTACGCAGCAAATTCATGTTGTTTTGCGCTCCGATTTTGGCGAAGCAGCAGAAGATATTTTTGAGAAAAGCGAACTCTTGCAGTACCTCAATCTCAAAACCAGATCCGCCACGCGTGGATCAAAAGCAAGAGGTAGCTTTGCCAATCTTTACGCACTCTACGTGTTAATCGAAGATTACCTTAACCACGGATTTGATGAAAAAGGCAACTACTCAAATTATCAAGGGGCAGCATTTACAGACTTATTTAAGCGTCAAAGAGAATTGCCTTTTGGTAATAAGCTGCAGAATCATGCGCTCAACCACCGCATGAACAGCGATTTTCGGAAGTATTTTCCACAAACCGAGTATATCCCAATTTTACGCGATGTTGAAACAAAGCGTTATTGGATCAATGAAAATCTCCTAAACTTTTCCGTTGCAGGCGATTCGCACAATATTGCAAGATCTATTATCAGTATCGTAAATCGCTATATAGAGACGAAGCGGAGTGCATTTGAGGCATTTATTCAAACGTGCGAACGTTTGAAAAGCATTAACGAAGAGAGTATAGAAAATGTAGAAGCATTTATTGAAAGCCTCCTCGAACCAAACGCAGATGCACGTATCTTCGAAATTGTCAGTTATGCCATCCTAAAGTATTACTATAGCAATCAAACCGTTTATTTCGGTTTTGATCTGGAGAGCGTAGAGGAAGAAAACCTCACACTCTATAAAACTGGTCGCACCAATGCCAATGATGGCGGTATAGACTTTGTTATGCGTCCATTGGGCAGATTTTTTCAAGTGACAGAAACTCTAGACGTAAGAAAATACTTTTTGGATATCGATAAAATTGAACGCTATCCTATATCCTTTGTCATCAAATCCGAGGAATCTATTGATGTGCTCAGGCAAAGACTCCAAGCGGGAGCAGAAAAACAGTACCTTATAACGGCTATAGTCAGGAAATACATGAATTGTGTTGAAGAAATCATCAATATTCCTGTTTTGAAAAATAGGTTTAATGAGGCGGTGCAGGAAGGCTATTTGCAGAGTATTCTCGATGAGGTGATTAAACAAAGTAAAGTCGAGTTTAACTATGAAGAGCCGGCTGATACCGTTTGAACTTGCCTTATAACTATAGAAATTGATGAAAGAATACAAAAGAGGACAAAGATGGAAGGACTCAAAATTGGTGATACCCTATATCAATCACGACTACTAATCGGCACAGCCGGTTACCCCAATTTCGACCTGATGATGCGGTCACTCGAAGCAAGCGGTGCAGAGATCGCCACCGTTGCCATGCGCCGGGTGAAACTCAGCGATGCCTCAGGTGAAAATCTGTTCAATCTCCTCCGTGAGAAGGGATATACAATTTTACCGAACACCTCCGGCTGCTTCACCGCAAAAGACGCCCTGTTGACAGCACAACTCGCACGTGAAGCACTCGATACCTCACTCATCAAGTTGGAAGTTATCGGCGACGACCAAACCCTGTTTCCCGATGTTGAGCAGTTGTTACCCGCAGCCGCAACGCTGGTCAAAGATGGGTTCACTGTGCTGCCCTACTGCAACGATGATCCGATTACGTGCAAGAAGTTGGAAGATATCGGGTGTGCAACGGTGATGCCGCTAGGGGCACCAATCGGTTCAGGCATGGGCATCCGCAATCCGTACAATATCCAGATTATCCGTGACATCGTGAGCGTCCCTGTGATTGTCGATGCGGGGGTTGGGACCGCCTCCGACGCAGCGATTGCAATGGAACTCGGCTGCGACGGCGTCCTGCTCAGTACCGCAGTCGCCAAAGCCCGTCAACCGGTCCTGATGGCAACCGCCATGCGAAAAGCGGTAGAGGCAGGCAGAGCAGCATTTTTGGCAGGACGGATTCCGAGAAAACTCTACGCAACAGCGTCGAGTCCTTTGGAAGGTATGATTGGTCAAGAATAACTACGGCAGATTTTAAGGAAAATTCCCATGCCAGACGACCACACATCAGCCGAAGATCAACAAGTCGAAGCCGAAGGACAAACACCGGAAACAGAAACATTAGCACAATTGCAAGAACTTGCCGAAAGTGGCAACCCCGCAGCCCAAAATGACCTCGGTTGGATGTATCAAAACGGTAGGGGTGTAGTGCAAGATGACAGAGAGGCAATTAAGTGGTATCGAAAAGCTGCCGAACAAGATTATGCCATAGCCCAAGACAACCTCGGTTGGATGTATCAACACGGCAGAGGTGTCCCGCAAGACGATGAGAAAGCAGTTAAATGGTATCGAAAAGCCGCTGAGGATGGCAATCTTGCAAAAGCTCAAGACAACCTTGGTTGGATGTACCAACATGGCAGAGGTGTCCCGCAAGACGATGTAGAGGCGGTCAAATGGTTTCGCAAAGCTGCTGAAGGTGGTTATTCCGCGGCCCAAGCTAATCTTGACTGGATGTATCAAAATGGTAGGGGCGTTGAGCAGGTATAGATTAATTCACGCCCAACCTACTCCCACTCCCGAATATCCACAAAATGCCCAGCCAGCGCAGTCCCCGCAGCCATCTGCAATTGGAGGTAATTATACTTGCCCAGATGTCGGTGTATTGCGTCTGTTCAATAATAGAGTACCCTTCAGCTTCCAGTTATGCCTTTTTACCGCGTAATTTCACCTTTCGCACATAATCTGCCCCGCGGTCAAAAGACTGAGACACCAAATCTGCTGTCAATCCTTCGGTAAGAAAAGCACTCACGGCAACAACACTATCAAGGACGACATGCAGTTTTCTTCTGTTTATCATATTCTTCTTGTCGGAGCTCAGCAACTGCGCGTTCAACATCGTGATAGACTTCTTCTTCACTGATACCCCTATTTTGTTCGTGGACGCTGTGCATCAGTTGCAGAAGTTTCTCCCAGTCTTCCGATGCCACCAGCTTTCTGGGCGTAATCACGACGCAATCACCTTCAATTCGTGCATCTACGACATCACCTTTTTTAAGCCCTAAATTCTCTCGGATTGATTTAGGAATGGTTATCTGTCCATGTTCGAGAATCTTCGCAATTGCCATACTATTACCCCTTTTCGTACGTAAGTCCTGTAGTTCGGCGATTCATCGCCATAGAATACCGTTTCCCACGCCCGATGAATCGGGCAACTACAATATTCATCGGGATCCTTAATAAGTTGGGACTAGTCTCGATTGCTAGCCCGCCGTGATCCAGCCAATAATCCGTGCAATCTGCGGTATCCGTTTAATCCGCGATTCAGACAAATGGCACATGTCGCCCCTCTGGGGCTTGGAAGGAGGGACCTATTGCCCGGCTATAGACATATCGCCCCTCTGGGGCTAAATGGATCGATGCACAGGCTTGATGTATTCAGATGTAGTTGAATTCACCTCAACCTACTTCCACTTCCGAATATCGACAAAATGCCCAGCAATCGCGGCACCCGCAGCCATTTGCGGACTGACAAGATGCGTCCGTCCACCCTTACCCTGTCTGCCCTCAAAGTTCCGATTCGACGTGCTAGCACACCGCTCACCCGGCATCAGGATATCCGGATTCATACCGAGACACATACTACAGCCAGACTCACGCCACTCAAATCCCGCTGCACGGAAAATCTCGTCCAAACCTTCCGCCTCCGCCTGTCGCTTGACCGCCTGTGATCCCGGCACAACGAGCGCGTTCACCGTCGGAGCAACCTTGCGTCCCTTGGCAATCTCAGCAGCCACGCGCAGATCGTCAATTCGAGAATTGGTACAACTCCCGATGAACACCTTATCGATCTGAATTTCCTCAATCGGCGTCAGTGGCTTCAGGTCCATATATTCTAATGCGTGTTCTGCTGCCTGTTTCTCATCTTGGGTCGGCATCTTATCCGGATCCGGCACCTGTCCGGTTACCTCAGTCACCATCCCCGGATTCGTCCCCCACGTCACTTGAGGTACCAGCGTCGCAGCATCAATGGCAATTGACTTATCGTAGACCGCCCCCTCATCCGTCGGTAACTGTTTCCACTTTTCAACCGCCTGATCAAACGCCTCACCCTGTGGACAAAAATCACGTCCCGCGAGATATTCGTAAGTCTTATCATCAGGCGCAATCATGCCAGCACGCGCACCCGCTTCAATGGACATATTGCAGACCGTCATCCGCTCCTCAACGCTCAACGCCCGAATGGCAGATCCAGTGTATTCGACCACTGTGCCCGTGCCCCCAGCGGTCCCGATCCTGCCGATAATCCCCAGAATAATGTCCTTTGCGGTAACACCACGCCCCAATTTCCCATCAACCTCAATCTTGAAGGTCTGCGGACGCTGCTGCAAAAGGCACTGGGTCGCCAATACATGCTCCACCTCACTGGTCCCAATACCGATGGCAAGGGCACCCAACGCCCCATGCGTTGAAGTATGGCTGTCCCCACAAACGATCGTCTTCCCCGGTTGCGTGATACCGAGCTCAGGTCCAATCACATGCACGATGCCCTGATTGGGGCTATGAAGGTCATACAACGTGATGCCAGTCTCTTCACAATTCTGTGCCAATACCTCCATCTGCTTGGAGGCAATCTCATCCAGGATCGGGAGGGTTCGATCGGTCGTCGGCACATTGTGATCCATCGTTGCAAAAGTCAGATCTGGGCGGCGCACCTTCCGCCCCGCGAGCCGGAGCCCTTCAAACGCCTGTGCAGAGGTAATTTCGTGAACGAGATGTGTATCAATATAGAGTATCGTTGTTTCGCCCGGTATTTCGTGGACGATGTGTGCATCCCAAATCTTTTCAAACATCGTTTTCGGTGTCATCTATCTCTCCTACCTATGAAATACTCAATAAAATGCATTTTAATTTCCACTTATTTAGTATACCCGATTTTTCCTCTCCTGTGCAATATCATAAGCGGATTCTAGGCATTTCCACCTGCCCTGTCCGCTTCATACTTGTCCAACACACTCAATTATGGTAAAATGAAAGGACCCAAAGGGTAAATCCCTGCTCCACAAGCTGTAATAAAAAAGGCAATAAAATAACGGTAGGGGTAGCCCGAAAAGGAGTGAAAACATTGATAGTTACAGTCAAAGCAATCTACGACGATGGACACCTGATTTTTCACAACAAAGAAGATATTCCGGAGAATGGCACGGAAGTCACCGTCAATTTTGAAAAGCGATCGAAAACACCTGCGGTCTCATTACGGGGAAGCTGGGCAAAGTATTTCCCAGCAGATATTGATATAGACGAAGAATTACAAAATCTCCGATCGGGAACAATTGAGTCCCCGTATGAGTATCCAACAAAACGAGAGAATTCATGACAAGAATCGGCATTGCAAGCATTGACATAACCCCCCAGCATCCCGTCTGGCTAACAGGTTATGGCAATCGTGACCACAGATCCGAAGGTGCTTACCAGTCGCTTATCGCCGGGGCTATCTCTATCGCAGGCGACACAGACGAGGCCCTGATCCTGACCGCGGATCTCATCGGATACGACCTCGCCTACGCAGCGGCGACAAAGAATCGAATCGCAGAATCCACCGGTTTGCTACCACATCAGATCGTTTTGACAGCGACCCACACCCACTGCGCCCCGTTCTTCTATCCGATGGCAATGCCGGGCGAGGTCGAGAAGGGATACGCAGAATTTCTCTTGAACCAGCTTGTTCAAGTTGCAGTTTCAGCGAAAAATCAGCAAGTTGAAGGAACGGTAGAGTTTTCGAGGGGGCACTCCGAATTTGGCGTCAGTCGCCGCTTGCCCGATGGAGAGGGCGGCGTTCTGTTTGCCCCAAATCCAAACGGACCCATGGATCGAGATCTGGATACTCTCTGGCTTAGTAACACAAACGGAGCACTGATCGGCAGCCTAACAATCTTCGGCTGCCACCCAACAAGCCGAGGCGGCTACATGCTTGGCGGGGATTATCCCGGCTTTCTATGTCGCGCACTGAGCGAACAGACACAAGCGCCATCATTTTTCGCTACAGGCTGTGCGGGAAACATTCGTCCATGGTTTAAGGGTGAAAACAACGGCTTTAACACACCATCGCTCGAAGAGCTGGAAACTGCCTCCCGGCGGATCGCGGATGAGGTGATGCAATCCCGACCACACGCCACTCCAGTGAACGCTGAAGAGTTGTCAGTCACAAGCGAATTTCATCACCTGCCGTATGCTGAACTGCCTGATGATGCATCGCTTCGTGATAATGCAGAAAACCACGCCAATCCACTCATAAGACATTGGGCATCAGAAATGCTCAAGTTATCCGCGGTGGGCGGATTGCCCAGCAGCTGTCCACAAGAGATTCAGGTGGTGCAATTCAACGAAGCAACACGAGTCATCTTCCTCGGCGGTGAGGTGTTGGCAGAAATAGGTCTACACATCAAAAGTGCGCTCCAACCTGCGACAACAATTACGGTCGCTTACAGCAACGGCCTGATTGCCTACGTGCCGAGTAAGGCGACCTATGACCTCGGTGGATACGAAGTGGATGGCTCTCACTTCTACTTCTTGCGTCCTGCCCCTTTTGCAAAGGAGATTGAGGATCTGATTGTTGCCAAGACGGTAGATATAGTCCAGAAAACAGGTTGACTCCGTCCATCGACAAGAAACGCCACACAACAAGAGGCACGGCTTTAGACCCCTAAATCAGTCTGAGGGTTCTGCCGCGAAAAGATTATGAAAATTCTTGCAACCGCAACTTTCGTTATCGCATACCTGATCCTAGTCTGTGGATGCCAACCATCATTCAAACAGGTTTTTGTGGAGGGGAGTGAAATCGACAAGCAGCTTGTCAACTATGCCCTCCCCGAAAATGGTGGTGTGATCTATGTCTCTCAAGATAACCCCGATCATCCAGCTAGAACCTTGACAAACGGAATTGTTGGTTCTGAAAACTGGGATCACGGCGAGGGTTGGGAATCAAAGTTTGATGGTGAATATGAATATGGTGGATACATAGAACCCGGAGAACGTGAGCGGCTAGCGGTCTCCATTGGGGGAGGCAGAGCAGCACGTCAGCGTGAGGATGCGAACCAACCCGATTACAGAAGTCGAGACCTTTACGGCGGCGGGATACAGGGCACTGCTTCTACGGCGGTAGGGTGGGTGGTTATTCAACTCGCAGCAGAAGAACTAGTAACCCGTGTCATCGTCCACACCGTCGATTCAGAAAAGTATCCCGCCAGCCAGTACGGCATCAGCGATTTTGCTGTGCAATATTGGACGCCACACGCAAACACATGGAAGCATGTCGATCGGGTCGGAAAAAAAATTGGAGACCAACATAACAGCATCCGTAACAACACACAGGGACGGGTGGTTGTGCGTTTCAGACCGGTCCGGACATCGAAGATTCGTCTGCTTATCCGCTTGACAAACGACACGGAGACCTACGCCAAAAGGCGTTCCATGGGCTACACTCAAGGAATGCTCAGTCGTATCCGTCTCCGATCTATGCGCGGGACAATTCGCCTCACAGAAATCGAGATCTATGGACTTGAAAAGAAAGACGAAGTCGCATCAATGACATCAAGTGAAGATGACCTTAATGAACGACTTCTTGATGAGATTTTCGCAGTAGATTCCGACGTGCCTGCGTCGTCCTCGAATTCTTCCGCATCGGCTGCTGAAGATTTTCCCCATCCCGAAATAGGTGTGCCGACCAATCCACAGGAATCCATTGAAGCCGTTATCCAGAGGTATACATTGGCTTACAGCAGCCGCGATCTATCCGCATTGATGGCGACCATATCGCCTAAGTACTCAAGAGATGGCGAAAATTACGAGCAACTGCGTAAAAAAATGGCGGGGGTGTTCCAAAGATATACGCAGATCGATTTTTCGTTGCAAAGATTGCGGGTTCAAGCCGAAACTCAAACGGCAACGGTTGACGCCGACTACGCAGTTGCCCTAACTGCTGCGGGAGGTTCACCTTTAACACTTTCAGGCAAGCTGTTTTTTGCATTGATTGAGTCCAAAAACGGGTGGCAGATTTCAAGCATCAACGCCCAAGGACGATAACATTAACTCTGGAAACCCCTCTTTTATGCTACGAGTTCCGCGCCTCCACTCCGAAGATCCAAGGATCAGAGACCACCATACAGCCCATAGCTTCTTTATCCCAATCCGACGGGGGTTTGTATCGTACATCCTGCCGACGGTTCTGTGCTTGTTAGTTGTGCTCAATGGATGCGGAGGCGCAGCGACTAGTTTCCAGTTATCCCCCGCTGACGCCGAAAAATTGAACCCAATTCTCGCGGAGCTTCAGTTGAGTTATGATCTGACATCGACCTTAAGAATACTGCAGCTAATCGTGACCATCGAGGAAGAGGGTAAAAAAGAGGAAGTCAGAGAATCCCTCTGGTACAAGAAATCCGACGTGGACGGCGATCTGCTGCACATTCAAGCGATGGGTCCCCTGAATGAACCACGAGTGGTGGCTATCGCTGCCCGAAACCAGTTTCTACTTTATTTCGTCAATGAGGAAGAGGTTATTTTTGAACCGTTAGAGGATCAGGTTCTCCAAGAAATTTTTGGAGTAGATCTTCGGGTTTCTGATGTTCGTAGCGCGATTTTCGCTAACCCCTTCCTCGATGGACGGACTAGCGAGTTATCGCTATCCCATTCCGGCGCAAAATATGTGGTGAGGCGTCCCGGCATCGCAGCCGGTCAGATTGAGCAGATTACAATCTTTGTGCGTAATTCCGAACCACAACTCAGCGATTGGGAAGTCCGTGATTCCAGTGCTACGATTATTCAGCGCGCAAAGTTCTCAGACTATCGAGAGGTCGGCGGTATTCTCCGCCCCCATAAAATTGAGATTGAGCGCCCCATCGAGAAGACGCAAGTCGAACTGAAAATCATAAAGCCTGAAATCAACCTTGATATCAACGACAGTAAGTTTGAGTTTGAGCGATTTTTGCAGCCCGGCATAAAGCGCCGATCTTTGGGGAAATAGCATGGCAACGTTCGACTTGCGCGTACAAGCACACGCGAAGATTAATCTGTACCTCGACATTATTGGGAAACGCCCCGATGGGTATCACGAAATCGAAACAATCTTCCATTCTATCGGGCTGCATGACGAGATCTACCTCCGTAAACGCACCGATAGACAGATTACAGTGCACTGCGAACACCCACATGTGCCGTGTGACCCACGTAACCTTGCCTATCGCGCTGCAAAGCTGCTGCTTGACGATAAGCCGGATCTGAGCGGTGTCGAAATTATGATCCTGAAACGGATACCGGTTGCAGCAGGGCTTGGCGGAGGTAGTGCAGATGCCGCTGCAGTGCTTTGTGGGGTGAATGCCCTCTTTGACCTCGGTTTGACCCAGAGGGATCTAATGCAGTTGGGTGTACAACTTGGCGCAGATGTGCCGTTCTGTATACTGGGTGGCGCCGCCCTCGGACGCGGTATTGGTGAAATCTTAACACCATTACCTCCCATGGAGGAAACGTGGATCTTGCTAGCAAACCCCGGCTTTGCGATTTCTACCGCTTGGGTTTACCAACAAATCAATTTATCATTGACTGTACCTAAAAAAAATGTTACAATTCTGGCTCGTTGTTTGCGGAATGGCGAGTTCATCAACATTGCGCGCCATCTCTATAACGGCTTAGAAGTACCTGCTCTGTCGAAATACCCCGCTGTCGCTAAGATAAAAGCCAAACTCAACAAATACCCAAGCAGTTGCGGGGTGCTCATGTCAGGGAGCGGCGCAACGGTGTTTGCGCTCATGCAAAACCAAGTTCAAGCGCATCGTGCTGCCCTGAACTTCGAGAACGACTTCGTTTTTTGCAGTGCAACCCCCATGAGTAGCGTGGGCGTGCGTATCTCTTGATGGGCGGTCGCCAAGCGGTAAGGCACGGGTCTTTGGCACCCGCATGCGTAGGTTCGATCCCTACCCGCCCAGCATTTTTACAAGCCGTAGCTATCGTCACAGCTACGGCTTTCTTTTGTTTTGGAGGAATACAACATGCAACAAGTTAGACTTGAAGCCCAAAAACGGGAAACTGCCGGCAAAGGAGCCGCGCGTGGCATGCGACGTGCAGGGAATCTCCCCGGAGTCCTGTACGGTCGCAAGAACGAGGTTATCCCTATCCAAATTAATGCACGGGGATTTCAGGATTTTCTGCATAACTATGGGGAGAACGCCTTTATCAATCTAGAAATCGCAGATCACGGCACCGAAAACGTCATGGTGAAAGAAATTCAGAGAGATCCGGTAAGCAATCAACTACTTCACACCGATCTCTTGCGGATCTCAATGGATGAACCGATCACCTCAGCCGCAACTATCGTCTTAGTCGGATCTGCCCCGGGAATCCAAGAGGGAGGAATCCTTGAGTTCCCACACCGACAGCTAACGTTACACTGTCTTCCAACGCTTTTACCTGAAGAAATCGAGGTCGATATCAGCGAACTGTATATCGACGATAGGCTCTCTGTGGAAGATATTTCTCTGCCTGAAGAGATTGAAATCCTAGATGACCCGAACACACGGATTGTCGCTATTGTGCCGCCGAGGATTGAGGAAGAACCAGAAGCAGAAGTAGAAGAAGGTATGGAAGTAGAAGCGGAAGCCGACGAGGATGCGGAACCAGAGGTTATCTCTCGCCGTAGTGCTGATGACGAAGAGGATGAAGAATAAGTAGTGGAACCTTGCCTCCAAGTTATCCACTACGTTATTGCCTTGGGTAGATAACATCGTCCCTCTATATATGCTACACTAGGACGTCAGAATAAATCGTGATAAGTGAAGTAGACCTTTGGTCAATTTCGATAGAATTTTAGCCCGATCATCGGAAAAACGCTACTACAATTCTGCAGTTAGGTGCCTAATGGTGCGTCAATTCATTCTATCCATTGCCATTCTGCTATTGAGTTTATTCAGCCATAGCTTTGCTCAATCGTCACTAATGCGTTTTGTTGATGGAAGCGGCAATACCCTTGCCCAAGCGCAGATTATTGAGCAGGACGGTGGATTGTATCTGCCAATTCAGACGTTGCGGGAAGCATTTGATCCGGGAATGAAGCAACAGTACATCGAGCTGACGAAGCGGCTGACCTTGAACCTCAAGGAGAAGCAGCTCCGTCTGCGAATTGGATCACTAGCTGTTAGCGCCGATTCGGACGAAACACAATTGTCGCTTGCTCACCCGCCACGGATCATTGAGGGGCAATTGATGCTTCCCCTCTCATTTTTCACCGATCTTCTGCCCGAGATATACGATTTTCGGGTCACCCATAATCCCGTAATCCAAACGATACACATTACTGACAAGGCTGCACCGCTCCCTGAGCTCACCACCGACACAGCTACGGAAGGTCCAGCAAAATTTCTGGTCATTCTCGATCCCGGACACGGTGGGGCAGATACAGGTTATCGAGGCACCACACTGCGGGCGGAGAAAGATATTGTGCTTGACCTTGCCAAAAAGATCGAGGAGGTAGCTCGTCAGAATCAGGTAGCGGTCCTATTGACACGGGATGCAGATTTTGAGCAGCGTCCGAGAGAGCGAATCGATATTGCACAGAATAATCTAGGAAAGCTCTTTTTGAGCCTACACTGTAACGCCTCTTTTTCACAACACGCAGCTGGGATCCATCTCTATGTTAGTAATTCCTTGGGCATCACCTACGTAGACCGTCCACCAACCAATCCAAGCAGAGCTTCACAGAACAGCGTGACTATCGAAACTCTCTCCCAAGAAAACTTCCTGAAACAAAGTCGGCAGTTCGCTACGATTCTCCAGACAGAATTGGAAAAACTCTCCCCTGCACCAATTCCCCTGAGTGAGCTACCACTGGCAACGTTGGCAGCAGTCTATATGCCAGCAGTTCTTATTGAAATAGGTTATCTATCTAACGAAGCCGACGAAGCACGACTCGCTGACCCTGAGAACCTTGCCTTAATCGCAGCAGGGATAGTGCAGGCAATCCAAACGTATGTCACAGAATCGGATCAGGCGGAGGCAACTGCAAATGGCAGATAAAGCGATGCACAAAAATCTGAAATCCATGCAGATTCGGCAAATTGTAATTTCAACCGCCACCCTCGCAATCGGCATTGCTATCTTTGTGATATTTATATCATGTGATTCTCAACAGAACGATCCAACGCCGGCACCTCCTCCTTCACCTATTGTCATCTCCGAACTGACACAAACGCAAATCCAGAAATGCACGCTCTTTTTTTTTGATACCAACTCGCTCAGACTCGCCGGTGAAGAGCGAGAGTTGAATCTATCCCAAGATGTCACTGAACGCCTCAAACAGACTATCAACGAACTCCTCAAGGATTCGATCAGCGGCTTGTACCAAACCATTCCCCAAGGCACCCTTCTCTATGAAGTCTATGTCGATGAACAATCCACGGTGTATTTAGATTTTTCACACCACCTCAAAGACGAACATATCGGCGGCACAACCAGCGAAGCCCTCACCGTAGCCGCAATTCTCCGAACTGTTAAGGTAAATTTCCCGGACGAGATTAGAAAGGTGCAGATTCTCATTGAGGGACTTGAAACAGATACGATTGGAGGGCATGTCGATATTTCAAAGCCCTTGAGTCTTTCATTGGATTTGGAAGTTGTGAGCAGGCAGGGAGAGTCAATAGAAGCAGAGTCAACAGAAATTGAACCGACGGAAGCCGAGATACTGGAAGCAGACACAGCTAGCGAGTGGGAAACAGATCGATAGAGTCGTCTCTCAGAATAGGAAGATCCCTCCAAAGGTTGCCTTAAACTAGAGTCCCATAATGTCTACGTCAACAAAACTAATCGTTGGACTCGGAAACCCCGGTTCCCGATACGAAAACACCAAGCATAATCTCGGGTTTTGGGTTGTCGACGAACTTCTCCGTAGATTGCAGTTAAATCGGTTAGCGGCCTTGTGCCAGTCGCTTGTTGCGCGAGCAGAATGGCGCGACTCCGAGGTTATCCTTGCCAAACCGATGACCTATATGAACAATAGCGGACAGGCTGTCAACATGCTCGTTCAGAAATTTGATATTTTCCCACAGGATCTATGCGTGGTCTACGATGACTTGAACCTAGACATCGGTGTGTTGCGGATGAGAAAGGCAGGAAGCGACGGCGGTCATAATGGAATGAAGTCAATTATCCACCGTCTTGGCACACAGGATTTTCCCCGTTTGCGTGTAGGAATCGGAAAAGTGGAAGGAGATTGGATGGATCACGTTCTCAACGAATTTTCTGCCAACGAGAGAGAGGATATCGGTTGGGCGATCCCCTGTGCAGCCGACGCTATTGAAACATTTGTAAAAGAGGGAGTTCAAACAGCAATGAACCGTTTTAACGGCTGTGCTCCCCCAAAACATGAGCCTTAACCGAGCCGCTGGTCAACGTTTGAGAAAACGGGGTTAGGGCATGAGGGTCGAGTCCTCCCTCTTCTCCTCACTTCGCAGCGAAACATAGCTCAAATAACGAACATCACTGATTTCACCCGCGTTGACTGCATCGGTAACCGCGCATCCGGGTTCAGATATGTGAATACAGTCTGCGTATTTGCACTCGCCAAGATACCTTTCCATCTCCGGGAAATAGAGGTCAAGGTTCTCCGTATCAACACCCCACAAGCCAACCTCTCGAATGCCCGGTGTATCCGCCACCTCGCCTCCAAAATCTAACCAGAAAAGTTCGACCAATGTTGTTGTATGCCTACCCTTCCCCGTTTTCAGACCCACTTCTCCGACACGCAAACCCAGTCCCGGCTGAACCGCGTTTAGCAGGCTTGATTTCCCCACACCTGACGCACCAACGATAACGCTGAACTTATCCCTTAATGCGTCTCGAAAGGGTTCAATGCTCTGTGGCTGATGGATACTAGTAAAAATCACCGGATACCCAAGTTCTTCGTAGGCACTCAGAATAGCTCCTAACTTTCGCTGCTCCAATGAATCAATGAGATCGACCTTATTCAGGCAGACCACCGCCTCCATCTCTCCCACCTCTGCCAAAATTAGGAATCGATCCAAGAAACGAAGGTTAAGGTCAGGCAGACGAGTTGAGAGTACAATACCCACCTGATTCGCATTCGCAACCACAATCTGTTCAATTGCGTCGCGCTTGCCGGGGTATCTGCGCGAAAATTTTGTCCGCCGTGGCAAAATCTCCTCAATTACCCCCTCCTCATTCTCGAGCGGCGTCACAAGTACCTCATCCCCAACGGCAACGGGATCCGCGTAGATTTGCCTGCCCTCCGCAGATCTCTGCGCACGCTTGACGCGTCCGCGCAGCTGACAACGAAGCACCGCACCGCCGTCTTGAACATCATAGAAGCTGGTTCTGGCTCGAATGACTCGCCCTTGAATCGTACCCATAGCCAACATTGAAGATTGTAGGTTGAAGCCTTGTACCAATTGCAGCGGCTAAATCATTTATACCGAACATAGAAAATCGGTCTAGATATACGCTTTCATCGTCCGGAGGGCAGTCTCCACATCGGCATCAAAATCATCAAAACTGCACTCACAGGAGACACGCCCATCGTAACCAGCCCCCTCAAGGGCAGTAAAGAACTCCTCGAAATCGAAGTCATCGTTGCCCGGATACGAGCGTTTGGCGGGTTCAGCGATGTGGACATGCGCCAACCACTCCGCCGCATAAATGATGTCCTCCATCGGCTCATCTTCCTGCCAGACATGGTAGAGGTCTGCTAGCAACTGAACCCCCTCCCGGTTGACTCTCTGTGCCATTTGCAACCCGTCAGCGACTGTGCGGAGGATATTCCCCTCCCGGTGACAGATCGGTTCAATTACGATTGTAATATCGTTTGTTTCCGCGTGATCGGCAGCCATGTCCAAAAATTCCGCAATCTGACCCAATGCCCTCTCCTCCGAATAACCTTCCTCAAGATTGCGCGAGCCGCTGCTCCCATAGACAATAATCTCTCCACCGATCCCCTTCGCTCGACGACACGCAGTTTCGACATAACGTGATAATCGGGGAAAATCAACGGCATCCCCAACAACGCGCAGATCACCGGGAATAAAGCCTGAGTACGCTTCTGGCTTCAAATCAGACTGTGCCACGCGCTCCTGAATTGTCTGAAATTCTGCATCGCTTGCTTCCGGAATGAGCGCATTTTGCACTCCTAATTCGATGTAATCATAGCCTACCGCTGCGAGCCTATCAATTTTGTCGAGCGGAGCGCAAATACCAAATCTCATACTGTTCTCCTCTGTGCTAAATTTGGTTCAAAGATAGATTGACATCCATTTAGGCGCTATCACCAGCGATTTCTCGAACCTTTTCAAAGAAAGCCTTCTTACGTTCTGTGTTGAGTCCCCACTGCACAGGCACACTCTGGTAACCATCACAATAATTATTCTCGCCCGGATCAAAATAACCCCACGACGCATACTCGCTGATTGCAGCCACGAAGTTATTAAGCGGCTTATCGAAATCGAAGTGATCATCTTCGTTGAACAGAATTGGCATCGTTCGGTAGCCGGGCACCTGCCGCGCCTGCTGCACCATCTCTGCAATGCGGTTAGGGTCGCGGACACCGTTACCGTGCATCAGCAGAAAATCTGATGTTCGCACGACGTTCTCCCGCGAGACTCTTCCCCCACCGTAACTCGTTCCAACAAGCAATCGCCGTCCATCGCGAGTTATCCCTTTAACCCGTTCAATTAACTCATGTACGCGGTCCGGCATCAAGATCTCGTGAATATATCGCTGAACGTTGCATTCATTGTTGACCTCAACGAGGACATTCGTATACTCCTGATCAAAAATCCAGTTGGTAACATTATCCACCCCACGAACTACCGCCGCCTCGTCACGAATACGTTCATCTTGCCCAAAATAGAAGTAACCCAAAATCACAACCATCCCAAGTTCATCGGCACGATCGATGATACGGGTAAGTCGATCAATATAGTCGGGATTCAGGCTGCCATCGGCTTCAATCCCTGTATTGTGCCATGGCTGCCCCTTCGAGTATCCTTCGGGGCTGCCGCCTTGAAGATTGATTGTGAACGCCAATAAACCGTAGGATCTCCATTCTGGCATCGCCTCTAGAAACTCTCGCGTGTTCCTTTCCGCGTCCCACTCGCCGGTGTCAGGATATGCCCACATTCCAACAGTCTCTGGATTTCGATCGTCGAAAACCCCCTGCACCATCCGCGAATTGAGGAGTAACCCCTCGACCCTATGTCCATTATAAAACCGCCCCGGATAGGTGGTTTTTCCGTTGATATAAAACGCATCACCAACAATACTTATAGCAGTCTGTCTTTCCATATAATTTCCTCTCTGAGTCTATATCAACTACTTAACCGTAAAGACCTAGGCTTGTGGTAGTGTAGGTTGGGTTGAACAGGAACTGTGAAACCCAATTCAATCCTAAAACGGCACCAGCCCCTTGTCGCCATGCCAAGGAAAAGCATAGCTCGGTTGATTCACAAAACGGTGCATCCCGGCTTCCAACCGAATACTTGTGGAGGGAGGTAGTTCGACCACAAAATATTTGCCCTCAACGGGAGCGACCTTCTCCGACGTTGCTCCTTGTTCATTCGTCTGAAACTGCACCTGAGTGAACCGGTGTTCTCCAAAAGCACCCGCCTGCACAATCACATTCCGTGTTTCGGTTCGGTTGAGGTTCACAAGCTGGAGGCCCACCCGATCTGCCTCCAATTTATAAACCAAAGCGGCAACATCTTTCGGAAGACCGGGACGCTCAAGGTCCATGTCGAAATAGCGCACGGTTGTGCGTAACAGTCCACCATTGTAAATAGGCTGCGGTGAGCCCATCGTCACCTGCGTAAGCCCCTTGGTCACCACAGGGTTCGGGGGCCACCGGTTGTCCGCAATAATCTGCGCGGGATCACGTGAATCACGACGCATATACTCATACATCGCCATAACATACTGATACTCCGCCTGCAACCGCTTTTGGGGCCAATCGGGATTTACACCGTCGTAGTAGTTAAAACGCGCTTCCAGATTCCCACTGCTTCGATCCCCAGCAACCTCGACCTCATTCCAGTCACTCTCCTTTTCACCAGCGCGCAGCTTTGTAATTAGCTCATAATCCCTCGCCTCCATTGACGCGTGATACACCCGCGCCAACCACTGAATTCCTCTCGGCTGATACCCCTCCCAACCGTTGGGCGTAATCCGCGTCGGCACAAGCAATTGACCATCTTCTCGCGTCTTAGCAAGACTCAACAAAAATTCAATTTGCGAGCGGATAAACTCCAGATAGCCAAAATCACCGGTGAGCAACAACGCGCATTCGGAGGCAATGGTAGCCGCTAAAAACGCATTGCGCGCAGAGTTACGACTATTCCAGCCGTAAAATCCACCCCACCACTGACCGTTGCGTTGTTCCCCTATCTTCCCTGTGGGTCCAACATTGTCCGGAATAATCCCATTATTATCCCGAGTCCGATCCATCCAAGCTTCTGTATATTCCAGCACCCACCGTTTATATTTCTCCTCACCGGTGTAAAGATACGCATTGGTAATCAGCCCCGTAGCTGCCAAATTATCAGGGATATCGCCGTTAAGAATAACATCGTCGAAGATCTTCAGAATCTCTTCCGCGCGCACCGGATTCTCAAACCAGTCATCCTCTAAATCGTTGACGACCGGGTAGAGATTTGACCGTTGAGCGTGCCCATGGGCAACGCCACCCGGATAGTAAATCGGATCCAACAGCACCTTCGCCATCGCAAGGTCTGCATGAAAGCGAGGACCAACACTACCGTGGAAAGGCGAACGGATAATTTTATATTCAGGGTCATAGTTGGGTGCTTTAGGATCCTCAGCCATATACATCGCTGCGAACCGCTTGGCGCGCCGGATGTTTTCCGGATGGGTTGGGTCCGCCAACCCAAAGCAATAAAAAGACTGATTACCTTCACCCATGTGAAACCAGTCCGCGGGACCATTTAGGTTGTAGTATTCATTGTGGAGTTGCACCCGAAACTCTGGATGTTGCGGATCCTCGTCCCGTCGCACTACGCCATCGTCATAAAGTCGGGTAATTGCATTCCATTCTTGGAGACCGATCTCAAGCACTCGCTCAGCCGCGCCAATGGCATAGAGAAGTCCTTTATATGAGTGCGCCTCATACGTATCATCGACATCGTTTACATTATAAGGAGTGCCATCAAGACGACCATACTTCTGCGCTGCTAACTCTACCGCCTCCTCCATGAGGCAGATAAGTTGACGCTCCATCAGTGCCCACGTCGGCGGAGATGAGATCTCAGTCGCCTTTATAGATACTATATTTTCTGGCATGTTTCGTCCTGCCATCGTCCAACCTCCCACATACGAAAAGAGGAAAAAGGCTTTGTCGCAATCTGCTAGCTGATTGCAACACAGGGATGTTCATTATCTCATATCAGTATCTATTTTTCAACGCCAATTCCCGTGCTACAGCCAAATTTTCATGCCAAGCAAAAAGTTTGACAAAGTTTGCCACATTGGCATAAACTAATACCTGTTATGGTGCTCCCAAACTTCTCATACACAATCGCCATTGTCCCATTTCAATTTTGCGCGAACCATACTCTCTTCGCTCACGAAACGCCCGCAACCACCCTTAGACACTTAAACTATTCGTGAGAGGTACTCCGAAAAGCAGCATGGCAATCAACAACCTCAAATTACCAGAAACCACCAATCCATCTCTTGGGAAACCTGCCGACGCATCAGTTTATCAAACGACAGTCCAACGGAAGGCTGGTAGGATCGGAAAACTCCATTTGCAGCGCAATGGGATAGCACTCCCACCCCTATCGACACCAATTTTGTATCCTGTCCTCTCATTCATGACCAGCACCAGCACAAATGGCGGCGGAATATGGAAATACCTGCTGAAAGATGTTATGAAACATGACGTACCGATCCTTTCACAGGTACTGCATTTCCTCGATTTTAATATCACAGGCAAACACATCGGTTATTGGCGTGAAATGTCCATGCGTGAACGCTACCGGGAGCCGAATGGCCCCTATGACGCTCCCATGTTTTTGGACTCCGGCGGCTTCAAACTACTTTATAACGCTGGGCTCTCGCTCTCAGAATTCGGTATCCATAAGGAGACAGAAGCGGATGATATCTTAGATTTTCAACTCAGTCTTGGGGGAGATATCATAGCCTCCCTCGATTATCCACTACCTCCCGGTCTCGTCCGTTCCGAAGCGAAAACTCGTATGAAGCGAAGCCTTCAGAACGCATTCCATGTTGCAGAGCGACTCGCAGAAATGGACAATCCACCTTACCTCTATATTTGCTGCCACGGACAATCCAGAGAAGATATTCAGAACTACGTCACTCAGGTTTTTGAACGGCTAACGGAGGTTCCGCCCTTCGGACTTGCAGTCGGCTCGCTTGTACCACTACGAGG
Organism: Candidatus Poribacteria bacterium; assembly: GCA_003635265.1. GTDB lineage: Bacteria > Poribacteria > WGA-4E > WGA-4E > PCPOR2b > PCPOR2b. The sequence continues at coordinate 308,055 of PYIZ01000010.1, forward strand.
AGACAACGATTCCGAGGTACTATCACGGATATGTGGTGTGCTGGACGCTATTCCGGAATCAGCACGGGATCGGATACCCATCCACGCCTTCGGGGTCTCTGGCAACCTAACTCCAGTACTCGCCTATTTGGGAGTCGATAGTTTTGATAGCACAAGTTATATTCAAGCAGCGCGTAGTCTGAGCTATTCACATCCGGAGACACAGAAAAAACTAAAGATCATGGAGTTGGATTCAATGGAGTGCACCTGTCGGATTTGTCGAGAAACTTGTCTCGGAGAGATGCAGCAGGCATTCATGGATCCGATACGCTATCGACGCACCTCAACAGGAAAATACAAAAGCTACTACTACGCCAAAATTGCGCTCCACAATTTCGAGATGGAGGTCAAAACCCTCGACGACATGGTGCAGGCGATTAAAGCCGACAATGCGCTTGAAGCACTCGTTGAACACGTCTCAAAGGCACGCGGTGTTCGAGAAGCAGCCAACTGGCTCGTCGAAAACAGAGCTGAGTTTGCAACGAAAATGTCAAAAACTGTTATCCCTGTTCCCAAACGTTCAAAAACTCAACGCGCGAAACAAAACCTCTCACTGAACTACACCCCCGACTCATTTTCTATCCCACCAGATTATCAGCCACCGCCAGAAAAACGGATTCTTTTGACAATCCCTTGTGCCGGAAAGAAGCCGTACTCCTTTTCACGCACCCATTCCATTGTGAACACCACACTCCGCACCGCATTTGGCAAGGATCAGCAGTTCATCCACAAAATCACCCTTTCAGGGCTCTATGGTCCCGTCCCCGAAGAATTTGAGTCGGAAAAAGCAGTAGTCCGCTACGATTTTCAATTGTTGCCTCGAAACGCCACTCAAATTCAACTTGGGGCAGATCGGTTCAACACCTATCTTGATAAACATGGGCAACACTACGAACTGATTGTCGGTTATGCTACCAGTAACGCCTACCGCAAGGTCCTAGGACTAGTCCAAAGGTATCATCAGGATTTTATCCTGCTGCCCACGAAACCTAAGCAAAAACGACTTTCTGAGTTTTTCCGACACATCCACCTCGACGAACTTGTAGAGGTATTATCCAGTGTTTTAGGTAGAAAAAAGGAACAGCCTTCGAGTTGAACCCCATGAAAACCAAAAACCGAGTGGAAATAGGATTGTGTCAAACCTGCCAGCACGTCAAAATAATCGAAAACGCTAATCAGAGCCGTTTCTATCTGTGCCTTCTCTCCGATTCCAACACCGACTTCCGGAAATATCCACACCTGCCTATGCTCACCTGCCCCGGCTACCAATCCCAGAAGAAAACACATCATCGGAAATAATACCCATCTTAACCCGATCAGCTGAATACTCGGAATTTTTGTATCCTTAACGACTTTGATCTTGAATATCAGCCGTGTTTCCCTTATAATATTTGATACTATGTCAATCTAATATCTCAATCCACCAAACTTACTTCCAGATAAGGTTTTCATGCTAAAATATAAAAACAATATGTAAGACTTGGTGGGTATCCGTTGTACTATTGGACTTTTACACCACTTAACCGATCGCCGCAAGGCGGTCAGGGGTTCGCCGGTAAGTAGGGAACAACGATCGTTGTTCTCCGAATACGCTAGCCCCAAGAGGAGGACACAAAATGACAACCGCTGAAATCAAAGCAATGGCTACAGAGTATATTATGAACACCTACGGGGAACGCTCGCTGGCGTTCGTCCGTGGCGAAGAGGCTTACCTCTGGGATGCCGATGGTAAGAAATACCTCGATTTCCTAGGTGGCTTGGCCGTCAACGGCCTGGGACACTGCCATCCCAACGTGGTCGCAGCAATCCGTGAACAGGCAGGCAAACTCCTGCATATCTCCAATCTCTACTACATTGAACCGCAAGCCCGGCTGGCAAAGATGCTGATTGATAACTCTGATATGGATCAGTGCTTCTTCTGCAACAGCGGTGCCGAAGCCAACGAAGCCGGGATTAAACTCGCGCGGAAGTACACAAGAGACCAAGGTAGAGATGCGTACGAAATCATCACGATGGACAACTCGTTCCATGGACGTACAATGGCAACGATAACAGCGACCGCTCAACCCAAATATCACAAAGGATTTGAGCCGATGGTTCCTGGGTTCACCTATGTTCCGTACGATGATCTTTCCGCTGTGGAAGCCGCTATTAGCAGCAAGACCTGCGGCATTCTTGTGGAAGCAATCCAGTCCGAAGGGGGTGTTAACACACCGGGCAGCGGTTACATCGAAGGGCTGCGCGAACTCTGCGACAAACACGATCTAGTGCTTATCCTCGACGAAGTACAAACCGCAATGGGACGGCTAGGTCCTCTGTTTGGGTATCAAAGTTACGGCATTATCCCCGATATTATCACAATGGCAAAGTCCCTCGGTGGAGGGGCACCAATCGGCGCGATGCTCGCCAAGGGGCAGATCGCAGCAAGTTTCGTTCCCGGCACCCACGCCGCGACATTTGGCGGAAACCCGCTGGTGACCGCCGCAGCATGTGCAACGGTCGAAACCATCCTCGATGAAAACCTTGGCGAGAATGCGGTTAAAATGGGGGACTATCTGGAATTCAAGTTGATGGGACTCAAAGATCAATACCCGATCAAAGAGGTGCGCGGCAAAGGCCTGCTGCGTGGCTTGGTACTGTCTGTCGATGCCAACGAGCTCGCCGCCAAGTGTATTGAAAATGGCTTAATCACGATCTGTACAAACGATTATATCCTTCGCTTTTTGCCACCGCTCAATATCACCGCTGCACACGTTGACGAAGCGGTTTCGATTGTTGAGAAGTCGCTAGCTGAAACTGTCTAGTGCGGGGGCAGAAGTAATTTACGCGTTAAACAGAACCAGAGACCGAGTTTTTACGAACAACTCGGTCTCTACACATAGGAGACAAACTAAGACTCAAGAGTGCAGAGTCTTTCTATAATACTAATGCCGACTACAAAATCTTTGTTATGGTTGGGAGCTATCATCCTCACCACTTGCAACGGGTGTGACAAGTCCAAACCCAACGCAGTTTTAGAAACTAGCAAAGGACGAATCATTATCGAACTCTATCCCGACGCTGCACCGAAAACCGTTGATAATTTCGCAACCCTCATCCAACAGGGGTTCTACGACGGACTCTCTTTCCATCGTTATGTGCCTGACTTTGTAATCCAAGGCGGTGACCCAGCGGGCGACGGCACCGGAGGACCAGGGTGGATGATTTACGGTGAATTTCAAGACCCCGAACTTCGCTCAAAAATGCCCAAGCACGAAAAAGGTACTGTCGCGATGGCACGAAAGCCACAGCCGAATTCCGCGGGCAGCCAATTCTACATCTGCCTGAATCCAGACGCCAACGGGTATCAGCACCTCGAAGGCAAATACACCGCTTTTGGGCGCGTCATCGAAGGGCTAGAGGTCGTCGATCAACTCCGCCAAGGTGATAGGATGAATAAAGTCACACTCGAGGGCTACCAGCCACCAACAGAAAGCGAAAAATAACTTCACGCGAAAGGCAAATAAATCTCATGGAAGAATGGAAAAAACTCGTTCGGGATACGGTCAATACACCTGAAAAACTTGCTGCTATCTTCGATGTCGATCTCGACGAGATAAAGCGCGTTCACGACGTATTTCCTATCCGTATTAATCCCTACTATTTGAGCCTGATCGAGGAGCCGGGAGACCCGATCTGGAAACAGGTTGTCCCAGATCCAAAAGAACTGATCCGAACCGGATTTGAGGAAGATGACCCACTCGGCGAAGAGGATGATAGCCTCGTACCCAACGTCACACATCGTTATCCGGATCGGGTATTGTTTTATGTCAACTACATGTGCCCGATCTACTGCCGATTCTGCACCCGAAAACGCAAAGTCGGAGATCCGGACTCCATTCCCGACAACAATATCGAGATGGGTTTGGACTATATCCGCAGTCACCCCGAAATTCGCGACGTCATCATCTCCGGCGGTGATTCGATGATGCTGACGGATCGGAAAATTGATTATATTGTCGGCAGCCTCCGTGACATCGAGCACCTCGAAATCATCCGAATCGGTTCGCGCGTACCCGTTACCTTGCCACAACGTATCACGCCGGAGTTATGCGCAATCCTCAAGCAGTACCACCCTTTTTATATTAACACCCACTTCAACCACCCCCGCGAAGTTACGCCGGAAACCGAGAAAGCGTGCGGCATGTTGGTAGATGCCGGTATCCCTGTCGGCAATCAGGCTGTCCTGCTCAGAGGCGTCAACGACGATCCCACAGTCATGGTTGATTTGATGAAGAAACTCCTCAAAATCCGCGTCAGACCCTACTATATCTATCAGGCAGACCTCGTTTACGGAACAGATCACTTCCGCACATCGATCAAAACAGGACTGGAAATTGTCTCCGCATTGCGCGGACACATTTCTGGGCTCGGCGTGCCGCACTATGTGGTTGATGCACCCGGCGGTGGTGGTAAAATTGCTCTCATCCCAGATCCAGTCGTGTCGTTTGATGATGAGGAGATTCGGTTGAAAAACTACGAGGGGAACACCTACAGCTATCCAAGTACCTCCTTCTATGATGAAGATTGGTAGGATTTCAGAACCTGTTTAAAAAAGAAAACAGCTCTCACTCCCTAAGCCAGACATCTTGCCCACCACCACGAACAGGAAACAAACCCAACCCCGTAGGCGGGGCATCTTGCCCCGCCACGCTATGTCATCATAACCTTCCAAACAGGTTAGTAGATAATAGGAGTTACGCAGTTCAGTTTGTAGTAGCACAATTCATTGCGCGTCCGGACGGGCGATAAATCCCTCTACTACAAACCTAAGACCTGACTGTAGTTGCCCGCCTGTCCCGATAATTCGGGGATTCATCGGGCGTTTGAAATGGTGTCCTGTGGCGATGAATAGTCGAACTAAAAATCGAAGACTCTCGGAACGGAGGGTTTGAGCGTTCAAGTGCATAAGTCCTAAGATAAATCAAATCCCATGAAAAAAGAACAGATTATCACATGCGATAAAGAAATAGTCAGCGGAACGCCCGTCTTTGCCGGTACGCGTGTGCCCGTCGCAATACTGATTGACTATCTTAAAGCAGGGGATTCCTTGGAGCGTTTTCTGGAGGGCTTTCCTACAGTCAAGCGTGCACAAGCCATCGCTTTTTTAGACATGGCTCTCGAAGCTGCCCTGACGGAGAACCCTAGTGCGCGTGCTGCTTGATGAAAACATAGACCGTTTCTTGAAATCTCTATTCGCTTCTGATATGGAGGTATTCACCGTCCGTGAGCAGGGTTGGACAAGCATGGAGAACGGTAGATTACTGCGTGTAGCACAGCATGAATTTGATGTTTTGGTCACGATGGACAAGAATTTGGAACACCAGCAGAACCTAAATGTGATCAATATGGGTATCGTCGTGATTCGAGTCGCAGATTTTCACTGGTATTCAAGATCTTGTTTGGATTGTCATAAAAAGCCCTGCGAAATATGAAAAAAACTATGGCTTGGAGCTGTTACGTTTTTACTAGTTTTTCCTCTATTCCTGCCCATAGGGATAGCGAGCGATGTTCCTTTTGCAGATGTTCCGTTTGATGTTAACAACATCCCAGAACCCGTGCTGCCCCCAAAGGAAGTCCGTGATTTCTTTGAGCTAGACCCATATTACCAACAATGGATAAATGTCGGAGGATTTCCTGTCCTCGCGTCAGCAGAGGTCAGCCCTTATACTGTAAAAGAAGCGGCATGGACTATCGGGCACATGGTCGGACATCGTCCGGATATTCTAAAGGTAATGGCACAAAACAAAGCACGTTTTTCCATAGTTCCTCATAACAAACATCTCCCTGACATTCCCGAATATGACCTTGGTAGACTCGATTTTTTTGGGAGATGCGTGCTCGCGGTATAGGTGGTTTGACGACGACTTCGCCTGAGGAAAATATAATCGCTCATGTTAAGATTTAGTGCAAAGAAACCGAGTTTTCAAGAAAAAACTCGGTTTCTCTGAGTGCTTTGCACTTTCTTTTTACATGAGCCTTTCCGCTATACGGCGGATGTTGATACTCAAGTAATGGGCAAAATCATTCTCAAAGGCATTTGATTTCATGAATATCACGGCGTCGCAGAATAATAATGGGTACAAACCTGCTGACAAAACAATGCTTTCAGTTCATCCCCATTTTCACAAGGGGCTGCCTTTTCTTGTGGATTTCTCTCGTGGCGGGGGCACTTCTCCCACAGATTGTTGATGCCCAAAATTATCAAGATTATCAGACCTGGAGTTTACCCCATGGCGCGATTGCTCGCTTGGGAAAAGGGCGCGTTAAGAGTATTGCCTTTTCGCCCGATGGCTCACGCCTTGCTGTGGTAACCTTTATTGGCGCCTGGCTTTACGATGTGGAGACGGGGCGTGAACGGGCACTACTCACCGGGCATATGGGTGCGTTTGCGTTTATAGTGTTTTCACCCGACAGTACAAAAATTGCATCAACGGGGGAGGCCGGTAAGACAATCCAACTGTGGGATGTTTCGACCGGACGAAACATCGCTACACTCAAAGGGCATACGGGGATAATTAACTCTATTGCATTTTCGCCTGACAGCACCAAAATCGTATCGGGGGCACGGGATGTCATACTCTGGGATACTGCGACGGGCAAACAGATCGCTGCGCCCATAGAACAGAGGGATTATTCGGTATCGGAGGTAGCGTTTTCACCCGATGGCACAAAAATCGCATCAGGGATAGGAGGGGAAATTAAGCTGTGGGACGTTGCGGCGGGGGACAACATCGCCACGCTCAAAGGGCATACGCGCCGGATCAATTCGGTGGTGTTTTCGCCCAATGGCACAAAAGTCGCGTCAGCGTCAGAGGAAGATATTAAGCTGTGGGACGTAGGGACAGGGGGCAATATCGCCACACTCCAAGAGCCTAACGGACGGATCTACGCTGTGGTATTTTCACCTGACGGTACTATTCTCGCATCAAGGGCTCATCGGCACGGGTTCGGTCCTAGTGACGAGATAGTTAAGCTGTGGGATGTTTCAACTGGTCAACACATCGCTACGCTTGAAGAACATGAAACACGGTCCCTGCCTATGGCATTTTCGCCCGATGGTACAAAACTCGCATGGGGATCATGGGAAGAGATCAAACTATGGGATGTAGAAACCAAAAAAAACATTGATACACTACGGGGACATACGTGGATAGTCAGAACTATAGCATTTTCGCCCGATGGTACAAAACTCGCATCGGGGTCATGGGATAGACTCCGCGAAGAAGGAGAGATTAAACTGTGGGATGTTGCAAACAGACAAAACATTGCCATACTCCACGGGCATACGAGGGAAATCCAATCTGTGATGTTTTCACCCAACGGCACAAAACTCGCCTCAAAGTCAGGGGAAGAGGTCAAATTGTGGGAGGTAGGGACAGGGCGAAACATTGACACGCTCCACGGGCATACGGGGGGAGTCCAATCTGTCGTGTTTTCGCCCGACGGCACAAAACTCGCATCGGAGGCTTATGATGAAGAGATTAAACTGTGGGACGTAGGGACAGGATACAACATCGCCACGTTAGAAGGATATACGAGACCAGCGTTTTCGCCTGACAGCACAAAAATCGCATCGTGGGGAGAGTTAGGGGTGAACCTGTGGGAGGTGGAGACAGGACGAAATATCGCCACGTTACAGGCGCATACGGATGGTGGGGCTGTTGTAGTGTTTTCGCCCGATGGTGCCCTCCTCGCATCGGGGTCTTATGATACAAGAGTTAAACTGTGGGATGTAGAGACAGGACGAAATATCACTACCCTACCTGTTACGGGGCGGGTCACTTCTGTGGCATTTTCGCCTGATGGCACAATAGTCGCTTCAGGGGCAAGCAACTCCAGCAGGGAAGGGGAACTCAAGCTGTGGGACGTAGAGACAGGACAAAACATCGCTGCGCTAGACAAGTTTCCGAATGCGGTCTATTCTGTGGCATTTTCGCCCGACGGCACCATCATTGCGTCGGGGTCTGATGATGAAGTAGTTGAACTATGGGAGGTAGAAACAGGACGCCACATCAAAACACTAAGAGAAAATGGGGATGAGGTTAGGGTTGTGGCGTTTTCGCCCGATGGTACGAAAATCGTATCATTATCATTGCAAGCGGTCAAACTATGGGAGGTTTCGACCGGCCAAGATATCGTCACCCTAAAGAATCAGTGGACAGATCATGTCGCATTTTCGCCCGACAGCACCATACTCGCATTGGGATCCAGGTTAGCGGTGAACCTGTTGGATGTAGAGACGGGACGAATCATCGCCACACTGCCCGGGCACGGGGGATTTGTCAACGACGTAGCGTTTTCACCAAATGGCACAAAACTCGCATCGGGAGCGGGGGATGGAACAATTCTGCTGTGGGATATGTCGCCGTACCTCACACCTGTCCCATTGCCTTTTCAACGGCCGAACGTGACAGAAACGGCACTATTGCAAAACTATCCTAACCCGTTCAACCCGGAAACTTGGATTCCTTACCAACTCGCCAACGACACCGATGTGCAGATTGCAATCTACGATACCAAAGGCACATTAGTGCGTCGATTAGATCTGGGGCATCAGAAGGCGGGCTTCTACACCTATCAGACAAAGGCAGCGTATTGGGACGGATGGAACGAAATTGGGGAATCGGTTGCAGCTGGAGTGTATTTCTACACGCTGACGACCGATGACTATACCGCAACTCGTAAGATGGTTATTCTCAGGTAATGGACAAGATCATTCTCAAAGGCATTGGATTTCACGGCTATCACGGCGTTGTAGAAGCAGAGCGTCATATTGGGCAAAAGTATGAAATAGATCTTGAGTTGACAACTGATCTCTCTGCCGCCGGCACAAGCGATGACCTCACTCACACAATCGACTACGCCCAAGTTGTCCAGTTGGCAATCAAAATTGGAACCCAGCAGTCCTTCCGACTCTTTGAAGCCCTCGCCGAAGCGATTGCGGCGGCAATCCTCGATCAATTCCAAATCGAAGAAGTTCGCATTGCGGTCAAAAAATTATCTCCTCCCATCGAGCCAACACTCAGCTACGCAGGCGTTGAGATCCATAGGAAGCGAAAATCAGATGGATAAACCAACGCCTGTTTTTCATGCCATAATTTTCTTGTGCTTCCTTCTGATCACCAGTCGAACCGTCATAGCAAGCGATGCGGCTTCCTCGCCACTGAATCCCAATTCAACGCGCACAGATATGTTCGACGATTTGCATCCGGGCCTCCAAGTCTATCGGTACGACTGGCATGAGGAAGGGTGTGTCCTTTATGTGGCCGAAATGGACCGTTTTCACACGGACCTCCATTTTGAAACGGCAATTGCCAACAACCAGATCTTAGGCAAGGAAACCGTCAGATCTATCGCAGATCGACGTTCGCAGCGCGGAGACCGCCGTGTCTTAGTTGCCATCAACGGTGGATTTGGTGTTCTCGGTGATATGAAAGGATACGGCGGCGCGTTAGAAAATCTACACATCCAAGCCGGGGAGTTGATGACCCAGCCTGCGTCGGATAAAGAGGCGTGTTTCGGTGTGACGTCGGACGGTGACTTTCTGATTGGTCCCCTTGAAATGCAAGCCACCGTAACGGTGGGAACATATAGTGTCCCGCTTGGGTGCATCAACCAGAGATTTCTCGATGGTTGCGAATCTATCCTCTATACGCCCCGCATGGGCGACTCGACACACACGAACCGTAGGCGGGCTTATGAAATTATTCTGACCGGACTCCAGTTACCAATCACAGGCAAATACCAAAGCGACTTCATCGTTGATCAGTTTGGAAAAGGTGGAAACAACCCAATCCCTGAAAACGGTGCGGTCATTTCCTTCCGCTCACGAATTGATCAACAGTTGGAAGCACAGTTAGACGCGGGCAAGGGTGGCAAGATCGAAATACGGCTCGAACCAGCTGTCTGGAATCGTACAATTCAAGCAATCGGCGGTCGAATCCGACTTGTGAAAAATGGGCGAGTCAACGAAATCATCGAAAAACATCACCGTGCTCAGAAAAAGCATACGCCTGGCAAGCGACAGCGCGACTTGGCACTGAGCTATGAACCCCGCACTGCTCTCGGTTACAACGCACAGAAATTGATCTTAATTGTGGCAGACGGACGACGGGCGGGTTATAGTACGGGGTTATCCCTATATCGGCTCGCAAGCCTCCTTATTGAACTCGGCGCCACAGAAGCCATCAATTTGGATGGAGGATCATCAAGCACTTTCGTTGTCGATGGAAAAGTTGTCAATCGTCCCTCCGGCCAGAGTGAACGTGATGTCCTCAATGCCGTTCTTATCACGGCGGATCAATCCCAATAACATCGGTAGCTCACCCTGCACAACGTATTCCATCCAGTTCGCCAACGAAAGTTTTTCATAGCCTTCCACTGTAATCTGTGATAAAATCCCATCACACAGAAAAGGAACACAGCACACTGTGCTAAAGAAATGTGTCTGTATCCGGTCTTCAATAAACCATAATTACTAATCAAAACACTAGGAGACACAAAATGTCAGAGCGAGTCGAACTAAATCCGCCATGGCCCTGGGCGAGCCAATTCCGGATTGCCCAAGGGGTACAGGTGGGAAATACCGTATATGTATCAGGACAGGTCGCCTTCGATCCAGAGGGCAATCTCGTCGGCGGGGACGACATGGGCGCACAGGCGCGACAAGTTTTCGCTAATATTCAAGCGGTCCTCGCTGAAGCAGGTGCAACCATGGAGGACGTGGTAAAGATTACAGCGTTTCTGACCGATATGAGCCGGTATGCAGAATACGCAGCCGCGCGTACTGAGGCATTCCCGAACAATATACCCGCTAGCGCGACAGTTGCCACACCGATACTAGTCAACAGCGATCTGCTTGTCGAGGTCGAAGCGATCGCCGAGATTGGCTGTGGTTAGGGAATGCAGTGCATTAGGTTCGTAAATGTCCCACCATGGAATTGTTGTATCATTAACATCAAAGCGGTATAGCACATCTGTCGAGGCAAAAGCAGTGATTCATTGATTTCCCATCTATTGACGAAGCGAAGCGATAGCCCAATGAAAGACACATCTATCACCTTCCATAGAGGCTTAACGCTCAAGTCTTGTCTGATTGCTCTATTGCTCATGCCAATCACTGCGTATTGGCTTATCGAACTCGAAGTTGTTCGCTATACCTTTCCAACAATTATCCACCCGTTTTCAAATGTCATCTTTGTCATTTTTTGGCTCCTGCTGATTCGGCATATACTTGTAAAAATTTCTCCGGCACTTGGGCTCTCTCAGCAGGAACTTCTCACTATCTATGTCATGCTGGGGTTCGTTTCCTGCCTCTGTTCGTATGACATGATGGAGATCTTGGTCCCAATCTTGGGACACCCGTTTCGCTTCGCTACCCCCGAAAACGGCTGGCGAGAACTGCTCTTCAAACATCTTCCCGAATGGCTTACCGTGCGGGACGACAAAGCCCTAACACCGTTCTACAAAGGAGGTACAACTCTCTACGAAGAGGGGTATTTTAAGGCATGGCTGATCCCCGGCGTTGCTTGGATCGCATTCCTATTTGCACTGATGGTTGTGATGTTGGGACTCACGACCCTGTTGCGGAAGCAGTGGACGGAGCACGAACGATTGACATATCCACTGATCCAACTTCCGCTAGAGATGACCAATCCCAGATCTAGCTTCTTCAAAAACAGACTAATGTGGCTTGGCTTCGGCATCGCTGCCTTAATCAGTGTCGAAAACCTGCTCAATTCAATCTATCCCGCATTCCCCTACATTCCCGTCAAACGTCAGAACATCCATCAGTTTTTCACGGAGCGGCCTTGGAACGCGATGGGCAGCGTAAGGCTCTCTTTCTACCCTTTTGTCATTGGCATCAGTTTTCTTATGCCACTGGATCTCCTGCTTTCATGCTGGGTGTTTTACTGGGTTTACAAAGTTGAGTTGATGGTCGGGAACATCATGGGTTGGCAGGGGCTGCCGCGATTTCCATATATCGCTGAACAGAGTTTCGGTGTATACATTGGACTATTTGCAGTCGCGCTATGGACCGGTCGGGCGCATTTCACAAGGTTGGGACGCCATCTGTTCGGCAGTGCCAGATCCGCGTCCCAACTGGATGACTCCCAAGAACCGATACGGTATCGTATGGCATTTGTCTGTGTGGTCCTTGGTATGATATTTTTGACAATCTTTTCCTACAAGGCAGGTATGCCCCTATGGGTGATTCCGCTGTTTTTTGGAATTTACTTCTTACTAGGGACGATGATTGCGCGGCTGCGTGCGGAAATGGGATTCTTGTGCCACGATTTTCAGAACGGTGTTGATCCGCATCACATGATTATCGACGCCTTTGGAACACGCCGGCTGGGTGCCGGTGCGCTGACCGTTTTTACGTTGTACATGCACGTCACTTTCGCAAACCGAACCAACCTTATGCCGCAGCAACTGGAAGCCTTCAAGATTTCAGAACGGCGAAATATTAACCCCCGCCATGTCGTCATCGCTATCGTGCTTGCAACACTCATTGGGGCAATCGCAACGTACTGGCTCTTGTTGGACAACTACTATCGACACGGCGCCGAGTCGGGATACTACATGGGACCAACCACAGGACGGGGCTGGATTTATCACCGACTTGAAAGCTGGCTGAACTCCCCTCAAGAGCGAGATGAGCCCGCGCTTGCCTTCATGGGCGGCGGACTCGGTATAGCAGTGGTATTGATGTTGCTGAGGGGACGTTTCCTGTGGTGGTCGCTCCATCCGCTCGGCTATGCAATGGCGGATAGCTGGGGGATGTACAACCTGTGGAGCTGCCTTTTTGTCGCTTGGGCGTGCAAGGTGGTCATCCTGCGCTACGGGGGGCTCAACGGCTATCGACGCGCCATCCCTTGCTTTTTGGGATTGGCTCTGGGAGATTATATGTTAAGCAATATCTGGGGAATTTTAAGTATTCTGACCAATACACCTTTATACCAATTTTTCCCCTAGTCCGCTTGTCTAACTATCAAATTTACCGTAAGCGAAGGTGTAGCCATGAAGCTAAGTTGTATACCTGTTTCACTCTATGAAGATATCTTTAGCGGTCAGAAATCCGTTAGTGATTGGATCCGTTTCGCCGCTTCCCTAGGGCTGGAGGGAGCTGACTTCAGCGTGAAATTCTTCCCGAACCGAGACGAAGATACCCTTAATGCCATCTCTGAGGAAGGGCAGAAAATTGGTCTTGAGTTTTGTGCATTGGCATGTTATCCTGATTTTACACATCCCGACGCCGATCAACGTGGACTAGAGATCGAACAGATGAAAGCAGACGTGCACCTGACAGCGACACTTGGTGCCAAATACGCACGCGTGACCGCCGGACAGAACCACCCCGGCACCGATCGGACGCAGGGAATCCGATGGGCAGTGGATGGGCTTCGCCAAGTCCTTGACGAAGCAGATCGATTGGGAATAACCTTAGTCTACGAAAATCACACCAAAGGCGCGCCTTGGCACTATTGGGACTTTTCACAACCTAGCGATATTTTCTTGGAAATTCTCAACAGTCTAGCGGATACTCCCCTTAAAGTCTGCTTTGACACCGCAAATTCTCTGGTACTCCAAGAAGATCCGATAGCGTTGCTAGAAACCGTGATAGACCGAGTGGCAGTCGTTCATGTATTTGATATCCGCACCCCGGGCGAATTCGAGACCGTCCTTGTTGGCACCGGAGCGTCTCCTATAAAACAGATTTTCTCCATTCTGAAACGACACGGCTACGATGGCTGGTTGAGTATCGAGGAGGCGAGCCGTACAGGAGAAGCAGGATTTGAAGAAGCTGTCCCCTTCGTTCGTCGTGCATGGGAGGAGGCTTCTTGATATAAAATGAACATCATCTGCATTTGCTTAGATACATTTCGGGCCGACATCATCGGACCCGGCAAAAAGTACAGCCACACACAAACACCAAACCTAGATGCGTTCGCAGCCGAAAGTATTCGCTTTAACTGGGCATTCGGCGAAGGTCAACCTACCCTTCAGATACGTCGTGGACTGTTTACCGGCATGAGAAGTTTCCCATGGCGGTTCAATTTTGACCGCCGGGGACACTGGCACCACGCACCCGGCTGGCATAAAATCCCACCAGAGCAAGATACAATCGCTGAAGTCCTGCTGGAACGAGGCTATCTGACAGCCTTAATTGCTGATACCTATCACATGTTCAAACCCACAATGAATTTTTCGCGCGGGTTTGCTCACTTGGATTTCGTCCGTGGACAGGAATCGGACAACTGGCGAAGCGGAGATCCGCGGCTGATTGAAGATCAACTCAGACAGCATGTCAGAGAACCGATTAACTGGCAGCGTCATGCAGGTTTGGTCAATTACCTTCTCAATCAACGGCATCGTCGTGCCGAAGATGATTACAGTTGCGCCCGCGTGTTTCGTGCCGCGTGTGAATGGCTCGACGACAACCACACAGTGGGCTCCTTCTTTCTATGGATAGACAGTTTCGATCCGCACGAGCCGTGGGATCCGCCCCCCGGTTATGCAGACCTATACCTCCCCAACTATTCGGACAAAGATTTCATCACGCCGGGCGCAGCGTCTGAACAAGGCGACCCAACAGAAGATGAACTCCGCAGGATCGAAGCACTCTATCTTGGCGAAGTTACCTTTGTTGACAAATGTATTGGACGGCTGCTCTCCAAAATCGAGGACCTAAAGCTACGTGATGACACACTGGTGGTGCTTCTTTCCGATCACGGCACCCAACTTCGTGACCAAGGACGTTTCGGAAAAGGTGCCAACCAGCTACACCCATTCAACACGCAACTGAATCTGTTAATCCGTCATCCGGGGGAACAGCAGGGTCAGGAGGTTGATGCCTTCGTTCAAAACCACGACCTGATGCCAACCTTGCTGCATCAGCTTGGTATCCCGTGCGATTGGACAACTGGTGAGGACTTCTGGCAGCTGGTGAACGGCGAAAAATCATCTATTCGCGATCAAATCATTATCGGTTGGGCAGATTTCGCAACAGGCAACGCACGCGGTCGTGTCAGCGTAAGAGATGAGCACTGGAACTTCTGCACCGCTGTCGGTTATGATGATCCGGACGGTGATGAACTGTTCGATTTGACAGATGACCCCACAGAAATCAACAATGTGGCAGAAAGTTACCCCGCTGTCGTCAAGGCTTGCCGCGCGGAGGTGGAAGGATTGCTTGGACAACCTTTACCCGGTCGCATGATTGAGGTGTGCGATCCAGCACCCGGACCCATGACGCACTGGCTCCAGCAAAAACTCCGAGAATTCAACTGACAAGCCAAGGGAACTGAACGATGACCAAACCTCTCCAATCTGGGCTCCTCACTGAATCGAATATGGCATTGTTCACTGATTATTACGAACTGACGATGGGCAAGGCAGATTTTGACAGTGGGAACAATGCAATCTGCACCGAGAACTACTTTGTCCGCTTCATCCCACAGGGCGAGTATATGATTGCGGCAGGATTGGAGCAGGTTATCCACTACATCTTGAATCTGCGGTTTACCGATGCAGATCTCAAGTGGCTGAAGGAAAGCTCCGATAAATCGGATCCCTCGGAACGGGACAAACCGATGCCGGATATGAGCGATGATTTTCTCGATTACCTGCGTCACTTCAAATTCGATGGCGATGTTTACGCAGTGCCTGAAGGGACACCCGTCTTTGCAAACGAGCCACTGATCAACGTAACAGGTCGATCAATCGACATCCAGATCTTCGAGACCTATCTCCTCAACATGATGAACTTCCAAACACTAATCGCCACGAAGACCGCGCGGATCGTTCACGCAGCGCGTGGACGCACCTGCTTCGATTTCGGTGCACGCAGGGCACATGGCCGAGATGCGGGCGTCCTAGCTGCACGAGCGTCATTTATTGGGGGTGCTGCCGGTACATCCCTCGTGATTGCGGGGCAATACTTCAGCATCCCCTACGTCGGGACAACGGCGCATAAGTTCATCATGGACCGTCCGTCCGAACTAGAGGCGTTTCGAGACTACGCCAAATCTTTCCCCCACAACACCCTCCTCCTGATTGACACCTACGACACCATTCAGGGAGCAAAAAACGCCTGTATTGTGGGAAAAGAGATGAAGACAAGGGGCGCACACCTGAGAGGAGTTCGGCTTGATAGCGGTGATCTGCTAGCACTGAGCAAGGCAGTCAGAGAAATTTTCGACGAAGCAGGGCTGCACGATGTACAGATCTTCGCTAGCAACGACCTTGACGAATTTCAGATTGACAAACTGTTGGCTGCAGGTGCCCCGATCGATGGCTTTGGCGTCGGCACCCGTTTGGCAACAGGCGCAAACTTCAATCCCTTGACAGGCGAAGGCGGTCCTTCTGCACTGCCCGGTGTCTACAAGCATGTCGAAAGAATTGATGGAGAACAGGTAACTGTCACAATGAAGTTAAGTGAGGATAGGGGCAAATCAACCCTTCCCAGCAGGAAGCAGCTCCATCGCCTATACGACCCCGACGGCAACTACGTTAAGGATGTGATCAGCCTCTGGGATGAAAACCTACACAATAGTGAACCGCTGCTTGTGCCGGTGATTCTCCAAGGGAGGTTAGTCTATTCACTCCCTGATATGGCTGCAATGCAGGCGAAAGCAAGATCCGAACTAGCGAGGCTGCCCAAACCCTATAAGGGACTGACAGGGGCGGAAGAATACCCAGTTGTTTTGAGCCCAGGATTGAAGGATTTATTGGAAGAATTGACACAGAAAAGGCAAGCAGAACATGGAGAATAACCCCACAAGCATACCCTACATACACCACTCAGGGAATAGATATAGGTTCAGCGAAAGTCTACAAGGATTGTCTGAGGATTTAGTAAAACAACCATTTGAAAATCATCCCCCGACCCCAGCGTGGGAGGACCAAGTCAGAGATAGAGACACATACTACCATAGAGAGATCATCTTGGATCAAGGAAGAGCTAATTTTGATGAGCCATTTAATGGCCTCTCTCCAGCAGATCAGGTGTTGCTCTATTGTGTATATTATATGCCTATGCACCTTGTTAGCTCTTATCACATATCTGTTCATACACGGTTTTTTAAGAATCTTGTCACATCTGTAGACAACAAAGTTGTCTTCATTGACTTTGGTTGTGGTCCATTAACTTCGGGTATCGCATTTTGGGCTTTTACAGGACGGAGGAATATCACTTATTTAGGAATTGATTCTTCACAAGCAATGTGTGATAAGGCAAAGGAAATCAACCAGTATGGACCTAAGCGGTATAGAGACCCCTTCTTTAGCAGATTTGAATTGATGAGTTACTACACCCAATTAACTGGATCATTGGACAATGCAATTACAGTGGCTGATAAGACGTTAATTATATTCAATTTCTGCTATTTTCTCGCAAGCCGGACATTAGACATCAATGACTTATCTGATATAATGGTTCAGATTGTGGAAAGATACAGGAATCATAATATGTGCATAGTATATCAAAATCCTGTTTCCTCATCATTGAGTACAAATTGGCGAATTCTCAAAGCTAATCTTTCGAGGTTCAGAAGCATAATAACCCAATCAAATATCCAGCAATTTCGTTACTATAGACTAACAGATGGTTTTCCTCACGATGTCAGGGTCTACTATGATATACTTTACAAGGATTAAAGTCAACCTAAGGAGAACAGACCAATGGCACAACTAGACCTCTTTTCCCTTACCGACCAACAATCTCCTCTGCCAGAACCTCTTCCAAATAATGTGGAAGCTATTGATGTAATTGAAGGGTTCGGCTATATAGAAGGCTACATCGATCAGAATCAGCATGATCGGTTGCTATATCAGATTGACAAACATCAATGGCTCGCAGATCTAAAGCGGCGTGTTCAACATTACGGTTTCAAATATGACTACAAAGCACGGAAGGTCAACCGTGATATGCGCATCGGGCAGTTACCTGAGTGGTTGCAAACACTTGGTCGGAGACTATATGACGATGGTCACATGCCAGCAGAACCAGATCAAGTTATTGTCAATGAATACGAGCCAGGGCAAGGGATTTCCAGTCACATTGATTGTGAACCTTGTTTTGCAAATATGATAGTCTCTTTGAGCTTAGGTTCAAGTTGTATCATGGATTTTACAAACAAACTTGACAAGACTAAAAAGATTCCTGTCTGGCTCGCACCAAGAAGTATTGTTGTATTGAGAGATGAAGCTAGATACAAGTGGTTACACGGTATCGCCCCCAGAAAATCAGATACATGGGCCGGTCAAACGTATGAGAGGCAGCGTAGGGTATCGCTAACATTTAGAAAAGTGATTCTCGAATAATCGTCAAGGAGGTAATCAATGCTCGAAAAATTGTTCCGTTTACAAGAATCGGGAACAACTGTTAAGCGTGAAATTGTTGCAGGCTGCACAACGTTTATGACGCTGTCGTATATTATCTTCGTCCAACCGGCGGTGCTATCGGCAGCAGGAATGGATTCCGGCGCAGTGATGGCGGCAACCTGCATCACCAGTGCATTGGCAATGGTGCTGATGGCACTGCTCGCCAACTATCCCATCGCCCTTGCGCCGGGGATGGGACATAATTTCTACTTCACCTTCACGGTCTGTC
The DNA here is from genome assembly GCA_003635265.1 of Candidatus Poribacteria bacterium. Lineage (GTDB taxonomy): Bacteria > Poribacteria > WGA-4E > WGA-4E > PCPOR2b > PCPOR2b. The sequence continues at coordinate 326,752 of PYIZ01000010.1, forward strand.
TCACCCTCGGTGTATCGTGGCAAAACGCGCTCGGTGCCGTTTTCATTGCAGGCGTGCTGTTTATCCTACTTTTCTTTGTCGGGCTGCGTGAAAAGGTGATGACGATTCTACCTGTCTCGTTGCGGAACGCCATCCCTGCCGGAATTGGGTTACTCATCGCGCTGGTGGGTTTGGAATGGGCGGGGCTTATTGTCGACCATCCGGCAACCTATGTCACCCTTGGCGATCTGAAATCACCCCCGGCACTGCTCTCACTGTTCGGAGTGATCGTGATTGCTGTCCTGTTCGCCCTAAAAGTACGCGGTGCTATCCTAATCGGCATCCTTGCCTCAACCGTTGTTGGCCTAATCACCGGCATGGTCAAATTTCAAGGGGTCGTCTCCGCCCCACCATCTATCGCATCCACCTTCCTCCAACTTCAAATCCCGAACATTCTCGTAGACCCGAAGATGATTTCGGTAATTTTTATCTTCATCTTCCTAGATCTGTTCGACACCGTCGGGACGTTGGTCGGTGTCGGCGAACAAGGTGGCTTTATGGTTGATGGTAAGCTGCCAAGGGCAAGGCAGGCACTCCTTTCCGATGCGGTCGCCACAAGTGCCGGTGCTCTGCTAGGCACATCAACCGTTACGAGCTACATTGAGAGTGCTTCTGGAATCTCCGCGGGGGGACGTACAGGCTTAACCAGTATCGTGACAGCGATTCTGATGCTGCTCGCTCTATTTTTCAACCCACTCATCAAGATGGTAGGTGCGGGATACCCCATCGGCGAAAATACGTTCCTCTATCCCATAGTTGCCCCAGCGCTGATTATCGTCGGAAGCCTCATGCTCAAAAATGTTATCTCCATTGATTGGGACGACATGACAGAGTCTATCCCTGCATTTCTGACCCTGTTGCTGATGCCCCTCACGATCAGTATCACGGAAGGGATCGCGTTTGGCTTCATCTCCTACGCCCTACTAAAACTGGTCACCCGTCAAGGGAGACAAGTGCACTGGCTAATCTATCTGTTCGCAGTGCTTTTCGTAGCTCGATATATTTGGCTCATCTAATCGCAAGAAAAAAATGACTTCAACCACCTCTAGTCACTATGCCTCCATTTCGTCGGATAGCCGATATCGGTGATGTCTACGTCCCTCACCAATTTCGAGAAATTGCCGCAGAGAACGCTTCATGGAAGCTATTCGCAGATAGCGAGTTGGGACAATTTAATCGAATTTTTACCCACGTACGCCGTGGTGGCGTGGCAATCCTGTCCGGCGACTGGGGGCAAGTGACGGACGTAGTGGAGTATATCGGACGGAAAAAGGAGGAGTTGATTCAATCGTCCCGCGAGGGTGGGAAAGACAGAAAAAGGTCAGGGCGGGACAAAGACAGATGGCAACATCGAAAGGGAACTGACAGGCGCGAATCCGATGCAAGGTTGGTGCCCCTAAATCCGGCACAAGAAAGGGAAAGGGCGCTGTCACGCTTAATGTGTTGGGCGGATCCAGCCGGAGCCTTGCAGGTAAGCCCACCGCCAGATCTACCTTATCTCCTAGAATGGATCGGTGAAAATCAAGGAGCAAATGAAGGCAGTCCGTTCCTAATACCCATTGTTACTATTCAGAAAATTCAGAGCGCACTCGCAAAGGCGTATCCGATCCGTGCACTCCGAATGTCGCTGGCTGCCTCCGAAAACGTGCTTCCGCCCCATTCTCAGGAAACCATCGAACTGTTCCAGCGCGGTCTACAAAGCGTTAAACCGCACCTGTCGCAGAGCGCAAAAGTGTTGGATGTGGGGTGTGGGTGCGGGTGTCTTACACTGCTTGCCGCGCAAGAAGTGGGGGATTTGGGCGTGCAAATTTACGCATCAGATCTGCTGCCCGAAGCAGTTGCCACTACTCGGCTCAATCTTATACGCTTTGCCGATGTGCAAAACAATCGACCACAAATCCATCTTATGCCAGCAGGAGACCTTTTCCAACCGGTGTCGGAGAATCGCTTCGATCTGATTATTTTCAACGCACCGTGGGTGGTCTCGCGGGCACGGAATCGAGCAGAGATTGCGATACACGACGAAAAACAGCAGACCCTTCGACGTTTTTTCGGCAACCTGCCAAATTACCTCAACCCAAGCGGTCGCGTGCTTATCGGGTATGCAGATGCTTCCGGTGAAAAAGCAATGGTTCGCCTTGAAGCGATGATCGAAGCTGCGGGTTTAACGGTCTTGAACCGATTTAAGGAACGGGTGGCAACCCATAGAACGAAGCGGAAGTGGGAAAACATCACGGTTTATGAACTGGTTAATGAAAGATCAGACACCTAAACCTTGCCGAATAAAATCACGGCTCGCTTTGGCACATTCCAATGGAGTCTTGTCTCCTGTAGGACCATTCTGTTCCACGGTAATCCAACCAGAATAACGTTTCTCCTTCAGAATCCGAAACACGCTTTCATAGTCGCAGTCGCCAGCACCAACCTCTGTCCTTAAGTCGGAATCCTCGCACCAATCCTTAAACTCCAGAAAATCGATCCGATCCCAGTTGCGCTCAAGGAAGATTGATGCACGTTGTTCTACCGGCTGCGCCACGAAATCCTTTGTCGCGTGTCCGACATCAAGGAAACCGAAGAACTTGGCGGGATCCGTCTTGTGCAGCAATTCCTCAGTCTCCTCCAGTGTCTCCCCTGTATGGTGGGTATGATTGTGGAAGCAGGCACGCACGCCATACGTCAATGCAATCTCACCGATCTGGTTCAGTAGGTCGCCAATCTCATTCATGTCTGCCCCCTTCTGTGCCAGACCACCTATCGTCACTAGATGCTTCGTACCCAGCTGCTGCATAACCTCGCAGACACGGTTGACCCTATCGAAGTCCCGGTCGATGACAAGATCAACGCTTACCAACGAAAGCCCACGATCTGTTATCCGTTCGACAAAATCTGTCTCCTCAATAAACCGAACCAGCACCCTCTCAAACGTAGCAACACCCGCATAGCCTGCCGCCGATACATCGTCAATCCAAGCAGGCATCTCTTCGTTGGATAGATCCCCGCCCCACATCAGACTCATACATGCGAGTTTAATATCAAGTCCTTCGCTCATATTTGCTCCTATCGGTACGGTTGTTCGGATTGGACTAAAATCAATCTTCCGAACACAACCCGCTATTACGAAACTTCTTCGACAATCGTTCCTTCAATGCCTCGATGGCCATCCGAATAGACATAATAATACACCACCAGCACGCGACCATCTTCAAGCTCAACCGACCACGGATAACCACAATCCGAATCGTGCGAATCACTTCGGATAACCAGCACCGGTGCGGTGTCCAGGTCACTTCCCTCCGGTTCGAGGATCCGTGCAAGGCATCCCCGTTGTCCGGGCCATCGTGTACCTACGGTGGTGAAGATACGCCCATCCCGCAACCCAAGCATGTGCCCGGGGCAGCCCCGGATTGTCGTCTGCCGCCACGGAGACCATGTCTCCCCACCATCAGTCGATTCCACTAACGCAAGGCAAACCTCGCGGCTAGCTGCGCCGGGTCCAGGGTGACAACGAAAGAGGACAATAATCTTGCCACCAGGGGTGAGATGAATGGCAGGCTCGCTGAAATGTGTAACGGGATCTTCCGCAATCCTTCCACCGTACTCCCACGTTTTGCCCATATCCCTTGACACCCGCAACATACCAAAAAAAGGCATTGAGCCGTCAGGGTGATCCGTCGCCTTGCTCGGTAAGAGCAAACGTCCGTCGGGCATCTGTATCAATCCGCTCCGGGCAATCCCCGAATGAGAGGCAGGATGTCCCCACACAGCATCGGGCAGCGGCGGAAAACGTACAGGTTCGCTCCAAGTCCGTCCATCATCACGGGAACGCACCCAGAAGGGAATACCTGCATAAGCCGCCCATCCGTCACCTTCGCGCTCCTTATCTTCAGGAACGAGCGCAACATTGGAAGCGTGAAGGAAGATACTCCCATCCGCAAGCGTGTGAGTACCGAAGTCAAGCACACCGCCCAACGGATCAACGGTAACCAAGCACTGTTCACTCCAAGTTTGCCCCTCATCCTCCGAGCGGCAGGCACGGACATCGAATAATGGGTGGCTGTGGTGAGAATACCCCACGAATGGCGAACGATGAAATAGAACCAACAGGTCCCCGCCCGGTGTGCGTACTAGGTTGGGGTGAGCACCATACCAACCCTCTTCACGGTAAACTGTGAAATGCTCTACAACGCGCCAGCTCATTGCCCCTTTCTCCTTTATGATAATGAACGGTCTGTAGTCGTGTCAAACTAGTATGCCTCTCGTTTAAGTCTCATCCCAAGAACTAGCATTCTCGTACTGTTTGAGGACGCGATTAAGTACCAATTTGAACCAGTACGTATAATGATCGGGGTTTTTTCCAACATCCAGCCTCAGTCTGTTAATATCCATCCACTTCCAATCATCAACCTCATCAGGATTGGGAACAGGTTGACCGTCATAATGTCCAACAAAGACGTGATCCAGTTCGTGCTCAAATAGGTTGTTCTCCACTTCGGCATGATAGATAAAACTGAAAAGCTCGGTCAATTCACAATCGAAACCCATTTCCTCAACGAGCCGCCGTCTCGCTGCACAATGATGGCTCTCACTAAGATGGGGATGACTGCAGCAAGTATTCGTCCACAATCCACCGGAGTGATACTTGTTCTTTGACCGCTTCTGAAGCAGCAATTCCCCTAGACTATTGAAAACGAAAACCGAAAATGCGCGATGCAGTTTACCCTCGCGATGCGCCTTTAGCTTTTCTTCAGTACCGATTTCTCTCCCCATACGGTCAACGAGTATCACACGCTCTTCCACGGGTCATATCCTTTCGCATCTGTTGCCTCTCCAACATATTATTAACCAACACACCTCTGCAGCGAGCGCAATTTCTTGTGTCTTCTTACGCATTACGTGTTACGCTGCCCCCTAATCAATTGCAATCCGCTCAATCGAATGGACAAAGAGCACATCGTTTGCGCTCCCGTAACACCGCAGTGTTTGCGTCACTACCTCAGCTTCGAGCTCTTCAGCTGTTACACCTGCAATAACTAAGTCAGCCTGAGTAGAGTAGTGGGACACCTCTTGCTCCAAAGCATCCCCGTTGCTGCACGACACGGAAGTCACGTTCTGCGCGGAAATCGGTAGCCGTCCTTCCCTCATCCACGCCGAAAGCCGATCCGCCTCACGTTCAGCATCCTCAGAATCGAAACACGCAAAAAGCTGAATCTCTGCACGTCTCCATTCCGGATGGCCTACAATGATATACGCAAGCATCAGCATCATCGGAGCGTTCATCAAGTTCTCTTCGGTCACCCACACGTGAATCGAAGACCGATAGCCGAATCGGTATTTCGTCGATCGCAAGATCAGGACATTGAACATCGAATTCATAGCCAGCCGAGCACCCTGTCCGACATCATTAATCTCATCAATATTTTCCCGATCAAACTCAAAGAGGATAGAGTTGTTAGGTAACCCAGAAATCCCCGGCATCTGCAACGTCTGTGCGACAGCGAGTTGGAACGTCGGGCAAATCAGAGTATCAACAAAGATGCCCGCCCTGCTGATCTCTGTCCGCTGGATTAATTCGTCAACGTGAATACGCGCCTCAATCTCGTCAAGAAATGAGTAATCACCGTGGAAGAACTGGATGAAGTGACCAAACCCGTGCCGATGACAAATCCAGCGCAGCAGATCGAAATGACCAAGCCGGCGTTCGCCGAATTGCGTTACCGCGACGATTGAGGGACGCCATCCACCCTCCGGGGAGATGACACGGTTCCGCTGCAGAGTGATTTGCAGCCACCGAGTTAGCTGGAACATTGTTCCTTGGAAAATCGCTGTCAAGTCGCGCTGCCCCTTGTGACCATGGCGGAGTCCGAGGTAGATTGCCACCATCAGAATGATCGAGATGAACGCATATATCACGTTTATCTGAATCATCATCAAGGCACACATCACAGTGCCAATCAGCGACAAGTACCAGCGAGAATGAAACGTGGGACGATACGACGGATTGCCTGCAAAGTGCTCGAGGAACGATACCGCACAGAGGACACCGTATGTCACAATGAAGAACATGGTGAGGATGCGGGCGATGAAGTCCACACCACCAGCTAATACGAACACGATCGCTATTGTACCTGATACGCAGGTTGCATACACCGGTTCTTGCGTCTGACCCACGCCCTTTTCCATCAAGCGATTCAACCGAGAAAACGGTAAAACATTGTCACGACCGAGCATCTGGAGTGTTCTGGGGGCAACCAAAATCGATCCGAGAGCTGAGGACAGGGCGGCTGCGCCCAATCCAACGTAGATTACAGGACCCCACAGGGCAATCTTCGCCATAACAAACTGATTCGCCGCGAGTTCCTCAGGCGTGGCACTCTGGGCAAGCTTGACAGCGACGAGCGCATATATGACCATGCCCGCGATCGTCGCACCGATCGTACCCAAAGGTATACTCCGCTGAGGGTTCCTCAAATCGCCGGATAGCCCAAGTCCTGCAATCATGCCGGTAAAAGCGGGGAAACAGATCGCGAAAACTGTACCAAAACTGTCGCCACCTTCGATTCGTGCCGTGATGTTTAGCCCTTCCGGCCGTATCTCCTCGGGGCCAGTTCCTAAAAGGAACGCACCGATTGAGACCGCTAGGATGGCACTGACCGCCCACAAGCCCCACACGCCCAAGTTGGCGCCTTTAATCAACATCAGCGCGATAAGGAGCAGTGTGCAAGTAAGACTCACCCAGCGGGGGTCAAGTTTTAATTCGTATGCAGCAGCCACCCATTCATAGAGAGGTTGCAAAGCCTCTGCGAACGCAACCATATAGAAGGCAATCGAGATAGCTTGGGCAAGATATAGAGTAATGCCAATCGTCCCGCCGATCGTCGGACCAAAGGAGCGGCTGACGATGTAGTATGCACCGCCACCTGCCACGCGGCGGTTCGTTGCTATCTCAGAGACCGCTAGAACGGTGGGAATGGTTACTAAATGTCCGAGCGCAACAATCGCCAAGCTGCCCCAAAGCCCTACATGACCGACAGCGTAACCAAAACGTAAGAAAAGTATTGCCCCCAAAATCGTACAGATAGAGGTAAGGAAAACAGGTGCGGTGCCGAACCCGTGCCCATCTTGGGAATGCAAGATACCACCGCTGGCGGTCAACCCAGATTGTTGTGCTGGATTTGAAAACATTAAAACGAAATCTCCTTTAGCCTAAGAAAGCTGCATTAAGCAAATCGGTTAGAATATGTATCACCCACCCATAGAATCGTAGCAAATAAGTTCAAATTTCAATCAGAAAAACTTCCAATCCATCCCCTTCAAAGATCCTCAGGTCCGTAAGATTCTGTGAAGGTTGTCCAGATGCCCGTATGTTTATCAAAGCGGCTCAAGCCACGATAGGTGCCGAACCACACGTAAGTATCTCCTACTGAGATAGAGAGGATCCCATTATGAGCCAAGCCCTCTTCTCGGGTGTACGTTATCCAGCTATTCGCTGACGGGTCGAATCGGCTCACCCCCGCATTATACGTCCCGATCCATACCTCTGTGCCATCAACATCAATCGAAGTCACCTTGTTGCTAGCAAGTCCATCTTGTGTTGTGTAGGAAGTCCAAGCCTCTGTTCCCTCATTGTAAACGGTCGCACCACGATCTGTCCCAAACCAAACTCGCTCGCCATCAATGGCGATACAACTGATTTCATCGCTCGCCAAACCATCTTTTGTCGTGATAGTCTTCCATGTGTCCTTACCAATATCGTATTTGCTTACGCCCCGCCGTGTGCCGACCCAGACATTTTTCTTGCTGCTAGCGATACACCAAATCTCATCCGTAACCAACGACTCTGCAAACTCTTTGGAGACAGAGGCGGGTTGAATTTCCGTGCCAGAGGTGTAAGCGATCCAAGCGTTGAGGTCATCTGAGGTTCGGGGATACTTTCCTATTCCGGAGTTCGTGCCAACCCAAATATTATTGCCATCGTTGCTGACAGAAGTCACATTATTGGCGGGCAAACCTTGTCCGGTTTTATACTGATCCCAGCGCAGAGCGAGCTTATCAAAGCGGTTCGCCCCATCCCGAGTACCGACCCAGACGTACTGGTCATCAACCACAATCGAACTCACCGAATCGTCGGACAACGTATCTTTTCTTTTAGGACGCCATCGGTGCCAATGGCCACCGTGGGTCGCTATCTCCTCGGAACCGCCCTCCTGCTCATACCGCTTCCACGTGCCCAATT
>PYIZ01000010.1:335043-452575 GCA_003635265.1 Candidatus Poribacteria bacterium
CGTTGTCAGTACCGACCCAGACAAAACGCTCATCCGTATCCACCGTTCGAATCGTTCGTCCAGAAAGGGTCGGCCTCGCTGTGAAAGGGGTCCAAGATTCCTTCTGTTTGTCGTAACGCGAAAGCCCACGCAGCGTCCCCACCCACACATACCGATCATCAACGGCAAGCCCATACTCATCTACATGGTTATGCAGCATCCCCTTCAAATCTTTAAACACCGTCCAAGTGCCAGATGCAAAGTGAAATCGCCTCAGTCCATTATTGGGCACTGCTAGCCACAGGTAATCATCATCAACAGCCAACTCAAGCGTTCCACGCCCCGACTTGATTGTCGTCCACTCGCCGGTGCGCCTATCGTAGCGGGTGACTCCCTTTTTGGTCCAAGGTCTGTAGAGTATCCAAACATCGTCCTCTGTGGCAATAATGCGTCGAATGGTATGTGAAGCCAGCACATCACTCGTTGAAAATGTGTCCCACTTCTCCGTTTTTTTATTATATCGTGATAACGGCCGGTTACTGTCTCTATCCCACTCCGAGCGTGCAACCCAGATAAAATCCTCATCGGCTGTAATCCATTCAGCACCCCTGCCCGCCAACCCGTCTCTCGGCGTGAAATCACGCCATTCACCAGTAAATTCATTGTAACGGTGAAGTCCGCGCCCTGATCCGAACCAGACCTCCGGCCCATCAACCGCTAACGCGTTCAACCGTTCAATCTGCATCTCTTTTCCGGGCGCAATTATGTTCCATTTTCCAGTCTTTTTACTATAATGGCTCAATTCAACCCCGATCATTGGAATCACCCAGACACTGTGTTCGCTCACGGCAATCCTGTCCACATCGTTCGTAGAGAGGCCATCCTCTATCGTAAAATGTCCCCACGTATCCGCCAATTTGTCGTACCGGAGAACCCCGTAGTCTGTTGTAAACCAGACCGCGTCCGTATCCACATAACTCCAACGTACCAAGGTCATCGACCTTTTCTGAGTTGACTGGAGAATATCTAAGCGCGTAAAACGCTGCCACGCTCCGGTGGGGCGATGAAACCGTACAAGCCCGCCGTTCGGTGAAGACGCCCAGTTGTTGAACCAGATGTAGTCCCCATCAAACTTGACATGTGAAACCTTTGTTTCAAGAAACGGCTCCCGCACCGGTCGCGACTGATGTAGCACGCTGCGACCATTTGAAATGTGATATTCGACAAGACCAACCGATGTCGCTAACCAAAGTGTTTCTTTCCCGTCACACAGGATGTCCCGAATGTTATACGACACATTCGAGATCGGGCTCCAAGCCTCCGAAGCAATCGCATAGCTTCCCAACCCTTGCGGCGTGCCTATCCAGAGCACACCGTCTCGAAAAGCCAGCGCCGTGACGTTGGCAGCGGATAATTGCGCATTAAACGACATCGGCACCCAACGCTCTTGTGCGGCATCATATTGTGCAAGTCCTTGGCGTGTCCCCGCCCACAGGATGTTCTCTGTCGAAAATAGCACATTAACATAAGTGTTAGGAAGTCCTTCGGTAACATGATGCATCTTCTTATCTGCAACCGAATATCGCCAAACACCCGTCGCCCCACCAAACCAGACCGTCCCATCCTGAACAAGCACGGATAACACAATCGCGTTTGAGTGATCACCCGGCATCTCAAGCTGCGTCCACTCTTGAGATGCTGTGTCATACATGGCAGGTCCTGAACTTGTGCCGAGCCAGAGTTTATCTCCATCAGCAGCGAAAGCCGTCACAAAGGACTCTCCATTCGTTGTGGATCGGCGAGGAGAAGAAAACGCCCATTCGCCGCCGGAGTAAGGTCGTGTACCTAGTCCTCGATCTGTACCGATCCAGACCTGTGCACTAGTAATTGCGCCGGATGAGATCTCGATCACATCGCCTTTTCTCGAGTCACGCAATGGAGATATAACATCTACCTTCGTAACATAAGGGCTTGGAAGACCATCTTCTTTAGAGATGATTTCCCAACTACGCGTTTGGGGTTGGTAAATCGAAATTCCCGATACGGTCGCCAGCCAGAGATTGCCATCCGTATCACGCGTTATATCGCGAACATCGTTATCCGCAAGAAAATCGGCCTGTTTGTAAAGCGTCCACTCGCCGGTTACTTTATCAAAGCGACTCACTCCATCCTCTTTGCTTGCAAACCAAACATCATTTCCTTGTGTCGTAATCCAACTCACATGATTGCTTGCGAGCCCATCCGCTTTGGTGTAATGCACCCAAGTGTTGACCGGCTTGATGAAACGATGAACGCCCGCATTGGCAGTACCAAACCATACCTGGAATCCATCCGCGCGGATACACGAAATCATATTGCTCTTGAGCAGATCAGTCTTCGTAAACGTCTTGATGAAAGCTTGATCAACCTGATTGTATTGACTCACCCCTTCGTCCTGCGTTCCAAACCAAACACTATTCTCATCCACCGCAATGGTAGCAATCTCATTGTCTATCAAGCCATCTGATTTTTTATAATTATTCCAAGAATCGGTGTCTCGATGGTATCGGCTCACCCCACCCTTGCTAAACCGAGGGTCATCCTCCCAGCCGTGGGGATCCGGATTTATCTCCCTATCCGTACCAACCCACACATACTCTGGCTCGACTGCAATCGTTGTAATCACCTTGCTGGCCAGACCATCCTTACGAGTACGCACCGCCCAACTGTCAATGGTTTTGTCATAACGGTTTAACCCGTTGGCTGTTCCAAACCAAACATAGTTTCCATCAACTGCAATGGACGACACCTCATCGCTTGCTAACCCATCAATGGTTCGGTAAGTCGAAAAGGTATTCGTCTGCGTGTCGTAGCGGCTCACTCCCTCTTGCGTAGCAAACCAAACCCACTGTCCATCAATCGCAACAGCGTTTACCGCATCGTTCGATAACCCGTCTTCCATTGTGTAGTGGAACCACTGGTCTTGATCTCGATCCCAACGTGAAACACCGGCCTGCGTTGCAAACCACACATTGTGCGGATCAGCAGCAATACAGTTGACCGCGTTGCTCACGAGCTTCTGTTCCACCCGCAACGTCTTTTCATTGAGGGAACCTGAATTGAAATTCTCCAACGGTATATTTGGATCATCAGGTACTATTGTTGTGCACCCCACCATTATAAAAAATGGTAGCAACAACAGATTAGATACAACGGTTTGCACCCTGTGCGGACCTGCTTGCTTCATTGTTTCTACAACCTTTCTTTCACCTAGAAATGGTATTGTAGTTATTGTGCCACTAGGTTGGGGAATATGTCAACTTTATTTGGCATTGCAATAAGTCACGGACAGTTTTTTTGTACATTACGTATTACCCATTATTTCTTCACAGATAGGCGTCACGCAGTTCAACGCTCAAATCTGTTCCCTTATCAGGTGGTAGGATTAAGAAACGGGCAACTACAAGTTGAGCCCCGATAAATCGGGGTAAACTACGCGAAATCCTGATTTATCGGGGCGGTTGCCCCTACAGTTAAGGTCTTAGATGTGTCGTAGGTCTGGGACTCTCCCCGCTGGAATCGGGACAGGCGGAACGGAAAAGGAGGCTCCGGGCATTTATCAACATTAGGCACCAAGCGGGTTTAGACGATTTCGGTCTGCCCGTTCATGCCCGGTTGCAACATTTCCGTTTTTAATGTTTAGGAGTTACGGTGTTAAAGTATAAATGGGTTTATCAAGATAGGCACGGACTGCTGTAGTATCTTGGGGTCGCTATCAGAAAGTTAGTATAGTCAGATGCTGTGCATTTCGGTCAATTCATAGTAGATGTTATTATAACCTATTTTATCACCACGTGCGTAACTCCTAACAAAAACAGAGAAGTCAGTAATAACTCACCACAAACACAATTGTCCAAAAGGCAAACAGAACTGTTCAGAAACTGAACAACCGACGGCACCTCGCCGCACAGATTCGTCCAAGAACCCACGAATAAACACAAATTCTTGCTAACCCTTCTTTGGCACAGAATTTGCCCTACTAATAGGCATATGGTTTCATAAATTTAAGCATCTATGGTGGATCTTAGAATTAATGAGACACTCCAAATCCCGATTTATCGAGGATGCTCCCCGATTGCATCGGGGCAAGCTGAGTCGGCACCGGTGCGGTGGGAAACCGCACCTACCCCGACTTATCGGGATCGAAGCCGACCGGCCCCGATAATAAGTTTACCCCGATTTATCGGGGGGATCGAAACCGAGGGGCAAAAGTGTCAATTTATTTTTAAAATTCACCATAAATGGCGATATTGAGAAGGGAGAAATTATGAAGGAAAGACAGAAACACCTATGGATATGTTTGAGTCTTTTCCTGATTTGTATCGACTTCGTTTATTCCCAAGAAGATGAGGTAGAATCCTCGATTGTTGAACTTGAGGAAGTCACCGTCATCACTCGCGTCGAGAAAGATACGTTCCGGACACCGAATGCGGTGTCCGTTATTGACCGGGAGCAGATTGAGCGTATGAATGCCCCAACGACTCCGCGAATCCTGCGCGAGACAGAGGGAGTCTGGGCACAGCAAACAACGGTTGGTCAAGGCTCACCCCTGCTGCGCGGACTTACCGGCTATCAAGCTTTTCTTGCGATTGATGGGGTCCGGCTCAATAACTCTACCTTCCGCTCCGGTCCCAATCAGTATTTGGTAACAATCAGTCCAGACAATCTCGACCGGATTGAAGTGCTGCGTGGTGCCGGTTCAATGTTATACGGCAGCGGTGCGATGGGAGGTGTCATCAGCATGTTTACCAAAGATGCTATTCTCGATGGTGCAACAGAAGACTGGGACATCCAGTCCCGTGCATTCACCCGATTCGCTTCAGGGAGTGCCGAGCGGCTCGGACGGCTTGAGGTGGTCGGCGGCCAAAAGCAACTCGGATTTTCAGTGGGCGTGTCCGCTCGATGGTTCGGCGACATTAATCCCGGCAGCGGCTACGACCTGCACTACAAGAACCGAAAATTTGAGATTGTCACCGATAAACCAAACGGCGTGGAAGTCTCTGATGGTCCGCCCAAAAATGTCCCTGACCGCTGGCTGATCGATGCCGAAGGACCACTCGGTTGGAACGCCTATGATGGCGACGCCAAACTCGCTTATAAACTCAATGACACCAACACAGTTAGTCTCGCCTATCAAGTTTGGCGACAACCTCAAACCCCACGTTACGACAAGATTGCCCCCCGTGAGTTTGACGAATTTTTCTTTGAACCGCAAGACCGAGACCTGCTCTATGCCACCTACCTTTCCAAACCGGAAAACGCCGCAATTGACCAGATTCGATTCACCACCTCATTCCATCGTCAGAAGGAAGGGCGAAATGAACTCCTACGCGATACAACGGAACGTCGCGAGCGGTCCGATACTGTCAACACATTGGGGGTCAGCGCCCAAGCGGTCAATTCGTCAATACCGAAGCAGCGTGTCGTCGCAGGCGGCGAATTCTATTTCGATACCGTTTCAAGCCAAACAATCAAAACCGACATCAAGACAGGAACTGAAAAGGTGGACGACGCAAAAGGCAGGTTCATCGACGGCTCACAATTTTGGGATGCAAACCTATACGTTCAGGATGAGATCGAACTACACAGACGCCTCGAGCTAACGCTCGGCGGACGATACACACTTTATAACACAAACGCCGATCTCTCGGTGCGTTCCGATCAGTTTGATAATTTTAATGAATCCGGTAACGCATTGACCTACAGCGCAGGTCTCGTCGCAAGCGTGACCGACGGGTTGAACGCCGTCGCCAATTTCGCCACATCGTTCCGTGCCCCCTCATTGAACGACACAACTGCTGTTGAAGTCACCAATGAAGGGATCGACTCCCCTTCGCCGGACCTCAAATCAGAGAGAGGGTGGACAGCGGAAGGCGGCTTTAAGGCACGCTACCCGTGGTTTATCGGTTCACTGATCCTTTTCCATGGTCGTGTCAGCGATCTGGTCACCCGTGTCCCGGTCGAAGATGCCTACGCTGGAGAATCGCTTCCAAGCCTGATTCAGGAAATCCAGAAAAACAATCCGGGCGTTGATGTCTATGTATTTGACAACGTGGATGAAGTGCAAATCCAAGGCATTGAGTTTGCTGGAATGGTTCCGATTCCGATTCAAAACGGTTTATCCCTTTACGGTAACGCGATGTTCACCCGTGGAAAGGTGCTGACTATCAACGGCGCAGCACCGGATCCCGACAAGCCGTGGGAGGAACGGATTCGGCGTGAACCGCCACTCAACGGCATGATTGGTCTCCGCTGGCAGCCGCCCGCTCAACGATTTTGGGCGGAATTTTTCGTCCGTGGTGCAACCGAGCAGAGACGGTTAAATCGGAGCGATATTCGAGACCCACGGATTCCGGGAACCACCCGCGATACAGGTGAGGTCCAGTTTGATGCCAATGGCGCAGCGATCGGACAAGGTTCACCGGGTTGGGTAACGCTTAACTTGCGCGGCGGCGTTCAGGTGACCCAATACAATCGACTCACCCTCGCCCTTGAGAACCTGCTCGATAAGCGGTATCGCGAGCACGGCTCCGGCATCAATGCACCGGGATTCAATCTGATTGTCAGCCTTGATAACCGATTTTAATCGTTGCTCATTCAGGTAATCACTCCGATGGATCTCGCACACATCCACCTAACCCGCAATCACATTCTGGGCAAGGCTTATTGCATATTCAGGTCATCGTCCAAATATGTAATCATTCCCTTCCTATCCAGTCCTGACTTAATGACTAACACCGGTTCTATGCTAAAGTAGTGAGGACCAAACTCATGGTCAAATCCACCTACGAAATCTGCCTATATCTTCTAGCTTTAGGGATTGCAAGTTGCCTTAGCGCCTCAGCACAAGATGACACAGAACCCGTTGAACTCGACGAAATTGTAGTGACGCCCGGCCGGTTCGCGATTGATGATGAAACACCCTCAAAATTATCACTCTCAAAGCAACGAATCGAGCGGTTTCCGTTGATTGGTAACGATGCGATGCGGGCTGCACATATTTTTCCGGGGGTCGTTGCAAGCGATTACAGCGCACGGTTCAGCGTGCGTGGGAGCGAAAAGGATGATATCTTGGTGCGATTGGACGGGATGGAACTCTTCAATCCGTATCACCTACAAGACTTTGGCGGTGCTGTTTCACTCGTTGGGCTCGATTTAATCCAGCGTGTCGAATTGTTGATGGGTGGTTTCCCAGCGGAATATGGGGGTAAAATGTCTGGTGTGTTTGACATCACAACAAAAGAGAAGGATATTGAGAAAGTTTCTGCCAATTTCGGGCTTGACCTTATAAACACAACTGCAATGGTGGAGGGACCGTTATCAGAAAAAGGATCATGGCGCCTGTCCGCGCGCCGGGGTTACGTTGACCTGATCCTAGCAATGATTGATTTCGACGAAGACTACAAACCACAATACGCGGATCTCTATGGGAAACTGACCTACGCACCGACACAGACAGATACACTCACGCTCAATGGACTTTATGGATGGGATAAGAATCGAATTCGGCAAGGGGACCCCGATAATAACTTAGATTCGCGCTATGATAACCTAACCGTTTGGACACGGTGGCGGCATCACTTCGGTACGACGAATTGGTCTGATGTGTTTGTTTTTGGAGGGACCGCAGCGCATGATCGTCAGAGCGGAGTGGAGAATTTTGATGTCCGTTCGTTCCGTTTCTTCGGCACCAAAACCGAATTCACAGCAGGTTTTCTCGATAAACATCTGTTTCGCAGCGGTATAGAATGGCGCTTGACAACAGGACAATACGATTACGATGTCCGAGAACGGCAGCCCGGCATAGACCAATACGCACAAGTTCTTGCAGACTTTGAAGACAACGGCAGCGAAATAAAGGCATTTCTTCAAGACGAGTGGCAGCTACATCCGAAACTCGCGCTTAACGTGGGAGGGCGCTACCTGTTTCAGGACTATCGCGCCACCGGTATCCAACGCTATGAGATTGGACCTCGGATTGCATTGGCAGTGCGCCCAACAGAGAAACTGGTGTTGCGCGGGGCGTGGGGGATCTATCACCAGCCCATCTCTATGATGAATATCCCTGTAGAAGATAACGTCCAGACCGTCGGACGTGCTGAACAGGCGGTTCATTATATTCTCGGTGGCGAATACCATCCACACGCTAACTTCTTATTCCGTTTAGAAGCGTACTACAAAACATTAGACAATCTTACAGGGCGGCTCAGAGAGTTCGGACGACAGACTCAGATTTTTGTACCCCCGGAGTCCGGCGAAGCAAAAGGGGTGGATGTTTTTGTGACGCATGCGGTTTCAAATCGACTAACGTGGGGAGTCGGCTATGCATACAGCATCGCGAAAGAAGACGCAAGCGGTGAGACAGTTTTTC
The DNA here is from genome assembly GCA_003635265.1 of Candidatus Poribacteria bacterium. Classification (GTDB taxonomy): domain Bacteria; phylum Poribacteria; class WGA-4E; order WGA-4E; family PCPOR2b; genus PCPOR2b. Next base: position 343,433 of record PYIZ01000010.1, read on the forward strand.
GGCAGTCTGACCGACGGCATTCCCTCGCGCTCAACAGCAGCCATCAGTTGTCACGGGGATGGCATCTATACCTTACTTGGCGTTTCCATACCGGCGAACCGAGAACGCCGTTGACGCACGCGCTGGTTTCGCAGACGGGAGGTGAGCTCGCGTGCGACCGACAGTTTGGGCAAACGCATTCAGACCGACTACCTCCTTATCACAGTCTCGATTTTCGGTTTACCAAACGGAGCGCATACAGCCGGTGGGAACTCACATGGTATTTCCAAATCCTAAATCTCTACAATCGTACTAACATTGATCAATATGCGTTCAGTGAGACGCGCGACGAGGAAACAGGTGTGCTGCTTGATTGTGAGATTGATGAAGAACCGATGCTGCCGATCCTACCGACATTGGGGGTTTCGGTCACGTTTTAACAAAATACAGGAAATATCCATCTATGAAACGAAAATTAGTTTGGAAAATGTTGCTTATAGGAAGCACTCTGTTGACGATAAACGCTTGGGGCAATAAGACGATTTCGTTCACCGCCGATCTGACCGGAAACCTCGACATCTACATAATGGACATTAATGGGAAAGATCCCGTCAACTTAACCAACCATCCGGCGGTTGACTCCTCACCAGCATGGGCACCAGATGGCAGTGCTTTCGCTTTTGTCTCACAGAGGGATGGGAATCCAGAGATTTACGTGATGGATATGAATAAAAAGGAATCTCGGCGACTGACAAAAAATGGTGCAACTGATATCGATCCGGCCTGGTCGCCTGATGGACGCTGGATTGCGTTTGCTTCCAACCAACACAGGGAGCATGCAGCGGACACCGATATTTACATAATGAACCCAAACGGTAAGAAGGCACAACAACTCACAAATAAGGGTGGGCACAACTCAACACCGGCGTGGTCCCCCGACGGACAGTGGATCGCATTTCGCACCACACTAGATGGCATCGGTGCCCTCCATCTAATAAACGCGAACGGCAAGAAACAACGTGCCCTCACGCAAGTATCCGCGGCAAATCCCAGTTGGGCAGCCAACGGCAAAGAGATCTACTTTTCTAGCGATATGCTCGACAATGTCGAGCAACCTACCCTGTTTGCCCTAGATGTCAACGGGGGAAATGTTCGGAAGTTGGCAAACGCACCACAAGCCTGTGAGGAACCTGTCGAGTCGCCTGATGGACGGTGGATTGTCTATGTATCAACTCAGGGCGGTAACAAGGACATCCATCTGATCCGAGTAGCAGATGGGCAAATCCAACAATTGACACAAGATCCGGGCTTGGAATTTTCCCCTGCGTGGGTTCCAGCTGGGTTATCCGTCTCTCCAAACACACAAACACGGACAACGCTCTGGGGAATCTTAAAGCAAACAGGTTTACAGCCCACTTACCGCTAGAGTTGTAGGCAGGGCGTCCCCGATAAGATCGGGATTTCGTTGCGCTCAACGTGCTTTGCCATCTGCTTTTGTAGCGCAACGGAGCCCTTACTCCCATCGTGCCCAGATGTTCGGTGTGACATGCCCTTCATTGATGTACGGATCTTCACCAGCAACGGTGACAATACCGCGATAATTTCGCTCCCCCTTCCAACCCAACCACGATGCTGTTGAGCAGTAGTGGCTTACAAGAATACGCCGGAATGTATCGCTTCGATTCTTTTTAGAGCGGTGTAAGAGGTAGCCGTTGAAAAAGAGGACACTGCCTGCCGACATCTCGATCGGAATCTCAGCCGTATCATCAAAACCAGTCGCTTCTTGGCAGCTGTCAAACTCATCGCGCTTGTTATGCGGCACACGATCGTAAATGACACCTGAACGATGGCTATTCGGCAGTATCCAAAGGCAGCCGTTCTCAACTGTGGTATCATCCAACGCAATCCACACGCCGATCAGCGACCTGTCCCGTGTCGGAATTGGATGTTCGTCTTGATGCCACGGGTTACCAGTATGCCCAGGGACTTTACTCAACATCATTGACTGCATGCACTTCACTCCACCATCCCAAAACGGGATATGCGCCCCAACAACCTCTCGGAGTACTTCACAGATCTCTGGATGTTCAACGTAACGCCGAACCAAAGGGCTAAAGACATGCGGTTCACCAACGCACATAATTCGATCTAACACCTCTGTCTCACTTGCTGTTTGCGCCATCGGTGGGATGGCTTCACACGGATAATCCCCTCGAAAAATCTTCAGCATCTCGGCTTTCAAGTCGTCGCATTCTTCTCGTGTGATGAGACCCGGAAGCATCAAATATCCATCGTTGATATAGGATTTCGCCCAAAGATTGGTCCTTCCTTGTACCATTTTCAGATCCTTTATGATAGCGGCTTAAAACCGCTCACTATTCTGCTCGAATGATCCGCTACATTTCTAATAGAATTTTACGCTATTAAAATTAAAAAAGTCAAAACGAAATGATAGTTTTTAGCCCCATCCTATAAGAAAAAGCACCCCTCCTAGGAAAACTAGAGTAACTCCAGACATTTTTTGGAGTGCCGAAAACACGCGATGACACAAACGTGCCGTCAATTGAAAGGCAGAGAATCAACTGTTAGCAGCCCAAATCAAAACACATAAACTACATAACGAGTAGTGCGTCATACGTGAAGGAAAATCTTACGCATTACTCATTACGTATTATTTTTTTAGACAGAATAGGAGTAATTTATGGAACGTTTAGATGTGCTTCACCCATCAATTAACGAATACCTACTTGAGGTTATTCCCGAACGCGACGAAGTGCTGACTGAGATGGAAGCGTATGCACGAGCAAACCGATTTCCGATTGTGGGACCACTTGTTGGACGCGTGTTACACCAATTGGTGCTGCTGACCAACCCAACACGGATTTTCGAGATGGGATCCGGCTTCGGCTATTCGGCGTATTGGATGGCAAAAGCGCTGCGCCAGCCGGAAGCGCGTATCATCTGTACCGATGGCTCACAGGAGAATGCTGACCGTGCGGCGGGTTATCTTACTCGTGGTGGGATCGCGGATCGCATCGACTATCGTGTGGGTAACGCGCTCGAAATCATTGACGAAACCGAAGGGAACTTTGACATCATCTATAATGACATTGACAAAGATGGCTATCCCGACGCGTTTCACAAGGCGATTCCCCGGCTCAGGAGTGGTGGGCTGTTTATCACAGACAATATGCTATGGCTGGGGCGTGTTGTCACATACGATACCGAAACTGACGTGCAAGGACTTGATGAAGAGGAGCAGTGGGTGCACAAAACCACCGTTGGGGTCAAAGAATTGACACGGCTGCTCTACAGCTCTCCCGATGTATTCACAACAATCATTCCACTCCGTGATGGGGTATCCGTTGCAATAAAACGCTAATCTAACCTTATTTCGATGCGAGATGATACACTTCGACCTCGCGGACCTGCGCCCATGCCGGCTGGATAACACGGAAGTGGGGATAATATGCGCCTGCGAGCGTAGTCCTTCGATCTACAACCTTGTCACCGGGCGATAATAACACCTTTGTGACAACATTATCATCGACCGTACGGGAAACATTGATACGAATAGTATTTGTCCGACAGTTTAACCGATCAATGACAATTTCCGAAGGTGCACGCTCCTGACCTATATCCCGTAATTGGCGCACGGAGTGGACTGTTTTCCATTCAAACTCATCAATATCCCAATAGTCCACATGAAACCAGAAGAGGTTGACATTATGAATGATAATCTTCCGAACGGGTTTGACCTCCGGGAACCGTAAGGTAAAGATCCGTTCATTTTTCGCCGCCAGCGCCGCAATGGTATCTAACCGCCCATCGTTGAGCGCTGGATGGTTCGCCTTTGATCCATAACTCGCCAGTGCGAAGTTCTCACTCCATGAATTCGCCAATACAGAGGACCAGACGCAACCGGACAGACTAATACAGACAAATAACCACAAGAAAATTCCGAACTGTTTTAGGGAGTTCATCTTTCTACCTCACAATCGTGTGCCATAATCCCCTATCCTTAACTCCATTCCCTAACCGTAGGCGGGGCAGCCCCGGTCACGCTTGGTCTCGGAACGGACGGATCCTATCGGACTTGCCCCGCCAAGACACATCACGATTCTCTTCAAAACATACCACTGCTATCGAACATAAGGACGAATGTGAGACACTTCATGTTTAGGACGAAACCAAGTTCGTTGAAATTTTCTGATAAGGAACATTCCCACACCAAACCCGCCAACATGCGCCACCCAAGCGATAGACGCCCCCTGAAACGAAAAATATACGTTAGCTAGCTGGATGGCAATCCAAGGTAACAACAGAACAATTGCGGGAACAGAAACAATATAGATTAAAAGAAGGCATCGAACACGCGCCTTGGGACAGGCGATAAAGTGCGCTCCCATTACGCCAGCGATTGCGCCGCTCGCACCAATCAGCGGCAAGTTGGAATCATAGTAAATCACTACGTAACAGAGCGTCGCCAATACGCCGCACAGCAGGTAGAACAAGAGAAATTTCAGACCCCCAATCATACTTTCAAGGGTTGGACCAAAAGCCGAGAGGTACAGCATGTTACCAATAATGTGAATAAATCCTCCCTGTAAAATGTGGACATCGTGTAAAAATAGGGAAGTGAGGAGTGTCTTATCAGATAGGTTCGGAAGCGGTGGAAGGAACGAATGGCGATGCATAATCTGGCTGGGAATCGCGCCAGATACTTCTGCCAACGACACCCCTTGATAGAGTGCGTAAAGCTGATATACAAAAACTAAGAGATTTGTAACGATTAAAAATTGGACCGCACGCGGCTTAAAAGATTTCTGCGTCGACGGTGTGCTCGGCAATGGAATAAACAAAGTGTCGTGTCCTTTCGATGAGTGAGCAGATAGGCAAACCGGCGATAATATCACACATTAACTACGACACATGACACTTTGCGTTTCACGTTTCACGCTTCACTCGACACATCAAATCGATCAATGATTCCCATAACCAACTCTCTTATAGGCGCAGTTTCAAGTTCAAAAACCTCCTGTGCAACGCCCGGACCCGCTCCAACGAGCACGATATCGTTCTCTCCTGCCCCAACATAGTCAACAGCAATCGTCGGCGTTCGTACCAACTGCGATTTCAAACTCAACGGTTGAACAAGCAGAAGCGTTCGATTGTCATAGGCCGGGTGCTTAATGACGGAAACCACTTTACCGATGACCTTTGCGATGTACATCACTCCTCCGCTTCTTCAGTTACCGTGATTGAATCCACAATTCCGACTACAGCGACATCAACAGGCATTGCATGTTCCGCTGACACAAACGCCGCGTCTCCGCCGGTGACGAAATAGACCAGTTCGCCATACCCGGCTGCACCCTGTATATCAACAGCTGCGATCGGGTCGCCGACCAATTCCCCTTCCGGATCAAGAGGCTGTACAATCAGCAGACGATAACCAACCAAACTTGGATCTTTCCGAGTTGCGACGATAGTCCCGATGACCTTTCCAATATCCATAGACGCACGCTCACCTAACGCCTTTGAATTCCGTACTCCTCCATCTTGGAATGGAGAGTATTCCGATTAATTCCGAGAATCTCAGCCGCCTTCCTACGATTCCAGCCGGTACGCTCAAGAATAAACGCAAAGAGCGGTTTCTCAACTGCAACGCGAATCTCTGCGTGAAGTGACCCAGACGAGGCACCCGATTCAATAAGTTCATCCACGCGCTCCGACATAAGCGAAGCAAGCCGACTCTCAAACCCTCTCACCGCCTTTGTAACAGAGGGCACTGCGTTTCCAGAAAGTTCCGGGAAGTGTTCCGGAAGGAGTACCTGACCAGCACACATTACGAGCGCACGCTTCAGGCTGTTCTCAAGTTCACGAACGTTTCCGGGCCAATCATAAACCATCAGCAGCTTGAACGCTTCCGGCGAAATTGTGCCTTTGGGTTGGTCATAATCCTGAGCATAACGCGACATAAAAAAATCGACTAGATCAGGAATATCCTCTTTTCGCTCACGTAACGGAGGCAAAAAGATTGGCACTACATTCAACCGATAAAACAGATCTTCTCGAAACGCACCCTCCTGAATCGCCAAATCGAGGCGTCGATTTGTGGCCGCAACCACTCGCACATCAACTTGGCGAATCTCATTCGACCCAATCGGTTCAACCTCTCGCTCCTGGAGCACCCGCAACAGCTTCATCTGCACCTCTATCGGCAACTCACCAGCTTCGTCCAGAAAAATTGTGCCGCGATCTGCCTGCTCAAATTTTCCTTGGCGCGCTGTGTCGGCTCCTGTATACGCCCCTTTAACATGCCCAAAGAGCGCACTTTCGATGAGGTCTGCGGGAATCGCACTACAATCTACCACCACAAACGCCTCATCTGCTCGTTTACTATTCTGGTGAATTGCTTTGGCGATTGATTCTTTACCCGTGCCGCTCTCTCCCATAATCAGAACCGTTTCGTCGCTGATCGCCGCCCGTCCAATCGTTAGGTAGATCGCGTGCATAGCATCGCTCTCCCCAACAATCTGAGTACCTGCATCCTCCCCGTCTTGTGACGCAATACTTTCGTCCAGTGGCGAATCTTCCGCCATAGCTGTTTTCGCTTGATCAGCGGCATATACCGCACGAGATACCAAGGGGCAGATCTCTTGGAGGTCAAAAGGCTTGGTCACGTAGTCATAAGCATGTCGCTTTGCAGCTTCAATCGCCGTCTGCGTTGTGCCGTGAGCGGTGATGACAATAATTGATGCGGTTTTATTAATTTCCTGCAGCTCTTCAATCAACTCTAGCCCGTTGACATCAGGCATAAAGATATCAAGGAAAATGGTGTCAATCGCTTCTGAGCGGAGGAGATCGACTGTTTCCTTCCCGTTTCGTGCGGAGAATGTGCGATACCCCTCCTTCTGAAGGGCTTTCTCCAAAACAAAACGTATGCTATCGTTGTCGTCAGCGATGAGAATTGCGTGTGCCATAGAAACCTAATGATAGTTGTCTGCACCAAAATCGGCAGCTGCAAAAACAGCATCAATACTAAGTAGGGTGTCTAAATTATAATATCTAAGCTGTGGGTGTAGAGTTCGATACCCATCCGTGCCGCCAATCCAACAGCGTTGGGATCAACAAACGGAGATATGAAGAATTTTCGATTTACCGTTACATTTTCCGTCTGTTCAAAGAATGCCACTTTCCTTTGAAAAAGGGAAAGGTCACTGCGGCTGACCGATGATTTAATTTCAATTGCAATGACTGAGCTATTCCGGATGATTACATCCATCTCCACCTGTTCCGGCTGTCCGAAAACCGATCCAGAATCGTCATAACCCTCGTACCGTTCCACTCGAAAACCGAGTTCATCCGTTAAAATTGCAGCGAGCCCATTGCGGAATGCTTCTTCGGACTGTAATCCCCAGCGCGCTCCCAGACCTTGAACGGTATGGTGAAATCGCTTTAATTCATCATCTAGATATGCACGTGACGCCCTAGATTCTTCACGCAACTGATTGGACTCTTCGCGTTGGGCTTCCATCTCCTGCCGGAATTCAACCCGCCGCTGCTCGGACTCCTCGCGCAACTGATTGGACTCTTCACGTAGGACCTGCATCTCTTCCCGGAATTCAACCCACCGCTGCTCAGATTCTTCACGCAACTGATTGGACTCTTCACGTAGAACTTGCATCTCTTCCCGGAATTCAACCCACCGCTGCTCGGATTCCTCGCGCAACTGATTGGACTCTTCACGTAGGACCTGCATCTCTTCCCGGAATTCAACTCGCTGTCGTTCAGATTCCTCGCGCATCTGCCTGAGCTCGTTCAAAATCGCTGTTATATCCTCTTTTTTGGCAAACGTTTCCGACATAACACCGATCAGTTCATAACGAATCTCGGTATTTTGGGTTATTAGGCGCGGAAATTCATTAGCGATTAATTCGCGAATTTCTTCTTCAGTTAATGACATGTTTCTTTCATTCGCCATATCTGTACTCACTGAATTTGCTCAAATCGGCAACGTAACAATAAACGTTGCCCCTTGAGGCTCTGTTATATCAACTTCGATTGCGCCGCCGTGTTCCTCAACGATTTGCTGGCTTATCGCCAACCCGAGCCCGGTCCCTTTCTGTTTCGTTGTGTAAAACGGATCGAACAGACGGGAGGCAACATCTGGTGGTATACCATGTCCGGTATCCTTGATATAAATTTGAACCACTTGATTCACAGAATTATATGCGGTTTGAATCGTCAAGACGCCCCCAGCCTCCATCGACTCAATCGAATTCCGAAAGAGATTCAACAATACCTGTATCATTCCATCAGCGTTCATAGAAACCAGCGGACAATCATCAGCAAATTTCTTTTCAACGCGGATATTGTCCCGATCTAACTCCGGCTGACAGATTGAGAGGCTATTGTCGATTAAGTCATTAATACTACCTAACTTGACACCGGCCGTGCGGGGATTGCCCGATACAAGGAGCTGCTCAACCACACGATTCAACCGATCTACCTCTTTGATAATAACCTGAATGTACTCCTGGATCTCTGAATTCGATTCGCCCTCAAGTTGCAGCAACTGCGCTGCACCACGAATCCCACCAAGCGGATTCCTCACCTCGTGAGCAACAGTCGTGGCCAGTTTGCCCAACGTCGCAAGTCTTTCGGATTGCACCAGCGAATCAATCATCTGCTGAATCTTAACGCGCTGTGCCACAATCGCAGCAATAACCGTTAAGCTACGAATATCGTCCTCAATTGAAAATTCGTCCGACGCTTTATCAATTGTGAGTGTACCGATCGCCTTCTCATCAACAACCACGGGGACACACCAGAACGCTATCGGATCTTTAGACTGCACCGATTTCGCATTTGGAAACTCTATCTGCTGAAGAGGCGTGCGACTGTGTGGCACACCAATCGGTTGCCCAGATTGGAGCACCTGTTGTTGGATGAGATCAATCTGACTGTCTGTTCCGCGCCGGAGTTCCGCCTCCGTCAATCCAAAAACAGCCTCCACCTCTTTGACCAACTCACCATCTTCCCAAATTCTCAATGCGCCTCGGTATACCCCCATCCGGTTAGCGAGGGTCTTGATAATCTTCTGGAACAGTTCATCTAGTTCGAGAGCGGTATTTGCGGTGTCACCGATTTCAAAAAGGGTAGACAGATCGCTCACCCGTTTTTCCAGATCTATGTTGGCTTGATCTATCTGCTGAAGCTGTGCTTCCATCGTGGCGCGTTGCGCCTTGAAAAGCTGGATGGTGCGGACGATGAAATACGCGATAATCGGATATAAAATTGCAACGATGCCCAAATGAATCTGCTCATAGTAGATTCCAGCGTGTATCCAGTTTGCTAACGTAGTACATGCAAGCAACAGATACTGTCCACGACGGTTGTCGTATATCCCCGCGAGGATGATAATCCCATAGTAAAGATGCGAGACAACACCGTAGTTCTGCGGGCTATCCAAGCCGTAAACAAACAGGTTAATCAGTAAAACGACAAATATCAGGAAGAAAGTTAGCATGAGCAATTCACGGTCTCAGAAGTTACCTCCGATGACAGATCAAGGATTCAAAAGTCTAAATTACAATGAATCCTACTGTCCATTTCGCAAGAAATTATCAAGCATCTTGAGGCCGATCCGACCACTCTTCTCCAGATGGAACTGCGTCGCAACCAAGTTCTGATGGGCAACAACACTCGAAAACTCAACGCCATAAGTGGTCTTAGCAACGATATACGAATCGTCTTGCGGTATTGGATAATACGAATTGACGAAATAGAAATGAGCGGGATTTGGAACATCGTGAAAAATTGGATGCGCCTGCGTCTGATACACCTCATTCCAACCGATTTGCGGCACTTTTTGGGTCGGGGAAGCATCGTACTTTTTGACAACGCCGGGCAGGATCCCGAGGCAATCAGTGTCCTCCTCCTCACTGTGCTGGAACAAGATTTGGATACCGATGCAGATGCCCAACATCGGCTTACCCGATCTATAAACCTCCCACAAAATCTCTGCAAGCCCAGCCGCGTTCAGGTTATTCATTGTTGCGCGTGCTGCGCCCACACCGGGGAAGATAATCTTCTCCGCACCTAAAATAGTCTGGGGGTCGGCGGTAATTTTTCCGTCGTAGCCTAAGTATTGGACAGCACGCTCAACGCTCGTCAGGTTGCCCGCACCGTAATCAATAATTGCGATCATTGGAAACTCATGTCGATAAAAGGTTCGTTTGAAAAATTAAAAAAGGACCGTTGAAATGATGTTGTAGGGTGAAAATTTCAATCTATGAAAATAGGTTCAAGATGTTCATCTGTTCAAACGCGATTTTGATTTGACTCAAAAAGTTTTCCCTGTTTGAGAATCCCTGCGACTCTCAATTTAGTTCGTCCCCAAATCGCTTCTAATTCTGGCGTGCATTCATAGTCTTTGAATGAACCTGAAATATTATCCGCTTCTCTTTTTTCAGCAAGTCTTTCTTCGATTATTTTGATGTTGACTTTATCGAGCTCAACCCCGATAGATTTTCGCCCTAACTGCTCCGCAACGACCAACGTTGTTCCCGATCCCGCAAATGGATCTAATACAACATCGCCGGGATTTGTCGAAGAAAGAATTATCCTAAGCAGAAGTTGAATCGGTGTCTGTTGCTTGTGCAGCCGATTTCCCTCCCCATCTCGCAGAGCCTCATCTCCAGCAAAATAGCCCGATGTCAACTCACGAATATCGTCCCACACATCCGTGACGAACATGCCATTTTCCCGTTCATATTTGTAGCCCGCCGGAAGCGGCGGATTGATTCGGAGGCGGTGAAAGACCTGTGGACGCTCCCCTTTCGTTGCAAACGCAATAATCTGATAATGCTTGCCAAAACGATTCGTGCCGGGGACAGCGGAGGTTTTCTTTTTCCAAATAATCAGGTTTTGAAATGTCCATCCAGATTCGCGCAAACACCGCAACACAGACTCAGTTTTCTTCTCCCGCTGCATGAAATAGATTGCACCGCCTGAAGTAGTCCGGCGATAAATCTGTGTGCACACATCGCCCATCCACTTCCAATATTGCGTCTCAGGCAAGTTATCGTCCCACTCGTTGTAACCTTTATCTTGATTGAAGGGTGGATCGAGAAAAGTGAGATTAACATGCCCGAAAGGGACATTCTGTTGGTCTAATACCAATGCGCAATCTCCATGCAGCACAGTTGCTTTCATTCTATGTCTCGCCGTTCAAAATTTGATGATACTGTTCAACCGCATAATCTATATATTTCTGTTGCGTTTCAATACCAACATGCGCTCTGCCCAATTTTTCAGCGGCACAATTTGTCTGTCCACTTCCGGCAAAGATGTCAATCACCAAACCTCCCTTATAAGAATAAAACTGGATGACCCGTTCAGCAAGTTCTAACGGAAATGGACACGGATGCAGATTTTCTTGAGGGGATAGTGGACGGATTTTCCAGACATTTTTGCTTTTCTCGCCTTGATAGTCCTTCAGATCAATTTCATTTTTTATTTTTTCTTCATTACTTCTATTCCAATAAATGTTGTTCTGACTTTTCTTATCGGCAGGCTTCTGAAAAACAAAAATATATTCAGCAACCAAACTAGGATAGTAATATCCGGGATAGGGATGCTGTAGCAAAACTCCCGATCGCCGATCCCTCGCAACCGGCTTTTCCCAGATAATATCCTCCTTGAATTGCCATCCAATATCTTCAAGCCAACTGACAAAATGAAACGGGAGCGCAGTCCGCGTACCGTTCCATAAGACCGGGGCGATATTTACCACATTGTGTCCTCCCGGCTTCGTAATTCGCAGTAACGCCTTAAACCGATTCTCTAGAAAAAGTCGATACTCCTCGTAGGATATATCTTCTCGCTCCCATCGCGCTTTGGCGCCGTGCAGTTTTTCAATATGCTCCTCGTAATTGATTGCGTTTAGGTAGGGAGGCGAGGTAAACCCAAGCATAAAATGGTTGTCGGGAAAATTGTCCATAACTGAGAGACAATCCCCTTTGATAATCCGCCCATTACCAATTTTGATTTCTTCTAAGACTGCCATAAGCTTAAAAGTGTCTATCAGTTTGTCTATTCGTCAATCTGGCGATACAGGTTCGCCATCTCAATCGCCGTGACTGCCGCTTCTGCCCCTTTATTCCCCGCCTTAGTGCCGGCACGTTCAATCGCCTGCTCAATCGTATCAGTAGTGATAACACCATAAATCACCGGCATTCCCGTATTGAGAGAGACTTGTGCAATCCCTTTCGCGCTTTCGTTGGCGACAAAGTCGAAGTGCGGTGTCGCACCACGAATGACCGCACCGATACAGATGACCGCATCGTATCTGCCCTTGTCAGCAAGCCGTTTTGCTGTGGTGGGAATCTCGAATGAACCGGGCGTCCAGCAGATGTCTACATCGTCCTCATCCACACCGTGGCGCTTGAGCGCGTCAAGTGCTCCATCCAACAATTTGGTGGTAATAAAACTATTGAACCGACTGATCACGATCCCAATTTTCAGATCAGTACCGATAAGATTGCCTTCGTAGATATTTGGCATTGTCCCCAGTGCCGGCTGTCTAACCCTGAACCATCAGGCCATCATAACCGTGCACGGTCTCCTCCTTCTCCTCGTTGATAGTATCTAACAACAAATGCCCTAGCTTTGTTTTCTTCGTCTCCAAATAGTGGCGGTTAAACTCGTGAGGTCTGGTTTGGAGCGGAATCCGCTCGACAATCTCAAGGTTATGCCCCTCCAAACCGCTCACCTTGCGCGGATTGTTTGTCAACAAACGCATCTTCTGCACACCAAGGTCTGTCAAGATCTGGGCACCCACACCGTAATCTCGCAAATCTGGAGGGAAACCAAGTCGCTCATTCGCCTCAACAGTGTCAAGCCCCTCACTGTCCTGCAACCGGTAGGCACGAATCTTGTTTTCAAGCCCCATACCCCTTCCCTCCTGACGCATATAGACCAACACACCCCGCCCTTCCTTCTGGATGAGTTGCATCGCTTTCTCCAACTGTTCGCCACAGTCGCAGCGCAGCGAACCAAAGACATCCCCAGTAAAACATTGTGAGTGCATCCGTACCAACACCGGCTCACCGTCCGAAATGTCGCCTTTGATCAACGCAATATGGGTTTTCTGGTCATCGGCACTTTGGTACGAATGGAGTCTGAAGTAACCGTGCCTCGTCTGGAGGTCTGCCTCGGCAACTCGCTTGATAAGCGTCTCCGTTTGCCGCCGGTAAGCGATTAGGTCCGCAATGGTGATGTATTTTAACCCGTATTTTTGAGCAAACTCAAAGAGCTCTGGTAGCCGTGCCATTGTGCCATCTTCGTTCAAGATTTCGCAGAGAACCCCCGCCGGATAGAGTCCCGCCATACGTGCCAAATCAACTGTCGCCTCTGTATGACCCGCACGCCGTAAGACACCACCCTCCTTCGCCTGCAACGGGAAGATATGGCCCGGACGGACGAAATCCTCCGCTGTCGTCTCTGGCTGGACAAACGTCCGGATCGTATGTGCCCGCTCATAGGCAGATATCCCGGTGGTCACGTCTTTGGCATCAATTGTCACCGTAAACGCCGTATGCAGTTGTGCGGTGTTTTCCGAGACCATCAACGGGAGATTTAGCTGTGAAAGCCGCTCCGCGGTTGCAGGGAGACAAATCATACCACGCCCATACTTCGCCATAAAGTTAATCGCCTCCGGCGTGGCTTTCTCCGCTGCCATGATTAAATCGCCTTCATTCTCCCGATCTGGATCATCGGAGACGATAATCATCTCTCCATTTCGTATCGCTTCAATGGCTTCTGGAATTGTGTTAAACTTGACTGCTCCCAATGTTGAAACATTGGGATTCTTAATAGACTGATTGGTAGACATTAACATCTCCATGCTATTTTCTTGTTTCGACGAGACAAGCCATGTATTGCTGGTGTGGTCTTACTATCTCTCCACCCCGATAAATCGGGATCTCCCGATAAATCGGGACGTTTTAAGTCTCCGTGTGTCCCACGGCGACGGTTCTGAGGTTTATCGCAGCGTTTAGGTCTCTGTCCTGTGTATGCCCACAATCGCTGCAATGGTACGTCCTATCCGATAGTGACAGGTCTTTGTCTTTTGCCCCACAAGCCGAGCGCGTCTTACTGCTTGGGTAGAAGGTGTCTGCCTCTACAATTTTAACGCCTATCCGTTCTGCTTTGTATGCAAGCATCGTGAGAAAACTGGATAGCGAAGCGTCCGATAATGCCTTTGCAAGCCTGTGGTTTTTTAACATACCTGCAACATTTAGCGACTCAATTCCAATACGACTTGCACCAGTGACAATAGCCGTTGTTGCCTTATGTTGGGCATCTTGTCGGATACAGGCGATTCGGTAGTGCAGCTTGGCAAGTTTCGCTTTCGTCTTATGCCAATTCCGACTGCCTTTTTGCCGACGGCTTAACTGACGTTGCAGCCGTTTTAGCTTCCGCTCGTAATTCTTTAAGGCTTTCGGATTCGCGTAGTACACCCCTTCGGACGTGACCGCTAAGTGATTGATACCTACGTCAACACCAACAACAGGCAGATGGCGAGTGTCAGTAATCGTATCGTTATCGAAAGTTTCAACAGTGATAGAAGCAAACCAACGGTGCGCCGTTTTAGAAATAACAACCTTAACGATAGTGCCGAGGTGTCGAAGTGTTTGGAACATGCGAACCCAACCCATCTTGGGTAGTTTTATACGCTGTCCTTCGATAATAGTTGTGCCTCGACCTGCGTCTGCTTGGAAACTTTGACCCTTAGAACGCTTCTTGAACTTAGGGAAACGACTCTCACCTGCCTTCCAACGTTTGACGGCATCCTGAAAGTTGAAGTAAATCGCATTATGAGCAGCGCGCTGATTGAGTGCTTTACACCAATCGTATTGCTCATGTTTGGTAGCATTGAATCTCTTGTTTAATTCTATATGTGAATGCCATTGCCCTTCGTCCAAGCCAGCCTTAAAATCAGCAAGGACGTGGTTATACGCAACACGAGCATAGCCACAGTGCTGAGCGAATTGTGTCGATTGAATGTTGTTTGGATCTAAGGCTATTTTGTGAGTTTTTAACATTGGAAGTGTGTTTAGAAAAAAGTTTCGCCGTCTGACCCAACGCTAAAGCATTGGGATTGTTTCCAGAATTTTCAAATATACCCGTGCTTCGCCAAGAAACCCATATCAATGGATGATCCTTCGCTAGATGGATAAGTCAACAACCGTTCGATATAACGCCCCAGCAGATCTACCTCAATATTCACACGAGCCCCAACCCGTTTATGCCCCAGTGTCGTCGCCTGCTTGGTGTGGGGGATAAGTGAAACCTCAAAACCATCGTCAAATAGTTTCGAGATTGTCAGGCTGACACCGTCAACACAGACTGAACCTTTATATACTACGTAGCGTATTGCTTCCTGAGAAATCGAAACACGCATTAAGGAGGATGTACCTTCATCCTGCCAACCGCTGATGGTCCCGACCTCGTCAACATGCCCCAAAACGAGATGTCCCCCCAACCGATCCGCTAAACGCAACGCACTCTCAAGATTGACCGAATCGCCCGGTTTCAGCGACCCCAATGTTGTACGCCGTAGCGTTTCGGCAGAAACATCTGCCGTGAAATCCTCGTCCGTCAGGTCGGTAATTGTCAAACAGACCCCATCTATCGCAATACTATCCCCAACATTGCCATCTGATAATACTTGTGAGGCTGCAATAGTCAGCACTCCCGCTTGTGAGCTGCGCTGAATTCCCTTTACGGTTCCCAACTCGGCAACAATTCCTGTGAACATAACTATCCACTTTGATTTTAATCACGCTGTTAAGGTCTGTCCCCCAATATTTTCACCGGGGATAGTGGCTGTGGGTTAGAGGAGTTATTATAGCATGACAAAGTGGCTCTGTAAACCAAAAAACCTGAGCGGGAATTGCCTCTGTAACAACATCAGACCACAAAAAGGGCGTTGACTTACCGTATGATTATGTAGTATGCTGATCGGTATAAAATTTTCTCATCAGACCGAGATTCCGCCCTGATATAAGGATCGGGCAATCAACGAACAGACACTCCACGCGCATTTCCAATCGCACAGGAGATAAATTCATGAGAACACAACTTTTTCGTCTCACCTTTTTCCTGTTAATTTGTGTCTCGATTCCATTGACGACACAGGCACAAATAGTGAACATCCCCGACTCCAACCTCCGCGCCGTTATCGCATCCGCTCTCGGTAAGGTATCAGGTGACCCAATCACCGATGTAAACGGCAGGGCGCAGAGCACGCTTACACTAGGGCAGAATCTGAGAGTGCACGTCGTTTCTGCAACCGCTGCCGGATGGGTTATAGACGATCCAGCTATCTTTAGCGTTATCTCCGATACGGAACCACCGCCGATTACAACAGATGTCAACGGTGACGGTATCGCGAATATCTTAGATTTGGTTTTGGTTGCGTCCGCATTTGGTAGTGAAGGACCGGATTTACCAACAGATGTTAATGGAGATAGGGTAGTCAATATTCTCGATCTGGTGTGGGTTGCGGATGCGCTTGGGGCTGCGCCAGCTGCACCTTCGCTACACCCGCAGGTGCTTGAAATGTTGACCGCAGAAGATGTAAAATTATGGCTTTCCCACGCACAGCAACTCGACCTCACAGACCCAACAGCCCTAAAAGGTATTCTCTTCTTAGAGCAACTTCTCGATGCACTACTCCCGCGAGAAACAGCACTATTACCAAACTACCCAAACCCGTTCAACCCGGAGACATGGATCCCTTATCGGTTGGCGGAGGCCGCTCCAGTTACCCTGACCATCTATGACAGCAACGGTCAGGTTGTCCGTACCCTCGATCTTGGGTATCAGATTGAAGGGTTCTACGAGACTCGGTCAAAAGCAATCCACTGGAACGGTCGCAATGAGTTCGATGAACAGGTAGCAAGCGGGGTGTACTTCTATCACCTGTCCGCCGGAGACTACTCCGCCACCCGAAAGATGCTTATTCTGAATAAAAGAGGAACCCTATCCCGATACACCACACCGCGTAGGTGCTTGCATGCCGATTTATCGGGGCGGGGCAGCCTCGAGAAATTGGACCTGTCCCGATTCCTCGGGGATTTCACCATACTCAGCAGAAAGGAGTTTTCCAATGAAAAATATGGCAACCAATCAAAAGTTTATTCTGTTAATGCTAATCACTGCTTTCTTGACTTGTTGGATACAAGGTGTTAGCCACGGCGGTGCTGTCGGGGGAGCTGTTGGAACGGCTCTCGGTGCTGCTGGAACAGCCATTGGGGTAGGTCTCGGTGCCGCTGGGACAGCTATTGGGGCAGCTGCCGGTGCTGTTATAATCGCTGTCAGTGTTGTTGACCTTGGAATCCGCCTCATTGCCACTGTTGTCTGGCATACAGATAGTCTGTCAAGTATGACACTCTTTCCCAATGGAGGCATAATTGGTGTTGTAGTTTCAAATCTTATTCACTTGGGAGATTCGCAGGCGCTGGCACCCCACACTACACTCACATACGACTCACCTATCAACAGTATCGCTTTTAGCCCTAATAAACCACTACTTGCTAGTGCGAGTGCTGATAGTACAATCCAATTGTGGAACCTCAATACAGACACACTCCAAGCTACCCTCCAAGGGCATACGAGTGATGTCTTGAGTATTGCCTTCAATCCCGACGGCTCGCTACTTGCCAGTGCAAGTGCTGATAGTACAGTCCGATTATGGAACCCGATAACAGAAACACTCCAAGCCACGCTTGAAGCGCATACGAGTGATGTCTTGAGTATTGTCTTTAATTCCGATGGCTCGCTACTTGCCAGTGGAGGCGCTGACGGCACAGTTCAACTATGGAACCCCATAACAGAAACGCTCGAAGCTACACTTGAGATGCATATGGATAGTGTCTTGAGCGTCGCCTTCAGCCCCGATGGGTCCCTGCTCGCCAGTGGGAGTGCTGATGGCTTAGTCGGATTATGGGACACCCACACAGAGACACTCCAAGCCACACTTGGGCATGAGTCACCTGTTTTGAGTGTTGCCTTTAGTCCTGACGGCGATTTACTCGCAACTGGAAGTATGGACGGGGTAGCTCGTTTGTGGGACCCTTATATGCCAGAACATAAAGCCACGCTTGGGCATGAGTCGCCCGTTGAGAGCGTTGCCTTTGATGGAAATATGCTCGTCACCGGAAGTCAGGATGGTCGGGTTCGCCAGTGGGAGATCACATCCGAAACTGCCCCAACCTCCGTAACCCAGAGATCAGGTTCGGTCTGTCAGGTTGGGGATATTCTTGCGCCCGGGGAGAGCTGCATTTACCCCGACACCGATGCCACATTTTCCGTGCTTGATAACGGGCAAGCACAGTTGGACATCCCCGACTTACCTTCGTGGATCAACAATGTATCCATCGGTGGTTCGCTGAGTCTTACTGCAACCATCAATGATGAGGATTATCACTTCGTTGCCACAGAACTCTCCAGCGGTTCATGGGAAATAGAGGAACTGGGCGACAGCAGCGATTCGGATGGCGACCAAACACCTAGAGGCAGCGAGAGTCAGCCGGACGGGATAGCAGCTTCAACAACAGCTCCATTAACAGAGACAACTTTAGATGAAAGTGTTGTCACACTTACTCTGAATGGTGGAATTTATGAAGACTCCAGTTTCAAGATCAGAGACGATGTAACAGTGTCGACTAGCATCTCAGGCGTTACTGTTGGAACATTTGATATTGACCGTGTGAGTGACACACAAGTCACTGTTGAACTCACATTCGATGGCACCGATTTCGACACAGATTCCACAATCACCTTCACCGTAGGCGCAGGGGCAATAGCAAACTACAGTGGGGCCGCATTCACCGCACAAGTTCCCGTCACCGCGAGTACGGAGTCGTTGGTAGCCTCAACGACTGCTCCCTTGACAGAAGCGACGTTGGATGGAAGCGTTGTAACCCTCACACTCAGTGGCAGGAATTTTGAGCGATCTAGTTTCAGGATTAGAAACGCTGTGACAGTTTCTGGCATCCCAGGTGTAACTGTTGGCACGTTTGATGTAGACCGTGTCAGCGATACAGAGGTGACCGTTGAACTGACATTCGGCGGAAACATCGACACAAATAGTACGCTAACCATTACCGTAGCGGAAGGGGCAATAGCAAACTACAGTGGGGCCGCATTCACCGCACAGATACCCGTCACCTCGGGTTCGGAGTCGTTGGTAGCCTCAACCACAGCTCCGTTAACAGAGGCAACTTTGGATGAAAGCGTGGTCACACTGACACTCAGTGGTAGGACTTATGAAGACTCTAGTTTCAGTGTCAGACGTGCCGTGACGGTATCCGGCATTGACGGTGTCACTGTCGGGACGTTCGATATAGACCGCGTAAGCGATACAGAGGTGACCGTTGAACTTGAATTTGATGGCACCGACTTCGACATCGATGCCACCCTCACCGTCACTGTGGAATCAGGAGCAATATCAGGCTACGATGGCCCCGCATTCACTAATCACATACCCGTTTCTGCGTCCATGGAATCGGTAGTAGCCTCAACTACATCTCCATTGACAGAATCAACCTTGGATGAGAGCGTGGTCACACTAACCTTAAGTGGTCGTACTTTTGAACGATCCAGCTTCAGAATCAGAGATGCGGTGACCGTATCCGGCATTGACGGTGTCACTGTCGGAACGTTCGGTGTAAGGCGCGAAACCGACACAACAGTAACGATTGAACTAACATTCGACGGAAACTTCCAAACCGCTAGCACGCTTATCTTCACCGTGGGACCGGGAGCAATAGCAAACTACAGCGGATCCGCACTCACAGCAGAAGTATCCGTCACCGCCGGGCTTGAAGCTGATGCAAACAACGACGGTGTGGTGGACCTCCAAGATTTGGTGTTGGTGGCATCAAATTACGGGCAGACAGGGATAAACAGCGCCGATATCAATGGGGATGGGGTCGTAAATATTGATGATCTCACCACAGTCGCTGGAGCACTAGACAACGCTGGAGCCGCACCTTCGGCATATCCGCAGATACTTGAATTATTCACCGTTGCGGATGTAAAATTATGGCTTTCCCACGCACAGCAACTCGACCTCACAGACCCAACAGCCCTAAAAGGTATTCTCTTCTTAGAGCAACTTCTTGCAACACTGCTCCCGAAAGAAACTGTTCTGCTGCCCAACTATCCCAATCCGTTCAATCCGGAGACGTGGATACCGTACCACCTCGCAAACGATGCAGATGTGACCTTGACTATCTACGACATGAGTGGGCAAGTGGTTCGGCAGTTTGGGCTGGGATATCAAGTTGCGGGAAGGTATCAGAACCGTAGCCGTGCCATCTATTGGAACGGCAAAAATGAACTCGGTGAGCAAGTAGTTAGTGGAGTGTATTTCTACCACCTATCCGCAGGCGATTATTCTGCCACTCAGAAAATGCTCATCTTGAAGTAAAGGAAGAGCAACAGAAAGAAAGATAGATGTCTGTTTTCTTTCTAGACCTTGCTCAAAAATCTAGAGTTTATTCTAACTTAAAAGGAAAAGAGATGAAAGAGTTTCAACGAGTAATCTTCCGTTCGTTTTTGTGGCTAGTTACCTTTTGTGCAGTCCTTGTTATCGGAATCACCGGTTGTGGTGGTGATAGTGGTGGCGCTGATAATGATGCTGGTGATAACAAATGGGTCGGCACTTGGAGTCTCGAAACCTTTGATGGTCAAACCTTGGAACAAGTTTTGGAACAACAATTGGGAACAGAGGGAGTAACTGTTTCCATCGTTACCAACAACTGGACATTTAATGACGACGGAACATTGGAAGCGGAGATCAGTTTTAAGCTTGGAAATCAGGGCGAAGACTCTCCAATTGCAATAACGAGTTCAAATAAAACAACGGGCACTTACTCCCTATCTGGTTCCAACTATACTCTCACGCTGGAAGAGATTCCTATCGCTTCTCTCAAAGAAAACACCGGCACATGGTCTAGAGAAGGGAATACGCTCACGCTAAACAGTGATGATGGCGAGACCATTACCTTCAACAAAAATTAAAGCCTAATCGGGTTGATACTTTTCTTATTAAATCAATCCGAGTTGCCGTCTCAATGAGAAAGGTGTCAACCGCGTCGTTCCCAGAGAGGTTTATGAAACGAAACTTGGAGCCATTGAATTATCAATCGGTTCTATCAACTTGATAGCCAACGCACCCTAAATTAGGAGGAAGTTATGTTAAGGAGATGTATAGCCGTCGTGCTCATGCTAGCAATTCTGCTTGTCACGGGTTGCGCCGGGCACATCCACAAAGTAGGCAACGGCCCACAAGGCAATGACGTGGTGGTAGCCCGTCAATGGTACGTGTTGTTCGGATTAGTGCCAGCCAATAGAGTTGACACAAATGCCATGGCAGGTACGGCAACCGACTATGAAATTAGGACGGGGTATACCGTATTCGATCTATGTGTCACTTACTTCACCTGTTATTTCATCGGTTCCCGAAAGGTAATTGTTCGGAAATAGCCGAGGCTCATGTGAAAAGGAAGGACAGCACACAAACAGCAACCGATGGTCGCTATTGCAAGATTTCTTAACGTGAACCATAATCTATATCGAATTTAATAAATCCTAAATCAGAGTCCATATATATTTCAGTTTGAGATATGGACTCCATTTTTCGTTTCAGAAGGAGACTGTTAATATGTTTACCCCAAAACGAAAATGGGAACTTGTACTTGGTTTTGCGTTGTTTGTTTTGCCAGTTATCTCCGCTGCGGCACAAGCGGAGGTTCCCACTGTCTGCCTGATTGGAGACCATCCGGGCATCCCCGAATCTGATGCACAGACCGCAGCGCTATTGGTGTGTGATGAACTGCGCAAGCACGGCATATCAATCGCCGCCCCCGTATATGAAGCACCTGCTTCAGCCAGCGTGTATCGCGTCGTTTTGCGCCGGCTGGGCGAGAAAATTATCGTGCGATTGAGTCAAGAAAACCCTATCGGCACGATCATCGCCGAACAGCAACTAACCTTGGCAAATATCGAAGAGATGATCCCTGCAGCACCGAGACTGGTTAATGCGCTTGTCCACAGCAAACCAATCGATGATACAGTTGATATGGAAAACGTCACGGAACAGGAGGCTCGCGAACTCCGCAAGATATCGGGTGAATCCCTCTGGCATTTAGAAATCTTCGGAACCTTTGTTCCCGGTACAGACATAGCAGCTGAACCTGGCTATGGGTGGGGTTGGTCTTATCAAACACCCTCCTATGCTGTGGGGTCCGACCTTCGGTTTGCTGTGAACTATGAGGACGACTATACGGACGACAGCGACGGTTTCGGCTACGCTTCTTGGGCAATCGGCGGACGTTACTTCCTCAACAAACAGAATATTTCACCCTATGTAGGCGGTGGACTCGCCATAATGCTTGTCGGGTATGAAAGGGATTATTATGATTCAGAAGGGGATTTCGGCTTAGGTGTTTATGGTGTTGCCGGAGTAGAGGCACTACGCCTTACCCAGAGTCGCTTGAATCTTGAGCTGCGAATAGATAGACCATTCTTTACGTTAGAAAGCCAAGACATCATGCCGATAACAGTTGGCATCTCGTTTTCTCGGAATTATAATCCCGGCGGTTGTCTGTTCTGATTTCGGACTCAGTTTGAACAGGCGAAGTTAGAGGCAGCCGTAAATCAATCATAGTTATTGCTGCCATCTCTTTTTTTTATTCATGCAGTCATTTGGTATAAGCTGTGAGTAGCAAAAAGTTGCCAAAAAAAAGTAGGCATTTCTTGCCGGTTTTCCTTTTATTCCTCATTTACAAATCTAAAGTTTATTCTAACTGAAAAGGAGAAAAAAATGTTTGCACAAGTAACCCTCCGTTCGTTTTTGTGGTTAGTTAGTCTTTGGGCAATTCTTATTATCGGAATCATCAGTTGTGGTGGTGATGATGATGACAATGATTGGGTCGGTACATGGGCAATGGAAACTGTTGATGGCGAAAGTCTTGAACAAGATTTTGCAGAAGATTTTGGAGACGCTGACACAGACCTCGACATTACCGCCAACGAATGGACGTTTAATAACGATGGAACAATGGAAATGGAATTCGGTGTGAAGTTTGAAGTGAAAGAGCAGGGCTTAACTATTTCAGGGGAAGGTTCAATAAGAATGATGGGAACTTATTCCCTATCTGGCTCCAACTACACACTCACACCTAAAGAAGTAGAAGGAACCGGTCTGTTTGAAGGAGACGTAGAGCCAGTCGGTCCTACAGACGAAGAGACCGGTACATGGTCTAGAAATGGGAATACTCTCACACTTAACAGCGATGATGGTAGTACCATCGTCTTCAACAAGAAATAAACTCAATAGGGTTAACGTCTTTGGGGGGTAGGTGTGCTACCTACCCCCCAAGATAGGTACTTCTCCGAGAAATCAAGTGGCCTGTAGGTCGAGATTCATATCTCGACGCCCAAATGTCAACCGAATCTACTTTGGCCGGCAATTGCTGAGAAAGAATAGAAAAACCATGAGATGAATCTGGAGTCGCTTATATGCTTGTTCTTTGCTCATTTTACCTCCTGAACAAGTGTAATGCTATCTCCTTTACTTGAGATGTCCTGAAAAAACAAAAGTGTCTCGCGAAGGCAAACATACAATCAAAGAAACAAACGAAAACTAAATAGTCCTAGCCAAGTACTAAAAAAGCGTTGACTTACATCTCGATTTTGTCGTATTCTGATCGCCATGAACGTCGTCAGGCAATTCATCGTCGGTCTCTCAAGACATGCCATGAATAGCACTATGGCTCACTTTAACCGTAGAAGTATTGATCCGTTTTACCGTAAGTAAGGGCAAACATTTGTTGTGCCCATCCGAAAAATTGAACAACTAAACTCTGGTCGTCAAACAGTCATCACATAAGGACAGAGGGAGACTAAAAATGGCAGAAATTGTTGTAAACCCGAGAATACTTGGAGGAAAACCGATTATCAAAGGAACTCGCATATCCGTAGAGTTCATCCTTGACTTGCTCGCTTCCGATGTAAGTGAAGAAGAGATTCTTGAAGATTATCCACATTTAACCAAAGAGGAGATTCACGCTTGCCTCAGATATGCGGCTCGTTGCTACAAGAATGAGGTATATCTGGAGTTGGAGCCAGTCCCATGAAATTTCACCAGCTACGAGTTCTCACCGATGAGAATGTCTCTCCAAAGGTTGTGGCTTTTCTCAGAAATCATGGTCTTGACGTGTTAGACACGAAGGAACAAAAATGGCATGGCAAAAGTGACGACGAGTTGCTTGAAATTGCGTATCATGACAATCGCTGGGTGTTGACTCATGATGCGGATTTTGGGATGTTAGCCATTCATGAAGATCAGCCTTATCTTGGTATCATTTTTCTGCGGATTAGGAACCTGAAGTCTTACAATGTTATCAGAGTCTGTAACCAACTTTTGCATCATGAGATAGATTTTTCACAGCGAGCCTTGGTAGTCGTTGAAGAAGCCCGACTCCGTATTCGTCAGGCAAGTGAAGACTGAGGAGCGCAGTGTCTCTTTCCTGCGAGAAACCGATGAAAACAGACAAATCAATCGACAGCGTCACACTCACTATCATCAACAATTACCTTGTCAACACCTGTCGTGAGATGGGATTGGCAATGATGAAGACCTCATACTCCTCCATCTTTAACGAAGGGCTGGATTTCTCCTGCGTCATCTTCGACCGTGACGGCGAGATGGTTGCTTACGCGGAGTTTTGTCCCGCCCAGATCGGCGCCATCCTCTATACCATGCAGTGGACAATCGCCGAAATCGGTCTGGAGAATTTCAAGCCCGGCGATGTGGTGATGCACAACGATCCCTATCGCGGCGGCTGCCACATGCCGGAGCATACGGTGATTCAGGCGGTCTACCACAACGGCGAATTATACGGGTTCATCGGCAACATCGCCCACGTCACAGAGATTGGTGGAAAAGCAGTCGGCGGTTTTGCGGCAGACGCCAAGGAAGTGTACCAAGAAGGTCTCCGACTGCCGCCAGTCAAGATTATCCGAGAAGGAGAACCTGTTGAGGACATCTGGAAAATTATCCTTGAAAACCACCGGACGCCGCGCACCTCATGGGGTGATTTCCACGCCATGCTCGGATCGCTCAACGTGGCAGAACGACGACTCCACGAACTGCTCGATCGCTACGGATTCGATGAAGTGCTTGCCGCAGGGAAGCAGCTCATGGACTACTCGGAAGCGCGGATGCGCGCAGAAATCCGAGACATCCCCAACGGCGAATACCAATTCGACGACTGGATCGAAAATGACGGCGTAGTACCCGACAAACGGTATCGAATCAACTGCACAGCCATCGTGGAGGACGAAAACATCCTCTTTGACTATACCGGCTCAAGTCCCCAAGCACGCGGTCCCTGTAACTGCACCTACGGCGTGACAGCATCAGCGACGTTCAACGCAATGCTAAATATCACAGATCAGACTATCCCCCGCAACTCAGGCTGCTATCGACCAATTCAACTGATCGTTCCACCGGGGACCGTCGTGAACGTGAAACACCCAGGCCCCAGCGTTGGCGGCAACTCTGAGATCCACGAACGGATCGTTGATGTCCTGTTCGGCTGTCTATCAGGCGCTGTGCCGGAGCGCGTCGCAGCAGCGACCGGTGCGAGTTCCTGCAACTTCCTTTTCGGAGGAATACACCCAGATACAGATCAATATTACGCGAACTACCACATTGATGGCTGCGGTTGGGGTGGTAAAGCAACAGGCGACGGTAACCACACACAGTGCCCAATCAACGGAAATTGCCGGAATACACCAGTCGAGGTCTTTGAAACACGCTACCCTTGGTTGACGAAAAGGTATCGCATCGTCGAAGATTCGGGCGGGCACGGTCAGCATCGTGGCGGCTGTGGCAGTGAACGGATCATCGAAGCGCTCGCACCAGAAATCACAGTTTCAAGCTTTATGGACAGGCATGAGACGGGCGCGTGGGGGCTATTCGGTGGACAAGAGGGAGCAAGCGGCGCAGTGCGAATTCGGAAAAATGGTGATAATCGTTGGCGGACATTTTCTGAAGTCTATGGCACCGCTTCGCCCAACAAATTCGCCGATATTCAAATCCAAGGCGGCGACGAAATTCGGATTGTCAGTCCGGGGGGCGGTGGTTACGGACCGCCCGAAAAACGAGAACCAAGCGAGGTTCTGGATGATGTCCGTGAGGGCTTGGCATCCCCTGAAGAAGCACGGGATATATACGCCGTGTTGCTTGTTCAAGAGGCGGGAGACTGGCGTGTTGACGAAAGTGCGACGGCAAATCTTCGCAGCGAAAGGTCGAAGACTCTCCCCGATTACATCGGGACAGGCGGAACTGAGGAGGTATCTTAATGGCTCAGTGGGAACCGATTTCTGATGCGCTATACGCCACGCAAATCCACCACTGCGATCTGTGTGGAAAGATGTTGGTCAGACGTCTGTGGCGCGTAGAATACAATGACAAACCCTTAAAATTTTGTGATCAACGGTGTGAACAGACATGGTTTGACTACTGGCTGCCTCGCTACGGCAAGACCCACGGCTTCACTAGTGACAAAGATTGACTTTCATATAAAAGGAAAGTTAAAGCATGAAGAAATACCGTAGGGGCGGGGTCTCCCCGCCCGTGCTTGTCAGAAAATCGGTTCCTGTGGAACAATTTCTTGACATGAGACAAGATGTTTTTCTTGGCTTGTATTCTCTGTGTTCTCCGCGTCTCTGCGGTTGATTCTATGTGGTAATTTGCCCTGGAAGATCACTGATGAATCTCAGATAGGATTCGTTTCGCCTTTGCTTTCGAGAAATTGTAGGATTGCCAAGGACTTTCTGAATGCAGCTCCGATTGCTTGTCGTGAAGAAATGCTGCTATTGTTTTTGCAGCCATATCCTCATTATCAGCGGTGCGCAAGTGCGTTAATTCCGGTATCGCGTCGTAGGATAGCTCCTGCAAATAATCAAGATCGATCTTATCGGTTCTAAAGTACCTATCAATGTTTTTCCGTGCAATCATTGCGTCAACATTCACATAGTTCAGACCGGTATAGACGAGCAACGCCGCGATAGCAAAGGCTTTGAGCAAAGGTAATTTCCTCCGCCACAGTTTGTAAAGCATGAGCAGAAACAGAATAAAAAGCAGGCAGATAAAGGTGTGGGCAAAAATCCGTGCGTAGGTGTAGCCGTACGCTTCCTCGTACAACTTCAATCGCAAGTGTGCGGAATACAGTATAATTACCGTGCAAAGTACAAGCAGACAGCGTAGCATAAAAACTAAGCGATCCAACTTGCCATCATTTTTAGTGACGCGCAGACCTATCAGTAAAATGCTTAGGTTAATAACGGTAACAACAATTAGCTCGGAAAAACCCCGTCTCGCGTATTCCGCATAAGTGTAATCCGGAATAGCGCGGATCATTTCCTCACCACCAAAAAGGTATCTAAACTGAATCACACAGAACAGGATATAGACAGCGTTCACCATCACCAAAACAGTAGCGATGATGGTAGTGTCCCAGCCACCTGTATCGCCCTCAATAGGTGCCGACACCCCCTCCACCTGTGCCTTTAGTACTATCGCCAAATAACCAAACAGTAGCACCGTGGTAATCCCGATAACCGCTACATGTTCGGCGAAAGGGATAGTACCAATAAATTCCAAGGACTTGAGAGCATTGACGATCAGACTTTGAAACACCGTATCTGCCTCCGCAAGCAATGCAATTACAATAACTAACAGAGGCACAGAGAGTATCAAGCCTATAAAAATGTTTTTGAGAGTTTTACGCTTCTCAGGCGCGACTCTATCCGCAACTTTCGCCAGCGAAATAACCTCTAGGAATGCTTTCGGCGCATTGTCAAAAATTTGACGGAGCAATCTACCTAAAAAACGGACGACAGATCGAACGCTAGACCATTCATATCTATAAACAAGCAGCGTCGTCTGAAGAAGCAGGAGCGGTGGGATCAGAACAAAATTGAGGGCAAGCAACACCGGATTCGAATGGATGGCGAACGCTATCGCGAGCAATAAAATAGGGATAAACAGAAACCAACCAAAGTCAAGTTGGAATGCAACCTGCCTGCGCGACGCGATCCAAAATAGGCAATAGAAAACGACTGCAAACAAGGGATATGAAACCCCGATCAATTTTCCATTAAACAGGTAGTCAAAAACGCCCCCGGCTATGAGCGCGAGAACTGCAAGCAATCGAATTTCTCGCGCCGTGATGTTTGTATATCCCATGCTTTACCCTCACTATTCATCATTTTATAAAAAAATAAACCCTCAATTATAGTAGATTTTAGAATTAATGAGACAATCCAAATTGGTAGGCGCTGTTTCCAACTGCGCCGTTTCAACCTACCACGGCACCTATGCGGTGCGGTTCGGAAACCGCACCTACCGGGGGCGAAAGTGTCCATTTATTTTTAGAATCCACCATAGTTACATCAACCGCATAAGCTACGTCGTACATAATGGGTAAAAACCAAATCTTACTTATTATCTTTTCCGTGTCGCTCGATGAGATCAGGAGGCAAAGCAATCTGTGTTAAAGAGGTCTATAACTACCTACCAAGTCAACACGACCCCCAACGATTTGTCACGTTCATCGCGCAGCAACCGGTACGCTTCACCCGCCTCTGTATAAGGCAGTCGGTGTGTGATCAAACGACCCACGTTGAGTTCACCGCGCTCAATCATCTTCAAGATCTGACGCCGGTTATACTGCTGCGTCCAAGGAAACGCAGGCGTCGCAACCGTTGGGCATTTTGGCTGGTGGCACCCAACTAAGGTGAGTTCCTTCAGATGGAAGTCCATAAAGTCCACCTCGATCTTTCGGTGCCAGATTGATCCCAGCGCCATAATTCGCCCACCAATCCGCGCCATGTCGAACGCAATCGGCAGCAGCTCCGGGTAACCAGAAGCCTCAACGGTAACATCTAACCCGCGTCCTTCGGTGGCACTGTCAACTTCGGAACGGAGATCACAGCTGCTCGGATTCAGCGCGTGCGTCGCTCCCGAAGCCTTTGCCACCTCTAACCGCGGCTCACTCAAATCGATTGCGAAGAGCAACTCCGCACCCGTTTGCGCCGCAAGCTGCAACGCCAACTGACCAACAAGTCCCATCCCCGTAATGCAGGCGAACTCACCCAGCTCAATCCGCGCCTTTCTGACGCCGTGCATTGAAACACTTCCAAGCACACCGAAAGTGCCTTCATCGAAGGACACACCATCTGGTAGCTTCGCTAACGACTGTGGTGCAGCAGACACAGTGACATGACTCGCGTGTCGTCCTAGCGACAACACACGGTCGCCGATTTCGTAACCCTCCACGCCCTCACCGATCTCGATGATCCGCCCGGTGTTGGAGTAACCGGGGGTGAAATCGTCCGTCCGTCCCTGTTCTTGCGTACCGAGCTCTGTACCCGCACTAATCAGCGTACATACCGTCTCGACAAGCACCTCACCTCTGCCGGGCGAGCGAATCTCGGTCGCCTTCGTTCCCACGCTATTATCTGGTCTAACAACAACCTGTGCACCTATTTGTGTCATTGTATTCCTCCGTGCAAATGTAATGCCAAGTTAAAAAAACACGTCAATTCTACAATGCTTCCACCTCCATGTGCACGACAGCAGATTAAACCTAAAAAAACTCCCTGAAAAAGATCGCTGATACGCTTTTTGTATCAAGATTAGTAATCTTGCCGTTCTTAAAGAGAGTTAAAATAATCCTTCGCCGCACCCACGGTGAAGAGCACGTTTTTTCTTGAATAAGACACGATAATTTCTAATAGAAAAGAGGCAATACCATGCTATACCTAAACTCAGTAGAAAACGCCGCAGCCAGCAAAACGGACAAAAAGTACGCAATCTGTTACGAAAAGATTCCCGGCATGGAAAATATCACAGAATTGGCACCGTCAAAGGAGTTACTCACACAGTGGAAATCTAAAAAAATTGGTTGGGAAGAATTTCGTGAAATCTTTATAGCTGAAATGAGAGCACAGTATCGCAAGCGGGAAAACTGATTAAAAAACCTGATACAATATAGCCTAGAAAACGATATCACGCTCCACTCACCAGAGCCGAGTGGCGAGCAGACTTATCGCGCCATTTTGGAAGAGCTGATTAACGATATATGGCAAGGCGAAGGGCGGACAGATCGCGTAATCAATCTCGTAGGGGAGTCTGTTGAGGTGTTCCACTTTACCCCGGCAAATCAGGAGCAGATGAAACAGATCGCGGCGAAATGTGAGTTTTTTTTACCAATACAGTTAGGGAGTCGGTCCCGGACATGCCAGCACTGTAGCCATCTAGATCGACAGGTTTATATATGTCCAAGGACCAACCGAGTCGTTATTCATTACGAGTGGACAACCCCGGTCTGGACTAGCGTTCAAGCCTGATACGCCTGAACCGCCTTGAGGAATCCCTGCACTTCCGATGGCACAAGGTGATCCACCGAATTTCCCGCCTGAATCTGCGCTCGGATGTCCGTCGAAGAAATCTCTGCGTAAAAACCCGGCAACTCAATCAGATCAATCCCGCTCGCGTAACGACGGTAATCCGGCGCTTCCATCACTTGTCTCACAGCATCCACGTCATAGTTGTGGCGGTTTGCAACAATGAAGCGACATTGATCAAAAAGGGCTTCCAATGCGCCGTGCAAATCGGTATAATATTTCGGGTCGAACAGGCGAATGAACGTATCATAGCCAACAATGAATGAGAAGTGTGTACCGGAGGGATACGCAGGCTTTAACGCTTCGATCTTCTCAATAAATTTGCCGTGGCTGCAAGCCGCAACAGAAAAATCCGCCCGATTCGCTGTGTACGCCTTGAGCATCAATAGCCGATCTGCAAGCGAAAGACCGAACACACCCTTGTCAACATTCGCCCTCGCCAAAATTAGCAGAATCTCGTCCAGATCGTATCTTTTTTGTGCCGCTTCAATCATTTTGATATGGGCGACGGTGAGCGGGTTGAAAGATCCGGAAAAGATCCCAAGTCTCCCACCACCCGCTTTTATATGTCGAACAGCACGATAAACCCAACGAATCTGAGGGGCACCGTTGGGATCCAACTGATCAACAAGCGCGTCTAGATGACGACTCTCATCGGAATATTTGAACGTTTGAATGTCTCCCAAAATTAACTCCTCTATAAGCCGCCCTCGATTGTACACCGAGAGTTGCAGTTGATCACGTCTTTAGAGTAGCACCACCTATGCCAATTATCAAGCGAAATTTTAACAATCCACCACACTATCTTGCGGACTTTAACTTGAGAATTCAAGTTGTGCAGCAATCACCGATTAAATCACCTTTAAGGATTATTCTCTGTGTTTTGTTTGCCTTGATCGTTATTGGAACATCCGTCGTCATCACACGAAACGTGTCCGCAGATGCCGATACGGCAACAGCCAACCATCAACGGATGCTCGCCACCCTCAAACAGATTGCGGATCAAACCGCTGAGACGAACAATTACATCGGCGAAGGACTAGCGCGTCGGCTGCGTAGACATCTCGCCAACTTACCCATCGATTCTTCGGGTCTAGATCGATGGCGTCTCCACACAGAGCTAGGCGAGGCAGAACTTCGGCTCGGAAACGAACAAGCAGCAATTGACCAGCTCACACAGGCGGGACGATTGCTACCCCAACTGAGAGGGCAACTCTCCCCGTTGATGGCAAATCAGACCCTCTTCCGACTCGCCGTAGCGTATATGCGGCGGGGCGAAACACAGAATTGCTGCCCCAACCAGATCGGAGCTGCAAGCAACCCTGACAGCTGTATTCTACCCTTGCGAGAGGGTGGGATTCACAGTCAACAAGAGAGTTCGCTGCAAGCGATAACCTACCTCACGGAAGTGCTCCGAAACACGACAGTTGAATTACCACTCCATCTAGAGGCAAGATGGCTGCTCAACATCGCTTACATGACAGTCGGCGGCTATCCAGACCACGTACCTGAACCATACCTCCTACCCCAAGAGGCGTTCCGATCTGAAGAAGAAATGCCGCGTTTCGCCAATATCGCACCACATCTAGGGCTTGATACATTTGATTTATCTGGCGGTGCAATCGTTGATGACTTCGACAACGATAACTACTTGGATATCGTCGTTTCGACTTGGGATCCCGCCGGACAAATTCACTTTTTCCGCAACAACCGGGACGGAACCTTCTCAGAGCAAACGGAACAGGCAGAGCTTGCAGGTTTGTACGGCGGCCTAAATCTCATCCAAGCGGACTACGACAACGATGACGATGTCGATATCCTTGTGTTGCGGGGTGCTTGGTTAGAAGCAGCAGGGCAACACCCCAACTCCCTGCTGCGTAATAACGGCTATGGCACGTTCACAGATGTAACCTTCGATGCTGGTTTAGGCGAGGTGCACTATCCCACTCAGACAGCATCTTGGGGTGACTACGATAACGATGGCAACCTCGATCTGTACATCGGAAACGAATCTACGGAAACGTTCAACGCCCCTTGTCAGCTATTCCGCAACAACGGCGATGGCACGTTCTCCGATGTGGCTGCCGAAGCCGGCGTTGAAAACTACGGCTTTACCAAGTCAGTAATCTGGGGCGATTACAATGGGGACAGGTTCCTCGACCTTTATGTGTCCAATTTCAAAGGAGCCAACCGCCTCTATCGCAATAACGGGAACGGCACCTTCACCGATGTGGCAGAACAACTCAACGTCGATCTGCCGATGCGCAGTTTCCCCGCCTGGTTCTGGGACTTCAACAACGATGGAGTATTAGACCTATTTGCGTCCGCCTATTCCGCTGGCATCTCACATCTCGCAGCAAATGCCCTCGGCATCGCCATAGGCACTCCACCTTCTACGGCAGGACCGGAATCAAGGACGAGTTATCATAACCGTCCTGACCCAGGTGAGGGCGAGTTACCCCATCTGTATCGCGGGGATGGGCAGGGTAACTTCAAGGAGGTCGCACGCCAACACAATCTGGTGCAACCCAATGCGCCAATGGGATCAAACTTCGGCGACCTAGACAACGACGGTTATCTCGATTTCTACCTCGGCACCGGATACCCGGACTACAAAAATCTCATGCCAAGCCTCATGTATCGCAATCGTCAGGGAGTAGATTTCGCCGACGTAACTTACGCTGGCGGATTCGGACATCTGCAGAAGGGACACGCCGTCGTCTTCGCGGACCTCGACAACGATGGCGACCAAGACATCTTCGAGCAGATGGGCGGTGCTTTTCCGGGCGATGGGTACAGTAACGTTTTGTATGAAAACCCCGGGCTCGGAAACCATTTCCTCACGATTAAACTTGTCGGTGTGCGCTCCAACCGATCAGCAATCGGGGCGCGCATCCATGCCAAGATCATCGAAAACGGAGAGCCACGCTCGATTTATAAGCATGTCAACAGTGGCGGCAGCTTCGGTGCCAACCCACTTAGGCAAACCATCGGCTTAGGGAAAGCGGAAAAAATTGAGAGTCTTAAGATTTTCTGGCACACCACTGGACTCACACAAACATTCCATGACGTGCCTCTCGATCAGTTCATTCAGATCACCGAGGGTGAAACACAATACACAACCCTCGAACTTGAAAGATTGAAATTGGGATCAAAGGCTCAACTAGGAGACAAGAGATCTGATGTTTCTCAAAGTCATCAAATGGTTCATTCCGTACACGCATCGCAGCCTGCTGCGGTAGACAGTGAAGTCTCTGCCTTCGTGGAATATTACAATCGTGGACTAGACTTGAGTAAAGGCGAGAATTATCTGCTCGCTGTGGAATCGCTCAAACAAGCCATTCAGATCGACCCCAGCCGTGAGGAAGCGCACCGTCTCCTTGGACGCATATACCTCCTCTATCTCGCCAAAACCACATCGGCAATCGAATCATTTCAAACCGCACTGAAGATAGATCCCGAGAATCCCAGCGCGCACCAGATGCTTGGCGTCGCCTACTTCAGACGAAATCAGTATCCAGAGGCGATTCAAGCGTTGCGCAGAGCGATTGAATTGAATCCTAAAGTCTCCCCCGATTACCCGTACCACCCATACTATGACCTCGGCATGGTCTATCTAAAACAGAGCAAATTTGACGATGCTATTACCTGTTTTGAACGAGCAATTGAATTGGATTCCGATCAGATCCGGGCGTACTACAGTCTCGGAAACACATATATCCGACAGGGGAGCGTCCAGAAAGGTGCCGAACTGATTAGAAAGTACCAAAGTCTTAAACCCTATATGAATCTCGTTTCGCAGCTTGAAATTGCCCTCCAACAGAATCCAGACAGCCCCGAACGCTGGCATCAACTCGGGCGTGTGCATGCACAATACGGTAGGTTTGAAAAAGCTATCACATCTCTCGAACAATCCATCAAACTGGATCCAGACAACTGGGGAGTCTACAATATACTCGCGGTTTCTTACATGAGACTCAACCAGCTAGACAACATGCAGCGTGTGTGTGAAACCGCTGTCCGACTTGCTCCCAATGAACCGAAGGCACATAACACGCTCGGGATGAGCTATTTCCTTCAAAGAAGGTATTCCGACGCGACACAGTCATTTACCACTGCTATTCGGCTCGATCCGCGCAACCCCGAGTACCACGAAAATCTCGGTGAGACATATAAACGGTTGGGAGAACCCAAAAAAGCCGCTCAAGAGTTCAGAATCGCCCGGCAACTCCGAGCAAGATAGAGAACATGAAAAGAAACCTAAAATTCTGTTTTTTCTTCACACTCAAACTCCTCACCGCCGTTTCCCACGCCCAAATGGCGGTTCAATTTGTTGATATTACCACAGAGGCAGGGATCGCCTTCAAGCACGTAAACGGTGCCACCGATCGTAAGTTCTATCTCGAAACGATGGGTTCCGGCGCGGCTTTCTTGGACTACGATAACGACGGAGATTTAGACCTTTACATCGTTAACGGTGCTCCATTACCCGGCTTCGAAACCACTGACCTACCAACAAATATCCTCTATCAAAACGACAGGAACGGGAGATTTAGCGATGTCACTGCGGCAGCGGGCGTAGGAGATACCAGTTACGGCATGGGCTGCGTTGCCGCAGATTACGACAACGATGGCGACTCAGATTTGTATGTAACCAATTTCGGGGAAAATATTCTGTATCGAAACAACGGCGATGGCACGTTCAACGATGCGACCGCTCACGCCGGTGTGGGAAACGGAGAAAAATGGAGTTCGAGTTGCGCTTTCGTGGATTACAATCACGATGGTAACCTAGACCTCTATGTCGTCAACTACCTCGACTATGACATAGCGAAAGATCGAGATTGGCACGATCCCCGCGGACGGCGGATTTATTCCAATCCACAGGTCTACGCCGGCATCTCAGACACCCTGTACAGAAACAATGGCGACGGAACATTTACCGATGTCACAAGGCAGACTGGTGTTTATAACAGCGACGGCAAAGGACTCGGCGTTACCTGCGGGGATTACGACAACGATGGACGTATCGATATCTATGCCGCCAACGACACAACACCCAATTTTCTCTACCGCAATGTTGGCGATGGACGCTTTGTCGATATCGCTCCCTTCGCAGGCGCAGCGTACAACGAGCATGGTGTAGCAGAAGGCGGGATGGGGGTCGATTTTGGGGATTACAACAACGATGGCGCACTGGACATCTTCGTCACTAACTTCTCCAACGAAACAAATACACTCTACCACAACACCGCAGACGGTGCCCTAATCGACTTCACAAACATTGTAGGTCTGGGGGAAGTGAGTTTCCTAAAATTGGCTTTTGGAACAAAGTTCTTCGATGCGAACAATGACGGCGCATTAGATCTCTTTGTCGCTAACGGCCACCTCTATCCAACGGAATCCGACGCGCTCGAATATGCACAAACAGACCAGCTTTTCATCAACGCAGGCGAGGGAACCTTTGTGGATCTCTCCGAGGAATCCGGTGAGTATTTCTCGACTAAAAGGGTGGGGCGTGGTGCCGCCTTTGGCGATTACGATAACGATGGCGACACCGATATTTTCGTGGTGAATCTGAATCAGGAAGGGGTGCTGCTCCGCAACGAAGGCGGAAACAGCCACAACTGGTTGATGATAAAAACCGTTGGGGTCAAAAGCAATCGCGATGGAATAGGTGCACGCATCGAAGTCACGACCTCTTCCCATATCCAGATGAAAGAGGTGCAAGCCGGATCAAGCTATCTTTCAGGACACGACCTGCGACTCCTCTTTGGACTAGGGACAGAAAGAAAAGCAGAAGCGGTAAGAATTGACTGGCCCAGTGGGGCAGAACAAATCCTCAAGGACGTTGAAGCAAATCAACTACTCATTATCACGGAGGACAACTAGTCGCATCTCACGTTTCACAGTCTCCAAGGCACAGACACCCCAAGCTCATCTGCCAACTCTTCAAGAGTCACTACTTGAGACTTATGGAGTGGAATACCGTTCGCACGGCGTTCTTGGGTGAGCTCCCACTCGATTTCACCGGGAAGCGTAACCCGATCAAAGCCCTTGCGCGGTTCCGCTTTGCGGGTTGTGCGAATCTGTTCGTCCATCTCCTCCTTAAATTGATCAACCGAGGTCAAACTCGCAATGTTGATAGCAAAGAAAAAGTGAGCAGTCGCAATTTTTTCGGGCGGTGCGTTCCGTCGATTGTACGCCTTATTGATCCCCATCAGTCCGCCACCCAATGGTCCACACAGCACATCCATAATAATGGCGAGCGCAGATCCTTTGGCCCCCGCAGCGGGCAAGATTGCTGCCACTTTTGACGGATCATCAGTCTCCTCCCCATTCTCGTCGAGTCCCCAGCCCAGAGGAATCTTCTGATTATACATCCGCGCGGTCCCAATCCTGCCGGCGGCCGCAGCACCACACGCCATATCCAACACAATTGGCGGTTCTTCGCCAACGGGGATGGCAAAAGCAAGCGCGTTGTTGCCGATTGAGTTGCTCCTCGCACCAAAGACCGCCACGTTCACGCCGCCTCCATTGGTGGTTGCAAAACCAATCATGTCGTGTTCAAGTGCGCGTATCGCATGACTGGAGGCAGCGCCGAAGTGATTGCTGTTCCGAACAACCACAATGCCGATCGAAGTTGTCCTCGCTTTTTCAATAGCAAGATTCATTCCGTGGATCGCGACAAGGTGCCCGAAACCTCGATCCCCATCGAGTAGGGCAGACGCAGGGTTATCTTCAAGCGTCTTAATGTCAGGATTCGGGTTGGTGCCCCCGCTTATCATTCCGCGTACATAGCCCGGCACACCGCGGGTGGCGTGTGAAGGAACGCCTCGCAAATCCATTAGCACCTGCATCTGAGCGATGGTATCGGCGTATTCTCGTGCAACACCCGCCTTTTGGTACAGTTGGCTACAGACCTGTTGGAGCTGGTCTGCGTTGACAATCGTTTCCTGTTCGCGTTGGTTCATTTTAATCTCCTCATACATGAAAGTGGAACGTTCAAGGACGAATGTAAAGGTTATACGGACGATTAAGGTCATCAGGGTCGCCCTGATCCAGCAGCATGTTTGGTGTCCCACTCAAAACACACCGAGCCACCCACCGATTGAGCGCAGGTATTTCGTCTGACGAAAACGCTTCGATATCTTCAAGGGTAAAGTATCCCGCGGCATCGACCTCGCGGCCATCGGGAGTGGGATCGTGTGATTCAATCGGCGTCAGTCCGAAAATGAGGTAAGTTGAGTTATCGCCTTCCTTCACACGGTGGCGCACCCCAAGTAGTCCATCAACCGCTGCGCGGATATGGGTTTCTTCGTAGATCTCCCGCACCACCCCGTCATGTGCACATTCCTCCGGTTTGACATATCCGCCCGGAATCTGCCACATCTTGGCGCCGTAGGCATGGTGAACCAAGAGTAGCTGTCCCTGCCGGACGACTGCGCCACCGACACCGAGGGTAAACTTCCACTCCATACGCTTTCCTTTTCCTCACCATTTCAGGCGAAATGCAGACTTCCAAATCGGGGGTTAAATCCCCCATCGTTCATTAATCTCGTCCTGATATCCTGTCACCCTGTCGTTGTAGACATCATCGAATTTCACCGCCTGACCGATCCACCCCGATTCATAAATAGCGTTGCAGACCGCCTGCGCTTTCAAGCCATCAACCCCGTCAAGTTCCGGTCTACGACGTGTGCGAACGGCATCCAGAAAATCGTAGACTTCAAGCATCACTCCTTCCGTGATGCCGTGCGGGAACAATCGCTCTTTTTCTTCTGGGTTCAGGTTTGCCATGTAGGTGCTTTGTAATGCCTCCGGATCTTGTGTGCTCCCGTCCCATAGCTGCAACTCAGGCGATTGTGGGTATCCACCGGTGCTGTAGATGGAACCGAGGCTGCCGTGATAGCTGTTATACCCGATACTGCGTCCCGGGGCGGCGCCGGTGTTGACCCACTGACCGATGACTCCACTCTTAAATGTTATCGTTGCAAGTGCGGTGTCCTCGACAGTTTGCGGCACGTAATTGCCGTCCGAATCTTTGAACTGGTATTGACTCAAATTCTCCGACCGGGCGTAAATTTCATCGGGTTCGCCGTAGAAATAGATGAGCAGATCTATGTAGTGCACGCCACCATCAATGATCCCGTTTCCGCCGCCCGTGAGTTTATCTCTCCGCCATGTCGTCATTTCATCGCGCAAGAGATTTTCGGGATCGTTGTTAACACCACTGACACTCTGTCGGAAAAACATACGAGGCTCGCCAATCCGTTTTTCTTGGTTGATCAGCCACTCAACAGTGCGCGGTCCGACCCATCGTCGCACCTGCTCTGCGGTGGCAAGGATACGATCGTGCGCTTCTGCGCCCTTGATCATCTTCCAACCCGCACGGACCGTTACTCCGAGCGGTTTCTCAACGATTACGTCAACCCCCGCTTCAAAGCAAGCAATCGCAAGCGTGTGATGTAGGAAATGAGGCCCGCAGATGTCAGCGGCAGTCAATGTCTCCTGTGCTAGCATCCTAT
Organism: Candidatus Poribacteria bacterium; assembly: GCA_003635265.1. Classification (GTDB taxonomy): domain Bacteria; phylum Poribacteria; class WGA-4E; order WGA-4E; family PCPOR2b; genus PCPOR2b. The sequence goes on from PYIZ01000010.1 coordinate 382,507, forward strand.
CAATGTCGTCATAGACCTTGGGTTCCACGCCATCTTGCACCTCGGCAGCCCTCGCAGCAAAGCCCTTCGCCCGGTCTATATCAACATCACACATCGCGACAAAATCGAATATATCAATGCCGAGATTTTTCAGCCCAATGTAGGCGTTCAGATGCGCACCTGCCATCCCGCCACAACCGATGATCGCCAATCGGACCTTGTCTGTTTGCATACAGTCCTCCTAACTTGGATTTTCGTATCCTTGTTTTTGTCTTTCAATGCTCATCTTTTGTTGACAAGATAGATTCCATAAGCGACCAAGCAGGCACCCACAATCAGCGCGAAACCGATCTCGTCGCCCAAGAGCAGATAGCTTAACACTACACCGAACAACGGCGTTACAAAGAAAAGAACAACCAACCTGCTCGGACTATACTTCTCAAGGATCGATGTCCAAGAGACAAAGCAGAACCCAGCGATGACGATACCTTGATAAAAAATCGCGCTCACGCCGGAAACCGTAAAGTGAAAGTTAGCATCCCTCTCCAAGAACAAGCTCGAAACAACAAAACATGGGATGCTAAAAACCATTAACCAGAATAGTAGCCGATACGGGTGGATGGACTGGATGATGAGTTTGGTAACCACTGTTCGAAGACCTAACAGACAACCACTCAGCAAGACGATGAGGTCCCCGCGCAGGTAATCGTGCGAGTCAAATTTCAGATCGCCTCCGAAAGTCAGAAGGACACCACCAAATGCAAGGGTAATCCCAACTGTCTTCCTGACCGAGAGCCGATCCCCCGGCACCCAGAAATGGGCGAACAACGCAGTAAAGAATGGGTATGTGCTGATGAAAACCGTCGAACGGGACGCTTCTGTGATTTGCGTTCCGAGGTTCAGTGTGCTAATTTGCAGCGTGAAAATCAGCGACACAAAAATCAGTGGGAGCAACTCGCCCGGATTCATGCGAAGCCGAACCCGCTGATGTAACGACCACAACGTAATCGCCGCAAATCCGAGGAGAAAGCGCATCGTCGCAAGTGCGAAGGGCGGAACGTCCTGCAAACCGATTTTAATCGAAACCGAGTTCCCACCCCAGAGCAAGCCAAGTAACAGGACCAATGCAATGATCCTAGCACTTGGTCGGTCAGCGGCGATTTCAGGTTTTTGATCCATCTCTTCTCGCGCTTCTTTCCTCTACGTTCCAAATTCTAATCGAATATCCCAATGCCCCTCAGTCATAATTACTTGGTCGATGGTCACCTAGCAATCGTCGTTGTCGTGGTGTTGCCTGTGCGAGAATCGCCTCATCAAACTGAAACTTGTTGAGATAAGGCGGAAATTTCTGTGTAATCATCCGCTTGGCGTAATGTACCTGCAATAGATAACGGTCCTGATCGCTCGTATTCGCAGAACCCCGGTGCCACACCTCGCTTCGGAACATAACGACATCGCCGGCGTTACACAGGATACTATGATCGCCAACCCCTTTCCACTCGACATCGCCGTCGGGACCACGTCCTGCCTGATGACTCCCCGGAATGAACTTTGTCGGTCCCAGCTCCTCATACAGGTCATCAAGATAAAAATGGGCGGTCGTGATAAAAATTGGAACCTTCACCCGCGGATCTGCCAACACCTCCGCAGGCAGGCTAATCGGCAGCCAATCGGTATGTAAGTTCTGATCCGGACGCCCGGGGCCCGTGGTCCACGCTGTCATCCCAATAACATGGCAGTCCTCGCCGTGTATCGCCTCTCCCAACTCAATAATCTCCGGCTTGTCTAGATATTGCAGAAAAACAGCATCCCGATTGAAGGCATTGTTGATATGCTTATTGAGAAAACCTCCGTTTTCAGGTGTATTGTGTCTATCAAAACTTTCCGGGATCTGCGTCAGCCGATCCATAGCGTCTCGCAGTTCAGCGATCTCCTCGGCGTTAAGGACCCCAGGGAAATAGACAAACCCGTCTTCCTCTATCGCCCTGACCCGACCTTCCAAATCTGGATATGTAACAAGTGGTAGTACGTCAGCCATCTATTTATTCCTCCTATCCTCATGTTTTTGGATTACCTCACCCAAGTCAATATAGCATAAAGTCGGTGTCACGATTCGGTGGCCACGCCTCCTACCGTATGCTTGTGTAGGCGGGAATTCCAATTCCCGACTATTGCGTCGGTTGCTGACGCTTGCAATATTAGCTGGGTTCTGTTGGCATATAATCAATTGCACCAATTTTGATGTACCTGACTTATCCCTCACTATAATGTCCTAGCTATTCCGATGTAGGACGTGATTACTTTTTGATCGGAGTTGTCATATTGTATATAGATACATTTATAACCCTCTTGTTCGTTATACCAATCATTGTATATGATAAAATGATTTTGAATCTTTGCATCATTATCCTCTATGATTACGAAGCTATTTGGTCTCTTTATAACATCGCAAGTCACCTCTTCCTTTGTTACGATATTTCTCATTAATGCTTTGTCCTCGCTTATTAACTTAAACCTCAATTGACCAGGTTTGTACTTATCCAAGTCGTTATTTATGGACAAAGCATTTTCCTCATCAAAAGACAAAGATTGACCTGATACGGAAAAAAACTGGAAGAACCTATATTTATCAACTTTTGTATGAACTATTTGCGTAAATATTAAACATAAAACAACTACTACTATCGGTTTTATATATTTCATCTACTTTCCCTTATAAGCCTTTCTAGGACATGTTGACATTTGAAAATTGAGCCAATATTGATGGCCTTCGGACGCATTACCTCAGTGATTTAAGACAAAGGGAACGGAGATCTCCGTTCCCTACTGAAGTGCGTGAGTCCTAATAAACATAGCCTTGCCAAGGATCGTCGCTGATTTTACCGACTCTGCTACGCAGTGTCAACACTTTTTTGGGGACACGGCACCATAGCCCATCTCTTGAAATACAACCCTAATCCATTATCCCAATACTCTTGAGATAAGCCACAGATTGCTCCATTCGCGCCTGTACACCTGCCTCATCAATATCTTCGCCTTCGATCCCTTCCAACTCCATCGCGCAGGGACCGTAGAACCCGGCGTCGTTCAAGATCTGAAACACCCCTTTGAAATCGACTACGCCCTCACCGAGCGCGGGAAAGTGCCACGTCCGATACCCGCCGTTGGTATCCTTGAGGTGGACAGCACCAACATGATTGATGATTTTCCTTAACTCCCCGACGGCGGTAACGTTATGATTGTAGAAATAGACATTGCCGGTGTCGAAGTTAATGCAAATGTTTGGGTGATTTACCCCTTGCATGGTTTCAAGGGCGACATCAGCGTTGTGCGCCAAATCGAGGTGCGTTTCCAAGCAGACCTTGATCCCAAGCGGCGCAGCATTCTCACCAATCTGCCTCAGCCGTTCATAGATGACATTGCGATCATGATCCCCGGCATGGGCACTGGTAAAGATAACCTTCACACCGACTTGCTCTGCCGCGTCCAAGCACGCCTGAAAGTCTGAGACGATGTTTTCATCCTGAACATCGCAACCGGCAGCAACACTGGTCGCCGTGAGTCCGTGGGACTTCAACTCAGCTAGTACATTATCGACATCCCCCGGCGCAGGCGCAGCGATCTCGACGTTGGTCAACCCAATTTTCGCAAGATGCGAATACGCACCGTCGTGATATTTCCCATAACTATTCAAATTACATGCTACTATATTTCTCATAATTGTGTCTCCTGATAAAAAATTTATCCGTTGAGCTACGAGTTATCTTCCAGTATCCGCCGGAGAAAGCCATCATTTTGCTCCAACAGTGCAACTGCCTCCTCTCGATTAACTCCCTTTACAAGCATGACGATCGCGGTTTTCGCGCTGCCACCGGCGCATTCCAACGCGGTCTGTGCTGTCTTATAATCCGTACCTGCGACCTCCATGATAATGCGCGCACCCCGATCAATAAGTTTTGCGTTCGATGCCTGAATATCAACCATCAAGTTGTTGTAGACTTTCCCAATCTGGATCATCGAGACAGTGGTGAGCATGTTTAGCACCAGCTTCGTCGCTGTCCCAGTTTTCAACCGTGTCGAGCCAGTGATAATTTCCGGACCCACAACCGGCACGATAAAGACATCCACAAACGCTTTCAAGTTATCAGCAGGAGGGGTGCAACACAAAAAAATTGTCTTGGCACCGATTTGATGCGCTTCCTCTAACGCGCCAAGCACAAAAGGGGTGCGACCACTCCCAGCAATTCCAACCACGACATCCTGATCGGTGACCCCGTGATCGCGCAGGGCTTGTGCCCCCGCATCAAGTTTGTCTTCGGCAGCCTCAACAGATCGACGTAATGCCCGGTCTCCACCGGCGATAATTCCCTGTACCATGCTAGGCGGAGAACTAAACGTCGGCGGACACTCGGACGCATCAAGGACACCAAGCCTACCACTCGTCCCCGCACCGATGTAGAAAAGCCGTCCACCTCGACGAAACGCTTCTGTGATGAACTTTATCCCCTGGGCGATCGATGCGGATTCGGCTTCCACAGCAGCGAGTGCTTTTTGATCTTCTTCATGAAAAATTCGTAAAATCTCTTCCGTCGATTTGAGGTCAATATCAATTGAGTTCGGATTTCTTTGCTCGGTGATAAGTTTGGAAAGGTCGTCTAACATCTAATCTACCCACGCATATCTGTAAAAACCCAAATGAACAGGCTAACAGTGCCCCTATTGCTCCAACATCTGTTTGGCAACCTCGACCTCATCTTGAAACTGAGGCAAGTCTGCCGCCCGTTGTAGGAAAAGATCCAGATACCGTTTCATCGTGAGGCGATCGCCCCGCTTTTCGTACATTTGAGCGAGGTAGTAGTATACCTCTGTATCTTCCGGGTTAAGCGATCGAGCCTTTTCGTATGCACGGATCGCGAGATCAAACTGTTCCGTTTCTTGATACGCGTGGGCGAGGTTATAATGTGCATCCGGATCGCTGTCATCTAACTCAATGGCTTGCCGATAATAACTTATCGCTTCCTTAAACTGATCACGCGCATGATAGGCACCAGCCAGATTGAAGTACGCATCTTGAAAGGTCGGATCTGCCTCAATTGCCTTGCGATACGTTTCGATCGCTTCACCAAACTGATCTGCCGTGTCATAAGCATAAGCCAAATTGTTGAGGAACGCTGAATTATCGGGGGAAAGTTCAGTCGCCTTCTGAAATTCCTTAATCGCTGGATCTGTTAGCTGCATGTCTATGTAGACCAAACCGAGCGCGTTGTACACCTGTGCATTCTCCTCATCGATTGCCAAGGCCTCTCGAAATTGCTCAATGGCTTGTTCATATTCCCCCATTTCGTGATAAACTTCGCCGAGTTCCAAATATCCTGTTGGATCCTCCGGCGTAAGCGCCATCCCTAGCCTAAGCCGCGTCGCCTCACGGCTCAGTTCCTCTTTTCGTTCTGGCTTCTTCTCGGTAGGTTGACAACTTAAAAAAAGGACGAAAATCAGGAGAAAAGCTGGAAGCGTTCTCATCGGTGAACCTCCAACACGGTAAACATCAAGAATAACCCATGAGTTTAATTATAGCAAAGCCACCCCAAGTGTCAATGACTTTTTGCGAGGAGAAAATTTATTGAGATTTTACCCGCATTATGCTACTATTATAGCCCAAATTGCTAGTAGTAGGCATATTGCTCGAATCCCATTCTTTTCGGGGATGAACCTCATGTACAGGGTTCATCAATGCGATCGACCAATGAACTAATGAAAGCAGGGTTAGGGGAGAGAACGACGAATGAAAAGACAACTCTATCTTCTTGGTGCTGTTGCAGGGGCTATCTTGCTCCTCCTCGCCACCATTATGAGCTACTACATCTTTAAATTTAAAGGCAACTTTGAAACAGAACAGGAAAGTCGAATCGCGTACGAAAAAAAGTCCCAACAGCTACAGAGTGAATTGGCCACAACCCAAGCGGAACTTGAAGCAAAGAAAAACAAGATTGATCTACTTGAGGACACGATTGACGAGGTACAAGAACGTGCAACCAACTTGAATGAAGCCAAAGCGAAGGCAGAAGCGGAGGCGACGAAACTTCGTTTAGAGGAGCAGCGCAGACAAGAGGAACTAAAACGGAAAGAGGAAGAGTTCCGCGACCTCCGCGCGGAACTCCAGAAGGAAATCGATGCGAAAGAAATTACCATCACTACGCTCAAAGGACAATTAACAGTCAACCTAATGGACAAGATTCTGTTTGACTCCGGGAAAGCGGAGATTAAGACCGATGGAAAACGAGTCCTGGATAAGATTGCGAAGACTTTCCTAAACCGCTTTCCGGATCGAGAGATTCGGGTTGAAGGGCATACCGATAACGTCCCGTTCAGAGGTTCAGTCTTGAACAATTGGGACCTATCCACGCAACGGGCGATCTCTGCTGTTCGTTATTTACAAACGCGCGCAGGTGTGGATCCCGCCCGTTTGGCAGCGGTCGGCTATGCCTACTACCGTCCAATCGATACAAACAAAACCCGCGAGGGCAGAGCGAGAAATCGTCGAATCGAAATTATTGTGATGCCGCCGAAGCAGACCGAGGCTCAAGAGTTTTGATGCCGCTTGTCAACCCAACATCTGAAAGGAGTTCATACCCATGTCAACGAAGTCAGCCGTTAAATTCGGGCAGCAAGAACACACCCAGTTTATGGAGGAGGGGTACGTCAGACTCGGACACCTCCTATCAAATAAAGAGTTAGCTGTGTTGCAGCAACGCATTGATGACATCATGCTGGGGGTTATACCGTACGAGAATATGCGGTTTCAACTCGACAGCACCACCGGCGTCTACCGCGAGGCACCACCAGAGAGTATAGGACATAAGGGTGCGACACTCCAATACCGTAAGATTATGGACCTTGAGCAGGATCCCTTGTTCCTCTCTTACATGCAGCATCCGCTCCTACGCGACATCACACGGCGCTATATTGGCGAAGATGTTTCGATCTACCGAGCGATGTTCATGAATAAGCCTGCCAACCAGGGCACAGTCCTGCCGTGGCATCAAGATGTTGGCGTAGGCTGGGGTCTGGATAGCAACCCGATCATTACCGTCTGGATGGCGCTAGATGACGCGACCGTCGAAAATGGTTGTATGCAGATTGTGCCCGGCATTCACAAACACGGTGTGATAAATGAGCGACATTTTGCCACAGAAGCAGATGAGGAAAAGTATCAATTAGAGGAAAATGCGATTGATTTGGAAGTGGAAGAGGGCGAGGTTGTCCTGCTGAATAACCTTCTACTGCATCGTTCCGGGGTGAATCCAACCGGCGAACGCCGACGCGCATTCAGTGCTGCCTATATGGATGCAGCGACGAAACATGTGTCAACGGGCGAGACGTTCCCCGTGATTTTTGGCAGAAACGCCCTAAAACCCTCCGAATGTTGACCCAAGCCATCGAAGGAGAACGAAAATGCCAACCGCGGCACTTATCACCTTGGGATGCAAGGTGAACCAATACGACACACAAGCGATGCAGGAGGTGATGCTTCGTAACGGATATACCGTCGTGGGGGAGAACGATCCCGCGGACGTTTGCATCATCAACACTTGCACCGTGACCAATGCCGCAGACCAAAAAGCCCGTCAAGTCATCCGGCGAGCGATTCGGAAAAATCCCGAAACCGAAGTCCTCGTCACGGGTTGTTATGCTGAAAGCGATCGGGAGGCAATCGCGGCGATTCCGGGCGTCTCGCTCGTCTTCGGTAATCGCGAAAAAGCCGATCTTCAGAAGTATCTCGATCTGGTTCACGAATCGTGGCATGAAAAGGATCGCTTACCGCTGTTGCAGATTGAACCCATCCATCACGATGCCATCCGTGAACACGCAAATTTTAGTATGTCGGTGAGTGAAGCAGGCAAACACACACGCGCGCTGATTAAGGTGCAGGACGGATGCAGCGCCTTCTGTACCTACTGCATCATTCCCTATGTCCGGGGGCGCATGACGAGCCGTCCCCTCTCCGACATCGTGCAAGAAGCAGAAAAGATCGCCGCAAACGGATACAAGGAAATCGTTATCACCGGCGTACATCTGGGGGCTTACGGATTGGATATCGGTCGACAGACAACCATCGCAGATATTCTGGAACATATCCACCCCATTGACGGTATTGAGCGCATCCGCTTCAGTTCCATTGAGGCGATGAATTTCCCACCGGATCTAGTCGATCGGATGGCAGCACTGCCGAAGTGTATGCCCCACTTCCATCTACCGTTACAGGCGGGCAGCGATAAGATTTTGCGTCAAATGCGCCGTCGCTATACAAAGGCAGAATTTTCGCGCCTCGTCGGGAAACTCCGTATCTCCTTCCCGAATGTCGGAATCACCACCGATATTATGGTCGGGTTTCCGGGTGAAACCGACGCCGATTTCGAGGACTCGTTGCAATATGTCGAAGAGATCGGGTTCAGTCAGTTGCACGTTTTCCGCTATTCGCCCCGACGCGGCACCCCCGCAGCGGATTACGCGGATCATGTCCCACCCCACGTCTCCGCCGAACGTAGCAAAGCGATGATCGCACTGGGAAAACAGCTCGGCACCAATTTTCGGAAACGTATGCTAGGCAAGACGATGAACGTATTGGTTGAGGACAGCCGTGAAGGCACGGATGGACATCTAGCGGGTTTTACAGAGAATTATCTGCGAGTGTTAACGGATGTCACCGATTCAGAAGTGAATCGGATTTTGCCGGCTAGGTTGACGGCGTTGGAAGGCGAGTTTATCCGGGTGGAAACAATTCCCACACCGTTCAATTCAAACTTGTGAGGCGAACTCATCAAGCATCTCACGAATATTGCGCGCATCGCCAACAATGAACAGGGGTGCTAAGGCACCCCGACCATGCAGGGCTTGTAGCAGGCGATCTATCTGGATCATGCGGGCTTTTGGTGTGCGGCATTTGGGCCATCGTTCAACGAATTCACGCGCCGGCTTCGGATTACCCGTTCTCAATGACCTAGCACTTTTGCGCCATACCTGCCATCTGAACTTCTGCCCACAATTCGCACACTCAAGCCTTTCATCTCGTTTTTTCAGGCTTTTGCGGTAATCCCGCCATCGACGCTTGTAACCGCACGCGCTGCACTCAATATTGCCGCGCACATGAAACGCAGCCGCTTGGCATTTGGGACATTCTATTTCAGGCTGAGGACGCCGGTGTCTGACGCGTTGTCCGGTCGCTTCATCAGTCGGTTTGCGTACCATCAGACCACAGTGGGGGCAGGGCAAGCGGACGCGGGTTCTCACTGACCGACGGTAGGCTTTTCGATTCCATTCTTTACCGCACGAGCATCGCAACTCTTCCACGCCATCCAATAGGGCATAACAATCAAGACAACGTGGACTTTCACGCAGAGATTCACGGCAGTCGCGCCAGAGCAGTCGCTGGGTACAGTGCGGACAGTGAAACCAGTTTTCGTGCGTACCACCATCGCTAGCGTGAAATAGTGGATCAATTTGACGCTTTATCTTTGTGCTGCATTGCGGACAGGGAACCAATCCGTCTCGGTAAACATCAGCGACTGCTGCGATGTCAGCACAGCGACCATAGAGCTCCCAGCCGACAGTCTGTAGCAGATCGTCATCGTGGAGTCCCAATCGAGCGGCGCGGTAGAGACGGCGGATTTTGGTAGGCTTTACACGGGGGGACCACTTCATGATTCTTCCGGTTATGGGCTCAAATTAGCACCGTTAGTTATTAGCAAGGAAAGCGTTAGAACATCATGCGTAAAACGTAGGGAGAAAAACCGTAAACCCTTTTTACGTTTTACGCTTCAAATATACTAGTGCACTTTTGAATTTACGCGGTCGCTATTTTATTGATGTCATGTGACAGGCGGGATTTCTTTCGATTTGCCATGCCCTTCTTGATAATCCCTTTCCCTGCAGCTTTATCCAGTTGGCTCGCCGCTTCACGATACAATTCCTGCGCTTGTTCCATGTCGCCATCTGCAATTGCGGTTTCAGTTTGCTTGAGCATAGTTCTTAATGCAGATTTGCGCTGGTTGTTCCGATCTCGCTTCTTCTTATCCGCACGGACATGCTTCATACCAGAGCTTCTCGTGGGCAATTCAATCACCTCCATTCTTTATTGACTCCCATCTTGTGCACACAATGTTGTGTGCCATAATAATAGCATAATTTACCTCGATTTGTCCAATCTCATTTGATTAGGGGATCAAAACACACCGCACCCGTAGGTCGGGCATCCCCGATACATCCCCGATAAATCGGGACAGGCGGGACTCCGACAAGCCGAGAGCAGGTTCCGATACTCGGGATGCTCGATGAAATCGGCACAGGCGGGATCCAAAGCGACTTGCTCGACCTACGGAGAGGGGATATTGTTGGGTTTCACGGTTCCCCGTTCAACCCAACCTACGTGCTGGACAAAAAGTAACCCGCAATGAATTGCGCTACTAGGAACCGGTGCAAGCCCCGACCACAGATTGGGAAATCTGTGGCTACGAGAGTGCTAGTTAGGGCATAGGGCAGTAATTACGATCGCTCCCAGTAGGATCCCAATCACTAACAGAACTTTCCGGCTGCACATAACAGCCTCCTATCGCCTTTAATATCTACTTGTGGCGTAATTCCTCCTTAAGGTAGCTCTAGTTTCCAACGCCTGTTCAGGTTGTAACGTATCGTCAACTCTCGAAGGAGCGGCACCAATCGGTCTGAAGACGAAAATGCTCCCGACTTTTGCATCGGCGTTGTAACTAAATTCAATACCCTTTTTCCAATACCAGTGTACTTCTCCACCCTCTCTGCAACTCCAAATTCTTTCTCTACACGCCTTAACGTGCTTCCAATACCAACCCCACCCGCCGTTTTCGCTGTATTGGGCTTCCTTATAGATAGGTCCTTGACAAGACCAATGCCAAAAAACACCTAATAATCCAATGTCTGGATCCCAATACGCAAAAAAATCACGATTGTGTTTGCTCGGTCCTCTTCCCAGACATAGATCAGCGCATCGCCATCCTCGTCATGTGCAACAGCTTCTAATTCAACAATAGCACTAGGGTTAAGCTCCTTTGGAATAATTAACTGATCAACAACAGGTGGACTATTGCGAAACGCATCATTACCACAGCCAATGATGGCAAATAACACTACCGATAGAGTGAAAGTTGTTCTCATTGCTGCCAGCCCCTCCCCACGAAAAATTTTGAGTAAGCCACTACACGAGATCAAGATACCGTGGATTTACCATATATAGCCGACCCACAGCCTGCTTTCAAGGACATCGGTTTGTTGGGTGGTAGTACCATGCAGTTGATGTTCTGCTTGAAATCCCTGCGTCCCTTGCATCACCTCCGGTTCGATCTCTACACGGACAACATCAAAACCGGCTTTTTTGACAGCCACCAGCGCAGAATCTATGGCTTCCTCCAATAACGGTGCTTCGCGATGAAAGTGAATCTGTGGCACACCGGCAATAGTGGCAAGTGTCCCGTCATCCACGATGCTGTAGAGCCGATCCGATTCTTCTTCATTGGGATCGGCTGCTAAAATCAGTGTGAATTCATGTGCTTTCATGGTAAGTACCTCTCTCATTGATTGTCTCGTCTGCACCCTTTGTTAAGAATGAGGGCAACGGTCCACATAGCGGTGGAGGTCACGGGCATGTCGTTCAGGATTTCGCGGCGTCGACATGACTCGAATGCGACAACCCTCGCGGGCGCGCCGCGGACACCATAGTGTTCCCCAGATGTGTGCTCGAGCTCCTGCTTTTGTAACGTTCCAACCTTTGCTTTCAGCGTAACGAATTGCATCGCGAATATGTTTATTTGAATGGCTATATCGCATTAAATTCTCTGACCACTATTAACCATGTTTTCTACTTTAGGTGTGGGGACTCAATAGTGATGGAAGCAGGTCCTTTAGTCTTTTAGATTCAGTGCAATTCATAGCGGCGCCAGCCAATGTTTTGCCGTCTAACAACCAAACTCAGTAGAAGCTAGGGCTTTTGCCCACAACCAAGACCACGGTATATTAGGTGTTACGTCGATTGGATTCCTGCTTGAGCCAGTAACGAATCCCTCTACCTGCATAAGGCTCGGACTCATAACGTGGAATGACATGCAGATGAGCATGGAACACCGTTTGCCCAGCTATCGCGTCACAATTCCAACCCAAATTGTAGCCCTGTGGATTATATTCAGCATCGATCAACGCTTTGACTTCGGTAAGGAGTGAAAATGTCGAGGCGAATTCTTCCGGGGTAAGATCAAACGCCGATTTACGATGGGCTCTTGGTACGATGATTCCCGACCCTTCTAGTACCGAGTGTTTTAAATCGATGAAAAGGCTCAACGCATTCTCAAGTGGAATGAATTCGTCGTGGACTTTTGGTGGGCAAAATGGACAACTCAGTGTAGCGTCCTCCTAATTTGTATTATAATGCAAGTTGCCATCTATCAAGATTAGCCTTATACTCCCGCGTTCAATGGTTGGGTGGGTGCTTGGTTCTCTATTTGTTCATAGGATAAATCGGGGAGGTTCGCTTGTTGACGGGCGTGTTCAACGGTCATTGTTACCAAATTTCCTGAAACATCTAAATCAATGTAAATATTTTCGTTAATCTCTCTAGTTTCAACCACTTCGCGATCCGAAAATTCAACCAATGCCGTATCCGTCTCTGGAAAATACTTTACTTTCATCAATTTTCTCCCTTAAAGTTCCTATCGAAAAAGGCATTATGAACCGTCTCCCCATCTACGAGTAAAATGATCCTGAGGAACTTATTTTTTTTTCAATCTTTTTCCACTTTTTTATTCGACCGTCAGACTGAACTTCTGTATAGAGGGGATTCTTGATAGTTTCTTTAATCCATTCCATCTTAATTTTGGCGCGGTCAGGTCTTTGGCGCATGTGGAGAAAGTATTGAGTTAATTTCAATTCTTTGCAATAGTCCTCCGTTAAATCTCCTCTAATGATTCGTTGCCCCTATTCCTACAATAGGATTAAACGCCCCAATTCAGAAATCTACCGATAATTATAGTATCATAGCAGGATTTCAGTCAAGCATATAGTTGGAGATGGACTGGGAATCAAAAATTCTAGGAGATTTCTGGGTAGGATTGTAGGGTGTGTACAGAGCACTAATGGAGGAAGCTATCGAATGTTTCAAAACAGGAAGTAACGCTGCGCCATCGGAAGGACCTCGGCGGGTTCACAGGTGAGTAGCTCACCGTCAGCGCGGACTTCGTAGGTTTCGGGATTTACCTCAATCTTCGGTAGGTAGGTATTGTTTATCATCGCTGACTTGTCTACCTCACGGCAGTTTTTCACGGGGATAGCCGGTTTTTGTAAACTGAGACGACTCCCAATCTCTCTTTCAGCACCTGCTTGCGAGACAAAAGTATACGAGGCAGAATAGGGAACCCGTCCAAATGCACCAAACATCGGGCGCCCCAAAACTGGCTGTGGGGTCGGAATTGAGGCATTTGCGTCGCCCATCGCCGCCCAGACGAGGAATCCACCCTTCAGCACCAATTGCGGCTTGACGCCAAAAAATGCTGGGTGCCAGATAACAAGATCCGCTAGCTTACCCACTTCAATCGACCCAACATAGTCGCTGATCCCGTGGGTAATCGCCGGATTTATTGCGTACTTGGCAACGTATCGTTTTGCACGAACGTTATCGTTGTAGCTTGTCTCTTCAGGGAGGCGACCGCGTTGCTCCTGCATCTTGTGGGCGGTCTGCCATGTGCGGAGAATCACCTCGCCAACACGCCCCATCGCCTGTGAATCGGACGCCATCATGCTAAACGCACCGAGATCGTGCAGGATGTCTTCAGCGGCAATGGTTTCTGGTCGGATCCGCGACTCCGCAAAGGCGAGATCTTCGGGAATAGAGGCATCGAGGTGGTGGCAAACCATCAACATGTCGAGGTGCTCATCAATCGTGTTGACTGTGAATGGTCGCGTGGGATTGGTCGAGGAGGGTAACACATTGCTTTGACCGCAGACTTTGATGATGTCCGGCGCATGTCCACCACCAGCGCCTTCTGTGTGGTAGGTATGAATCGTTCGCCCCTTGAACGCAGCAATCGAATCTTCAACAAAACCCGCCTCATTTAGCGTGTCCGTGTGGATAGCGACCTGCACATCGTACTGATCGGCAACAGACAAACAACAGTCGATCGCAGCGGACGTTGTCCCCCAATCCTCATGAAGTTTTAACCCCAGCGCCCCTGCTTCAATCTGTTCGTTAAGCGATTCTGGCAACGACGAGTTTCCCTTACCTAGAAAGCCGAGATTGATTGGAAACCCCTCGGCGGCTTCCAGCATCCGCCCGATATTCCATACGCCGGGTGTGCAGGTGGTAGCGTTGGTCCCGGTTGCGGGTCCGGTTCCTCCGCCAATCATCGTTGTGACCCCTGACGAAAGCGCTTCATCAATCTGCTGTGGACAAATGAAGTGGATATGGACATCAAGTCCTCCCGGGGTCACAATCATTCCTTCAGCGGCGATGACCTCTGTTCCCGCACCGACAATCATTCCCTCGTTGACGCCATCCATGATATTCGGATTGCCCGACTTCCCAATCCCGATGATCTTTCCGTCACGCACCCCGATGTCCGCCTTGACGATTCCCCAATAATCCAAAATCAGGGCATTCGTCAGGACAAGATCAAGAACACCTTCTGCCCTTGTAGCACCGGGCATCTGTCCCATACCATCGCGTAACGTCTTACCACCGCCAAATTTCGACTCATCGCCGTAAACGGTATGGTCTTTTTCGACCTCAATAAATAGCCCTGTATCTGCAAGGCGGACCTTATCGCCAACGGTTGGCCCATAGATGTCAGTATATGTTCGTCGCGGAATGTTTAGTGCCATTGTTCTTCCTTATATGTGGCAATAGGACTCCAATTTGAGATATGCGCCAATCAAGGGCAGTTTTTTTACCCTTTATCAAGCGATCCATCAGTTCGATTGTTTAGCCCATGCACGATCCGTTTGCCCTTTAATTCCGTAAGCGTCACTGTCTTTTCGTCCCCCGGCTCAAAGCGAACTGCAACTCCAGAAGGGATATTCAACCGCATCCCAAATGCTTTCTCCCGCTCAAACCTGAGCGCGGCGTTCACCTCAAAAAAGTGGAAGTGTGAACCGACCTGTATCGGTCTATCGCCGGTGTTAGCGACTATCAACTCGACAGTTTCACGCCCATCGTTGGCGGTGATGCTATTTTCTGCAAGTATATATTCTCCGGGAATCATCTTTCCTCTTACCGAATCGGATTGTGAACAGTGACAAGTTTTGTGCCATCGGGAAATGTGCCTTCGACCTGTACCTCGTGCAGCATCTCCGGCACCCCTTCCATCACATCATCGCGGCTCAGTAGTGTCGTGCCGTACTGCATCAACTCCGCAACCGATTTGCCGTCACGGATGCCCTCTAAGATTTCAGCAGTGATGATAGCAACCGCTTCAGGATAGTTGAGCGTTAATCCACGCGCCCGCCGATCCTTTGCAAGCTGCGCAGCGACGTAAATCATCAGTTTCTCTTGTTCACGCGGTGTCAAGTTCAAGAATCATCTCCTCCAAGTCTAATACTTTCTCAAGTCAACAGTTTGAATTCCAAAATGTTCCGTTTTTAGCCAATCCCAAATCGCCTGAAAGGTGGCTTGGATCGCCTCTGCGTTGTGAGCGAGCATCCGGATAACAATACCACCCCGTTGTAACTGAGCCAACCCACCAATCGATTTTGACGGCTGATTGAGGGTTGGCTCGGCAACCTCACATAGCATCTCCCACCAATCCATCTCAAAATTACCAACCAGATACCAACTTCCCCAGCATGCATACTCCTCCAGCACACCGGGTCCAGTGAGGTAACGCTGGCACTTCGGTTGGATGCGGCAGGTGTCGTAAAGCAACAACCCATCCGAATCAGCCATCTCAATGCGACTCTGATATTGCGAAAATACCAACGTTTCGCCCCGCGCCAATCGCCCCGGCATGACAATCTCCTGTAAGGCAACCTTTGCCCCACGCTCTAAAAAGAGGGAGATACCTTGAATGAAGTTCGCATCTCGGAACAGGATTGTCGAATCGGGTAGGTATTCAAAAATCGCATCTTGCCCGACCCTAACCCGCATCGATTGTGTCGCACCCTGACCGGGCATCGCATAAACTTTCGTCGATGCTTGTGTCGTCAGAGTCGCGTGAGTGTTGGGGGCGAGTGTCACGTCAATCTGGTAATCGTCCCCCTGAACCACGCCTCCCGTCGGACTCAAAAGGTACACACAAGCACAACCCGACTCGTCATAACGCGGTTTCATCACCTGCAACGGGACCCGAAAGAAACTCTCCACCATCACGGTTCGATCGTTCTGCTGTGCAAAAGCGAGTCTGAGTTCGCCGTGACGCCCGGCGTTAGAATCGATGCGTGACATACTAAACGCTCAGGTACTCCCTAATCATGTTCTCGTGAAGCGCGCTGGTCTCACCATTTGCAACAATTTCACCCCGGTTCATAATGTAAAACTGCTGGCAGAACTCCCGAACAAAATCAAGATACTGTTCAACGATGAGGATTGTCATCCGCTTGTTCTCAACCAATTGGCGCAGCACCGTCCCAATCTGTTGTATGATGTTCGGTTGAATCCCTTCCGTTGGCTCGTCGAGAATCAGAACCTTCGGATCAGTAACAAGGGCACGTCCAATAGCGAGTTGCTGCTGTTGCCCACCGGACAGATCGCCCCCCATACGGTTCCCCATTTCCCTAAGAATCGGGAACAGTTCATATATTTCATCAGGGATCTGAGTCTGTTTGTCCGCCCGTGCCGAGAGTCCAATTCTCAAATTCTCCTCAACAGTCAACCTCGGAAAGATCATCCGACCTTGCGGTACGTAAGCCAATCCGGCACGAATCCGACGATGTGCCGCAATCCCCACAAATTCCTGTTCCTCGATCTGAATAGATCCAGACGACGGTTTGAGCAATCCGACGATGTTATTCATCAGCGTCGTTTTACCCACGCCATTGCGTCCCATCATAGAGACAATCGTCTCCGCGGGCACGTGGACGTCAACCCCACGCAGTACTTGGACTTCCCCGTATGAAAATGAAAGATTAGAAACTGTCAGCATAACTATCGACCCAAATACGCTTCTATAACTTCCTCGTTCTGCTGAACCTCGTGCATCATTCCTTCCGCCATGATAATCCCCTCGTTCAACACAGTCACGAACGAATCGAGTTGACGCACAAAATCCATATCGTGTTCAATGACGATGAGCGTGTGGTCCTCCTTCAATTCAAGGAGGAGTTCAGCGGTCAATGCCGTCTCCGCATCTGTTAAACCCGCAGCAGGTTCATCAACGAGGAGCAGTTTGGGGTCTGATAGAACGAGTGTACTAATTGCCAACCATTGACGTTGCCCATGGCTCAGATATTTCGCTTCACGATGTAGCTCATCAGCAAGCCCGACACGCTCCAGAATCTCCATAATCCTTTCACGCTGCGCATTAGTTGTACTACCAAACAGATTCGACCACAGGCGGTAGTGACCGGGGAGGGCGAGTTCCATATTCTCGTAGGTCGTGAGGCTATCAAAAACCGTCGGCGTCTGAAATTTCCTGCCGATCCCCCGCAGTGCGATCTCGGCTTCCGTCTGCTGGGTAATGTCAGCGCCATCGAAAAAGACAGATCCGGTGGTCGGTCGGGTTTTACCGCTCACAACATCGCAGAGCGTTGTTTTGCCCGCACCGTTGGGACCAATGATCACACGGAGCTCATTATATTCAATTCCTAGAGCTTCTATGTCCAACGCCTTGAAGCCATCAAAGACAGCGGTAATATCCTCCAAAAAGAGCAGATACCGCTCTTCGGTAAATCGACTGTCGCGTGGGCTATACTCTTTGTACTCAGCAATCCGTTGGGCTTGGTTCATATTGACAGGCAATCCTCCTCAATGATTATCCTCATTTCGCCTTACCCACCAAGCGATTCCACAAATCAATCAAGCCACCGGGGAACAGTAGAACCACTCCAATGAATAGTCCGCCCAAAATAAACTGCCAATACTCCGCCCTCCAAGTAAACAGCAACAGATTCTTTTCGGAGGTAAAAAAGTTATAGAGCAGATTCACCGCCAAGGTCCCCAGGATCGCTCCGGACAGCGCACCACGTCCGCCAACCGCGACCCAGACGACCACTAAGATCGATGCACTCGCTTCCATGTTCGTTGGAGTAAAAATACCCATCTGCGGCGCGTACAGCATACCACCGAGTCCCGCAATCATACCCGCAAGGCTAAAAGCGAAGAGCTTATAGATGTAGGGTTTATAACCTGAAAAACGCAAGGTCGTTTCGTCATCTCGGATGGCGATCAGGATGCGCCCCAGACGGGATCTGACGATCTGCTTGCACAATGCGTAAACCCCAACAAGCGCGAGAAGCGTGATGATATATAGGCTCACCTTGACATGAGGGGTTGTCAGCTTGAATCCCGCAATTCGGTCGAACCGCGTCAAGCCATTTGTACCACACAACTTCATGTTGTTCATGCAGAACACCAGCCATCCGGCGACCGTAATCGCCTGCGTCAAGATGGCAAAATAAACACCACGAACCCGACTCTTAAATCCAAAATAACCGATCGCCAAAGCCGCTATTCCCGGAATCAGCAATCCCAGAGTCACCGTGACCGGAAGCGTGTAGAACGGCTTCCAGAACCATGGAACGAGGGCGTCTCCCGGCGCTTCACCAACTTTGTACGGATAGACCACGTACAGGCAGGCAGGGATTTTCCAGTTGTTCGCATCTATAATCCCCTCCGGACCGCCATGGTGCGCCAAGTACATCCCCATCGCGTAGCCTCCGAGCGCGAAAAAGAAGGCTTGGCACAGGCTCAAGATGCCGGTGTAGCCCCAGATAAGATCAAGCCCCACCGCTACAATCGCAAACGCCATGTACCGACCAAGCATGTTCACTGTTCCCAGAGTAATCAACCCCATGTAGTACAAGGCTGGGATGACGACTAATCCAATGAAAAACAGCGCCCACGGCACATAACGACGGAGAAAAATTGATAACTGACCGTTGACTAAACCGCTCTCCGCCTCGGTCTTTCTATCTTCCCACAATTTCTGTTCGTCGGTCTCAACAGATTGGAGGCTCGCGTCGCTAGCAGCCTGATCGCCCGTTTGCGTAACGGCAGTTCTTCTAAACATCGCTCAACCTGCCTTTCGGTGCGAACAAGCCTGCGGGTTTAAACTGGATGAAACCAACGATAATAATCAGGAGTAGGATTTTTGCCCATATTGCCCCAACCACCATAGACCCAATTCCCAACGGCTCGATCACCTTCGTCAGCACACCGATCCCTAGTCCCGCACAGATAACACCAATCAGTTCACCCACGCCACCCGTCACAACAACCAGAAATGAATCAATGATAAAGTTGTTCTGCCCCATGTCGGGCGTAACCCCGCCGATGAGGGTCCACGCATATCCCGCCACGCCCGCAATCCCGGAACCGAAAGCAAAGGTATACCGGTCAACGCGCTGAGTGTTCACGCCCATGCTGTTCGCCATATTCCGATTCTGCATGGTCGCTCGCATCCGCAAGCCCAACTTGGTGTAGTTCATCAGGTAATAGATCAGCAGCACACACAAGCCACACAGGACGATGATAAAGCAGCGGCTGTAGGGAACGATGAGGTCTTGCACAACCTCAAGCCCACCACGCGCCCAAGTCGGTGCATTCACGCCGATGTTGTCGCCGTAGCGAAGACGCACCAGTTGAATCAGTAGAAGTCCTATCCCCCATGTTGCCAGCAGTGACTCTAAGGGACGCCGATACAGGTGGCGGACAACTGAAAGCTCGATGAGGTAACCGACAAAAGCTGCCGCTAGAAATGACACAGGCAATGCCGCGACATAATACCAGTCAGATGGACTATCCGGCGTATGACCAAACAACCTTTGCATCTCAAAGGTCGCATAAGCACCTATCATCATCAATTCACCGTGCGCCATATTGATCACGCCCATCAATCCAAACGTAATAGCCAACCCCAATGCCATGAGGATAAGAACCGATCCAAGTGAAAGCCCGCGGAATATATTGCCAACACCACCTACAAAACCTTGATAGTTGCTAATCTGGTTAATGGCGTATTTATACGCAATAGCGTACTTGTAGATACCTAGCGCCTCTACATCAGCCGGTTCAAGATCCTCAATGTCTGTCCCTTCCTCAAAGTCCGGCAAGGCTTCCACCTCTATCATCAGTTCATCAAACATCTCCTGCAATCGGGGAAGGCCACGCAGGCTTTTCATCTCTCCTAACTCGCGGACAATTTCAAGATGTGCGTCCGGATCCTGTTCTAAAGATGTCCGACTCAGCCGAATAAGGAGCAGGCTCTCCTTGGCAATATACCGGATTTTCTTGACCGGGTCGTTCTGCACCATCGCCTCGAGCTGGGGAACACCCTCGATAATCCCCGGAGGGTCACCACACTTTTTAACACCTGACATCCGGATTTCAGGATCGGGCGATGAGAGCCTAACAAGAAACTTCGCGCTGTTTGTGAGTTTGCGTTCCGCCCTTGATGGACTAATCTCTTCGAGTTCTTCCAATGGGATCTGAGCCTGTTTTCCGTCCGCATCCAGAATTGGCTCACTAGTCAGCAGGTCTGACAGGAGACAGAATTCGTTGAAGTCCTCGTCCTCAATGGTTTCTATGCAAAGCACCACCTCCCCGTTCCAGAGGTAGAGTTCGCCCAATTTATATGACTCAAGGATTGCTTCTACGCGCAGATCTCCAGACTGTGCCAGCGTCATGATAGCCGCTTTGCGGGCTGCGGCATCGTCGCCAGCAAACTTGTGAACTTCAGATCTGATAAATGCGTCGTCTACTTCCGCAAGACAGGGATATAGAATGCCAATTATTTGTAAGAAAATAAGGGAGATGATTATGCAGATTCTTGACATGGGGCTATAGGGAGGATTCATTAATTCATTGTGTGAAACGTGAAAATGCAGCGGGTGAGAAAAGGGAAAACGAGAGAACGAGAAAACGGGAAAATATGGAAGCGGGGGAACGAGGAAAAGACACATTCCCTCGCTCCCTTGCTCACACTTTCTCCCTTTTCTTCGTTCTCCGGTTTTCTCCTCCGTTAACTACATTCCAGCTTTTTCCTTCGGACCGCCGGTTGGCGCAGGATATTTGCCATCTGGATGGAGATACCTGCTGAACGAATCGGGCGAAACCAGTCCGTCCGACTTGTAGATAATCTTGAACTGACCATTCTTCTTAATTTCACCGATGTAGACCGGTTTCAGGGTATGCTGGTTGCTGGCGTGCATCATCTTCTTGCCGCCGGGTGCGTCAAATTCCAATCCGTAGACCGCTTCTCGCACCTTATCAACATCGAAGGAACCCGCTTTCTCGACAGCTGCCTTCCAGACATACACACCAAAGTAAGCTGCTTCAATTGGATCGTCGGTGACACGCTTTGAGCCACCCGGCAAACCATTTCGCTCACAGAACGCCTTGAAGTTCTTCACAAACTTCTTATTCTCGGGCGTATTGACGCTCTGGAAATAATTCCAAGCCGCAAGGTGTCCAACGAGCGGCGGCACGTCCATTGCACGTAACTCATCTTCTGCAACAGAGAACGCCATAATCGGACAGTCATCGGAGGTCAAGCCCTGATTCGCGAACTCTTTATAGAAAGGTACATTGCTGTCGCCATTGATCGTGGACAATACACAGGCGTCGCCGCCGGCAGCAAACTTCTTGATTTTGCCAACGATGGTCTGATAATCCTGATGGTGGAACGGCGTATACTCTTCGACGATATTCTCATCGGGAACACCCTTGGTCTTCAGATAAGCCTTCAGCACCTTATTTGCCGTGCGCGGGAAAACATAGTCTGTTCCCAACAGATAGAATTTCTTGGCTTCAACCTCTTCCATCATATACTCAGCCGCAGGAATCAGCTGCTGGTTCGGGGTCGCGGCGGTGTAGAAAACGTTGAGCGACTGCTCTTCGCCTTCGTATTGCACCGGGTAGAAAAGTAGAGAATTATGTTCTTCAAAAACAGGGAGCACAGACTTCCGACTTACAGAAGTCCAGCAACCAAAGACCACAGCGACTTCTTCCTTGACGATTAAATCCTTCGCTTTTTCAGCAAAAAGATCCCAGTCACTGGCAGGATCAACAACAACAGGCTCAATCTGTTTCCCCATCACCCCACCGGCGGCGTTAATCTCTTCGACCGCCATCAACACAACGTCCCTGAGAGAAGTCTCAGAAATTGCCATTGTTCCACTCAAAGAATGTAGCACACCAATTTTTACTTCATGATGCCCAGCGTCTACCTCTTCAACGCCGAGCATTCCTACAACGAAAAGCAATAAACCTATCACAACAATACTGTACAATCGAAACATTTGATAATCTCCTTAAAAATTTGTGTTTATTGAATCTTTAATTGAATTAATATGTAAAAAGCGATTCAACTGCAATGATAGTCTCTTCAGCGTCAAGCCGCTGTTTGAATTCAGCGAGGAGTAACCAGTTATCTGTGGCGCTATAAGAAGGACTAAACGTGAACTCCGTGGAAGTATCGTCATTATCCGTAGTGATACCACTGAAACGGAGCGTTACACCAATCGGCGCAGAGATGATATCCGCCAGCGAAACATTCGCCATACCCAAAAAGTGCATACCACTGTTACCGTCAGCACCCCAGTTCCCCAGCAAATCAATTTCTCCAGCGAGGGTTAGCGGTCCCTGTGCGAATGACACCCAAGCATTAAGTTCAGTCTGCGTATAGTCGTCCATCGCATCTAACGCATAGCCAACCTTCGCAGTAATCTGTTCAATTGGGTTCAACGCGAGTTGAGCTTCAATACCAGGGGTCCCCGCATCCGTTTCGTTCGCATCCCAAACGCTAGATAGAAACGCGACGTAAAGTCCCGCTTGTTTCATCGGTTTCACATTGACTGCGACACCGTTCTGATAACCGGGATAAGGGATACCTTCCGAAAAAGAGTATTGATAAAGACCTGTCGGCTCTGCCGCCTCAAAGCCCAAAGAACTGAGGAAGCGCCCCGCAGTAATGCTCACACCGGGCAGCATATCTTTAGGGGTGTATGTGACAAACCCCTGTTCCAACTTGATGCCTTGGTCGGGATCTGTGCTATCAATATCAACCTGCCCTATAACCGAACCGTAGTTCAGATGAAAGTCCATCTCGAACTGATCGAAAGACAGGCTTGTTTCAGTCTCATCGCCCATAGTCGTTACGGTCGACATATCAAGAAAACCTGAGACCGATAAGTTATCATTTAGTTTAATCTCCGCAGAGGCAGAACTGAGCGTCAAAGTCAGTGCTAACATAGCGAAGACACATAAATATGACCGTACACCTCTGCTATTTAACTCTGGTAAAATCATCAATTACCCTCCATTTTTGAAATGATTTTGAAAGCGTCGGAACGGATTTCGTCCACACCCGCATTCAACTAGTCTATTGCCGAACCAGACATCCTGCTCATGATACGAGCGCCTTCGTCAATGACCTAAAATGATACATTGATCAGTGTTGGCAAAAAAGATGCCAAAGACTGACCGGGATGTGTTTTATTGCAAGAAAATCTGTGCAAGGAGGGCAGAAACAGTAGGTGGGTTTAATCTTTGAGACGATTATTTTTTGGGGATTGTCGCTGGGAGGTTGACACAGTTTTCACTAATCTGCTGAAAATTCAAGCAGCGTATTGCCTAAAATTTCAACTTAAATTGCTAGTTGCAAAACCAATCGTAGAGACGAAGGAAACTCGCCCCTACGATTGGGCGCTTATCTGCGAACACCGGGCGTGTCTTACATAAGCGTTAATATGCACCAGATATTCCAGTGCTTTTAATCAATACTGAATGAAGTGCCAATAGTGACATACGACATCTTCAGATCCGAGTCAGGATTATAACCAATATTGAAGCTGACGGATGTTTCTGCATCACCGGGAATGGTGTACGAAATACTTGGCGTGATGTCAACTAGCGCAGCACCTTCCGTTCCATAAAACTCACTCTCGCCAAGGACGAGGCCGGCCGTCAGTCCAATCCCCAAGTTCTTATAGCTGGTTCCAAGACTCGGCGCAAGATACATCGAACTATCGTCGTCACCAGCAAGGTTCATATAGAAAGTGATACTGTTGTCAATCGGCAACGCACTGATACTAACACCTGCATTGGCTTCAAGCACATGACCCTCTGCGAACGGAAAACTGTTTGGAATCACGTAGTCAATAACACCCGCACTGACATCAACGGCTCCAAGGCTAGCACCGAGGTATACCGTGTAATCTATCTCGCTGTTATCATCGCCATCTTCAATACCTTGACTATACCAGACATTGGCACCAACGGCGACAGGTCCAGCGGTGTACGAGACATCAACAGAAGGTTGCATAAAACTTGTCCCCGCACCTGCACTAGCACCCCGCCAATAATAGGCACTTGCATAGGTGGCGTCAATTGCGATGGCAAGGGGTGAGGCTGAACCTTCTTCCTCTGCCACTACTGTCATGGTGCCTGCAATAGAGACTAATACGAAAACGGCTACGATATACCAATACCATGCGACGTGCATCTTATGTTTCATCGGTTATCTCCTTTGCAATGCTCGTTTTTCGATCGAGCGAATTACGTATCCTTCCCAGTTCAACAATAAACCTCGACAACGATAAATTGGCAAAAAACATGCCAAAGGTTGTCTGAGCGCTTTCTATAGCGTGAAAACCTTTATAAGACAAGCAGAAACGACGAGAGGTTTAATTTTTTTAAATTTTTCGTTTAGTGCACCATAATCGAATAGTATATACAGTTCCCATTAAGCCGCCGAAAATTGAGGTATCAAATCACCTAAATTTTAAGCTGATGCCATTATTCTTGTAGTTCAAGATTCATACTATGCATCGCGCGTCACGTTTCACGCTTAATTTCAACTTGACAAACCACCCTGACTTTGCTAGATTAAAGCCACAGATAGACACGCACTACATTCATACCAGACTAGGAGGATACCATGCCGACCATTTCAGCCGAACAATTAAGAGAAATTGCTTCTCAACTCCTTCAGGGTGCCGGTGCCAGCGAAGAGGAAGCGTCAATCATCTCTCGCCACTCTATGGGTGCCAATCTCGCGGGGCACGACTCACACGGAATCATCGCCATTCCCGGTTATATCGATCGGATAAAACGGGGCCACATTGTACCGGGCGCCCCCTTCGAGATCATCCAAGAAACCAGTGTTACCACAGTTATCAACGGTAACTGGGGATTCGGATACGTCGTCTCGGAGCGAGCGATGCAAATCACGATAGATAAAGCTAAACAACACGGCGTCGCAGCCACCACCGTCTACCAGCAAAGCCACGTTGGGCGCGTAGCAGACTACCCCATCATGGCGGCTAATGCAGATCTTATCGGCATGATGACCGCCGATTCCGGACGTACCAGCAAATCGGTCGCACCATTCGGCGGTAAAGAGGCACGCCTCGGCACAAATCCCATCTGTATCGCGATGCCCAGCGATCTGGAGGGCCCCCTGTTCATAGATATGGCGACCAGTGCTGTTGCGGGAGGCAAAATCAATGTGGCGCGTACGCGTGGGACCGAAATTCCAGAAGGTTGGATTCTTGATAAGGATGGCAACCAGACCACAGATCCTGAAGACCTTGGGCGGGGTGGCGTTCAACTCCCACTGGGCGGTCCAGAGGGACATAAGGGATACGGACTATCGGTAATGGTTGAGATCTTTTCAGGCATTCTCACAGGTCTCGGTTTTGGGCATGATCCGGCGGGGAAGCATAACGACGGTTGTTTCATGGCAGCCTTTAACGTTGATGCCTTCCGTTCCCTCGCTGAATTCAAGAAAGAGGTCGCAGAATTCGCTGCTTATCTGAAGAGCTGCCCACCGGCGAGCGGCTTCACGGAAGTCTTCTATCCCGGCGAGTTGGAACATCTGCGAACTCAGCAGAAGTTACAGGAAGGCATTTTCATCGAAGATGCCACATGGAACACCCTTAAATCTTTGGCAGAGGAGTACGGCATCACCTCCTCACTCGGTTTCTAACATCGAATACTAACTCGCCTTACCACCTAAACGGCTACCTAGCCCGTAGGTCGGGATTCGTATATCGACAGTATATTGTTGGGTTTCACTCCATCTATCTATAGGCGGATCCTATGGAAAAGCGGAACCTCTATCGTGGTTGATAGACATTCACCTTTAACCGTTCAACCCAACCTACGTACGGTCAAATGACAACAGGGTTTAGCGATTGAGGTGAATATTACTCAGCTTTAACCGCAGCGCGATCCGCAGCGATCCACTCCTCCCACCGATCCTCATCTGGCGCCAAAAATCCCGAATTACAGCGTGGCTGCAACTGAGTATCAACCCCCAGAAGCCGCATCAGTCGGTGGTCGTCACGCTCCTGTGCCTCCGCAAGAAGACGCTGTGTCAACGGACCATTGTGGTTATCGGTATGCTTGAGCCACGTCGAATTGTAGTAAATACTGAAAAAGTACCGTAAACCATCGGCACTGTTCGGCGTCCCCGAATGAATGAGATGGTTGTGTGTCACAACAACATCACCAGCCTTCATATAGAGTAGAGTCTCATCCGGATGCGGCTTATTCCGATCTTCTACGTCTATCGTAATCGGCTGCCGATGGGACCCCGCAATCACCCGCAACGGACCATATTCATCCGTTAAATCCTGCAAATAACTGATCGCATTCGAGGCAAGTGGACGCTCGTAGATATCCTTTTGCGGCACTTTTGCCCATCGATCCCGGTGCCAACCGGACGCCCGACCTTCAGTCTGTTTCTTGGGCACGCTCGGAAACGCAGCGAGGGTGAGGTTATCGAGCTGCACAAACGGACCCATCACCATCTCCAAAAAGTCGAGTATTGTCGGATGCTTCACCGCGGGCCACATCAATTTTGGGGCATATTCAAGCATGTTCCCAAACCAAGTTTGCCCGTCATAATCCTCCATTAACTCTCCATGTCTTTCACGCCAGCTCTGCATCTGTGGCTCCGTGAACAAACCCTCAAAAACGGTGAAACCATTTGCCTTGTACTCTTCCAAACGTTGATTCAAATCTTGGGGCATTTTTATCTCCTCTTCACTATAACCAGAACTCACTTTGCAAAAAAATAGGTTTAAGATTAGCCGTAGATATGGTATACTGCCTGCCGCCGGAAATCGAATTTTATGGTGGATTAACGCCCCGACAAACCGGGCGATTCAAATCGCAATTTTATACGCTGCTAAGTATACCATGTTACGATTCTCAGAAACCACGCTTTTGAGAGAAATTTGCTCATATATACGAAGGAGAACATACCGTAGATGAAGATTTTGGTCGGACCCAACCACATGAAACTCGAAGAGGGAATCCCCGAATTCGAGAAAACTTATCCTCACATAGAATTTATCCACTGTGCCAAACCAGAAGATGCACCAAGCCTTATCACGGATGCCGATGTCTATATCGGGTGGCTCAATCGTGACCTCTTCTTAGCTGCCAAAAACATCAAATGGATTCAGTCCCCTAGTTCTGGGGTAGACTATTTTGTCTCCATCCCCGAACTGGTGGAGAGCGATGTCCTGCTCACCAGTGCAAGTGGTACTCACGCTGCGTGCGTCGCAGAAAGCGCGATCGCCATGATCCTCGCCTTCACACGCGGCATCAGAGATTCTATCTTGGCACAACAACATAAACAGTGGGCAATACGTAAAATTCGCCCCAAGATGCTAGAACTGACCAACAGCACCATGGGCATCATCGGATTTGGAAATATCGGACGTGAGATCGCCAAACGGGGAAGTGCGTTCGACATGCGAATCATCGCCGTTGACCTCTATCCGGGTGACAAGCCGGACTACGTCAGTGAGGTGTGGGGGTTTGATCGACTCGACGACCTGTTACGCGAATCTGACTACCTGCTAATCGCTGTTCCTCGTACGCCGGAGACGCGCGGCATGATTGGGGCGGAACAGATAGCGCTGATGAAACCTACAGCAATGCTAGTGCCTATGTCACGGGGTGGGATCGTTGACGAAGCAGCAATGGCAGCGGCGTTGCGTGAGGGGCGACTAGCCGCAGCAGCAATGGATGTTTTTGCAACAGAACCGCTGCCCGAAGACAGTGAACTGTGGGAAATGGAAAATGTTTTAATCGCGCCGCACGTTTCTGGCGGCACACAGTTTGAGGGGCAGTATGTCCGTGAGATCTTCGGTGAAAATATCGGACGCTTCGTGCGCGGAGAACTACCGTTGCGCAACCAGGTCGACAAAAGCGCCGGATTCTAAGGGGATACGCAGATGGATAAACTAGGCGTCGGGTTGATTGGCAGTGATGTCCATGTATCTGGATATATCTCAGCGTTTACGGCTTGTCCTAATGTTGAACTGATCGGCGTTGCAGACGATGACGCAGATACGGCACAAGATCTGTGTCGTCAAGGTCAAATGAAGTTTGCTACGACCAACTATCAGCAACTATTGGACGACGCAGATATCCAGATTGTCTTGGTCTGCACTCCAGATCTTTTTCACGCTGAACACGCCATTGCGGCCCTTCGGGCGGGAAAGCATGTCCTATGTGAGAAACCGATGGCAGTCGATATAGAAAGCTGCCGCAAATTGGTGCAAACGGTGGACGAAACCGGGCTCACGTTTATGGCGAGCCAGTTCATGCGCTTTGAACCTATTTACAGACGGATTAAACAAATTTACGATAGCGACGAGATCGGGCGTGCCTTTTTCGTCGAAGGTAGCTACATCCACGATATGCGTTCTCTCTACAATCCAGTAACTTGGCGGTCTCATCCGCAGACCGCTCAGAACATCCTAATCGGGGGCGGCTGCCACCCCTTCGATCTACTCCGGTGGACAGTCGGCGCTGACGTTACAGAAGTCTACGCCTATTCCAATGGGTATGCCGCCCAAGATTTTCCGCTCGATGACTGTTACATCTTCACCTTTCAGTTTGAGAACGGATGTATCGGCAAAGTGCTCGTCACCAGTGGCTGCAAAGGTCGTGGGATGGGCGAGGGATTTCTCTCTATCTACGGCACGGAAGGAACGATCTGGAAAAACCGTATCCACCATCCCGATGGGCGCACAGAAGAAATTGTAGCAGAAGACGGAAACGCAATTCAGGAAATAGTTTCTCATTTCGTTGACTGCGTGATTAACGGGACACAACCACTGATTGATGTGCGAGAAGGTGCAAAAACCGTTTCAGCCTTGGCCGCAGGTGTAGAGTCCGCAGCAACAGGGAAGCCAGTAAAGGTCATCAACCAGTTCGATGAATAAATTCATTCCCCATCGTTCACTGAACTAATGTATTAACTTCGCGTCTGCGGTGGAGTCAACATAGATTAGAAAAACCTATGTCTGTGAAAAAATTAACCCCAGAACAGGGAGAGGCTTTACGCCGTATCCCTGCCATTGAACAGCTGCTCTCCGGCGAACCGTTCCTCACTATGCAGGAACACTACTCGCGAGATCTCATAACGGAAGCGTTGCGTACTGTCACCGCTGAGATTCGGGGGCAAATTCTAAATGCCGAGATTGTGGAACCTCCCGATGAATCGGCGTATGCAGCACTTGTCCGTGCGGAACTCGAATCCCTAACCGCTCCTACACTCCGTCCAATTGTCAATGCCACCGGCACAATCACACACACCAATCTCGGCAGATCACTGCTTAGTGCTTCGGCATCTGAAAGCCTCGCTCAAGCTGCTGCCAACTATGTGAATCTGGAATATGACCTCAATACCGGTGGACGTGGACACCGAGACAAACTGACCGAACCATTGTTGCAACGATTGACAGGGTGCGAAGCGTCGACAATCGTGAACAACAACGCAGCCGCTGTACTACTTGCGCTGAATACCCTAGCACGTGGCAAAGAGGTCATCGTCTCCCGCGGCGAACTCATCGAGATTGGTGGAGCGTTCCGCATTCCTGATGTGATGGAAGCGAGCGGCACCATCTTGCGCGAGGTAGGGACAACGAACCGGACGCACCTTCGAGACTACGAAAACGCAATTAACGAAAATACGGCGCTGATGCTCAAGGTACATCCAAGCAACTACAAGGTTGTAGGATTTGCTTCAACCCCTACAATGGAAGAAATCACCGAACTTGGTCAGCAGTACGACGTCCCAACGATGGAAGATCTCGGTAGCGGTTCGTTGATTGATCTAACCCGTTACGGTTTGCCCTATGAGCCGGTGGTGCGTGAAAGGATAAATGCCGGGGTCGATGTCGTTACCTTCAGCGGCGACAAGTTGCTCGGCGGATCGCAAGCGGGAATTATCGTAGGTCGGCTAGATGCAATCGAGAAAATTCGCAAGAATCCACTGATGCGCGCACTGCGCGTCGGAAAACTCACCATCGCTGCACTCGAAGCCACCTTGAGGCTCTACCTTAACGAAAAGGACTTGACCGAAAAACTACCGATGCTTCAGCGCTATACCCGGTCAATGACCGACCTCCGTGAGACCGCAGAAAAACTCGCCAATTTCCTTCGTCATATCTTCAGAGACGCAATCGAAGTGACGGTTGAAGAGAGCACCGCACAGCTCGGCAGCGGCTCGCTCCCCGTCGACACCCTGCCGAGCCTCGCAATTTGCATACATTCGCCGCAAATCTCCGCCGAAACCGTCGCGGCGCATTTCCGAGCGCAACCGATACCAGTAATTGGTCGCGTGCAGGACGAGCGGTTCCGACTCGATGTTCGGACGGTCGTTGGGAAGGAATTGGTATGGATTGCCGACGCAGCAAAGGGCATGATGGAAAAACTCCAAGCAGAATTGGATCATTTGACCTAGAGGGGACAGAACATTATGCGACATGTCATCATGGGCACCGCTGGACACGTTGACCATGGCAAATCTGCGTTGATACACGCCCTCACCGGCATCGAAACCGATCGGCTCAAAGAGGAAAAGGAGCGTGGACTATCGATTGAGTTGGGATTTGCCTACTTCGACCTGCCCGATGGATCACGTGCCGGAATCGTTGATGTTCCCGGTCATGAGCGGTTTATCCGAAACATGCTCTCAGGCGCATACGGGATGGACATGGTGCTGCTCGTTGTTGACGCAAAGGAAGGGGTGCAGGAGCAGACGCTGGAACATCTGGAGATTCTCGATCTTCTCGGTATTTCGACCGGCATTCTCGTCATGACTAAGGTAGATCTGGTGACACCGGACCAGTTGGGGGAATCCGCCGAGATGTCCCAAGAGATGTTGGTCGGAACAACCCTCGAAGGCTCACCCACCGTCCACGTCTCAGCGGTGACAGGCGAAGGCTTAGATGAACTCAAGCGTACAATCGTGGCTTGTGTTAATACGGAGGCGCAAACAGAGCGGCATAATGGTATCCCACGCTTGTATGTAGATCGTGCCTTTTCGATGACAGGGTTTGGCGCAGTAGTGACGGGTACGCTGATGGGCGGCACAATCCAACGCGAACAGCGCCTAGTCATGCTGCCCCAAGGACAAGAAGCACGTGTCCGCGGCGTTCAGGTTCATAACGAACAAGCTGAAAATGCACAGTCAGGACAACGAACAGCGCTGAACCTGTCGGGCATCACCAAAGACGAAATCGAGCGCGGGAATGTTCTCTGCCCCAGCGGATTTTCTGAAGTCACCGACAACATTGATGTATCACTTAATATCCTGTCCTCTTTTCCAAGAATGCTTGAGCACTGGACGCGCCTGCGGTTTTATCTTGGAACAAGCGAGACGTTCTGCCGGGCAATTCTACTGATGGACGAAGCAGTCTTGCCGGGTGATTCGACGCAACTCCAGTTACGCCTTGAGACACCAATTTTGACCTTCAAGGGAGATCGGTTTATCGTGCGTGACTTCTCAGCCCAATACACGATCGGCGGTGGGCGAGTGATTAATCCGTTTGCCCCACGCCACAAACGATTCACAGAAGAAACGCTGGGAACCCTAACAGTGTGGGAAGGTGCTGATGATGCAGAAGTTGTGAAATTGGTATTGGCACAAAGTCGTGACCTCTGTGTGCCCGAAGAATTTCTCCACTACTACCTGCCTTTTGCCGATGCAGATTTCAGAGCATTACTGAAGGATCTTGAGGAGAGTCAGGAGATAGTTCGCTGGAGAGGAGGTACGCCGCTTGTTTCTGCGATGGACCGGACGAAACAGGTACAAGCAAATCTGATTGACACTTTGGGGAATTTCCATGCGGATCAACCGCTTGCACCCGGTCAAAATACGTCGCAACTTCGTCTCCAACTCGGTCTTGACGAAATCGGCTTCGAGAAAATTGTCGATCAGCTAATTCGCCAGAAAGAGATCGTCACCGATGGGAATCTGTTACGCCTAGCATCGCATCAAATCCAGTTCTCAGGGGAGGAAGAGGATATCAAGGAAAAGGTCGAAGGAATCTTCCTCGACGCCGGCATCAACACCCCAGCCATGAATGAATTGACCGCCCAGTTATCGGAATATCCACCGCAGTCGGTGCAGCAGACCTTTTACGCGCTGATGAACCTCGGACGATTCATTAGAATTGGGGATGATCTCTTTATTCATATCCAGATGTTTGATGCGATTGTAAATTCGCTTACCGATTACTTGGAAAAAAATGATATAATAACTGTCGCTGAATTTCGGGAACTCGCACAAACCAGCAGGAAATATGCTGTACCCTTTCTCGAATACTGCGATGGGCAAGGACTGACGATCCGCGAAGGGAACCATCGACGGCTGCGGAAATCTCAGCGTCAGGTGTAGCGAGCGACCTCTTCCGATCAGGAAAACTTTCAATGTCAGAGGGAAAATGGAAAAAACACAAAAAATCAGGTGAATTAAACAAAAATTGTGCAAATTGCTCTCTGGGAGGGGATAGGGTCCGGTGGCTCTACTGGTCTTCAAAACCAGCTTGCCCATGCAAGTGGGTAGGTGGGTTCGACTCCCACCCTCTCCCGCCACACTGTTTCATCTCATGATGCCAATCACCTTGAAAAAGACTACAAAAGATGAAAGACGAAAATATCTTCTCGTATACCCTTGAGGAAGTCCACAAACAAAATGATGAGACAGATTGGGAACGGGTTGACAAGATGACTGATGAAGACCTATACAAAACGGCTCAGTCTGACCCAGATGTTCAACCCCTATCCGAGACGGAATTGAACTGTTTCAAACGGGTTATCTATGCCAATGGAGAGATGCTGTGGGAGGATGAGCAGACAGTTGGTGAATTATTAGCAAATGGTGAAAAGTACGCCTTGATTCCTGTGGATAGGGAAGTTTTGGAGTGGTTCGAGAAAGCAGATGACCGCTACCTAGCAAAAATGAACGCGGTATTGCGTGTTTATATCGAATCACAAGAAGATTGATATTGATTACTGAAGAACTATCAAAACCCCAACGAAACATATATGGTAACTTGCGTTAATATACTTTTTACGTTTCACGTTTCACGTATCAGGAGTTGACCATGCCAATCAGAATCTTACCCCCCGACATATCTAACAAAATCGCCGCCGGTGAGGTCGTTGAACGCCCGGCGTCCGTGGTCAAGGAGTTAGTCGAAAATGCAATCGATGCCGGGAGCACGAAAATCAGTGTCGAAATCCGGGCGGGCGGTAAGCGACTCATCTCAGTCTCAGATAACGGTGACGGCATGAATCGCGAGGACGCACTCATCGCGATAGAACGCCACGCAACCAGTAAAATCAGCGCCGTCGAGGACCTAGAGACCATCCAAACGTTCGGATTTCGCGGGGAGGCACTTCCGAGTATTGCATCGGTATCTCAGTTTGAACTGCTGACGCGAACCCCCGATGCGATGGAAGGCACAAAGATCACTGTCGAAGGCGGCGTGGTGCGCCCGGTACAGGCAAGCGGTTGTTCACCGGGAACACATATCACGGCTAACAATCTCTTTTACAACGTACCAGCACGGTTGAAGTTCCTCAAAAGTGACGCAACAGAGTTGAATCACATCACAAATCAGGTGATGTGGGCGGCGCTCGCCAACCCCCAAACGCAGTTTGCCCTTTCACACAATAACCGTTCTCTGATTGATGTTCGAGCCTGTGAATCCTACATTGAGCGTATACGCTTACTATACGGCAAAGAGTTCGCAGAAAACCTGATCGAGTTCGATGCCGACCTCCCGAACCTCCATCTCCACTGCTTTATCGGCAAACCTGATTTCACAAAGGCAAATCGCAACTATCAACTCTTTTTCCTAAATCGGCGCCCTATCCGGAGCAAAGTCCTCGGCGCAGCCCTCAACGAAGCGATGCGATCCATGGTGCCAAAGGATCGGTATGTCGTCGCATTTCTGTTCCTGACAATGAGTGGGCAGCACGTTGATGTCAATGTTCATCCAGCCAAGATTGAGGTGCGGTTCCAGAATGAACGGAGCCTTTACAGCGGGGTAGTTCGTCTGCTGCATAGCGGCATCTACAAGAACAAATACATCCCAAAAATGGCAACACCGGAAGGAGAAACTGAATCAGCAGAAGATTCAATCCCCGAAGACAGAAATATCCGGACGACCTTCCCATCTCAACGACCACGAATCGAGGTGGATACTTCTGCTACACGCAGCTCCATCTTCCCTACCGGACGCAGTGAATCTATACAGCCAGCGCCAACCACTGATCCTATTACTACACCGTTACAGCCCGAAGAACCTGATCCACAGGGTGAACCCCTTCAGGTTGAATCGGTACAGCGACCACAGCACCCAATCCCCGAAGGAACAGAACTTCAACTCCTCGACTTTGAAGGGGTGCAGTTAAAAACCAATCTGTTCAATACTTACATCGTCGCCGAAGGTGGAGATCGGGTGTTCCTAATAGATCAACACGTTGCAGCCGAGCGCGTGTTGTACGAACGTTTTGTCGAGCAACTAAAAACAGACGGCATCCCTGTGCAAGGATTGTTGCTACCTGTCACCATCGAAGCAACACCCCAACAACTGACTACATTTGACGCCCACAACGAAATATTTGAAAAACTCGGCTTCGATGCAGAGCGATTCGGCGGAAGAACAATCCTTGTCCGATCCATCCCCGCAACACTACCTACCGGGCTTGTCAATGCGACGGTCACAGACCTACTGGATGGGATCGGGAACGCCACAACACCAACCATAGAACACCTCGAAGTACAAGATAAGGCACTCATCATGCTCGCTTGCAAGTCTGCCGTGAAAGCCGGGGACGCGCTGACGATGGAGGAGATGGTGAACT
Source organism: Candidatus Poribacteria bacterium (assembly GCA_003635265.1). Classification (GTDB taxonomy): domain Bacteria; phylum Poribacteria; class WGA-4E; order WGA-4E; family PCPOR2b; genus PCPOR2b. The sequence goes on from PYIZ01000010.1 coordinate 417,833, forward strand.
TAGTCAAAGAGCTCTCTCAGGCAAAGTTGCCGTTCAACTGCCCACACGCACGGCCCATCATTGTGGAGATGCATCGAAATGAACTGGAGAGCCGGTTTAAGCGACGCTGATTATGTGCTAGTTTGAAGATAAGTTGCCGTGAGGACAAAGACTATCAAGACGTTCATCGGTTTATTTTCGCAAGTGGAGGCAAAGTTCGATGTCAAAAAACTATAGGGTTGGCATCATCGGATGTGGCAGAATTGCGGCAAGACATGCCAACGCCTACACCACGATTGAATCCACCGAACTTGTCGCAGCCGCAGAACCAGATCCGGAACGGCGACTCAAATTTGATGAGACCTACGGGATCGTCGGTCTCTACGAAAATTATCGTGAGATGCTCTCAAATGAAGAGTTGGATATTATCAGCATCTGCACATGGCACCCCCTTCATTGCGAGTTGACGGTTGCCGCCGCTAAAAGCGGCGTCCAAGCGATACTTTGTGAGAAGCCTATGGCGCTTAATCTGGGAGAAGCGGATAGGATGTTAGCAGCCTGCGAAGAGACTGGAACAAAACTCGTTATCGGCCATCAGCACCGCTTCGACCCGCAAGCAGTGAACGCAAAAGAACTCGTCAAAGGTAACGCTATAGGTGAACTGCATTCGATCTTCGGGCACTGCAGCAGCGATCTACTCAACAACGGCACTCATGTCGTTGACCTGATCCGCTATTTTGTCGACGATTCTCCGATCGGATGGGTCATGGGACAGATCGATCGTCCATCGGATAAGGTGAACTTTGGACTGCGCGTTGAACATAACGCCATTGGGCAGTGGCAGTTTGAAAACGGTGTCTACGCCATACTCGCGCAGGGTGACCTCGCGCCAAGCAGCTACGCCTTCCAACTCTGTGGCACCACCGGTATCATCAGCGTCAATGCACCTGAAGGTCGTCAGCTGCAGGTTATCACGAAAAATGGTGAACTCGACGTTTCCCTTGAAAAGGTCAACCCCAAACAGGCGGAGGTGGAGGAACTGATTGCGTGGCTGGAAGGCGGTCCACCGCACCGATCACGTGGAGCAAACGGGAGAGCGACGCTGGAAGTCCTCATGGCGATTATGGAGTCCTCCCGTCTACGCAGTGCCATTTACCTGCCTCTCGAAACCGAGGAGTCACCGCTAGAGCTGATGATCGAGTCAGAGCAGATCTGAAACGCAACTCAAAACAGTTAAAACCCAACATTCATAATCAATGAACCAACACGGAGTATATCCATGCTAACACCCGAACAGATTCAGTTTTACAATGACAACGGCTACCTGCTCGCCGAAGGGGTCTTCACACCCGAAGAGATCGAGGAATGCGTTTACGAAACCGATGCGATGTTTGACCGCGTTCAGCAGGGCGGACGCCGACTTGAAGGCACATGGAGAGGCAAATGGCGGGAAGCCCAGATTCCCAAAGAAGAAATTGGCAAGACAGCACTGCTCGGTATCCACAACATGCAATACCACTCGGCAATTTTCACCAGAATGCTAGTCAATCCGAAGTTAGCTGAAATTGTCGCTGATTTGATTGGGCCCAATGTCCAACTGCATCATACAAAGCTGCACGTCAAGCCCCCCGAAAAAGGCTCCCCGTTTCCGATGCACCAAGACTATCACTATTTCCCCTACGAAAATGACTCGATGATTGCTGCGGTAATCTATCTTGAAGATGCAACGGTGGAAAGTGGCTGCCTGTGTGTCATGCCGGGCGTCCATAAACAAGGAGTCTTACCACACGAACCCGATGGACTTTACCTCTCACCACAGAAATACCCCATTGAAGACGCGACCCCCTGCGAAGGAAGTGCAGGCGATGTGCTGCTCTTTAGCTACCTGACCCCACACGGTTCATATCTAAATCGATCGGATCATCCAAGACGCATTGTCTTATTCCAATACTGCTCCGCCACAGACCAACGGCTCAAGGATCTCCACATCTCTCCCGGGCACGGACTGATGGTGCACGGAATCAACCCGAGTCCGGAGGCGTAAGACACGATAGGCATGAAGTTGATTGAAAGTTATATTTATAGGTGCACAACATCACTCCTGTTTAGCCCCAGCAAGGCGGTAGGTAACAAATTGAATTAAACTACCCAGAAAACTTTGTCTATTTACGAGTTAATGGAATACAACCAATCTATGGAGAATCGTAATGCAAGCAATTGATAATCAAGAGTGGCAATCTTTGCCCGAGCAAGCACAACAGGAAATTTATGACTTTTTCCTGTTTATAAAGCAACGCTATGAGAAACAGGCGCAACACGCACACCATGATGAAACCGAAACATTGCTATTTTCAAATCATAGTGCCAATCTGATTGAAGAATGGTTGGATGATTCGGAGGATGAAGTATGGCAATAGAAATAAACGTTGCGGATGTCGTGTTGTGTGAGTTTTATTTTAGCGATTTGCAGCAATCCAAGAAAAGACCCGTTTTAGTCTTAAAGGATAATCTTCCCCATAATGATTTCGTAGGTATCCCAATCAGCAGCCGGTTAAGAGAACTATATTGGGATGAAAGCCCTGTTGATTCTTCACAATTTAGTGAGGGAGGGCTTCCGAAAACATCCAAGGTAATGGTCAGAAAGACTTTTGTTGTGTCAAGGTCAGTAGTCATTAAAAAGTATGGCACCCTGAAAGAAGATGCTTTCAGGCAATATCATCAATTATTTTGTCGTTATTTTGATTGTGTGTAGAATTCAACGAGAACTAACTCTACGTCCATCTTTCGGAGATAGAGGCTGCCGGTAAAGGAGAAACATCAATGGTTAAGACAGCTGATGTAGTAATCATCGGGGGAGGTGCCATCGGCACAAGCCTTCTATATTATCTGACCGCTAAAGGGGTGAGGAATGTCGTACTGCTAGAGAAGGGGCTGCTCTGTGCCGGCTCCACAGGCGACTCAGCGGCAATTATGCGTCAGCACTACTCCAACGAAGTCAGTATCCGCCTCGTTAAAAAGAGCCTTGAGATTTTCCAGAACTTTCCCGAAATATTCGACGGAGCAGAGGTCCTTAATAACGTCGGCTGGTATTTCTTGGTCCCACCGGAGGCTGCCGACCTCTTTCATGACAATATGGCACAACTGAAGCGGTTAGGCGTGCGGACTTGGGAGGTTTCATTGGAAGATGCCGCCGAGGCACTGCCTGGCTTAAATATGGACGGTATCGGCTGCGTGGCTCACGAGCCTGAATCTGGCTATGTAGACCCCCACGGTATGGTAAGTGCTTTCGCCGCCAAAGCCAAAAGTAATGGTGCCCAGGTCTACCTCCAGACCCCCGCCCGCGACATCAAGCTGAGTAACGGTCGTGTTTCCGCTGTGGTCACGGACTACGGAGAGATTAGTACGCCCGTTGTTGTCAACGCCGCAGGTCCTTGGGCAAAAGCAGTGGGAGAGTGGGTAGGGTTAGACCTGCCTCTCGAAGTCACGCGGGAATCGGAAGTCGTCGCCCGAATACCCGCGGATATACCGCCCATGCGACACTCGGTTTCCAACATGGTAGACCGTACCTACTGGCGTCCTGAACGGCGTGGGATGCTCCTCATCGGTGTCGGTCACCCCAAAGAGAACGAACTGACAGATCCCGACCAATACTCGCGCGACGTTTCCCGTGATTTCGTCGAGGACGTCGCTCGTCGTCTGAGCCACCGGCTGCCAGCCATGGAAGATGCAATGTTCGTCAAAGGCTGGAGCGGTCTGTACACCGTCACCCCCGACTGGAATATGATCTTGGACAAAAGCCCCGATGTCGAGGGGCTCTACCTTGCAGTAGGAGGCAGTGGGCACTCCTTCAAAATCTCGCCAGCCATTGGGCTATGTATGGCGGAACTCATCGCAGACGGCGCCGCTAGCACAGTCGACATCACGCCGTTGCGCGGAGGGCGTTTCACAGAGGAAACACACCTGTCCTCCACCTACGGCGGAAATCGTGCTTAACACCTATCGGTACAAATAAGCATGTAGAATCAATTCACGCTCAACTTACAAACAAATACAAGCAGATGCCACGTAAGATAAGAGAACTCATCAAAGACCCTGAAACTGCCGGATTCGTAAACCGTGGTGGAAGAGGGAGTCATTGGAAATTTGTCCATCCGAGAGTTTCTAAATTTGTGATACTCTCCGGTCAACTCCGTGCTGACGCAAAACATTAGAAAGGGCTGTCAAAGCCGCTATTGAGGAATCGAAAAAATGAATACAAGCAGCCGTTACGTCAAGATTGTCGAATGGTCTGATGAAGACCAATGCTATGTTGGCAGCTGTCCGGGACTCTTTTATGGTGGATGTCACGGGAATAATGAACAAGAAGTGTTCTCAGAACTGTGTCATATCGTTGAAGAGACCATTGAACTATATCAGCGAGAGAGTAGGTCACTGCCTGCAGCGACCTCCGGCAAAGACTATGCTAACAAGATGTTGAAAATTGCCTAAAAAGCTGTTGCACTTGCCAGCGAGAGATTTTTTTTATAGTAGCAGGCACACTCCGTATACCATAACCATTATGCAAATTACGGCACGGCATCGTTGGAGGTCTGTGCGCATTAATCGTAGAGGCGAAGTCACCTCGCCTAACGGATTGGGAGCCCCAGCCTCTACGCATTCAATAGGGGGCGAAACGGTATTACGCATGTGGAGCACTCTTTGGAACGGAGACGTATCACATATTATTCCTTGTTAGCCCCAGAGGGGCGATATGTGTATAGAACATCGGCAAACCAACTCTCCCAAGCCCCAGCGGGGCGACATGCGTGCAGCACTGTCTTAGATTAACAAATAAACCGACACCTAAGAAAAACAGTCTTTCCAATATAGTCGGTAAAACTACTGGATAAGAACCAGTTGTATGTGAATCTTTCGGAGATAGACGACGAGGATTTTAGTATCGGTGAAGAAGACAAGGCGTTGAATCGGGCGTTTTATGGCAAATAAGAAATCTCAAAAAACACAGACTTCAATCCGTCATTATTTTATAGATGAAGGCGGCGATAGCACGTTGTTTTCCCGGAAAGGGAAAGTGCTGATTGATACGGAGGGTTGCTCCCACTTTTTCATGCTCGGCTTGCTAGATGTGCCTGACCCAACGACATTACAGCGTACCTTTGACGACTTGCGGGCGCAGCTGATGAGCGATTCATATTTCAATGGCGTACCATCTATGCAGGCGAAGGCACGAAAAACGGCACTTGCCTTTCATGCCAAAGACGATTTACCCGAAGTGCGGAGAGATGTTTTCACACTTTTACGTGATACCGAAGGATTGCGCTTTTTTGCTATTGTTGCGGACAAATTGAGTGTACTAGAATATGTACGCCAGCGCAACAAACGTGACCCGGCTTATCGTTATCATCCTAACGAACTTTACGACTATCTGACAGGCCGTTTGTTCAAAGAAAGATTACGTCAAAGTAACCGATATGATATTATCTTCTCAAAACGCGGCAAATCTGGTCGCACCGATTCCTTGCATCGAGCAATTAAATCTGTACCTGACATGCTACGAAACCAGAGCAATTTGCCACGGAACATGCTAACCAATGTGCCCTTGAACGTATCTGCAGCAACGCCAAAAGAATATGCCGGTTTGCAAGCTGTTGACTATTTCGTCTGGGCATTACAGAGACTTTATGAGCGCGGCGAAGATCGGTATGTGGAGTATCTATGGCGGGCTTTTAGGCTCGTACACGATATTGACGATACGCGCAAGACAGATTATGGTGTCTATTACACACAGAAAAAGCCGCTCAATGCGGCGGCTTTGAAGTGGAGAGAAAAAAATAAAAAGCCAGGGATATAGGATTGTGCAGGGCCGTAGCCTTCCAATCACACGGGTGAACCCGAATTTTGTCCCTGGCAATTACAACTATTGTACAATAAATTTATAACAAAGTCAAATAATTCACGATGAATATCAAATAAAACTTTATACTGCCATCGGAAACTGACAATAAGGATTTCGGTACCAGTAAGGAAGATAAAGCGTTGAATCAAGCGTTTTATGACAACATCTAAAACAGATAAATCAATTGAAACCGAAGAAAAGGGGAAACTCAAAAACCTTATTAACCTAACATGCACATAAAACGCTATCAAAGCTGGATTCTCGCCGGCATATCCGGCCTCCTATTCATCCTCAGCTTTCCAAGTTTCAACCTCTATGCACTGGGGTGGATCAGCCTAATCCCGCTGCTGATCGCCCTACAATCAACAGCTAACTGGAAGTCCGCCTTTCTACACGGCTATCTCACGGGAGCGATTTTCTTTCTCGGACTAGTCTACTGGATCATCCTACTCTATCCTTTTGCAAACATATTCCTGACCACATTTGCATGGCTACTGCTAGCTGGCTATCTCGCGCTGTACTTCGGCATCTTTTCCGCACTGCTACATGCCCTCCCGTGGAAGTCCGGTCTGCCCTACATCTTGGTCGTGACCGCAATCTGGACAGGGTTAGAATGGGTGCGAAGTTGGTTTTTGACAGGCTTCCCCTGGGGCAGCATGGGCTATACACAATGGAACAACCTACCAGCAATCCAGATTGCCTCGATCACAGGCGTGCACGGCGTTAGTTTCATCGTTGTCCTTCTCAACACAACAGTCGCAGATATAATCTACACCTATTTCATAGCGAACAACCAACCGACCACCCCTAAAACCTCCTTACGCTTTACATCTCACGTTTTACGCTTCACTCCTATTGCGATTGTGATCGCCGGTCTTATCTACGGCGCACAAGCACTGTCCAAGCCCGTTGAACATACCTCTGATTTCGAGATTGCCCTTGCCCCCGGGAACGTGCCACAGACCGAAAGGTGGGATCTCACATACTGGCCCCAAATCTTCGAGAGATACATGAATCTTATAAAAGCAGCGGACGCCGAAGAACCCGACCTCATCGTTTTACCCGAAACCGCCCTGCGGGGCGAAATCTTTGTTCTTGAAGGGAACGTCTATATAAAGGAACTGAAGGAGATATTAGCCAATCAGCAAATATACCTTCTCACAGGACTAGCTGACTATACAGAGGCACCTAAAATATATAACAGTGTGTATCTGCTATCCCCAACCAGCGAAAAACTCGGAAGCTACTCCAAGATGCACCTTGTCCCTTTTGGGGAATACGTCCCGATCACCCGTCACCTTCCCAACTTTATCCAACTTTCCCGCGGATTTGAATCGGGCAAGTCAATCGACCTCTTCCCGATCCCCCACACCGAAAACAGGCAAATGGGTGTTGTTATCTGCTTTGAATCCGTGTTCCCGGACCTCTTCCGCAAATTTGCCAAAAAAGGAGCGTCCGTAATGGGAATCCTGACCAACGATGCGTGGTTTGACGGAACAGCATGCCCAGAACAGCATCTCGCGATGGCACCCTTCCGCGCAGTCGAGAACCGCGTAGCCGTTTTCCGTTGCGCCAACGGAGGAATATCGTGTATAATTGATGCGTTCGGCAGGACAGTCACAACACCGATTCTAGCTAATGATACAGAGAATTTTTTGATTGAGAGGATCCCATTGAGCGACCGGGGTGGAACCGTTTATACGCGCTACGGCGATTGGTTCCCAATCCTATGTTTTCTTGTGAGTATCCTCCTGATCTTCTACCATCATCGAACTTGGCTCGCCTCTAAACTCAAGCGAACCTCATGACTGCTAGTAGATGGACATAACAGACCGAGCAATTCAAAACAGAATACCGTGCAGTGCTAAATATATCTCTAGGCTCATGTTAAGAAATCGTGCAACAGAAACCGAGTTTTGAAGAAAAAACTCGGTTTCTCTTTGCGCTCTGTACTTTCTTTTTCCATGAACCTATCTCTACTCAGGACCAGAAAGGAAACAGACAATGCTCGCAGACTTAAAATCTGAACTTGAAGGGATGACAGCTCGACTCCTTGAACTTAGGGGGCATCTTTGACTTAACGAATAAAGAAACAGAACTCGAAACCCTTCAAGAAGAAACGGCAAAGCCCGAATTTTGGAACGATCCCCAAAATGCCCAAAAGATCACACAACGGGTCTCGAACCTGCGAGATGATGTAGAAAAATACCGAAAACTCAACGCCCAACTTGAAGATCTTCAGCTACTTCTGGGACTTGCAATCGAGGAAGATGATCAGACCGTAAGCGAAGAGATTGAAGCGGATCTGAAAGGGATCACGGCAGAGGTTGAGGAGATTGAATTTAAGCTGATGCTCAGTGGCGAACACGATTCAAGCAACGCAATCCTGAGCATTCACCCCGGTGCCGGTGGTACGGAATCTCAAGATTGGGCAGCCATGCTGATGCGGATGCACCTTCGCTGGTGCGAAGCGCATAACTACAAAACCGAAACCATCGAACTACTGCCCGGCGAAGAGGCGGGCATCAAGAGTGCAACCATTTTGGTCACGGGTGAGTATGCCTACGGCTATCTTCGTGCGGAAGCGGGCATCCATCGCCTCGTGCGTCTCTCTCCCTTCGATTTTAATAATCGCCGTCACACCTCATTTGCGGCTGTCGCTGTCTCCCCCGAAATTAGTGATAATATTGATGTTGAAATCGACCCGGCAGATCTGCGCGTCGAAACCTACAGATCCGGCGGCGCCGGTGGGCAGCATGTCAACCGCACCGATTCAGCGGTCCGAATGACCCATCTACCCACCGGAATTGTCGCACAGTGCCAGAATGAAAGGTCACAACATAAGAACCGTGAGATGGCGATGAAGGTTTTGCGATCACGGGTCTATGAGTATTATCAGACTCAACGCGACGAAGAAATTTCAAAGTTGCAAGGCGATAGGCTCGGCATCGAATTCGGCAGCCAGATTCGCTCCTATGTATTTCACCCTTACCGCCTTGTGAAGGATCTGCGCACAGGCGTTGAAACTGGAAATATCGATGCAGTTATGGATGGGGAACTGGATCAGTTTATCGAAAGCTATTTAAAAGACGCAAGAGCCGAAAAGAAATAAGGGGAACGCACACTACGTGACAGTAGTTTTTTATTGCCGAAAGCCCATATAAATGCTATACTAGCTTGTTAGCAATCTCTGTAAAGGAAAGTACAATTGGAAGATTCAAGTGCATTGATGGATCAGCACCGAGAAAAGCTGGAAGAAATTCGTCAACTCGGTGTAGATCCATACGCTTACAAATATTCACCGACCCATACAACCCAAGAAATCCGTGAACAATTTGCGGAGGTTGGAGATCAGCCGGACGAAACGAAAGCGGTGCGCGTTGCTGGACGGATTATGACCAAGCGCGACCACGGCAAAAGTGGGTTTGCACATTTGCAAGACGGGAGTGGTCGACTCCAGATTTACGTCCGTCAAAATGCGGTCGGGGAAGAAGCATATCAAGTCTATCGCAAACTCGATGTTGGCGACATTATTGGCGTTGGCGGTCCTGTTTTCCGCACCCGAACCGGTGAACTCACGGTGTTGGTTGATGATGTTGAACTCCTCGCCAAATCCCTCCGTCCTCCCCCAGAAAAATGGCACGGCTTACAGAATAAGGAGACACGGTATCGTCAGCGATACGCAGACTTGATGATGAATCCCGACGTCATGCAGGTTTTCATCAACCGCACGCGGATGGTCCAAGCTGTCCGTGAATATCTCAATCAGGACGGTTTTATTGAAGTCGAAACACCAATCCTTCAACCAATCTATGGAGGGGCAACGGCACGTCCATTCACCACGCACCACAACGCATTGGATATGCCGCTCTACCTTCGTATCGCAAACGAGTTATATCTCAAACGACTCATCGTCGGTGGATTCGATCGCGTCTATGAATTTTCAAGAGATTTTCGGAACGAAGGAATAGATCATGACCATAGTCCCGAATTTACGATGATCGAACTTTATCAAGCGTATGCGGACTATGAAGATATGATGGATTTGACCGAAAACCTACTTGCTCACACCGCGAAAACGGTTCTGGGCACAACACAGATCACATACAAAGGCGATTCCATCTCGCTCGACCCGCCGTGGCGAAGATTAACGATGATCGAATCAATAAAGGAGGAAACCGGCACCGACGTCGATGAATTGACCGACGAAGCACTACGCAATGCAGTATTGGACGCTGGCGCTGATTTAGAAGGCGCAGCCCCTAGAGGAAAACTTATCGCCGAACTGTTTGAGGCGCATGTCGAACCAAATCTGGTTCAACCGACATTCATCTACGATTATCCCATTGAGATCTCACCGTTTGCCAAAAAGAAACGTGGGAGCGATCGCTTCGTTGAACGATTCGAGTTCTTTATCGCTCGCATGGAGATGGGCAACGCCTTCAGTGAATTAAACGATCCAATAGACCAACGCGAACGATTTATTGAGGGCGCCAAGAAGGGGGAAGACGGGGCTGAAGATGCTCTGATGATAGATGAGGACTACCTGCGGGCGTTAGAGTATGGAATGCCACCAACAGGCGGACTTGGATTCGGCATAGATCGACTTGCCATGTTACTCACGGATCAAACCTCAATCCGGGATGTTATCCTATTCCCACAGATGCGCCCGGAACGAACAGACTGATTCACAAAGCATAAAGAAATGACGCAGTTGTTTTGGACTTCTCATCCCACGCGGTAAGAGAGATAGAAAGTATGGACAAGCAAGCCATAAAAAAAATAGAGGTTTCCGTTTCGTTGAACTCTTCTCTGCTGAAGGTAATAGATGAGTGTGCAACGCAACTTCACTATAACCGCGAGGAGTTTATTGCGATGGCTTGCCAGCAATTCATTGGACAGATCAATCCCCAAGAACTCGAAAACATGTATTGTGAACGGCAGATGCAACAGTCTGAAGAATTGCAATGGGCAGAAACAGCAGCTACCTTAGCAGGAGAAATTTTACCAAAGGAGGAGTGGTAAATGAGGAAACCTGCTGACTATTCCTAAGAGTTTGCTCCAATCCCATATCTGCACGCTGACGACAGGGAAGATGCAAACCGTAGAACAGGCGATCAAGTTTGCTTTGGCACTAACGTAGGTTTCACTCGCTATGAAATATGAATGGTTTATCGCATCCCGCTATCTGAAATCACGACGAAAACAAGCCTTTATCTCAATTATTAGTATCATCTCTGTGAGTGGAGTTACCCTCGGGATCGCCGCTGTCATTATCGTGATTTCTACCTTGGAGGGTGTTGGTCATGAGTTTAAAGAGAAATTCCTTGTTAATGAAGCCCATATAACTGTCCAATCGGCGCATGGTCATTTTCCAAATTATCAGGAAAAGATCGAGCAGATCGAAGGAATCGAAGGGGTCGTCGCCGCTTCCCCTGTGATCTTTAGGGCACTTGCCATTCAATCCGAAGGCAGCGAATCGCTTGAAGCGGTGATTCCTGTAAAAGGGATTGACCTGCAACAAGAAGATAGCGTTACAGGGTTTTCAAATTTCGTGAAGGATTTTGAGTCGTTTAATCAATCACCGTTCATCGATGAAGCGAATATACGCCTGGCTGGAAAGGAGACAATCAGCGGCGGTATTGTTCTGGGCTACCATGTCGCGCGGAGAATCGGTGTTGTTCCGGGGGATGTTCTCCGCCTTATTTTTAAGATGGTGCGGAGTCCCGCCAATCCCGGAACGTTTATGCCGTTGATGCGGAATTTTGTGGTCGTTGGGCTTTACCAATCGGGCCTGTATCTCCACGATAACGTATACGGCTTTATCGACCTAGAAACCGCTCAGACACTCTACCAAAAGCCGGATCAGATCAACCTTATTGAGGTGCGCCTCGTTCATGCAGACATGGCGCCGAAGGTCAGGGACGATATTAGACAAGAGATCCGTTTTGAACCGGGCTTGGGCGCAATGCCGATAACCATGACATGGATGGAATCCCGTGCGGATTTTTTTCAAGCCCTTCAGCTGGAAAAACTTGCGACAATGGTTGTCGTCGCGCTAATCATTCTCGTGGCGGTATTCAATATCGCAAGCACACTCATCATGATGGTAATGGAAAAGACACAGGACATCGGCATTTTAAGGGCAATGGGAGCATCAAAAAAAGGAATCAGAAAACTCTTTATCCGTCAAGGCGGGATTATCGGCATTTTGGGATCTATTTTGGGAACCGCACTCGGTGTCTATGTTTGCTGGCGGCTTGAGTTCCAAATCGGCAATGTCCCACGTTGGTATGGTGTGTTAATTCTGTTAGTTCCAGTTGTGCTGCATGTGTGCAGGCGTATTTTTCGGTTGCCGATCAACGCAACAGCGTTCCTTGTAATTTGGTGCATCGCAGCCGCGGTGTCCCTCTATTTCATCGCACAGCCAATTTACCTCGATGACATTTTCGGGAAAAATTTGAGCCTAGTCTATCAGCTTAACCAATTGCCGATCAAAATTAATTGGATCTTTGTCGGCCTTATGAACCTTTTGTCAATTGGAACCTGTTGGCTTGCGGCGTTGTATCCGGCACACAAAGCGGCCAATCTAAACCCCGTTGAGGCACTCCGACATGAATAACCTCATCCGCGTTGTTGACCTATATAAATCTTACTACGATGGCTTAACAGAACTTCCTGTACTTAGAGGAGTTGATTTGGAGGTTAAAAAGGCGGAGATTGTAGCAATTGTCGGTGCCTCCGGTGTCGGAAAAAGCACCTTGCTTCATCTACTTGGTGGGCTTGACCGTCCAACAGAAGGAACGATCTTCTATGAAGGAGAGGACATCTTCGCGTTAAACGACCAAGAACTGGATCGGTTCCGCAACGAAGAGATCGGTTATGTTTTTCAGTTTCATCATCTCTTACCAGAATTCACGGCGCTTGAAAACGTTGCGATGCCGGGGTTGATTGCCCGGCAAAAATCCGATGTTGCGCACGATCGGGCAAAAGAGTTACTAGAATATGTCGGCTTGGGGGAACGACTAGAACATCGTCCAACTGAACTTTCCGGCGGTGAACGGCAACGCGTTGCTATAGCGCGTGCTTTAGTCAATCAGCCAAAGATTGTGTTGGCAGATGAACCAACGGGCAATCTTGACCAAAAAACGAGTGAAGCGGTGCACGATTTGCTCTGGACGCTTAATGACCAATTCAACCAGACGTTTATCATCGTGACACATAATCAGACACTCGCCCAACGCGCGGACCGGTTGGTTCAACTCGTCGATGGTCAAGTATTTGACCCAGTGTAACGGTTACGTTTCTAAATATGTGATGTGCAATACACGATTCGCAGATACAGCGAGTCGTAGATTCGAGGAAAACGCTATGTTGGTTTATATTGATGGGGAATACTTTCCGCAAGAAGAAGCGAAGATTTCTGTTTTTGATCACGGTCTACTTTACGGAGACGGGGTCTTTGAAGGTATCCGATCTTACAAGGGGCGTGTCTTCAAACTTGATGAGCACCTACAACGTCTCTACGATTCGGCAAAAGCCATTATGCTCGATATTCCCATCTCCATTGAGGACATGGAAGCAGCAGTGTTGGAGACGCTCCGCCGGAATCAACTTCATGATGCTTATATCCGTCTGGTTGTAACTCGCGGTGTCGGTGACCTCGGCTTAGATCCGGATAAGTGTCCCGTGCCGACCATCATTATCATCACGGATAAAATTTCGCTCTACCCCCCAAACTTTTACGAAGATGGCTTAGAAATCGTCACAGTTTCCGTACGCCGAAATTATGCTGAAGCAATCAGCCCCCGTATCAAATCGTTGAACTATCTTAACAATATCTTAGCGAAGATAGAGGGCAAACAGGCAGGTGTCGAAGAAGTGCTCATGCTGAATGCGGAGGGATATGTTGTAGAATGCAGCGGAGACAATATCTTTTTCATTAAAGATAATATCATTGTTACGCCGCCCACCCATCTCGGCATCTTGGAGGGAGTTACCCGTAATACCGTCATCGACTTGGCGCGCGAATTGGGTATCACTGTCGAAGAAAAGGTGTTTACCCGACACGACCTGTATACCGCCGAAGAATGTTTTCTGACGGGAACCGCTGCTGAAGTAATTCCGGTTGTCAAAATAGATCAGCGTATCGTTGGCAATGGCTCGCCGGGCACCGTTACGCAGAAGCTGATTGAAGAATTCCATCACGTTACGGATGTATTGGGAACCCGTATTTACCCCGAATGAGGTTCATCGTAAACGTCAGATAATCCGGACCACCGACGAAACGGAGGAGGAAAGCAATGAAAGTGATATGCTGGCGAATCGGTTTATTAGCGGGGTTGGTATGCCTCATGCTATCGACTACCCCTGCTGCTGCCGAAGAAGATCCGCAACCCACAAAGATGATTGACGAGGCATTACAGATAAAAGAAATCGCGTTTGAAGGGATAGAGGAGGACTCGGAGGGTCTAATTCGAAGTATCATACAAACCCGCGTTGGCGAGGAGATCTCTCCTTACCAGTTAGCACAGGATGAAAAAAACCTTTATAAGGATACCGGCTTTTTCGAGGATATTCTCGTTGATGTCGAACCCGCAGAGGGAAGCGGATTAAAGGTTATTTATCGCCTCATCCCAAGACCTAAAATCGAGGGTAACGTCAACATCATCGGCAACGAGCAATTGAAATATAAAAAGCTAAAGGACGCAATCAGTCTGAAACCGGGAGAACTCTTCGCTGAATATCGGCTCTGGAAAAGTAAACAGGAAGTCCTGAAAACGTACAAAGAATCAGGCTACTATCTGGCAGAGGTCCAAACGTATGAAGATATTGACTCGGATACTAACACAATCGCCGTAACATTTGAAATCACCGAAGGGCAACGGATTAAAGTCGAAGAAATTAACTTTATCGGCAACGATAATCTCTCACCAAAGTCACTGCGCAAGCAGATGAAAACCCGCACAGGAAAACATTTTGATGAGCTTTTCTTTGAGGAGGATCTGACCACTTTAGTTCGGTACTACCAAGACACGGGATTCAACCAAGCAAGAATCTCTAAACATGAAAAACGATTCTCCGACGATAAAACAGAACTAATGCTCGATATCACTGTTGATGAAGGTCCCCAGTTTATCGTTGGGAAATATACGGTCAACCTCACGCACGCCGAAAAACCCGCATTTTCCGAAGAGAAGATTCACGACATGTTAAGCCCGACTGAGGGAGAGATTTTTAATCGCGGGGAGTTCGAGGAGACACTATTAAAAATCGAGGAAGAATACCAAACCAAAGGATACCTGCTGTCACAAGTGGACGCGAATCCCGACTTTGATGAAGTCAACGGTATTGTGGACCTGACGCTAAACATCACCGAAGGCGATGTTATCATCATTGGCGACGTGCATATCAACGGTCTAGAAAAAACAAAGGACTACGTCATCCGGCGCGAGCTGGACCAACTAGATATCAAGCCCGGAGAATTTTACGATGTGCAGGCACTACGGAAAGCGCGGCAGCGAATCTTTCAGATGGGATCCTTTATTCGCAACGTTCAGTTTGTTCCGAATAATTCTGAAGGTGCCATCCGGGATCTGATTGTCACCATCACAGAATCACCGCGCACCGGTCTACTCAGTCTCGGTGGAGGGTACGGCACAGAGGGTGGCATCTTTGGGGTTGCGCAGATTGGTGAAAACAATCTCTGGGGACGCGCCTATCGCATCCATCTGAAAGGCGAGTTAGGCGCTCGCGATCGGCATACCGGCGAAATTCGCTTCAGTACCCCATGGATTTTGGGAACGCCAACCCGTTTCAGTACTAGCCTATACAACACCCAGCGCACGCATCGATACTACGGTGAAATTTTTAGACGGCATGGACGGGACCGATACACCTATAAGCGTGTCGGCGGCTCTCTAACGTTTGGGCGTCCGCTATCCAAAAACACAGACCTATCAATCCGTCTCAAAAATGAATCTGTTGATGCGGATACCATTGATGTGGAAGGCGAGGCGGTCACGCTGCGAAATCGTCTCACCCGCAGTATAACTTTCAGCCTCTCCAGAGATACACGCGACTATATGAGAAGTCTTCATGAACCTGTATCCGGCTCACATCACAGCCTCTCTTATGAATATGCCGGTGGATTCTTCGGTGCGGACAATAGGTTTCAGAGGTATTCCGCAGATACAAGTTGGTTCTTCTCCAGTTGGTTTAATCACGTCCTAGCGGGCCACGTGCGGGCATCATACCTCAATAGCATAAGCTCCGATTGGCGACTTGCCTATGAGCGCTACCGGCTCGGTGGAATCGACACAGTCCGTGGTTATGAGGATTTTGAAATCTTTCCCGTTAACGCGAACGGCAGAATTAACTATAGTGGTGGTAACAAGGTACTCTACGCAAATTTGGAATATCGGATTCCATTTGCAAACCAGCTGACCGGCGTCGTCTTCTTTGATATGGGCCAGGTGTGGGATGAAAGTAGGACTAACATCTTCAACGATTTTAAACTCAAGAAAGGCGCGGGTGCCGGCATCCGCTTTGATTTGATGGGCATGTTGGCACGTGTAGAAGCCGGCTATGGGTTTGATAGACCTGATGGACCCGGATGGAAATTTCACTTCACAATCGGACCGGGCTTTTAGCTAAAGTAACGTATTCGGACATCTAAACTAGCGACGACCACATGTCAGGGGTCTTCACTACACGGAGGTTTTATGACTCGAAATTTGAAGTTTTATCTAGGACTTAGTGTCATCTTATTCGGATCGTTTTGTCTCGGTTTTGGTGCTGCGGCACAAAACGATTTTAAGCTAGGCGTTGTTGACACACAAAGGGTATTTGAGAATTTTACAAAAGCTCAAGAAGCCAATGAGGTGCTGAAAAGAGCCCAAGATAAGTTGACAGGCGAACTCCAAGGCCTTCAGCAAGAAATTGACACGATGGTAGACCGCTTGGAGAAGCAGAGACTGTTTCTTGAGGCTCCCGAAACTCAGAGACTGGAAGCCGATATACGTCTCAAAGGGCAAGCGCTCCAACAGAGATTGGAAGATGGTCAAGAGCAAATTCTGGCGAAACGTGAGGAATTGCTCGCGCCGCTAACACAGGAAATAGAAAGCCTGCTTCAACAAGTCGGTGAGAGTGAAGGATTTAGCCTTATCCTTGAGAAACGTCTGGTGACACTTTATGTTGATCCAAAGTACGATTTGACCGAGAGAGTCCTCAAGTTGCTGAACGACACATACGAAAAAGAACAATCGAAGGACGCTCAACAATCGGCGCCTCCCCCTGAAACAGAGACAGGAAAGGAAGGGGAAAAGAATAACTAATGATCGTCCGTTAGCTCCAGTACCGGAGAAAACCGGCTGATGCCACAGGGCGGTCTACCCTCAAGCAATTATGGTAAAAACACTGAAAGAGATTAGTGAATTAATCGATGGGGAGTTATTAGGGGACGGCGAGGTCGAGATTATCGGCGTCTCCGGGATTAAAGAGGCGAGAGAGCATGAACTTACGTTTGTCGCCAACTCAAAGTACCTGCGCGAAATAGAACGCACACAAGCTTCTGCGATTATCGTTGGTCAGGACATCCCCTACGACGGCATACCGCTTATACGCGTTGACAATCCGTATTTTGCCTTTGTCAAAGTCCTAGAGTTGTTTGCATGGCGCAAACGGAAAACGACGTACGGCATTCATGAAACGGCAATTATCGGCGAAAATGTCCAGATCGGCGAGATGGTCTCCATTCAAGCCTACACGTATATTGGCGATAATGTCCAAATCGGCGACGGGACAATTATCAGTCCCTTTGTGTATATCGGCGATGATACCAAAATTGGTAATGAAACCCTCATCTATCCCAATGTAACAATCCGTGAGGATGTCGAGATCGGCGATCGGGTCATCCTGCACTGCGGGGTTGTCATCGGCAGCGATGGCTTCGGATTCGCTTCGGTCAGTGACCGTCACCACAAAATACCACAAATCGGCACGGTAATCATCGAAGATGATGTCGAAATTGGTGCAAACACAACCGTTGACCGCGCCACGATGACCAACGGTGCAACAATCATCAAACGAGGCACAAAACTCGATAACCTCATACAGATTGCACACAATGTGGTAATTGGTGAAGATTGCTGCATCGCCGCGCAGACCGGCATCGCAGGAAGTGCCGAACTGAAAGACCGCGTGACGATGGCAGGACACTCCGGAGCCGTTGGGCATATCACCATTGGGGAAGATAGCACCGTTTTCGCCAAATCAGCGGTGACCAAAGATCTACCCGCAGGAAGTTACGTATCCGGTTTCCCCGCAGAAAACCATGCACACCAACTGCGTGTCCAAGCCTCTCTACGCCGAATGCCAGAAATGTTGCAAGCGTTTTCACGGCTGCAAGAGCGTGTCGCTCAACTGGAAGCGCAACTTAATGAAAACGACGAAAAATCCGATGATTCGTAGCGTTGTAACGTAGGGCTTCGGCTGCTGGAGCTCCGGCCCCACACCAATACCATTCCATTTCATGCCATACTCAACGAGTCTGCGGATTTCCCACCTACCCAACGTTACCCATCCATGGGAGTCAATCCTCACCTAAGAGATATAAGAAGAACACTATCAAACAATGCTATACACCTTTAGCCTGAAAAAGAAAGGAAGCCAACCATGATAAAATGCGCACTCATCAGCGGTAGGGGTATGGGCTTGATGCACGGCGGAAACTTCCATAGCCATCCCGACGCCGAGGTTGTCGCTGTCTGCGACATGGACCCCGAACTACTCGCGGCAGCTACAGAACAATTCGGTGTTCCCGGATATTCAAGCATTGAAGAACTGCTCGCTAACTGCGATGTGGACCTGATGCTACTGATCGTCAATGAAACCCGACGGATCCCGCCTCTGCGGCAGCTGCTTGCAGCAGGTCAGAATGTGTTCACCGAGAAACCGCTCTGCGGTCTGGAGGGACAGTTTCGCGTCAGAGAGGAGGACCTCCCCATCGCAGCAGCAGCAATCTCTGAGTGGCGAGATTCAGGTCTAAAATTCGGTATCGACTTCAACTATCGCTTCATGACCCATTTCCGGAAACTTCATGATGATGTAGCCGAAGGGCGATTGGGTAAAATACGGATGGTGCGCGCCCGAGCACATTTCAACTGCTGGTCACACGTTATTGACCAGATCCTCTGGAGCATGGGACGCCCCGAATGGGTCAGCGTCATGGGTGATCCAAGTGACGAGGGCGGTTGGCAGCGCATGATTCACATGGAGTGGGCAAACGGTGTAATTGGTTCGTTGGCTGGAAGTAACCTATGGGGTTACGACGACCATCCACTGCGCATCATGATTGTCGGTGACGAACGTTATGCCGAAGCGCGTGGTTTAGAGGGGTGGTATCGTCGGCGCGAAGCCAACACTTCTGAAGATGAAGAGCTTTGGGTAAACGAGGACGAGAACAGCTATCAGACATCCTTCCCCCGCATGGCTGACGGCGTAATCAAAGCGATGCAGGCAAACGAATCGTTCCCGGCAGATGGGGAAGCCGCATGGAATGAACTGGTTTTCGAGGGTGCAGTCCATCGGTCGGCATCAAACAACGGTGAGCGCGTGTGGTTGGCTGATGTGGAAAAAGCAGCGATGAGTTCATAAGTTCATTAGTTCATTAATGAACTATGGTAGATTATAGAATTAATTAGACATTGTGAACGAGCCCCGATAAATCAGGGTTTACGGAGCTACGGCACACGGCACCCCGATGAATCCCCGATGAATCGGGACAGGCGGGATTCAAAGCAATGTGCCTACTACTTTTAATGTATAGTTGTTTTTAGAATTCACTATAATTACACCCCGCTTTGTCCTTCGCTTTAAGATTACCCGTTCAAACGTTTGATGAGCGGATGACGCCGGTCCTCCAATGGAAGGTAGGCTCTTGCCTTAGTAAAATGGGACTCATAGACGGCACTGACACACTCCAAAGAGGTCAGGGCGTTGGAGCCACCCAGCTCCGGCTGCCGGTTTTCACGGATCGCGTCTATCATATCCCGCACACTCCAAATTGAATGCCTACTCGACCATGAACGGCCGTCGATGACAAAGACCTCTTCGGGAAGTAGGATACGCTTCCATTGGGGCGTGTGGGCAGCAAACGAAACGTCAAAGGGGCAATGCCACATTTCATCTACCCCAGTTTGAGGATTTGGCTTAATCATGAGCTGCCCTTCGCGCCCTAAAATGTGGGGTCCCATCATCCATCCCTGTAGCGGGTCACGGCAATAGAGTTCAACCAAACCACTCGCACCCCGCTTGCCACCGAGATGAATCATCATTATGTCGCCTGCCACCATTCCGTTGTCGCGCCGATCCGTCTTGCACAACTCGCTGCTGTGCATGATATCCTCAACACCGACCGAGTGTCCTCGATAGGTAGCCTGTGCGTGAACCCACTCGATACCGTCCATGAAGAAATCCATCTCATCAAAGTAATGGACGCCCATCTCCATCAACTCAAATCCTGCTTCACGTCCTTTGCCCACCTCGCGGATAGAACGAAATTCGCCAATTCGCCCCGATTCAATCCACTCCTTCGCGTGACGAAATAACGGCGTGAATCGATATTGATGACTTACCGCAAGCCGCACCCCTGCTTCCTTACAAGCTGTGACCATCCGATCGGCATTTTCCAGGTCGGTGGAAAGCGGCTTTTCGCTTAATACATTAATACCAGCTTCCGCAGCAGCAATCGCAACCGGCGCGTGCAACGGCGCATGGGTGCAAACACTGACGACATCCAGCCTTTCCTTTTTAAACATCTCTTGGAACTCAGTATAACGATTGGACACCGCATACTCCTCCGCTCGCGCATTGAGCGCCTCAGGCTGAATATCGCATAAGGCGACAAGCTCTACATCTTTCAGGTTTGCGTATGCCGTTGCATGACTCCGGCTGATACCACCGCAGCCAACAATTCCTGCGCGTAATGTCATAGGTATGCCTCCCTTCCCGTTCTTGATGAGTGCAATTGGGGTACGGTTACTGCGGTTGCGTTGACTCCGTCCCTTCAACAGTTACCTTTGTCACAACGTTACGTGGTGGGTTTGCGCTGCGACTTGGAAAATCTTTAATGGTTTCATTAATGAGATCTTTGATCACTTCTCTGGTGTGTTCAAAGGGGATACACTCCAAAACGATGAGCGACTGGTCCGGGTTGACCGGTTTCTCGTAATGTAACCCATATTGAATCCCCATTTGTCTCAGCTCAGGCTCTACCTGCATTGAAATGAGCCGCTGTTCCTGCGGCGTAACTAACGCGCTATCAACGAAAAAATGGGTGTGAATCCACGCTTCTTTTTCATCAATGATTTTCATTGATTTCTTCCTTTCCTCGCACCACTTGGAAAATCCTATCGCACAGTGGCTCTGATTCCTAGACACCACCACTCGTGGAAAGCCTACCCTCCGGAAATATCTCAACTACCGAAAACCTCATGAAGTACTTCAGTTGCCGCACCAACCACCATCTTCAGCGCCTCCGGCTCTAACTTCGCCCAAAATCGTGTCTCGACCTCATGCCCACCACGAGGAAACGCATCAGGAATAGGTAGGTAGCCGACATAGTGGCTTGTGCAATGCGCGATATACGTCGGATAGGTCGGAGATGCCATCTTGAGCTGCAGCTGCCCTTCGACAAACGGCTCGCCCGGCAGACCGACAAACGCTGTTTTTCCCACGCGAAGCACCTGTATCTCGTAATCTAAATCCGGTGCTCGCTTTTTTCGCAGGTGCACGCTCAAGATAGACCCCGCCCTTATCCACTCCGAGTCAATCTGATTCGGAGTCTCCTCCGACCATTTCGGTTGTGGATTTTCCTCCAAAATCTTTTGCGACCGCGCAAGCAACTCCGGCTCAACGTCACGAATAGGTAGCTTCACCCGCCGCACTTTCCAATCTAGGGACACATCTCCCTCGTAGGGCAAATTTTCAATCACTGCCTGAGTTGTTTTGGCGAGGAGACTCCCCATGCGTTGGTGGTCAGGAACGTAATCTGGATTGAATGGATCCCACGGATTGATGTTGCCACAGCAGCCGTTGAGAACGAGTGGCACACAACCACCGCCGAAGGTTTCACGCATCGCGTCCGACCACGCTCCGGGCCAGTCTGCGGAGACAATCGGTCTTGGAAAGATGTTCACCGGGTGGCAGGTATGATGCAGCAACATCGCAAGCATCTCCACCGAATCCGTCTGGAAGCACATCACACCGACCTCCGGATCAATCGGTCCCTCCATATAACGAATATAAGCAGGTCCCAACGGATTTTCCCATTTTGAACCCGGCATACGGACCTTGTCGTCATTCATGATTGCCCTTCGGTTAAAGGCAACCCGCCCTTCAACTCCGCTGCCGACCCGGAGTTGAACCGGTTGCAAAGCGCTATTTGCCCTTTTTATCGCCTCAACGATCCGTTCAAACGCAAAATCGAAGTATCGCGGATCACCGCCACGCAGCCATTCCATCTCCGGTGGTGTCTCTTGAAAACTCTCATCGAACATAAAATGTCCCAGCGACGGTGCGGAATGCGTCTGCGTCACATGTACCATGACGGCTTCGGGGGCAAGACCGCATTCATCTGCAACTGCACGGCGAATTTTTTCCGTCCACTCCTCCGTAATGATGGTGAGATCCAGACTGACAAAGCAGATTTTCTTTTCGCCGTTTTCCAATACCAGCACTCTAGCATAGAGTGGGTCGTAAACGTACTGAGCAGGTCGAAAAGATCCAACGGCTCCGGCGAGATGGATATCGGTCTGTGGGGTTATGTCAATTTGGGCTGCGCCAGCGTGAAGGCGATTGGATCTGGTGGGGCTTTGATGTGCCATTGATGATACGCTCCTCCCTAAAACTTCCGTAGTCGATATTGAACAACGCTGATTATATCATCCCAACTAAGACAAGAGAAACAAAATCCTCACATGGTATGTCGCCAAGGTATAAATCTCGACACACAGGTAGAAAATCCGGTCTACCGGAGCTGTAATCCACACCCGTAGGACGGACATTCCCGTCTATCACAGCCCCAAAGGGGCGACGGGTGTATAGAGTATTGGCAACCCAGAGACCCAAAACGCCAGAGGAGCGATAGGTGGCAGCTTGCATCTTTTGGCAGCAGCGGTAGATCTGATTTAGGGTGGCTACGGTGGATAGACGGTATGGGCAGGTTAGTTACAAAACGGCGCCGGGAAAAGCAGGGCAGAATCAAGGGAGGCAAATCACCAATTTGCGATGCTTACCTCGCCTCTACCCGCGCACGGAGTTCATTTAGATGCCGGATGACAGCTGTCGGGTCTGTTTCCTGAAAACCAAGCACATATGCTTCATCAACCATCATTCTTGATTGAATCACGCTGCCCTCAAGCAAGCGTACTGCGGTATCGTAAGCACCGAGCGCAGTTTTCGAATCGCCGCGCTTCTGGCTGATGTCACCCAGAAAGGCATGAGCAGCCGCAAGCCGCGGTGAGTATGGTCGGTTTGTAATAAATTCTTGGAAGGTAGTGAAAGCAGTGTCATAGCGTTGGTTTTCATAGTGGACATGACCGATCCGGAATTGCGCCTGATCTGCGAAACTGTCTTTATAACCTTGTGCAAGGTATTGTGTCTGTTTCGGGTAAGCAATAGTGGTCTGATACGCTTTCACAGCTTCATCATATTGGTCGAGACTGCGATACATTTCGCCCAGTTGGAAATGCGCCATCATCGTCTGCGAGGAGGACGGGTAATCCGAAATAAGGGTCTGATAAGATTCGATTGCCTTTTCCGTGTTATTGAGGTGCTTGGCATACACCACCCCGGATCGATACACGGCTTCAGCCGCCCACAGGGATTCAGGATGTGCCTCAATCACTTGGCGGTACGCAACAATCGCCTGTTCATAATCGTTTAACTCACGCTCACAAATTTTACCCGCGCGGTATAGCGCGTAGGGGGTCAACGCACCGCTGATTGATTGCAGTCCCTGAATGGTTGCGCGGCATTCAATAACGCGGAGTTGCGACCGTGCCTGCTGCGCGTGCTCACTGTCGGGCATATCAACGATATACTGCCGTATAAGTGGAAGGGCATCAACATAGTTGTCTGCAGCGACCAGTGCTTTTATCCGCTCCCATTCAACGCGTGGAAAATCTAACTCCAGTTGGCGAATCTTTGCTTCCAACTCCGTTTTGACGCGAACTGGATCCTGGTCATATTTTCCGATTGCACCCAAGTAGATGGGATCCAAGTTAGGCAAATAGGCATACAGAAATGTCCGAAACGCATCAATTGCTCGGCGATATTCCCGCAATTCCTCATAACAGACACCTGACCAATAGAAAACTGCGTGCATCTTCCAGAAGTCCGGATGCTCTTGTGAGAGCTGTTCAAAAGCCTGCACAGCGGCAGCATATCGCCCCTGCTCTTGGTGGATGCGTCCAATCTGAAAAAGCGCCTCCGCTGCAAAAAGACTCACTCCATGATAATAATCCACAACCTTCTGATAGGCTTCAATCGCCAGTGCCGGCTGGTTCAATACCTTATCGCGGAGATTCCCGATCCGCCACTGCGCTTCAGATGCGAGTTTGGTATCTCTACGTTCCTGCAAGATCTCCTCATAAACTTCAATCGCCCTTTCCGGCTGGTTTAGTTGATAGGGGCTGCGGTACAACTCCGCAATATGGAATTTCGCTTCCAGTGCAAGGGGCGTCCCATTATGGTCTCGGATGACGCGTTGTTGCTCTCGCAAATCATCAAGGGCAGTTTGAATGCTATGAATCTTGCGTAGGCAGGTCTTATGAGCAAGGTGGGTGGGCGGGAACTGATCAGCAAGAGCTTGGTAGGTTTCAATCGCTTCCTCATATTTTCCCATGCGGCAATACACATCACCCTTCTTGATATAACCGAGGAAGAGATCTTCTGCTGTCGCCCCTTTTTTGCTCAATTGGATAATCTTGTCATAGACTTTTAAGGCTTGAGCATATTCATGGGTATATGCATAATAAATATCACCCAATTTTTCGTAAATCCCACTGAGCTGTTCAACACTCTTGGTTGAAACAGCAGATTTCTCAAGGAGCTGCGCTGCTTCATGATACTTACCTCTTTCAAGCAGCGTGGTTACATTCTGCGCTCGCGTTTCCGCGCTAGCGAACAACGTCAGGCACAAAGCAGCAGCACAAAAGAACCATTTTGGGCGTAAAGCATATTGCAAGTGAGGCAAAACGGATCCTTTCATTCTTCTATCCCTCCCCACGCCAATTCGGTCGAGATGCAAAACACTATTGTTTTAAGGAGACTGTTCCAATACCAGCAGCTGGAGCGTTGCCAGCCGGTCATCACCCTTCAAATGTCTGGTTTCAAGTGCCTCGGTTTGACTGTTCCGAATCTCCGCTTGTCGATATAACTCAATTCTTTCGTAGGAGGGTTGTATCGGAATATCAGTCGATTGATCTTGGTTGATAAAAACCGTTGCAACCGAAATACCAATTACGAGCGCAAGGGTAGCTAGGGCGCTGCGAAAAATCCATGTAGGACGCCGCTTTTCACCGGGCGATCGAAAGATTGCAACGACTTTCGATAGGAGATGCGCTGGTTTGCTGGACGGAGAGTCTGTCGCTAAACGTTTGTAGACATTCATCTCAATGTTATCGAGAACGTCAGACGGGATCGGCAGCTCCGCCACCTCATCAGTCAAGCGCAAAGTATTTTGCAAGGCTTCAACTTCATGGGCACAGGCAGAGCAACCGCGCAGATGTTCTTGAATGCGGGCAACCTGTTCCTCATCGAGGAGGTCAGA
Organism: Candidatus Poribacteria bacterium; assembly: GCA_003635265.1. Lineage (GTDB taxonomy): Bacteria > Poribacteria > WGA-4E > WGA-4E > PCPOR2b > PCPOR2b. Next base: position 443,542 of record PYIZ01000010.1, read on the forward strand.
AACATATTCGGTGTAGAAGTTTTCTAACTGTTTGCACTGTTTCATTCGGCAAACTCCTTAGGGAATGATGATTCAACAGTATCGTTCTTGAATGAGAATACAGGACCACGCCACAGGTGCGGATCCGGAATCCGTTCAACAAACCGTCCGGCGGTCAGATTGTTGATTACCCGCCTCCAAAACTGGACTGCTGATCGATTCTCACGAAGGATTCTGATTTCCCATTTTCCGGGGAAACGGTTAATGACATATTGTGCTGCTATAGTTCCGAGACCTTGCCTCCTATATTTCTTCAGAACAAAGAACTCTGCCATGGAGTGGGCTCCATCGTTCTCAGGTAGCCAATTCACCTTGTTAACAAGTGCAAACCCAGCAAGAGATTCTCGCAACATGAACAAGTAGGGATATCTGTTTTTTTCCACCCAGTAATGGTCGAGATATGAATAGCCGTATAAACCGAACGGGTCAACATCATCATCAGTTATAATACTCAAGTCATATTGATAGAGTTCAAGCAGTCGTTGAAGAATTTCCTTTTGTGATTCCTTAGCTTCAATAATTCTAAGATCTTTCATTCTCTATACTGGCTGCGTCTACCAATCTATCTATACTCTCGATCCGCTTGCTAGACATTTTATGGATCTGCGTGATCTATTACCAAAGGGTGTTACAATCGAAACAGTATTGCATGCTCTGCTTATATCATTGATCTTCTATTTCGTATCCATTCCAGCACTAAATATCATTTGTCTCCCAGAGGGGTAGCAACAAAGTTTGCAGTTTTTTTACCGCACGATGCAGGTGGATTTTTACTGTCCCTTCTGCCATACCAAGCACTTCCGTGATCTCTTTAATCTGCAGCCCTTGGTAGCGATTTAACATAAAGACTTCTTTCTGTTTTGGCGAAAGCTGATCTATTGCCTCACGGATAACCCGATGCCGATCTTTTTCTTCAATATCCCATTCAGGGTTACTCCACAAATCAACGGCTGTCGGCTCCTCAAGGACAAACTCTTCATCATCAAGTGAATAGGTCTGACGACGCGATTTTGCGCGGTGGAAATCAATTGATAGATTATGGGCAATTTTATAAAGCCACGTTGAAAAGCGGGCTTGCGGTTTCCAAGTGTCAAGTGCGCGATACGCCTTAAAAAAGACCTCGATCGTCAACTCCTCGGCATCTTCATAATTCTTCACGGACCGGAGTAGATAAGCATAGATCTGCCCCTTGTAACGCTTCATCAGATCATCGAATGCATCAGGGCGACCGGCTTGAAACTGTGCTACTAGTATTTCATCTTCCACGATTCTGTCCATGACCGTTTCCCCGCGATTGATAGGGTGAGCAATTTTTGTTCTGTCTGAACTAAACGATACGTCAACAGGAACGGTTTACAATCGGGATTACTGTTTTTAGGTTTTTTCTCAACAGAACAATCGCACACCTATACTCACCTAGGCTCGTTGAATTTCATCACATAGGTGACGAGTCGCGGCAACTGGATCCGCTTGCCCACAAACCGCCGAAATGACGGCAATCCCGTGGGCACCAGCGCGGATCACTTCGTATGCTGTGTCAGCCGTAATACCACCGATCGCAATCACGGGACACTGTGCGATTTCGGACATCCGTCGCAGCGCTTGCAAGCCTTTTGGTAACTCTGCATCCGGTTTGGAAGAGGTTTGATAGATAGGTCCGAATCCGATATAATCCGCTCCCGCAGAAATCGCTTCGAGGATCTTCTCCTCCGTTCGTGCCGAAGCCCCAATAGTCATTTCTGGCGGTAGGATTCTCCGCCCCGCCGTAATTGGCAGATCATCCTGTCCAAAATGGGCACCCGCCCCACCAACAGCAAGCGCAATATCTGCCCGATCATTGACAATCAAGGAAACACCATGTTCCGCACAAACGGCTTGTACCGCCTGCGCGGATTCAACCAATTCGCGGGTACTCCCCTCCTTCTGGCGAAACTGGATGGTGTCAGCACCGCCTTCAATCGCCATCTTTGCCAATTCTGCATGCGTAAACCGCGACTGGATAGTTGTATCAGTGATGACATGGAGTCTGCCAATCTTTTTCATATCGCCATATCTTTCATAAAAGGGGCAAGACTATCCAAATCGTCTATTCACCCTCAATCAATTCGCCCGCCTTCTTTTTGAAGGCGATTGCGCTTCGTGACACTTCGACCTTCACATTTTCTGAAATTGTTAAAACGACAATATCCTTATCCACACCCACGATCTTCCCATGCAACCCACCGGTCGTAACAACTTCGTCTGCCTTCGTTAGGTTACTCAACATCGCTTGATGTTTCTTACGCTTCAACTGTTCAGGCCGTAAAATCAGAAAATACAAAATGGGTATCATCAGCAGAATCGGAAAGAAAGCACTAAGAAAATCCATAATTCATATCCTCCAAATTAAAGAATAAGCATCGCATCGCCATAACTATAAAAGCGATATTTTTGTGCAATTGCTTCTTGGTAAGCTTCAAATATAAATTCATGCCCAGCAAATGCGCTAATGAGCATGAGTAAAGTTGATTTGGGTAAATGAAAATTAGTAACCAAAGCATCGACAGCTTTGAACTGGTAACCAGGATATATAAAGATATCCGTATATCCCTGATATGGGTCAACGCTACCATCCGATGCAACCGTTTCAAGAGCGCGAACGGAAGTCGTCCCAACCGCAACGATTTTTCGCCCTGCCTCCTTTGCAGCATTGATCCGATTGGCACTTGTTTGAGAAAGCTCAAAATACTCTGAGTGCATCTTGTGCATCTCAATATTTTCCACTTTGACAGGTTGGAATGTGCCGAGACCAACATGTAGCGTGAGAGTCGCATGGAGAATCCCATCTCGCTTGAGTTTATCCATCAGATCCAACGTGAAATGTAATCCAGCCGTTGGCGCAGCGATCGCCCCCGCCTCCTGTGCATAAACGCACTGATACTCCTCTTTATCGGTCTGGTTTGGTTCGCGTTTGATGTAGGGTGGTAAGGGAACTTTACCCACTTCTGCGAGAATGTCTTCAAAGTCACCATCATACTTGAATCGGACAATATAGAGACCGAGCGACGATTTGGCAAGAACTTTTCCTATTAAGGCGCCCTCTCCAAAGACGATACGCGTCCCATGCGTCACACGTCTACCCGGCTTTATTAACGCCTCCCAACTGTTCGTCCCCTTCTGACGGGTTAAGAGCACCTCAATCTTGCCGCCCGTCGGCAGTTTTCGCCCTATTAACCGCGCTGGGAGGACTTTAGTGTTGTTAATAACAAGCAGGGAACGAGTGGGGAGGAACTCACCAATCTGAGAGAATTGCGTGTGGTGAATTTTGCGCGTCCGCCGATCCAAGACCATCAATCGGGACGCATCCCTTTGCGGGCAGGGCTGCTGGGCAATTAGTGCTTCGGGCAGGTCATAGTCATAATCGGTGAGTTTCATACTTGCTACACTTACGGAAGGTTCGATTGGCACCCCTCTCAGAAATCGTCACAATAGTTGGGAAATGAAAATTTCTCCCACAAAAGACACACATTAGGGGGCGTACCTTCCAAATCGCGTCTCCTACAGAAAACATACGGCAGGGGATATATCCTCCAAATCGAGCCTCTGACCCTGGGTTTATTTAGAACAGCGTCGGCTGATACTCAGGGGTTGGATAGCCAAGGTGCTGATAAGCCGCCTCCGTTGCAACCCGTCCCATCGGCGTCAAAGTCAAAAAGCCAAGTTTAATTAAGAAGGGTTCGTAGACCTCTTCAATGGTACGTTCATCTTCACTGACAGCGACTGCCATCGCCTTCAGACCCGCCCGTCCACGAAATGTCTCAATCATCGTCCGCAGATAGGCTCTATCATTGTCGTCTAAGCCGAGTTCATCAATTTTGAAAAATTCCAATGCCTCTTGAGCGATGTCATACGTGATAATTCCGTCGAATTTAACGGTTGCGTAATCTCTGACTTTTCTCAACATATTCTCTGCGATACGCATAGTTCCTCGTGAACGACGAGCCAATTCATATTCTGCATCTTCCTCAATTTTAACGGGTGGATGCATCCTCCGGCTGAGTCGGTTGATAGCAATCTGAATCTCCTCCGGTGAATAATAATCGAGATGGATGCGGTTGCCAAAGCGATCTCGAAATGGACCACCCAACAGACCTTCACGAGTTGTTGCCCCCACGAGGGTAAAATGCGCGAGCGGAACAGTAATAATATCCGCAGCAGGTCCCTGACCGATGGGTAGATCTATCTTATAATCCTCCATCGCAGGGTACAACGACTCCTGAACATAGCCCTTCATGCGGTGGATTTCATCAATAAAAAAGATTGTCCTTTCTTCAAGAGTGGTTAACATTGTCGCTAGGTCAAGGCGTTCCATCATCGGGCCAACAGCTGACTTAAAGCTGCTCCCCATTTCATTGGCAACAATCCGAGCCAATGTTGTCTTGCCTAGTCCGGGCGGTCCCACAAAGAGAATATGCGCTAATGCCTGCTCTCTGCTTTTAGCGGCTTCGATGTGAATGCGCAGCTGCTCTTTGATTCGCTCCTGCCCAATGAATTCATCAAGGGTCTGTGGTCGGAGGTTGTATTGGTTCTCCTCCAGTCCCTCGATATCCGACTCGTTGAGAAGGGTTTGCATCTCTTTATCTTGATTCATACGTTAGACTCACTGATTCAATCGAGCAAGAGCCAATCGAACCAACTCTTCCCGTTTTGCTGTAGGCCCCAAAATCTTCTGGGCATCTGCGATTGCTCGCTCGGCTGCGAACTCAGACGCTCCCAACCCCATCAACACTTGCACACCCGCCTCCGTATGTTCACCGCTGCCAGTCTCATCAGCTTTGGCATCAAAGTGGATCTTACGCACCGTATTCTTCAATTTCATTATCATCAGTTGTGCTAGTTCTTTATTGAGGCGTGGCACGCGCATTAACGTGGCGTGATCCGCATCGCGGATCGCACGCTGAAAATCAGAAGGGGAGAGTTTTGATACGATATTTAATGCTAAGGAGGGACCCACCCCCTTTACCACAAGGGCGGTTTCAAACACTGTAAGGTCATCCTGCGACGCAAATCCATAAAGCTTAACTTCATTTTCCCGACAATGATAATGCGTGTAAAGTATGATGTCGGATCCCACTTCCGGCAGCTGAACCTTTGTACGCTCTGGAATCTCAACGCTGTATCCGACTCCGTTCACATCAACGATGACCTGTTTTGATCCATTGACCGCTAAGATGCCCTTTACGAACGCAATCATGACTTGAGGTGCCTTTCGCGCAGTTGAAGTATTTTATAGGAACGTGCATGACAAATCGCTACGGCAAGTGCATCCGCCGCATGATCTGGGCGAGGAATCTCTTTGAGCCTGAGCAAAAGCTTAACCATCTCTTGGACCTGACGCTTGCTTGCTTTACCATATCCTACAACTGCTTCTTTGACCTGAACAGGTGGATAGTTATAGAGCTGCCGATCTGTATTCGCGGCAACCAATTTAATCACACCCCTTGCTTCTCCCACAGCAAACGCGCTGCTCACATTCTTGCTAAAGAAAAGATCCTCAAGTGCAAAAAACTCCGGTTGATATTCGCTAGCTAGCTGAATCAGTTCGTCGTAGATAGCCTTCAAACGTTGGGTAGATTCATCCTTTGGCGATGTCTGGATGCAGCCGAAATCAAGCAGGCTAAATGTCGATGACTCTGCTTTAATGAAGCCATAGCCAGTATTTGCAATTCCGGGGTCTATGCCAAGAACAATCATCGCTAAGAGAGCATCAAGCCGCAGCCTCCAAAATATCATCAGGGATGTCGAAGTTTGCATAAACCTTCTGGACATCGTCGCTATCTTCCAAAGCCTCCATTAACCGCAGCATCCGCTGTGCTTCCTTACCTTCCGATTTCACTGTGCTTTGCGGAAGCATCGTCAGTTCAGCTTCCAGAATTGTCGCACCGGATTCCTCAACCGCCTCTCTAACCGCCTCAAAATCCTCAGGAGACGTGATAATCTCAAGGTTCTCGTCCTGAACCGTCATATCATCCGCCCCGGAATCCAATGCAACCATAAAAAGCTCATCTTCGTCGATACTACCCTTTTCGATAATCATCCAACCGCGCTTATCAAATAACCATGAAACGCAGCCCGGTTCTCCCATATTCCCGCCATGTTTGCTCAAGATATGTCTAATATCAGCAATCGCTCGGTTCCTGTTATCCGTCAACACATCGATCATGAGTGCAACCCCGCCGGGACCGTATCCTTCATATACGATTTCCTCATAATCCACGCCGTCAAGTTCACCAGTACCGCGCAGAATGGCCTTTTCGATGTTATCATTCGGAACATTCTTCGATCTCGCCGTTAACACCGCAGACCTCAAACGCGGATTCACCTGGGTATCGGAACCACCGATTCGCGCTGCAACCGTGATTTCTTTAATTAATTTCGAGAAGAGCTTTCCACGCTTCGCATCAACAGCAGCCTTACGATGCTTAATTGATGACCATTTTGAATGACCTGACATTTGCTTCGCTCCTATTCATAGATTCTAGCGTATTTTAGCATACGGGCAAAGCGGATGCAAGTAAATTGTCCTACGAACTGTTAAAGCCCTTTTTGCGACATGAAAAAAGCCCCAACCTATAAAGGTTAGGGCTTTATTTATTAAGCTTCCCGGCAACGACCTACTTTCCCACGAGGTTACCCTCGAAGTATCATCAGCGCTGAAGGGCTTAACTGCCGTGTTCGGAATGGGTACGGGTGTTTCCCCTCCGCTCTTGCCACCGGAAAAGATCGGAATTTATTATTCCAAAATATTTGACAATTGTATAGATTTGAATATTAAGCTATAGAGTAAAGTTATCAAGCCCTCGGCTTATTAGTACCAGTCAGCTAAACAGTTCGCACTGCTTACACCTCTGGCCTATCAACCTCTTAGTCTCAAAGGAGCCTTACCAGATTAACTCTGCAGCATATCTAATCTTGAGGCGAGCTTCACGCTTAGATGCTTTCAGCGTTTATCTCTTCCGAACATAGCTACCCAGCGGTGCCGCTGGCGCGACAACTGGTACACTAGAGGTTCGTCCACCACGGTCTTCTCATACTAGCGGCAGGTCCTCTCAAATATCCTACGCCCGTAACGGATAGGGACCGAACTGTCTTGCGACGTTCTAAACCCAGCTCACGTACCACTTTAATGGGCGAACAGCCCAACCCTTGGGACCTGCTGCAGCCCCAGGATGTGATGAGCCGACATCGAGGTGCCGAACCGCGCCGTCGCTGTGAACGCTTGGGCGCGACCAGCCTGTTATCCCCGGAGTACCTTTTATCCGTTGAGTCACGGCCTTTCCACACAGAACCGCAAGATCACTAAGCCCTGCTTTCGCACCTGCTCGACATGTCTGTCTCGCAGTCAAGCTCCCTTCTGCCTTTACACTCTTCGCACGGTTTCCAATCGCGCTGAGGGAACCTTAGGGCGCCTCCGTTACATTTTGGGAGGCGACCGCCCCAGTCAAACTACCCACCTGACACTGTCTTCGATCCGGATAACGAACCAGAGTTAGAATCTCAATGCAACAAAAGTGGTATTTCAAGATCGACTCCACTGAAGCTGGCGCCCCAGTTTCACAGTCTCCCACCTATCCTACATAAGCTACATTAAAACCCAATATCAGGCTGTAGTAAAGGTTCACGGGGTCTTTCCGTCCTGTTACGGGTAACCGGCATCTTCACCGGTATTACAATTTCGCCGAGTCTCTCGCCGAGACAGTGTCCATGTCGTTACGCCATTCGTGCAGGTCGGATTTTACCCGACGAGGAATTTCGCTACCTTAGGACGGTTATAGTTACCGCCGCCGTTTACCTGAAGCTTCGGTTCAGAGCTGCCGGGCGAACCCTTGACTCTTCCCCTTAACCATATGGCACCGGGCAGGCGTCAGTCCCTATACATCATCTTACGATTTTGCAGAGACCTGTGTTTTTAGTAAACAGTCGCACGGACCACTTCACTGCGGCTTCTTTCGGATCCGCATGCAAGATGCATCTCCTACTAAAAGCACCCCTTCTCCCGAAGTTACGGGGTCATTTTGCCGAGTTCCTTAGCGAGAGTTCTCTCGAGCGCCTTAGGATTCTCTCCTCGCCTACCTGTGTCGGTTTGCGGTACGGACACCATTACGCGTCCACTCGAGGTTCTTTTCTTGGCAGACAACTAGACCAGTTTGTATCCTTACGGAATCCCTATCACCTCTCAGAGTAGTGAGACTCCGGGTTTACCTAGAATCTCCTCTGTCGGGCTTAGCCCAGCACATCCATCCGCTGGTAGGTCCTAATGCCTGCGTCTCCCCTAGCTTCGTCCTTGTAATGGTGGTGCAGGAATATTATGCCTGCTACCCATCGCTTACGCCTTTCGGCCTCAGCTTAGGATCCGACTAACCCTGGGTGGAATTGCCTTGCCCAGGAACCCTTAGGCTTTCGGCGAACAAGCTTCTAACTTGTTTTATCGCTACTCATGCCGGCATAATCACTTCTAATTGGTCCAGCGTATCTTTCGATCCACCTTCTTCCTACTATAGAACGCTCCCCTACCACTTCAACCCCGCTGTCGGCGAACCGGCACGTGGGTCAAAATCCGCAGCTTCGGTAACAGGCTTAAGCCCCGAGAATTTTCGGTGCAAAGCCACTTGACCAGTGAGCTATTACGCACTCTTTAAATGAATGGCTGCTTCTAAGCCAACATCCTGGCTGTCTGGGCAACGACACATCCTTTACCACTTAGCCTGTATTTGGGGACCTTAGCTGGCGATCTGGGCTCTTATCCCTTTTGTCAGTAGAGCTTATCCCCTACTGACTGACTCCCATGCTTTAAGACAATGGCATTTGCAGTTTAACTGGAGTTGCTAACCTGGTGGGGCCGCTAGTCCAATCAGAGCTCTACCACCACTGCCAAACACATGAGGCTAGCCCTAAAGCTATTTCGGGGAGAACCAGCTATCACTGGGTTTGATTAGCCTTTCACTCCGATCCACAG
>PYIZ01000011.1 GCA_003635265.1 Candidatus Poribacteria bacterium
ACGCCACTTGGAGTAAGAGCAAATACCATGGCTGGGTCTATGGTTATGGACTTCACCTCATCTGCACACAAGGTGCGTTCCCAACACTGATGACTGTGCAAAGCGCATCGGTATCTGAAAGTTTTGTCATAGACAAAAAAGCGTCTGAAATCCTAACGTATCTTCAACCGCAGACACTCACTGCTGATGATGCCTATACCCAAGCGAGTCGCATTCGTCGGTGGGCTCACTCAAAAGTGGCTTTGATTACCCCGGCACTTCGATGGACAAAGGGACGGTTTGCTCAAGCGTATCATCGATTTATTGACCAACCTGAACAACGGCTCTGTTTAAGCAAACGTCGTAGTTCGGTTGAACCGTTATTTGATTTGGTTGCCAAGGTCATAGGCGCTACCCTTCAACAGAAGCAGTTGCCGGTAAAGGGATTTTTCAATGTACGATGTTGTTTGGCTATTGGGGTGTTATCGGTGCAAATCGCTATGATTGCCAATGCCATATGGAAGTTACCAACTCGCAATGTCTCTCATATGACTGCTGTGTTCCAATAAACTTATATGCACACCCCTCTATTATGTATACCTCCAGCATCCAGGTAGGTCCCCATCATACCCAATGTGGCACTCGTAAAACCTGAGTATGTTGCCGATGCCCCGGGGAACTCAACGATTATATCACCTGTGAATGCAAGATGAACGCCAGCAGCATTTATTATATCACCCGTTAGTTCCCCGGTTTCATCAGTGATACCGTATATGAAGGTCTGGACAGCACCCGGAAAATCGTATTGCCGCAACTCGCCATCTTCCAGAATGACACCGTGATAAAGACCCTTACTATCCTCGTAGTGTCCGGCAGCTCTCCCATCGTTACCCAGCGCATAGAAATAAGTGTTCTGTGAGCCGGGGAAATCATAGGTCGTAAAAACGCCATCAATGAGCGTAAAGCCGACTGTCTTTTCACCATTAGCACTCCGTGTGTTACCCGCGTAATCCTCAAAATCGCTACTCGCAGTTAACTCCAAAAAATCTACACCGGGAACATCAATACTCTCAAAGATATAGTTGAAACTGACAGAAGCGAGATCGTCGGCTTGTGCAGCGGTGTCGCTTATGGGTTTGGCGATAAACCCGTGTCTGCGTCCATCCACTGAGTCATAGTGGCCAACGATAGAACCGTCCTGATTGATATTCCACCCCTCCGTGCTGACGCTGCCCGGAACCTTAAATTCCTCTAACCCTGTCTCGAATAATGTGCCGACATAGGTACTTGGAACATCATCCACCCGTTTGAATCGGGCAACGACAGCCCTAGTATCGTTAATACCGTGCACAAAAAAGTATTTCATATTTGCTGCTTCTGGTAGGTCGAGAGATATAAAGCTGCCCTCCGGGATACGCACGTATGGATAATATACACCGTCAGCATTCACGTAGCTGCCTACCAAAGTACCGCTCGCGTTCACAAAATCCGCGAATGTTTCCGATGCTTCGGGGAACTCAATTATTGTATCCCCGGTGAATCCACGGCGAACGCCAGAATCATCTATATAATTACCCGTCAGCGCACCCGTTGCATCGCTATAGCCGTATATTTCAGTTTGGACAGAACCCGGAAAATCATATTGCCGCAACTCACCATTTTCCAAAACAATACCGTGATAAAGACCATCGCTATCCTCGTAGTGCCCTGCAGCATTCCCATTATTACCGAGCGCATAGAAATAAGTGTTTTGCGAGCCGGGGAAATCGTAGGTCGTAAAAATACCGGCAATGAGCGTAAAAGCGACGTCTTTTTCACCATCGGGACTCCGCGTGTAGCCGGCATAATCCTCAAAGTCGCTACTCGCCGTCAACGCTAAAAAATCTACACCGGGAACATCAATACTCTCAAAAGTATAGTTGGCGGATGCGCCAACGGGTTCATCTTTGACTTGTGCAACACTATTCCCTAGGAAAAAGGAATCAAAGAAAACATTCATCAAGAAAAATGCAATGAGGATACCGAAAATCGTTATATCTCCGACCTTTGTTTTATTCCGTTGAAATAGCATGAAGATCCTTTCTCGTTTCAGAAGTTTCGTCAAGTAAAAATTCCAGTTTTTCTAGCATTGTTCTACTCCTTCGTGAATTACTTCCTCTTTTGATCGCTGCCCAAGCGGTTTCATCACATCTTTTTGCTGACTGAGCCCCTCTGTAGTTTTAGACAGATCCACATCAAATAACTCGCCAATTGATTCTTCTAAACCTAGTTAAGTCGCTTTATACGCAGCAAGCGGTGTGATGTCTGGTTAATTGGGTGGACGGTTAGCCCTGACAGCAAGTAAACAATACAAAGCGTAATGGTTACTCCCACCAAGGAGATGCAGGGATAACCGCCCTAATGTATTTGGTGGCAGTCGGCTCATTGATCAGTTAAATCACTTAAGCATTGACTAAAGTTTAAGAACTGACTGCCATAAGTTGGTGACAGTTAATCCGGAATGTTCGAGCGCCAATACGTAACATTCAAAGACAGGAGTCAAATCTTGTCAGATTAACTGTCATAAGGCGTTGCATTATCTAACCGCTTAATTTCAAGCGTATATTGAATCGTTGGTTACGATTCACATTTTTACTGATTTCCTCTAGACCTTGATCAGTCTCTGCGGGTAAACGCGAGTCGGGGTTCCAACGCTATTGCTTTTTCCCGATCTGTAGCGGCTTTGACATAATCACCGATGATGGTGTAACTGTATCCGCGCCACAGATACGCCTCAGCAAAATCGGGGCGCAGCTCTATGACTTTAGTGTAGTCCACAATCGCACGATCGTGATCATTTTTTGCATAGTAAGCGTTTGCCCGTACGTAGTAGGCATCGGCAAAATCGGGATCCATTTGTATCGCCATATCACAGTCTAAGATGGCAAGGTCGTAATCGCCCCGTTTGTGATACGCCGCGCCGCGTCCGTGATAGAACTTCGGGTTGGTTGGCTGACGCTCTATCGCTCTGTTAAAGTCAGCAATGGCGTGGTCGTAATCGCCTCTGTTATAATGGTTGGCTGCACGGCGTGCATAAAACTCGTCCATAGTTGCCTCTTATTTTAGGGTTACCATCTCCCGTGTGGAGGCCTGAAATGGTGTTGTTATAAGGATCCAGTTCTGTCGAGTTAGTGAAGCCTGAAAGGGCCACTCAAAAAGTGACTCACCCCTCCCAAGCCCGGTTACGATTGAAAAGATATGACTGAGAACAGTAAGGCATAGTCGTTGAAGGGGTATGAATGGGAAGCAATATTGTTGGCATCATCACCCTTATCAAACTTGAACTTTGTGGGAGTCGATAAGGTGGCGGAGTTAGCCAGTTCTCATCGAGTAATCAGTCAACTCACTTAACTATGGTGAATTCTAAAAATAAATGGACACTTTCGTTCCCCGGTAGGTTCGGTTTCCTAATCGCGCCGCATAGGCGCCGTTAGAAACAGCGCCTACCAAATAGGAAAACGGTAGGTTCGGTTTCCTAACCGCACCGGTGCCGACTCGTCGAGCATCCTCGATAAATCGGGATTTGGAGTGTCTCATTAATTCTAAGATCCACTATAGTTGAATTATTTGGCTAACTGCCATAAGCTATTAAAAGGGGGACACACCGGCCATCAAGTGCCCCCCGATATTAGGCTGACCCGCTACTGGGACGCCATGCACCAGTAAACAGCACAGGCCTCCTAATCCCTTATTAAGGTGAACATCGATAATCCACTATAACTAGCAGACGCCAACCTATTGCTTGGCGCCGGGCTTAACTGCCATAATTGGGTGGAAGCGCTCCACACACAAGGAAGGGCTTCCAATGAGATAGCCACAATGTGCGCCTACTTCCATAAGTTAGTTGGTCCAAACGATAGGAGAACGGGCGATAATATCTATCGTCGGCTCGAAACAGAACCAACTGCCATGAGGTCAATTGTAATACATACAAGGGAGTTTCTTCCCACCTTCCATTCCCCGGCGATGGGGAGCGGCAGGCATCACTCAGCAGTGATGTCGCCTCCTGCCGCGGGAAGGATTATAGAATGTGTCAATCTCTTGAACCAGCCGCATCAAACGAAAGACGATACGGTTAATAACTAGCATAAACTATGCCAATGCTTGGTCGAAGGAGGAGGCGAATCCTATAGAGACTGAGAAATCCTTTGGTAGCTTATCTTTGAAGAATACAAGGAAGGATACAGGCGGGCAGATAGCGTGAGAGTGGATGGGTTGAAATCGTCGCAAAATGCGACATTTGAGGCGGATTAAATGGGGTGGATATCGGCAGAAAGCCCGTAATGATGCGAGATGCGAGCGATTCTGTCGCAAAATACGACAAAATCGCATTTTGCGACACTTGGGCAGAGCTCATTGGTACATTACGCCGTGACGAGCAAACGAGATGATTCTACTTTCCGTTCTCCTGTTTGGTAGGCGCTGTTTCTAACGGCGCTTGGCTGATGCGGTTGGAAATCGCCCCTACCGGGCCTGGGGAAATATAGAATTACCGAATCATTTTCTGAAACCTCATTTAGTTTGTGTCCTACAGCATTACATTCACAACAACAGTATATGAGACAATAATTCAGAGAAATGGTATTAATCGGAGGTCAGGAGTTGATACAACTTCAGTTTTCGATAAAGGGTTGATCTATCAATCTTCAAGGCTTGGGCGGCTTTCGTGACATTATTGTCCATCACTTTGAGCGCGTGGGCTAGTGTTTGACGTTCAACCTCTTCAAACGGTAGGATCCCTGTTGAGTCAGGGTGGGATAAGATAGATTGGGAAGAAATCATTGACAGAACCTGTGGGGGCAAGCTGCTCAGTTGTAACAGCTCTGTGGTCTCGAGCAGAACGGCGCGTTCAATGATGTTTTCCAACTCTCGGACGTTGCCGGGAAAATCATACTGCATCAATAATCGTAACGCATCGGCGGAGATCGCTTTAATGGATTTCGTCGCTTTCTTGGCGTATTTTTTCAGAAAATGGTTCGCCAAGAGTGGAATATCCTCGCGCCGGTCTCTAAGTGGAGGAATCACGATAGGGAAAGCAGCGATCCGATAGAACAGATCCGTCCGGAAAGTACCCGCTTCCACCCCGGCTTCTAAATCCTGATTTGTCGCTGTTAGTACTTGGATGTCAATTGGGATATTGACTGTGCCGCCGACGCGCTGGATCTGCCGCTCTTGGAGAACACGCAACAATTTCGCTTGCAGAATCCATTGCATGTCACCAATTTCATCAAAAAAGATAGTTCCTCTATTCGCATATTCAAATTTGCCGATGCGTTTCGTTGTAGCACCGGTGAATGCCCCCCGTTCATGCCCAAACAACTCGCTCTCAATGAGTGTCTCTGGAATGGCAGCGCAATTGACCGTAACAAAGGGACCCGCTTTTCGAGGGCTATTCGCGTGGATTGCGCGTGCGACCAATTCTTTACCAGTCCCACTTTCTCCTGAAATAAGCACGGTGATATCGCTTGCAGCTGCGCGTTGCATGAACGCGAACATCTGCTGCATGTTTTTGCTTTTGCCTACGATTTCATCAAAGGAGTGGGCAGTTTCAAGTTCGGCGCGTAAGCGGAGTACCTCAACTTTCATCTGCTGAATCTCAACCTCTTTGGACATATCACGGTAACTGACAACGTTACCGGCAGAATCGCCTTGATTATTCCGCACCGGGGTTATCGAGCGATAAAACAACCTCGGTTCAGATTGGCTCGGTTCTCCAATCTTTTCCACCACGTTTTCAAGATTTTCAGATAATGGTCCTTCCCCCGGTTGCGATAGTTCTGATTCTTGGAAACGGGCTCTAATACGCCCTTTGAGTTCGTCCGACGACATCCGCCTCAATTGGTCTTCTGTTAAGTCAAACAGATGCTGATAGTATCGATTTGCAAACAGTAGGTGTCCCTCATCATCGAACATGCCGATCGCATCTGCCGCAGAATCAAGTACCGTTTCGAGCCTTTGATGACTGATTTCGAGGTTTTGATGATTCGTTATGAGTTGTTGTTGTTTTTTGACTAATTCTTGTTCGGTGTTCCACTTTTCGACAAGGGAAAGCGTAATCTGCTGAACCTCCTCCGGTGCAAACGGCTTTCGGATATAGAGCAGTTTGTGAAGCAGCTCCATATCGCGGACAATCTCAGGCAGCGGTTTATCCGTGTAAGCAGTCATAATGACCAACTCGATGTCCTGCTCGATCTGTCTGATCCGACGGATTGCTTCAACCCCATCGATGCCGGGGGGCATTCTGACATCAATGTATGCAACCGAAATCGGACGGTTTGATGCCTTCCCCGCGCATATAATATCGTACGCCTCCTCTCCACTTGTCGCATGCAAAAGTTCAAAGTTGGGCAGAAAGGAGGTTTTATTCTCTGAATCCTCGTCAAGAAGGGTTTCCGCTAACTGATCCGTTAATACCTGTGTGCTGGTGGGATTCAACATATCTCTAAAGTCGTGGTGGATTCCGACTTCGTCATCAACAATCAATACACGATAATTCCAATGCTCTTTCAATTCCATTGACCAATCCCCAGTTGCTAGGTTCTGTTGACATTTATGTAAGGTGTGTCCGCTATTTGTCGATAAATACCCTACCGTAGGGGCGAGGTCTCCTCGCCCGTTCAACGACCTACGGAATAACTGAGGAGCGCCGCAGCATGATTCGCATCGTTGCACCTTTGCCAACACCCTCGCTCAAGGCGTAAATTTGCCCGCCGGATCCAATCACAAAATTGGCACTTGAATGGAGGCCCAGCCCGGTCCCCGACTCCTTCGTTGTATAACCAGCGGTGAAAATCAATTTCAAGTTTTTCTGTGCAATACCGATGCCGTTATCAGTAACATCAAGGCAGAGAAAATCCTCGCTGATATAGGCTTTGACCGCGATACGCGGAGTTTCATTGAATCCACCGAGTTCATCAATGGCTTCAATCGAATTTTTGAGCACATTCACCAACATCTGATGAAATTGACTCTCTTGAATCCGAATTTCTTGGGGCGCGTTTTCGCAGTTGACATATATTTGGATGCCTCTTCTGTCTATTGAATCTTGCTGTAATTTCACCGCACTCAAGATTGCTTTCTGAAGGTTGACATTTTTTCGGGTCATACTGGGCTGATTAGCGGATTTTTGTGTGCGGATGATATCATTGATATGCGTTACTCTTTCGCTGACGCGCTCAAGCGTCTCGGTCACGTTTTTATTCTGCTCGGCAAAATCGGCAGCGAGCGCGATCATAAATGGGAGCACCTGCTGTCCTTTTGAATCATTCTTGATGTAATTAACCCAATCCTCTGAATGTGTTCTAACCATATCGGCAAGTGCGGAGAAGCGGTGTATAAGCCGGCTGCCCACTAGATCCTTTTGGAGTACATCAATTCCCGTCGTTACGCTGTTGATTGCGTTGCCGATATTATGGAGGATGGTCTCGACAATTTCCAACCGTCCTTGTGCGAACGCTTGCGTCAACGCTTCTTCGGCGACGACTCGATGCGTCACATCGCGGTAAACGCTTACGCCCCCTTTCTGAGTGCCAGCTTCGTCCTTTAGTGGTCTCGCACTCACACTGATAAAAACACCGTCCGGTACTTCCCGGTTGCGTATAAACATCTCTACCTCATCTGAGGCTTCGCCTTTAAGGGCACGTGCAAGTGGAAGTTCAGCTGCTGGAAAGGGTGTAACTCTATCAGGAAAAAAGCAACCCCAGTCCTCACTCCACTTATCAAGAGTTGTATCTATTGGACCGATTCCGAGAATTCTTTCAGCACTTGGATTAAAAATTTTGAAGGTGCCACTTGTATCGGCAGCGATCACTCCATCACCGATGCTATTAAAAATGGTATCCGTCAATTGAACCTGATTTTGTAGTTCCTGCATCGTTTGTTCCAGTTGTATCGCTGCTATTTTGTCCTGTGTGATGTCGTGAACAACAGACACGGCGGCTACTACCTCCTCATTCTCATCAAATAGGGGGAGGAGACTAGCCTTTACGTGAAGTCCCTCCGTCTGTTCCTTATTGCGTACAAAAAGCTCTTGATCTCTTACTGCCTTACCTTGGGAGATATATGTGGCCAGAAACTGATCGACTGGAAGGAGTGTTTTTTTGTCAGGATAAAAAACACCGTGCGTTTCAGACCATTTGCCGGGGGATGCATCCAGGGGTTCCGGACCGAACATTTGTTGTATACTTGGATTGAGGAACAATACATCACCTGTTAAACTGAGGACGACGATACCATCATACATGCTATCAAAAACGGTTTTCATTAGGTCGGTCTGCTGACGTAACTCGTTAATGGTATGGTTTGATTGCTCCTGTATCGTTTTATACTTGGTGATATCACGGAAAGTTATAACGTTGCCGGCGGGGTTTTCTTTCGGGTCTTCGATGGGTGTGATGTTATAGTCAATAGGGATTTCTCGACCAGATTTTGCAATGAGGTAGGTGTTGTAGCCTGCTTCGGAATCAGAAGACAATCCCTCAGTGGTAACAGATCCGTTTTGGAGTGCCTCTATCAAAACTGTATTTTTTATAAGATTTCCCGTGTCTCTAACATAAATATTGAGAACGTCCGTTACAGGCTGCCCAGATACTTCTTCCATTTCCCAACCTGTCAAGGTTTCGGCAACCGGATTCATAAATGTTATCAATCCCTTGTTGTCCGTGGCAATCGCGGCGTCGCTGATACCGTTGAGAATCTTAGTGAGGTGCTGTGTGTTTGCTTCCATCTTATGCTGATATACAGCACTTTCAATATTCAAGTATAATCGCCTTTTTCCGTAGGGTTGAGGGATATACTCAAACGGATTAGTTATCTCTGCTCGTTTCAATAAGTCTTCTTTCTCCAAGAAAACGTCCTGCGGATAATTAGCCAGATAGATGGTTGGAATGTCTAGGCAGTTACGTATACGTTCAGCAGCCTCTATGCCATTTATTTGCCCTTCAAGTTCTATATCGATGAGGACTACATCGGGCTGCATTTCTGCGGCTTTTTCAACCGCTTGGGCTCCAGTTGGAACCACAGCACAAACAGGATATTCTATCTCTTTGAGGCGGCTTTCAACGTATTCAGCGATGGACTGCCTGTCTTCAACAATCAAGATGTTTATGTTTTCCATTTTGTTTCCGTTCTTTTGTCATGTAGGGGTGGCGGAAACCTCAGACAAGTGCGGGTAGTTCATTATGCAGGACGCAACATTGTTAAGGATAATTATACAGATTATCCCGTTCAGGGGAGGGTGGCTCTTGAGTGGGTTCTTGGTTAGCCTGAAATTCACGCAGAATACAGTTCACAATCTCTTCGCTATACGCCTGCGCATTGATACGGTTCTGATTGGCTTCCCACGTCATTCGAGCCGCTGCTTCAAAATACTCGGAATGTCTGTAGGCGTCTAGAATATCAGCCCCGCGAGAAAATGTGCCGTGTCCGACCCAATAGATGATATGGCGCATTTCGTGACGTTGACTTGCCGGGAGGTCTTCACCCTTAAAGAGGCGCAGGCTTTCGTAGGAAAGCTCAGGGATGCCCGGCGCTCGCTCTTGTACAAAACCGATCCCGCCGGATTTATCGTACATAATCGGGGTTTCTGGTTCGTACCCTCTCAGGAAATCGTAGAATCGTGATGCCTCCCCGTGTTCACTCCGAGAGATCAGGTTCAAAAACTTGGGTTGTAGATGCACCAACGCCTTGAAACCATCTGCTTCGAGTTGCTCAAAGATTAGCATATAGTGAAACATCTCACTCGTCGGTTTGGGAGGCTTTGTCTGACTTTCGTCGAGTGCAGAGAGTGAAGGTGTACCGAAACGCATGCGATAATGCACACCGTCGTCTTCCACTTCCACAATCGTCAAATTAAGTGCTGGATGTTCAAGAGCAATCATGTCCAACCGTGAGCCGGACTTCGTTAAGAGGACATGTCTCCCTGCCAACCCTTTGACGGTAATTGCCGGGGGCAAGGCGTAGCGAGGAGATTCATTGTGTGGAAGCAGGCAGGCTTCGTCCACCACGTCGGACAGAAGTGCGCCCATATTACCCGCCGAAGCCCACAAATAGCCGTGTGCGTGGGCGTGTTTTCCTACCCAACCCATCTGCCCGATTGAAACACCCAATTCGCTGTCGGAGTCAATTGGTCGTAGGCGGGTTTGATACCCTCGCTCACTCCACTGCTGGTAGCGGTAACTCCTAGCGGGCGGTGGTGATAATTCGTTAGTCAAGTAAGGATTTGCTAACGCTGATCTGGGCATGATAATTCGTTCCTCGTTCTTCCACACTTATGGGCAGGCACAAGACCTGCCCCTACATTTATGGCGACCCTTGTGATTGCTTTACTGTAGGTCGATTTTCCAAAATCGACATTCTTGTGTCTGGGCTTTAGAAATTTTGGAAAATATATCACGATTGTCCAATTTTATCAATCACTTTCTGATTCATTAAAAATGTGCAAAACGAGGGAATAAATTGTTTTTTCTGGATCAACCCTGATCTTATGATATAATATGATGCAAGATGCTAGGGCGTGTTGACATTTATGTGAGGCGTGTCCATAATTCGCCGATAAGTTCAGTCCAAACCTGCTGATGTTACCAAATTCTTAGCAGTGGAAGCCCCGTCCTTTAGGGCGGGGTAACTGACTCCGATTCTGGATAAATGGTGCGGTTAGGAAACCACGCCTACCGGGGTTTGCTAACAACCTGAAAGTAGATGCAATGGGAGAATAAAAATGGATGCACAAGAAGCTCGTCAATCCTCGCCTGAGAGTCTTCCGCATGAGATTCCCAAGATGACGTTAGAGGAATTCCTTGAAAGCGATTTAGAAGGATATGAATACATCGAAGGAGAATTAGTACCAATGCCACCTACGTCAGGGGAACACGGTGACATTAGTATGAATTTAATTTCACCGTTAAATTTGTATGTTCGTGAAAATCAGTTAGGACGTGTTTACGCGCCAGACACAGGCTTTCAAGTTGGTGAACGTGTGCTGATGCCAGATATAGCATTTATTTCAACTGACCAACTCCCAGTTGACCGGAGCAAAACCTTCCCAGTCCCGCCAGACCTTGCTGTGGAAGTCGTTTCTCCTACAGACAAGTTGTACCAGGTTGAAGAAAAGGCCTTTGCCTACCTTGAGGCAGGCACCCAGCTGGTATGGGTCATTAAACCTCGATCCAAAACAGTGACGGTTTATCGTTCGGAAATAGACATCACAGTGCTCACACGAAATGACACCCTCAGCGGTGAGGAGGTTGTCAAAGGATTCTCTTGTCAGGTGGCAGAACTTTTTGAATAGAGTTTCATTATCAGGAGAGCACTATGAAACTGGCAGAGTTGATTATCACGGAAGCGAGAGAGCGAGGCTTACGACATTTTTTCGGTCTTCCGGGCGGCGGATCTCCGCTGGACATGATGGAAGCTGGGAGAGAGTTGGACGTGAGTTTTGTGAGTGTTGCCCACGAATCGTCCGCTGCAATAATGGCAGCTTACTACGGTCTGATGAAAGATACAGCAGGTTTGGCATTGTCGGTCAAAGGAATTGGTGCGGGCAATCTTGCCGGAGGTGCTGCCAACGCCTATTTTGAACGTATGCCGGTTGTCTGTCTCTGTGAGTCGTCACCAATGCCTGTTACGCAGAAAGAGATGGTACAGCACTGTGACCAGGCCCAGCTGTTTGGTGCCACTGTGAAATACCAAGATACCTTAACCGCATCCGAAGCAGCTGTTTCTGTGCAGGAAGCAGTCTTTCAGGCGACGGACGGCCGTCCCGGACCTGTTCTTTTAAACCTTCCCTCAGACATGGGACTGTCTGAATGCGGCGACCCTCTGACCCTCAAGACTTCACCGGCTGCCTCCACACCTGACAACGCCCAACTTGCTGCCGCCCATGAATTCATTCAAGCTGCTTCCCGACCGGTCATCATCGCGGGTACAGATGTTGTGCGGGCAGGAGCTGCCAAAGAACTACAAACCCTAGTCGAGAATATTGGTGCAGGGGTACTGGTCAATATGGATGCGCGTGGTGTCTTACCAGAATCCCACCCTCGCTGGGCGGGAGTCCTTACCGGCAACTACAGTCCCAACATCATCGAGACCGAAATCATGAGCCAAGCGGACGCTGTGCTGTTAATCGGGGCAGACTCTATGATGACGCATGTTCCGTGGGACGTTGACCTCCCAACCTGTGAACTCTCGCTCCGACCAGAATACGAAACGCTGTCGCCGGATCCGAAGGTACGGGTGAACGGAGATCTGAAGGAAACCCTGAAGAGCTTATCTGCACACAATCAGCCCGGCTTTTCCGATGACCAGATCCAAGGGATACGGCGAAAAATTCTTCAAAATTTCAAGAGACCCGATGATGCTCAGTTCGCTGCCCAAGATGTGATTGAAATCACTCGCGCCGTACTGCCGGCGGAAGGTGTCCTCTTTTCAGAGACAGGTGCTTACATCGCTATGCTCGAGCATCTCTGGGGTGTGGAGGATCCAAACACCTATTGGGGAACGACCGGTGGGAGAACCATGGGATTGACACTCCCCGCCGTTTTCGGCGCGAAGCTGGCGAAACCCGACATGCTTGCAGTGGGCATTGGTGGAGACGGGAGCCTGTTGATGCGCTTGGGTGAACTAGAAACTTTTGCGCGCACCGGTGTGGTAGTGCCGTTGGTTATCATCAACGATCAAGCGCTAGGAACGATGAAGTCTCGCCAGAAATCGCGTGGTATGCCTGAGTACGCTTTGGATTTCCATCCTGTCGATTTCGCTGGAATCGCCACAGCGTGTGGTCTAAGAGGGGTTACGGTAAGCACACCTGAGCAGTTTGAAGATGAGTTGAAACTAGCGATGGACGCGGACCGAACAACGCTCATTGATGCACGGGTTGATGCTCAGGCGTATCAAGACAGCTTTGGACCAACGATTGGTGTTCTAGCTTGAGTCAGCCCCGCGTAGTCGAAATTTTGTTAGGGAGGAAAACACCATGAAGATGAAAGCAGCGGTCCTGCACTCGACGCCCGGAAAACTGTCTGTTGAAGAGGTTGACATCGCAGATCCCGGACCAAACGAAGTGCGCGTCAAGATTGCCGCTAGCGGTCTCTGTCACACAGATTGGGAAACCATGCACGGCTACCAGCCGGTGAACTTGCCAGCCGTGATCGGGCACGAAGGCGCTGGCGTTGTGGAGTCAGTCGGTCCGGGAGTCACCCGCGTCAAAGTCGGCGACCATGTTGCGTGCTCGTGGAGTCCGAACTGCGGTCACTGTTTCTACTGTGACCACGGTCAGCCCATCCTTTGCGAAGTTGCAAAAAGTGCCAACGGGCAAGGGCTACTATTTGATGGCACAACGCGGATGTCTTTGGGCGGGAAGCCGGTCCATTACTACAGTCTCGTCTCATCACACGCCGAGTACAATGTGATTCCCGAACAGGCGGCGGTGCCGCTACGAGCAGATTTCCCACTCGATCGGGCTGCACTACTCGGTTGTGCCGTCATGACCGGCTACGGTGGTGCTGTTCACGCGGGTCGAATCAAACCGGAGACCAGCGTTGTGGTGATTGGCTGCGGCGCGGTAGGTCTCAGCGCAGTTCAAGGGGCTCGTATATCCGGTGCGTCAATTATCGTGGGTGTCGATATTAATCCATTGAAGTTGGAATGGGCGGAGAAGTTTGGTGCTACGCACGTTGTCAATAGCACAGAAACTGATCCAGTCGAATTTGTGCAAGACCTCACACAGGGACGGGGAGCCGATACCGCTATCGAAGCGGCGGGTCAGAACATCTCGATTCGGCAGACGTTGGAGGCATCACGGCCCGGCGCACGGGTCGTCATTCTCGGAAAGACCCCGTTTGGGGAGGAGGTCTCATTTCCCTTCCATCTCATGATGGGCGAGCGTGAAATTGTGCGCACCTCCTACGGTATGAGTCGGCCACGCGTTGACTTTCCACGCTTGGTGAACCTGTATATGGAGGGGCGACTCCTACTGGATGAGATGATTTCTATGCGACTATCGTTGGACGAAATCAACGATGGCTTTGATGCTTTGGAGAAGGGGGGCGTGGCACGATCGCTGGTCGTTTTTGATCCGTAGTGTTACTTTGGATATACTAATACGGAAAATAAAACTTGATGGAATTGATTTTTGCGTGTATCATTTCCATCCGAACTATCGAAAAAAATAGACGATTTGTTGATTAGCAGCGTGACGCAAGGACACTAAGTGGGTTGATATTCCTTGTTCTTGCAAATAAATGAATCGTGATATGTACTTTATCATTCATCATAAGTGAGACCAAATTCAGACGTAAAATGAGTCCTCCCCAAGTGACACCCAAAATATCTGGCATTATCCTTGCCGCGGGGCTGTCTACCCGCATGGGTGAACCCAAGCAACTCCTTCCTTTTGGCAACAGCACGATTATCGAAACCGTGATCGATAATCTGCTCGGATCCAAACTGAACGAGGTTATCGTTGTCGTTGGACACGAGGCTGAGAAGGTTCGAGCACACATCCAGCATAAACCGGTCAAAATCGCATTCAACCCCGATTATCAGGAGGGCATGCTGACCTCCGCACAGTGCGGCGTGCGCTCAATTTCAGCCGCCGCCGATGCGTTTGCAATGACACTGGTAGATTTACCGCTCATCACGCCGGATCTGGTTAATCTAGTTATTGATACATACGTCCAAGCAGAAGGTGGGATTGCGGTGCCAAGTTATAACTATCGTCGTGGGCATCCGGTAATTTTTGACCGACGCTACGCTGCTGAAATTCTCGCACTGGGTGAGGATAGCGGCGGTGTTCGATCGCTCTTCAAAAAATATGCAGGTGACATCCGCTATGTAACTGTTGATACCGACCGTGTATTGACGGATATCGACTATCGGACAGATTACGAGGAAGCGTTACGAAAATCCTCGTCTGCGTGAAAATAGAGTAGCCGATTGAAATCTAACTGTAAAAGGATAATCAATGATTGAATCAATTGAAGAAGTACAAGAAACGTTTGTGGAACAGAGTTACATCGCTGATCGAGCGTTGGCAACAACAATCTACTTAGCACATCACCTGAACAAACCGATTTTTCTTGAAGGCGAGCCCGGCGTCGGGAAAACAGAGGTTGCAAAGGTTTTGGCTAGCGCAACCGGTGGGAATCTAATCCGTTTGCAATGCTACGAAGGACTGGACGTAAACAGTGCGTTGTATGAGTGGAACTACACGAAACAGATCCTCCAGCTCCGCATCGACGAGATACGAGGCATGGACAAGCAGCAGATTGGCGAAGACATCTTCAGCGAGGAATTTCTGCTCAAGCGTCCGCTCCTCGAAGCCATTCAGACTGATGGCGCAGCACCCCCTGTGCTTCTCATTGATGAAGTAGACCGAAGTGATAGCGAATTTGAAGCGTTCCTCCTCGAAATCTTGTCAGATTTTCAGATCACCATTCCGGAGATTGGAACCATCCGTGCTAGACACATTCCTTATGTGGTGCTGACCTCAAATCGTACGCGGGAAATCCACGAAGCCCTGAAACGTCGGTGTCTCTATCAGTGGATAGACTATCCCTCGGTTGCGAAGGAATTCGCAATCGTTAAAGCCAAGCTGCCGCATATTGACGATATACTTGCACAGCAACTTTGCAACCTGATGCGGGTATTTAGGGAAGGGGATTACTACAAAAAGCCGGGAGTTGCAGAGACATTAGATTGGGGATTAGCCCTCATCGCGTTGGGGAAGGACGGATTAGATCCTGCCATCGTTGATGAAACGCTCGGTTGTATTTTCAAATATCAAGATGATATTCAGCGGGCACGAGAGGCAGGCTTGGACAAGATGGTGGATGGCGCCAGAAGTGCTTCGGAGGCAAACGACGTCGAAAAAGCAGATTGGCGGTATATGCGTGGATAAAATCAGGCTTACAGGATTGTCCTGATTATCCCAAGAATTTAGTAAATCCTGCTCGGACTTAACCTATGACTACCCAACAACCGCTCCTTCAAGAGATTACAGCCTTTTGCCGATTGCTCAAGCAGATGGGCGTGAATGTTACTACAACGAATCAGATCAGTTTCTGCCGAAGTGTTGAATTAATCGATATTGGACGACAGCAGGATTTCTACGACGCCGCCAAGATGAACCTGATCGCCAACGAATCCGACCGGGAGGTATTCGATATCACTTTTGACTGGTTTTGGCGATACCCACGTCCTGACCCACAGGAGTTGGGGCTTGATACGGAAGAAGAGCAGACGATGTCCCTTGAGGATCTGCTCAATGCCGAAGACACGGTGGTAAACCTAGACCAGTGGACAGAGATGGATGACGATAAGGAGGAAGGGGAAGAGGATACCGTTGCCTATAGTGCCGAGCACGTTTTGACCCAGAAGGATTTCGGCCAGTTCACGGAAGAGGAGATGCAAAAAGCACGAGAGGTCATTGCTAAACTCGTTCCACTGTTGGCAACAAAACTGAGCCGTCGGAAAAAGACCAGTACCAAAGGGAAGACGATCGATTTTCGACAGAGTTGGCGTAAAAACATCGCCTATGGTGGGGAACCACTGAAATTGATACGGAAACGTCGAAAGGTAAAGAAAAACAAGATTTTACTGCTCTGTGATGTCAGTGGATCAATGGATTACTATTCCACCTTTCTGATTCAGTTTATCTACGGGATGCAGCAGGCACTTGAAGAGGTCGAAGTTGCCGTCTTTAGTACAGAACTCACCAACATCACCGGGCTACTCCGCCGCAAAGGGCTTGAAGAAGGACTCCGTGAGGTCGCGCAGGTTGTGCCTGATTGGTCGGGAGGAACGAGGATCGGTGAGAGTATCGTTGCCTTCAACCGTGAGTTTGGACGCTCTTTCTCTGCGTACAGAACTGTTGTCATTTTAATCAGTGATGGTTGGGATCGGGGCGAAGCAGATATCCTCCAGAAGGGGATGGAGGTGTTGCATCGCCAAGCGTATAAGTTAATCTGGTTGAATCCCCTACTCGGCAGTGAAGGGTATCAACCAATCTGTCGCGGTATACGCACGGCCCTGCCGTATGTTGACTATTTCTTGCCGGCTCACAACTTGGACAGCCTGATCCAATTGACGAGAGTGCTGACACCGATCTGGTCAGATTAAATGGACGCACCGAAGGAGGGACGGCAGGGAGGGTAATCCGGATCTTATCTCTATTGAGATTGACCACGCTTGTCGATAAGCCAGAATGGGACGGAGGAAAACAGACATATTTACGAGTTACATATTGCCAGTTACGCATTACGTTTCACTCGGCTGGATTCTGTTTGTCCCATTTGTTCTTTTGACCTGCGCCTCCCCACCGCTTATCGTTCCAGAGCCCGGGACACTAGCCTTCAATTTCACCCTCAAAGATCAGAATGATCAAGAAATTCGATTGAGCCAATTCCGTGGGGAAAATGTGTTACTATTCGGCTTTGATAAGGATAGTGTAGATAACGGGGGAACATGGATCAATCTATTCATTGAGCGGTATGCTGAAGGGATGCAGATTCTCCCTATTGCCGATGGATCTAGTATGCCGCTCTCTGCACGCCTGTTTCTGAAGGGCAAGGTTAAAGCCGAAGCCCAAGACGCTGCGGAAGAGTTTAATCTGTCGAGTTTCCTCTTGGACTGGACAGGTGAAGCGTCTCGGCAGTATGGAATGGCTCCCAAGATACCGACGATTGTACTGATCGATCGTGCGGGGCACATTCGACTGGTGCAGCCGCTTCCGCAGTTAACCGAGGAGGGGGTGCGAGGTATTTTCGATCAAATTGACCAGCATATCAGGTGATAATGAACATATAAAGGAGTTTTCATAAAACGACATCATTCACTGACAAGAAAAGGATTAATGCATGACAAATGCTAAAACATTCCAAATACTCGTGCTCATTGCTCTGTTTCTCGCTGTAGGTTCTCAAACGGTATCTGCCCAGATAGCGCAGGAGGCTCATGCTATCTTTGAGAAGAGTTGTTTCAGCTGCCACGGCTCCGGCGCTCCTTTTGCAGCGGTACTCTTAATTGAAGATCACAGCGCACTCATCGAAAAAGGGGCGGTTGTGCCGGGAGACCCTGATGCGTCCGAATTGTATAAACGACTCCTGGCAGAGGGCGGTGCACTGATGCCGCTCGGCGGTCCGCCCCTACCCGATGGCGAGATTGAAACGGTTAAAAACTGGATCTCAGCCGGCGCACCCGATTGGGCGACGCATCCCCCTAGTATCAGCCACACTGTTTCCGGGATGCCAATTCACCCCGGTGACCGCTTTACCGTTAACATCAACGCAGAAACTGCCTTCGACGTGGCAAAGTGGCAGCTTGATATTGCCTTTGACCCCGCTGCCCTCGAAGCCGTTGGTGTGAGCGAAGGGGATTTACTACAGATGGGTGGTGGAACAACCACCTTTCAGGGTGGGACCATTGATAACGCAGTGGGCAGCGTCACAGGAATCAGTGCAGAGCGGCAGGGTGACCAAGGTGTAACTGGTACTGGCAACCTGCTTCAGGTGGGGTTCAGGACAATATCGAGCGGTGAAACTAAGGTGACACTGCAAAACCTCCAGTTCAATGCTAGCGCCGGGTGGAGCGTCCCTGTAGACCCTTATGAAATCTCCCTCACTGTGGAGGAACAGGTTGTCGCTGGGGATGTGAATGGGGACAGACAGGTAAATATTCTGGATCTGGTTTTCGTAGCACAGCAGTTGGGGAAAAGCGTACCCGCCGCCTCGCCGGCAGATGTCAATGGCGACGGTGTCGTCAATATTCTCGACCTCGTGGAGGTAGCGCGGCATTTCAGCAACACAGCAGCGCCCCCGTCAACCATGATCGCAGCGGAAAGTGTAGACCCTGCGGCGATAGAGGCGTGGATTGCGGAGGCGCAATTAGAGGATGACGGCTCGCTCGTCTTCAAACAGGGTATCGCAAATCTTCAAAACCTGTTAGCTTCACTGATTCCCGCAGAGACTGCGTTGCACCGTAACTATCCGAATCCATTCAACCCGGAGACATGGATACCGTATCAGTTGGCAACCCCCGCAGAGGTGGCACTGACGATTTATGATATAAACGGAGGGTTGGTTCGTCATATAGCGTTGGGATACCAAGCGGCGGGGGTGTATCAGAATCGAAGCCGTGCGGTATATTGGGACGGACGCAATCAGTATGGTGAATCTGTTGTCAGTGGTCTCTATTTTTACACGCTGATAGCAGGAGAGTTCTCAGCGACGCGGCGGATGCTGATTCTGAAGTAGGACTAAACGCTCAGTATAACAAGGCAGTTTAGCTATCATCTCTCTTTGATAGTATACTAAGAATCATTGGGTTTAACGCTGAACCCCGACGAAAAAAAGAAAACATACTACAAGAATAAATAAAGGAGTTTGCAAAATGCAAGTACAGGCTGCGGTAATGCCAGAACCGGGACAAATCGAGATTCGTGAATTTGCCAAGCCAACACCTGCCGACGATGCGCTACTTCTGCAGGTAGATCAAGTTGGCATTTGTGGTAGCGACAAGCACATGTATCTCGGTCATTCAAACCTGAACTTCCCCGTGATTCCGGGACATGAAGTCGTTGGCACTGTCGCTGAGATTGGTAAAGATGCAAATCAGGTGATGAACGTGATGGGCGGACCGATTAAAGAGGGCGATCCAGTAACCGTTGTGCCCGGCTCAAAGAACTGTGGGAGATGCTACTACTGTTTGCGCTTTCCACACCGTCCGACCTTATGCACAAATCGAACGATTTACGGGTTCAGCAACTGTGAAGCTCCGCCTCACCTGACGGGAGAGTTTTCTGAGTATACCTACATCCACGGGAACTCTTGGGTGTTTAAGGTGTCGGAAGGGATCCCCGAAGAGTTGCGTGTCTTGACAGAGCCGGTCGCTGTTGCAACTCGCGCTGTAGAACGTGCACATGCGCCGGGTGTACCGCAAGTCGGCGCAGGATACGGCATTGGAGACAGTGTTGCTGTTCTTGGGTGTGGTCCTATTGGGCTTCTCGTGATTGCTGTACTTCGTAGCACCGGTGCAGGGACAATTATCGCCACCGATATTGTGGACAGTCGTTTGGATATGGCGAAACATATGGGGGCAGATGTCGTTATCAATGTTGGTGAAACTTCCCTTGAACAACGTCTTGAAGAGGTGCAGGATCTCACGAGCGGAGCGGGTGCGGACATCGTGATCGAGTGTGCTGGGTTGCCGGGTGTCTTTGCCGAAGCCATTGATCTTGTCCGTCGTGGTGGCAAAGTGATCGAAGTAGGACACTATACCGATTCAGGCTCTGTCAATGTGCGCCCACACCAGATCTGCAACAAAGATCTCGACATCTGCGGCGTGTGGGCATACCCGCAGATTCAATTTCAGACCGCCCTCGACTTTTTAGAGCGAACTCAAGTGCCCCTGAAAGATCTAATTACCCATCACCTTCCGCTTGCTCGCTTGGAGGAGGGCATCGAGATGCTTGGTGAGGAAGGTGTCTATAAGGTTGTTATCGAACCGCATACAAGTTAAGCGGAGGTTCATCAGTAAATTGCTAGGCGATCTACATGCGCTTACCCCGAAAGGAGGCAGAAATTGAGACCAGGAAACTTAGAGAGCCGGGAACAACGTGCCTGCTCTCCCTTCTCGAATTTCCCTTTTCCTATTTCCCAACAGACTTTTTGTAAGTTGTGGATCTGTTCACTTGTGATTACATTAAGCTTACACACAGTAACGGGGATGGCAGCAAAATCACCTTATGATACCATCGAACAGGCTGCATCATATATCATTGAGCATCAGAACGATGATGGTGGTTGGCCCCTCATACCGGGGGAAGAGAGTGATGTTGAAATCACGGCGATTGCGATGCAGGCACTGATGCTAAAAGGCTGGGGCTCTGGTTCAAGTGTCATCCGTCGCGGGGTTAGCTATCTGATAAAACATCAGAGGTCCGACGGAAGTTGGAACGGAAATGCCGCGCATACCATTTTTGCCGCTATTGCGCTGAAGCGAGCCGAAGCGGTAGAATATTGGGAAGCCCAGTTTAACGGGCTCAAATGGCTTGAGGAAGCCCAAAAAGAGAGCGGAAGTTGGGGCCGTGAAATTCGCCAACCCGGTAATCCACTCTATACAGGGGCTGTTTTAACAGGGCTTGGGCTGCTTGACTTTGATCGGGAATCTGAACTTGTTACGAAAGCTGCCGATTGGCTTGCCAATCGCATCAATTATGATGGCGGATGGTCGATGGAACAGGGGTTACGGTCTCGGTCTAGTGTTATGGTCACGTCGTGGGTATTGCAGGGATTGTCGATTGCTTACAATATTGATGAACAGCTTGCTTGGCTGAAACAGATGCAAAATGATGATGGTGGATTTGGTATGTGGAAAGATGCACCGAGCGATCCGGAAGTTACCGCCTATGCGGTTCTCGCGTTGGTGATTGGAGAGGATCCCTTGAACGCAGATCAGATCGCTCTACGATATTTGAGGGAGGTGCAGCAGGGAGATGGAAGTTTCGTTAGTGCTACCCCCATTGAACTAAAAGAGCCGACAGCGAATTTACAAACCACCTGCTTTGCACTGTGGGCGATATATGCAGAAAAACTCAAAGGCAAATAATACTGAATTAGGTTTTTTATTTTTGATAAATGAAAGAGAAGGAGAGGTAAATGCCGCAAATCAATTTTATGAATGAACTCGGAATCGCAATGGTTGTTATCGTTGTAGCGATGATGACTTCTGTACGTATTCTCAGAGAATATGAGAGGGCCGTCGTATTTCGGTTGGGCCGTTTGGCTGGTGCGAGGGGACCCGGGCTGGTATTACTCATACCGTTCTGGATTGAGCGGATGCAGCGCGTAAGCCTTCGGACTGTCGTACAGGATGTTACACCGCAGGATGTAATTACCAAAGACAACGTCTCCGTGAGCGTGAATGCTGTTTTAACCTTCCGAATTGTGGACTCGGCAAAAGCGGTTGTAGAGGTTGAAGATTTTGGGTTCGCCATCAGCCAGCTGGCGCAAACAACGCTCCGAAGTATTCTCGGAAGTGCTGAACTTGATGACCTTCTATCGGAGCGCGAAAAGTTGAATCAAGAGTTGGAAGAGATTATCCAAAGGAACAGCGAAGCGTGGGGGATCAGCGTCATCGCTATGGAGATTAAGCATGTAGATCTGCCTGCGGAAATGCAACGCGCAATGGCGAAACAGGCAGAGGCAGAGCGTGAACGCCGTGCGAAGTTTACGCACGCTACGGGAGAGTTGGAATCGTCCGAAGCGTTGACGGAAGCCGCAACAACTTTGAGTAGAAATCCGATCGGCATCCAACTCCGTTATCTGCAAGCCCTCATTGAAGTGGCAGCCGAGAAAAACTCAACACTAGTTTTTCCGATACCGGTAGATCTCTTGAGTTCGTTTATGAAGCAGGGGGCCAAAACGGATTGATAGTTTCTGAGGTTAGATTGTTATCAGGATTAACGTGTTCTCACTAATGTCCTAACCCATTTCCTGTCAGAGTATGGGTGCCAACCGTCCCATCAGTGATATTAAAAATGGAGGGAAATTTATCCTTCCAGCCCTCATTTGCCACAGGACAGAATTGGCGGGCGTTGCCCTCAATTGCAGTAACTCGCGGCACCCGTGCAGCCAGCCCCGCAGAATGCAGGAATGATGCCCCCGGACAGGTCAGATCCTGAACCGCCAAGAACATGTCGTATTCAATCGCCGCAGCTCCCATGAGTAACGCTTGAGACTGCCCCTTACACGCCTTGAGTGCGACCCCAGAATAGCCCTGTTCCCGGGCGAGTTGAAAAGTTTCAAAATCGGTCAGTGACTCGTCGATGACGACCGGTTTAATCTCTGCTGCGCGGTGCATTTTGTTTTCAGGATGTGCCTTGAGGTCTCGATCTGTCGGTTGCTCGATATAAGCCAATCGCTCAAAAGCGCGTCCATCACCCTCCTGAATTTTATGCAGAAACGCCAGCAGATACTCGACATCTTGGCATGTCTCATTGAAATCCGCAGAATAATACCATTCGCTCGCACCCCGCTTTGCCTGTGTTTCTGCGGTGACTTTCTCAATCGAGAGCACCCGCTGCACGTCCCAGTCTAAGTCATCTCCATTCAGCTTAATTTTCAGATGCGTCAATCCATCTGCGACAATCCACTCCGGCAACGTCTCCGGGTGTCCGTCGTTGAGACGGTTCGGAATATCTGCATCGGTCAGTGGATCCAGCGCACCGACCAGATGGTAGAGCGGCATCTTTGGTTTCGGCTTTCGTAGGGTGTATTGGTCTAAGTACTTACCAACAAATTTTTCATTAAGGTAACGCGAGAGGTCATGGCTCATGAAATCTTCACTGAGTCCATCGTAACTGTTGATACCATTTGCCTTGCCGAATCCATCGTGAATAGCTGCGTCAATGGGACTTGCTGTAACCGCTGTGCAGAGCTTCGGAATTGGTATAGTGAGCTGCATTTCCACAGAAAGGTCGGCTGCGATTTTCAGAAATTCGGGTTCAAGTGTCTCGGAGAGATCTACGGGGTGAGCGCACAGATTGCACGCGCTTGTGGCTTCGACCAGTTGTTCTGAGAGGCGCTGCATCGCCTCAAGACTTTGGTCATAGGGAACATAACGCGGTGGAAACGCCCATACATTGCTAAGGGTCATAGATCCCAGCCCTGTTGCTTCTTTCCCGTCGCGTGTCTGCACCTGAAGGCGCACATTCAGCAATCCACAATTATCTATCGGGACACCCCCGAATTTGAGCGGGGTGCGATATTGGTACTCCTCGTAATCGCAACTGACATCCAGAATCCGAATGTCCGTACTTTTGGACATAACCCCTTCTCCCAAATAGAATTAAAGTAGTCTAAGTTGCTATAGGTCGAGATTCATATCTCGACAAAATACTACCATTACTTCAATGAACCAATACACTAATGAATTTCTTACGCATTACGTTTCACGTTTTACTATTAATGAACCAATGAACTAATAAACTAATGAACTAACGTATTATCTCAGATCTAAACAGACCATCTCTTTCTGGTTACGGATATAAAGTTTCCCACCAGCCAACGTCGGCACAGTCCAACATTTGTCGTCGAACAGTTGAAAAAGGACTTTTTCGTTATATTCGTTGGGATTGGCTTCGGCTAGTGCCAGCTTTCCACCCTCGCCGAGGATGATTAAGTAGCCATCTGCGAGCAGCAAGGAACCTTTCTCGAAACCGCGTTGCCGCCACTGTTCTTCGCCTGTATTCACCTCAATACAGGTTAAGATGGCGTTGTCGAAACCGTATAGATAATCGCCCTGAAGCACTGATGAGTTGAAATGGTTCTTCATCACGCGGCTTTTCCATACCTCCTCAATCCCTATCTCTTCTTCATCGGTCATCATTTTGAGAAGCACGGCACCCTTATCATAGGAAGCGGAGATAAAAATTTTATCGTCAGGTATGAAAATCGGCGTGGCAATATTGATACCTTCGGGCCAAGGGTATTTCCAGTAAATCTGCCCGTCCTCCGGTGCTACGGAAAGGAGCGTCTTGGACGTTAGAAATATGATTTGCCGTACCCCACCGAAGTCGATAGGAATAGGCGATGAGTACCCCACCTCATCTGTGTGCGTTGTCCATACAACATCACCGCTCTTTTTGTTAAACGCAATGATCGCTTGTCCATCTTTACCGCCGGCTTCAACCAGAACCAGATCGCCTTCGATTAGAGGCGATGATGAAAATCCCCAAGTGGGTATCTTGCTACCAAACTCCTCTACGAAATTATGTGCCCATAATTTTGTCCCGTCACTGGCGTCTAAGGCGTAAAGTTTACCTTCCGCTCCTAGCGCAAAGACCGAATCGCCGTGGACAGTTGGCATAGAGCGAGGTCCATCACCCCGTTGCTCGGTGAATTTAGCGCCTGATCGAAATCGCCAAACTTCCTTACCATCCGACGCATCTAGGCAGATTACAAACTCATCGTTGCCTTCAGCACACATTGTGTAAACCTTGCCTTGAGCGATGGAGATACCGGAGTAACCATCCCCAAGCGGAATATGCCATAAGACTTTGGGACCCTCTGGGGACCAATTTTTGAGAAATCCGGTTTCAGATGAGATGCCATCCCGATTGGGCCCCCGCCATTGCGCCCACTCCGCTGTGCTATGATCAGCCGCTTCGGTGCTCAGCATCGCACCAACCAAACACCAAGTTCCAAATAACACTGTGACGAATTGTCTAATCAAGATACTAATCCTATTTTCTATTTTCATATAAACCTCTTTGGTGTAATGAGTGAAACGTAATTGCTCTGTCAAATAACCCGATTGCCACAATTTGAGCGAAAATCTGCCTGATGCTTGTAGAGAATAAACGATCTTATTAGTATAATTACCCTTGTGAGCAAAAGGCTCATGATAACAATTTTTTGGCTAAACATTTCTGCAAATTGTATCACATCGTAGTAGATATATCAACGCTATTTCTAACCTACCTTCATCAAATTTGAACTTCCTAAACTGCTGTATTAGCACTGCTCTGGACTATTTCAATTCCACCTGTGTTATTGAAAAAGTGAAGGAGTTCAGATAGTCTTGAAAATATGGCTATTGCGGTAAATTTTTTGTTTGACAATAAATGTCAAATGAGTTAAATTTACATATCCTATTTTGTACAATTTTTCTCCGGGCAGATCCTCCGCACCGAGAGCGGGAACAGGCGAGCCGACGCAGGCGTTTGACACCGCCACCCCAAGGCTTGGTGGGCTTGATAGCGAAAATATCGCTCCCCTGTTCAAGCAATTGTCTCTTCCATTGGTTGATTTGGCTAGGGTGCAACGGGTGGTCACTTGCCAATTGATTAATAGGTTTATCCAACTTGATAGTTTCAAGGGCGATAGTAAACTTGAATTTCGCAGTATGACAAATCCGTTTAGTTGACATATTCAGACCTCCATTTGTGGGTGTGAGTTAGACGCCAGTTCTTACTTAACTCCTGGCCCAAATATTGGGAACATTATAGAGGACGTTAGCGCGGATGGCTGAGCTGGTGGTGAGTGGTGTCTATTTTTGCCCGCTCACAGAAGAAAATTCACCATAATGCCGAAGTTGTCAATTTGAAATTAAATTTCTCTTCTAATAAATCTCGCCGATTGCAGTATCCCATTTCTTATATCAAACTTACTTTAGGTTAAATCAAGAGATGTTTTTACTGTTTTTAAGGGATCTAGCACTTGTGCTAATTGTGTGTTATCTGTTAGGATGTGACACCGATAATAATAGTACAAGTGATGAGATTCCAACCGTTACCATTGAAATCATAGAATCGACTCTAGGGTTCCAACAAGAAAAAGAAGGGATCTTGTTTAGGATTAACGTGGTTCCTGCTCCTACGGCGGCTCTCGCGGTTCTCATAGAAAGTGAGGTTTGGGATGCAGCTCCTGAGAATCGGGAATCTGGTTACACGTGGATAATCATACCTGAGTTTATGAACTCAAAAGAATTTAGTTTGTGGTTAGACAAACGTGTTTCTTGGGAATTAGTAGTCTTGGATCTGTCCGAGGTTAACCTCAACGTTTATCCAATTGAAGGATCTGATGTCCCCGCCAACTTTAAATTTAGGAAATACGCGGTGGGGAATCCATCAAGTGTTGTAACAGCGACAGTGTTAACGGCCAGTCTGCGGGATGTATGGCCTGACTCACATCTCTCGATTCCAGCAAATGGTATCCTCGTGCTTACCTTTGACCCACTGCCAAGAAATATAGCAGTGAGTCATGGACAAGTTATAATTGATGGGGGTGTAATTAAAGTTGTTGGTCCCTTCCCACTTGGTACGCTTCGATTGGAAATTAGTTGGGATGATGGGCGTGGAAGTTCCATGGTGCACCGTACTATATCCGAACCAGATTTTGAATTTCCCAAGTTCATCCGAGCAGTGGCTTTTACCGAAGATGGCTTTGGTGTAATATTTGATGAAAATAGCTGGGTTCCCCCAGATACAGAGAAGATAGAGCTGGTTTTCAGCGAAGCAATTTGGGTTAGCGAAAGCATGAGAGGTTATATTGACATTCAAACAGTAGCAGATCTTAGCCTTGGTTGGGAAGAAACAGTCCGGTTGCTTAATCTTAACACAATCATTCTCGCCCGTTCCGGTGGGAAGCCCCTTAATCCTGGTACCGCCTATGTTGTAATGGGGATGGTCACAGACCTTGCCAACGAGATAGAGGTCTGGCTTCCTCTTACGACAAGCGACAGATAAAAGGAGGTTATTATGAAAGACAAATTGTTCAGTCTGACTCTAATTGTTCTAATCTCAATGACCACAGCAGGTTGTTCAGTTGTGCGGGTGATGCAAACACGAGCAGGTTTTGCTGTTGAAAAAACCTCCACTAATGAAGAACGCAGAACGGATTTGAACAAAAAAGATTTTCGGCTTGGATTCGGTGCGACAAATGATTCTCTTGGAATCCGATTGGAATATCGCCCGTATTACAATCTTGAAAGAAGGGAAACCGCGACATATAAGCCCAGCCGCAAAGGTGGACGAAGCCTTGAATTGTTGATAGGTGCATCAGCATTAGTAGGAGTTGCTACATGGGTTTTGTCCGATGTTTTGGTTGAGACGGGCGAGGTCGCGGTCAATGAAGAAGGAGAATTATATGACGTCACTGAATTCGACTGGGGCAGAATGAGTCAAGCGCAAATGGCGAGTGTAGCTGGTATTTCCCTGGATTTTATTCTTTGGACATATTATGCAACTGAATATGAGGCAACAGTCCATGAACCGTGGAAGAGTAGAGGTGAAATTGCAGGTGAGTGGCAATTATTGAGGAATCATCCATACCGTATAGAACTTCCAACTTACAATTTTGGAAAGGATTATCAAGCGAGAACTGGTAATGAAAGTATCCTTGTTAGGGAATTCTTAACTGGCATTAGAAATCCTATTGCTTTCATGGATGTTGATTCTGTTTCGGTTCGTGCTTCAACTGATTTTGATGGAAAAGCATATGAAAAAACCGTCAACTTTACAACGCGGACGCAATTACAACCTTTTCGTGAGGTCGCCCTCACTGCTAAAGGTATTGATATGATCTCGACGGGTAAACCTCGCCTTATGCCGAGACCAGAAGTTACTTTTCGGTGGAACGAAAATCCTGTGCAAGCAGGAAAAGTGGCCTCCTTATGGGTCACGGTAAAGAATACAGGTAAAGGGACATTATACCGTTTGACCGCCCTCACTGTAAGTCCGGACTCAACACTCGACAATCGTGAGCTCAAATTTGGCAAAATTGATCCGGGAGAATCGAGAACTATTCCTGTTTCCTTCGAGTTGGACAAATTGATGCGAACCCAAGAGACCCCTATTCGCATCCGATTTGCTGAATACAATGATCATGCTCCAGCAAACATTGAATCGTTACTTAGAGTCGTTGAAAACCCGCGCCCCCAATTTGACTATGCCTATCGCGTTGTTGATGGCGGAACCGCTACTTCAGTTGGAAATGGAGATGGGATTCTCCAGAGAGGTGAATCCGCAGATATTTTGGTGACTATTAGAAATAGTGGTGGTGGGAATGCTGATGGTGTCACTGCAAGGTTGAACCTCTTGGATCGCGCCGGTGTCGATATGTATGGAGATACTTTGGTCAACCTCTTCAACCTCGCCCCCGGAGACTCAAAAACTGCTACGTTTAACGTTGGTGTTAGAGGGAGTGCTTCAATTAGAAACTTACATCTGAACTTATCAGTTCAAGAAAATAAATTCAGTTCCGAAACTAAACTCACAAAGACTCTCTTTTTGCCAATAGGTCGAGCAGCCGCACCGAAGGTCAAAGTTGTGGATTTAGTTGGAACTGTCACGTCAAATTCCGCACAGGTGTATAACGGCGCGGCGAGTAGCACACCCATTAGTGCGGAAATCCCGCAAGATTCGCAAGTCAAGGTCTCGGGACAACTGGATGAATGGTATCGTGTAAAACTGAATGTACGCGATCAAGAATTAACAGGATGGGTTCATGAAGGACAGCTCACGACAGCGGATAGGTCAAGACAGCCAAGTCCCCAAGTAGAAAAGCCTGCTGTAGTCGAGGTTTTCCAAAATACACCACCGACATTAGCGGTCTTTGAGCCTGCACAGAAGCAAATAGAAGTTGAGGACCGAATACTTTTGCTCCAAGCTCTCGCTGTTGCGAATAAGGGTATTAAAAGAGTAGAATTAACTGTCAATGGAAAGACAAGGAACATTATGGGACGTGGGAAGAATACAACTCAACGGACACCTCCGACTGTATTCAAAATAGAAGAGAATGTTTCGCTCAATTATGGTGAAAATACCATTAGATTAAGTGCCTTTGATACAGACAATCAGGCATCTGAGGTCACTGTGCTTTCAGTTACTCGAGAACGTGAAGAAGTCCGAAATGACTACGCGTTGTTGTTCGGTGTGAACAGTTATGAACACTTTGATCCTTGGCATAAACTCAATAACCCTATTCCTGATGCCGAAGCTATCGGAAGTGAATTGCGAAACAGATACGGATTCGCAGTTGAAGTCGTCGATGACCCAAGTCGCAATGAAATTCTTACGAAAATCAACGAATACGCCCGGAAACGATATAATAACAACGATCAACTCCTCATATTTTTCGCTGGACACGGCTATTATGAAGAAAGGAACAATATGGGCATCGGTTATCTCGTTGCAAGCGATACATTGCCACCAGACGCTGACCCCGGCAAATCCAGTTATATTTCACACGGGGATCTCCATGAACGGATTGAAAATATCGGGTGTGAGCACATCTTTCTGATGGTTGATGCTTGTTTCAGCGGAACGTTTGATCCGTTAGTTGCCCAATTCAACCGAGCACGGGGCGGAAACAGAGTCCTCGACGATATTTCTCGCTCAGAATTTGTCAAGCAAACATTAGCATACAAAACTCGGTGGTATCTTACTTCGGGCGGTAAAGAGTATGTGTCGGATGGTCGTCCCAATCAGTATTCTCCGTTTACGCGTCGAGTGCTTGATGCGTTGCGTAGCACTAGCGGAGGTAAACACGGCATCTTGACGTTGGAGGATATT
>PYIZ01000012.1 GCA_003635265.1 Candidatus Poribacteria bacterium
TTAACCCGTCCTGGTCTCCCAATGGTCAGGAAATTATCTTCAGTCGCTCAGAGGGCAATCGTCCATTACAAATCTATGTTATGGATAGTCGTGGGGGCAACGTAAGACCTCTCAGCGGAGACCACTTTAATGATAAAAATCCGGCTTGGTCGCCGGATGGTCGTCGCATCGCCTTTATTCATTCTCGAGCCTTGGGTCAACCCGCAATTTATACTATGGATTCCAATGGAGAAAATCGGGTTCGACTTGCCGATTCCCACGCAGATTCTCGACCTGCATGGTCTCCCGACGGTACTCAGATCGTCTATAACCATGCACTGAAGCAAGGGATCCGGAATCTTTTTGTGGTGGATATAGACACATTTCTCGCCGCCCAAGAGGCACCCCCAGAAGAAGTAATACCAGAGCCAGAGCCGGAGCCCGACCCTGAACCGGAGGTAGTACCGGAGCCCGACCCTGAACCGGAGATGCCACAACAGCCAGAACCGGAACCGGATCCCCATCGAACACCAGATCAAGAGGATAAAAAGGAGGGCGAAGGGGAGGGTGATCCACCTCAGGCACCGAGTGCTGATCCACCAGCAATCGAAGAGGGTATTCAACGTTTGACAATTAGTGAACACTACGATATCCACCCCGACTGGAGTCCGGATGGTTCAAAATTGGTCTTTACCAAGGAGAGTTCTCCGTTTAATGCTGGTGTGTATGTACTGGATCTGTTTTCGAGACTTCAAACCCGGTTGACCGTCGAAGGTGGTTACAACGGCTATCCGTGTTGGTCTACTGATGGGACGAAGATTATCTTCAGCAGCAACCGCGACGGTAGTTTGGGTATATGGATGATGGATGCTGACGGTAGCAATACAACCCCTGTTTTTGATGCGCTGGGACAGGATGATATTATCAGCCAGCACGCATGGCGCGAGTGATGTCCCCTCCCATATCTCAAAACAACAACATTATATTTCAAACCCAAGCGTCGCCAAATAGCGGCGCTTTTTATGTTTTATGACAATCCAATTGATAGTTTCATAGCAATTATCAGTCACACACGTCTGCAGTTCTGACTACCTCAGCTATGATGAAATCTTAGAGAAACGCGGATTGTCGTATCGTGCCATTGCTAGTCGACTGCATCGTGCCAAACAACGCATCACCAAGAAAGTCAAACGTTCTCTCGGCGCATTTGGTGTTTTCTGGAAGCGCTGGGAGACTGCCATACTATGGAGGATGAAAATCATGTCAACCGTTTCGCGTTCTTGGTTTATCTCTTTAGCAATCCACCTGTATCTTGCTGCTATTATTGGAGCGTATCTAGTAACACAAACCCAATCATTCAAGGATTTGATGGGCGTTGAAGTTTTACAACCAGAAACCAGTTCAAAAGCCAGAGGTGCCAATCAAAAACACAGTCGTCGTTGAACCCGCTAAAGTCCAACTGAGAACGACAAATGCAGCTGTCGTTCGTACAGCCACTGTCCAACCGAAGACCGTCTCTGCTTTCTCAAATCAAGCGGTGAAACTTAATGCCCCCATCAATCCCAATGTGCCGAAAGTGATCAATCCCCATGCACCTGTGTCTCAAGCTGTAACGCATACAGATGCCCCCGTTTCCGATACGCCCGATGCGCTAGCATGGTCTTCACCTGTCGTCACAGGCACGGGTCAAAACAGTGAGCACATGGGACGTGGGATTGGAAGTAGTGGTCGTGGAATTTCTGGGCGGACTGTGCAGGTCAGGACCACTGATGTGTTCGAGTTGCCACCGGGACTTACGATGGTCAAGGAGGTTGGAGCCGTTGGCGATGCCTTGGACGGGGTGGTTGATGGCGTTATGCTCGGTAATCTTGAAATGCCACCCCTGCCTCGCGGTGAGCCGGGAGGCCGTGTCGTTGGTAGGGGGCGTGATATTCGTGGGGTTTTCCGTTTTACCCGTCTCCGTCACGACCTTTCTGATTGGTGGGCGGATGCTTCCTCACTTAACGCATTTACGAAGTGGCTCAATGAACGGACGCAAATCCGAACAGACATGAACGTCGAGGGTGGAGCGTTGAAATTGACTGACGCCAATGTGATGAAATCGCCCATGCTCATCATGACTGGACATGATCCCTCTCTTGCGAAAGCAAAAGCTATAAAAAGATTGGACGCCGGGCGAATGATGCGTGGTATTAAGGATAGTCAATTCTCTCAATCAGAAGCGGTCTCATTACGCCGATATCTGGTCGAAAAAGAGGGGCTCCTCATTTTTGATGACTGTGGTTTCCATGCTGCCGCTCAATCAATGACCCGTCTGTTTCTGACGAATATGCGGTACATTATGCCAGAATATCATGTAGGACGCATTCCCAACGGCCATGAAATTTATCACAACTTCTATCAAATGGGTGGACCACCCATTGGCTTTGATATTTACCAACATGGAGCAGTTGCCTTTTCAACCGGTGGACGCCCTTCTCTTCCACCGCGGAATTTTCTTGAAGGCATTTTTATGGACGACAAACTCTCTGTGCTGGTCATTCGTCGAGACTATATGTGCGCGATGGAGTCGATCAGTCTGCCAAGCCGGCATGTGCACTACTCGCCCGGCGTTTACCGTTTTATGAGCAACGTTGCTATATATGCACTAGCACACGGCAAAATTCCAGATTACTCCGGCTATGTGCCAGAGAATAGGCAAGAGCAGCAAAGGGTCCCAACCCGTGCACCACAAGCGGCAGCAATCGGAGCGATTGAATAACATCTGCTAATCAGTCCTATACGCTTACGTTTCTATTACTCCTCACGTCCTTTGAGTTTCATCGAAAGCGCATTGGTTTACAATCCGATCTCGTAATCCCGCGGTGAGGGTCTGCAACGCCACAGGATTCTCGTCTAGGAATGGCACAACAAGATCCGCATACGCCTTACACGGCTCAGTATAGACCGAGAAATTTGGGATGACATCCCGACGATACCATGCAACTGCTCCCTCAAGGTCGCCGCCGCGTTGTGCGACATCCCGCAGCAGACGACGCAGCACCCGTTCATGCGGTTCAACATCAACGAAGAGTTTGACCTCCATCAAATCTCTGAGTGCTGCATCCCACAGGATAAGATGTCCCTCAACAATGATCAGATCACTCGGTTGAATTGTGGCGGGTGCATCACCGCGTGCGAATGCCCGCGTCCCTTCAGGTGGCGTTTCAATCGGTTGACGTGCAATCAGTTGGCGAATATGCTCAAGCAGTACCTCCCACCGAACCGCATCCGGATGATTCGCAGTAATGACCTTTTCCCGTTCTTCTGGTGGATATTCTGACCAATCCCTGAAATAGTAATCTTGGTGCAGAATCACCGGCGAAAATTCTTTAAGCTCTTCCGCCAGTGTATTCGTTAATGTTGTTTTCCCTGATGCTGAACCACCCGATATCCCAACCGTCACCGGTTTGAAATTTTGGGGCATGTACAACTCCTTCTCGCCGATTAAGCGCGGTTGGCTCGCAACTTATCACGGATTATACTCCCAATTCGCTTTTCGAGCTCCGTATTTTATTCCATTGATGACCGTCTGATGGCAATTGAGGCAGGCATTGTAGGATTTGACCCCATGACTCTCGTGGTCAAACTGGATCTCAGGAGTATTGTGAACGTGACAAGTGAGACAGGTGTAAGCTTCATACACAGCATCTGCATGAACGCTTAGCCGATCGCCCGCTTTCTTAACCGTATATTCCTCGCCGTTTTTTTCGTCGGTGACAAGCCAACGGTTAGCTCCCTTTTCCGTCGAAATCGTTGTTTGTCGAGAGAGGGACGTCCCGTGTAAATTAAACTCCCACTGTAAATCTTCCGAGACAACCCCTCCGGCGTCTAAATCGGTCTGGAAATGTGAATCGGTAGTAAACAGCAGTACCTCCGACGTATGGCATTTCACACAGGGAACATCGTGAACTTCTGTCAAAGGGAAAAACTCATCGTGGTCTAATTTTTCTCTGCCATGTAGGACAATGGCAAGCAGCAAGATTGGTGCGAGGGCAAGGTGGCAGCGGAGGAGGAGGCGGCGTGTGCGATGTGTAGTGAAGCTGACCGCAACGCCGGTTCCAAGATTGAGCAGTGCCAGCGTAAACGCCAACCATGAATGCCAAACAAGTGGTTGAGCAGCTGAGTGGATGAGAACAAGTGATAATCCTAACGATGCGAACCTTTGATGATATTTGAGCCAGACCTGCCGACTACCCCATCGGATTAACCGTGTCCGCAGAATGTAACTACTTGCGATAAAGATGATGATAGCACCGATGATACTGAGTGTATGTCGTGTTTCACCAAAACTCGATCTGAGAATGAAGAAGAGAGATATAAGAATCGCCCCAACAACACCTTGAGCGATTTGAATGAATGGATTCATAGCGGGAAGTTCAATAAAAAAGCCGGGTCAGGCAATGGAAATGTAGTTTCAACGGAAGCATTCCAGTTGGTAGGCGAGGCGAGTGCCAGTCGAACCCCGAAACGAATGAAAAATACTCAAGGAAGCCACAATTCTCAAAACCGACCCGGCTATTGATTTTTGGAGGCAAATGTAATTACATCATAAATGTGCAATCTCTGTGCCAAAACCGGCATCCCGCTGAAGCCTGAAGTAATTAGAACATAACTTCACAGAGATGTCAAGTTTTGTGCAAATATTTAACAGTGCTGTTCAGGTTTTGAACAATCTTATTTTAACCCCCCTTACGATTTGAACGTTAACACACTGTCGTATATAGGTAAGTTTCATCAAAATTAACTAAACTGTTCAGATCATGTTGGAAACTAGGTGCGAAATAGTGTATAATTTCTACCAGTTTCGATTAACAGATTTCTGAAGCGTCTGTATAATGCTTTTACCTGTTTGGCTGATACAATTAAAGGGAGGATTCACCATGTGTTACAAGAAAGATTCTCAAAAACAATGGATTCTCACCGTGATGTCTATTGTGGCGAGCATCCTTATCCTGCCAACTTTGGCTCAAGCACAGAAAATCTTGTTTGAAGATACTTTTGATAAGGCGCATGACAAGTTAAACGGTACAGGAAAATGGCACACGGTCTCTGGGGCGTGGGCTAT
This sequence comes from Candidatus Poribacteria bacterium, assembly GCA_003635265.1. Taxonomy (GTDB): domain Bacteria; phylum Poribacteria; class WGA-4E; order WGA-4E; family PCPOR2b; genus PCPOR2b. The sequence goes on from PYIZ01000012.1 coordinate 5,087, forward strand.
TAAAAATGGCAAGTTGACACAGAACCAACAAAACGGTAAAAATCTTATTCTTGTATCTGATGGTCATTGGGATGAAGAGTGGAATGACTATTGGTTTTATTCAACGATTCGTCTTGCACGCGGTCAAAGCCCACTCCTCATTTGGCGATTCCACAGTGATGAAGGTGCGGGTTTTGGTGGCAAAGAGTCTTTGCCACCCCGGATGCAAGAGAGTTTACGCCGTCATGTCATTTATTGGGAACTGAACAAGGACGGAAAAAGATCCGTCGTGATACGGCATATACGGCATATTAGGAAGGAGTTTGAGAAAACCGAAACGAAAACGAAGGTTGATAAGGGCAAAGAGTACTGGATCAAAATCGAAAATCACCCGAAAGGCTACCGTGTTTTCCTCACAGATAATGCCGCAGCAGCGGTCTCGGGTAATTACGGTCCAGCCCTTTTTGATGTTAAGGATTTCAACATACAGGGAGAAGGGCGGATCGGTTTTGGGACGCTAGAGGCAGTAATCGAGGTAGACAACGTGTATATCACTGAACCTGAAAATAATCCTTTTGCCGTGGAAGCGCAGGGCAAGTTGACAACCACTTGGGGACTACTGAAATCAAGCGTAGTTCGATAGGATCGCGAAAGGGATAGAACGAATGAAGGTTGTGGTATTTGGCGCAGCCGGCTGGCTAGGCAGGGCTGTGCTTGCCAACTTGACTGGCAAACATCAGGTTCGCTCCTTTGATTGGGGACCGGAGGCATGGGAGGGTTGGAAAGATATTGATGGCAAGTGGCAGGACGGGGAGATTATCCACGGGGACATTGTGGACTTCTCCGCTGTGCACAATGCCACGGAGGGAATGGACGCAGTTATTCATCTCGCAGTCTCTTTCGGGGGCTACGCCGTAGATGATCCGCAGCCCTTCTTGATCAATTTGAAGGGGTTGTGGAATGTGCTGGAGTCTGCACGGCAGCGCAATATCGAGCGGGTGGTGCACATCGGCTCATGTCAGGCGGTGCACCCCAAGGGGATATTTTTCACCGCAGATGTCAGAAGACCCGATGGCAGTCAATACGCGGTCTGCAAGCGTTTGCAAGAGGAGATGTGTCGGCAGTTTTACGATGCCTACGGATCGCGTATTATTGTCCTACGTCCGGATTATATCGTGGACAGTCGATTGGGACTCAACAAGCGTCGAGAGAAACTAGGCTCCGAGGATGCGCCGGTGCGGAACGGATGTGTGTGTCGGCACGATCTGGCAGAGGCGTGTCGCCTCGGAATAGAGTCCACGACAATTGACTTCGATATCTTCCATATTGTAGGCACCCCCGAAGCGGATAAGACCTGCAATGTAGAGCGGTCACGTAGCGTATTGGGGCTGGAATACAAGGGAGATTTGGAACAGTATGGGTAGTGCTGAAAGTTTCCTTTTGGCTTGGTCTCCTTTGAGGATTGGTATAGTATCTCCACACAAAGGAGCAGAATTACGGAGAATTTCTACGAATGATATATAAATAGACCAAGGGTAAACGATTATGGCAGAAACAATGTGGATGGTTCACGCCGGAGAAGACGGATACCTCATTGAAGAGTTTGACCGTGGGTGTATTATCGCCATTGGCTGGTATGAACTCGGTGGTTTAAGGGAGGTAACTTCTCAAGAAGAAATTAGTGAGCTATATAATCGTGCATATTCTGACGACAACCCGGGTAGAGTATGGAATGCCTAGCCATGATTTACCGATTGGTGCAGTATTTCCGCATCATAAAACTTTCTGGCATTATCTCATAGATTAAGATGAACCAACAGTTCCAATCAAAGTGAATTGAGGGATTCCGATGAGTACATACAAAATAGGTTCGTCTGAAATGTTTGCGGAACGTATAACAATAGATCCCGAAATCTGTCATGGCAAGCCGTGCATACGTGGATTGCGCTATCCTGTTGAATTGATACTAGAGTTGTTGAGTGCAGAAATGACTATCGACGAAATTTTGGCAGACTATGACGATTTAGAGCGTAACGATATCTTAGCAGCTTTGGCATTTGCAGCACGCCTGACTCAGGTTCAACGAATGCAGGCTACTATGATATGAAGTTTTTAGTAGATGCCCACCCGCCGCTATATTGAGCAAATTGTAGAGGCATTTGCAACGTACGATTTTATTGAGATCAACCGAACATTGATTATCTTTCATACTTAGTTCGCCGCCTGACAACCAATCTGTTGTCATTTTGGAATTACGTCGTCGGATATCCGACGAATGTTAGCACTTGATAAAAGGATATTCATGCTATGACCAAACGCCCCAAAATTGCGGCTATTGTCACAGAGTACCGCCAGTATTCCCACGGTCAGCACATCGTTGACCGATTCTTGGAGGGGTACGGCTGGAACAGTCGGCACCACCATCCGCCGATGGATCTGGTTTCGCTCTACGTTGATCAGCGACCTGAAAGCGACCTGAGCCGTGACCGTGCAAAACGCTTCCCCCAGATGAAAATCTATCCGACCGTTGCTGATACCCTCACCCTAGGAGGAAGCGATCTTGCTGTTGATGGGGTTCTACTGATCGGCGAGCACGGCAGCTACCCCACCAACGAGAAGGGACAGCATCTCTACCCACGCTACGAGCTGTTCATGCAGATCGTCTCGGTTTATAGAACTACCGGCAAAACTGCGCCCATTTTCAACGACAAACACCTCTCTTGGAACTGGGATTGGGCAAAAGAGATGTACGATATTTCTCAAGAGATGGACTTTGCGTTCATGTCGGGATCGTCCTTGCCGGTGACTTGGCGTACACCATCTATCGACATGCCGCTAGGTGCCCGTGTCCGAGAGGCGCTATGTATCGCAATCGGCGGCGTTGACAGCTACGATTTCCATGCTTTAGAGACTATCCAGTGTATGGTAGAACGCCGCGCAGGCGGCGAAAAAGGTGTCAAATGGCTACAAGCGTACCGCGGCGACAAATTTTGGGAGGCACATCACGAGGAACTGTGGTCGCGTGAGTTGTTTGAAGCTGCTCTCAGTCGCAGTCATACCCTCACCCCCTCGCGGCAGGGATTCAACAACATTTTCCCAACCTTGGACGAAATGAAGCAGCTGGTTGAAGACCCAATCGCCTACCAGTACGAGCATTTGGACGACCTGAAGGCGACCATGATTCTTATGAATGGACTCGTTCAGGATTTCAACTTTGCTGCTCACCTCGAAGGTCAGGACGCCCCACTTTCCACGCAAATGTACTTGCCGATGCCCCCAGCCCGCACGACTCTTGCCAACTTTTTCTCGCCGTTAGTCAACAATGTTGAACAAATGTTCTTAAGTGGGACAGCGACCTATCCTGTCGAGCGCACGCTGCTTACTACCGGGTTGGTTGCTGCTGGTGTAGAGAGCCTCTTTCAGGATCAGACACGGCAGGAAACACCGCACCTGAATATTTCCTATCAACCAACGAAAGAATCGACTTTCTGGAGAACATGATCAAAATGAATGAGAGGGTAGTAAACCATGTCTCAAATTATCATCACGGGAAATCCACGCTTTGAAGATGTCAAATTATTGGTGGAGATGCTTCCTAAAAGCGATCAACTTGCATTGAGAAATTATCTCGTGGCACAGAGCGATCTAGATCGTACGACAAAAAAGAAAAATATTATCGAGCGATTCCGTACGCATATACTAAACGAGCAGCAGATCAATCAAGCCGTTCAAGATGCCGTTAAGGACGTGCGCCATGCGAAATCGCAGCCGCATTTATCGAGCGACGCTTGATACGAATGTATTTTTGCGATCGTTGCTCTCGCTGTCAGGTATTAACGCCCGGGCTGTGGATCTGTGGAAGGACGAGTCTTTTATCCTTGTCTTGTCTGATGAGATTATTGACGAAATCACAGATGTCCTGTTCAGACCAAATTTAATGAATCTCGGTGCTTATACCTCGTCTGATGTGCAAACACTCATTGAGCTGATCTATGAAGATGCAATTATCGTAGAATCCAGAAACGATTTCCAGCTTTGCCGAGATCCCAACGATGACAAGTTCATCAACTGTGCAATTGTTGGACGCGTGCATTATCTCACATCAGGAGATAAGGACTTCCTTGAGGATGAAGCTCTCAAAAAAGCATTGTATGAGTACGGTATTACTGTATTAAGTGCCTCGGATTTTGTGGCACAAATCGAAAAATCTATAATACTGGAGAACGATGAAAAATGACATCCAACCCGCCCGTCAAACGCATCGCCGTGATTGCCACCATCTACCGCTACCTGTCACATGCTCAACACTTCGCTGACCGTTTCATGGTCGGCTATCCCTACGAGGGGCGTTGGCATCGCCCCGATACCCAAGTCGTTTCTCTCTATGTTGACCAGAGACCCGAAGGAGACCAATCCATTGACCGCGCTCGCGAGTTCGGTTTTTCCGTGTACCCAACTATTTCTGAAGCGTTACGCTGTGGCGGAGACAAACTCGCTGTTGATGCTGTGTTACTGATTGGTGAGCATGGTGAATATCCCAGAAATGAGAAAGGTCAGGTTCTCTATCCGCGCTACGAATTTTTCAAGGAGTGTGTCAAAGTCTTTGAGGAGGACGGACGCGCCGTTCCAATCTACAATGACAAACATCTCTCCTACAGTTTTGAGAAAGCACAGGAAATGGTGGCTGACGGACATCGCTTGGGATTCCCAATCCTCGCCGGTTCTTCTCTGCCAGTAACTTGGCGTTTGCCAGATGTCGAATTGCCGCTCGATTGCGAGATTGAGAGTGCTTTAATGATAGGGGTCGGTGGTTCCGACCCTATGGATTATCACGCCCTCGAAGCCATGCAGTGCATGGTCGAACGCCGCAAAGGTGGTGAGGCCGGGGTCAAGGCAGTTCAATTGATTGAGGGAGATGCAGTGTGGAAAGCGGGTGAGGAAGGGCGTTGGTCAAAGGAACTTTTGGAATCAGCACTGTCTCGATGCGACAGCCCGTGTGGACTGACAGAGGAAGATGGTCGGACTCAGGATCTACTCGGCAGCGGCGAACTCCAGAGATTGGTTGAAAGTCCTGCAGCCTATTTTATCGAACGCAACGATGGCCTCCAAACCACGCTGCTCATGCTCAACGGTGCGATCAGAGACTACTGCTTCGCCGCGCGGCTCAGAGGCGTACCGGATCCGGTATCTACGCAGTTTTTCCTGCCGCCAACACCCAACGTGACCTACTCCGCTTGCCTAGTTGCCAAGATTGTGGAGATGATCATGACTGGGGTTGCGCCTTTCCCGGCGGAACGCACCCTGATTGTCAGTGGGATGCTAGAAAGTTGTCTGACTTCGCGGGTACAAGACCATCAGCGTCTGGACACCCCACATCTGCAGGTGGAGTATCGGGCGCCGGCTGAGTCGCATCACGGGCGGGCTTGAATCTTATGTTTTACGACGGCTATGGTAATTGAAAAATTAAAGTAAAAATAATGTGAAGGAGAGTAGTATGACACCAGAGGTAGCGCTGCAAAAACGGGAACAGGTGATACGCGATGGCTACTGCGTGGTAGACGACATCTTGACTGAAGATTTTTTACAGGAACTCCGCGAAGAATCAGAACGCTTAATCGCTGGGCATGAGCCGCCGCCCGACGTGAGGTATCAAGGGCAACATGTGGGCGTGCGGGGTGTGGACAACCCAATTATCCAGAAACTGTTGGATTGGCAACCTTCACGCGAAGCACTTGAACAGATGGGTTTTGGAGACTTCGAGAGCACCGGAGGGATTATCATCCTGACTAAAGACCCTGAAGAACCCGCGCTCTATTGGCACCAAGATTGGATGCTGTGGAACGATCCGATGAGTTGTTCACCCTGGCCGCAGACTATGTTCGTGTCTTACTACCTAACTGATACAGCGGTTGAAAACGGCTGTCTCAAGATTATTCCCGGCACCCATCTCAATCGGATTCCGCTGCACGATCAACTGATCCCAGCCCACGAACAAGGGGCTCGGTTTGTTGAAGAAGATCATCCCATCATGTTCAGTGATCACCCGGATCAAGTAAACGTCTTCGCCAAAGCAGGGGCACTCGTCTTGGCGGATGCTCGCGTCTTGCATTCAGCACACAGGAACCTCACAGACCAGCGACGTACCCTAATCTTAGCGTGGCATAAGCGTCCCATGACAATTCCCGACAATTGGGAAGGCGATATTCCTGAGGTCATTGCCAATCGCGATGTGAATGTAGAATATACTGGCTCTCGCATTCCTAGAGAACTGCTCAAATAGGACCTACACACTTAATACAAAGCCCTCCGGTTCGTCGAGGAAGTTCCGTACCCTCGGGCGAACCGGCTCCGTTACACGAAAATCCAAGTCCCTCTCCCGATCTTATCGTTCCTCCTCAATTCCCCTTTTTGAACCAGATCTTCAATGCAGTGCCACCCATAATTTTGTCTTTTTCATCTTTGCTGATAGAAGGCAAGTGCACATCAAGCAAATCCACTAATTTCTGGTAGCCCGGTTCTTCAAGGATCCATGGCGAATCTGTGCACCACATCATGCGCTCGGGTCCATAGGCTTGGTAGACCTCCTCGACCATCGGTTTCATGTCTTCGTAGGGCCAAGGCTTCTTGGAAAAAGCATACTCTCCCGAAACCTTAATGTACACATTGGGGAATCGTGCCATATCGAGAACCCGTGGATAGGTTGCTGGCGGCAAGGATTCATCCTCAAAGCGGGGGCGTCCCCAACGATCTACTACGCTGGGAGTGCTCGGCATGACACCGAGATGATCCAGAGAAATGTTGAGGTTGGGGAAGGCAGCCGCCAACATCTCAACACTGTCGATATTGGCACTACCTGTATAGATATTGATGTTGATACCCAACTCGTTCGCACACTGAAACAGAGGGTAAGCCTTCAAATCCTCGACGCATGTGGCATTCGGATCGCCCAGATCACCGATTCGGATGCCTTCAATGCCGGTAGCTTCGACCAACTCCTTCAGGCGCGTGGCTGGATCCGGATCGTCTGCCTCGACTAGTCCGGTGGCGGTGAAACGGTCGGGCCACTTCTGGACGCAATGGGTTACATACCTATGCTCCTCGATTCGAATGCCACCCATATCGATCAATACTGTTTTGGCGACATCCGCCGCGTCCATCGCTCGCAGCAATTGCTCGGCGGTAGCTTCTTTGTCCGCCGGTGCTAAACCACTAACACTGCGCGGGTATTCGTCGCTCAACTTGGCGAATACGTGCACGTGTACATCTACCTTATCCATGCTTGTTATACCTCCTGCCTTTCGTTCCGATCCCTTCTGTCTCCTAATTCGTTCGTCTGCCACATTTACGACAAAACTAAATACTGTTTTGCAAGATGATTAAGTGCTTCTTTATAGATCTCAAACATAATCGACAGACGGAAAAAGACTTCACCAAGATCGTATTCCCGTGCCATCGTATGTGATGACGCTCGTTCATAGTATTCACGCCCAAAATCGATATAAAATTGTGTGCTCACTGGACGGTTTTTATAACGACGACGATATTCGATCCACTGTGGAAAGATACCTGTGAGATAAAGTGAATAATTGCCAATGTGGGAGTAGATGAGAAACTGCCGGCGGGTGTCTGCGTTTGCTGCCTCTTGAATCATGTCCGTCAGATAGTGATGGGTTTGTTTATCATTCCGATGAATGCGATGCAATCGATCTGTCCTGACGAACAGACTGAGGAGATTGGCGATATAGTTGATAACCTTTTTATCCCCCAAGATTCTCTGGTCCATTAAGCTGCGACGTAGGAGTACGCTGAAGAATAGAAACGGCGAAATCTCTAATATCAACAGGCTTCGATCGCAGATCTTGTTGAACAAGGATTCACTGTTTAGCATAGATTCAAGCGTTCTCGGTAGGTGATGAATCAATTGAGCAATTTCTTCATAGCTCCGTCCCGGCTTTGGGAAATTCTCAATCAGGAATTGCAAATCCTTGTCAACCAACTGACTGAGATCTGTCCGGGCAAAATCGGGTGTTCGCATTACGCTATCCTCCTCTTAATCAGCCAATCGTTATAAATCTGTCTTAAAAGGTAAGAAATTATCCCAAAATACTGTAGATTTGTCAATCCACATTGGCGTGTTCCCACGCCCTAAAGGGTGCGGATTCCGCCCGATAAATCGAGATACAAGCACTTATGTATTCTATTTAGGGTGTTGAATGGTACTATCAACAAGAACTAGCACTCGAAGATGCTCTTACGTTCCCTCCTTCAAGGGTTGACGCCCCAATCCGATAGATGCTGAATTGAGTAGATTGCCATAAAACCTAAAAAGCGCCGCTAAACAGCGGCGCTTGTGGTTTGAAATCTGATGTTATTTTTTTAGATATGGAATCTGCGTTTTACTCACGCCATGCGTGCTGGCTGATAATATCATCCTGACCCAACTCATCGAAAACAAGAGCTATGTTACTGCCGTCGGCGTCCATCATCCATATACCGAAACTACCGTTGCGGTTGCTGCTGAAGATAATCTTCGTCCCATCAGTGGACCAACATGGATAAGCATTATAATTTTTCTGGTCGGTCAATCGGGTTTGAAGTCTCGAAAACAGATCCAGAACATACACGTCAGCCTCGAACGGAGAAGTTTCCTTGGTAAATAGCAATTTCGAGCCATCTGGATTCCAGTCCGGGTGAATATCGTGATTAGGACTGTTGGTCAAACGTTGGATGCCCTCTTCGAGTGCTAGTGGATCAGCACTCGGTGCCTGGGGTGGATCACCCTCCCCTTCGCCCTCCTTTTTATCCTCCTGATCTGGTGTTCGATGGGGATCCGGTTCCGGTTCTGGCTGTTGTGGCATCTCCGGTTCAGGGTCGGGCTCCGGTACTACCTCCGGTTCAGGGTCGGGCTCCGGTTCTGGTTTCGCTTCTGCTTTCGTGGGAGGTGCCTCCTTGGCGGCGAGAAATGTGTCTATGTCCACTACATAAAGATTCCGGTTCCCGTCATTCAGAACAGCATAGGTATAGGCGATCTGAGCACCGTCGGGCGACCATGTAGGTCGAGAATCTGCGTCGCAGTCAGAAAGTCGGATACGATTTTCTCCGTCTACATTCATGGTATAAATCGCCGGCTGTCCCAATGCTCGTGAGTGAACAAAGGCGATGCGACGACCATCATGAGACCAAGCTGGGTGCCGATCGTTGAAGTTGTCCCCGCTGAGAGGTCTTACGTTGCCCCCACGACTATCCATAACATAGATTTGTAATGGACGATTGCCCTCTGAGCGACTGAAGATAATTTCCTGACCATTGGGAGACCAGGACGGGTTAA
>PYIZ01000013.1:0-2479 GCA_003635265.1 Candidatus Poribacteria bacterium
CTGCGTAAGTCCTGTTAAAAGGATACCTGCTTTTCTGCTTTTTGTCTCTAAAAACTTAAAAAATTGTCCAAACTATAGTAAGCAGAGAAGAAGGTTCATTTTATTGTCCTTTCAAAAAAAAATTTTATTATTATTCTGAAAGGATACCTGCTTTTCTGCTTTTTGTCTCTAAAAATCTTAAAATTGTCCAAACTTTAGTATACTATTAGGAATAGTCTCAATAAGGTGATTCCAACATAATTTTGCTATTGCTTCTTTGGTATAAAACTGATCCAGAGAATTTTTCATATTATTACACCTTACGCTCCGCTGTTGCTTTGTGTTCTTGTTGTTCTGAGGGCTATACACCTCATGCAGCATGCCGCGGGCGGCATGCTGCATGAGAGTTCAGCCGTTTGCTACACATAATATTTTTGAAGGACTTAAGCAAGCATTTTTTGTGCAAATGCCTCTACATCAACGCGTTCATGTGTGCGGGCAGATTCGTTGCATGCTTCCATCAGTATCCATGTGCCGAGCGTGCTATCTTGAATCCACTCTCGGTCTTTACCTGTGGCGATTGCTTCCGCGAAGGCATCAAATTGAAGTCTGTCGTCTTCAATCAATCCTCCGTGGAGGTCTTGGAGCGTTAGGTCTTCAACATTTTGTCCTGTTCGGAAAAGTTGCAGATGTCCGCCATCGCGACGTAGGTCTCCTTGTTCTCCGTGGAATGTCCAACTGCCGCTCCATCCGTAAGCGCCCATGTGTCCTGCACGGGTGCCAGCATAAGTGAAAGGTGCGCCGTTGGCATATTCCATCAATGCATTTCCGCCTGCCGTTCCCCACGCTTCTATCTGTCCTAATGCCGGATCGCGACGGTTATGAACTTGTGCCGTAACGTACTTAGGGAGCCCCTTCGCTCCAACAAGTTGGTCAAGCTGATGGCTACAACCAGCATGGAAGTAAAGTCCATCAACGTAAGCATCAGGTTGCCGGGAATCGGGACCGGTAAATAGATTTTGGCGTATCCAGAATCGGCACTCACCACCTAACATTTCACCGATGCCGCCTTCTTCGCGGAGCCATTCCCGCATTTTTGCAGCTGCAGGATTCCATCGCTTGTTTTGTCCCTGTACTAATATTGTCCCAGGGTTTGCCTTGTGTGCCTTCATGATGTCATGGAATTCCGCTTGTGTGGTTGCTATCGGTTTGACACAGAGCGTGTGCATACCAAGGTTCAGACTTTCAACGATAAGTTCAGCATGAACTGTTGTTGACGCATAGATAAGACATGCTTCCGCGTCGTGTTTCTCTTTTGCTTCGGTTATTGTTGTATAGATGCGTTCTGATAAACCTTCAGGCGCACCATTTATTGATTCCACACCTCTTTTTGCGCCTTCAAGATTGATGTCCACACACGCAACAGGTTCAAATCCGTGTGTATTGACTTGTGCTTGTAAGCGTCCATGTGCGAAATGTGTGCAGCCAACATGTATAGTTGGAATTGCCATATATTTTCTCCTTACGGTTTGAGTTTACTTTAAAATCAACATCTTGCGTGTGGCAGAAAAATCACCCGCTGAGAGTGTATAGAAATACGCGCCACTTGCGACCTTTTCACCTAATTCGTTTTTTCCATCCCAATATGCAGCGCGGCTCCGATTATGATAGATACCGACACCTTGATACCCTAATGACAAGGTGCGAACAAGGCCGCCATCTACAGCATAAATATGCAACGTCACATCTGCGGGTTCTGCTAACTGATACGGTATCCACGTCTCCGGATTGAATGGGTTTGGATAGTTTTGGAACAGTTGGTTACGCTTTATCTGACCTAATGTGACAAGTTTTTTACCGCGTGACTCAACGGAAAACGGTTCATCCAGATCTGTTTCATCAGCATCTGATCTGTAATCCCACAACAGCATGGTTCCGTCCGAACTGCCACTTACGATAGTTTTTCCATCCGGACTGAAAGACACACTATAGACCAGAATCGTGTGCCCTTCAAGAGTGCGAAGGTGTGCCCCCGTGGCAGCCTCCCATAGACGGATGGTTCTGTCAAGACTGCCACTTGCGATAGTTTTTCCATCCGGACTGAAAGACACACTATTGACCCCCCACGCATGCCCTTCAAGAGTGCGAAGGTGTGCCCCCGTGTTGGCATCCCATAGATGGATGGGTCCCTCAAAACTGCCACTTGCGATAGTTTTTCCATCCGGACTGAAAGACACACTCCGGACATCACGTGCATGCTCTTTAAGAGTGCGGAGGTGTGCCCCCGTGGCAGCCTCCCATAGACGGATGGTATTGTCCGCACTGCCACTTGCGATAGTTTTTCCATCCGGACTGAAAGACACACTCCGGACATCACGTGCATGCCCTTCAAGAGTGCGGAGGTGTGCCCCCGTGTTGACCTCCCATAGACGGATGGTGTCGTCTCCACTGCCACTTGCGATAGTTTTTCCATCCGGACTGAAAGACACACTATTGACCC
>PYIZ01000013.1:2499-8337 GCA_003635265.1 Candidatus Poribacteria bacterium
TGAAAGACACACTATTGATCCAACTCGTATGTCCTTCAAGAGTGCGGAGGTGTGCCCCCGTGGCAGCCTCCCATAGACGGATGGTTTCATCAAAACTGCCACTTGCGATAGTTTTTCCATCCGGACTGAAAGACACACTATAGACTCTCCGCGCATGCCCTTCAAAAGTGCGGAGGTGTGCCCCCGTGTCGACCTCCCATAGACGGATGGTTGCGTCCGAATTTCCGCTTGCGATAGTTTTTCCATCCGGACTGAAAGACACACTATAGACCCAATCGGTATGCCCTTCAAAAGTGCGGAGGTGTGCCCCCGTGTCGACCTCCCATAGACGGATGGTGTCGTCTCCACTGCCACTGGCGATAGTTTTTCCATCCGGACTGAAAGACACACTCCAGACCCAATCGGTATGCCCTTCAAAAGTGCGGAGGTGTGCCCCCGTGTCGACCTCCCATAGACGGATGGTTGCGTCCGAATTTCCGCTTGCGATAGTTTTTCCATCCGGACTGAAAGACACACTATTGGCCAGAATCGTATGCCCTTCAAAAGTGCGGAGGTGTGCCCCCGTAGCAGCCTCCCATAGACGGATGGTTTTGTCCTCACTACTACTTGCGATAGTTTTTCCATCCGGACTGAAAGACACACTCCGGACAACACGTGCATGCCCTTCAAGAGTGCGAAGGTGTGCCCCTGTGTCGACCTCCCATAGACGGATGGTTCTGTCAAAACTGCCACTTGCGATTGTATTCCCATCCGGACTGAAAGACACTCTCCAAACCCAATCGGTATGCCCTTCAAGAGTGCGGAGGTGTGCCCCCGTAGCAGCCTTCCATAGACGGATGGTTGCATCCCCACTGCCACTTGCGATGGTGCTACCATCCGGACTGAAAGACACACTATAGACCAGACTCGTATGTCCTTCAAAGGTGCGGAGGTGTGCCCCTGTGTCGACCTCCCATAGACGGATGGTATTGTCCGAACTGCCACCTGCGATAGTTTTCCCATCCGGACTGAACGATACGCTGTTCAAACTCACATGTCCCGTGAGTAGGTCAAGTTCTTGTCCGGTATGTGCGTCATATAGCCAAACACCGATACTACTCGCAACAGCAAGACGTGTGCCATCTGGTGAATACGCTATTTCGCTTATACTCCCTTTACCAAGTCGTGTCTTGACACCTTCGGGTAGATGCCACTGAGGTGAATCTTGCGCAAAGGTGTTCGTTGCAAAACTAAATAGCGTCAAAAGTATGGTTATCGTTATACATAATCTTATTTTCATTATATTTTCTGCTTATGTTTTGTCTGAATCCCCGCTGTAAGATATGAGTTTACAACTCATCATCCCCATCTTTTTACTATCGCAATATGCAGCACGGTTCGTGTTCTGATTAAGTCCAATATTTCCTTTTTCTACAGGACTTACGCATTCCCCCTTGATAAGGGGGTTAGGGGGGTAAAAAGTCGTTATTTCAATGATATTTCAGTGATATATCTCCCCACACGCTATCGCTATGGGGGCCCGCCCCCTAAATCCCCCTTATCAGGGGGACTTCAAGAGAAAATGCGTCTGTCCTGCTTAATATCACAATACTTATTCCCCCGCAATTACCAACTTCGTCAGGTCGGCTACAGCATTGATGGGTTCCGCGATACGGTATAATAGTGCTAATCTATTTCTGCGTAGGTCAGCATCTTCTGCCATTACAAGCACATCGTCAAAAAATTTGTCTATTGCGGGTTGCAGTTCCGCTAAATGTTTCAACAGTTTCGGATATGCACGTGCCTTAATGCTATCCTCAAAATCAGGTTCCGCTTTAATGAGACACGCGTATAATTCTTTTTCCGCATCAACTTGAAGTAGTGATGGGTCAATAATACCTGGGATATTTCTGGATAGAACGTTTTGTAGCCGCTCAAAAAGATTGGCTGTTTCTTCAACTGGCTCCTCATCGGGTAAAATTCTCAGTACCCGATTGAGTGCATTATATACTTCCTCAAAATTGGGTGTCAAGCGGAATTCGGCAAGTGCGCTGGCGCGTTCGAGAATGTCCACAATATTAACATCACCGACTGCCAAGACAGCGTCAGCAAGGTCGGGGGTATATTCCTGTGTTTGTAAGATACCACGCATACGTTCTCTGATGAAATCAAGCACGCTTGATTTTGTCCCCTCAACCAATTCCACATCATCGTATTCAATGAATGCCTTGTGAACAGTATCACTTAAATTAAGCGATAACTGCCGATCTTGCAAAATGCGGATTATACCGAGTGCATGTCGTCTTAGAGAGTATGGGTCTTGTGAACCTGTGGGGCGTTCCTCTATCCCGAAGTATCCAACGATAGTATCAATTTTGTCCGCAATAGCGACTATTGCACCAGCTTCAGTTTCGGGTAACGGTGTATCCGCTCCAAGTGGCCGGTAATGTTCAGCGATGGCAGCCGCTACCTTTGCTCGTTCACCCGAATTTTTGGCATAATATCCACCGGTAATTCCTTGCAGGGACGGGAATTCAATCACCATTTGGGTCGTTAAATCTGCCTTACAGAGCCGGGCTGCCCGGTATGCGTCTCGATAAATGGTTTTTGGTAAATCCAATTGATTTTTAATAAACTCGATCAAATACCTCATACGTTTTTCTTTATCTAAGAGCGATCCGAGTTTTGCGTGAAAGACGACTGCACCTAAACGTTCAACTTTATCAGCGAGTCTGGTTTTCTGATCCTCTCTATAGAAGAACTCCGCATCGTTGAGACGTGCGTGCAGGACGCGTTCATTGCCGTGCCGAACACCGTCAATGTTGCCATCTGTACCGTTTGAAATAGTGATAAATTTTGGGGCAAGTTCAGTTTCGTTTTTCCACATCGGAAAATAGCGTTGATGCTTCTTCATTGCGGTAATCAGCACTTCAGTAGGTATTTCCAAATGCGACTCACTGAAATTGCCGACAATCGGTTGTGGATTTTCTACGAGATAATTGACCGTATCCAGCAATTCTTCATCTAACTTAGGTAGACACCCTTCGGTTTCAAAAACGGTTCTGACCTGTTTTTCGATCGTTCCTCTGCGTTGCTTCGGACAGGCGATAACACCAGCAGCGTGCAATTTCTGAATGTAGGTGTCCACGTCTGCCGATAACAAAGTAATCGGGTCAGGATGTAAAGAACGGTGTCCATAAGTGATACGTCCTGCATGCGCCGCACCGTAAGCACAGTTGATAACTTGATCGCCAAGTAGTGCCACAAGCCATCGGATAGGACGGGCAAAGCGTGCAACCCCCCTGACCCCCTTTTCAGAAGGGGAAGTTCCGCTCTGGTCTGTCTCCCATCGCATCGTTTTAGGAAAGCGAAGTGCTTCAATCCATTCGGGCAGGAGCGTTTCCAATACTTCTTTCGTTGATACCCCTTTTTCAAGTTTAGATGCGGCGATGTATTCCCCACGTTCAGTTTCAACGATGCAGAGATCGGAGAGTTCAACACCTTGCGATTTTGCGAAACCGATGGCTGCCTTTGTCGGTTCGCCTTTTTCATCGTAAGCAATGCTTTTGGGTGGTCCTACGACCTCTGTCTCTTGGCTTTCTTGAAGTATATTAATATCTTTAATAGCAAGCGTAATGCGCCGTGGTGTGCCGAACGTTTGAATTTCGCCAAACGGGATTCTGTGTTCTGTGAGAGAATCGGTTGCAATTTTGCTGAGTTGTTCAAGGGCAGGCGGGACATAACTTGCGGGTATCTCTTCTGTGCCGATTTCAAATAGGAGTTCAGTGGTTTGTTGTTCTTTATCGGGTTTGGTGTGGAGAGAAACTACATCAACAGAGGCGGAGGATGGTGCAGTATCAAAACGTCCCAGTAGCGGGTGGTCCATCTCTTCGCGTTGTGTGACGTAAGCACGTGCGATACGTTGTGCAAGCCGCCGCACCCGTTCAATATAACTCACCCGTTCCGTGACGCTAATTACACCGCGCGCATCCAGCATATTAAAGGTATGCGAACATTTTAAGACATGATCGGTTGCGGGAAGGACTAAATCAGCATCTAAACACGCGTGCGTTTCCGTTTCGTAGGTGCTAAACAGGTCAAAGAGCATATCTACGTTTGCGTGTTCAAAGTTGTAGGTTGAGTATTCCACCTCACTTTGGTGGTGGACATCTCTGTAGTTGAGGTGTTCATTCCAGCGAATGTCAAAGAAGGTGTCAACATCCTGTAAATAAAGTGCGATACGTTCAAGTCCATAAGTTATTTCAGCGCAAATCGGATCGAGATCAATGCTGCCCATCTGTTGAAAATAGGTGAACTGTGTGACTTCGGCTCCGTTCCACCAAACTTCCCAGCCGAGACCGGAGGCACCGAGCGTCGGTGATTCCCAGTCGTCTTCTACAAAGCGGATGTCGTTTGTACGGGGTGAGATACCGAGATGGTAGAGGCTTTCGAGGAAAAGTGGCAGCACATTTTCTGGTGCTGGTTTAAGTATTACTTGATATTGGTAGTATGCACCGAGGCGGAAAGGATTTTCTGCATATCTGCCATCGGTGGGTCGACGGACAGGTTCTACGTAAGCGACCTGCCACGGTTCTGGACCGAGGCATCGTAAAAATGTGGCGGGGTTAAATGTGCCAGCACCGACTTCTATATCGCATGGTTGTTGAATGATACATCCGTGATCTGCCCAAAATTTCTCTAATGCTAATATTATTTCTTGAAAGGTCATATCTGTTTTTTGTTGTCTGCTCCATTTGTGTGAGTTGTTTCGGGTAATTATTGTAGCATAAGGAGGGGTTTTTAAGCAATGAATTTTCAGAAATGATTGAAAGATACCGACGAGTTCTGGCAAAATGGGTTGACAAACATTGGTATCTTTGGGTAAAATACAATAACGTGAATTTGATAAAAGCCTATTGTAGCGCAAACTTCCAGTTTGCACCTATAGCACACAAACTGGAAAGTTTGATGCTCAAGAACCGTAAGGTGGGCCTTCGGAGAAAAGACATGTTATTGAGTGGATGTCATTTATTATCAAATTGGCGTTACAATAACAAATCTATTTTACAAAGGAAAACAAAATGGCAGACGAAAATGATATGAACGAAATTGATGAAAATACAGATCAAAATGCTGCAGGCAGTGGATTTGTCATAAATGTTAACCAGATACAATCCATTGATATTCCGCATCAATTTAACCGCGTCAAAACAGATAATGGTTGGATTATCAATATGCTTGAACCGGGACGCATAACAATAAACTTCTTAACCAGTATGAGAAAATTGGAGAGCGCATTGGTCGCGGGGGATAGTCTTGAGCGAGAGGGAGACGACCTTTTTATCCTGCGAAGCGAATCAGCCGATACGTACCGATCACAGCGAGCAACATCTACGTTAGCGCGTACTCGCGAGGAATTACTGGCAACTCCATCATCCGATGAAGGGAATTAACTGACAATCCCAAGCATTTATGCTTCAAATCAACGGTATGAATGCCATTAAGGCATTCCCCGGGTCCAAAAACGCTTGACATTCGGAGATTATTTGTGGTCCAATTATAAAACTGACTCAGTGTGGGATGTTGTTGACTCCCACACACTGCCACAACGGAAGTCAGAAACGGACAGGAGTCAGATATGCCCTACAAAACCCATAAAATCGCATTAGCACCAACATTTAGAGAAAGACGCTGGTTTGCTTCTCAATGTGGGTATGCGCGCTTTGCCTATAACCATGCGTTATCCGATTTCAAGGCAGGCTTAGAGAATGATTACTTTCAGTCGTGGCAAACGCTCAATGATAATTTTAATAAGACAAAAAAGCGTTATGATTGGACACGTTCCCAAGATCAGCGTGC
>PYIZ01000014.1 GCA_003635265.1 Candidatus Poribacteria bacterium
GAAGGACAGCGTATAAAACTACCTAAAATCGGTTGGGTTCGCATGTTCCAAACACTTCGACACCTCGGCACTATCGTCAAAGTTGTCATCTCAAAGACAGCTAACCGTTGGTTCGCTTCTATCCTTGTAGATACATTTACAGACGATCCTATACCTGATATTCGATGCACACCCGTTGTTGGTATTGATGTAGGTATCAAGCACCTTGCAGTTACTTCCGAAGGTGTCTATTACGAAAATCCAAAAGCCTTAAAACGTTATGAGCGCAAGCTAAAACGGTTGCAACGTCAGTTAAGCAGGCGAAAGAAAGGCAGTAGCAATTGGCGTAAAACGAAAGCCAAGATTGCCAAGCTGCACTACCGAATCACCTGTATCCGACAAGACGCCCAACATAAGGCAACAACGGGTATCATCAACGGTGCAAGTCGAATTGGGATTGAGTCACTTAACGTTGCAGGTATGTTAAAGAATCATCGACTTGCAAAGGCATTATCGGACGCTTCGTTGTCAAGTTTCCTATCTATGATCAAATACAAATCAGAACGGATAGGCGTTAAGATTGTAGAGGCAGATACATTCTACCCGTCCAGTAAGACTTGTTCAGCTTGTGGTACAGCTGATAGTGATTTATCCTTGTCAGATAGGACATACCATTGCAGGGTGTGTGGTCATACACAAGACAGAGATCTAAACGCTGCAATTAACCTTAAAAACGTCGCCATGGGGCACACGGAGACTTAAAACGCTTGTGGAGATTTGGTAAGTCCTCACCTGCAACACGAGGCAAGAATCGTTGAAGCAGGAAGATAGCATGGAGATGATACAATGTCTACCAATAAGTCTATTAAGAATCCCAATGTTTCAACTTTGGGAGCAGTCAATCATACTTCTTGGATATGTACGGAGAAGGTGGCTGAGAGAAGCGGAATTTAGGTAACGCATAAGAGGAGACAACACCGATGATTCGCGTGATCAAGCCAGAGGGTTTCGGCAATATCCAGTTAGAAAACGCACCCATCCCGGAGATCAACAGCCGTCAAGTTTTGGTGCGGACGGAACGGACGTTGATTAGCCGTGGTTCGGAACTGTTTCGTCGTTATATCAGTGAGGAAACCCTTCCGCATTCGATAATGGGATATTCCCTTACAGGCATTGTCGAGAAGGTTGGAGCCGACGTTACAGAGTATCAGATTGGTCAACGGGTGATGGCCGCTGCACCTCATGCACAATATGTTGTTGGCGATGCGGACTCAACGCGGGGGCATTTAGTCCCACTCCCCGATGATGTTTCTTTCGAGGCAGGAACATTTCTCCTGCTTTCGACAGAAGCGACGGCGTGGGCAGCGTCGTCAGGGGCACAGGCGGGAGATACGATTGTCATTCTGGGACAGGGCGTTGTGGGCAGCTTGATGCTGCAGATCTTGCGCGGGTATGATCCTGCTAGAATCATCACGGTTGATGGGCTATCGTTGCGTTGTCAGCTCTCAAAGGAATTGGGGGCGGAGGCCGTGATTAATGCTTCGGAAGAGGATCCCGTTGAAGCGGTGCATCGCTTAACCGACGGCAAAGGCGCAGATCTTGTCGTGGATTGTGTTGGCGGACATGCAGGTGTCAAGTCGTTTGATCAGGCGCAGGATATGGTGCGCACGGGAGGCACGCTTCAGCTAATCGCGTTATATCAGGGGGAACCGTTGCCGTTGCATTCATCGAAGATTATGAGTAAGCGGCTTGTGGCAGGTATTCTCGTCGACGAACCGCTCTCACAAACTGCGTTTCGCGCGCTGGAGAAGATTCGCACTGGAAAGATTCAAACCGATCGGATGATCACTCACCGCTTTCCATACGAGCAAGCAAAAGAAGCGTTTGATTTCTTGTGGAACACGCCGGGTGAAGCGCTTGCGGTCTTGTTGGTTTGGCGGTAATCATCAATTTCTTATTGATACAAGGTATGTGATGTTTACTTGAACTCATACATCACTGATGCCACGCCAACGATTGCAGCGGTTTCCGTGCGCAAGATGTTGTCACCAAACGTTGCAGATACGCAGCCGTTTTGAAGTGCCAACCCTACCTCTTCGTCTGTAAATCCCCCTTCGGGTCCTACAAAAAGCCCCACTGATTTTGCCTCTCCATGATTTCGTAGTATTTCCTTAAGCCCCTGCCGTCTTTCGCCCTCCCACAACAGAATTAACAGATCCAAGTGGTCTACCCTTCCGAGGCACTCTTCAAGCCCTTGAGGCGCAAATACGTGTGCAAAATGGAGACGTTTACACTGTTTGGCAGCTTCGTTTGCGATTCGTTGCCAGCGTACCGTCCGTTTCTCCTGAACGACCGATTTCGGTATTGAACGTTGACAGATCATCGGCACGATTTCATTCACACCAATTTCGGTCGTTTTCTGCACGATTAGATCCATCTTGTCAAATTTCGGCAAGCCTTGAAATAGGGTGATATACGGTGGGGTGTGTGGGTGAAACTGGTGTTGGAGGATTTTCGCCTGTAGCGGGGAGGTGCGGGTATCACAGAGCGAGGCGATATAGCGGTTGCCCTCTCCGTCAAAGACTTCGACTTGGTCGCTAGCCTTCAGGCGCAGTACATTGAGTAGGTGATGTCGCTCGGAGTCGCTGATATGGATGGTGTCTTTGGAGATTTGCGGCGTTGAAACATAACAACTGTGCATGGATCGGTTCTACCGGGGATTAGTGTGCGCTGAAGAATTGCCCTTTACATCGGTCCGAAATGCTCTTTAATTGTCTTCTCCCCAAAGTCGAAAACTTGCATAGCAATCTCTAAGAGATCGGGCCCAAAACGAGAATTGGCAACGGCTTGTTTGGCTTCCTCTCCACCGAAGCGATCCAACAACAAGAGAAAACCTCCAATCAAGATAGCACTAGATACCACCCCAAAAGCGCCTCCGATAATGTGGTTGACCCATCCTAAGACACCACGCTCTACGACCTTCTGAATGTGACTAAACACCATATCAATCACAATGCTCACAGCGGCGACGATAGCGATAATACTAATCCACTTGGCGAGCGGCTCCTGCTTTATGAAACGGAGGAGGAAGGGGGTTACATCTTGCCAGACTTGGCTAGCGACGAACGCACCAGCAGACAGAGCAGCAATTCCCCAGACGCTTCGCGTAAAGCCCGCCCGCAGGCAGCTCAAGCCACCCACGCCAGCAACGATCACGATAGCAATATCAAGTTTTCCCATGACTCATCCTCCTAGAGGGAGATGCAATGCTCCACGTTTGAAGTGACGACAACCTCTTCCTCTGTTTTCCCGAACGCCTCTTGAAATGCAACATCCGTCGATTCTCCGTCACAGAGGTGTTTAAGAACATCCCGGATCGCAGCAAAACCGAACTGTTGTATCAGGTATTTGGTGATTGCGTAAGACTGGAGGTATGCTAAACGGCGTTGCTTATCTGGAAAGCTCCGAAACGGTTTTTGCAGGAGGTGGAGAGGTACGAGACGTTTATCCCGACTTGCCTGTTGTAACTGCATCTTCTCAGAGTTCATCAACGGGCGCGCAATAAATTGAGCGAGTCCTTCGTCAAGCCAGTTGGGACATCGCCCCTGCGCTAGCAAGTTAACGAGGAGATGCGTCCATTCGTGGCGGATGACTGCGTATAAAACGCCGATACTGGAATCGCTATAGGGACGGTAAGTCAGCCGAATACTCCCATTATCATAGCAGGCAACCGCCCACTGCGGGAGGGAAGCATCCGAAAACAGTGTGCGATTTCCAACTTCAACTGGAGCTGTTGTGCTGTATGCCGACGTTGCAAATTGTGACATATCCATTTGCTTAACATCTTCAATAAAAACAGGAACTTTGTACCGCGGATGGCATTCAAAAATTTTGCCAACCTCATGATAGGTGTGTTCGATGATTTGGGATACGATCAATAATACATTCTGTGGGATTGTGCGTCCCCCGGTGAGCGTGAAGAATTCGTGTTCGATTGTGGGAATGCTTCGTTGAACTGCACCGGTTGGCTCATGTTTATCGGTGGTATCAAGGGCTAGATTTAGTTCATCGGTTAAGCTATCATAAACACTTTTCTCTTCGAGAATGCGTTCCTTGCGGCGAAGGGCGGTTGGATAACCGGGGCGTAGTCTTAGTGCAGTCTCCAGCGATTCAATCGCCTGATTCCAGCAGCCCAGCTTTTCATACGCCTTTGCCAAGTCCGCATACGCCTCCACACACATCGGGTCGATTTCTAAGCCCGCCAGATAACATTCAACGGCTTGGGCATAGCAGACTTGCCGATAAAGGTTTGCAGCGCGGTTAAAATGGGCGAAAGCAGCTTGTCTCTGACTCATGGGTAGAATTGGCTCAGGGGTTCATTAAAATCGTAGTATTGGGGTTCTACCGTGCTGTAATTTGCACAATAGGAACAGCACGGCAGAGCGTGTCTACGATTAGCAACTTGTGTTATTATACCTTAGACAATTGACCGCTCCCAAAGTTGAAACATTGGGATTCTTACTGAGAATCACTTTGTCTCTCCTTTGAGAGTTTTTAACGGACTTACGGGTGTACCCCTAACGGCACCCCTGCCGTATACTTGCTTCGACGAAACGTGCCACAAATACTGTGGTCTTACCGTCTCTCCACAAGCGTTTTAACGTCTTGGCGTGTCCCGCCACGACGGTATACATTTTTGGACTTGGTTATCGTCCTGATATGTGGCTTGGCTAGCCACCCGTCCAATCCTTCCCTCCCACTGAAGGGAACGGGAGACCTTTGAAGGCTCAAAGGGTGAGATTCTCCCGCTTTTGGACGCACTAAAATTATACCATACTTTTGCTAAGAAAATCACGCAAAATTACGCCGTTTGACCCAACGCTAAAGCAGTGGGATTGTTTCCAGAATTTTCAAAATTCAAATAGAAAAAAACCGCATCCCTCTCTCCGCTTGATGGCGGCAAGAAAAATGCGGTATGTAATAATAGGTGGCATATTATGTATGCCCGAACCTATTTGTTTATTTCCATTGCACTGCATCACGAAATCGCAGACCGATTCATCGACTAAATATGTTCAATAGCTACGACTTCACAGACAATTTCACTGAACCCAATGCACATCCTTGGTTCAACGACGGTTGGTTCCTCTATACGGAAACCATCGACGTAAGTCCCGTTTTTGCTACCGAGATCGGTAACATAGACCTCGCCGTTTTTCAGATTAAACCGAGCATGCAGACGGGAGAGTGTTCCTGTTGAATCAGCAAATTTGATTTGCGCCGCTCCGCTGCGTCCTACTGTCATCTCCTTGAAGTGGACCCAGTGAACCTGTCCGACATCGGGCCCCTCTACAACCTCAAAGGAGACACCAAGGACACTGGCATCCCGCCGAAACGCAGTCACTTCAAGCACCTGTCCGCCAATTTGGACCCTAGAGGCGACATGAAGTAGTGTTGGCTCAGTAATCTTAGCACCATCGACGGATGTGCCGCTATTGGTGTCAAGATTTGTGATCAGCAGCTCGTCGTCGTCGACGGTGAGTAACGCATGATGCTGTGATACAGCGGTGTTGGTATCTAACGGGACGGCTGCTTCCTCTCCATATCCGATAATCATAGGTTGGAAAGAGACATCATACTCACGTCCGGCTTCGTCGCCCTGCACAACCTTCAATTTCAGGTAACACGCCTCTACTGGAGACGTTGCTGATCCGACCTTTTCACTGTCAAGGATGACCGTCTCATTAAGCGGATCCATCTCTTCAGGAATTGGCGGCGGCAGATCACCGGAAACATGTGGTAAGGCAAGTTCACTATCACTTCCGACCAGATCCGGGCTGTAAGCTGGCTGCAAGCCGAGTTCATCGCCTGACGGTGCCGCATCTTCCGCAACATCACGACCAATCAGCTTCATCAAATTGTTAGCGATGCGTCGTTTTGCTCCAGGAAGCGGGGTGACGTTTTCTCTTTCCTCAAAACGGTGATGCGCAAAATCGACGAGCTCTTTCAAAGGGTCCAATTCTGGATATTGCTCGCTCGCTTTTAACAGCCGGGTTTGCTTGCGGGATAGACTTTCTCCCCGGATTCTGCGTGTATGAACCTCTAGCATCTCCGCTTTTCTTGCTTCATCTTTACTGAAATTTTGTGTTGCTTTTTTCCAAAATTTCATATTATCCCCCTAATCATTAAACCCATTTTAGACCCTTTCTGGTAAGAATTTGGCGCAACTCCTCTGTGCAACGGAAGATCCAGATTTTCACGGTTCCTTCCTTACGTTGGAGCGTCTGCGAAATCTCGGCAATACTACACCCCTCCAGATGGCGTAGAATCCAAGCAACCCGGTGATTCGGCTTTTTCACCATCTGGAGTGCCCATTCAAGAATCTCTTGAGCTTCTCGGGATTCGACCTGTTTTTCAGGCGTTGGTCGCTGGTCTTGGTATTCAACAAGTGGCAATTCAGATTCATCCTCCATGCTTAAAAGTGCTTCGCGAATTCTTTCTTTTTTGCGGATAGCATCAATTATTGTATTTTTTGCAACAACATTCAACCACGCTTGAAAACTACCTTGAACAGTATCCCACTTCCCGATCTTCTGCCACACTTTCATAAAGATATCTAAGGATATTTCCTCCGTATCCTGATGATTGCATAGCATTCGATATGTTTTACTATAAACCCAGTTGTAATGTTTATCAAACAACGATCTAAAGGCAGCCTCGTTCCCAGCCTTTGTTAACGTTGCTAGTTGTGTATCTTCTTGATCCGATAGGTCATCGATCATTTTATCTGTCACAGTAGGCGCCTCCTTGTCCCTATCGTTTCCAAGATCGTATTATCCTAAACGTTATCAGGGGAGAATCTGTTTCAGAAATTATCAAGTTTGACTAAAAGTTCTAAAAGTTCCAAATCGTTGAAAGATTCAATGGACGAAATTTGGTACAACCTGAGACGTAAAAGCAGAATTTCACGCTGCCATTAATAACGTGACTGTCGTCTCCAAAGCCTCCTGCCCGATCCTCAGTTTCGCGAGTTCAGCCTCACGCTTCACATATAAGACCGTATTCTCAAGGTTCATCGGACTCGGAATCTCTTGGATAATTTTATGCAAGCGTTTGATATCCGTTTTCTTGAGGCTTGTTTCCTTTTCCACCTCGGCATATAGCTCGTCGGTGTTCTTGGGTGATGTCCGTCGGGGCGTTGATTTTCTCTTTGCCGCTGGTACATTTTTCTGCGCAGCACGGGTGGATCGCTTTCGTGTTGTAGCCTTTTTAATTTTTCCGGCTTCGATTGCGTTTATCCCACAATCTTTGCACAGCTTTGCGGTCACCGGCTCAATTGTCATCGTCACAACCAGATCTGTGATGGACCCGCAAACGTCGCATTCAGTAAGCCCTTCAATATGCGTGAGGATTACCCCCTGCAGCTTCAGCAGTCTTTCCTTGTCCGCTTTGCTAGTTCGTTCTTGCTCACAGATTTGGATAATCTCTTGCGCTGCCTTTGCAATCTGTTGTAAATCAGTCATGTGAAACCTCCTGTCGGTTAAATTATCGAACTGTTACATATATTGTAACAAATAGAAGTGTTTCTGTCAAGCGTTAAGACTGATTTAAGGGGTGATTTTTCTCGTTCCGTTTGCGAATTATCACGGATTATGTTTTACGTCTCACGGCTGTCCTTGTAGAGCTTGTATTCCAAGCTATCCGTGAGGGCTTCCCAGCTTGCCTGTATGATGTTTTCCGATACGCCAACCGTACCCCAATGCTCCCTTCCATCGCTTGCTTCGATCAGTACCCGCACTTTTGCGGCGGTGCCGGCTTGGGTGTCCAGAACGCGTACCTTATAGTCGGTCAAATGGACATCCTGTAGCGAAGGATAGAAACGCTCAAGTGCTTTGCGCAGGGCGCTGTCGAGGGCATTGACGGGACCATCGCCATCAGCGGCGGTGTGTTCGACCTCGCCATCGGGTGCCATTACTTTAATTGTCGCTTCAGACCGGATGCCGTGGTCCTTGACTTTTTCAATAATCACGCGGAATCCGAGCAGATCGAAAAATGGCTGATAGCCGTCCAAGAGTGTACGGGTCAGCAGTTCAAATGACGCATCGGCGGCTTCATATTGATAGCCCTCATTTTCCGCCTCTTTCAACCGATCGAAAAGGGCGATGACTTCTGGTGAATTCTTGTCGTAATCTGGATAGTGTCTTTCGATCTTTTTCAGGATAGCACTTTTACCAGCCTGATCTGAGATCAGGATACGTTGCTCGTTGCCGACCAGTTCTGGATCGATATGTTCAAAGGTGCGTGGATTCTTGCGCACAGCGTCAATGTGCATACCGCCTTTGTGGGCAAAGGCGGAGCTCCCGACATACGGCTGACGCTCGTCGTGCGGCAGGTTTGCCAATTCGCTTATGAGGCGCGATGTTTCTGTCAGTTGGCTGAGTCCCTCCTCGCTGATGCAGTCGATCCCCAGTTTGAGTTTGAGCGTCGGGATGATAGAAGCGAGATTTGCATTGCCGCAGCGTTCACCGTAGCCGTTGAACGTCCCCTGTATATGGGCTGCCCCTGCTTGCACAGCAAGAACGGTGTTTGCGACCCCTACTCCAGCATCGTTATGGGTGTGGATGCCGACCGGCAGATCAATCTCCGCCATGACCGCCCGTACACCTTCCTGAATT
Organism: Candidatus Poribacteria bacterium; assembly: GCA_003635265.1. Classification (GTDB taxonomy): domain Bacteria; phylum Poribacteria; class WGA-4E; order WGA-4E; family PCPOR2b; genus PCPOR2b. Next base: position 8,655 of record PYIZ01000014.1, read on the forward strand.
TCTAGAGGCAGTCGCCCTCCGTTCGTATCGCATAACACGACGCATCTAGCACCGCCCCTTGCTGCCGCTTTGAGTGTTTGCAGGGCGTAATCCGGCTGATCGTCATAACCATCAAAGAAGTGTTCTGCGTCGTAGATGACCTCGCGTCCGCTCTCGACCAGAAAACGGACTGAGCTTTCGATGAGTTCGATGTTTTCCTGTGCTGTAACACGAAGCACGTCTGTGGCGTGGAGTTCCCAACTCTTTCCGAAAATCGTGACAGTGCGGGCACCTGTGTCCAGTAGCGCTAGCAGGTTGGGGTCTTCGCTGGGTTGATAGCGGGGATGGCGCGTACTGCCGAAAGGCACAACCTCTGCTTGCTGGAGTTCAAGCGACTTCGCACCTTTGAAGAATTCCATATCTTTTGGATTCGAGCCGGGATATCCGCCTTCGATGTAATGGATGCCCAGACGGTCAAGGGCTTTGATAATAAGCAGCTTGTCCTCAACCGAGAAAGCGACCCCTTCCCCTTGGTTCCCGTCTCTGAGTGTTGTATCGTAAAGTTCAAGCATATCGCTTGTGTTTCCTCCTCGTATGCAGATGCTGTGTATTATGTTCCCATCTGTAACTGGTGTGATTTTGCCATTGCGTCTTCCGCTTCCTGAATCATCCCTTTGCGCTGGTAACAGATCGATAAACTGGTGTAATTAAGGGGGTCGGTCGGGTCAACCTCAATTGCCTTTTTGATTGCCTCAATCGCCTCGTCATATCTGCTCATCCGTTCGTATGCGTGTCCAAGCCCAATATGTCCGTCCACATAATCGGGGTACTGTTTGAGGAGTGTATTGAACGCAGCAACCGCCTCGTCAAGTTCGTTGTTCCCAAAATGTGTTAGAGCCTGATCGTAAAGTTCCTCTTTTGTCGCCATGTTTTCTCTCGCTTTCGGTTATCCTGACGCGTCGGGATCCCGCTCCCGTTCGATTCATGTGAAGAAGTTGTCTGATTAGTAGATAACTCATTCATTATACTTTTGGTTCGCGGGAATGTCAAGGTGGGAGGGATGAATACAGAAATATACAGATGTGCATCGGATTCACCGTTTGACTCAGATCGGCAACTATGCTATAATTTTTTCTTAGTATTGATGAATCTTTTGAGCGATTGAAATCGCAACGACGAACTAGTCATTTTTTTAGAGAGGTTAACTATGCCGAAGCGAGTGAATAAAGCAATTGAGTTACTTGAGCAAGATCAGCCCGTCTACTACACAGGCAGCCACATAAGCGCCAATCTCACCTATGAGGCTGGCAAGGAGATGGCAAAAACATGGGCAGACTACATCAACATCGGTATGGAGCATGGTCCCCTCGATTTGGTAGGGCTGGGGAATTTTATGCGCGGGCTTGTGGACGGTGGACCGACCAATAGCGGTCACCTGACGCCGGCGGTCGTCGTCGAGTTGCCGATGGACGGTTCAAGTCCCGATGTTATGCGAGCGAATGCGTGGCAGCTCAGGCAGCTATTGGCGTTAGGTGTACATGGTCTGCTCCTGTGCCATGCGGAGTCGCCGGAGGCGGTAAAGGCATTTGTCGAATGCTGCCGGTATCCGTTCCAGACGATTGGTGTTGGGACGCAGCTAGATGTCGGCCGCAGGGGTTCAGCAGGACAGGGAGCTGCCGCACCCATTTGGGGCATTTCTGTCGATGATTACCTAGGAAAAGCTGACCCTTGGCCCCTGAATCCCGATGGTGAACTTATGCTTGGGCTGAAGATCGAAAATGTACGGGCAATCGCTAATACCGAAATGACGCTTCGGGTGCCCGGCATCGCCTTTGCCGAATGGGGACCTGGGGACCTCGGTATGTCGTTCGGTTACAAGAACACCCCAAGTCCACGGCCGCCTGAAATGACTGAAGCGAGAGAACGGGTATACACTGCATGTAAGGAGACGGGTGTCGCGTTCTTGGAAGGTGGTAGTATAGAGACGCTTCCAGAGAGAATTGATGGAGGTGTGAGGATTATGGGCGGCAGTCCTGAAATAGCGGAGGCTGGCAGGGCGTATAGCGGTAGGACCATGCCTGTTTAAGTTGAGAATGTGGATTGTCGGACGGGGCGCGTGTGTATGCCGCGCCCTGTCATGAAGTGTGAAAAATCTTACATCTCACGCTTCACGGAGACATAGATGAACAGTGATGTCAAAGCGGCAATAGATTGTTTGACGACCTACGGCTACTGCCTGCTTGAGGATCGTATCCCCGAAGACACAGCACGCAGCATGGCGGAACGATTCCTCGAATTGCACACCGACCCGAAGTGCCAAATTTACAATACGGGTGATCAATACTATCAGACGTTGTTTGGCATGATGAATCTGGATGATCGTGTTTGGAGGTGTGCCAGCCATCCGGACACGGTGGCGGTTGCGCGGTATTTTCTGGGGGAGAACTGTCGGGTGGTCGAGGCGTGCTCGAAGCCGACTTGGCCCGGTGCGCCGGGACAGCATCTGCATGTGGATTCTGCTCGTGAGTTTCATGAGGTGCCGGATGTGCCGTGGATTATCAACAGTATCTGGATGCTGACGGATTTCACGGTAGAGAATGGTGCAACAGGTGTCGTGCCCATGAGTCACCGTTCACGTCGGAAGACCCCGCCATCGGACATCACCCCGGATAGCCCGCTAATCAAGCCGATTACTGGCAAAGCAGGCTCGGTTATTATGTGGCATGGTGGCACCTATCACCAAGCTCGTGCAAATACAAGCGATCAGATTCGCGTCGGATTGAATATCGCCTACTACCCACCGTGGTTCAACAACTGGATTGAAGGCGGTCATCAGCCGATTTGGCCCGAAACGTATGAGCGGATGCCGCCGGAGATGCAGCAACTGTGTCCCGGTCTTTTGGGACATAACCGTACGGATAGGTACGAGACGTTATAACTGCGTTAGTTCATTGGTTCACTAGTACATTAGTGAATCCTTGAACGATGGGGAAACAATATCCTCATCAACTAGCATCACAGATTTTGTAGACCACGACCGCCCATCTAATCGCCACCCTCCATCAACCACTCCAAGTTAAACCGTGCCACGCTAATCTTTTCCCTGTCGCGCACTACTCCGTTGGTATACAGACAGAGGATTGTCCCATCTGCTGTCACCGCGAGGTCGGAATACCGTGACAGTCCTCGTTCAACCCTACGTGAAAAGTCCCAACTCCTGCCTTCATCGCGACTGATGCGGATTGTCATATCTTTTGTCGGTGATGGACTGGAAAATAGGAGAAGGTCTTCACTTCCTGCCTCGCCTCCACGGTAGCGGATTAGTCCCGCGTGGAGATTCGCGTCCGGTAGCTCTTCGTGCTGACCATGTTCACAGAAGGTTTCACCGTAATCGCTGCTGCGTGCGAAGTGTCGCTTGCCGGTGGCGAGTGTGTTCTTGCGGTAACTAACATAGATCCCATTCCTTGCAGTCTCTACGAGGCTGACCTCATCTGAGCCTTCGGGCAGGACAGCACCCACCTTCCAGCTCTGCCCGTGGTCATCGCTGTACAACAAGCCGCCACGAACTCCTGGCACCTGCCCCGGTTCGCCTTCCTTGTAAAGAAACGCCGGTATGATCAACCGTCCCTTGTGGGGACCAACAGCAAGCTGGATGCCGTGGACACAGTTGTTGGGCCACCCTACCCAACCATCGGCGTTCGGTTCCGGGCTTACATAGAGGGGATCAGACCAACTCCGTCCTTGATCGGTGCTTTTGAGGAGATAGAAACCGCCGCCCTGTTTGGCGTGTTCGCTGAAGTAACCTAGGTCGTCCAAGATGTCAGCGGGCATCTTCCAGAACGCCACGAATACAGCACCCGTCGTGCAGTCCTCAAAGATGGGACCGAGATAGGTGAAAGCCCCCTCCTCCTCGAAGATGACCTTCTGCCGCCCCCAAGTCGCGCCGCTGTCCTCGCTGCGTGACATCAGGATGTCAACTTGATTGCCGCCGTCCCCCATCGAACCGTGTCGTTTTTGACAAACGGCGATTGCTGTTCCTTGTGTCGTGACAATCAACCCCGGTAGATGGACACCGAACCCGTCGTAGTCGTGATACTTCAATGCTGAAAGATCCACCTCGATCGGCATATCGGCGAGGGCTTTCCTCTCCTCTCTGGTCAGCCCTGTCAGATGGATGAGGACAGATTTTGGCTCGCGTGTGCTGTAGTAGATTTGGGCGCTGGCGCGCTCCGCCCGCTCCCAACGGTGGGCAGGGGCTTGCGCTAATTCTTCGCCCTGTCCGGGCAGAAATACGTCGATTTTTTCAAAGAATGTCTCGCTCATGTTTTCTTGTCCCTCACCAGCAGTGATATGTTAGGCAGCTCCAGTTTTAAAGAACCAAAACAGGTAGGCACAGACAAATACGATCCACATCCAAGCAATCGTTTTCATCACACGGCTTGGCCAACCTCTTTTTGTGAAATGCCATGCAATATGATTGAATAGTACCATCAACAGTGTTATGGGAGCAAGGTAGGAGTGATAATTATAACTTTGCGGGGGCAGTACAATTATGTACCCGATGAACACAAACAGAAGAAATCCCAGCATAACATATTTATAACTGAACGCTGTGGAAACTATGCCTCGTCTCCGTTTTGACTCCTTGTCCTTTTCAATTTGGAGGCTCTCTCTAAGCACTCGCTGCCGTTCCTGCTCGTCCTGAATTTTCCCTTGTAGTTGCTCTTTTTGAGTATCGGTGAAGGTCTTCATGGGAAATTATCTCCCAATGTCAATTGGTGAAGAAATCAAAGATGTTACTCAGGCGCGAGGTATCTGCCCTGTAGACCTCGGTGTATTGGCATTGTGTACATGAAACGGTGGTAAACTTTTTGTTCTGGACATCGAACAATTTGGCGAGTGTACCACCTGTTGCTTGGAAAATATCTGTTTCAAATTCAACATTGTCGCATTTGGGACATTTCCATTTTTCGTGTCGCATAATCGCTTTCTCCTTTTGTTAGTTTGCATTCTGGACTGGAATAGCCTATATGATAGCACGAATCCAAGAAAGCAAGACAAAGAAACGCAGATTTGCCTCGCTAGGACTATTTATGATATTGTAAACGAGCGAAGTCAGGGACCTTGTTTACGGAGTTACGGCACCTGTTCCGCAAGGCGGAATCCCGATGAATCGGGACGTGTGCCTACTACTTTTCTAGAATTCACCGTAATTTTCGGTTTTCTCTCTGTTTGAGCGGTGCGTCGGGATTCGGAGATCCCTCCTCAATAAATCGGGCTGCAGGCACCTACAGGAGAATTAAATACCGTTATTCGCTCCCCATTTTTCTGGACGCGCCGGAGTGTGCTATGATACAATCGGTTTCGTGAGTGTTGGGTTTCACTCTCGCTATCTGTGAGAACATAGCATTAAGAGGGAAAAACTCAACTCTCTTTGGTAGATAGATACTTCCAACCGTTCAACCCAACCTACGATGCTGTCGTCTCGCTGGGAATTTAACGAAACAGAAGTTACGGCATACGGAGTATGCCTACTACTATCAACGGAGGATTCATGACTGCACAATGTGAAGATATAGATTTTGATCTAAAGATAGCCGAGTTTAGAATCAACGGTTATGCGGTGATAGAGGATGTGCTGTCGGTTGAAACCGTAGATCGCATCCGAGAGGCGTTCCTACCGATGTTAGAGCATGTCAGGACGCGCGAAACTGGCTTTGCCGAGAAAGAGTGGGGCGATTTGCGCACAGGCTTTGGCCGTCAACAACTCATCAACCGCTACACGCTGACTATTCCGTGGGTGCCGCCATTCGCCGATCCGGAGGTGTATGAGAATCCGGTCATTCTGGAGTTTCTCAAGCGTTATTGGGGCAAGGACGATTTTTATATTAGGTGTCTTCACTCTAATAACCCTTACCCGGGGAGCGAGTTTCAGCATTGGCACAGAGATACCGGACTGGCACGGGAGATTCCGCATGTAGGGCTTGATACCTGCCCGATATTGGGCGTCAAGTTTCCGCTCGTGGATACTTCAGAGGAGAATGGTAGTATTGAGGTGCTGCCATCAACGCAGTACATCGCCAATCCTGATCTAGAGGGACGTTACGATGAAGTGCTGACGCAAGGCGATTTTCCGTCTGCCCGTCGACTCAACATGAAAAAAGGCACCATATGGATACAGGATGTCCGCACATTGCACCGTGGCACGCCTAACGCCTCCAACGGACCGCGTCCCGAAATTGTGGTTTGCTACGGACTCTCTTGGCTTAGTATTGGTCATGCGGTGAAAGTGCCACCGGAGACGTATGAGGGACTTTCGGAGCGGGCACGGAAGCTGTTTGAATTTTGTGACGTTGTTGATTATTGAGTTGCAGCCGTCCCATTGCCATCAGATAAACACCAGTCGTACGGACCGGGACCGGTATGGCAAACCATCTCAGCGATCTGACGGCGCATCAAATCCACCCGTTCACCGTGTTCAGGTCGAGCAGCGAGGTTTCGCATTTCGTCCGCATCCGTCTCTAGGTCGTACAGCTCGTCGATATCAAAGCGGTTGCGGATATATTTCCAACGTCCATCGTAGACCATCACATGAGCGGCTAGCTGTTCTGGATCCTGTGCGCCGCGATAAATCGCTTCATTGCTGGAAACCTCGGCAAAGACCGGCTGGGGGTTAGGTTCTCTGCCTGCGAGGATTGCTGACGCAACGGAGCGCCCATCAATCGGTGATGGCGGTTCCTCGCCTGCCAGTTCAAGCAGGGTTGGCATTAGGTCAACGCCGCCCAACGGCGTTCTTATCCGAGTCCCCGCAGGTAATGTTCCGCTCCAAGAGAGCAGACACGGCACACGCACCGATGCCTCGTACATGAGGCACTTCTCTGTGAAACCGTGGTCGCCGAACATCTCACCGTGATCGCTGATAAAGGCTACAATCGTGTTCTGTGCCATACCCTGCGTCTCAAGGGCACGGAGCAAACGGCCAACCTGTGCGTCAATGTGCGTGACTAAGGCATAATAGTACGCAATCACCCGACGAAATTGGTCATCGGTCACAGTTGGGGGGATGCGAAACTTCGCGCGTTCTTGAAATGCGGGTTTGCCGTCGAGGGGATCCCGAAATGAAGCGGGCAGTGGTATCTGGTCTTCTGGATACAGTTCAACCAGTTCAGGTGGGACCAAGATGCGTGGGTGCGGGTCTTTGATGCTTACAAATAGGAAGAACGGGTCATCGTGCAGTTGCTGGATAAATTCGAGGGACCGATCTATCGTCCATGTGGTGCGCTGTTGTCGCGGGTCGGTGATTACCCCAAATTCCAGCGTATTTCCGTACTGTGTCATCCCTTCAGCGTCTTTGAGATAGAGATTGGGGACTCCCGCACGATCAAAGGAATCGAAGAGCGGATCGGGATAGTCTTTGCCGAGATAGCGATAGGTGCACCAGAAATCATCAAACCCGTGCTGCGGGAGATGATCGTTCCCAAGATGCCAAGGTCCGACCATACCGCAGCGATATCCGGCGGATTTGAGGACATCACCGATGGTCACGCTGTCAGGGGGCAGGTGGCTACCCCATCTCCCAACCAAGCTGGGACCGTAATTTTTGAGTTGTAGGTGGGCGTGGGGGTAGAGTCCCGTCAGCCAACTAGCGCGGGCGGGCGAGCAAACAGGGGAGGCGCAGTAGGCGTTTTCAAAGCAGACCCCACTTTGAGCCAACTGATCCAAATGTGGCGTCTGGACAATCGAACTTCCTGCGAAGCCAGCAGCATCCCAGCGCATCTGATCGCACATTATCAGTATGATGTTGGGGTGAGATTGGGGCATGATATTCCTTAAGGGCGTGAAACGTAAAAATCATTGGTTCAGCGGTTCATTTAGCCCCAGCGGGGCGACAGGTCTATAGTACACCGATAAACAAATACCCCAAAGCCCCAGAGGGGCGACATGTGTATCCAAAGGGTGGAACGTAAGCAGAATGAACCAACCAACCCAATGAACTCCCCGATAATTAGTTTACACCGATTTATCGGGGGGATCCACAGGAACTTGAACAATGTGGAAAAAACTTTCTCACTAAACTAGCACTAAAGGCTAATTATAGCAGAAAGTAGGGTTGATAACCATCAATTTGTAGAGGGAAAAATGGCACAACATGATAATGACAGCACACCTATCCATATCGGTACAGATCGTCAACTATTCGTGGACGATTTCTGGATTGCTGAAGCGCAAGATGTCACGCGGCAGTTGCATGAGCCGGTGCGTCGTGAGGTTGTAATTGCCGCTGAACATCCGTGGGAACGGGGCGGCGTCTCCTACATGGTAACGTTCCGCGAGGGTGATCGCTTTCGAGCGTGGTATCGCTGCGATCAGGAGATGCCAATTCGTGGTGAGCGTCTGCCGCTCTACGCTTACGCTGAAAGCACGGACGGGATTCATTGGGAGAAACCACAACTCGGACTGATTGAGTTTCAAGGTTCAAAGGACAATAACCTTGTTTGGATGGGACCGGGCAACAACATGTCGCCGTTCCTTGATCTCAACCCCGACGCATCGGACGAAGAACGGTACAAAGCCATTGTGCGTACTAGCGATGTGCTTGCGTTAGTCTCTCCGGACGGTCTCCGCTGGCGACTCATGCAGGACGAACCAATCCTGACCGAACGACCCTTTGATTCGCACAACATCGCCTTTTGGGACACGGAACGGGAGGAATATGTCGCCTACACGCGGGGGGTGGCAGGTCGGGGCAACTTCAAAAATGGGGTGCGTTGGATTCGACGATCGACTTCTAAAGATTTTCGTCATTGGACACCGCTTGAATTGATTGACACAGGTGATACTCCCTTTGAACATCTTTATACTAATGCCTGTGTGCCTTATGAGCGTGCGCCGGGGATGTATCTGATGTTTCCTGCGCGTTTTGTGCCGGAGCGCGAGCCGATTCCGGGTTGGGAATACGGTTCGGGTGTGAATGACATTGTGTTCATGTCTAGCCGCGATGGAATCCATTTCGATCGCAGCTTCATGGAGGCTTTTGTCCGTCCCGGACTTGATGAAGGTAATTGGCATGAGCGTGGGATTTATATGGAGCGGGGCATTCTGGAAACGTCGCCGGAGGAACTCTCGCTATACAGTATGGCAAATTGGAGGCTGCCGAGTGTTCATATTCGTCGGTTCTCGCTCCGAACGGACGGGTTTGTGTCGGTCCATGCAGGGTACGTCGGGGGTGAGTTTGTTACCCGTCCGTTGATTTTCGCGGGAGATAGTCTGAGATTGAACTTTTCGACATCGGCGGTGGGATCTGTGCGGGTTGAGATTCAGGATATTGAAGGACATCCGCAGCCGGGCTTTACATTGGACGAATGTCCTGAGATATTCGGCGATGAGATTGATGGTACGGTTAAGTGGGAGGGTGGCGGAGATATGCGCTCGTTGGTTGGGAAGCCGGTGCGGTTACGTTTTGTCCTCAAGGATGCGGATCTGTTTGCGTTTCGGTTTGAAGGGAATTAATCATTGTCTGAATCAGGATGCTCAAGATTTAAGGATTCACAGGATTATAGAAACAACCAAATATGTCTGAGGCGGGTGTATCGTTATTGTCTGAATCACGGATTAAACAGATGACGCTGATGACGCTGATTTAAAAACGTATGACTTACGCAGTAGTATTGTAGTTCGGTGATGACTCGCCCGTCGTAACGCGCAATGAATTACGCTACTACGAACCTAATTAATCAGCTTTTCAGGTGGGAAAATGCTATTACTACCGAATCACAGCGATTTTTGTGCCTTCCGTCCGCGATTCGCCATCTGCATCGGTTGCGGTGATACGGCAGATGTAAACCCCGGGTGCGACAAATTCAAAGAGGTTCCGCTTGCCTTCCCAAGTAAAGGCGTCGTTTGCACCCAGTTGACCGCCGTTGTCTCCTGCAAGAAATACACTTTCAAGGACCTGCTCACCGACGGTGTCGTAGATGGAGACGATGACCTCCGCATCACGGCTCAATGTATACGTTAGTTTGAGGGCAGTTCTCGGTTGGTTGAGACGGAGTGGGTTGGGGTAGGCAACGATGTTTTCGATGGTCACGCGCGGATCCATCACCGTCAATTCAGTTTCGATCCGATTGTTGTTGAAATTAGACTCAAAGACACGTGTATCGTCGTTCACCACGGCACGGAGGGTATATACGCCCCAAGTAGCTGGTGTGAAGCGATTGCTGACTGTTTTCGGTTGGTTGACACTCAGGGCTACGCTTTGTTCGGGTAGGGTTTCGGAGGTCCCATCGGGATTGACAACGACGAATTGAACGGTGATGTTCTCAACAGGAACAGGACCCGCATTTGTCACCTCCGCACTGATCATAACCTCATCCCCTTTTGTAGGAGAGGGGTTGGAGACAGCGATGCCTTTGGATTCCCAGAAGATATCCGGGTTCAGTGGCGGGCTTGATCCAACGATGGGGCGAGCGAGTTCAGCAAGGGTCGCTACGGCTAACTTGATAGCCAATTCTCCCAACAGCGGTATCGAGATTTTTGTTAAGTTATCCTCTTGACTGTGGATATATTCGGTTGACTCGTCGGGCGCATCGAGAGACGATTCCTCCGCCACCATCACCGCCGGTATGCCGATGTCCCAAAATGGGGAGTGGTCACTGAAGATAAAACTAGGATCATTTTTCAGGCGCAGATCTATCGGCAGTCTGTATCGCTCTGCAGCGGCACCGAAGGCGTTGACAAGCCATTGCGACCCTTCATCGCCAAGTACATGGATGTCCAAATTTCCGTCCGGGTCGTGTCCTAGGAGATCGAAATTTAGGACACCGGCGATGTCATCTCCACGCTCCCGAACCAACCGTGCATAATGTTTGCTGCCGAATAGGAACAACTCCTCCCCAGAAAAAGCGATAAATCGAATCGTATAGTCAAAATCTTGCTGGCTCAGAATGCGTGCCGTCTCCAGTATTTCGGCAATGCCTGACGCATTGTCGGATGCGCCCGGTGCTGCCATCCTTCTCCAGCCACCATCCCAACCGGGGGTTTTGGAGGCGATGCTGTCATAATGTCCCACCATCAGATAGATCCGATCTTTGTTTGGACCTTTCCCCGGTAGCGTGGCGATCACATTCCGCATGACGTATTCGCCGATTAGCGTTCCAAGCGCGGATCGACGCCGGTGATCAAACGAGTCAAATTCGACCTCTAGACCGTAGCTGCGAAACTGTTGAGCTATGTAGTCTGCGGAGTTATCGCAAGCGTGATCGGGTTGCGGCTTGTCATCAAACTGAACGGCATCACGAACTCGGAGAGCGTATCGGCTTCGGAAAAACTGTCCCGGCCGCTGAAGGTCTTCATTCTCGACGAGGGCAATAGTCTGCCAAACCCATCGCATGCCATCTGCTTGATCGAGTAGTCCTTGAATGACCGATTGCTGCTGGGGTGATGCGGATATACTCGGAGCGAACGAGGGTGGCTGGAAGTCGGGTAGGACAATATTGGCAGGGAGTTTCGCACGGTGATGTACTGGCAGGTCTAACAGGATGGATTCAAGATTGATGTGCAATTTGAGCAGGGAAAGACCACCGAACTGGTATAAAATTTCCCCATACCTTTCGATTGCCGTTCGTTCATCCGCTGAAGGGACCCAAAGGACGTAATAGTTGAAGCCGGGCGTAACGGTATCCAGAACCTGTGGGTCTGGCAGTTCGTTCAACGCATCCTGATGCGCCTTGATGGAACCGGACTTCAGAGGGACCTGAATGATGGCAAAATCAGGTGTGCGATAGCGCAATTTGATCCCGTGATGCGCTTGGAGAAACTGGAGGTGTTGGTTGGAACTATCGGGGACCTTGATGAGTAGATCCCCTTGGGCAGAGAGGATTGCTGGAATGAAGATTAAAAAAATAAGAACAGAGATAAATCTCTTGACCATTTGCAGTTTATGATTGGTTGACGGCATGATTCTGGCTACGCCAAGCCTGAAGGCAGCATAATCAATTCAGGAACATAAACCCGTGCTGGCAGCGAAGCCACCAATAGACACGCATCGGCTACATCCTGTGGTTGTAGGGATTTTGCCATCACTTCGGGTGGGGTTGGCACAGGACGTTGCAGGACGAGTGGCGTATCCGTCAAACCAGGGAAGAGCATGGAGGTGCGGATGCCGTTCTCTTTCTCTTCTTGGAACGTGCCGTGAGCGAGACCGACCATCCCGTGCTTGGTTGCTTGGTAGGAAACGCCGGAGGTATCGGGACGTTGCACCGCTCCACTGGAGACATAGATAATCAAGCCATCCTGTTGATCTCGCATCGTCGGCAGGACCGCTTTCGTACAATAAAACGCTCCGGTCAGGTTCGTCTGGATCATCATATCCCACGTTTCGTTCGATAAAACTTCAAGACTCCGTTCGGGGATGTTTGTGCCGGTGACATAGACGAGCAGATCAATCCGTCCAAAGCCTTCTAATGTTGTTGCAATGAGCCTATCCACGGCTGTCGAATTTTGCACGTCAGTCGGGCAGGCGATTGCATTCTCGCCAATCTCTTCCGCCAACGTTGCGAGCTTATCGGCGCTCCGCGCAGCCAAAACCACCTTTGCCCCTGCTTCAGCAAAAGTAACCGCGGTTGCTCTGCCCATGCCACTGCTACTTCCCACAACAATGGCGACCTTATCCGCTAATGAAAAACCCATAAAATGATCTCCCTGTTCTCCTAAAAAACCTGATATCTGAGATATTTTCTAAGGTCTCAGATACATCAATGCCATTTGAAAGTCTCGACGTTCGGAGCAGTGTACGCACCACCACTGTGATGTTCCATCGGCTTGGTTTACCTGTAAAACCCATAGATGCTTGCAATCCGCTCGTTGTCCTGATTGGGGGATTTGCTCAAGGTTATCCCACTCGCAATCTAGGCAAAATGCGGACTCGTCTTTGAGCGTTTGGATTTTACCGCCGCATTTGGGACAGATCAATGTAGACGCCTCCTCCCACGAACAACTCAGAATGGCTGCTGGACTTTAGTGTATGGAATTCATTACTTGTTGTCAAGTCTTATCTTCTTGTTTATCTTGACTCTATAATTGCTCTCTGCTAAACTACAGAGTATACAGGAACACTATCCTTTAAAAAAATGCAAGTTACCACCTCTCGCCCCGCTGGAACCCATGAAGAATAATACGTAATGCGTCTCCATTCCGAGAGTGTTCCACATGCGTAAGAACAACCGTCTCGATCCTTACCCATTAGGTTTCACGCATCCTACAACACATATCGTCCTTCCCCGAATCGGGCTTCAAAACTGGAGCGAAGGGTTGAGCGCTTCAGGCTTTATAGGAGAATTAAATGAAAGTTGCAGTGATTGGATTAGCGGGCGTCGGTCGCGCTCATGTTGATCGGTGGGCAAATAATCCTGACGCCGAGTTGGTCAGCGTATGTGATATCGTTCCACAAATTACAGACGATTTTGCGTCACAGTACAGTGTCAAGGGTTATACCTCTACGGAAGAGATGCTGGATACGGAGGATTTAACGGCAATCAGTATCTGCACACCGCCGAAGATTCATCTAGCTTTAACACGCGCCGCGGCGGAGCGTGGCATTCATGTACTATGCGAGAAGCCGATGGCGAGCACAGTTTCGGATTGTCAGGAAATGATCGACGTATGCAAATTGGCAGGTGTTGTCTTGCAGATTGGGCATAAGAAGCGGTTTATTCCACCGCTCTTACGTCTGAAGGAGCTAACGGAAGGCGAATTTGGACCGATTCAGTACATGGTTCATCGGTATCCGCATCCGGGGATGTCGAACAAAGATTGGTTCTGGGCAGAGGACGATGGCGGCGGACCTATCCTCGAAAACGCTGTACATGCCGCAGACATTCTCGGCTTTTTGATGGGAGATGTCGAGCGGGTTTATGCTGAAGGTGGCACCTACTTTGCACCGCACCGGAAGCCACAGATTGACTGCGCGGTGTTTACCCTGCGCTTCAAAAGCGGTGCGGTTGGAGTTGTCAACGCTGGCATGGTGTCGGTGGGAGGGTTCAGTTTTGAGGATTTCTACGTTGCCAACGAAAATGGCGTCGCTGAAGTGACAGGCGGGTTTGATCGTGTGGACACTTTGCATTATTCTTTCCGAAACGATCCAGACACCTTGAACGAGGAAAACTACCCGGATTTTGATTCTTTCCGTGCAGAGATTGAGCATTTCATTAAGTGCATTCAGACGGGCAGCGAACCGCGGGCAAGTGGCGAAGCGGGTATGAAAGCGGTAGCGATTTGCCGTGCGGTGAAGCGGTCAGCGGAGATTGGGGAGCCGGTTATGTTGTAAGATTCACACGCACGAGTAAAGCAAAATTGAAACACCAAGGAGAATATGATGAAACTCACGCCACAACAGATTGAACAGTTTCAGGAGAAAGGGTATCTCAAAATTCCACATCGCCTTATTACAGATGACCACCTCGCCTTGCTGCGCGAGCATTACGACACGTTGTTTGCGAAAAAACGTGGTACAAGCGGTGAGGGGCTGCGTAACCTTGCTGTCGTCGGTGAGACGGAGCAGGACGAAACCGCAGACCGCTCGGAGGAGATGCTGCAGATTATGGAGATGTGGCGTTATGATGAGGTGTATCGCGAGCTGCTCTATCATGAACCGTTGTTGGACATCGCAGAGAGCTTGATTGGACCTAATATTCAGTTGTTCCACGATCAAGCCCTTTATAAACCTGCCCGTCACGGCGGCGAAGTGCCGTGGCATCAGGACAACGGTTACTGGCGTTGCACGCCAGCGAACCTCGTGAGTATCTGGATGGCACTCGACGATGCCGATGAAGAAAACGGGTGTATGAACGTGATCCCCGGTAGCCATTTGGAAAGTGCCCCAGATCACGACCGCGCCGTATCAGAGAAGGGGAAACTTCCTGCGTTGCTGCAGGCAGATGTGGATGAAAATCGTGCGGCACCTGTACCGCTCAAAGCGGGCTGCGGAATGGTGCACCACTGTATGATGTTGCATCAGACCAATCCGAATCGGTCACAGCGTAGACGTCGGGCGATGGTGATTCATTATATGCCGACCGGTACGCTGAACGGTAAAGGTGAGGGGATGACGGATCGTTTGTTGCTGCGTGGAGAGTTGTAGGGAAGCAATACTTATCCGGGACATGCCTCGGCAAACACGCGTAGATGATTTTCGCCAAGGATTTTTCTGACCGACGCAGGTGAATAGCCCCGTTCCAACAATGCTTTGGTAATCTTCGGGAACTCTGTCGCATCCCTGAGTTGTTCGCCGCCGCCATCGAAATCGGATCCGATGCCAACGTGGTCATCTCCGACCAGATTGACGATGTGATCGATATGATCTATATAGCGGGAAAATGAGGGAGTATTGTCGTCAATGAACCATGTCACAAAGGTCGCACCGATGACGCCGCCGTTTTCGGCGATGCGTTTAATCTGTTCGTCGGTCAGGTTGCGCGGATGGCCGCATAACGCCTTACAGTTGCTGTGGGAAGCGATAACGGGGCGTTCGGCAATTTCCAGCACGTTCCAAAAGCCGTGCTCACTGATGTGGGAAACATCGACAAGCATCCCCAGTCGATTCATCTCTTTCACCAGTTGGACACCAAATCGAGTGAGGCCACCGCCGCTATCTGTTTCGGCGTTGCCAGCCGCCGCCCATGAGGTTGGGTCGTGGGTCAACCCAATAGATCGAACGCCCAGGTGGTGGAGGCTTTTCAGGATGTTCAGGCTTCGCTCGACACCGTCGCTGTTCTCAATGACCAAAATCGCAGCAAGTTTGCTCTCCGCTTTCGCTTTTCGCACATCTTCCGCTGTCTTTGCGATGATAATTTCATCGGCGTGGGTTTCGACCTCCGCCTTAAAAAAGCCGATGGCATCTAAGGCATAGCTGAGGTGATTCTTCCACGCTCGCGTCACATCAATCGCAAAGAAGGCAGCGTCAACCCCGCCCTGACGCATCTTCGGCAGATTGATCTGGACATCCATCTGGCTGGCTGTGGAGTCGAGGGGACCGCGCATATAGGCAATTGTTCCGTCGTGCCGGACGCGGTTAGGGGTCTCCTTATCCGCAATACTGACGTTTCCGCGACGGATATGTCCGACAATCGTATCGTTGTGAGAATCGATGACGAGGGCTTCATTATGAAGGTCTATGGATGATAATTCTGATGTCAAGGTTGTTCTCCTTTTTGATGCGGCTGATAGTTTCCGAATGTTCCTCACACATCAGCCACGCGCTGTGCTTTTACCCGCCGTTTCTTTTTGGATTTCTTTGAAGTTGAAGCAACTCGCAACCTCTCCCGCTGCTGTTTTTCCTGTCTCGCTACTTTTTTCGCCTTCTCTGCTTCCTCCCTCGCTTGCATTGCAACTCGCTTCTGTTCTCGGACGTGGGCTTCATACTCGGCATAAGTTCCGAAAAATAGTTTTGCCGTTCCGTTCTCAAAAACCAACAGTTTGTTGACGAGCTTGTTCAAAAAATAACGGTCATGAGAGATCATAAAAATGGTTGCTGGGTATTCTGCCAATGCCTCTTCAAGAACTTCACGCGACGGTATGTCTAGGTGATTTGTCGGTTCATCAAGCAGGAGCACATTTGCGTTTTCCAAGAGCAGCTTGGCGAGCATGACACGGCTCTGTTCGCCGCCGCTGAGGTCGCCAATCCATTTGAATACCTCATCCTCAGAAAATAGGAACCGTCCGAGAAAACTGCGAATTTCACCTCGTTTTTGTGTTGGACGCAACGCCCAAATCTCATCAATAACTGTATTATCTTGATTGAGTCCTGCAAGCTCTTGGTCGTAATACCCAAAATGGAGATTGTGCCCAACCTTCAACTTCCCTGAAGTCGGCGGTTCGTTTCCGAGGATCATTCGGAACAGTGTCGTTTTTCCGACACCGTTGGGACCGATGACACCGACAACATCTTGGCGGTAGACCTCTATATTCACGTCTTCAAAGATCTGCTTATCGCCGTATCGCTTTCCCAAATCCTGACACTGCAATATGTCGTTTCCGCCCCGTACATCCGGCGTGAAGCGGAGTTTAATCGTTTTCTCGGCGGTTTCTGGCTTCTCTACGCGTTCAAGCCGGTCGAGCAACTTCTGGCGTCCCTGTGCCTCGCGGGTGCGTTGCCCAGCCATATTGCGGCGGATAAAATCCTCCTCGTGAGCGATATGTCGCTGTTGCTTTTTATATTCTCGTTCCTGTGCCACCCTCTCAGTTTGCCTGATTTCGAGGTATCTGGTGTAGTTACCGGGGTACTCTTTGAGTTTATGGTTTCGCAACTCGACAATCTTGCGGGCAACACGATCCAAGAAGTAGCGATCATGTGAGACGATGATGACTGCCCCTTGATATTCGGTATTCAGGAAGTTTTCCAACCACTCAATCGCTTTGATGTCCAGATGGTTGGTGGGTTCGTCTAGCAGCAACAGATCCGGATCTTCAAGCAGCAATTTGGCGAGTGCGGCCCGACTTTTCTGTCCGCCGCTCAAGATACCTGTCTTCAAATTAAAATCGCTGTCACGAAACCCTAACCCGCCCAGCGTTCGATTTGTTTGATACTCATAGTCGTAACCGCCCATTCGTTCGTGCTGCTCTTGTAACCGAGCATATCCATCGAGCAGGCTTGGATCGTCTACCATCTCTTCACTGAGCAGCAGCATCTCATCTTCAAGGTCTCGCCGCTTCTGAAAGACTTTGAACATCTCTTGGCGAAGTGAGCAATCAGCTTCCAAATTGGGTTCTTGACTGAGATACCCGATTTGTAGTTGTTTCGCGTACCCAACGTTTCCTTTGAAATCCTCTATTATACCGGCAATAATTTCTATGAGCGTAGTTTTACCAGTTCCGTTCTTTCCAATCAATCCAATCCGATCACCATGTTCGATTGACAAAGAGACTTCGTCCAGAATGAGGTAAGGATCATACGATTTTGTGACCTGATCTAATCTGACTAATGACATAGCAATCCTTTGTATCGTAGGAGAGGAATAGGGAATCTATTTGAGGCAGATTAATCCAGTTAATAAGCCTCGTCCTCGTCGTAAAAATCCTCCTCGTCCATGTATTCATCGTCAAGTTCTTCTTCCTCATAGTCATTGTACGCATCAACATCCATCAATATATCAAGTTCCCTAGGACTCTCGATAGTTATCCGACAAATCCAACCATCCCCTTCGGGCGAATGATTAATTAGATCCGGATCCTCCTCCAGTGTGGTGTTAATTTCCTTAATCTCTCCGGTCGCTGGTGCGTGGATAGGAAAAGTGTTACCGTCAGTCACTTCTACTCTACCCAACGGTTCATCCTGCTCATATTCATCGCCAACCGCGGGCAGTTCAACAAAGATAATATCACCATACTCTAGTTGGACGCGCTCGGTGATTCCAACGACCCCGTCGCTCTCTCCAACTTCAATCCATTCATGTGTAGCTGTGAATTTCTTTACCTCGTTCAAGTTTATTCCTCCTGTATTGCATGATGCCTACACACTCAAGATTTTACACCATTAGATTATACAGTTACGGGATCAATCACGTCAATATCAGTGTTGATTCCTCGCAGATTCTCTTGAAAGTTTTTAACTTCTCCTTGGCGAATCTGTAGATGTACGGTTGCACGTTGATTATATTCGACGTTTACCACCTTTCCTCCTAATCTGCCACACAATTTGAGGACCGCACCAATCTGTTTATAAGGTGTCCGCACCTGTAATTCCTTGTAAAAAATCTGAGTTTCAATTTTTGCACTCGCTAAACATTCCCTCGCACATCGACCATAAGCCCGAATAAGTCCACCAATGCCAAGGTTAATGCCGCCGTAGTAGCGGACAACGACACAGATAACATTTGAGAGTTGAGAGGCGGTCACAGCTGCTAAAATGGGGGGACCTGCGGAGTTTCTCGGCTCACCGGCATCGGTGGCATATTCACGCTTTTCACGCCCCCATCCGATACTGTATGCGTAGCAGCCGTGCGAGGCGTTGGGGTATTTTTCCTGAAGAAGTGCCAGAAATCTTTTTGACCCCTCTATCGTATCAACCGATGTGGCAACCCCAAAAAAGCGAGATTTTTTGACAACCAACTTGGACTCTGCTATCCCAACGATGGTTTTGTATTCGTCTGACATAGTAGGCATAAAACGTGAAACGTGATGCGTAATACGATAGAGCATCCGCGGTTGGTGGAGGTTAATCCATCATCTTAGTGCCGTCGTATCTCTCGTTTGTCACCGCTTAGATGCATCCAGAATTGTTATCCCGACTAGACGATCATCGTTGTAATCAAGGATAATTCCATCCTCGCGCATTTCACTGTGGTTGGAAGCAGGTAGACTCTCAAAATGAAGATAGAGCACGTCAACCTCTTCATCATAATCTAACCACATCTGCTTTTTGGCGAATCGCACAAGGTGAGACGCCGCTTGTAGCAGGTGAATGATATTTTTTTCTTCTAATTTCTCGCTCGCCATATTATTGTGCCTCGATTCACTTTCCGGGCGAGAAAAGCCGTAATGACAAAACCATCATTACGATTAATCTCCCGATAGACAACATGTAAATGATTTAATCTCTTAATGGATTGAACTGCTACGAGTGTGTTACCATGACCACGCAAAATCCAAGTAGGATTCTCGACTGTATCCAGTATTTGATCATAATAGGATTGCATGTAAGGTTTATTACTCACAATGTGTTGCCATCTTTCGTCAGTAAGACGAATTGGTATACCATTGACCGAATGTGCAATCTCCATTTTCTTTATTTCCTCTCAGAAACGCTGCTCGATTGAAAACGAGTACACAGACTTACCAGTTTCAATGCGAATCTGCTCCCCGTCATTCTCCATCGGTCGCACCTGCGGTGTATAGGCTGCGTTTATATGGATCCCACGAACCTGTAATCCAAGTCCCAGCGTTGGTCCTTCAGTTTTCCAGAGTCTATCCTCAAATTCAACTTGCTCAGTTTCAAGACTGACGATTGAACCGAACCGCTTTTCGATGTGACGTAGATAACCTATTCGTGCACCGATGAAATCACGATACCAGATAGTTCCACCAAAGTTGGTTCGGACACCATCCTCAAAGGGTGGGTTCAGATCCAAGCTAATCTGGATATCTACACTTTTATAATGGAATTGGTAACTCCCGCCCAGAAGAACCTCTCGGCGGATTCTATCAGGAATAGAGTTATCAGTAAATGATAATCCATTGCTCAAGTTCCTAATCACACCACCGATGCGGAGGTGTTCGCCAAATTGCTGGATCAGTCCTAAATTATAAGCGTAACCGTGTCCGATATGCCGGATGTTCTCGGCATCCTGTACTTTGGATCGTAGCCATCTGCCATCAGCACCGATAGCGAAGCCTGGAAACAATTTAACTGCATAACTGACTCCAATCGCAAAGTCGGTTTCAGGGAAACCGTTCGTTGCTTTTCCGAGGTGATTAACGCGGCTGAATCGTCCCTCATGTCCGATGGCGAAATCGAACCCGAAGCCTCCTGCCGTCCCCAAAGGCTTACTGTAGTTTATGAACTCAAGTCCTGATGCACGCAGCACGTACTGACCGCGGTCTTCGTATCGTTCAACATCGTTCAATTTTGCAATGACAGCAACGGTATGCGGAAATCGTAATACGTTTGTGATGAGACGGTTGCTATTGATGAAACTGAGCCCGGCAGGATTGCTGTTAAGGGCATTTGCCCCCGAAATTGAACTGACAAAGTTATCCCCCAGCCCCAGACGCTTTGCCGATGCAAGTCTTCTGAGGAATGTATTTGCTGATGCGTAGAAATCTTCGTTGATGGGTTGGGCTGAAGCGAGATTTTTGGTACTGAGGAGAAGTAACAGTGTGATGAGCACGACTGCGAAGTTGCGTATTGCGTAAAACGTGAAACATGAAAGGTAGTACGATTTGCTTTTATATATATCCATGGCTGCTTGTAAGGGAGGTATTTGTGCACACAAATTCTCGACACATTGACCTTAATAACATCAATCCCTATAATCAATTTTCGTATGTTGCGCCTTTGATTCGTTGTGTGTAGACAATTGAATCTTCAGTTTTTTTAGGGGGGATTTAAATCTGTATGACGATGAATTGCATCTGTCATTTGGGCAATTTGACACATTGCCTTTACATCGTGGACGCGAACGACATCTGCACCGTGAGCAATCGCCCACGCGACCGTTGCAGCAGTGCCTTCCAGCCGATCATCCGGTTTGGGCAGATTGAGGATCTTTCCAATGAACGATTTTCTGGAAGTACCAATAAGGATGGGTTTATCTAGGCTCCGAAACGCATCAAGACTGCGTAAAATTTCCAGATTATGCTCGGCAGTTTTACCAAATCCGATACCGGGATCAATCATAATTCGATCAGGACAGACTCCCTTCGCCTGCGCTTTATCAACCCGTTGTCGGAGAAAAGCCAAAACCTCAGGGATTAAATCGCGATAGACTGGCGAGCGCTGCATTGTACGGGGAACACCCTTCATGTGCATGAGAATCAACCCAGCGTTCATCTCTGCAACAACTCCCGCCATATCTACGTCACTTAACGCCGTAATATCGTTGACAATATTTGCACCTGCTTGAAGCGCACTGCGCGCAACAACGGGCTTATACGTGTCAATCGAAAGCAGTGTCTCTGCTCCATTTGCAAGGGCTTCAATCACGGGTAGGACACGGGCTAATTCTTCATCTGTGGAGACAGGTAAGGCTCCCGGGCGAGAAGATTCGCCGCCGATGTCGATGATATCCGCGCCATCTTCGATCATCTGGTGGGCGTAGGCAATCGCACGGTTGGCATCAAGATAGCGACCACCATCAGAGAAGGAATCGGGGGTGACGTTAAGGATGCCCATGATCCGTGTACGTTCCCCGAAAGTAATCGATTTTCCTCGGCAATTCATGATGCAATCGGAGAAGTTTGGGGACGGGGACCAAGTATCTCTTCAATATCCTCTGTGATAAGTGTTTCGCGTTCGAGCAACTCATCAGCGAGCTTTTTCAACCCATCAAGATGTGTTTCAATGAGGTTTCTCGCCCTATTATAGCACTCCATAACAATGCTATGAACAGCTTCATCAATTTCAATCGCTGTCTTGTCGCTATAATCTTGGTGATGTGCAATCTCTTTACCTAAAAAGACCTGCTCTTCACGTCGTCCGAAGGAGAGTGGTCCAAGATCGCTCATGCCCCATTGCGTGACCATCTTCCGGGCGATATCGGTTGCCTGTTCAAAATCGTTCTGTGCACCGGTAGTCAACTCACCAAAGATGAGTTCTTCAGCGACACGCCCACCGAGCGCGGTGGTAATACTGCCCAGGAGATATTTTTTATTGAAGTTACGACGTTCTTGAATAGGAAGTGCTACTGAAACACCGAGTGCTCTCCCACGAGGAATAATGGTGGCTTTATAGTTCGGATCATTTTCGGGGATAACATGTCGCAACAGGGCATGTCCCGCTTCATGGTACGCGGTAACACGCCTATCATCATCACTGATAACAAGGCTACGGCGTTCCGGTCCCATTAACACACGGTCTTTGGCTTCATCAAAGAAAGTCATTTCAACAGTATCTTTGTCCTCTTTCGCCGCAAGTAAGGCGGCTTCATTCACCATATTTTCGATATCTGCTCCCGAAAAGTAGGGGGTCGCCTTTGCGAGTCTTTCCAAGTCTACATCTGGGTCAGTTTCAATGTTCGCCGTATGGACTTTGAAGATATCTTCACGCCCTTTGACATCAGGAAGGTCAACGACAATTTGGCGATCAAAGCGTCCCGGTCGGAGGAGCGCAGGATCTAGTACATCGGGTCGGTTTGTTGCAGCAATGAGAATAACGCCTTCAGAGGTATCAAACCCATCCATTTCTACGAGAAGTTGGTTTAAGGTCTGTTCACGCTCATCATGCCCACCACCGATGCCCGCACCACGATGTCGCCCAACCGCATCTAGCTCATCAATAAAGATGATGCACGGTGCATTTTTCTTTCCAGTCTCAAACAGATCCCGGACGCGGGAAGCCCCAACACCCACAAACATCTCAACGAAATCGGATCCACTGATACTGTAAAATGGAACATTGGCTTCCCCGGCGACAGCACGCGCAAGTAAGGTCTTTCCTGTGCCCGGCGGTCCCATTAATAGGACTCCTTTTGGAATACGTCCACCGAGTCTCTGAAATTTCTTCGGATCCTTCAGGAACTGAATCACCTCTTCCAGTCCTTCTTTCGCCTCATCACATCCAGCAACATTGGCAAAGGTAATCTTCGATTCGCTTTCAGAATGGAGTCGAGCGCGGCTTTTTCCAAATGATAACGCTCGGTTGCCTGTGCCTTGCATCTGTCTTGAAATGAAGATCATGATCCCTAGAAAGAGAAGGATTGGCAAGATTGTCGAGCCAAAGATTACAATCCATTGGGGAACAGCTGATGAACGTTCATTATCAAAGGGAATTTGATACTCAATAAGTTTTTCTTGAAGCGGGTATTCAGAGTAAACATCACGGCTGGTCCGAAATTCCTGAAATTCTATTGGCTCTCCTCCACCTCTAGGCATTTCATCCAAAATAGGTTGTGGGTCCCTGAATTTTCCTTTAATCCACTCCTTACCGATTTCGATTTTTCCCTCAAATAGGTCCTTGCTATTTGGCTGTTGAAGATAGGCATAAAAGTCCGATGCCGCCAACTGATGTACCTTTCCTTTACCTGAACTTAGAAAGTGATACATGGCATAGGCAACGAATGACGCCATAATCAACCAAACCACAATACTTTTCGCACTCTTATTCACAACACTTAACCTCTCTTCTCTGTCTACAAAAATTCCGAATGATACTTGGGTAATGACGTTTCTTGATCGCTAAAAGTTTATTTATCTTGAAAAGTCTGGAAACAATCCCAATGCTTTAGCGTTGGGTCAAACGGCGTAATTTTGATTGATTTTCTTAGCAAAAGTATGGTATAATTTTAACATGTCCAAAAGCGGGAGAATCTCACCTCTACACCTCGTAGAGTCTCCCGTTCCCTTCAGTGAGATGGAGGGATTGGACGAGTGGCTAACCAAGCCACAGATGGACGATAACCAAGTCCAACATTTATGGCGTCGTGGCGGGACACGCCAAGACGTTAAAACGCTTGTGGAGGGACAGTAAGACCACACTATTTGTGGCACGTTTCATCGAAGCAAGTATACGGCAGGGGTGCCCTTCGGGGTACACCCGTAAGTCCGTCAAAAACTCTCAAAGGAGATACAAAGTGATTCTCAGTAAGAATCCCAATGTTTCAACTTTGGGAGCGGTCAATCAATAGCCACCCTATCACGCTGCACAGTTGAAGTATACCAAATCTGCTTTCAAATATCAATGAAATTAGAAAAGGACATACCTCTAGATCGGTAGAGGACAGCATATTAAGTCGTTGATACTAGACTTCTCGTTTTCCTTTAATGCAGAGTTGCTCAATCTCTAGTTCAATGCGTATATATTCCTCCAGCGTTGTATCTTAAATCGCCTAAGTAGGGAACAACGATCGTTGTTCCCTACGCGTTAGGTTTTAGATACTGAGAGAGTTTCAATAAAACCCTAATTCCTTACGGCACAATCGCTAGCGCACGGACTTCGCCAAATTCATGTGCTAGCTTGGACCACGACGCACCATCATCGGTGCTGCGGAAAAGCTGACCGTTGACGCTACAAGCGAACAACCAACCGGGCACCTCTGGCTGGCGTGCCAAACACCAGATTGTACTGTTGGCTGTCAACCCAAGATCCGCGCGTTCCCACGATTCACCGAGGTTATCGGTGTAGAACAGCCCGCCCTCATCTCCGGGTGGACCATTTCCTGCTCCAATATAAACTCGACCGGTGCCGTTACTGGGAACATACATCGCTGCCCGGCAGTAGGGCCAAGGGAACCCGTCCCCGACACTGAGCGGTGCCCATTCGTTCATGTCTGTCGTGACGCATACATCGTTATTTGTTGCGGCAACGAGTGCTTTGGGGTCACCGGGGACAACCGCCAACCCATGAATGTCGAGGCTGCTGAGTCCTTCGCTTCGCTCTACCCATGTCTCACCGCCATCGGTGGAGAGACGTAACCCGTCAATCTCAATGCCTGCATAGATGGTCTGATCATCGTCCGGATCAATTGAGATGGACGTCACGCGCGGTATGATTGGCACACCCTCACACTCTTCAGCAAGCTCAACATCCAGCTGCTGCCACGTATCTCCGCCATCGCTTGATTTGAATAGGGCGGATGGACAGGTACCTGCGTAGAGGACATCGGGGTTATTGGGACTGATTGCAATTGCCCAGATTTGCAGCCCATCCATAGGGGAGTTGATTTGTTCCCAATCATCCCCAGCATTTTGTGTGCGGAAAATGCCAGCTTCTGTTCCTGCAAAGAGGATTGACGAGTCGTTAGGATTTGCAGCGAGGGCACGAATATCTGCCTCCGGAAACATTCCGTTACTTGCTCGAGCCCATGAATCACCGCCATCATTGCTGCGCCATACACTTTGACCTACTGTTCCTGCGTAAAAAGTTGGTGTTGCCATGTGTAACCTCCTTAAAGCGTAAAACGTGATGCGTAATGCGTAAAATTAACCATAAAGCGTTATGAGCTTTATCAGCCATGAAAATGGCGTTAGATTGATGAATTTATCTTTTTTGAAGTTCACCGGATCCGACCGATTCTCCCAAGAAGAAAATCTCCCACCGAACCCTTTCGGGGGTGATCTCCGGGGAAAGATGAAGCGAGTATGTGTAGATAGCTCCGTCTTGTACAACTTTCATTGGGGCTGCTGATATAATGGGTTTTGCATTATGCGCAACCGTGATTTGTGGTGGACTTCCAGCAATTGAGTGATTTGGGACAGCGATGATATCCCAATATCTTGGATGAATGGGATTGGGCAAGACTGTTGCGTTAAATTCTACCTTTTCAATAATCTGCTGTGCGCTATAGGCGTAAGATGATACGTTGCGTCCTGATAAATCTTGCTCAGATTGGATACTTGGGATGAGGGTGACTTTCCCGACATCCTGCCCAAAAGCTAGGATAAGCAGACTCCCTTTTCCCATCTCAGTCAACGATATATCGTGTACTGTCGTCGGCTGTTCGCCTTGAAACTCAATTGCTTTGACATCGTAAGGAAGACGATTATCGCCTTCAAAGGAAAGACTCAGATTACCGTTTCTGGCACTAGGGTAGAAGGGGATATAGTCTGATGCATAGCTAGCAAGTACGTTGTTTTCAACAGACACAGGATATGAACGATGCTCACGGTGGGGCCGGAGTCTTAGTTGCTCATTCTGATAACCGTACCGCCCATCGGCGAATTCGGTATCATCTAGATAATTGGCGACCTTCCAATCGGCATAAATAACGGGAAAGGTCGCTTCTACACCGCGTGAGTGCAAAGCATTGTTGATGCCGGAGATCCCGTTCGCTCGATCTTTCACGATTGCCGCGATCGTTTGTGAACCGCCGTAGTGTTCATGCAGATAAAGCATCCATAAGTACACGGCACCGTAATGGGCGAGTTGGCTGCGCGCTCCTTGGGGCCAATCTATTAGCGAGATACGCGGATTCTGTTGAAATGATGAGACATGGCCCGTTACACGGTATCCACAAATGAACATAGCATATTCAGCGCAGCCTTCATTGATCCAGATCTCTTCATTTGAATCATGTCGCCAGTGTATGAGATGCTCAAGCTCGTGGGCAAGCACCCCTAACGCTTTCTCGCTTCCTGCGTTTAGGGGATCGGTGTCCAAGTAGAGCATATCGAGTTCATTACTCCGCACCGGAATACCTAGCTCCGGGTGTCTCAGAACACCTCGGTGCTGATTTATTGGACTGAAAAACCCGGCGACAAAATTACTGCCTCGTGTTGCCTTGTCACGAATGTCTAATAAAAGCAAATAGATCCGCTTATCGCCATCGATATCTGGGGGTGCGCCAAAAAGCTCTGTTTCGATTTCATAGATTCCACGATTCGAATCAGCCGGTGTCGCATCATCAAATGCACGGCGCACTGAACGAACTGTTTCTTCGTTCACCGTCCGTAACCACTCGGAATCCTCAACGAAGATGTAACAGAATTCTCCAATCGCTCGCAATGTAGATTGAACGATATATTGTTCGTGGGTGTTAAAATTGACTGCGAAGAACTCCTTGCGATCTCCAAGTATCAGTTGAGGTGCATTTGGTCGAGCAGGGGCAGAAGGAACTTCAGAAGTATCCTTGAGGACAGGACCGAAGTGTTCATAAAAATAGGGAGTGCCATCGATCCAACCATGAGCGGTTGACACTCCCAAGAGAACGTAAAGCGTCATACGTAAAACGTGATGCGTAAAACGTAAAACAGATTGTTTACTCCACACGCCCTGAATGAACCCATGAACTCTAATGAATGCGCCACATCGCCATTTTTTCATTTTTCGGTTCACTCTTGTCCATGCTTTTTCAGTTTCTCCAGAATAGCGGTATTACCCGGTGATAGTTGAATCGCTTTTTGCCACGCTGCAAGCGCTTCTTTCTTGAGTCCTTTTTTTAGATAAACCTCCCCTAGATGATCTTGGACTTCTACGCTATCTGGCATGTAGCTAACTGCTTTTTCGAGTTGCTTCAATGCGTCATTCAGTTTGCCCTGCTTGAAATATGCCCACCCAAGGCTATCCAAATAAGCCCCATTTGCAGGAGATTTTTTCAAGGCTATCTGGATTAGCCTCACCGCTTCGTCTAAGTTAGTTCCATGTTCGGCAAAGAAATATCCGAGAGCGTTGTAAGCCTCTTCACGTTCGGGTGAGAGTGCAATTGTGGCCCTGAGATAGTGTTCTGCTTGTTCAAGATTTCCAATCTCTTGGTAAGCGATTCCAAGCCAGTAGTTTGTATCGGGGTTATTGGGTGTTATTTCTAAGGCTTCTTCTAAAACTTCAATTGCTTCACTTTCCCGTTCGAGTACGACGTAGAGACTTCCAAGACGTGCACGAAACTGCGCTAGTAATTCATTGTCGTGTGTGTGTTTGTGATTAGCGGGTGGGACTAGTCGTTTCAGTTCAGAATAGGAGTGAATTGCTTTCTGGAGGTGTTCTGCTGCAGCCTCTAACTGGTCTTCCTGATATAACCGATCGTACTGGTCAACACACAATTTCCACAGTGCATCATGCGCTCGCCATAGATTGCGGTTGATTTTGATTGCACGTTCGTAAGTAGTAATAGCTTCCTGCTTATTGTCCAACTGGTTATAGAGACCGCCCAACCGTAAATAGTACATCGGCTGATAAGGCATGATACGCACCAACTCTTTGAAAGCGTTGGCGGCAGATTGGTAGTCCCCCATCTGCTCTGCAATTTCGCCAAGATAGTTGTACGCACTGAATGGTCGTCCATTTTTCCCAAATCCGTAATGATCGGGATCCAGTTGGATGACTTTTTGGAAGGCCGAAACAATATCGTCCCATTTATCTCTGTGTTTTGCGTTTCCATATCGCCAGATCATAACCTCCCCTAGGAGGTAATAGGGCATTGGCACTTCGGGGTCAATTTCAATAGCTCTGTGACAATGTTGCTCCGCAGTTGGGAGGTCGAACATTTCCATGTTAAGGCTCGCCAGTTGGGTATGGACAAAGGCGGAAGCCTCATGTTCACGGAGCATCTGTTGATACGCCTTTTTTGCAGGAAACAGTTTAGCTGTTACCCGAAGATAGGTGGCAGAAATCAGGTGAGTATAAACCCGCTTTGCACGCTCATATTCGGGCTGTAACGAGTTATCAACGATCCGAGCGTCATCCACCGTAGACTCCAATGCTGCCGCGTCAGAAGCGTTCATTTGTGCATTTAAATTCACCACTATCAGGGTAGCAAGCAATATCGCTGATAAACGTATCATATTAAGACCTTTGTATAGGTGACTGATTAACTTCCATCAACTTTGGGTTCGGCATCATCTTGGACTTCTTTACCATTTTGAGAGATTTTGCCAACATCAACAACAATCTCCTCTTTCCGTAAGGACATCAAACGCACACCCTGCGTAGTTCTCCCGATCGTGCGAATATCGTTGACCGCCATGCGTGTCACCATACCGTTTGAATTCACAATAATCAATTCGTCATCCTCTGCCACCATTTTCATTGCGACGACGGGTCCATTGCGGGTACTTGTTTTAATAGCAATCACGCCTTTTCCGGCGCGTCCCTGTAAAGGATAATTTGCCAATAATGTACGTTTACCGTAGCCGTTCTGCGTCACGATTAATACCGTGCTTTCCTCATTAGCTGCGGCAACCATCCCGACCACGTAATCGTCATTTTTTAGACGAATTCCACGAACACCCATTGCGGCCCGTCCTATGCTGCGAACCTGCTCTTCATTGAAGCGGATGGATAGTCCAGATCGGGTGACTAACAGAATGCTGTGATTGCCTTCGGTCAATTGTGCCTCAATTAGCTTATCACCCTCGTTGAGATTTATGGCAATAATCCCAGCGGAATTGGGTCTGCTAAAGGCTTTGAGACTGCATTTCTTGACAATCCCTTTCTCCGTTGCCATAAAAACGAACCGCTCTTCATCAAATTCGCGCACCGGTACAAACGCTGTGATCTTCTCGTCGTTTTCTACGCGCAGCAGATTGACGATTGCTTGTCCCGCTGCAGTACGACCCCGTTCAGGAATCTCAAAGACTTTTAACCAATAGCATTTGCCCCGATCGGTAAAGAAGAGGATATATTGATGGGCTGATGCGATAAAGACATGCTCGGGATAATCTCCTTCCTTGCTCTGCATCCCGATCACCCCAACTCCGCCTCGATGTTGACGACGATAGGTAGTAATTGGCACTCGCTTGATGTAACCCTCGTGGGAAATAACGACGACCATTTCTTCATCGGCAATGAGGTCTTCAATCTCAAACTCGCCCACAGCATCAACGATTTGGGTTCGTCGCTCGTCAGCGTATTTGGCTTTTAGCTCTAATAATTCCTCTTTGACAATGTTAGTAATGAGAATTTCACTATCAAGAATTGCCCGCAATTCTTCAATTCGTTCGAGAAGGTTTACGTACTCGTCATTAATTTTCTGCCGTTCGAGTCCTGTCAATTGGCGGAGCGTCATGGTTAAAATTTCACTCGCCTGCACCTCTGAAAGGTAATAGTTCTCGATTAATAGATTTCGGGCATCTTCTGGAGATTGAGCAGTTTGAACGGTGTCGATCACATCTTCAATGTTGTTTAAGGCGATGCGATATCCTTCCAGAATATGCGCTCGTCGCTCACAGACGTCGAGATCGTATTGAGTCCGACGGCGAATAACCTCTCGACGATGTTCAAGGTAGTAACTCATGATCTCCGTTAGAGACAACACCTTGGGCAACCCATCAACGAGGCATAGCATAATCGCACTGTAGTTGGTCTGCATCTGTGTATGCTTGTATAGCTGATTCAAAATCACTTGCGCGATTTCGCCTCGTTTGAGCTCAACGATGACCCGTATCTCTTGGTCGGACTCATCGCGAATATCGGAGATTCCTGTGATTGTCTTACTGGCGACAAGGTCATACATCTTCTGAAGCAACTGGTTCTTCTTTACTTGGTATGGAATCTCTGTGATGAGGATATGTTCTTTGCCATCTCTCGCTCGCTCAATAACCGCTTTTCCTCGAACGGTGATTGAACCCCTGCCAGTAGCGTATATTTCACGAATACCGGCGCGCCCAACAATCTCGGCTGCTGTTGGGAAGTCGGGACCAGGGATATGTTGCATGAGATCTTCAAGCGTTGCGTCCGGATTCTCCAGCAAAAGGATTAATCCATCCACAATCTCACCGAGGTTATGCGGCGGAATTCGCGTTAGGTATCCAACGCCAATACCGGTTGTTCCGTTGACTAGTAAGTTTGGTAACCGTGCTGGAAGGACTGTCGGCTCGGTTGTCGATTCCTTGTAGTTAGGCTGGAAGTCAACAGTATTTTTGTGGATGTCAGCTAACATTTCATCTGCGATCCGCATCAAACGACATTCTGTGTAGCGCATCGCTCCCGGTGGGTCATCGTCAATGGACCCAAAATTCCCTTGTCCATCCACCAACGGGTAACGCATGGCAAAGTCTTGAACCAATCCAACCAACGTATCGTAGATTGGACCGTCGCCGTGCGGATGGAAGTTCTTCATGACCTCACCGACGACAGCTGCACACTTGTCATAGGAACGACCTGCCGTGAGGTTCATCTCTCCCATCGCATAGAGGATGCGTCGCGTACTGGGCTTCAATCCATCTCTCAGGTCAGGGATCGCCCGGTTGGTGTTGACGCTCATCGCGTAGGTGAGGTAGGACTCCCTTAACTCATCCTCAATATATCGTGTGACAATATTGGTATTTTCATCGTTTCGTATTAGCACGTTCTGCTTTGCTCCTTGAGTATAATTTACCGGCAAGTGTATATTCTAAAACACTCCAATTTCTTGAACCGTGATTAGTATCTCTTCCTGCTGAAATTGAGACTTTAAAATCTCTTTGTAGTCCTCAAAAAATTGGGTTGTTGACTCGGAAGGTTCAAATTGTCTTCCATCATTGTAGCGGAGAGGCAAGTAAATGTCGTATTTTTTCACTTGGACTAACAACGGCGTCTATCTCCTCAAATGGAAGTTGTTTTTCCTGTAGTATTTGCAGGTGCCGATCTGAAATCAGATAGATGTAATCCTTTGACACTCGCGTGATAGGTCCTTCTTGGAGCAATGACTTCCAAGTTCTGTGCCATGTTTCTCTAGGGATCTTTACTTTAATCATTTCTCTGTTCCCTTTACGGTTCAGGGTGGATCGGGTCAACCCAATAGACTTCCTCCGGCGGCTCTACTGGCTCGATATCCAAATTGATAACAATTGGTTCCTGGTCACTTCGCACCAAGACGCAGGAGAGCGGTTCATCTGTGCTAGCGTTAATTTCTTGGTGTGGCACGAAAGGCGGTACATAGATGAAATCACCCGGTCCCGCCTCTGCGACAAACTCAAGCTCCTCGCCCCATCGCATACGCGCGCATCCGTTCACGACATAAATCACGCTCTCCAACGCGCCATGATGGTGTGCACCAGTTTTAGCGTTCGGTTGAATGTTCACCGTACCAGCCCAGAGTTTGTCAGATCCAGCGGTCGCACGATTGATGGCAGCGGCACGGGTCATGCCGGGCGTCTGCGGCGTATTTACGTCAAGCTGATCGCTGCGGACAATCCTTACTCCACTGTCCCGCCAATTCACGACATCATTTGCCATTTTACGCCCCGTATAGGTCGAGATTTACCTGACTCCCATACTTCTCAATAAAGACACGCCGTGGATCAACATCATCGCCCATGAGTAGGGTAAACATCCGATCCGCCTCGACAGCATCCTCCATCTTGACCTGAAGCAGAACTCGTGATTCACGGTCCATGGTCGTGTCTTTCAACTGCTCTGCGTTCATCTCTGCAAGCCCTTTGTAGCGGGTAATATTGATACCGCGTCGCCCGATGTCCTCAATCACACCCAGCATATCCCATACGGTATTCGATTTTCGAGGCTCCCGGTCACCATCCCGGATGGTAAAGGTTGAACTACCGTTACTACTCTCGACCCCATTTGAGCGATCGAAATCGTGAGGCAATATGTCAAATTTGTTTAATCCATCAATGAGGTTATCCAGCTCTCGGATTTCAGACATATCTGAGACATCTTCAACCACCGTCTCGCTCGTGTCCTCAAGATCTTCGAGTTCCATTTCCAGTTGAGAATTTGTATTCTGTTCAATCAACTGATCGATCTCCTCATCCTCAAAACGGTAGAATTCGCCTCTGTCGGTTTGAACTCGGAATAACGCGACGGTCTCTTCTCCCCGGAAACGTTGACCAAAAATGCGATCTGTATCAATCCCTTTTCGCCCTAATTCGCTTAATGAGCTCTCAATTTTTCGGATGGTCTCAAGAATTGTGCGAAACTGTTTTTCTGTGTACGGTCTCTCACGCCGACTGTTGGTCAGTTTGGCACTTTCCATCGAAGCCTCCAAGAGGTAATCATTCATCTGTTCGTCGCTTTGGAGGTATTGGGCGCGACGTCCCTTTCGGATTTGATATAGCGGTGGTTGAGCGATGTAGAGATGTCCATCCTCAATCAATTGGGGCATCTGACGAAAGAAGAAAGTCAAGAGCAAGGTCCGGATATGTGCGCCATCGACATCAGCATCAGCCATAATAATCACCTTGCTATAGCGCAACTTCTCCAGTGTAAAATCTTCTTGACCTATCCCCGTCCCCAACATGGTGACGATGTCAATGATCTGTTCGTTCTTGAGAATCTTATCTAACCGTGCCTTAGCAACGTTGATGCCTTTTCCCTTCAACGGCAATATCGCTTGAAAGCGCCGGTCCCGTCCTTGCTTTGCTGTTCCACCGGCTGAATCGCCTTCAACGAGAAATGCTTCGCAC
>PYIZ01000015.1 GCA_003635265.1 Candidatus Poribacteria bacterium
AAAGCCAATCACTATTAACAATGATAGCGGTTCAGTTTTTCAACAACACTGTTTTATAGATGGATGTAGCGAAACCCAACACCCAAGCGACACAACGATCATCAAGAGTTGGGTTTCACTATATTTGTAAGATGTCAACTGAACAGCGTCTTCAATCAAAGTGAAGTTATTTGGTATGTTTTATGAGTAACGTTCAACCCAACCTACATACTGGGACGATATGAGTGCATTGATGCATTGAACCGATGTATCCTTACCTAAAATGGGTAGTCTCTGCGGTTGAGCAAATTTCTGCTTGACAATTTGAAGGCTGGCATGTATAATTCACCGTTGCGTTTGCTGGCGTAGCTCAGTTGGTAGAGCGAGTGATTTGTAATCACTTAGTCGGGGGTTCAAGTCCTCTCGCCAGCTTTCATTCAAGTGGGCGGATACCCAAGTGGTCAACGGGAGCAGACTGTAAATCTGTTGGCTAAGCCTGCGGAGGTTCAAATCCTTCTCCGCCCATCATTTCAAAGCGTCGGAGACGTGTTCCTGTGGCGTCCCAAGCAAAACGCGGGAGTAGCTCAGCTGGTAGAGCATTGGCCTTCCAAGCCAATTGTCGCGGGTTCAAGTCCCGTCTCCCGCTTTTCGGTTTTGCTTCCGAGCGTGTGTTTCGTAGTTATGCCGACGTAGCTCAGTAGGTAGAGCGCGTCCTTGGTAAGGACGAGGTCACCGGTTCAATCCCGGTCGTCGGCTCCATCCTATTTTTTGGCTCGGTGGAGTCAAATGAAATGAGTGACTATTATGCCAAGAGATATTGTGACGTTGGCGTGCGATGATTGCAAACAGCGAAATTATGCGACGACAAGAAACAAAAGGACGCAGCAAGAGCGTTTTGAGTTCAAGAAATATTGTCGCTATTGTCGTAAACACACATCGCACAAGGAGATTCGATAGAATTTTTGTCTTGTAGGCCAGTAGCTCGAACGGCTAGAGCGTCGGTCTCCAAAACCGAATGTTGGGGGTTCGAATCCCTCCTGGCCTGTCCTTTTTAACTTTTGATGACAAATGATAACACGTATAAAGACATTTTTTCGAGACATTCATGCTGAATGGGGCAAAGTGTCCAAGCCGGACCGGAAGGAAGTTCAAGGCAACACGCTTGTGGTGATTGTGGCTTGTGCAATTCTGGGGATTTTCCTCTGGCTAGTTGATGGCAATACGGAATATCCCGGTTGGGTTTCTATCCACGGTATAATTTTGCTGGTCGCAATTATTGTGTGTATAACTGTGATTGCAAGGCGCTATACGCCACGATGGCACATCGCGTTTTTAGTTTCCCTGATTCCATTGATAGTTGTCGCTGCTGCCTATTTTGTGCTCGATTACTCTGTTGAGGGTTTTGGGTTCGCGTTGTTGCGCCGGTTATTCCTTCGGACAGGTTAATTCGCAGATAAATCTAACTGATTCCAAATGTAGGTGCACTATGGACGGTTTTTGGTATATTCTTCATATCTATTCTGGGCATGAAAAGAAAGTAAAACTAAACCTTGAGCAGCGGGCGCGAGCCTTAGGGTTAGATGAGGAAGTTCGCCAAGTAGTTGTTCCAATCAAAGAGGTTGTAGAAATCAAGAACGGGAAAAAACGGACATTTGAGCGTCCCTCTTACCCCGGATACCTCCTCGTCCAGACGGCACACGAACTTCGTGCCGATGCTGAACATGAGGCGAGCCAGCAGAGTTGGCACCTCATCCAAGATACGCCGAGTGTTATGGATATTATTGCCCCGCTTACTGAGCAAGAGGTTCAACATATCCTGGATCTGTCAACAGATGAAGAGAAGAAGCCTGCACCTCCGATGGTGGAGCACGCTATTGGCGATAAGGTCCGGGTGATTGATGGTCCGTTTAAGGAATTTCCGGCGGAGATTAATGGGATTGATGAGGATAGGCAACGCCTACATTTGACGATTTCTATCCTCGGTAGGTCTACTCCGATTGAACTGGATCATTTCCAGGTAGAAAAGATATAGACTTAAGGAGATATAGATGGCTAAGAAGGTTGCCGGGGTTGTTAAACTTCAACTGGTAGCTGGGCAGGCAACGCCGAACCCACCTGTGGGTCCAAGCCTTGCCCCTTATATGATTAATATCCCGGAATTTATCAAATCCTTTAACGGTCGGACGCAGGATCAACAGGGATTGGTGGTTACGACTGTTGTCACCTGTTACGCAGACCGTTCGTTTACTTTTGATGTTAAATCGCCGCCGACAGCGGTGTTGTTAAAACAGGCAGCAAAGTTGGCAAAAGGGTCTGGCGAACCTAACCGAAATAAGGTTGCTTCCGTAACGTCGGCACAGGTTCAAGAGATAGCTCAGACGAAGTTGCCAGATTTGAACGCAACGACCTTAGAGTCTGCGGTGCGAATGGTAGCAGGGACTGCACGGAGCATGGGAATTACTGTCGATCAATAATTGTTCGGGAGGATACGAATGGGCAAAAGAGGAAAAAGATACAACGAAGGCGCGCAATCAGTTGATCGCATGAAGTTATACGATCTAGATGAGGGCGTGCAATTGTTAAAGAAGTCTGCGTCAGCAAAGTTTAAAGAGACAGTAGACTTGGCGGTTCATCTTGGTGTGGATCCCCGTCATGCAGATCAGAACATCCGCGGCACTGTTTCTTTGCCACATGGCACTGGCCAGGAGATACGGGTTGCTGTTTTCGCGCAAGGGGATAAGGCGCGCGAGGCGGAAGAAGCTGGCGCTGACGCGGTTGGGGCTGAGGATCTGGTCGAGAAGATTGTCGATGGCTGGATGGACTTTGACACAACGATTGCGACGCCTGATTTGATGCGGACAATCATGCCGAAGTTGGGGCGTATTCTCGGACCGAGAGGCTTAATGCCCAATGCGAAGACAGGAACTGTTACGATGGATGTAGCGGAGACAATTCGCACCATTAAGGCTGGTCAAATTGAGTATCGGGTCGAGAAACAGTCCGGCGTGATTCAAGCCCCTGTCGGCAAGGCATCGTTTGAAGAAAATCAGATCAAGGAGAACATTCAAGCGGTGATGGGTGCCTTGGTTCGAGCGCGTCCGTCTTCTATCAAAGGCAGATATTTGAAGACGATTGCTATTTCGTCAACGATGGGCGTCGGGATTCGTCTGGAGCCAGCGCAGTTTAGCTAAATCAAATACATTATATTGACTTTGGATGTCGTCGTAGACAGTGGGTGCAACTTTGCTTAAATGAATATTCAGCCTACCGAGGCGGACTTGATACGCCCCAATTTCTGCTTTTATGCCAGAATTGACAGAGGTTGGTGGGTACGTTCCATAGATGTGGAAATAAAGCCTCCTATACGACAGGAGGTTTTTTTTTGCGTATGGCGCGAATGATTGAATGGAAGGGAGAGGGTATCGAATGCCTAACGAGAAGAATATCCAACAGGTAGAACGCATTCGAGAGGATTTCCAGAACTCGGAAGTTATTATCCTGACAGAATATCAAGGATTGACGGTTGAGGAAATAACCGAGTTGCGCGATAAGTGTCGCGAGGCGGAAGTCCAATATAAGGTTTATAAGAATACACTTATCAATGTTGTCGCTGAAGAGTTAGAGATTGAAGGGTTGGCACCTTACCTTCAAGGGACGACCGCCGTTGCACTGAGCAACGATCCGGCTGCATCCGCCAAAATTCTAGCGGATTTTAATAATGAGCATGAACATTTGAAAATTAAGGGTGGGATACTTGGTAAGAGGACCATTGACGCCGCCGCGGCTGAGAAGTTAGTTGATATGCCATCAAGGGAACAACTGATCGCTACCGCTGTGGGCGGTCTGAAGGCTCCCATTTCCGGATTTGTCAATGTCCTACATCAAGGTTCTCCGTTGACCGGACTTGTTAACGTTTTGAATGGTTCACTTCGTCAAGTAACGACGGTATTACAGGCAGTCGCTGATCAGAAGAAAGCAGCTGAATCAGCTTGACTTGGGTTAAACAAGGTCTTCAGCAATCGGATGGTAGACTGCTGATGGACTCTATTTTTTTAAGAAAGGAACGAAACAATGGCTGATGTTGAAAAACTAATTGATGAGATTAGTGAAATGACAGTTTTAGAGCTTTCCGAGTTGGTAAAGGCACTTGAGGATAAGTTTGGTGTGAGTGCTGCCGCTGCTGCACCAATGATGGTGGCGGCGGGTGCGGTGCCCGGCGCTGCAGAAGGTGCTGCGGCTGAAGATGCGCCTGCGGAAGAGGAACAGACCGAGTTTACTGTCCAGTTGAAAGAGATTGGACCGAATAAGATTCCGGTAATCAAAGAGGTGCGCGCGGTCACCGGACTCGGACTTAAAGAAGCCAAAGAGGCGGTTGAGTCTGCGCCCAACGCTATTAAGGAAGGGGTCAGCAAAGAAGAGGCTGAGGAGATTAAGGGTAAGTTGGAAGCTGTCGATGCAGTCGTAGAAATTCTTTAATCCTCACTTTTTTTCAATCTACACAAACCCATTGTGGTCTTATGGCTGCAATGGGTTTTTCTTTTGGCTCATGTTAAGAAATGGTGCAATAGAAACCGAGTTTTTCCAAAAAAACTCGGTTTCTATTATCGTCTTCCACTTTCTTTTTATATGACTCCATAAATCGGATACCAATGAGCCAATGAACTAATAATTTTCACGTTTCACGCATCACGTTTCAGGTTTCAGGTATTCATTGCGGGGAGTAAACTGA
The DNA here is from genome assembly GCA_003635265.1 of Candidatus Poribacteria bacterium. Classification (GTDB taxonomy): domain Bacteria; phylum Poribacteria; class WGA-4E; order WGA-4E; family PCPOR2b; genus PCPOR2b. Next base: position 4,709 of record PYIZ01000015.1, read on the forward strand.
AATGCTTCTCATCTTTTATATCGTTTTCAGCCAACTGGCGGTCGGTGGTCTTGCGCTGCTGTTGATTATACCCAAAGACTTGGTAGGACGCGGATTTTACCGGCTCATGGGTTTGATTTACCTGCTCGTGATGGTCTTTGCCCGTTGTGCGAACTTGGCGATCAACGGCAATTCGATCAGTTTCAGCAATTTCTTCCTCGCATGGGAGGGGCACGATTCCATTTTTGTGTTGATTTTTTGTGGATTGCTCCTTCTGTATACGATAAGTTTGTGGTTGAAGCAGGCTTTGATTAATCGTGTCTTGTTAATTGTGGGTGCGATCTGCGGCGTGGTCTGGACTGTATACACCGCCCAATCGTATGGGGAGTTGATTGACGTTCCTGCGGGCAAATTTCTGCTATCCGCACAATTTCTTGTTTCCGCGATTCTGTTAGGTTCTGTAAATAGCGGGATGTGGTTTGGGCATTGGTATCTTGTAACTCCCAACCTGCCCGTCATCCACTTGAAGCGGTTTAATCAGATTTTCTTGGCGTCGCTGCTTTTGTCAATCGCGTTTTTTGGGCTGAATGTGTTCCTTCGATGGCAGGCGGTGGAGGTGAGTCCGTTTAACTTTTTTCATCAGATTGCCTTTTGGCTGCGGCTTCTTATTGGGTTCGGCGGATCGGTGCTGCTATATATCATTATTTGGGATTGTTTGCGCGATAAGTCAACGCAACGGGACGTTGTCGGGGCGACACGCGCTGCCACGGGATTCCTCTACATTGCGATGTTGACGGTATTTATAGGTGAGTTCTGTGGGCGGCTGCTGCTCTTGGAAGTGCGATTCATCTTGTGACAGTGGAAAATGAACCATACCCAGTCCATTCGTAGCGAAAATGTGCCGAGCCACAAGTCGGTACAAGCAGCGTTTATCATGAGTCAATGGTGGCGAGATAGCCGCATTCGGAAAGCGTATAATTTTGGTGTGAAAGCCGTTGGGCTGCTCACGCCTTAAACGGTTCTCCTGTTCGACGTAGTTCCTTGGTAATGGCAAGTTGGCATGTCACGTAACCGCTTTGACTATACCCACGGCGATTCAAGGCACCCGCAGCGTATCCCGGCCGGGCATCGGCGATTGTGCCAACAATGAGGTTCGCGTGTTCAGCTGTCGTATCGTAGCGGTCCGCAATCAATCCTACCATGTTTGTCCAAGCGACTTTCAGTGCTTCCTCCCAAGTCGCTCCCTTGCCCGCGGTGAGGATTTCATCCGTTGCCTCTACTAGCGTGGTGGTTTCTACCACCGGATTAGCGGTCGGAAAGCCGGGCGAGCGGTCTACCTTTAGGGTAATAGTAGAGTCGATTTCGACTCCAGTGCCGGTTAACTCGCCGTCCCCCATCCGCGCGTGGACATCACCAAAAGAAAGAAAACCGCCGGGTTTCTGAGCGCGGATGTGCAGGGTGCTGCCCGGTTGAACGGAATTGAAATCCATATTGCCGCCTAGATCTAGCGCACCAGCATGCGGGGCGACCTCTTCCAACTGAACGACCCCAATCATCGGTCTAATTGGTACGACAAAGTCCGGTGGGAAATGGACCAACCCGTCCCGTACCGGAGCAATTAAACGCACGCTCCCCCAAAAAGGACCGCCGTTTCGGTAAAAGCCGTAAGGTCCTACCTCCATGTCAATAATTTCTATCGCAACCCAATCGCCCGGTTGGATACCTTCAATCAGAAATGGCCCACCGGGACGAGACCCACGCGGCGTCGTGATGTCCAATGGAGTCCCCGGCTTAAGCTCTCCTGTGATGCTGATGTCCTGATCGTGTCCACCAACGGTTTCAATAACAACGGTTTCGCCCAGTTCCAGGGTGCCTCTGACTTGACCACGTTCCGGATCATCCGGGCCAGTATAGTAGGGTGTTCGAGTGAAGTGTCGCATCGGTTTTTATCTCCTTGGTTCAGGTTTGTATGAATCTTGGTTTCCATTGTAGTTGAAATTAAATTCACCGTCAATAGTATTGTGTCATTCCTAGAAATTGCTTGCCTTCAATACGGATCGGGGGTATACTGCCTCTGATTTTTCATAAGTTGTCTAGTCTGACTTAGATAAGGAGCGGATCTTGCGCCAAAAATATTGTGCTATTTTCATCGTAATTTTCAGTTTACTATTGATAGAGGTGTCTGCAGACTTGCAGATTATCAGCCCGGAGGAAGCGATTGGCTTTCCTGTGGGGGCGGATTACAAGTTGGCGCGCTGGGAGACTATTACCGGGTATCTGCGGTCACTGGCTGCGAGTTCGGATCGGGTGAGCTTTGAAGAGCGTGGCAAAACCACTGAGGGACTTGATTTTGTACTGGTCTTGATATCTTCGCCGGAAAATTTGGCGAACCTTGACCGCTACAAGGCGATCCAGAAAAAACTTGCCAATCCGCAGGAACATGACTTGGCGGAGTTGGAGCAACTGGCGCAAGAAGGAAAAGCGGTTGTCATGATTAGCTGCAACATCCATTCAACGGAGATTGCTTCGTCTCAGATGTCGATGGAACTGGCTTACCAACTAGCGACAGAGAACACACCGAAGATTAAAGAAATTCTAGAAAACACTATCCTCCTGCTGATTCCGTCCGCAAACCCTGACGGGTTGAACATGGTGGTGGATTGGTATGAGCGCACCGTCAACACGCCGTATGAAGGCGCGCGGATGCCTTGGCTCTATCACAAATACACCGGACACGATAACAACCGGGATTGGTTCATGTTGACGCAGGTTGAAACGCAGTTGGTGACCCAGATTCTATACGAGGAGTGGTTTCCCCAAGTAGTCTACGATGTGCATCAGATGGGCAACCGAGGAGCGCGCTTCGTGATTCCGCCTTATTTTCATCCCGTCAATCCGAATATCCCGCCGCTGTTGCAGCGTGAACTTAGCCTGATCGGCGCACAGATGGCGTTGGATCTCACGTCGCAGGGATTCACCGGCGTGCTGTCGAACGCGGTGTACGATACGTGGTGGCATGGCGGTTTTCGCACAGTGCCGTATCGCCACAACATGATTGGCATTTTGACGGAGGCTGCCAGCGTCAACATCGCCTCACCCGTTTTTCAACCGAGGTCGAGTTTGTGGGGGCATCGGCGGGGTTTGAGCGAATACGCGCAGCAGACCAACTTTCCTGAACCGTGGCCCGGCGGTTGGTGGCGAATGCGCGACATTATCGAATACGAGGAAGCCGCGGCGTATTCAATCCTATCGATCGTCGCTAGGCAGAGGGAGATGTTTCTGACCAATTTCTATAAGATGGGATTAGACGCTGTGGAGAAGGGCGAGGGGGAACCGCCACGGGCATTTTTGGTGCCGACGGATCAGCGAGATCTCAATACTGCACTCAAGATGCTAGAGATTCTGCAGCGTGGTGGTGTAAAGATCCACCGGGCGAAGGCGAATTTCACAGCCGATGGTGTCGAATATCCTGCGGGAACGTACGTGGTTTCGATGGCGCAGCCGTTTCGGGCACACGCCAAAGACCTTCTGGAGGTGCAGCGCTACCCTCGACGGATCCCTGCGCCCGGTGCACCGCCGGAACGTCCGTATGACATCGCAGGCTGGACGTTGCCGCTACAGATGGGTGTCAAAGTCATCAAGGTGGTCGAGGCATTTGGTGCGAACTTAACACTCGTTGAAGAGATCCCGGAAGCGGCGGGCAAGCTCCACCTTGACGGGGTTGATTTCCAAGATGCGGTTGTCTATGCACTCAGGAATCAGACGAACTTAGAAACCGTGGCACTTAACCGGCTGCTCCAAGCGGATAGATATACAATCTATCAGCAGCAGAGAGAAAACGTGTCGAGGGATCTGCACCTGCCCCGTGGGACGATTATGCTTAAATCAACGCGAATACCGGGGAGCGATTCCGCCGAATTGCGCGATCTCGCTGAATCTCTTGGGGTCGAAATCTATGCGCTCAATCAACGGTTCGTGGATCTCAAAGCACAGTTGAGGCAGCCACGCTTGGGGCTCTATAAACCGTGGGTGGCGAATATGGATGAAGGGTGGACTCGGTGGGTGCTGGAGACGCATGAGTTTCCCTATCGCAATCTGACAGATGCGGAGATCCGTGCGGGAAGTCTAGCCGACTGGTATGATGCGATAATCCTGCCCGATATGCGGGCGTCACGGATGATTAAAGGACACGCAGAAGGCAGCCTCCCGCCGGAGTATGTGGGCGGTATTGGATTGGAGGGTATAGCGAACCTTCGCACCTTTGTTGAACAGGGTGGTACGCTTATCTGTTTGAACTGGGCAACGGAGGTGCCAATGCAACATTTTGGATTGGAGATCACTGATGCCTTAGAATCAAATCAATCGAGTTCGCAGAAATCGGTTGGGACGGAATTTTTCTGCCCCGGCTCGCTGCTGCGTGTTTTCGTTGAAACGAGTCATCCAATCGGTTACGGTTTAGATCGTGAGATGGCGGTCTTTTTCAAGTCGGGACCTGCGTTTGAGGCGCGAGGCGGAAAAAGGGTCGCGGCTTATCCGAACTTCAATCCACTCATGAGCGGTTGGATCGAGGGTGACAAACGGATTCGTCAGAAAGGGGCACTCTGGGATATTAAGTTAGGGCGGGGGCATGTGATTCTGTTTGGCTTCAAGCCGCAGCATCGGGCGCAGTCGCATGGCACGTTTAAGCTGCTCTTCAATGCGATTTTCTACAGCGTTGCTGGGAAATAAACGCGCTATTGCCCTACCGTCAAACCTGCATAGATCTTTCGTCCTTCGTGGAACAGGTGCAAAATTTCCTCGCGTTGCTCATCTTTGGTGAATTTGCCGATTCGACTGATCCAGTCGATAGAGTCGTCGATTGAGCGGACAAAAAACCCTGCGGATTCCTGTACGATGCCGGGGGGACGACCTGCCCCGATTTGCACCGGGCTGGTATGTGCATATATCGCCTGTGCAAAGCTATCCCGTGCGTCGCCGTAGGCGCGTGCGGCGATCCATCCATCCGTTTCGATTTCGATATCAAATCCCCACTCGCCATTCTGTTGTGGTGCTTCGTTGAAATCCTTGCGTTGCGCGACGTTACCGTTGTGGACTAACTCCACGCGGTTAATTGGATAGTGTGAATTCCACGAAATCTGTCCTGATAGTTTGCGGGGGGTTCCATTTGGAGAGGTAATCTTGCCACCGGGCATTGTGCCATCAACAGTTAGAAATAACGCTGGTCCGTTTGTGATGAATGTATTTCCCGCCTGTAACCCCCGTAACCAGTTATCGTAGGTAAAATCCTGATCTGTTTGGACATAGACGCGGTTGTTTGAACAGATAAACCAATCGGTGCCAGTTGATGCTGGCAACGAAATGCCACAGTTGAGCAGGTGATACCAGATGTCATATTCTGGATCCATCCAGTATGGGTCGAAGAGGTTAAAGGCGTCTAGCTTGCCCAACGCTGCTGCGACCGGTGCCTCCATCCCAATCCCGTTGTGGCACCATAGCACAATACCGCCTTGCCGTTTTGCGTCGTCGCATGCGTAGCAGAGCGGCGGATAGTCTGGATCGAAGTCACTGACGAGGTCGCCGCGGCTGACAGGTTCCACCACATTGCGGATACGCAGCAGCATGATATGTCCGTAAGCCATTCCGCCCCGTCGGTAGTTGTGCCGATTCTCTTCTCCGCAGTCCACGAGATGATGTGCGGTCGAGTAGTCCGTCATAAACCCGATTGGGTACTTGTTGCTGGCATAGGGCAACTCACGCCGCTGTAGAATGCTCACGACCGTGACGCTCAGATCATGGACTTTTGGATCGAGATTCAGGCGATCGTCGGGACGCATCTCGTTCTCGCTGTAGTGGAGGTGTGTGTTGCCCGGATACCAACTCTGCGATGGGAGATCCGTCCACCTCTTCAGTTGCAGCTCGACATCAACGTGCCCTTTTCCAGGGGCTGAAACCACTTTCCGTAGCGGTTCATACTCTGTACCACGCTCAACGATAATGTCCGTTGAGCCGCGAGGGACATCCACCGTAAACTCGCCTGCGCTGTAAAAGAATGGGTCGCCGGGACCCACTTTCAGGAGGCTGTCAGCCGGATGGACAAAATTTCCGCTGCTTGTTAGCACGTGCACTTTTGCCTCGACCGGCTCGCCTGAAACGCTGTCTCGGATGATCCCATGTAGTGTTCCCATCAATTTTCTCCTTCATCACAATAATATAATGCAATCGTCTGTTAATAGATTAGGACGTGGACAATTGTAGCATTACGCACCGTTTTGGTCAAGTTGTTAGAGATTTGCTAGCGTCGGGATTCGGAGATCCCTCCTACAGGGGGGCTGAATGTGCCTAAAAGCACTATCAAAATAAAAAAATTAGGTCAAGCGAACCTTTCCGCTCTGAGCAACGCCTATTAAGGTGGAAGGGATAACAAAATGAATCAAATACCAGATAGAGAACTTATTAAAAAGAGTATTGATGGCGATGGTCAAGCCTTTGCCACTTTGATAAAGCGCGTTGAGACACGACTTCTACGGCTCGTCAGATCTGAGATAGCGGATCTGACATACGCCGAAGATGTCTTGCAAGAGGTGCTGTTGGATGTGTGGCGCGGCTTGAAGCAGCTGCGGGATTGGGAGCGCTGGGACGCATGGGCGCTACAGATTGCCCGACACCGGTGTTACGATTTCTTTGGATCGGCACAGCGTCGGGAGGAACCGATGGCGCACAGCGATCTTGAACCGATAATCGACCGCCAGAGTGGGCACAGTGGTATTGAATCTGAATTGCTCGATTCGGTGCTAAATGTACTGTCTGAAGCACCACCGGACCAAGCCGAAGCCGCACGCCTGTTCTATATAGAAGGTTTGACCATCAGACAAATCGCGGTACACTTGGAAAGACCCGAAGGAACAATCAAGCGATGGCTTTCCAATGCCCGCAGCTTTGTGAGAAGCCGCCTCGGATTGAGGAAAATAAGAACTGAAAGGAGAAAGACTATGGCTTTTGAAGCATTTGAACTTGAACGCAATAAGCGTGAAATGTTACGCACAATTGCTGCTTGTCGCGAAGACAGAGCAGCATCGATCCACCTGAAGCAATCCACGGGAAAAACGCCCCCCGATGAGTTATGGACGCTGACTCACTTGAAGAAGCTCTGGTTGCGTGGGGGTACGATTGAACATCTTCCAAAGGAGATTGGTCAATTGAAGGAATTGGAGCAGCTTGATTTATTGAATACCAAGCTTCAAAGGTTGCCAAATGAGATTGTATCCCTGTCGCGGCTGCGATTTCTGGAATTGAGTGATAGCGAAGTTACAGAATTGCCAGAGGAGTTTGGTTGTCTTGGTTCATTGCGAGTGGTTATTCTCCACCGCAACCGACTTCAGAAACTGCCCGACAGTTTTGGGGAGATGGGCAGGCTTGAAGTCGCTGAAATAGACTTCAACCAGATAGAGAAGTTGCCAGATGATCTCAGCGGTTTAACAAATCTGCAGGTTCTAGGTTTGGGCGAAAGCCAGCTCGCAGCATTGCCTCAGTCAATAGGTGAGCTCACAGCTATGGAAGAGTTGTACCTCGGAGCGAATCAGTTGACTGAGTTGCCCGACGAGATTGGCAATCTTGAGAGGCTTGAGACGTTCCAAATAACAAGAAATCAGGTCCGTGCGTTGCCCTCGACGATTGGGCGTTGGACAAACCTGCGGCATCTCGCGGTAGAATCGAATCAACTGACTGGGCTTCCGCCGGAGGTTGGCCAAATGACGGAACTGATAGAACTCAGCGTTAGCAATAACCAGCTGCGTTCATTGCCCAAGGAGCTGATAGACTTGCCGAACTTGGAGGTTGTGAGGATACATGACAATCCGCTTCCGGAACGGTTGATCGAGGCGGCAAAGACAGGAGTTGATGAATTCCGTCAGGTGCTGTCAGAGATGTAACATAACCTGAAGCGTGAAACATGAGAGAATTAACACATACCCGCCCTCAGTTCTCCAATGGCTGAGGGCGTTTTTCTGATCTGTAAGATTTCTAATGGGCGCATTACAGGATTATGTGAATTATATTGAGATTAGTGAATTATATTGACGGTGCTCTTAGAGCCTGTTTTAAAAGTCATTTGATACGGTTTTGCATCAAGTAAATGGAAGCAATGTACACCATCGCTTCAGCGGTTTCGGCAGAGCGTTCATAGTCCAAAGTCAATCGGCGAAACCGACCGAACCAAGAAAAGGTGCGTTCCACAATCCAACGTAATGGAACGACCACAAATCCCGATTGCCTAAGAGATGGAGCAATGTCCAATTGACACTGATGCGCCATATATAACCAGTCGCCTAATTTTCCACGATAGCCAGCATCGGCGCAGACTAACTGAATCGTTATGTGCCACCTAAAGATTTCTGTTAATAACTCTATTGCGACTTGGTTATCACTGATATTTGCATCAGTGACCTTCACCCGCAATGGAATGCCAATTGTATCGGTGACTATGTGGCGTTTACGACCTTTGACTTTCTTATGTGCATCAAAGCCGCGAGTATCTGCCAGTTCGGTCGTTTTAACGGATTGGCTGTCAATGATAGCTACTGTCGGTGAAGGTGCTTTGCCAATATCACAACGGATTTGCTCGTGAAGTGCTTGATGAATCATAAGCCATGTGCCATCAGTTTTCCATTTTCTGAAATGGAAGTAGACCGTTTGCCATGGCGGCATCTGATGCGGGAGCATTCGCCATTGACACCCTGATTTGACTATATAAAAGATAGCGTTGATAATTGCACGCATCTTCCACTTGAGAGGTCTACCTACCGGCGAAGGTTTTGGCAGATAAGGTAACAGTCGGCACCATTGGGCATCCGTCAAATCCGTGGGATAGTTTGTTTGGGTCATGTTTATGCCTTTCATTGGAGTTGGATT
>PYIZ01000016.1 GCA_003635265.1 Candidatus Poribacteria bacterium
AGTAACGATAGCACTGACGAGAAACCGGTGCATACCGTCCACACAGACGCATTCTATATGGACAAACACGAAGTGACCAACGCGCAATATAAGGCTTTTGTTAATGCGAATCCACAGTGGCGGAAAGACCGGATACCGGCTGCATATCACGATGGCGACTATCTCAAACACTGGAATGGTAACAATTATCCCAGTGAAAAAGGTAACCATCCGGTGACTTACGTGAGTTGGTATGGTGCGATGGCGTATGCGAAGTGGGCAGGCAAGCGTTTGCCGACGGAGGCGGAATGGGAGAAAGCGGCGCGCGGTGGCTTGACCGGTAAGAAATACCCTTGGGGAAATACTATTGATTCCGATGAGGCAAATTACAACAAGAATGTTGATGGTACCACACCTGTAAGGAAGTATTCTTCCAACGATTACGGTTTGTATGATATGGCGGGGAACGTGGCGGAGTGGTGTCTTGATGAATATGGTGAATATTTTGATGAGAGAGAATTGATTTTTGTGAGTACTCGGCGTCAGAATCCGATTGCAGGTGCAAATGTGTCAAGTGCAACGATAGACATCTCTAAAGTTCAAACAGCGCGTGTATTACGTGGCGGTTCATGGAGTCAACTTTCTCAATACGTGCGTGTTGCGGATCGAACGAAGGGAGATCCGAAACTTTCTTATTATGGTGCTGGTTTTCGGTGTGTACAAGCAGTAATGCCTACAATGACCAAAACAGCCACAACTGATACCAAGCAAAAAACGACTATACATAAGACACCTGGGCAGACGACTGACACTCCGAATGCCACCCCAAAATCCAATATTTTCAAGGTATGGGTTGACCATAACCAGTATCAGGATTCGGTAAAAGGAATGCAAATCCATGTCAAATTTAACGTTCACAACTTCAAAGATGGCAGCGGGAGAGTTGTCGCATACTTTTACAAGAAAAATGGAGACCCTTTGAAAGATACCAATGGACGTTATAACACGACCGCTGGCGCCGTTTCGACTTGGGGTAAATTCCAACCGGGATATGTCAAATCGATCTACAACGATTTCAAACTCTTTTTGCCATATACGGAACTTCACATGGCACGCGGGAAGCACAACCTGAAATTCCGCATCAAGATATTTAAATTCAACAACTCGGGGTCTTGGGATGCTTTGAGTGATGTGTCCGATTGGGTACATTTCACTTATAGTCCCTAACACACCTAAACTCAGGGATTCTATAAAGTCTCGCGCTGAACTCCGCACGCTGATTTTGCAGAGGGTGCACCTACAAAATAAGAAACGCTAACGCCGCGCGTGCTGGGATTCTACAGGCGCGCGGTATTCAACGGGCAAATGCGGAGTCTCTAATCTCACATGCCCTTGAAGGCGCGAAGTCAAACAACTCTCCAATGTTCGTTCCGCTTACCAACAAGGTTTGCTCGGCTGGATACGGAGGTTTTAAAAAACTTCCCAACCTTAGCATTCCGTACTTTCTTTCGACATGATCCGTTTCTCAATGTTTCTCTGTCATGTCCAAGCAGATCATTTCCTTTTCGTTTCGCACGTAGAGTTTGCCGTTTGCAAGCGTTGGTACAGTCCAGCACAGTCCACTCAGCACCTTCGCACTTGCTTTCTCTATATATCCTATGGGTGTTGCTTCAGCTAGCCCCAGCTTGCCCCGGTCGCTCAGGATAATCAGGTGGCCGTCAGCAAGTATCACTGTGCCTTTGCCAAATCCACGGGTCTTCCACTGTTCCTCGCCGGTGTCCGCCTTAATACACTTCAGGATGGAATTGTCAAAGCCGTACAGATAGTTTTCGTGAAGCACTGACGACGCGAACTGATTCTTCATTTTGCGATTTTTCCAAATCTCTTTAATCCTTACTGTGCCTTGGTATTCACCTATCTGCTCCGTTGCAGTGCGGTCATCGTCGGGCGAAACGAAAACCCGCATCTGTAGCACAGCAGCACCCTTATCGTACCCGGAGGATATAAAGACTTTGTCCGGTGGAATAAAAACTGGTGTTGCGGCGTTGACATCGTAGCCAGTCTTCCACGGGTATTGCCAGTAGATTGTTCCGTCGGTTGGAGAAACGGAAACCAATTTAGTCCCTGTAAAACAGATGATTTGTCGGACCCCTTGGACCGAAATGGCGATAGGCGATGAGTATCCCAGTTTGTCTTTATGAGAACTCCATATTATATCACCACTGTTTTTATTGAAGGCAATGATGGATTTTTCACCTTTGCCACCAGCTTCCACCAGAAGTAATTCCCCATCAACTAACGGCGATGTGCTGAACCCCCATCTCGGCATTTTGCTTCCGAACTTTCGCTGTAGATCATGTGACCAGACCTCTTGCCCACTCGCAGCGTTCAAGGCATAAAGTTTGCCGTGGGCACTGATTGTGAAGAGGAGATCTCCGTCAATCGTCGGCGTTGCACGGGGACCGTTGCCGCCCTGACCCTCATAGTAATTGTTATCCGATCGGAAACGCCAGATTTCCTGACCATCTGTGGCATCAAGGCAAACGACAAACTCATCGTTCCCTTTGGAGAACATCGTATAGACGCGGTCCTGAGAAACGGAGATACCAGAAAATCCCTCTCCGAGTGGGACTTTCCACAGCACTTTGGGACCGTTCGGGGACCACTCCTTGAGGAGTCCCACTTCATCGGAAATCCCATCGCGATTAGGACCCCGCCACTGGGGCCATTCTGTAGCTATAGCTGTTAAAATACCGCTGCACACCAACGCGGACACGACTAAAAAACTTGTAATTCTTTTCATTATAACCTCGCGTTCTAAAAATTCTGTTTATCAATTTTCGCCCATTAGCCTGTGTTCTTAGTAATAGACGCGAATGATGGACGAGAAGACATCAACATGTCTCCCAACTTTTACGGAACCAACACCGCGAATCTATATAGCCAACTCTACTTTAACATATTATGATCAAAATCGAGTATTTATGCTTTTGGGCATAAAAATTCCGCCCTAACTTACTCGGAGGTGAGTGTTTTGAATTGGTTTAACGCCGTTGGGGATTTCGCCAGTTTCCTTGATGTGGTCAATAATTGCTCGCTTGTCGGGATATGTGGATACGTGTTTCTTAATCCATTTTGGATCAAGTTCCTCTATGTTGACTTCTACTGTAAGGGGCGATTGTGCGATCGTTACCCGGTGCAAGATATTCCCAGCTTTCTTTAGACCGAGCGACTCCATAATACTCTTGACATACTCAACGAGTCCTTTGCGATTGTTCTCTATCGCTTGCTTCTTCTTTCGGAGTTCCTGAATTTCTTCCTGAAGAATTTCACACTTTGCATCGAGTTCAGCTGCTTGTGCTTTGAGGTTCTTCATTACTTTGGCGCAGCTATCAATTTTCTCCTCAAATGACAGGTTGAGTGCTTCAAACTCTGAGCTATCGAAAGTTTCTTCTTCTGGCACAAAAAGCGTTTCCTCAATTTCGTTGTTTATTTTATACAACTTGATTGGCTTTGTTGCTTGTGAGCTTGGAAGATATGTCTGATTTCCTTTTCCCTTTTCTTCCTTGGAACGATTTTCATCCATAAACCCGTGTTTTTCATGACTGTGTTCGTTTGATTCTCCGGATGTCATATCATAAGTAGTCAATTCTATAGTTATGTGATCTGCCGCATCCCCCGGCAATCCCATAAATTGCATTTCACCTTTTAACACCGCATGCCCATTATTCGTGAGACGAAGACTGCCGTGTTGTAGATCTCGATTAAGAAGTCCGTGTTGAAGGAATTGTAGTGCTAGATGTTTCCACTGTGTTCTGTCATATTCTCTGCCAGTACCATAGGTAGAGAGTTGATTGTGTCGGTTATTAACCACCTTCCTTGCTTTTGAACCGCGTAATACCTTGATAATATGGTCTACACCAAAGGTTTCCTTCGTCTCAATAATACAGGAGAGGAATTTGTGAGCTGGTTTCGTTAAGTCAACTCGTTCCATTTCCGCCTTGCGGCAGTTGTCACACATCCCACAATTTTGCTTCTCGTATTGCTCTCCGAAATAAGCCAATAACCCTTTGCGGCGGCACTCTATAGAATTTGTCCACTCAATCAGCGTTTGTAATCGATCCAGCCTCCCCTCTCGTTCGGCTGACGCGCCTTGATCGATGAAATGGTGGATAGTGTCTATATCGCTATAATTGAATAGTAAGAGACACTCTGCTTGATGCCCATCGCGGCCAGCACGCCCAATCTCCTGATAGTAAGATTCCGGATTTTGTGGCAACCCCGCATGGAGCACGAAGCGCACATCCTCTTTATCAATCCCCATACCGAAGGCAATTGTTGCGACTATCACCCGAGTATTGCCGTTGATAAAAGCTTCCTGATTCTGCTTACGGGTTGCGCTATCTAGGTCTGCGTGATAGGGGAGAGCCGAAATCCCACGTTCAACCAATCTGCGAGACAGCGATTCAACCTGTTTCTTCGTCTGACAGTAGATGATACCGGATTCATCACGATGGGCATTAAGAAACGTGACTGTCTGCCGTAGCAGCCTTCCCTTCAATTCAATACCCATGAAGAGATTTTCCCGGTCAAAACTGGCAATGAATTCATTGTCTTCCTTAATATTGAGCGATTTTTTGATATCCTCTCGAACTCTCGGGGTAGCGGTAGCTGTCAATGCGACACAGACAGCAGTCTCGAATCGCTCGAGAACGGAAACCAGTTGTCGATACTCTGGACGAAAATCGTGACCCCACTGTGAAATACAGTGAGCTTCATCGATTGCAAGGCATGCCACATTCGATTCATCGAGCATCAGCAGAATCTCAGGTCGTACCAGCGTTTCAGGGGCAACGTAAAGTAGCTTGACTTTACCCTGTCTGACACGTTGCATGGTGGCAACATATTCTGGATTACTGACGGTGCTGTTGAGAAAAACGGATTGGATACCTCGCTGTTGCAACTGCATCACCTGATCCTGCATAAGCGAAATCAGCGGAGATACAACAACGGTTACACCATCGAAGATGAGGGCAGGAAGTTGATAGCAAAGCGACTTGCCTCCACCCGTCGGCAGAACAATCAACGCATCGTGCCGGTTGAGGATGTGGTTGATGATTTTCTCCTGCAACGGACGGAATTGATCATAACCGAAAACGTCTTTCAGAACTTCTGGGGGTGTTTGCGACAACCGTTGGGGTGGAGGTGACTTCACTTCAATGGAACGTTTAGGTTCTTCTTGGTAAAACCAGCCGGAAAGTTGTGCGTAGCACTTTTCCTCTACTTCTGGTGTATCTTCTAGTCGCCACCAATGTGCCAACGATATCCGTAGGAGCGTGCCTGCGGGAATGACTTCAAGGGGCTCTTGGAAACCGACGAATGTGAGTGTACAGCCACCATTTTCGGTAGGATAGCGATACCGCACGCGCTTCCCCGCCGTATCACGGACAAGCGGCTGATCCGGCCTCCAAAATGTTGTACTATACGGTGGAACACCGTTTTGCTCGGCGATGTAGAGCGCGCCGCTCTCTGTGGATTGCAATAAGCCTTCATAAAGCCCACATGGAGGTCCGTTTTTCGGGGACATAAATCGTTCTATAGAATCAATTGAGTTATTTGCAGTACCAAGCCGATGCTTCTCATAAACCACGACATCTTCCATATGCGGTGGAATTGGAGACTTTGCTGGTTTATAGGAAATCTCCCAAATATCTCCGACCTCATATTCTCGATTGGCACCGTCATGTGGATCCTCGTTGAACGGGATGAGCCGGACGCTTTCACCCTCCTCTGTAATCGCGCCGATACACGCACCGCCCCCCATGCGGGTTTTAGCGACAATCAGGACTTTCATGGCACAATATTCTCCACTTCCAACTTCAATTCTTGCCTCAATTTATCCGCTACCAGCGAGCGGTGACATGCTTCAGGATGTTTTTCCACACAAAAAAGGGCTACAACCCGTACATCCTCTTTAAGGTCATCTAATAGGCTATGTGGATCAAATCCTGCGAGACATTCGGTGCGGTACGCCGTAATAAACGCTTCTCCCAATGCCATGCGTTTGCGTTTAGCAGTTTTCGTTGTTTTATCTGCCTCGGCTTGTCTGTTGCGGACCGTTTGTGTTGGCGCAAGATCTTTACGATACAGGTAGCGGATGCCGAGTTCTGCGAGCCGTGCTTGCAAACGCAGGCTGTTCGCGAACGCATAAGTTGAACCACGCACACCCCGCCGACTCCGGATATCACAGAAGGTATCCACCTTTGCGTTGCATAAAGCCTCAAAGAAACTGTCTTCGTCGAACCCGTATACGCCGATAGTGACAATTTTAGGTTTCATGGTGGATTACCGGTACTGCCTGCGCGAGTGGAATGTGTGTTCACCAAATAGGAGCATTTGTCCTTTTGTCAGACGCTCGATAACGTTATTCTGTGTCTGCTGCTCGTCGTTTTCATCAATGTGAGTCACGAGGATGTTCTCTTCATCAAGCGATGCTCCGATAAGTTTACTTCGATGACATTCCTCTGGCTTTCCCTCACTACACATGATAGCAACACATTGTTGTTGAGCGAAGGCAGTTTGGAGACGTTCAATCCCGCTTTGGTAGTTTTCGGTATCCTTCACCTTTTCGTAGTCTACCTGCCCTTTTTCATCATAGCAGGTTTCGTCGTCGGGGTGCCCACCCAATGCATCACCCATGAACACATACCGAATCCGGTGCCGTTGCAGTTCCGCTGCTAGTGTTTCTTTGGAAAAGTCGGGTTTATAGCGGGAATAAGGAGTTGAGCGCACATCAATAAGATAGGCAATGCGATGTTCTTGTAGCACTTCGATAAATTGCTCGATCGAACGGCTACCGTAACCGATGGTGTAGATGGGGATGGGATCTTGTGATTTTTCCATGATGAGTCGATATTATGGCACAGTGCCCAAAGAGAGGCAACTGCATTTTGGTGGATCAAGTATAGGCGCAACCGCGCCATCAAAAAATTCTTACCTTACTGTTGCAGAACCTGTTATCATATCTGAAGCCATTTGGCGTTTCTTGTAGGAGCATCTAGATAGTGATTCCCAAGCGGCACACACGGGGACCAAACCGAGTAAAGGAGGAAACTATGAAAGACAGTTTGCAGAATATCGCCGACATTCTCGCCGAACCGAGCGCCGCGTTTGCACGCCTCAAAGCGGAGCCGAAATGGTTGCTGGCAATGGTCATCTTTTGTCTGTTTTCTGTTGGAATTGCGTGGGTTACACTTCCTTTTATCGAACAGATTATGGACCAAATGCTGATGGAAGAAGGGGCGCCTTCTGAGGGAATTGAAATCGCTAAAATATTTGTCAAAATATTCGTTTTTATTGGGTCACTTGCCGCACCGATTATCTGGTTTTTCGCTATAAGTGCGCTACTAATCTTAGCAGCGCGGCTTTTCGGCATAAGTGATGCGATAAAATTTAAACACATCTACGCAGCCGTTGTGCACGCCTCGCTGATCAGCATCCTGATAGACCTAGTCAATATAGCATTGCTAGTCGTTTTTCGAGATATTGAAGATATCAGTAGACCAACTGACATAAGGGTAATTCCGGGGTTACATCTACTATTGGGTTCGAGTGGAAATACCAAGCTGCTGACATTTCTGAGTGACTTTAATCCTTTGAACCTATGGTATCTCGCTGTACTAGCGATAGGCATCCGTGTTTTTGCTGGTACAGATAAAACTAAGGCATGTATAGGAGCGATAATTATCTGGCTCTTAGGTCTTGCCGTAGAGGTTATATTTATGCCTTAATCCGGGAACGTGGGCAGGCATCTAGGCTGTTCCTACGTATACCGCGCGTTTTGATATTTGGGAGCATAAAACTCCGGCAACAACCCATCGACCCGAAGCAATCCTTTCTGCGTCAACGTCACAGCATCTTGGTCAAAGGTCAGCATCCCCTCATTTTGTAGTTTTTGGTAAGTTGAACCAAACACCTCCAAAATATCAGCATCAAATTTCTCACGGAAATGAGCTATCTCTATTTTTCCCAGTTTTAATTGCAGTATCATTTCTCGGGTCAGTCGTTCCTCCGGTGTTGTTGGAAACGCCCGATTCAACGGCAACTGATTCTTATGAAGCGAATTAATATAGTCGTCCCAACTTGCTGCGTTTTGGAAATGGACGCCGCTCATGTGGGAGAAGGACGCAACCCCTGTACCGAGCATATCGCTACCGTGCCAGACTGCGTCTCGATAAACGAACTTACCCGGCTTATCCTGCTTTACCATTGTGTATGCACTCGACATCTTATATCCGGCGGCTGCCATTTGCTCAAACGCATAGTGGTGCCATTCCCGTTTCGTTTTCCAATCTGCTACAAATAGATCTTTTCCGCCAAAAATATCTTTTGAGTAAACGGTGTTAAACGGCAATTCCATCTGATAAACGGTGATGCTGTCGGGGTTCAGATCGATGGTTCTCTCGACGGTATCCCGCCAACTGTCCCACGTTTCGCCGACCATTCCCGCGATTAAATCTATGTTGACCTGATCAAATTCAAGGTCAGCAATCCACGGGGTCACCCGATAGACCTCTTTGGAGAGGTGTGCCCGTCCATTCTCCGCTAAGATCTCGTCATTGAGATTTTCAACGCCGAGGCTCAACCGCGTAACGCCGATCTCTTTAATCGCCTCCAACTTACCTTGTGTCAGCGTCCCCGGTTCACATTCAAAAGCCACCTCTTCAGCACTATCCCAAGGCATTATCGCTTTAATCCGTTTGACGAGCGCTTTTAGGTGGTTGCTGCTAATGTAGGAGGGTGTGCCGCCGCCAAAGTAAACAAAATGCAGTGGTCGGTCTGCCACGGATGGGAGTTCGCTATAAAGTTCAACCTCCCTACCCAACGCGTCAAGGTAGATCTGAATATCGGAACTATTTTTATCCGTGTACACCCTGAAGTAACAGAACTTACACCGTTTGCGGCAGAACGGGATATGCAGATACAATCCTAAGGTGACTTCCGGTGTTGGTGGGGAATTCAATGCGTTTATCGCTTCCGGCACATATTCTTTTCCCCAGAATGAATACGGTGGATAGTTTGAAACAAAAACGCTTCCGACCTCCGTCTCCTGTGCATCGGTCCGTGTTGTCGCCGGTTCAGGGGTCGCTGTTTTTGGTTGTTCACTCATGATCTACTCCTCTTTCCCAAAGCAGTATATTCTGCCATCGTCTGCTCCAATCACTAATTTTCCGTCTACAACGCTCGGAGAAGCAATAATGGCTGCCCCGACTACAAATTCCCAGACTTTTTCACCCGAATTAAGATTCAACGCAACGAGTTCTCCGCCTACCGTTCCAAAGAAAACGCGCTCACCGACAATCACCGGCGAGGAATCCACCCGCGATTTGGCAGGATATGTCCACAGCGGTTCTCCGGTCTGTGGGTTCAGCGCGTGAACCATCTTGTCGCGTCCGCCGATCACAACCATATCAGCCATCACAGCCGCCGAAGCGTAGAATGGAAAATGCCGTTCCGGATGTTCATACTGCCAAAGAATTTCAGAGTTTTCCAACCCGGCGCACAATACCTGATTCCCAAAAGTTCCCGCATACGCTCGGTTGTTCAGAATAGCAGGACTGGCAGCGACATAGTCACCCAATCCAATTTTTTGCTGCTCCACACCGTCAGCGATATTGATGAGGCGCAGATAACCGTCGCACCCTGACACAACAACTACGTCGTTGACAATCGCCGGTGTTCCATGGACGTATCCCTCCGTCTCGAACTTCCAAACCAACGAGCCATCTTTTGCGGAGAGACAGTAAAGGAATTGGTCGTAAGAACCGAATAGCAGACGATTTTGGACAACGTTGGCGGAGGAGATAATCTCAGCCTCGGTTTCAAAAGTCCATCTAGATTTACCTGTTTCGGTATCTACCGCGTGAAAGACACCCATGCCATCGCCAAAGTATACCACATTGCTGAATACAGTGGGGGAAGATTTAATCTCGCCGGACGCCTGATACTTCCACTTTAATTCCCCGTTTTCAAGGTTGATGGCGTAGAGGTAGCCATCTAAAGATCCGACATAAACCGTTCCCGCTGCAATAGCAGCGGTCGACTCGATCCCATCTTGCGCCTCAAATATCCAAAGCGGTTCGAGGTTTTCGGGCAACTCGCCGGTAGCAACACCAGTGAGTTGAGGATTACCACGAAAGCTAAACCAATCGTCAGCGGACGCTTGGCTTTGTCCGATCGAATGGATCAGAATATAGCTGAGAAAAATGTAAAACGTGAAACGTGAAACGTAAAATGTTATCTGTATTACACCTTGCGCGCTAATAAGTTGCTTCATAAAGTTTCAGTAATTCTACCTTGCTGACCTGTCGTGGGTTGAATTGCCCTGTCCACTCCTTGGATGCTGCTTCTGCTAGTTGGGACAGATCTGCCTGCTGAATCTCAAAATCCCTCAACCGCTCCGGCAGTCCTGCTACCGCTCTTAATTTGGAAATCCGTTCATGCAGCGGTGAAAGATATAAATCTTGATAAAGTGTGCCTACCACTTGGCTGTTAAAGCGGATAACACTGGGGAGCATCAATCCGACTGCAACACCGTGCGTGATGTCATACCTAGCAGTCAAAGGATTTGCACACGCGTGTGCGGCGCCGAGCATGGAGCTCTCTATCGCAGCACCCGCCAAATGCGCCCCCAGAAGCATTCGGCTTCGGGCTTCTATATTTTCTGGGTTCCTGACCACAACTTCAAAACTTTTTTCCAACAAGCGCCATGCCTCTTTGGCGAACATCTGGGAGATCGGGCTTCGCCGCGTGGACACATAGCTCTCCACCGCATGGGAGATGGCGTCAATACCTGTGGCGGTTGTTACCCTCTTCGGGGTGGTTGCCGTCAAAACTGGATCAAGAATAACCGTTCGGAATCGTGCTTTTTTGTCGCCGCACGCCATCTTCTGGTGCGTACCCTCTTGGGAGATTAAGGCGAAAGACTGCGCTTCGCTGCCGGTGCCTGCGGTTGTCGGAATACCAATGGAAGGGAGCATCGGTTGGGTCGCTTTGTCCACACCCCAATAATCTTCCATCCGTCCGCCATTTGTCAAGATGAAGTTAATCCCTTTGGCGCAATCCATCGCACTCCCACCGCCAAGCCCTATCAGCAGATTAATCTCTCCCTGATCTTTCCCAAACAGTGCACCCTCTGCGACATGGCGGCTGGTCGGATTTTCCTCGACTCCATCGAAAACGAAAGCCTCCAGGCGTGCTGCTTTCAGCGAATCAACTGCCCTGTCTGTTATGCCTGACCTGATGATACCGGAATCGGTGACAATGAGCACCCGCCGTCCCCCCAGCTCTTTCGTCAGATCGCCCAACTGGTCTAGGGCGTTTTCACCGAAAACAACGCGGGTACTGGATTGGAAATCGAAGGATTGCATTTTGCTTAAAATCTAACACACTCGGATTAATCAAACGGTTTCGCCGCCCGGATCTGCTTAACCTGTTCAGCGATCTCATCGGCGGAAGCGTCTAGCATCCGCTCCCCCTTTTCAGCGGTTGCAGGTCGGGGATCGCCGACGCCACCGTGCCGAGTCCGCTGATCGAAGCGGTAGTAGGAGGCCATCCCCGGCACCCGCATCCCGTCGCGCTCCCCGTCGGGATCTAACCGATCTGTGCGAACGAGACTGGGGTCGATTGCCATAATCATACAGGTCTCGGTTTCACCGGCATGACCCGATCCTGCGCTACCCAACTCACGAATCTCATCAAGTGCTCCACCCCACGCCCAACGGGAATAAAATTCCGCACCGCTATCGCCGTAACGTTCCATCAAACGCTGGAGAAGGACTGAGATATTCGAGCTGTTACCGCCGTGACTATTCTGGATGAAAATCTTCTTGAAGCCGTGGCCTACCATAGAAGCGACGATATCCATCATCAGTAGCAGATGGGTTTCGGATATAGCGCTGATGGTGCCGGGATACCGTATATGATGCTGAGAGTATCCGAGCCACTGCATCGGCAGAACTAGAACATTGTCTGGGCAGCGTTCATGGACACGGCGCGCGACCTCTTGTCCGATCAGGCTGTCCGTGAATACTGGCAGGTGTAGGCTATGTTGTTCGCAAGATGCCACCGGCATCAGCACAACAATATCGCGTGGCAGGGCATCAACTTCGGGCGAGGTCATTTCTGCTAAGATCATGGAGTCTCTCCTATTGTGCGGGTTATTTGGTTAACCACTTATGAACGTGAAAAATAGTGCATAAAATGTAACGGAGGTCGTTTACGAGCCTTGTTTATGTGCTGCGTTCTAACAGGCGGCAGGCCTGAAATTCTTCTACCTTCGAGCGAGTTCTGCTAGCCCGCCCAAGATGGCTTTAAGGTAGTCGGGAGTTTTAGGATGGAGAATCCCAAAACAGTCCCACCACCAGTAGCGGGTCTGAATAGCGTTACGAATGATATTCACAAGAATCTGATGGGTATCTGAAGGGGCATTCGCTGCCTTCCCTGCTTCTTCATATCCTTTGTGAAATTGTTCGATATATTCGGCGTGACCATAAATCTCACGAGGACGGCGACCCCGGAAGTCTCCCTCAATTTTGTAAAAGTCAAATAGGTGACTTCCGTAGGCGGCGAACTGAAAATCATAGAGCCCTGTTATTTCAACCTTTCCATTATTGCTTTTCACCAGCAGATTATAGAAGAACGCGTCACCCCACAATAATACCGGCTCATCGTCAATCTGCAATGCTGACACCGATGCCATCAGATCGCTTAACTGCGAGTAGAATGTGTCTGAGAGCGCAGCAATCTCTTCTCTAAAATTTTCATCGCTTAAAAGTGCTTTTTTAACAATGCCTTGCCACTGATTCAAATCGCAATTTCGTAACTGTTCCGGTTCCCTAACTTCTAGACGGTGAATAACACCGACAATATGCCCTAATGCTTCCGAGAGTTGCATTCGATTGACGTGATCGGTTCTTTCAAAGAAGGCATAACCCGATTCTCCCGATAGTTTATTTGAGAGTAAATAAGGGTAAGGGATAATATCTCTATCGTTATCAAACAGACACAGGTGAGACACAGGGAGATCTGTCAGCTGCCTCAGTAGATGTATGGCATAATGTTCACCTTTTAACGAACCGATGCCAAGACGACATTGAATCTTCAAAATAAGCGAATCGCCTCGTTCCGGTTTAATTTCAAAGATCGAATTCATCGGATTGGCTTCAAGCGGTTTGAGAGTCATCAACCTTCCAAGTTGATGTTTTTCGAGTATTGCAGAAGCGTCAGCCGTAGAGATTTCTAGCTTCTGTCTGCCAATCCGCTTTACCGTGGGCATATTAGCAGGTTGTCCAAGAGGTCTCTTTTCTTCGATTGCCAAACTGCCCATTGGTTTTACTCCTTCGTACTTCCTATTTATCTTCAATCTTTACTATCCACGGCTCACTTGCAACGCCCGTTGTTGATAAAGAAAATCAAACAGATTCCCTTCATGCGGCTGATCCCATGAAATCTGATTCGTCGAAATGGGGCCTATATTCAAACGTTCTACCTCCGGAGACCCGAGCAAATTGTGGATAAATGTCTCATCTTCCGTGATGGCAGTTACCACGAGACTCGGACCGATACGATCTAATATCTCATCTTGCGGGACCTCCACCACACTGACGAAGGGAAATAGAAACTCCGTGTTTGCCAGCGGATGTTCAGGATCTGCACACCAGATGACGCTCGGACTGAGGAAGGTGCAGCCGGCTTCCTCAACCACCCGTTCTCCATCTCGATGCTTGGCTGTCAGATCCGTTGCGCCGGGAACTTTCAGTTGATTGTCGATGAGCCCCGAAATTCCCTCGGCAACTTTCGGATTGGTAAAGGCGGCAATTTCGGCGTCCGGATCGTCTAACGGTTTTGGGGTGATGTCCGCCAAACGTTGTGCCAACGCCTCCGCGATTTCACGACCATGTGATGTAACCCAGACCCCGGAGGCGTTGATACAAGACCGTCCACCGTTTTCAGCGATCGAACTGACCGTGAGATCGAGATATTCTTCCCAGCGTGAGATCTTATCATCAGCGATAATAACTTTACTCCGCCCTGGTCCGTGAATCTGCACGTTGGGATTCGCCTGCCACGGTGCCACCGTCGAGCCACCGCCAAACAGCAGCGATCTACCGCACTGAAGCAGAATTTCCGCTGCGCCCGAATAATCCGTAGGATAGAAGCCAAATGCTTCCGGCGGACAACCTGCCTCAATAAGAGCCTGTGCGATACGGAAAGACGTCCACGGTTCCTCGCTGCCGGGCTTGAGAACGAGTGGGGTTTTCAATGGAATCGCCGGCAGCCAAAGGGAATGAACGCCGGGGGAATTGCTCGGAAGTACCGCCCCCAATGTGTCAGTTTGAGGAACATAACTCAACGGACGTTCGTTTTGGGCGCCCCATCCAGAATCCATAATAGACAGATCCAATCCGCGTGTCAATCCATCGAGAACCGCTTCCATTTCGTCCAAAACCAGCCGAATCTTACCCATGTTTTTGAGGCAGAGGCTTTGAGGCAAGCCCGTTGTTCCAGACACCTGCTGAATATAGTCATCAGGCGACTGTAGCGTATCGTCCAGAGGCAGTTCCGATTCCATAAAAAGATTGGCTGCTTTTTTACAAATCGCCAAGAGTTCTGAGACAGACAGATCTTCAAGGGTTTGTTTGTTTTCCTTGGCTTGGTACAAATCCTTTGCGATCAATCCGCGATTTGCCTGACTCACAACGGCAAGGGGTTCGCCTGTTTGGATATGTGATACATGGCTCAGATTCAAACTTCTATAAGAAAGTCCAGTCCGCAAAATCGGAATGTGTATCATGGTAAATAAGTCCTGTGCACATAGAACCAATGGTGCTAGTTCGTAGCTGTTGATACACTCACCGGTCAAAGACCGACAGTGAAACGTGATGCGTGAAATCCCGTTCCGAGGATCCCGATAAATCGGGACGTGAAAACGATTTGTTCATAGCGTCATAGGTTCATGACTGAACTAGTGAACCAATGAACTCTTGAGCGATATGGAAACAACACTCTTACCAACTAGCACCCAAGATTATAGATTTGGATTCATGTTTACCCGTTAAATGGTTACTATGCCGCGCGAGCCTGAGCTGCCGCCACGGCATCTGCAAGTCGGAACTGCTTGGCGGCACGTCCGCCCTCTGGAACCCCTAACGGTAAGCGGACGTTCAGGAGGAATGGACGATTCTCTCCCTCAACCACGTTCAGTCCATGATCAATCGCTGCAGCAAGCCGAGATTCATCTTGGACGTGCATACCGTCCACGCCGAATCCGTCGGCAAGTTTCACTGGATCGATGCCGTCCAGAACGACGCCGGCGTATTCACCGGTCTCCTTCATCACACCATTTGCGCGTCCAAAGGACGAGGCAACAACGCCATAGGACTGATTGTTAGAAATAATGTAGAGAACCGGTACGCCGTGATGCGCTGCGGTCCAAAGCCCCGAATCCGCGTAGAACATTGAACCGTCACCGACCAATCCAACGACCGGCTTGTCAGGCGCTGCCAATTTCAAACCGACCGCCCCGCCAATACCATAACCCTCAGACCCACCGGCAGCCCGAATATACGCATTCTTGCCGCCGCCATCAGGTCCACCTACGATGTCCAAGGGAACAACGTATTGCTCGATCATCACCAGCCCACCGCCACGGCGTTCTAAGGCTTTGTCGAGGACATCTGCGACCAGCCACGGTCGGACTTGGTTCGGTTGCGCTTCACCCCGTTGTGTGTCCTTTAGCCGTTGTGTGCGAAGTGCTGCGGCGCGTTCGTGTGCCCAGGCACGTCGTTCGACAAACTGCTTTGGTGGATGGCTCGATGCCAATTCCGCTAACCGCTCAAAGGTTCGACACTCATCCGCAAGGATCGCCAGATCTATATTTGGTATGTTCTTTACATTTTCAATATCCGGTCCAATGGCGATGACTTTTTTCGCTCTGGAAAATGTGCCGAAATCACCCGGCCTCCCGCCGCCACCATGCCGCATACCGATACAAACGATCAGGTCAGGCTGAAGGGCGCTTGCTGCCTGATCCATCCGTCCGCAGTTGAGTTTATGCGTCGTTGAGATGCCTCTTCCCCAACTTCCGACGAAGGGAACCCCAAAATGTTCAGCGAGTGCAGAGACTTGCGCTTCTGCACCGCTTTTCCAGACGCCATCTCCAATATAAAACAGGGGAGATTTCGCATCGCGCAGAGCAGATTCAAGCTTCTCGACATCGCTATCTGAAGGATAACCCGCGTGGAGGTCGGGAAGTTCTCCCTCAATAATGTTTGTGCTTATCTGTTCGGCACCCAGTACCCGATCATAGACGGCGAGGTGAACAGGTCCCACCGGCGGTGTTTTGGCAACTAGTAAGGCGCGATGAATCGCTTGCGACAGTCCGTCGGGTTCAATCACAGTCCAATTTTGCTTCGTAAAAGGCGCAGCGATGGAGGTCGGTCCGAAGTCGTGGCTGAGATCGAGTCCGATCCGATCTGCGTAGCTGCCGGTGTCCCCCGCAAAGGTGATAACCACGACGGGCAAACTGCCAGCCCAAACGTTGATGAGCTGTCCTAAGCATTGGGCAAGCCCCGCACCGAGATGCACCAGCATGACCCCCGGATCGAGATTTGCCTGTGTATAACCGCCTGCTTGCGCCGCAACGCTGCCCTCATGAAGCGCCAAAATGCCGTGTATATCTGGATGTACATGCAGCGCATCGAAAAAGAGTGCCTCACGCGAGCCTGAATTATTGAATACATATTTCACACCCGATGCCGCAAGTTGTTCAACCATAACCTGGGACGGATTCGCTGTAAGAGGTCTCATCTCCATAAAATGTTTCCTCGCTTTCTTTGTTTATTTGTTCTGATGACGAATATCAATTTATTCCAACCAATCTTACATCTAATCTAAACTAACGCAAGTTGCTAGTTATGGAAAATGTCGCAAAACGGGAGAATGGAAACTGAATAAAACCCATTACCGCTCGCAGTGGATTGACAAATCCACTGCACACGTACAAGCATGGCTTGGATATGTCTATCCAAGCCGAGCGAGTTGGACGACTAGCAACTTAGGTTAAACTAATACACTCCCACCACAACGGACTCCTGAAGTTCCGAGAGCAGCCGTAGATTTTGAACGCCGTCCCACGGATACTGTTCGATCGGTTGCGCCCGTTCTGCTTCGTCTCTCTCGAGAAAACGGGGCATGAAAAACTCGTGTGTCAGTGTGGTCAGCATCACGCGCCCTGTTTCACCGTAGTCGACAGTTTCTTCCGGGTTGTCTGGGTTGACCAGTTCAATGACAGCACGGGGCTGCGGCGGATAGTAGATAATTGCGTAGTTATCGGCGGGATCAAACGGCTTGCAACACGCCAAGCCCATGAGCGTGTTTCCGTACGTCGGCATAAATTCAACGCCCGGCACCAGCTCTTCACGGGCAAAGCGATGGAATTGGGCATCCATTTCCGTGCCGCCGCAAAAGATCCCTTTTATGCCAGCCTTCGGTAGGGAGATTTTTTCTGACAGTGCCTCAAGCAACTTCGGTGTTGTGAACAGACACCGGATATTGTCGTGGGCGCGTAGGATATTCAACGCTTGATCAATAACGTGGTTTTTATAAAGATCCAACTCCTGATGTTTGCCGTACTGAATCAATTTGTTCACCCACCGCGGATCGAGATCAACGAGGAAGCAGATACCACCACGATGCTGTGCCAGATATTCAACAGCGAGACGAAGCCGTCGTGGGCCCGAGGGACCGAGCATTAACCAGTCGCTACCACGCGGAAAGTTCTCATCGGGCAAGGTTTCGCTGAACATCTCGTAATCGATCTGGAAGTCACGAATGCTGATGCGAGTCTTTGGAACGCCGGTAGATCCACCTGTTTCAAAGACATACACAGGTCGGTCTGCATAACCTTTGGGAACCCATTGCCGTACCGGTCCGCCTCGCAACCATTCATCTTGAAAATGCCCAAGCAGTTTTAGGTCGTCGTAGTTTCCTATTTTCTCGCGGGGATCAAAATCCAGCGTCTCTGCAAATTCCAACCAAAACGGAGCGCCGGTCTCCGGACTGAAATGCCACTGAACGACTTCACGCACATGGGCATCAAGCCGATCCCGCGCCTCTGCCGCTTTTTCTGATAATGATTGATTCAAGTTATCCATAGTTGTAGGTGTATCCTGTACGACGGGAGGCTTAATCCGCTGGCTTCCAGCCTATATCAATACTTGGGTAATCCTCAACGTAACGCTGCAACTCAGGGGAAAGTCCGTCCATGAACCGGTGCGCGGATTCAGGTAATTCCCACGGAATCGAGAGTTTCTCTTGGGTCGGGCGAAAAATAAAGCCACATGAGAGACGGGGTTCATCGCCGCCGTGTGGAAAAGCGCCGTGATACGTCCGCGCTGCAAAGATGATGAGATCTCCCGGTTCTGTGAAAAGTGGAACTGTGCCCGGCATATCCATCCGGTCATAGGGTTTCGATTCTTCGCCTGTTCGGTGGAATGAACGCTTATCCTCCGTGAATTCAAACCCATCGGGCGGTTGCCAGTCAGTTCTATGGGAGTCTTCGATAACTGCCAGGCCCGCTCGGCTCGGATGTGTGCCGTTGAGATAGAACCACATACCGTTGGGCCAATCACCGCGATTCAACACGTCGCCGGAGTGTTTTGGCGGCGGTTCAGAAAAACCACACCAGTCGGTATGCCACAACACCGGACCCGATTCAACATTCTTCAGGATTGCAGCGGATCGATGGATCGTGAGCGCGTCAGTCCCGAAAATAGATCGATTGATATTCAGGTAGTCCTCGTTCTCAAGCAGTTTCCAAAGGGGTTTTGAGTATTCGATGAAAGCATGCTTGACGCGTGTCTCCCCAAGCCCCAAGTCACTCTCTGGATCAAGCACCTGACTGACGGATTCCTTCAGTTCTTCCACATAAGCCGGCGACAATACGTTCTTTACAACGGCAAAACCGTGTGCATCATGACACGCCTTAATCGCTGAGAGTTCGTCCGCTTCAAACTCATATTGATAGGGTAGATCGGCAGGCTGAAAATTATCCTTGGCCATTAGATTATTCCTCCTTTACTCCATGGCAATCGCAAAGAGTGTATTCCGACTTGCGATATACAACACACCGTCTTTTGCTACCGGGGTGGTATAAACGGCACTTCCCATATTAGTCTCGAAAATAAGTTCCTTCTCTTTGCCCGCTTTTAAGATGGCGAGATCTCCGTCCTCGTCTCCGATGTAGACCTTGCCATCCGCCACGAATGTTGATCCCCAAATCGCGGCAAATGTGTCATACGTCCAATGATGTTCACCAGTGTTCGCATCGAGGCAGTAGACGAAGCCGCTCAAGTCTGCTATATAGAGCAAGTCATCCTCAATTGCGACAGTGGACATCGTGCGGTGGAAATCCTCGTCGCCCCGATGCCAGACGGCACCGGTTTCGGTGATGTCTCCCTCACCTGTCGCGTCAATCGCCCAGAGATGCCCCACTCCCTCGCCGTGTTCCGGGTCTTGTCCCACGCTGATGTAAACCTTATCCTTCCAGATGACAGGGGTCGAAATGATATTATTGCGTGTCCCTCGTCCACCTAACTCCCACACAGAATCTTTGGGGTTGCAGTCGAACTTCCAGATCAGTTCTCCAGTCTCAGGTTCGAGGGAATAGACCCAACCGTCGCCGCCGGGAAAGATGACTTGGGGTTTGCCGTTGATTACCCCGTAGGCGGGGTTGGACCATTGACCGTGTAAGATGTTTTCGGCGGGAGAAGCATCTTCCCAAACCAGTTCGCCTGTGTTTTTATTGAGTGCGATAAAGCTCGGTGCAAAAGGGGAAGGAATGTGGACGTGCCCTTCGTCAACACCATTGCTCGTTTCCACAAAGAGCAGATCGCCGGCACCAACCGGGGAGCAGGTGGCGAGATTGTGGGGAAAAACCTCCAACTCCTCGATCATATCATACTTCCAGATAATGTCCCCATCAATTTCGCTGGTGTCGGTCTCCTCTGTGAAAGGTCCATCATTTTCTCCGTCCATAAAACCTTCGGTATCGACGCAGACAACTTCGGCGCGGTTGGAAATATAGTAGAGCCGATCGTCCTCAATATAAGGCGTTGAGCAGATGCCCTGTTGGGGCCAATCGTTGACACGTCCGGCGGGGAGTTTGGTGTGTGTGGACTGCCAGAGAAATTCCCCATCCGATTCGCGGAACGCCATCATAACACCGCGATCGCCGGTAAGTTTTGGGTTCCGTTTCCCCTGATTGTTCGTCCCGACAAACACCTTGCCGCCGATAAGAAGGGGACCCGCGTAGGTCTGCGAACCCAACGTTGCCGTCCATTTGATGTTTAACCCGGTTTCTGCATCCCATTTTACCGGTAGATCTTTCTCATCGGAGACGAGGTTTCGTGATGGCGTGAACCCCCACATCGCTGTCTCAGCGAAGGCGGGCATTGCCGACATTATCAAAGCCGTTATGAACATAATACAAGTAATAGCACCTATTCCTAGAATTTGTTGATGTCTCATTTTGCTCCTTATCGAGTTGTCAATTAAAGATTGTCTAACTGTGTTCGTGTAATTTCACTCAATTTTCCGTCGTGAAGTCTGTATTTGTCATAGAAATCTGCACAGTCGAGGGCAGGATATGTTTCCAACACCTTTACGCACTAGGCAAACAAAGTTCTGAGCGAAGCGCAAGCGTCGGGACCAGATAAAACACGCTCGATGTCAATCTGATCGAGAATCCTTCCGCCATCGTTGATTTCCCTAAAACTAGGATACAGTTCTCTAAGGTCACTTTTAGGGTTACGAATTGTTTCCACATCGTCGTCACGGTCTGGCAAAGAAGTTCCCAAAACAGCGTTGATCGCTTGTGTGTCAGCGAAATAATACGCCTCAAGCATATACACCAGAAAATGCACGGACGCACGATGCTTCAAGGCCTTTAATGCTATATCAAGTGCCGTTCGGTAACGATCAAAGACCAATGGTGCCTGATCTCTGCGGCGATACTCTAAATCATCGATCAGGATGACAAAATGGTATCCGCTTTGATTCACGTGTTCTATTGCTGGTAATCCGATTTCTTCCCAATCCGTCGGTGGAATAGACTGATTGGTGCCCAACACCTTGAGATTACGTCTAGGTCTGCTTGACGTTCTGGGATCGCGCTGTCCGATTGTCTGAATCACTTCAAATTTGCAACCCCCAGTTTCCTTTAACGACTTAAATAGCTTTGGGAGATGCTCTTGCTCAGTGTCCCCGGTAACGATTAAGCCGAAGTGAAAATCAGCGCATTGTGAGGATTCGGTAGATGCTGTATCCTGTGCACTCATTCAGCTTTCTCACGGGTGTATGGCCCGCTTTGGGGGGCAATTGCTCCAGCCATGTAGAGCGATCCTGTAGCATAGTCTTCGAGTAGATCTTGAATGTCTTTCATCTCACTGACTCGCGTTAAAACCGTCTGTCCAGACTCATCCAACTCTGTTACCAAAAGATCTTCTGGGTCAAATTGACTGATCAAAACCGGGGAATGTGTTGCGATGAAGACCTGCTTGTTCCACTCCTTTGTGGCTAGCTTGACTGCTTCCGCAAACACGGAAATAGTATAAGGGTGAAGCGAAGTCTCCGGCTCATCGAACACAATCAGTGAGTCTCGATCCGTTCCCTCAGAAAATAGAGCCGTTAGGTGAATAAGCATTTGCAGATGACCATCTGATACGCCAGAGGCTTGAATTAGATCTTGACGCCCGTTCTCTAAAAAACTACCGTAAACTGAATTGGGTCCTGTCTGCTCTATGACCAGATCTCTGAAATTGGGGAAACTTTTCCTCATAAAATCTATGATTGTATCATAACGGTTATCAATTGCTCGTTTACCGTGGATATTTCGCAAGACAGACCAGACATTTTGACCATATTCCCATAAATAGGTATGATAGCTTGATTCTGACCCGGTACGTTTAAGCGTGGGCAACAAAATCTTACGCGCATGGTAAAAATGAACAAAATGAAGCAATCGATCCAATTCAGCTGCTTCGTCGGATTCATCTTCAAAAGCGAGATACCAGTTCAAAGCAAGTTTTTCTGCATCCTTCAGCGTAATTGAAACTGATTGTTCCATTGAATTGTGATAAAATTCAACCTTGTCGCTACCTATTTTCCGGTCAATTAGACAGAGTTTGCGAAGTTTTGAATGTAATGCTTCTCCTGCAAAAGGTTCAATGCGTCCTTCGGAAAACCCGAATAAAACTTCATATTCCGCCAACTCTGTTTCGATCTTAATCGATATGTTAGCTTCTTGATCAGCTTTGTCCCACAACATGCCAATTCCGTGACTGCGATAAGAGGAAGCCTCGTCAACGCCTCGTTTGGTACAATCTCTTACGAACCAAATGGTGTCCAACAACGTTGATTTTCCTGATCCATTCGGTCCAAACAGAACGTTAATTGGTCGTGTTTCAATTGAGACATCTGCCAATGAACGGAAGTTTTTGACCTGTAAACGGGTTAATTGATTTCCCATGACATCTCCTCAATCCCCCCAAACCTTCAGGTTATCATAATAAATCTCAGCAGGCGAATAGCCGTAGATCCCCGGACTCCCCTCCCGATTCGGCAGCGGATCTTCAACGGTAATCGTCCATTCCTCAGGTTCCGGCTCACCTCTTACCCAAACCTTTCCCTTGACCTGTGCCGTATCATCGACAATATCCACCGTCATTTTCATGGTATACCAGACATTCGGCTCCCACTTGAAATCAATCCACTTTGCCATTCGGAGATCCGATCGCCACGAAAGCACCTGAAGCCGTTGGTGATTGCCCTGCATCTCAAGGGTATAACGATTGGCGATGAGTCCCATGTCCGGAAGATTTCGCTTCGGCTTGGTGCCTAACAGATCGACCTGAACGGTGTAATCCTTCATGTTCGGAGGACCAAGATAGACATTAGAGCGGTGCAATCCACGGCGGGCGGGCGGTTTGACAAGAATTTTGTTCCCATCCATCTCACGGACGACAAATCGGTTTGTTGCACGAACCCAATGCGGTGGACTCTTCCCTACCTCTATCGACTCAAAATCTTCCTGCCACGGCAACGGTGGGATGACCCGAACACGCGCGAAGGTTTGTAGATCCTCGATTTTCGCTGATACCGTTCCGGCTTGACCGACCTGACTCGGTGCAAGGGTCAACTTTCCGCTCTCATCAATAGATCCTAACAATCCGTCCAGCGACCACTCAGCAGCCTTTGCACCAATAACCTGTGCGCTTTCATCGTTAAAGGCATAAACGCTAAATTGGAGACTCCCTCCCGGTTGAGCTAGAACTTCGGTGGGAACAATCTGTATTGATGTGGGATAGCCAGTAGCCATCTTCAAACCGGCGGATCCAGAAACAACTTGGCTTGAAGTGGAAGCTGAAGCCCCTTGAACTCCCAAGCAGTACAGTCCTTCCTCGGTGGTAAAGTACACCCGGCCGTCAGCGATAGCGGGTGAACCGTAAATCTCCGCATAATGACCGGGTTCCCTTTCAATCTGTATCGTGCTAAGTGTTTTGCATTCGCTTTCACCCGGTTCCAGGATGTGGAAGTGTCCGTTGACTTCGGTGACATAGATTTTGCCATCAGCGACGACGGGTGAGCCCTTACCTACTGTACCGAGGCTATGTGTCCAATGAACCTCTCCGGTTTCACCATTAAGACAGTGCAAATTCGCCGCGCTATCCACAACATAAAGCCGACCGTCGGCTATCGCTGGAGAGCTATAACCCGCCTCTATGCCGTCAACGCGCCAGAGTTCGTGCGTCTTGGTAATATCTCCTGTGCCCGTTCCGTCGATACAGACAACGCGCCCCATCACCGTCGTGTCGGTGTTCTCCCGATTATGGCTTGCATAAACCCGTGTGCCATCTACAACCACTGACGCATTAAGCGGTCCCTGACTGACTTGGAATCCCCAAACTTTCTCACCCGTTTGGATATCCATCGCGTACACATGACCGTCCGAGTTGCCATCGATTAACAACCGCCGGTGATTTATCTTCATTATGACGGAGACGGGGTAAGTTGTATCCTTCGGGGGACCGCCGGGCTTCGTTGTCCAAACCACCTCTCCGGTCTTTTTATCAAAGGCAAAATAACGGTGGCGCATTGGGGCGTGACTCCCCCAACTGGTATTAAGGAAACTGAGGATCACAAAGTCCCCATCGACAACAGGTGTAACAGTTCGCCCACCATAGCCTGTGAATCGACCAAATTCCTCTGTCAAAGAGCGTGACCAGACAATCTTTCCATCTTTGTCGAAACAGGCAAACACGCCGCTGATGGTGTGGGCGTAAATATAACCGGTGTCTGTATCTCCCGCGAGACTTGTCCAGCCCAGTCGATTAAACGGGATAGTGCTGTGAAAGACGTTGAATCGGTGTTCCCAGAGCATCTTCCCTGTCTCGGCATCAAAACATGCAACCCGTTCCTGCTCAGTAATATCTACTCCAACGCGCCCAATGACATAGACCCGATCGTTCAAAACGATTGGTGTGGAGCGACCAATAAAGTCTGCCTTCCAAAGCAAGTTTTCGCCATCTAAGGACCAGTTTGAGACTAAGCCGGTTTCTGAGGATGAACCATCTTGATTAGGACCGCGCCAACTGGACCAATCCGAAGCCAACGCATCATTAAAACCAATTAGGGCAGTGCATATCCCTACCAAGATAAAATAAAAAAGTACTTTAAGCGTAACCCAAGTTCGCATCCGAATCTCCTATCCTGTGCTGTAATGTGTGGGTGAATCAAAAGGTGTCAATTATAGCATTAGACTATTTACCGTTTAGAATGATTATGTGACACCTAAAATTATATTCTCTTTTTGACAGTTCGATCGTTAGTTTAACAAAACATTTTATGTTAAGCGAGCCTACAAAGTCAATCAAAAACTTACTCGCATCAGGTGCCGAAGAATGGATCAAGTTTCAGTGATTTTCAGGATAATCGGGACAGTCTATGTGACGTGAATTCTTTCACGATTCTAAGAAGTAGCGGAAATTTGCCTCGAATCCTGATAAAATATAGTGGAGACATAATTGGAATAATGTTATAAAATATGCGAAAGACATAGAAATACACTCATAGTGCTACTACGCATGTTTGATGTTTCCCGCATAGGAGGGGTGTGCCATGATTCGCGTGATAAAGCCAGAAGGTTTTGGCAACATTCAGTTGGAAGATATACCGATTCCTGAGATTAACAGTCGTCAAGTTTTGGTGAAGACACATACCACGCTGATTAGCCGTGGTTCCGAGCTGTTTCGTCGTTATATCATGGAGGAGGCAATCCCTCCAAGGATGATGGGGTATTCCCTCACAGGTGTCGTTGAGCAAATTGGATCGGCGGTCACGGAGTATGAGGTCGGACAACGGGTGATGGTTGTTGCACCCCACGCTGAATATGCTGTCGGAGAGGTCGATGCCAGCGTGGAGGGACGGGTCGTGCCGCTCCCAGATGACATCTCCTTTGAAGAGGGGACATTCCTGCCGCTCTCAATAAGCTCAATCGCTTGGGCGGATTCATCAGGGGTCCAAGAAGGAGATACGGTTGTCATTCTGGGACAGGGCATTGTCGGGAGTCTGATGATGCAAGTGCTGCGTGGATACGGTCCCGACCGCATCATCACGGTCGATGCGGTGGCGCTGCGGTGTCAATTCTCTACTGAATTGGGGGCGGATATTACTATCAATGCCTCGGAAGAGGACCCGGTCGAAGCGGTGCAACGTTTAACCGATGGGAATGGTGCAGACCTTGTGATTGACTGTGTTGGCGGACACGCTGGGGTTAAATCGTTTGAGCAGGCGCAAGACATGGTGCGTAGGAAGGGAACCCTCCAGTTGATTGCGTTATACCAAGGCGAGCCGTTGCCGTTGTATTCATCAAAGATTATGAGCAAGCGGCTTGTGGCGGGTGTCCTTACCGATGAACCGCGCGGGCAAATCGCGCAACGTGCAATAGAGAAGATCCGTGCAGAAGAGATCCAAGCAGCTCAAATGATTAGCCGCCGTTTTCCTTATCAGAATGCGAAGGAGGCTTTCGACTTCTTGTGGGAGCATCCGGACGAAGCACTTGCCGTTCAGCTGATCTGGCAATAGAGGTTCGCTTGGCTGCCAATGAACTAATGAATCAATGAACAGGTTGTTTTCACGTCCCGATAGATCGGGATCCTCGGAACGGGATTTCACGCTTTACGTTTTGTTCCGTTTCACCAAATTCCTAGCAGTGGAAGCTCCGTCCTTTAGGGCGGGGTAACTGACGAATGCTCAATTACATCATACGCCGCACCCTTTACGCGATCCCGATCTTAGTCGGAGTCAACCTTATCACTTTTGTGCTCTTTTTCATTGTCAACTCTCCTGACGACATGGCACGAATGATTCTTGGGGAGAAAAATATTACCCAAGAAGATGTAGACCGCTGGAAGCGCGACCGCGGCTATCATCTACCCCTGTTTCTCAACACCGAAGAATCTGGGTTCTCAGTTTTCACACAGACAATCTTCTCCCAGAAAGCCATGCGGCTCTTTCTGTTTGACTTCGGCAAGTCAGATCGGAACAACATCGACATCGGCTACCAGATCTCCCGCCGGATGTGGGCAAGCCTTGCTATCGCTATACCGACCTTTATTATAGGCTTGCTCGTCAACATCACCTGTTCGATGATTATCGCTTACTACCGTGCAACCTATGTTGATTTCTGGGGAACGATTGTTGCCGTGATTCTTATGTCAATCTCCACGCTCTTTTATATTATCGCTGGACAATGGCTGTTTGGCAAAATGCTCCGTCTATTCCCGATTTCCGGTTATGATACCGGTGTGAATATGCTGAAGTTTGTGTTTCTGCCCGCAGTTATCGGCGTTATTAGTGGGGTTGGCACCGGCGTCCGTTTCTACCGTACCATTTTCCTCGAAGAGGTGAACCGGGACTATGTGCGGACCGCGCGTGCGAAGGGACTCGGCGAGGGTATCGTGCTGTTCAAGCACGCCTTGAAGAACGCGATGATTCCCATCTTGACAAACGTGGTGTTAGCAATTCCGTTTCTCTTCATGGGCAGCCTTGTGATGGAGAACTTTTTCTCAATTCCCGGGCTGGGTAGTTTTACCATTGATGCTATCAACGCACAAGATTTCGCGATTGTTCGCAGCATGGTTTATCTGGGTTCGGTGCTGTATATCGTGGGCTTGCTATTGACGGACATCAGTTATACGCTCGTTGACCCCCGGATCCGATTGCAATAACCGAAGGGAAACCGAATTTTTTCTTGAAAATTCGGTTTCTTTCTTCTGCCCCGGGTCTGTGTTACACGATTTCTTAACATGAGTTACCGAAAAAACTGGAAAAGCCAGAAAGGTTGAAAATGAGTATTGATCAACAGGGTAGTTTACAACGGACACTTGTAGGCTGGATTTGCGCGATCCTGTCAGTTCAAGTGCTGTGCATTTCCCCCCCTCTCTTCGCTCAATCTTCAAATTCCTCCGTTATCTTCAAAGATGTCACAGAGGCAGCAGGTATTAATTTTGTGCATTCATTTGGGAAACGCTCATCTCTGCTGCCCGAAGATGTCGGTTCTGGCGCAGCCTTCGCCGACTACAATAATGACGGTCACATTGACCTTTACGTTGTCAACAACCCCGGTCCAATCGATGCGGAAATCACGGAGGCATCGCCGGGAAATGTGCTGTATCGCAACAATGGTGATGGCACATTTACCGATGTCACCGAGGAAGCGGGGGTTGGTGATCGTGGCTACGGCATGGGCTGCGTTTTCGGGGATTATGACAACGACGGGGATCTGGACCTCTATGTCACGAACTATGAGCAAAATGTGTTGTATCGCAACAACGGCGATGGCACATTTACCGATGTCACCGAGGAGGCAGGTGTTGGCGATACGCGATGGGGAACGGGTGCCGCATTCGGCGATTATGATAATGACGGGGACCTGGATCTTTACGTTCCCAACTATATCGAACACGATCTCGACAAATTGGCAGAAGACCAAAAGACATCAATGCAGTACGGGCAATCTGTGCCGCGTATATTGAACCCGCACTCCTTCGATCCGCAGGACAATGTGCTGTATCGGAACAACGGTGACGGCACCTTCACAGATGTCACCGTAGAACTGGGCGTCGAATCCCCCGGCGGACGCAGCCTACAAGCTATCTTCACTGACTTCGATCTGGACGGCGATCTGGAGCTCTATGTCGCCAATGACCTGTCACCCAACTTCCTCTATCGCAACAACGGCGATGGCACATTCACAGACATAAGCGATGCGTCGTGGGCGGCGGATTTTCGTGGATCAATGGGGCTTGCAACAGGCGACTACGATGGCGACGGCGATCTCGACCTTTTCATGAGCCACTGGATCGAGCAGGAAAACGCTCTATACAGCAACATGTGGCAAGAGGAAGGAGCAATAGGCGGAGAATCCCCGAAAGCGGGAGAAACGCGCCCCATCCACCTCGTGGATGACTCCTACGGCGCATCGCTCGGTGAAGAAAGCCTTAAATATGTGGGGTGGGGGACAGATCTGTTCGACTACGATAACGATGGCGACCTCGATATTTTTGTCGCCAACGGGCACACCTTCCAGTATCTCGACAATTACGATCTGCTCATCCCGCAGAAGGATCAGTTTTTTCGTTACGAGGGCGATGGCATCTTCTCCGATGTATCAGCAGCGACTGGTGTTGCTGCGATGCCCTACCGAGTGGGACGTGGCACCGCTTTTGGGGACTACGATAACGATGGCGACGTCGATATCTTTATCGTCAACAATCACGGTCCCGCAGTTTTATTCCGAAACGAAGGGGGCAACCGCAACAACTGGCTGCAGGTCAAACTAATTGGCACGAAAGGCAACCGTGATGCCGTCGGGGCAAGGATTCGACTCAAGGCGGGAGATCGGATACAGCTTCGTGAAATCAACGCCGGCGCAAGCTATCTATCCTTCAACAGTTTGACTGCTGAATTCGGACTCGCGCAAGAAACTACAGTCGATTGGATTGAGGTGATCTGGTTAGGCGGGGATACCGAGCGCTTCACCGGTATCGATGTAAATCAGCGG
Organism: Candidatus Poribacteria bacterium; assembly: GCA_003635265.1. Taxonomy (GTDB): domain Bacteria; phylum Poribacteria; class WGA-4E; order WGA-4E; family PCPOR2b; genus PCPOR2b. The sequence continues at coordinate 29,162 of PYIZ01000016.1, forward strand.
GTGGTGTTGACCGAGGGAAGTGGAACTCAGAATCCAATCTCGGATTAAACAAATAACGCAGAGAGAAACCGAGTTTTTGTCAAAAACTCGGTTTCTGTTGTACCCTCCTACCTACCGCGTTCCCGCCGCCAGATTGTCACTACTGCTGGAATCGTTCCAATAATCAGAAATCCGATAACACTCCAGATGGGCCAAAGGACCGGCTGATTCCATTCTCCCTGCCGTTGGGCGCGCAATGTACTGTCGATACGCTGATATTTGAGGGTATTGTACCCGGTGGTATTTGGTTTCCCATTTTTCATCCATTCGTGATAAAGGCTGAAATTAACACGGTGATAGGCAAACACCCAAGGGGCGTCCTGTTGCAAGATTGACTTCATCTGGCGGATAATCCGGAGCCGTTCAGGTGAGTTATCCATGTTTTGCATTTTATCAAACAGCCGATTGTATTCTGGATTGTCGTAATTTGAGACATTCTCGCCATCAAATTTGGACTTGCTGTTCGGTCCGTAAAGCAGAAAGAGGAAGTTTTCTGGATCCGGATAGTCGGCGTGCCAACCCCACATAAGAATCTGAGAACTTCCATTTCTCGCCTTGTCTCGAAAACGGTTGTAATCCGTTGTTCGTACTTCCAACGTAATGTCAATGAGTTCAAACCGCTTACGCACCCAATTCAGGAATGAGGTCGCTGCTGGTCCAGTTCGGTAGTTGTCAAAATAAAGGATGAGCGGATTCCCACTTCTGTCTTGACCGCCGGGGTATCCTGCCTCGGCGAGAAGTTGACGGGCGTTCTCTAATGACTTGCGAGTTGCCCCCTGTTCCGCATCCCAACTATAAACGTATGGATTGATCCCGATTTCGCCCTCCTCATATCCGAATATACCGGGCGGGATCGGGTTGTGTGAAGGGATACCGCGTCCGTTGAGAAAGATTTCGATGTATTCCTCATAATCCAACGCGATCGAGATTGCCTGACGGAGTTTCTGCCGATCCTCAGTATAGCCGCCGACCACATCGTCGAGCATATTGAACGCAAGATAGATTGTGGTTACATCTACATTTGTTTGTAGTAGGATATTTCGGGACTGCAAAAGCTCGCTCGTCCGTGGGTCACCGGTATCGGAGAACGTGATCGCCTGATCAAAGGTATCCGAGGAGATGCCAGAGGCATCGTAATATCCTTGTAGAAACTTAGCCCAGCGGGGAATATACTCCTTTTCCAGCTTGTAGACTGCTTTGGGGATCAACGGCAATGTTGCACCTGCATCGGCAAGCAACCCTGCTTCTCTATCACCAACTTCTCCTTCTGTAGGGTATAATTCGGTGTGAAAATTCTCGTTGCGGACGAGGATAATCTCCTTGTGCGGCTTGAAGGTATCAAGGCGATAGGGACCCGTCCCGATTGGAAATCGATCGATTGTGATATTCCGATCTTTCAGCGCGGTCTGCTCATAAAAGGCGATAACTTCCTTGGGCATCGGTGCAAAGAAAGGCATTGCCAGCCAATAAATGAATTGTGGATATTTGGTTTGAAGAATGATTTGATAGGTGTAACGGTCAACGACATTGACTCCCGGAAACGGGAAGGCATCTATATCCAAGGAGATAGGATTCTCCCGTTCATCGACCGCTTGGTTATAGGTAGCACCCGCCGCAGCCTGGCGTTTCTCACGCTCTGTCTCTAGCGCCTCTCGTAATGCTTGAGCATATTCGCCCATGCCCAAGATATAATTATCCAATAGGCTTAAGAGAGGGCAAGCGACCCTCGGATCTGCGAGTCGCTTAATCTGGTGAACGTAATCGTTGGCGATTAGTTCCTGTGTGCCTGTTTCAGGAAAATCTCTCACTTCATAGACCCCTTTTACATCGTCGGCTGTCAACCTGTGGTAACGGAAATTCCCCGCTGCGTCCTTCGCAAAGCACGGATGTAGCTGATACTGGATTCCGGGACGGATACGAATCTCATACACCGCTGTTGCAACCTGTTCAGGGGCGACATCATCCGGCAACGGATTTCCTTCGGGGTCAAAATAACGCGGTTTCGGCACGGATTCAGCCGTTAGTGGGATAAGTTGATATGGGCGTTTGAGGTAGTGGTACTGGAGCGGGGGTTCGTAGATCTGCTGAATAAAGCGGTACTCACCTGAACTGTACGAAATTGCTGGGTCCAGATGTTTCGGCTCCTCCGAGAAAGTGCTATAGTAGATTTCCTGTCTCTGCTCTGAAGCCGGATAGGGATTGTTGGGGATACACCCCGTTCCCCAAATGACAAGGGCAATGAGCCAAAGTCGGCTCAAAATGTGTTGCAATTCGTGTCGTGTCATGAAGTTTCTCTACAATTGCGTCAGCTAGGTGAATTTGAGGACTGGTCAGTTACCTCGCCCTAAAGGACGGGGCTTCCACTGCTAAGATTTTGGTGAAGGTATTTGGTCAGTTGACAGAATATCTGTGCTACGGCGGTTCTGTCAACAAAAAAATGCGATTCTGTAAATTTCGCCATTGGTAATGAATTCCCAAAAATGCTTGAATCAATTAAAGGATTGTGATATACTGCTATAACGACTTTAGGATTATCTGTTATACTTTAAGGTGAAGCACAATTGATAACTGTCAATTAGGAGGTAACAATATCGATCATGGCTGGTGAGGCTTTAGGTTTGGTTGAAACGAGAGGGTTGGTTGGAAGCATTGAAGCGGCTGACGCGATGGTCAAAGCAGCGAATGTTCAACTTATCGGCTATGAGAAGATTGGTGGCGGATATGTTACGGTCATGGTTCGCGGTGATGTCGGTGCAGTCAAAGCAGCCACAGATGCCGGTGCAGAAGCAGCGGCACGAGTTGGAGAAGTTGTATCGGTCCACGTTATCCCACGACCACATGCAGATGTTGAATCGGTTTTACCCGTCCAAGAACAGTCCGATGACAACGCGCTGACCATTGATATTGCCAACGGTGAAGAAGCAAATTGATGGAGTTAGGAAAGATAGCGGATGAATGACAAGGCACTCATTGAACTGGTCACTCATAAAGTGCTTGAACAATTGGAGCAGGTTGCTTTGAATCCCGATGCAATCGGGAGCGAAGACCCCTGTGGTGGCTGTGCCTTGCGAAGCTGCGCGGCTGGGCAGCGCGCTTGTGACACTGTTGTTCAACAGCAGCGAATTCCGGTTGGTGTTTCAGCGCGACACGCGCACGTAACTCAAGAACACTTAGAGATCTTATATGGCGAGGGACATCAATTAATCGTTCACGCCCCTTTATACCAACCCGGTGCATTCGCGGCGAAAGAGACACTAACCGTTGTTGGACGACGTATGCAAGCAATTGAGGGGCTTCGGATTCTCGGTCCCGTGAGGGATTATTCTCAGGTTGAGCTGGCACAGACTGATGCGATTCGCTTGGGATTAAATCCACCAATACGCGATTCGGGCGATCTTACCGGTTCCGAGTCAATTGTATTGATTGGTCCTCAAGGGTCTATTCACTTAGAAGAGGGTGCAATCTGCGCGACGCGGCATATTCACATGACTCCTCAAGATGCCGAAAATTGGGGTATACGTGAAGGGGATCTGTTAAAAGTGCGGATTCCCGGCGAACGCGCTTTGACCTTTGAAAACATTCATCCAAAAATCTCACCAAGCTATGTACCGCAGATGCATCTAGATACAGATGACGCTAACGCTGCCGGTTTGCAGGGAGGAGAAGGCGTCGAGTTGCTGGAAGATTAGGGGTGTCTAAGTGGAGTTCAGTCCAGAAATAATTCGGCGGATTGAAGTAGAAGTAGCGAAAGTTCTCAACCAACAAGGACTTGCTTTGACTTCTCCCCAATCCGATAAACGGATTCTGGCGATATTCGATGCCACTGAAGTCAATCTTGCACGTCCTCTGGAACAACTTGATAAATGTATTCAGGGTGGCTATGTCGTTACAGCTATGTTGTCAGAGATAGCCACTAAAATCCTAGACATCTCACGTATCCGATCTGTATGCGGGCAAGAACGGATTTTTATAGCCGATGAAATTACAAACCTCCAGCCTTTTACCGAAGGTTTCTCCTTAATCGTTATTCCGACGCTATCGTGCACGATGGCAGCGAAACTGAGTTTGGGCATGGCAGATACACCGTGTGCTTACCTTGTATTCCAAGGGTTGCTTCGGGGGAATAGGGTAATAGCGACGGTTGATGGCTTTGAAATCTCAGATGAGTCTGCAATCCCACCTGAAATTTCAAAGTTAGGGAAAAATTACATTAAAACCCTGTCGGATTTTGGGATTCAATTTGTTGTTACCGATCAGATTGCTGAGACAGTTCTAAGTGACGGTACACACCATTTTAACCCGGAATTAGTAGGGGGACAGAACATTATCACCGCTTCGGTGATTGCTGGGCTTCCACCAAATGTGCGTGAATTTGGTTACACGAACCCAGCGATTATTACACCGCTTGCGCGGGATTTAGCAGCCCGAAAGGGGATTCGACTCGTGGCAAGGGATTAAAACGGGCGAATCAATATTTGGTATCGCTTTTGCCACAGTTATGTATCTCTATTGCTACGATTTGGTCACAACGGGCACCAGATCTCTTTGTCCCTGTTGAACAGACAGGGCTTAAATCAAGTATGGCATCTAAATTGCTATTGACAGATTACGAATTCTATTGGTGGATAACGTCAAGTTCGCTCATGGACTGTGATTGTCATGAGCGAACTCCTTGCATTGTGCAAGGAAGTCACGAAAATCCGCTGTGCTAGGTGCACCAAAAAGGAGAGTTTCCATGAAATTTCGCATCTCGACTTCCATATGCCCGATGCTAATAATCTTCTTATTGACGCTCATGCCCCATGCTGTGCTAGCAGACTACGACTACTTTTCAGACCGGATAAGTCGCGAACACCGGGACGCAGGTGATGTTGAAGATTGGATTGAGCGTGGCAATGCAACTGTCACTGCAAGTCCTCGCTTTGAAAGTGGAATCCGCCTGACAGCTTGGGCAAATGAATCTGATAAAGAAGCGGACTATGAATTTGCGATAGCCAGTGCGATCTATCTTTTTGAGATACCTCGACAGGCGCAGTACGTTGAGATTTTGGTACGCTATCGAGGGGAACCCCATCGGGCGGACTTTGATTACGAGGAGATTGCAGGTCGTGTTTGGATTCGCAATACCAAACGTGAATATGCCCGCAGGAACTATAATGATAACGGTAAGGATGAAACCCTCTACGGCGATACCTTCTTTTTACGTGCAAAACGTCGTTCAGAGACGATAAAAATTGCGACAGCAGGACGTGTTGATAACGGTATCCTTGAAATGCACATTGTGGCTGAAAATGGCGAGCAACTAGATATCGAATATGTCGATGTTGTAACCTATCAACGACAACCTGATGTTCGCGTTATACATCGTTACGCTCGAGATTACCATTGGCAACCTTGGTACAGATATACCTATCTCTATTTTTACGATGGTCCATTCTATTACTGTACAGATCTGGATTACTACATTCGCTGGAGCTATCCGGTCTATGACCATCACTACCTTGCAATTCGTCGCTCTTATGGCGGCTATCTCCACAATTACTATCGCCGTTATCCGCGTCGTTACTACCGTGACTCCTACTACCACGTGAATATCCATGTTGATAAATCACCTAAAACGCGACGACTGAATCGCTGGACCCCAACGCACGAAACTACTCGTCGCGAATATTCGCGAAGCCGATTGTCGTTTACCAACTCCAAAGCGAACAGAACCAACAAAACCAATGTACAAACCCGTGTCCGCTCGCTGATTACGGAACATCGTCAGACACCGGTTCTTACGGATCGAGTCATCCAAGGGTCGACACTTTCTCGAAAGCGGTCTGATACAAGGAATGGATCGAATACGACAATACAACGACAGCGGGGTAATCAACGTTCTGCTAGAGACATGCCCACTCGATCTTACCCTTCAACTCAACGAAAACTTCCTGATACAAGGAATGAATCAAACACGACAATACAACGGCAGCACACGCCACTACAACGACAACGCAGTAATCAGCGTTCTGCTAGTGACATCTCGACCCGATCTTACCGTTCAACTCAGCAGATCCTAAAACGTAAACGCTTAAGTCCAATGGAGAGAGAACCCCGATCTGGTGTACAATCTCGCAATGCGCAGCCTCGTACCTACCAGTATGATCGCTTCCGGTTTTCGCCACAGGACAAGCGTTCATCGGATAGTGAAGTCTCTACCCGATCCAACGCGGAACGACGTGTGCGCCTTTATAACCGAACGCAGTCTTCGAGAAGTCGGCTGAGTACGCCCTCTTCGCGTAGCCGATCCTCAAGCGTCAAACAAAGGACAGAAACGCGTAGTCGATCCACGCAATCGAGATCTCGTTCATCTACTAGTACTACCTCGCGTGTCCAAAGACCATCAACTCAGCAGACAACTTCAAGTTCAAGCAGTAAAGATGACGATGATGAAAAACGAGAGCGTAGCCGCAGTACCACAAGAACTCAAACACGTAGTCGAAGAAAATAGCTCTAACTTGCAACAAAAATAAAACAGTTAAGGTGGAATTTCGTCCTTAGCTGTTTTTTTATTGACAAGGTTGTCGAATTTTGCTATTATACACCCTTAGGAAGAGGTATAGGAATTTGACCGGATCTCTGGTGAAGTTATTTAATTTTATGCTTTTGATTTCCGTTTTATGCTTATTTTTTCGGGGTCAAATTAGTGCAGCGCAGCCAAATGAAGACCTGCGTCTTGTGTCACCCATAGGCGCCATAGGTCGTTCTGCTGTTCTGCCCGGTTGGGGTCAGTTTTACGCACATAAACGTTTTTTGGGTGCTACCTCCTTTGTCGGAGCAAGCGGTTGCCTTCTTGGTGCGTTAATTACCCACCAATCCTTCCGAAATGTTTACGACAATGAGTATGTTCCAGTTGCCTTAATTGATGAAAAGTCTCCAGAAGCTCTTTTTCAATACAATCGAGCGAATCAGCGCTATAAGTTACGACAGTTTTTTCTTTTTGCAGCAGCAGGTGTATGGGCGTATAGCTTGATTGATTCCTATGTTGGAGCGAATTTGTACAATGCAGAGGCAAAGGCGAATCAACTCATTGATGAGATGAAACGGATTGAAGAGTGGGGCGTACAACTCGAAACGACTCCAACACAACTTCAACTGGGTATTGTCAAATTCTTTTGAAAGGTCGAGCGAACACATCTGGCCCTTATGGAGGAAGTTCAACCATGTTAAAAGTATTTGCCAAAATCATTGGGCTATTGCTCGTTTTTAGTTTGCTTACAAGTTGTGGGGATGTAAGTAGTGTCGCCAGACCCCAGCAAAAAGAGCTTGTCCTAATTAACCAAGTTCTAAAAGACTGGCGCGAAGGATATCAGAGTGAGGACCTTGATAGATATATGGGTACATTCTGGGAAGACGGATTTCTTTACGTCTCAGATATGGGCACAGTAGATGATAAAACGGATGATGTTATATTTGATGATATCCGGGACGAAAGGGCTGCTGCAGAGCATGTTTTTAGTAGCTTCCAAGATATTGAGATTGAGTTGTCTGAGCCGCCCGAGATACAATTGAATACAGATCGGACACAAGCTGAAGTCAGAAATCATTATCGGATCCAAGGGTTTGTCGCTGATGGCAATTCCCTCGAAGGGGGATATACGGGTTGGTTCGCTGAAGGCAATAATATTTTTACCTTTGAGTTGAGAACTAGTAAGGATTCCGATAAGCAAGAGTGGCGTATCACTGAATGGAAAGATGAGGCGTATAGCGAGGAGCAAATTAGAGCCGCCAACAACATCCAATAATTTTTCGACGCGCCGCCTAAAAGTTTCTAGCAAAGGTTTCTTTTTCAACGAATCTTTGCTAGAACTTTTTGTGATGTCTACCTAAGTTCTACCTTTGATGCAGATTCCACGCCTCCTTGTTAAGAACGATGGTCTTATCGACTTGCGCTAAAGGTTTATAGGCGCGACATTTTAACTACCTAAGTTTTACTTTGCAATTTACGGTTACCCAAATTTATGTAGTTTCGACCTCAATGCTTATCCAACCGGTATTTAACCTGCCTCTATTTTTTGCCAGCCTATTCCGATATCTTCTGTCCGGTAATGTTGATCACAGCCAAGGAAAACAGTTAGTCAATATTTTCGCTCAATATCTGCGGCTGATTCATCCTGATAACTGAATTCTAGCTGCGCTGCCTAAAAACTGTTCAAAAATAGGGAAGATGCGTGTTGATGTGAAGGATTCAGTCCGTTTTTGACCTATCTGTTGACACATCAGAATTAATTTAAGAAAAAACACTTGACAGAAAATTGCAGAAGTGTTATCTTAGGAATTACTTTTTTTCATAGCAGAACTTCATTGAGAAAAAAAGCGTCAACTCAATAAGGATTAAACCTGAATTTTCGCGTTTTTGTGGTGGCAAGTGGGAAACGCGAGTGGCTTCTAAGCCAAGTGTGTGGATCATCCGAATCATCGCATGAGCGATGACTCAGCCTCAATCAGTATCTAACTGTGAATGTCAATCATTTACATGCCAACTGTTTGTAGATACTTGTATCCCGATAGATTGGGCTGCAAGGCTTAACCTGATGCCGCTGGAGCGCAACTCCAGTAGGGAAAATGTAAAGACTGCTTTTGCACCACATCTGGGTAACTAAATAGTTTTATATTGCTAATAAATCCTTGCTAAAGGAGGTTGCGATATGTTCCACCACTGACGCAAGTTAAAATGGGAGAAGGGTTGATAAACGGTCACAAACTCCGAAACCGTGATTGATTCGATTCCCTGACTTTAACTTGGTGTTTGGATGAACGTGATTACGGAGGTTTTATATCCTCACTTTTACGTCAAATGTAATTTATGATTTCCTCAAGGAGGCAAATGAAAGTAATGAAGTTTTTCAAACGATCACCTGATGTTCTTTTGATAATAGCAGGGCTAATCAGTTGTTTCGTGCTCTATGGGTGCGGTACAACTAGCCTTGGCCCACAGGAACCGCTTTTACCAACGGTCGAAGGACAGGCAAACTTTTCTGACCGCTTCCAATTGGAAGAAGAACCCCAGTTCTTCTATGACCTGTTTGGTAGAGAACTCCTCGAAGGGAACGAGGTCTATAATTACCGCGAGGAGAAAAGATTTGATCAAAACGGAGAACTAATTGTAGGTTGGACCGGTCAGTTGGATAGTGAACGATTTTCCGCCCAGTTGGACCGTCAGGTTTTAACCGAAGATAATTTCCGTGGCAGATTTACGCAATTCGTCATTGGGGACAATATGCGTATTAAGCCTCAAACCCTATTCCCTAACCGGTATATCATCTACAAAACGGAATTTGATGGTTTCCGATGGGATATCTCGTTCTCTCAAGAACGTCATCTTTTCACATTGTTGAACTCTCGTATTTCTAACCCGGTAAAGTTATCTGACGCGGCGGCGAACCTAGCACCAACACTGGGGCGTCGTAATGGTCTAAGCGATGATGTCGGTCTCCGCCATATTGAGAACGCACGCTTAATCGGGTTTCGTGCACAAGGGTTGCTAGGTGATGTATTCCGCGTAGGTCTCACCTATATCAATCTCCACAAAGAACACCCAGAACGGGTTGAGAATCCTCTGTTTGGTGGAACGGTCGCCAATACACCGCCGGAGCGTATTACTATTGTCTTCCGAGATGATTCACCCGAAGATAACAATTATGGCGGGCTATCGCATATAGCTGAGGACGACGACTATGAGCCAGGGCAAGACCCATTTACAAGTAAATTTGGAAGCAGGCTGCAGGCTGGCGTCGGTGTCGCTGTTAAGGGGATAACGACAACGGTTACTCTAGAAAACGGTTCCACACGCACGATCCGGGCTTTTATTGATGATATCGTTGCGGTAGAGGGTAGTGCTCCGCCGGTTGAAACTAGTGATGGCTATAAAATTGCTGAAGGGTTCAATAAGATGCAGTATACCTTGGACCTTACCTCCGAGGAGCTTTCAACTGGTCCCATCGATCCGCGCACAGTCAAAAACGTTGAGTTTGAGATGGACGTTGCTGGCGATTATAATATCGTTGTTATCGGATTTAGTGAGGCAAACAAATCTGATGACCCGCTTGCGGCAGAATGGATCAAGACCGAAGACGGTCATATCGAAATGCCGTATCGTGATATACTTCAAGCCCCCGGTAACTATGGTCGATCAGACCACTATACGGAAAACAGGTCGAGTTTGCGGAATAGGCCAAGCCAGTGGGAAGGTGAAGGCGCTCCTCGTAAGATTCGGTATCAATACGGTGCAGCGCGCGCTGGTGTGCTGTATGGGATCGATTTAGAGGGCACCCTATTTAATACCTTTATCCGTGCACACTATTCAATTAACGGCAAATTTAAACAGTATCCAACCATTCCGCAAGATCAGATCGGTTTCAGTCGACTGAATCCTGAAATTGAAGGTGCTAACATCACCATAGATGACGGTGGGACGCCGGATGATCCAGCGGATGACCTACCTGTCGATGCAAATGGTATCCCTACCTACTCTGCAGCGGAGGGAGAGCGATTTGAAGCCAAATTGAATGGCGATCCGGATGATGACGGCAATATGGGTCGTGAAACTGCATGGTTTATCAACCTCAAGCAGCGTTATGGTAAACTCCTACTTGAGGGAACTCTTTACCATATCGACCCAGGTTACACAACTACCTACTATAATTTCGGTGCGAACGATGCAAGAGATGCGACCTACTCTCTTGACCGAACGCCTGAATCTGGTGCGGAAGTTCTTCCCTTTGATGAGATAAATTATTCACTCGTTGAAGACGATGATGACGACGACGATTGGCCAGACAGCATTGACTTTGACGGCGTTCTGCCGCAAGCCGATGACCGTGACCAGAACGGTATCCTCGATTTCCAAGAAGACTTCCTCATCTTTGAGGCAGATCCTCCGGTTTTTGACGACCTCGTTGACGAGAATAACAATGGCGTTGTCGATTCATTGGAAGACGATTTTGAGCCGCAGTATGAATACGGCATTAACCGTGAAGGATACCATATCAAAGCTAGCTACGACTTACTCGATAACATGACCCTCAAATTGGGTTGGTTAAATGAGAGTGAAGTTTCCAGCCAGCGGAAGAACGACTCAAAATACGCCCATCTTACCTACCAACGTGACGTTCCCGATTTCGGAACAATATTGTTCCAGAATCGCTTTGTCCGTGTTGATGATGATATTCCAGATTACTCGATTACCTTGCGTCCTGGCGAGTTAGATGCCACACAGGAATCGGATTTTCTCGATTTCTTCAAGACACGAGTCAACGTGACAAGTCTTCAGTTCCTTTACAGCGCGATTCCAAACCTAACGCTTGAAACCAAGTTCTTGGTGGATTGGCGAAAACAGTTGGCGCTTGATGAACAAGACGCCATTGCGCTTGATTTCTTCCAAACGGAAGAAGCGCTGGAGAAGGATGATCGGGTCGATTTCATGGTACTAGACGAGCAGGTCCGTGCCGATGGAGACCGGAAGTCATACCCGTTCTATCCGGATCATGGACTGAACCCGCTGAATCCAGAAGATCTTGGCTTGATCTATGACCAAGAAAACTGGATACCACGTCGGTTCCAAGAGAAAACCGTTCGAAATCAGATCACAATTATCAGAGCCAAATATGAAATCCCATTGGGTGATTTGCCAGGGGTGGACAGAATTGGTGAAGATTTAACGTTGACACCAATGGCAAAGTATATTTGGACGCGTGCGTTTGATCATACAACTGATGATATTGTAAATAAGACCTATATCAATCCGTTGGATCCAACAAAATTTGAGCCTGATGCTCCAGAGGTTATTGAGTATCTCCGGTTTAACAAACGTAGTCGTGAAGATGTTCTCGGTGTTCGTTTGGATTATCAGTTCACCCAACGAATGAATATCCTTGGCGGTTTTCAGTATCGTAAGTTCACCAACCGCGACCAGAATATCAAGGCTTATCTAGAGTTCTTTAGGGAACTTGACGCGGAGATTCCAATCCTCTATCGTCCAGACATCCGTACGCGTATCTTTGAGGTGCAGTCAATAAGTCGTGGTGAATGGCAAGGTTTCAATATCGTCATTCTCGCTGGTTTCAGAAGAACCACGATCTTGCTCGACCGTACAACAAGTAATACGACCTTCGTGCGAGCGATGATGGGCTTCTAACAATCTCCGAAAGTGCCAAGCATCCTAATGCTTGGCACTTTTTCGATTTTACCGAAACTTTGAAAAAACAGAAGTGTTTATAATGCCAAGGCTTCGTATTGTATAAAGGTTTAGTCGTCCGATACGAGGTGGTTGAGGCGACTTGAAATCGAGGGCAATATGTAATACACCCTCTAAATTTTACTTCACCTTCAAACTCCAATAGGGGGAATACATGAAACACCTGAGTTTAACCTTAATACTAGCTAGCATGTTGATTATTTGTAGTTCGGTTGCGCTTGCTCAAGATGCGACAACCGGCACAGTTCGTGGTACCGTTGTAGATACCACCACGGCACAAACGCCGATTAGTGGGGTTAGAGTTGTTATTGTTGGTACCGATGGCACGGAACATGATGCCGCAACGGATGATGTCGGTGAATATAGCAAGCCAGGTTTGCCGCCGGGACGTTATCTTCTCAGTATTTACAAAGACGGATATGGCGACCGAACCGGTAAACCGGTCACTGTCGTTGCTGGAGGCGATCACTTTGTGCCGCTGAAAATGACTAAAAAAGATACAATTGTCACTTTCTTCGCTAAATTTGGTATTGTCTTCTGGCCACTTCTCCTCTGTTCTGTCGCTGCGTTGACGTTTATTATTGAACGCCTCTTTACTTTCATAAGAAGCCGTTCCAAGCTGGGTACAGAGCAGTTCATGGCAAGCATTACCGATTCTTTGCGTAATGATAATATCATGGAAGCGGTCTCAACCTGTGAAGAAGCAGGTGGTCCACTTGCAAACGTCCTGAAAGCGGGTCTGTTGAGATACAGTCAAGCCCAGATCGAAGAACAGGAGATTACAAAAGAAGAGGTCCAGGAATCCATTCAAGAAGCGGGACTCCTTGAGATTCCCGAACTTGAGCGAAACATTCCTGTTATTAGTACGGTCGCAGTTATCTCGCCGTTGTTTGGTCTCCTCGGTACGGTTATGGGTATGATTAACGCATTTACCACGATTGCACTGGAAGGTACTGGTGACCCGCAGGCACTCGCCGGTGGTATTTCCCAAGCATTGCTGACCACCGCTGGTGGTTTAACCATTGCTATTCCGTGTCTCATCTTCTCCCAGGTCTTTGAGAGTTGGGTCAACAAATTTGTGCTTGAGATTGAGCAGGTCTCGACAGAAATTGTGAACCAACTGATTCTTGGTCAATCAGGCGCGTAAATTTCAACGTTCTCCTGTCACCCTATGGGCAACCCCTTTAGGGTGACAGGAAGACTTACCTTTTACAACGGGAGGTAATCGAAAATGGCAGCTACGCAAGCACCTAGCGGTATGACCAAAATGGCGGCTAGGGAACGGAGATCGGCTAAACTCGATATGGCTCCGATGATTGACTGTGTGTTCCTACTTCTGATTTTCTTTATGGTTTCGACGAGTTTTGCACCGATGCCCGGCATTCGCGTTCAATTACCGCCTCCGGGTAAACCGAATCCGAATAAACCCAAAGGGCTCATTGTCAGGATTGCGAACCCTGAAGGTGCTCAGAAGTATGGCACAATGATCTTGAATGACGAGATTGTTAACATCAATCAGATGTTTACCGAGTTTATTCATGCTCCCGAAGAGATCAAGAATATGTTGATTATTCAGTCTGAACGGGATGTCATACATGAGCAGATCATTAATGTGATGGATATCGCCAAGCAAGCGGGTATAGACAAAATCGGCTTTGCAGTGGTGGCCAGGGAATAACAAAGGAGGATACTATGGCTGTGCAAATGCGGATGGGGAAAGGCAAAGAACGCGGTCAAGCCTTGATGATGGAACCGATGATTGATTGCGTTTTTCTACTGTTGATCTTCTTTATGGTATCAGCGATTATGCGTGTTCCTCCACCGTTTACCGTAACACTACCGGAGTCAGCTACGAAGCACGACTTTCCGCGTAAGAAATTTAATCTCTTTATCAGTGCCGATGGCAGGATCTCATTTGATGATCTGGAGATGCTCACGCTGGATCATATGGAAATGTATCTGTCGTCAAAAGAGTCTCAAATTACGACACTCATTATCAAAGCCGACAGACTTGCCAAACATGGCAGAGTTATTGATGTCATGGAACGTGCGAAACGTCGATTTAGTAAAACGGAGGGGCAAGAAATCGCTTTGATGGTCGCAGAGGAAAATTACGGGAATTAACTGCACATTAACCCAAAGGCAGTTTGCTGCCTTTTCTATAATTGATTTAGAAGTTTTGATGTCCTCTTAAAGGCAGCCAATGTGCTGCCTTTTTTTTTAGATTAAATGCAGATGTCAATGGGCTATATTATCGATCCAATCGCAACGCAACTCGGATGAAAATACTATTTTCCCGGCACGGATTGAAATTCAAATGAACGAGCAAGAGAAAATTCTTATCGTTGATGATGAACCCGATACCATCCTGATCTTACAGGATCGACTCGAAATGGATGGCTACGAGGTTGTAACTGCTACCGATGGGTGCCATGCTCTTGAGTTAATCGATCAGGATCTGCCGGACCTAGTACTCTTAGATATCCAGATGCCACGCTTGGATGGAATTGAAACGCTTACGCACATCCACGAAAAATACCCCGGTATACTTGTGCTCATGTTGACAGCACACGGCACAATCCAGCGTGCTGTCGAAGCGACGAAGCAAGGGGCATACGATTTCTTGGAAAAGCCCTTTCAACCAGAACATATTACACAGAAAGTTGACCAAGCGTTAGCACACCAACGCACTATTGAGCAAAGTACAAGGGACGAACTCATCCACAACTACGAGGAAATCGTGGGGGAAAGTCCTCCCATCCTCGAAGTCTTAAAGATCATTGAAAAGGTTGCGGATACAGACTCTACGGTGTTAGTCCAAGGGGAGAGCGGCACAGGGAAGGAGTTAGTTGCTCGTGCGCTTCACCAAAATAGTTCGCGCAAGGAAAAAGAGATGATCGTTGTCAACTGTGCTGCCATCCCAGATCATCTGCTAGAGAGTGAACTGTTTGGACATGAACGTGGTGCGTTTACTGGGGCAACTTACCAAAAGATTGGGAAGTTTGAACGCGCTCACAGCAGTACGCTGTTTTTGGATGAAATTGCAGATATGTCGATTGAGTTGCAATCCAAGCTGTTACGCACTCTACAAGAAGGGGAAATTGAACGTCTGGGTGGAACAAAAGTAATCCGTGTTGATGTGCGAATCATTGCGGCAACCAATCAAGACTTGCGACAGGCAATTGAAGCGGGAATATTTCGTCAGGACCTCTACTACCGTTTGAATATGATTCCCATCCACCTGCCACCCTTACGAGCCCGCCAAGAGGACATTTTGATATTGGCGGAGTATTTCTTGCAAAAACACAGTAAAGCCCACACCCAACCGGCACGGTTAATCAGCCAAAAGGCGAGAGAACTTTTCATGCAATATGATTGGCCCGGCAACGTGCGAGAACTGGAATACTCCATTCTACGGGCTGTCCTCTTCGCAGAAGGGGATGTAATTCTCCCAAAACACCTGCCTGAAGAAATTCAATCTACCCGCCAACGTGAAGCCGAAAGCGTACCCGTCGGTTTGACAATGAAGGAGATGGAAAAGGAGTTAATCCTCAAAACCCTTGAAAGAATGGAGGGCAATCGCACCCGAACAGCGGAGATTTTGGGGATTAGTTTGCGTTCCTTACAGTACAAACTGAAGGATTACGAAACAGCAGTTGAGCGTGACGCATGAAATACTCTTCCTGCCCATTTCCAAAATCGACAGTTTTGTTTCGAGGTATGAATCTCGACCTACTATCAACAGGTCCAGATATTTCTCCTGTGAAGTGCTATCTTCCGTAAAACCCCCGCTGAAAGAGATTAAAAATAGCATCAAGCTTTGCCCGATTCGCGGAATTTTCTGGGAATCGGCGAGATAACCGTTCATAAAATTTTAAGAACGCCGGAGTGAAAGTTTGCGACGCCTGAGGGGACTTCTCGGCTTGAACAAGCTCTGCAATACCTTTCCACCCGCTTTCTTGAGCGTTCAATTCCTCCTCAGATTGTACGGGGCTTGCGACAACTTGTTCAAAGGCGCGCAGTGCTTTCCGATATTGCCGATTCCGAAAATACGCCCAGCCAAGGGTATCTAGAAAATTTTTCTCTGTCGGGACTTGCTTCACAGCGTTCAGCGCAAGTTCAACAGTTTTTTGGGGATTGGTCTGCTGCTCGACGTAGAGCCATGCCAAGTTATTACTCCATGTTCCATTTTCAGGGTCTTTTTGGACTGCTCTCTGATAAAATGCCTCCAATTTGCGATCCCAAAATCTCCCCTCTTGGGGGGCAAGCCCCTTGGCACGCGTGTAAAAATAGTCCAAGTTTAGATACAGTGACCGATTGTAGCCCCGTTTATCTGCGACCGCTTCACACAGTTCGATATAGTCTGTCAGCTCCGTTTTCTCATCTGGATGCTCGAAAGCGGTTGCTTGGTAAACCCAAAACAGATTATTATTCCAAACGGGGTTGTCTGGATCCGCTTGAAGTGCCTTTGCATAGAACTGCTTAAGTTTCTGTGTCCAAGAAGCGTCATCTGGAAAAATCTTTAATGCTTCGATATAAAGGTTTTCAAGAGTCGCGTAGGCATTGGGATCATAGCGACGTGTTAGGATTTTTTGCTCGTGGCTTTTGATGTAATCAGTTAGGTCGGCGGGGGACCCGCTATCAATTTGACGTTCAACCGTTTCCCCCGAATTAGTAAGCGCATGTAGGATCGGTATAACGCCGCTTGCGATTGTCAAAGCGACAAGTGCTGCTGTCAACCCTGCCACAATCCTTTTTTCACGCTCACGATAGCTGAAAAGTTCTGGCGTAAGGATTATCCCGCCAATAAACCCTGTCAATAATCCACTGATGTGAGCCGTGTTGTTGACGTTATAATTGAACTGCGGGAGGACAAAGAACCCAAGAAGAAGGTCAATCCCAATAAATGGGAGCAGCCGTAGACCGAGAATCCGCCCCAGTCTTTGAGGAAGTCGATCCTTGTAGCGGATGCCCAAAGCGACGGCAACGCCGACCAATCCGAATACAGCACCTGATGCGCCAACCCCAAGAGCATTTTGGACAAAAAGTAAACTCGCAAGGCTGCTGACGATAGCTGAAGTCAAGTAGAGGAACAGAAACCGACCTCTGCCATACAATCCTTCTAACAAGGTCCCAAGAAGGAACAGGATGCCCATGTTCAGGAGAAGATGCAGGGCGTGGGCGTGCAAAAAGGTACTTGTCAGCAAGCGCCAATATTCCCCGTCTTCTACAATTAGATGATAGGAATAAGCCCCAAACTGAATCAAGGGACCCAAGTCGTGGGGAGAGGCAATCAGCTGAAGTTCGAGTGGGTGAAAGATAGCAACATTCAATGCAATTAAAATGAGTGTCACCACAGGTAATCGTTTTTGGTACTTGAGAAACCTCTGTCCTGATTTTATCTCGTTTGTACTGTTCTCTGATTTACCAACATCTGGGCGTTCTGAATCGCTGCCAAGTCTCCATAGTTTCCGAACCGGCGGAAGTTCACTGACAGGCTGCCATTGACCATCGGTAAGTGTTTCGGACCATACGGAGGCATCCCGCGGTACGCGCCCTAGCTTTATCCAATCGTATAGCGTTGTCTCATCAATTTCAAAGATTTGATCTTCGATTTGAATCTTCATTGTCTCAAAATCTATCGTAATAAACGAGGATTATTTGCTGTCCCTCACTCGTCCAGCCATTATCTCTTTTGCCGCTGCCAGTGAATAGGTGTTGAGAACATCAGTTTTCTCCAGCCAGCCACGCCGAGCAACGTTGATCCCGAATAGAGCACGTTCTAAGTCAGGGATTGAATGTGCATCGGTATTGACCGATAACAGAACGCCGCTAGCAAGCACCTGTCGTACGGCACTCGGTTCGAGGTCCAGTCGGCTGGGAGCAGCGTTAATCTCTAACGCTACACCGTGCGCTGCGGCTGCATCAGCCACCGCTTCGAGATTGACTGCGTATCCCGGACGGTGCCCCAGCACACGCCCTGTCGGGTGTCCAATAATAGTAACATACGGATTTTCGATCGCCCGAATAATGCGGTCAGTCATCTCCGATTCACCTATTGACAAACCCTCATGGACGCTTGCTATAACAATGTCGAGCTGCGCCAAGAGTTCGTCAGGAAAGTCAAGGCTGCCGTCCTTAAGGATATCGACCTCTGAACCTGCAAGCACTTCCATCCCATCGATTTCCGTATTGATTTCACGAACCTGTTGAATTTGTGCCGATAACCGTTCAGCTGTTAAGCCGTTGGCAACCCGTGAGGATTTGGAGTGATCGGTAATGGCGATATATTCATGCCCAAGTGATGCCGCAGCCTCTACCATCTGCCGCAGTGTACTCCGTCCATCGCTCCAATTGGTGTGCATGTGCAGATCACACCGTAGATCGCTCTGTTCAATAAGAGTTGGCAGATTATCCACCGATGCTGCCTCAATCGAATCGGCCTCCCCACGCAGTTCAGGGACGATCAACGGCAATCCAAGTTGACCGTAAATGTCAGCTTCCGTCCTGTTTTTTGACCAATTTGGCAATTGTTCACCTATTGGCTCAATACCTTGAGATGAGGCGATCTGATTGAATTGAGTCAGGTGTGCTTCCGCGCCCGTTGTTGCGACTAAAGTCGCTTCATATTCCGCCTCACCGGTACAGTACACCTGCAACGGAAATCCCCGATCCACAGATGCAACAACGCGGACATCATCTTGTATCGCCGAGGATACCACACCTTTCACCCCAGACAAGGCTTCAACAATCGCTTGTGCACTGCTACATTCAGCGACTAGCGCAAGGCTCTGTAACATCTCCTCGTGTCTGCGAAAATCGCCGGTAAAGTCCAGCCGCTTGATATCTGAACAATTTTTAAGCGCATCAAAGACAGCAGCTGCAATCGGTAAAATCTGTCGGAGCGGGCGCAGCTTTCTCTGTGCTTCGAGGAACCGCAAACCCTCATCAATAGATGCAATTGTCTTGGCGCCCATCCGTTTCATCTGCGTGAGTCGATCCCCATCAATTGCTGTGCGGAGATCGCTCAGACTTTTTACCCCCAACTCACTATAAAACCGTCCCGCTGTCTTCACGCCAACCCCCCGAATCGTGATGAGGTCTAGCACATCGGGTCCCATCTCCTCGATCAGGTTATCGTGGAAGCGACATCGTCCCGTCTCTAGCATTTCGATAATTTTCTGTTCGATCGCTTCGCCGATACCCGGAATTGAGCGAAGCGTTCCCTCTTCCGCCAATCCATGTAGATCTGCCGAGAGTTCGTCAATTGTCTCTGCCGCTCGATCATAGATTCTAGCACGAAAGGAGTCGTCCCCTTTGATCTGAAGCAGATTGCCGATGTTCCTGAACACTTCACCAATTTCGTCGTTTCTCATTTTATGATCTCTTTTTTTAGGGTGTTATGTGATGCGCGGGAATATTCTACCACATGGGGGAGGAAGGCGCAAAAGGTTTGATTCCTCTCGCACCAGCAGACGATGGGTAGGAGGGATCTCCGAATCCCGACACCTCACTCCCGCGACTGGTAAACTCGTATCTCCGGATGCGTCAACGCCCGCATCGGGAAAGGTGCGCCTTGATCAGAAATTGGAATGCCAAGAAAACAGGGTTGACGCTGAAAACGTTGGACGAGGGTATATTGACTCGGTTCCTCAAAAATTCGCTCGTAGAATTCCATCGCCGCCTCTATATCAACCGATTCCAATGGATACCAATCAATTGCTGAATAGTGGGTTGGCTTCGCAGCGTAGTTCAGAAAAACCTCCGCATTCGGCATCGAGACAAGAACCCATTCTGCTCCGTCTCCATTGCCTTCTCTGTTCAATCGTGGTAGAACCCAATCAAACAAGATTTCAGGTTCATGGTCAATTGCCTTATCCGGTGGGATATTCGATTTTATCCATTGAACTACCTCAACAGTCGTCGGGATAGATCTCGTAACGCTAGCAAAGGCAGCGGTGTAAATTAGCGAATACACACCCACTCCACCCAGAATGACGGCATATAGAATCGGCGTTGCCCATTGTTTTAGAATTGAATTTCGGCGAGTCCAATTCGATTGGGAGAACGCAGTGCCCAACCTATCTATACCTCCTGCCGCAAATAGTATCAACACTGGATAGATCAGCAGCAGATGACGGACAAATTTCAGCTTGTGTAAACCGATGAAGAGCAGATAGGGTATTACAAAGGCAAGGAGAAGCCTATCTCCATCTTTCCGTTGGATTATAGCCAACACGGCTCCGAAGATTACAAGCGACGCCAACGGCGTCCCCATGCCCCACCCCAAGAGTGTCCACAGATAGGTAAACCGATTGAACCAGTCAATTTCGCTGGTCACAAACAGCCCAAAGTGCCCTTTCTGGTAGTGCGACGCTTCATAGAGGAGAGCATCGAAAAATAGGTTCCACTCTGTGGAAAAGAGATCGATCAACCAATACGGACAGATTATCGTGAATGTTGCCCCCGCAACGCCGATAACGGTTGCTAATTTCAAAAGAAGATCCGAAGGTCGAAAACACTCGGATTTCAAGAACAGAAAGGCAACGACGGATAAGCCTGCGAAAATCGTTGTGAACTTGACAGCGAAGCCGATTCCTGCGATAACGCCCAGCCAAACAGCGCGACGAAATGAGACAGATTGTGTCCTTGCACAGAACCAGAGCAGCAGGGTTACACAGAAGGTGGCGGGAATGTCAACCAGTGCAAAGCGAGACTCGTTCGTTGCATGCAACATTGCTACGGCGAGCAATCCGCTACCAATCAGTCCAATAGAGCGGTTGTAAAACTGAGTCCCAACCTGATACGTCAGCCAGATAGTCGCTGTTGACAGCAGAACGTTGGTAAAGCGCCCTAGCCAGATGACCTGAGCAACTGTGAGTTCTAATCCAAACGTCTCCAGAACCACGCCGATCAGCGCAATTAGGTAGAACCAAGCGGTGCCGGGCCAATTGTAGATCTGAGGTGGGGACTCAAGATGGATAAGGTTGAGAATGTCCTGTGCAATCAGTGACTCACGTGGATCAGGGTGATCGGGCAAGCCGACACCAAGCCCAACGATTCGGAGAACGAACCCGACCATCAGGATAGGAATGAGAACCAGATCAATCCGAGAGAAGCGCATTATTCTTCAGGGAGTACACAGGCATCTCAACTTCCAATTTTCAGCGGCTCATTGGGTAACCTTCGCCCACATTTCATCAGAAATTTCGGCTTTAATCTTCTCAGCTTGATCCGACATAGCTGGCAGATTGAGTTTCCTGAAGATCTCTCGCCAGCGCTCTGGTTGAGTGACATCGACATAGACCGGCAGGAAGCCAAGGTTCAGATAGGTCTTGATCGCCGGCAGCCGAAAGTCGTCGGTGCCAAGTTTAGCACACCTGAAACCGTGTTCTTGAAGATACAATAGTACGCTGAGTGTTACACATTTACCGAGCTTATGTCCTGTGTGGGCAGAATGGACGCCAACCATGTGAACAATGCCAACCTCTGTCTCATCGGGCGTATCTTTCCACGCGCACGTCGTGCCGACCGGCGTACCTTGATAGGTTGCAAAATAGAGCCCCTTCGGATCAAACACATCGCGATCCATGATATCGCGGCGGGCGTCTTCAGCCGTGCGTTCACCACCAAACGAGTCGCTGATCACGCTTGCCCAGTGTACATCGTCCCCCTCTTGGTAGGTGCGGATTTCATACCCCTCTGGAATTTCAAGTTGGGGTAATCCATCCAAATTGGGTCGAACCATTCTCAATTGCCTTGCCATCGGGTTCTCCTGTGTATATATGGCATTTTGAATCCGGTGATAAATTAACTCAACTCCGTACTCGACATCTGCTCCAGAGCGAGCATAAGTGCTTGGGTCCCCAGACGCCCATGTCCTTGGGCTTGAACAGCGAGGTACATTTGGTGCACAAGTGCGAGTCCGGGCAAGCTAAGATTCATCTTCTTGGCTTCATCCAGTGCGATACCCATGTCTTTGATGAAGTGCTCGACGAAGAAGCCGGGATCGAAATTGCGTTGGAGAATGCGAGGAGCAAGGTTGTCAAGTGACCAGCAGGCAGCTGCGCCTCCGCTAATCGACGAGAGCATCGTTTCCAAGTCTAAGCCCGCTTTGTAGCCGTAGAGCAGTGCTTCACAGACACCAGCCATCGTTCCAGCAATCGTGATTTGGTTACACATCTTTGTGTGCTGCCCAGCGCCGGCACCACCCTGATGCACGATATTTTGCCCCATCGCTTCAAACAGAGGCATGACTGCTTCGACAGCATCGGCATCCCCGCCCACCATAATAGAAAGCCGTGCTTCCCGTGCACCAACGTCGCCGCCGGAAACCGGCGCATCAATGGAAGAGACACCTTGTGGTTTTGCTGCTTCATAAATTTCTTGCGCTAGCGAAGGCTCGGTGGTTGTCATGTCAACAATGATGCTACCGGACTTTGCGCCCTTCAAAACGCCATTATCGCCAAGATAAACTTCACGCACATCGGGCGGGAATCCGACAATGCTGAAGATAACATCTGACGCTGCGGCAACTTCGCTCGGCGAATCTGCCCACGAGGCACCGTCATCAAGCAGCGGTTGCGCTTTTGCTTTGGTTCGATTGTAGACCGTCGCTGAATACCCGAGGTCCATAATATGTTGGCACATCCAGCGTCCCATCACACCTGTCCCAACCCAGCCAATTTTCGTACTCTGTGGATCAATTGTTATTGCCATAATTTTATCTCCTTAGAATTAATTATAGGTTGTGATTCATATTGAAAAATCATACAACGGCAAACGTAGGGGCGGGGTTCCCCCGCCCGATTTATCGGGGTTGGGGAACCCAACCTCTACAAAAACTCGGCTTCTCTTAGCTTTTTACACCTTCTTTTTCTATGACCCTCGTAGGTCGGACACTAATGAACTAATGAGCCTATGCACAATTAAAACCAGCCATTCGCCCTGTACCAGTCAGCCGTTTCCTGAATCCCTTTTTCAAGGAAATAGACCGGGCGATAGCCGAGTTCCTTTTGTGCCTTTGTGCTGTCACAGATCCAGAATCGCTGTTTCAGATCTTGGACTTTTTGGCGGTTCAACGTGGGAGTTTGGCGCGTAACCTTCGCTGCAGCCTCTGTGAAGATCGAAATAAAATCCAGCAAGAAAAACGGCACTTTCACCTTGATCGGACGCTTTTCCAGTGCATCAGCAATTACGCGCTCAATACCCCGCCATGTATGAATATCACCATCCGTTAAAAAATAAGTTTCACCGATGGCACGTTCGGACAGAGCAGCAGTATAAATTCCGCTCACCAAATCTTTCACATGCACCAAACTCAACAGCTTATCTGCGTCACCGAGGATTGGTATCACGCCACGATTAATCATCTGAAAAAAGAGAAAGATGTCTGCATCCCTCGGTCCATAAACCGCCGGTGGACGAATAATTGTTATCGGTAGCCGATTCGCATACTCACGGACAACCATCTCACCTTTGAGTTTACTGCTACCGTAATCTGTCAGTGGCTGCGGGGCAACATCTTCCGTGTTCGGTGTTGCATCGTGACTCGGACCAACTGCAGCGAGGCTGCTGCAATAGACAAACCGATCTATGGTCTGTGCACCCAAACACGCTTTAATGAGATGCTTTGTTCCCTCGGCGTTGACCCGATTATAGGTTGCAGCGTCCGGCGCTTTGGTCAAACCGGCGAGGTGAAAAACCAAATCGACATCTCGAACATGCTCCACCAGGACATTGGAATCGTGCAAATCACCGATTACCAGTTCAACCTGCGTCGATTTTGTGGCGAGTAGATGGTCGAGCCAACGCAAATTACTCGTTTTACGGATTAAGCAGGTAACGTGATAACCTTGATCAACGAGTCGCTCGACCAGATAACTGCCGATAAACCCTGTTCCGCCGGTGACATAAGCCTTCATAGATGAAACCTGCACGAACTCATAAACTTGACGCGCGTCTACTCTTCGATTTCCTCGTTTTCCTTCATTTCTCGATTTCGGAGGTCTTTCGTCAATTGTGTCATTAAAACAATGCCTCCAACCGCAACAGCGCAATAGGTTGTGAAGAATCGCGTGATTAGCGCATATAGACCAAGTGCTCCAGAGTGAAGGAGTGGCTTCATCAGAATTGCAATTAGAAACTCTGATATACCGCTTGCGCCTGGGCTAGGCGCAAATAAGGTCACAAAACTGATTATGACTTGAACGGCAATGACATGCCAAAAGGGTGCGTCTCCACCCAACGCGCGAACTATAACATACCCACCGACGAACCGACTCGTATAAATGCCCATCGTAAAAACGAAACTCAGCAGGCATACCAATTTATGTTCGGTCACAAACATACGGGTGAATGCTTTGTGTTCCACAATCACGTTTTCGAGCGTGAGGATCAAACGGTCTAGAATGTTTGCAGCAAGTCGAAAGCCACGTCGTTCTGGCAGTTGGATGCGGGTCAGAGGAAGCAATATTGTTTCCGGTTTGATTAGCAGAAGGAGAAAGACAAAAAGGGTAAACGCGAACATCAGCAGACTATATTGACTGACAAGCGTAATTGCTTTGGGAAGAAAATCGGGCGCACGCTGCACAACATACCCTGTCGAAAGCATGAGGAACGTCAGGGTGCCAATGAAACTGATGACGCCGGTGGTCACAATTCCTGAGAACGGGACACCTGCCCGATTAAAAATATAGAGATGCCCAAGCCCCCCGGTTTGAAATGGCGTGATTCCTCCGATACATAGGGTTGCCAAATTGGCTCGTAGGCCGTGAAGAAATGTCACGTGCGGCGACATCCTCCGAACAAAAATATAAAGACGTGCACCGCCCGATAACCAATCGCAGAACATGCAAAGTACTGCGAGCAGTAAGAACTTCTCGTTCATTGAGCGTAGGACAATGCCAATATTCGCAGTATCGCTCCGTAAAAAGCTAAGATATAATCCAACAATTGTGCATAGAATGAAAAAGAGTGTTCCACGTGCAAAATTTTTCGGATTTAGCGATCTGCTAACGAATTCCTTCATACAGTCAGTCCTTGGTACATACGTATTTTTGAAACAGATTAGCGTGCCAATTTTGAATTGATGGATTGAGGCAATATAGACGGCAGGCTTAATGGCAAGGTTCAGCTCATACCCACTTACTTAATGTCCAAGTCCAAACGAATATTCAACGGCATCGCTGAATGCGTCAACGCACCAACGGAGATTAGGTTTACACCCGTCGCCGCAACGGCTTCAACCTGATCTAACGTAATTCCACCTGATGCTTCGGTGAGGATGTTCTCGTCAATTTCTCCAACAGCAGCCTTCATGAGACTGACCGGCATATTGTCGAGCAATATGATGTCCGCTCTCGCCGCCTGTGCTTCTGCGACTTGGTCAAGTGTCTCAACCTCAATTTCAATCTTCAACGTCTGCGGCACAGCCGACCGAGCGCGTTCGATTGCTTTTGCAACACCCCCAGCAGCGACAATGTGATTGTCCTTGATTAGCACACCATCGTAAAGCCCGAAGCGGTGGTTATGTCCGCCACCGGCGCGAACCGCATACTTTTGTAGCGCTCGCCAGCCGGCGGTGGTCTTTCGGGTATCAATGATTTTAACATCGTATTTAACTGTAGCAGCGACAAACTGTGCGGTCAATGTAGCAGTTCCCGAAAGGCGTTGCAGAAAGTTGAGCGCAATACGTTCACCAGTGAGGATAGATTTCGCGCTCCCTTCCACTGTCGCTATTGATGTCATGCTTTCAACACAATCACCGTCAGCGACAAGCATCTGAAAATCAAGATCTGAATCAAGTTTTTCAAAGACACGCTGCACAATCGGCAGCCCAGCAATCACCCCTTCAGTCTCAGTGAGGATCGTGCCTAACCCTCGCTGCGAAGGGGAAACTGTGGATTCGGTTGTAATATCGCCAATGCCGATATCTTCTTCAAAGGCTAATTCTATGAGCGGATCAATTGAGCGGAAGTTTAACATTGCGGGCATTCGATTGTGCATGTGTCTTAACTCCATAGCTCTTCAAGCGGAACTACCAATTCCGGGAACAACGATGGATGAAATTCATCGTTGTTAGTATGAAGTGCACAGCGAGAGTATCCGTTGGGTTGCCAGACGTACTCCTCTAATATTTGGGCAGTTGGGTCAATAATCCAATAATGCAAAACTTTTGATTCTTGATAGATCTTAAACTTCTGATCTCGGTCAGTATTGGCGGTTGATGGAGAAAGGATTTCAACAATTAAATCTGGCGAACCCTGTACGTTTTCCGCTGTGATAATTTGTAGACAATCTCTTGAGACAAACAAAAGGTCCGGCTTAACCAAAATTTCAGGGTCGGAACTTTCCGGATCAAGAATAACATCAAAAGGTGCGGTGTAAACTTCCCCAAGTTCGTGTTGAGTCACATGGACCGACAAAATAACGGATAGCCGGATTGAACACCGTTGATGAACGCGATTCGGGGAAGTGCGCACAACTAGCTCTCCTTTCAAAATCTCGTACAAATTATCATCATCGGGCAATTTCAGGTAGTCACTGTATCGAAAAGCCTTTGGCAGAGATTGTATAGCTTGGGGCGTACTCATGATAAGCCCTCCTTCTTCTGTAAATTGCCTCACCGGTCCGAGTTCTTCAAATATACATACCCTGACGAGGAATTGATTTTTCCTCCGGTTTCCGAATATAGCAGAGGGCATGCTTGAAGATCAAAACTTCTGATGCCGGAGCCTCTCCGGAAGTTGTAATGCTGATAAGATAAGGGTTCATCCAGTTAATCTTTCCCTTGACCACACCGTCACCAAGTGTCCCAAATTCGAGAACTTCTTCCTTGCTTAATTGGGCTTCAAACTCATCGGTATCTGATGAAAGCCCTAGTTCTGTGTGTAACCGTTGAATCTCTTGTTTGAGTAGATTAATGTCTTCTCGATTTTGACGAATCTGCTTCTCTAAAACCTCGACATCTGCAAAGCTGATTGCTTCTTTAGGCATTGTTCGGCAGTGCCCTCCAGCGGTTAATTAGTGCGTGTTGATTATCAGACGAAGCCGTGGTATAGATTCGACAGTGCCATACCACAATGGCTTTTGGCGGAAGCAGAGACAAAGAATAGCATCTCAAGAAATCCTTGTCAAGGGTTTTTAACGAAGGGACGTAGACGGGGCTATTTGGACTCTATCGTCGAATAGCGGATTTTTTCCTTGATAAGCGCTGCCGATCTTGTTACAATGAAAGACATTTCAATGTGATACTTCAACTAGGAGGGAAATAACATGGGTGAAGCATTAGGATTGATTGAAACAAGAGGTTTAGTCGGTGCAATCGAAGCAGCGGATGCGATGGTCAAAGCCGCCAACGTCACGCTCGTTAGCAAAGAAGAGATTGGCGGTGGTTTGGTCACTGTCATGGTTCGTGGTGATGTCGGGGCGGTTCAAGCCGCAGTGGAAGCAGGCGCTGAAGCTGCAAAGGTTGTTGGCGAATTGATTTCCGTGCACGTCATTCCGCGTCCACACGCAGAAGTTGAAAATATGTTGACTCGTGGATAACTGTCAGCCCGAACCCTTCGGCTAGCTCAAGGCAGGCACTTGCGAAAAGATCGAGAATTCGCATCCGCAGCCTGATTTTCCTAGCCGCATTATAGATCAAGGAGGCCCGCATGGCAGAGATCAACGAAGCACAGATCGAGGAGATTGTTGCACAGGTCATCAGGAATCTCCAGAATGATGGGCAACACCTACCGACAACAACACCTCAACCCGCAGTCCCCAGTGCGTCCGATACAGGGATCTTTCCCACCGTAGATCAAGCGATTGCTGCTGCCAAAGCCGCTCAGGTGGAATTTGTAAAACTCGGTTTTGCCAAGCGTCGGGAAATCATTGAAGCGATTAGGCAAACCTCGCTTGAGCATTCCAGAGTGCTCGCGGAACTCGCTGTCGAAGACACTCAAATGGGAATTGTCGAGCATAAAGTGATGAAGAATGACGGTGGGGCAAACCTATCCCCCGGCGTGGAAGATTTGAGTTCGGAAGCAACAACCGGAGATACTGGACTGCTGCTTGTGGAGTACCTTCCCTTTGGTGTGATAAATTCGATCACACCGACCACGAATCCAACATCGACTGTCATCAACCATGCAATTATTATGCTCTCAGCTGGAAATTCGGTTGTATTCAGTCCACACCCGAATGCACAGAGATGCACACAGGAGACGATGAAGGTCATCAACGCAGCGGTTATCAAAGCAGGGGGACCTCCCAATATGCTCACAGCCGTTGCAGAGGCGACACTGCGACGGGCGAAGGAGATTATGGACCATGCGGATATCGCAATGGTCGTTGCGACAGGCGGCGGCAGCGTTGTGAGAGCCGCGCTCACCAGCGGCAAGAAGGCGATCGCAGCAGGTCCCGGCAATCCGCCAGCGATCATAGACGAAACCGCAGACTTGGCGAAAGCGGCGAAAGATGTCATAATCGGAAACAGTTTTGATAACAATCTACTCTGCATTGGCGAAAAAGCCCTTTTTGTGGTTGATTCTGTCGCTGATGAAGTTATCCGTGAGTTGCAAAACAGCGGCGGCTACTTGACCAATCCACGTGAGCAGCAAGCTGTCGAAAATGTCGTCATCCAAGATGGCGATCCCAACATTGACTACATCGGTAAAGATGCAAACGTTATCCTTGACGCGGCAGGAATACGGGCGACAACAGGGACGGTGTCCGTCGTCGTTGAAGTTCCCGCCGACCACACCTTTGTTATTGATGAATACCTGATGCCGGTGCTCCCAGTGGTTCGGGTGCGTGACTTTGATGAAGCATTGAAAGGTGCGCTGGCAGCAGATGGGGGACGTGGGCACACCGCAATGCTCCACACCAACAATAGTGCACGAATTACACAATTTACACAGGCGATGAACTGTAACGTTACCGTTGTAAACGCGCCGTCCTACGCTTGCGCTGGAATTGATGGGGAGGGATTCCTCGCGATGACGATTGCGGGGCCTACCGGCGAAGGGTTTACACGCCCACGTACTTTCACCCGTCAGCAGCGATTGACCGTTGCAGGGGAGTTGTCCGCTCACCAAATTCTTAGCAGTGGAAGCCCCGTCCTTTAGGGCAGGGAGGAAACTGCACCTGCTTTTTTGATAGATTCAAAGCATTGATTATGAAAAAGACTTATCAATACAGAGCCTATCCAACAGTCAAGCAAGCCAATAAACTGGTCGCATGGCTTGAATCCTTCGGAACTTGTATAATCAAGCCCTTGCATGGCGTAAGGACATCTACGAACAGACCGGTCAGTCGGTTAAGAAATCAACCCAAGAAAAAGCCTTAACGCTGTTTCGCCAAGAATCAGCCCCCGTCGCATCACTTCATATTGACGTTTTGCAGGATACAATTGACCGATTAGACAAAGCCTATCAAGCATTTTTTCGCCGTGGGAAGAAAGGCGAAAAACCCGGCTTCCCACGCTTCAAAGGTGCCGGTCGGTATCGTTCAATGACGTTTAAGCACTTGGCGAAGCAGTTGGTATGCGCTATCGGCAAGCGGACAGCGCGAGTCGTCGTGCCGAAAATCGGTCATGTTAAAATCCATTACCATCGACCGTTGCCCGATGGGAAAATTAAAACGTTGACGGTACGG
>PYIZ01000017.1 GCA_003635265.1 Candidatus Poribacteria bacterium
AAATCCAAAAGCAACGTGAGGCACGCGCTGAAAAAGTGAGAGAAAAGGAACTTGAGGACTTGACCGCGGAGTTTAAAGCCAGGCGCGACAACATCCTCCGCCAAGTCGTCCACGCGGATCCAGAACTTGTTGAACACGCCGCAGAAAAGATCACATCTTACATAATCCGAGAACGCCTCTTAGAACACGACACGGCGATGGGGGCGTATCAGAAAGGCGGGATGGTCAAGGCGGAGATCGACGGTATCCTCGCCGCTGAGTTCTGTCAGGATCTGCTCGCACCCGTGAATGCAGCCTATGAAGATGAAAAGGCACGAATCTTGGGAGAGGTCGGGTAGAATCACCGAATAGGTTCGCCATAGCGAAGCACGTTGAGTAAGGAGATTAGATGAACGCAAAGCTCATTGAACGCTGGCAGGCAGAATTTGAAACAGCAGATGTACAGACAGTTCAACAAATGCTTGCTGAAGCACCGGAACTGGTCAATGTGCAAGTGAATCGAGTATCACCGCTCCTGAGTGCAAGCGTTAGGCTCAAAGATCTCGATAAAGTCAAGGCACTCATAGCGGCAGGCGCGGAGGTGAACAACAATAACCTCGGCACGCATTGGCCAAGTAAAGATTACGAGATTAACGGGTATCTCATCAGCCTCGGAATTGATGTCAATCAACCCTCCTATCTTGGATTTCATGCTGTTGGTGTCGCCGACTTCGACTCCTTTCTGCTTATCGTGGAAAACGGGTTGGATCCGAATTTCGCATGGTGCTACAACGGTGAAACTCTACTCCATGTGCAAGCCCGCCACGATGACGACACGCATCTCGCACAAGCCTATATCCTGATTAAAGCAGGTGCGGATGTCAATGCGCAAGCACTGAGTGGACTTGATGACGAACCTATCATGGATAACGAGCATTTCGTTAAATACGGCAAGGAAACACCGCTCCATTTTGCCGCTCGGCTGGGCAATCTGCGGATGGTTCGGATGCTGTTAGATCACGGTGCAAATCCAGCGTTGAAAACGGTCAGTCGGATGCGGCAGCCGAAACAGTTCACCCCATGGACAGGTGAAGTTGCATCATTGGTCTGGCCCCTACGTGAATTCAAAAGAGTTATGTTTCAACCCTATGCAGGAGAGACTCCTCTTGACATGGCGTTGCGTGAAGGCAACGAAGAAATTGTCAATACACTCAAGCGATGAGAACGACACGATTGTTAGGCATCATTATACTGAATCTGTTAGTGCTGACCGTAAGCGTTTCCCCGCTTTTCGCAAAAGCACCGACAACGCATCGGTCATTTACGAGATAGGACGTAGTTTTCTTCCTCAAGTGAGATGTGGAACATTCCGCGGTGTTTGGTGGCGACATAAAGTTTGTCGCGATCGACGACGAGCGATAGCACTTGACCCGGAACGCCCGGAGAAATCCGTTCCCACTTGTCATGAACGTCCAAGCGATAGACCCCCGTATCGCCAGCACCGTAAATCAGGACATTTGGGGGTGTGGTGCCGTCCACAGCGAACCTGTCTATAACGACTCCATTGGCGATGACGCGCCAGTGTTCCCCGGTTTTTGATGCTAAAACGCCGCTGTCTGTCGCGATGTAAACCGTTGACCTTGCAAACACGATGTCCTTGAAACAGGTGAAGCGAGATGGAAGGTTGGGTGTAATATCTCTCCAACTGTTTCCGGCATCCACTGATTGGAACAACTTGCCACTCCGTTTGCCGACGTAGACGGTTTCGCCTGAAACGGCTAACCTGAACCCACATTTCAAATCCGCTTCGGGCTGCTCGCCGGTATCAAGCAGTCCGGTGTCTTTCCACGCCGCATCGCCCGGTTTCCATTTGAAAAGCTGCCGTTTGTACTCTGCGTAAAGCGTCCCGCGACTGACCACAAACGCCCCAATTCGCTCACGTTCTCTACGCCGCAATGTTTCCACAGAGTTATTATCTCCTTCATGACTCCCAGATAAGTGAACCTGTTTAATATATTCAGCATCTGCCAACAACCCAATGGATGAAACATCCGATTCACCTCGAACTGGAATGAGGGCATCGCCATCTGCTGACAAACAGAAGACGCGCAGATTGTCTTTTTCAGATGAAATTACGTAAAGCATATTACCAGCAATCGTTAGTCGTGAATCGGCAGGGAAATTGAAGTGAGATTGTTCCGCTTTGGCCGGCTTGTGCGGATAAGTTTTCGCATCAACCGGAACGGATTTCCATGATTCGCCGCTATCTGTTGACTGCACAATCTCACCACCAGCATGCGCGTAGAGCCTGCTATTGAGCGCGACCAGATCCAGTATTCCGGTTCCCACCATCCCGTCCATGAAGAGATGCCACGATTCACCGGCATCGGTTGTGCGGTAGATACCGGTCGAACTTGTTTTGTAAAAGGTGTTCTCGTTCACTGCTACAGACGGAAAAACATTTTGTCTAAGCGAATCTATCTCAACCCCAAGGTCTGTCCACGTCTGCCCACTATCCCTTGAGTGGAATTGGGTGGACGACTGTACTAAGATCGTCCTACCAGCGACCAACAAACTTATACCGAATGGTGCCGTTATAGGGCGAGATCCATCTGTAGGCGTTATCTCAGTCCAAGACGCACCCAAGTTAGTCGAGTGGAAAACCTTATGAAAGCTCAAATTGTTGTCGTATATTGTTTGCTTTCCTTGTGCCAATTTTGATCCAACCTGTTGTAAGGTGAGGAAATCAGGACCTATTCCAACGTAGAGATTGTCTTCAGAAACCGCCAAAGCGTAAATAGATCCGGGCACACCGACAAACAAGCGTTCCCACGCGCCTGAATCATCAAGTCGGTAGAGACCGCTGTCTGTGCCAGCGAATACTGTGTCTCCAATTGTTGCCAGTGTGGAGATCGTTCGGTTTCCCTTCAATCCATTGTTAAGGAGGGTCCACTGCTTGCCAGCATCCGTAGCGCGGAACACACCTTTATTCCGAAGTGCCAGATACATCGTAAGACCGACTTGCGAATCAGCTCCGTTTGCCACATCCGTGATAACAAATCCAATGGCATTTCCTTCAGGTCGGGAGTAGAACGTGCGCCATGTCTCGCCGTTATCGGTTGATGCAAACACCATATCCGTAGCGACAATATAGAGTGTTCCTTGATGTTCTGTCATAGGAACCCGTGGGCCTTCGGTTGAAGCGTCAATGTCAACTGGTACCCACGTCGTCGTGTTTGCTGCCAACCTATAGATTTCTGTTGGTGAAAAAGCGTAAAGTGCCCCTTCAGATGTCGCAAATATATCAAACACGGGACCTCCTTGTGGTCCGGTTGCTTGCGTCCACTGTGCCGCGGAAGGTCTGAGCGATTCACCCTGTGCATTCGCGGCGAAGACGGGTTCAGAAACTTGCACACCAGCATTGCTGCTCTGATTGGTTGTATCGGCGCGCCCTGTCTGATTTCGGACCGCCGGTTTCGCTTCAATATTGAGAACGACAGGCGCGTCAACGATTTCAATTGTCGGTTCAGATTGTGCCTCAAAACTATACGGCTTCTGAAAGCGGACGAGATACTGATTGCTCGCACTTAATAGCAGCAAGACCAAAACTGCTGCCGCGCCGAAAGCCATCCACGGTAGAAACGGTTTGCCTGTCGGAGAAGGTGTCAGCTTCGTATCAGAAACTTTCCGGGCGATGTCTTCTGTGAGACCATCAGGGAGCTGGACACCGCCAAGTATCTCTTGAACTAAGAGTTCCTCCTCTTTTTCTAACCGTTTTCGCGCCCGCTGAAGGCGGCTCGTAATCGTGTTCACCGAGACACCTAAAAAATTTCCGATCTCCTTTGCCGTCATTTCGCCGAGGTAGTAGAGTATCATAACGGTGCGTTCACTCTCCGGCAGTTTTGCCAGAAGTTTTTTGACAACTTTATGACGACGCTCGCGCCCTTCTTTTTTGTTCTTATCGGATATATAACGGTTATAAGACATTCTCTGTATTTCTAACACGGAGGCCTCCTCCTCCAATTTTATTACGGATTTGTTGTTTTCATGCCAATCCTTACAAAGTCGGTTCGTAATGACATAAAGCCATCCAGAAAATTGGCGCGGATCTTTTAGTTTTGGGAGTCCTTTGTATGCTCGAAGGAAAGCGTCCTGCGTAATCTCTTCAGCGAAATGAAAATCACCAACCTTCCGCCAAGCAAGGGCGTGAACGCTCTTCTGATATTTTCGGACTAAAGCAGTGAACGCTTCATCGTCGCCTGACAGGACCGTGTGGATGAGTTCAACATCATCTTTGCTCATCGGACTTCTCCTTCGTGAACAACGTTCCTTAAAGTAACTGGTTTCCGCCGGTCGGTATAAAAGGGATTTTGCTTTTTTTGCAAAGAGTATACCAGATACAATAGTAATTCGTCATTAGTTTCTATAGTTGTCAAGGGATCTGATGACTATTCCTCGGCTGTCCATCGGAATTTTGTTTCTCGTCTGCCTCCGATGCTTTCGAGTCTCTCAGTGATTTTCACCGTTTTTTCAACGAGTCGGTTCTCGTCTTCAATAGCCTCAACATTCAGCCGTAGCAGCGGCTCTGTGTTCGATTCTCGGAGGTTAAACCGCCAACTCCCGAATCCCGGACGATGTGGACGGGAAAGAAACCTGACAGATAAACCATCAATCCGTGTCTCAAAACATGGATTTCCCCAATGTTGTATTGCATCACTGACTGCAGCGAATGCGTCTTGTAGATGACGGCGGTTCTCAAACGAGAAGTTGATCTCACCGGAGACCGGATACTCGGTTCGGAGACGGTGCACGGCTTCAGCGAGCGATACCTTCTTTACACTTAGATATTCAAGCATAAGCAGGAACGGAATCATGCCGTTATCTGCGTAGAAGTTATCTCGGAAATAGTAGTGTCCGCTCGCCTCTCCAGCAAACAAGGCATCTGTCTTTCGCATGCGCGCCTTGATAAAGGAGTGTCCACATCGGTTGAGAATCGGTATGCCTCCAGCAGAGATAACGGCATTTTCCGCTGCCCAGACGGCTCTCGGATCGAAGATGACCCCTCCGCCCCTTTTCTGCTGAAGGAGATGTTCCGCAAGCAGTGCCGTGATATAGCAACCCTCGATAAATACCCCATGCTCATCAAAGAAGAAACACCGATCGGCATCGGCATCCCATGCGACCGCCAAGTCCGCACCTGTCTGTCGAACGGCTTCCGTGGTGAATTCTCGATTCTCTGGTCGCAACGGATCTGGTCGCCCTGCCGGAATTTGTGCGAAACTTCCATCCGGTTCTACAAACAATCGCTCACATATCTGAATTGGTGTGTCCGCCAATAAACATTCAGCAATCTGTCCTGCAAGTCCACTATTGGCGTTGATAACAATCCTCTTTTTGGACAACCGCTCTAAGTCTACATAAGAACAGAGGTGTGATAGATAGGCATCCAGGAACTGCAGTGACCGACAGGTTCCCGGGTCGCGTCCGTTCTGTTTCTCGAATGCGGGGTTTCCGTTTCTAACGGCATCGCGCACATCAAAGAGTCCCGTATCAGCAGAGAGCGGTGCGGCATGCTGGCGGACTAATTTCATACCGTTATACATAGCCGGGTTATGAGATGCCGAGATCACAATTCCGCCATCTGTCCGGTAATTCACCACAGCGAAATAGAGCATATCTGTTGAAATTTGACCGAGATTCAGGACATTGACACCCGAATTTTGAAAACCCGCGGCGACCTGCTGCCACAATTGTGGTGAACTTTCGCGAACATCGTGTCCCACCGCGACGGTTTTCGGTTGAAAGCAGTCGGTATACGCACACGCGATTCGGTAAAAGTCTTCCGACTCAAAGTCCACACCGAAAATACCGCGGATATCATACGCACGGAAAATATCAGAGTTCATTGGAAACTCTATTTTGGAAATGGCGGCTCCGTGTCAGAGACAATGAAACCGCCGGAAATGGATTATTAATAAATTAATAACCCTTGGTTAACCTATATTAAATATCAGTTGATATGCAGTGACTGCGCCATGTCCCTATACAAGTGTTTAAATCCAATGTACCATCACACCAAATATCACAATATTCACCCTCTGAGCAGTCATCATTTGAATAACACTCCCAATATGCTTGAGCGGAGGGTGAAACCATTGCCTGAGCGAGCAACAAACTCGCACTTGCGGCACCTAATACCAACGGTGATTTGACACCAACCTGTCCCTCTTCAGATGTGAGGAAGTCGCTGATTTTACTGCGGATGTTCTTCTTCATCTATGAGTTTCTCCTTTCTGCCGGTGCTTCTGTTCCGACAAGATTGGATTCCCAAGCGGTGTTAGGAACACCATCTCCAGGACGAATACTATCGTTGCGGGAGTGAAGCCTTCCCCCTGGACATGCTCTCTAATGGCTTTGCAAAAGATCATAACCTCGGACGGTGTTTATTCAATCCGTGCTTTGTGATTACTGACAAGGCGTTCCACTCGCCCGTAACAATTGGTTCGCACGGAATTTGTGTCCATCGACGAGAATTGTCGGGGAGGCTCTAACACCGAGTTCTGAGGCGCGCTTGATGTTTTCCCTGAAAAGTTGCTCTGCCTCCGGACTGTCAAACAATATTTGAATCTTTGCGATGTCAATACCGAGTTTCTCGGCGCATTCCTCCCAGCTTTTGTCGAGTTTTTTGCCGCGGCACAAGATATAGTCGAGATACTGATCGGGATATTCTCGTGCGATTAGAAGCTGCCGGATATTTTCTGCGACTTCGGGGTAACCGTGGAGACTTGTAAACGGTGTTATATCTTGCGCGGAAGGTTCCTCTTTCTCTTGGGCAATAAACTGGAGTTTGAAGTCGATTTTATCGCCAAATTTCTTGACAATCGGGATAATTTTCTCCTCGGCTTGTACGCCATAAGGGCAATAACTCATCACAAAGAGTTCGAGCGTCGGTTTCCCTGTCCGTGCCGTGCGAGATGTTAAAAGTTCTTCCAAGTTCATCGGCTGGCGGCTGTGGTCAACATCCTTGGTATGCAGTGCTACTACCTCGGTGAATCCGGGTGAATGTTTCGTGTCGTGGCATTGCAAACAGAGCGATGTATCGGCACCGCTGCGGATATTGCTCTTTTTCGGGTTGCCGACGTGTTGTTTGCCGGGACCGTGGCACGTCTCGCACTGCACACCTTTGAGTGTTGAATCTTGCTCTCCGATCTGAAATCCTGTGGCGTAACCGAACCCGGTGGTATGGCAGGAGACACACCCCGCGTCAAAGTATCGCTCCTTTTTCAGGAGTGTTTGGTAGGCGAAGGCGTGGCGCGTTGCTGACCATTGGAGATATTCCTGCTCGTGGCATTGCTGGCACGCTGCCGCTGAGGCGTACCCGTTTTCCTGTTGTTGCTCTAAAAGTTGCTTGGCAAAGAGCGGAGCGTCCTGCACTGGGTTTTCAGTCGCAACATCTCTATAAAAATCTGTAAGAAGTTGGCGGATCGGCTTCGACTCACCGACTTCGGCTGTCAATGCGAGTTGTGTGGCGTAATGGCGTTCGATTTTTCCGTTGGTATCCATCCAAAGTGCTAACACGCCCAATGTTTTGCCTTCAGGCGGACAACCGACATAAAGCATCCCATCCTCAGACGCTGTCGATTCAACCGCATCAGGGGAGATAACCGCATCAATATGTTCCGAATCTCTTGGATTTCCCAGTGCCACGATAATATCCGCTTGTGATACCACTTCCTCGCACACCTCGCCTGCGACAAAGCCGATAGCATACTGTCCCGCTTGTGTTATAATGAACGGTTGCGTGAAGTCGTTTCGCACGACCTCGGGTGCTAAGAATGGAAACGTCGCGACAGCGCGCTGACGGCTGAGATAGGTATCATCGTAAGCAAGATCCAATTCACTGAGTGCGACGGTGTCGTATTCCATTGTGGACATCGCCTTCAGGTTGACTTCACATCGCTTGGCATCAATTTCCGCTTTCCCGTCAAAGATGTTGCCAGCATCGACCAAAAGCGTAGGAAACCCGCGCTTCCGAATGTGGTCTACAACATGCGCGCGTCTTGGGAGTCCGCCGGACTGTTCCTGATAACATCCACAAGGTTCCAGATGACTTTGCGTGCTACCTGTATACAGGATCACGACAGAAGGCGGTTCGCTGCTTTCGAGTGCTGAAAGCACCATCTCCACCCGATCTCCGAAGACTGTTCGTGCCTGTTGTTTTGCTTCTTGTATCTGTTTGATTCTCCGAGACTCCGACCATTGGGAGTAAAGAGGCGGTAACGTTACTGCCACCGTTAAAAGCACTAAAATTAAGACTGCACGTTTCATAGAGACAATTTAAATCAAAACCTTTTGATTCGTCATCCTTTCGTGTAATGGTTGTCAGAGGAATAGTTGTCAGTTTTCGGTACGGTTTTCTTTCAGAAAACCTTTCGGTTTGCCTCGCAGTGAGAGTTAAGAGGAAACTTGATATGAACGTTTCCCTCTTAACCGATAACTGATAACTGAAAGGGAACGTACTCGTTCCCGTACCGATAACCATTCCTCTGATAACTCAATTAAAATAGCTGCATCAACTTCAGATAGAACGGTCCTTGGCAGAGGACTGTGAGAAGTGCCCCGATGGAAATCACCGGTGCGAAGCGGATAGAGGGTTGAATCCTTATCTGGTTCTCAAATTCCGCCAGCGCGCCCTCCGCCGCGAGGTGCTGCAATTGTGTGATCTTCTCTGCGTCAAGTCCCGCCGGGTCCGGTGAAACGACGACGTTGTCGTCCTGACCACTTGAAAATCCGACCTGCTTTCTTTCATACCGGACAGAGCCGTCGGGGTGCGGTACCCGAATAATCTGCTCGGCGGGAATCATACCGACTTGGAGTCCGTTCACGTCAACAGTATTGTCAAACGCCAGGCTTGCTAAACCGAGCACCAACTGCTTGGCAATAACGAAGACAATGAGATACAGTCCTAACAAAAAAGCGAAACCGGAGAGGAATGCCGGCACAGATGGAGCCGACTGTACCGAGAGCCATACACACGCGAACCCAATAATCGCATAATAGACTGGCGTTTTCGGAATCGGCGACAGCAACTTCTGAACTAAAGCGAACGCTCCCAAAACCAGAATCAGACGCAGAAACTGATCGGGCTGCCACGCTATGAATTCAAAAAGAAATGTCAATGCGGTCGCGATGCCGATGAAGAACAGCAGGTTGAAAAGTCTTTCGAGGAGTGCTGTCTTCTGGAAGTTTGCTGTAAAGAACGCTTGAAGGAGTGCCAGTTTGTTTGGCATCAATACAAATTTGAAAAGCAGATACCCGAACACGCCGACGGAATAGGGAATGATGATATTCAGCGTGAGTATCAGCGGCGGAAAACTCAGACTCCCGCTTAGATTTCTGAAAAGCGATAGCGGGAAAATGAGGCACAGCCCCCAAAAGAGTTTGGAATCCCCCGGTGAGAAGATGCCGAACCAATAGAACGCAAAGGCGATGAGTCCGCTCCCGAAGAAGAGTGCTGAGATGTAGAGCGGTGTTGTTGTGCCGAGATACCACGCCATGAGTTGGCTCAACGTCCCGCCGTAAAGGAGTCCGAGCGAACAGAAGTTGCGAATCTTCTGTGTTTTCAGATCGGTATAACAGGCATATCCACAGAAAGCAAGTGCCAAAAAAATCAGAAAGTATTCGTAAATTGACATCGTATACTAAAAACCTTTCGTTTACGGATTGACGCTTAGCGCGAACGTATCAATGAAGGGACCCACTTGACACTGGAACTCCGACGATGGTATTCGGTTGCGTGCGGATATAGGTCCGCACGGGTTCCAAGACGTAATTCAAGTGTTTTTCCAAAATCAGGATATAACATTCAACCGTCTTTCCTTTACTTTTCAGTTTTTTGAGTTTGCGCCAGAGGGTTGTCCGCTTCTCCACGCTCGGTGATACTGAAAGAAAACCTCCGGGAACCCAATCAACATTTTCGCATTTGGAGACCAAGAGGGTGAACCCAGAGCCATCGGGGTTATTACAAGTTTTTCAAGTGCCTCCGGTTACGGATTTCTTGTTGTCAGGAAACCTATTTCCGGCACGAATCGTATCGCAAATGGGAGTAGAGTGCTTCCGCTGGAAATGCTTGAAAACGGATTCAACTTCGGCAGGCGTATGCGCGTCAGCCAATACCTCTGCTAAAGCGTTCTCAAATTGATCATATCTGTTCGTTCCTAACCGATACACGCTGGACCTTAGCGTTCCTGTGTCGGGTTCATACCGACGACAGAAAATCGGTGCGAACAGTGTTCTTTCTGTCCTAAAATCGTTTATCCTTCGTTGGAAGCCTTCCTCAAATACTTGGATGAGTGCTTGTGCGGCGTTTTTTCGGGTATATCGCTGGGCGATCTCTTTGGCGAAACCTTGGCATTGGGTGCGTGTATCGGAAGGTTGTAGCCACTTGTTTATCGTCTCTGATAGTTTCACCATCGGTGTCCGGAAATTGCCGAAGTTATCCCATTCCGCCTCTACAGCGACCCCGGCACCTATAACCTCTGGTGGCATCCCGTATTTCGTCATCGCAATACAAGGTGTACCGAACGCCATCGCCTCTAAGACGATCGGGAGCGGGGTGCCCGGCATAGCGGGGAAGCACACAAGGTCGAGTGCCTGAAAGAATACCGGTAAAATGGCACGAGTCTCCTCATCATCGATATTGAAAATGGCGACATTCTCTGGCGGATGGTAGGGGCTGGGTGACCCAGCCCCTACTAACATCGCATCGTAGACGAAGATAGCGAGGTGCGGGTTGGTTCGCGCAAATTCAGAGATCCACGCAGCACCACGATTCGGTTCAAAGCCAGAGATCAGCCCAATAGTTGGTTTCTCAACAAAAATCGGTTTTTCAAAGATGGCGGCGGTATGCTGCTTTGCTAATGCCTTGTCCCCGGTCGATTCAACGATGTCTATACCGTCAGGAATCACTCGCACGTTCTCCACGGACGCACCCGATTCAGCGAGCCACGCTTTCATCCATGAGGCTTTGACGACGAGTGTATCTTTTGAACTTTGGAACGCACAGAGGGTTAGGAGCGTCCTTAGCAAAATGTGTTGCAGCCGCTGGTCACCCTCTATACAGTGGACGATTGGGACATCGGGGATCCGATAGTATGATAGATCGTCCGTCAGGAATTGTGAAAGGAGGAGGATACCATCGTATCCATCCATCGCGTACCAAGGGGACATCAAGGTGCCACTTTTCGCACCGCTTATGTTCCGAACGCGAACTTCGTCGAGATCCTGAACCTCTTCTTTCTCCGCTTCAGGAAAAGCCAACGTCTCCAAATCAGCGAACTCGGCGAGGTGCGTCAAAGACTGATAGCGGTTGAGATTCGTGACGTAGCCTAACGCCGATTTCTCCTTGGTAAAATGGAAGGGGACCAATAACTTGAGTTTCCGATCTGGATCGATTTGCTCTACTGCCTCGACCACCGGATGCAGAAGGGACCCCTGTTTTCCGAGTCGTTCCAAACGTTCAATCCCGTCAAAGATAGCGGTTAATTTGTAGTCTTTCTTCAATTCCTCCACGATCTGATGGTGCGTCTGCGATTCATAACGCGACAGGATCTCCCATTCTATGTCGTTTATTTCAACGATGTCGCCGGTTTCAAGGTCCGCGACATACTTTTGATCGTCTTGTTCAAATTTATGATGCTGTTTTAATCGGTAGCGCGTGTGAGATAGCATAATTTCATTCCTTATTAATGGCTATCGGCTATTCCTTA
Source organism: Candidatus Poribacteria bacterium (assembly GCA_003635265.1). GTDB lineage: Bacteria > Poribacteria > WGA-4E > WGA-4E > PCPOR2b > PCPOR2b. Next base: position 11,748 of record PYIZ01000017.1, read on the forward strand.
TTGATCATGCGGTTCCATCGATTAAGCCTCGGACCCTTTTGAGGGTTGTCCTTGCTTGCGTTTCGTCCGGAATGAGCGCGGCGAGAAGTGCCTCTACTTCTCTGGTGGTATGGTTTTTCAAGATACTCAGTGCGACTCCATCTTCAACGCTCAGCGGATATGCCGCATCCCGCATGAGACACCGCTCGTAATGTGCATTCATACTCAACACGAGGGACATGTATTGTAGCGGAGAGGTTCCCTCGCCCCTACGGGCATTGTCTTCTGAAGGTTGTGTCGGTGTAAATACATTTAGCAGTCTGTTCGGATTGGCGAGTTTCTTTTTTTGATGCAGTTCCTCAAACAACCGAACAATACGGCGTGCCGTCTTATCCCAGGTGAACAGGGCCGCCCGTTGTCTTGCCTTCTCGGAAAGCACCTGCCACATGTCTGCATTATTCAACAGCGTATTAATCTTCTCGGAAAAATCCACGGGACACGGATAACTCACAAACGTTGCGATGTCGTGGTCGAAATTCTCGGCATTGGCGACTAAACCAGCATCCCCGACAACGGAAGGCACGCCATCGAAGTTCGGCACAATCGGCGGCACCCCGCACGCCATCGCTTCAAGCACTGTTAACCCGAATGTTTCTTCACCCGACATTGACATAAAACAGTAAACATCAAAGGCGTTGTAGATGAGCGGTAACCGCTCGCGCGGATGGAAACCGATATAGACGAGATTGTCAGGGAGTTTCCGTGAGGCATATCTGCCCATATTCGGTCCTGCGATCAGAAAGATCAGATGCGGATTCAGTTCCGCCAACTTCACGTAGACAGACGCGCCTTTTTCTGACTGCACCCGCGAAAGATAGCCGACGGTCGGGACTGATTCGATTCGGTCATCTCCGACCTCTGCAGCGATTTCTTTTTTCGCGACCATTTTCTCCATCGGCTTAAAGAGCGTGGCATCGACACCATTCCGCAAGGTATTGAAGAAACTCGGATCCCAGACGTACTCTGAATAAAAGTCGCGAACGTAATCTGAAGGTGCGGTAAATCCGTCCCAATCGCGCATGGCGGCATAGTGTCTGAGCATCGAGTTGATCGCCTGCCCACCGTGTCCGCGAGGCGCGTGATTCTGAACGAGAATCGGCGGGAATTCGGGGTGACGGTAGAGTGGAAGAAGCCATCGATCATGCTCTTGATGCAAGGTTAGGATGCCGTAGTAGGTCTCGGCGATCTTCGACCGAAGACGCACTAAATCCCCAATGCCAATATCGACTTCATATACGCCGTCTGTGATCTTTCTGTTTCGGGAGCCTGTGAAATGGAGATCGGCGTATTTGGTGAGATGTGTAATCATGTGAGCGAGTGCCATGTTCGTGCCGGCGGATAACGTTTCAATATCGAAGAACGAATCTACATTGATGCCGGGTATCGCGACAAGCAGCTTCCGCCACTTACTCTCCGTGGCGAGACTCCGCTCAAGGTCCTCACCGCGGTTGAATAGCAAGCCTTCTCTCTCAAGCTCGGCGAATCTTTCAAACGCCCCAGAGATGTCCTCCTCTTTGTAAGAAGCACTCAGGGTTTCGACGATTACATCATCGGTTTGCGTTTCTGCGAGTTTTAGGATATCCAGCATCACAGCGGAGAGTTCGACGACGCGCGCTTTGTCGAGGTCCGCGGCATAGGGGACACCCTCTTCTTCAAAGAGATGGAGTTGGTGCAATATTTTCGGAAAACCAATCACTTTTACGTTTCCTTTCCATTTTTAATAAATTTCAGCGATCTGTGACATATTAAGACTCCTTTTTTAAGAGCGTTTCGTGCATAAAATGCAAAAAATGTCATATTTATTTTTAATTTTTTACTTCACAGAGACGGATAATTGTGGGTCGTCTGTCCATAAAACCCTTATACCACAAGGGTTTAAGGCGAATTTCCGCCGTAATTCTAAAAAAGTATTTAAAAAAAAAAAGTGATTTATGACATTTTTTGCATTTTATGCACGAAACGCTCTTAAAAAAGGAGTCTTTAATGTCTAAGAACGCATCACGTCCATTTCACAAATATCGTTCGATTTTCAGAAATTTCTGAAAAGGTGGGCAAGAATCCGCAAAGTTGTGGCTGTTTTCTGTCTCAGCTTCTCTACTCGTAATTTATTCAACCGAGTTTCAATGCGGATCCCTGCACCTGTCGGGGGTTTCAAACTCCTGGAGTTGAATCTGGATAGGCAGGGCTTAGTGGGTGGCAATTAAGTGTCGCTTATACTTTTCGTTTTTAATGGACTTGTTGGGATGGTATATAAAAACTATCTCGAACTTATGGGGGACGTTTATTATATTTACCATTCCCGTCCCCCTACCTAAGGCGATAGCAAAAGATTTGATAGACCTTAACAGCAACTCTTTATGGATCCGACAAGTTTAGAACGAGGTGACACATGGGATGTGTCTATATCTTAAAGAATGAGGCAATGCCCGGTTTAATAAAAATCGGCTATACGAAGGAAACAGCCGAGAAACGGGCGAACGACCTTTATACGACCGGTGTCCCACAACCGTTTGAAGTTGCCTACAAGTTAGACAAATTAGAACCTGAGCAATACACGAAACTTGAGGATGAAATCCATAAAGAACTCGCTCAGCACCGTGTGAATCCGAAAAGGGAGTTTTTTGAATACCCAGTGGACGATGCGATCCAAGTGCTGAAAAAACTGCATACCTCTGTCCTGAAGGAATCCCGCCGCCCGCGTTGGCTGAAATGGATACCGGGGCTTTCCGGCTTCCGTTCTGAGAAAAAAGCAGACGACGGCGACACCGATGAGAGCGAGTCGGATGAAACAAGCATCATAGGAGGTGCATTTATGCGTGACGGAAATGGAAATCGGAGCGGGACACTGCTGGCTTTGAATGGCAAACCTTACTATAGTTCAGATAGCGGGTTTGCGTGCGCGGCTGCGGGACGTGGTGTCAAGGAGGCGGTGAGGGCGCATATTGATGTTATTGTCCGCAATGACGAACTTGAAATCGCATCCAGCCACGAACAGATTGAAAGAGAAATCGACCTGTTAAATGACAATAGGGACAAATTGGAAGAATCGCAGCGGAATTACCAAAAGGAACTCAAAGACGGAGAACAGGAGGTCGCCACGAAAGAGGTAGAACTCGCCGAGTTGCGGGCAAAATTGGAGGCACCCCCGGAGGCGGAAGTCATGCCGACCTCAGATCCGCGCCTTGACACGCTACGCGCCGAAAAGAAAGCAAACGAAGGCGAACTGGCTCGGATGAAGGTCGCGCGCGCTGGATTGGTCGTCGCGTCGAAAGCCCCTACGACAGTCCAATTGGCAAACATTCCGCCGAAACCAGCACTCTCCCCGCGTCAATTGCTCGTCGCAATCGGTGCCACCCTCACGTTTATCGGGCTGCTCTGCTACCTCTATGTCTTTTATAGCTCAGTGGCTGAAAAAGCCTTCATGCCGAGAGAAGAACTATCGCCCACCGGAGTTAGTGAAATCGGGAATGATGAACTGAGTCTTGAAGTTGAGGCACTGAATAACGCGTCTGGTGAACTAAGCGACGCATCTGGTGAACGAGATACTGAAGGAACATTAAACCAGTTTGTTGACTCTGAAGCACTATACAATGCGTGGACAAAAAAACCCAAGAATTGGTTTGTCCTTCTATTTCCTATGATTTTCGTGGCTTTTGCGTATGTGGCGCATTTCTGTCTGAACCGCGTCGTGGAGGCGAACAAAGAGAGCATTATATGGCTTGCTTGGCTGGCTGTCGTGTTATTGATTACTTTCGGACTTGATTGGATAGTCGCAAACAATATCGCCGAAAACATACGTGATGTCAAGGTCATAGAAACTGGATACAAGAGCGGGGTTCTGGAAGCAGTTGCTCCGGAAGTAGGTGCCCCAGCAGCGAATACTCCAGAGGCAGCTCTGGAAGCACTGTATCAACAATCATCGTTTCAGCAAGCAGATAATACTTGGATGGATGTTGCCTCCGTTCTTATGTTGGGCTTTACGGTTTCACTACTGTTGAGCGGCAGTCTATATTGCACGCTGAAAGAGTGGGGTGATGTGCGTCCCATGGCAACACAAATAAAAGCCGAAAAGAATGAACGTAAGATTAAATTAACCGAGTTAAGCACCGAGATCGAAGCCTTGGAAAACGACATTAACTCGCTTGATACTCAGATAGCGGCGCAAATCAAGGCGCATCGGTATCCACTTCAGGTGGAAATTAATCGCATCGGTGTTGAAAAGGAGAACAAAGAAAAAGAGGTGAACGCCTTGAGTGAAGTAAACGATCATATCCAATCGGAGATTGAAAAACACCAAACGAAGATTAACGAGTTGGACGAGTCATTGAAACGTCCCGAAAGAAAATCCATTGACCTCAGGAAGATGGAAGCACATGTAAACGATTTCGTGAGTGGTTGGTGTCGGTTCGTTGCACAACGTGAGACGGTGTTAGCAGATGATTTACCGACGCAAATCGAAGACATTCGGACAGCCGCACAGCAGACGCTCACTGAATACAAATCGACGCTTGACCTATAACGGTCGGCAATCCAATCAAAAGGAGATTTCCATGAAGAATGTATCTTTTTTCCGAAATGTGTGTATTGTGTTTTTGGTGGTCCTTGCCGTTTGTAAAGCAGATGGACAAGCACCAGAAGCGACCCCGGCGAAACCTGCAAAACTGACCGTGGTGAAGCCTGCAAATATCGTTGTGGTCCTTGATGTCTCCGATCGACTGAAAAAAGACAAACAAATTGAAAGAGACATCAAGATTATAAGATATATCGTTGCTCACTTTCAAGAAACGTTTGTTAAGGCACATATTAATAAAGGGAGGAGGGCTGGTCCGTATCGGCACCGCCTCATTTTCGCTGTGCCTGAGCAACCTGTTCCTATTCCCGAATCATCTGCTGCTGAACACCCCAAGCCGTATAAAGTTCCATCAGCGATTATGGAGAAATTGAAGATTAGAGATTCAGGCAGGATGCTCGGTTTCGATGAGTTTAAAATAAAGAGGGATATGTTACTCCAAGAAATTGGGAAACTATACGAATTCGTTCAGAGAGACAACCCTTACACCGGTGCCGACATTTGGCAGTGGTTTAAGGAGGACGCGGCGCATTATTTGCGGGAGGGTTCTCATAACTATATCATCTGCCTTTCGGATGGCTATTTGAAATTCACACCCGCCATTGAAGAGGAGCTTAAACCAGGGGAGTTCATGGAGGTAGGTCCATGGCGCGACAAGGAAGACTGGATAAATCACATCATCCATTTGTTGCCAACCAAAAAAGATTTTAGCAAGTACGATATTACTTTCCTGATGATCGAAATCAATCTCCATAGGGATAAGAAGTCAGGCAAGGCATTTCCTTATGATTTTGACATCATAAAAGCACATTGGGAACCGTGGCTGGAATCCATGGGGATAAAAGACCCCAAGTTTGAACTACAAGTTCCTGAAGAAGTATTGGGAGATGTGATTTCTTCATTTCTTGTACCACATCAGGGGACCAAATGAACACCACGCCCGAGGAGATGTTATCAATCTTCCGGCCAAGACCCCATGCTTTAGCTTGTGGGATGTAGGCGGTCGTTGGGTTTGTCGTTAAAAAACAAACTTGACATTTACCCAAAATTGTGGTATAATTCATGGTATCAAGTTGGCAGACATGACAAGCACAGTCGCTTGACTGTGTGTCTGCCTACCCACTTGTCAGGGGTTAAAGACTTGATGCTTGATATACCATGAAAACGTATAAGTATAAGTTTGGCGATCAATCGAATTGTATCCGTATTGGCAATCTGCTTGACGATATGTGGCAGGTGCATGACTATTTTCATAGGTGGCAGGACAAAAGGTATAGAGACGGACTGCCGTATGCGGACTATCCTGCGATGTCCGCACATTTGACGGATTTGAAACGCACCACGCACCCGCATTGGAACGCCTTGCCAAGCCAAGCGATTCAAGAGGAACTGAAACGGATACACCTTGCATACGTGCGTTTTTTCAAAAAACTTGGTGGAAAACCAAAAAGAAAACCGAGACACAAGTTTAAGTCTATAACATACCCCGGACACGCAGGCTGGTCTCTGTATAATAACCGTATCACATTGACATTTAGAAAATGGAATCCTAAGACGCGTAAGTGGCAGTTTAACAAAGTGCCGTATACGTTTTATAAACACCGCCAATGGCATGGAACTATCAGCCGTATTACTATCAAGCGTGATAATTGCGGAGACTATTGGCTTTATATCATAACAACCTATACAGATTTCAAACCGCTGCCGGCAACAGGTCAGAGCGTTGGGGCAGACTTCGGTATGAAAGACGCTTACTTGACACTCAGCACGGGTGAGAAGATACAACACCCACAACCGTTAAAACAGTCCTTGAACACACTTCGATCTCTCAACAAAAGCCTTTCTCGAAAGGTAAAAGGTTCTAATGGCTGGTGGCGGTGTGTCAGACAACTCGCACGTCTGTATCGGAAAATCAGCAATCAACGCAAAGACTTTCAGTGGCAACTCGCCACCAAACTCTGTAAAAAGTTTGATACGATTGTCATTGAAACTTTGAACCTTGATGGCATGAAACGGCTGTGGGGACGTAAAGTCTCGGACCTCGGCTTCTACGAGTTTGTTGAGATATTGAAGTATAAAAGTCAAAAACATAAGCGTCACCTCATTCAAATCGGTCAGTGGACAGCTACAACGAAACCGTGTAGCGATTGTGGCTACCACAACAAAAATCTTTCTCTCTCTGATAGGCAGTGGACATGTCCCGAATGTGGTTCACACCATGATCGAGACATCAACGCTGCGATAAACATATTGCGGGCGGGGATAGCCGTTACCTGACGATATGCCTTGTCTCTGACAAGGGAAACGCCCGCGGGTGGAGCGAAAATAAGACGGTGGACTCTTTGAGAAAACCGCAGTCGCGACGAAACCGAAGCCCCTACCTTTAGGTAGTGGGTGCTATCACTAATGGCATGCGCGTTTTCTAAACGCGCCAGAACAGGATATTATGTGGCAGTCTATATTAAAGTTTTCTCTCAAAAAGGTGATAAATACAGCCGTGCGCCATTTGCTTGGTAGCCAGTTAGTGGATTCCGGTGTACTGCCATCGGAAATTTAGACCACTCTCTAATATAAGATCGATGCTCAATGACAATCTATTTGAAAGGAGCATTCCGATGGCAAAACGAAGAAGATTCACTGCTAAGTTTAAAGCAGAAGTTGTGCTTGAGGCACTCCGTGGTGAAAGTTCACAAGCCGAACTCTGTAGACGCTATAACCTCAGCGAAAACCAAGTCTCAACAGAGAAGTCGCTACGGAGACTTGCCATCCTTAAATCGTGCGATAGCACCGCGCTCGGCTAACTCGGCTTTGGCATAGTGTGCTGGCATCTGTGAGGATTTCCAGCGTCCAGCGACTTGCATATCGACGACGGTTGCACCAGCTTGGGCGAGGGAGACGGCAGAACCGACGCGTAGGGAATGACCAGAGATGAAACCGTCTACACCGGCGTGAGCAGCTCGTTTCTTGATAATACGACGTGCGGAGTGTGGGTTGAGTCTATTTGATTGGATGTGGTCGCCGCGGCGAATATGTCTAAACAGGGCACCGCGGGTGAGGTCGGCGCGTTCTCGATACTGGTTCAGAACCTTTCGTGTTGCGGCACAGACATAAAGAGCCTCGCCTGCTCCTTCCTGATCCGTTTTTGAAGCTCGGAGCAGAAGTGTTGTTTCTTTGAGATCACCGACGTTAACAGCGACAACTTCTGATATACGGAGCAGACAATCACTCATCAATCGAATCATTGCGGCATCGCGGAGTCCTGCGAGTGTATCTTCAGTTTCCGCGTAAATACAAACCCTTTCGACATCTTGCCAAATCAATCCATCTACCTGCCCACGTCCTCTGTCTCTACCCTCTCTGCGGATACCTGCCAATGTTGCTTGTGTAATAGAAAAGTTGATAGATTCTTGTGATTGATGCTTGAGTTGCCATTTGACTGCGGCGATGGCTTGTGCGATGGTTGCCGGCGATTTACCTGTTTCGTGTAGGACAGTGATGTAATTGGCTAACAGGACATCGGAGAGAGCTTTTCCTGCTAACCAGGTTGTTAGGCTCTGGAGCGCGCGTTGATATGCCTTGAGCGTGTTTTCTGCGATAGAGGCTTTGATGAGAGTCTCGGTTTCTTCGGGGAGTTGTAAGGTTGCTATGTTGGGTCCGGTTGTGTTGACAATAGCGTTCATTGGCATTCTCCAGAGTGCTGATAGCGTTGTATAAACGCAATTATATAACGCTATCGGCGCAACTTGGATACGAGTTTTTATCAATCTTCCCGCCAAGACCCCATGCTTTAGCTTGCGGGATGTAGGCGGGCGTTGGGTTTGTTGTGAAAAAACTTATGACAATCGCCTAAAAATATGGTATAATTAAGAGTATCAAGTTGGCAGACATTTCCAGCGTAACCGCTTGGTTACGTGTCTGCCTACCCACTGGAAAGGGGTTAAAGACTTGAGACTTGATATACCATGAAAACGTATAAGTATAAGTTTAGTGATCAATCGAATTGTATCCGTATCGGCAATCTGCTTGACGATATGTGGCAAGTGCATTTTTACTTCCATAAATGGCAGCGTCAACGGTATAAAGACGGGCTGCCCTATGCGAACTACAATGATATGGACAGACACTTTAAGGAACTGAAGAAAACAACGCATCCGCATTGGAAGATGCTGCCGAGTCAAGCAGTGCAACAAGGACTTATACGTATTGATAAGGCATATGATCGTTTCTTTAA
>PYIZ01000018.1 GCA_003635265.1 Candidatus Poribacteria bacterium
GAAGGACAGCGTATAAAACTACCTAAAATCGGTTGGGTTCGCATGTTCCAAACACTTCGACACCTCGGCACTATCGTCAAAGTTGTCATCTCAAAGACAGCTAACCGTTGGTTCGCTTCTATCCTTGTAGATACATTTACAGACGATCCTATACCTGATATTCGATGCACACCCGTTGTTGGTATTGATGTAGGTATCAAGCACCTTGCAGTTACTTCCGAAGGTGTCTATTACGAAAATCCAAAAGCCTTAAAACGTTATGAGCGCAAGCTAAAACGGCTGCAACGTCAGTTAAGCAGGCGAAAGAAAGGCAGTAGCAATTGGCGTAAAACGAAAGCCAAGATTGCCAAGCTGCACTACCGAATCACCTGTATCCGACAAGACGTTCAACATAAGGCAACAACGGCTATCGTCAACAGTGCGAGTCGTATTGGAATTGAGTCACTTAACGTTGCCGGTATGTTAAAGAATCATAGGCTTGCAAAGGCGTTATCGGACGCTTCGTTGTCAAGTTTCCTATCTATGATCAAATACAAATCAGAACGGATAGGGGTTAAGATTGTAGAGGCAGATACATTCTACCCATCCAGTAAGACTTGCTCGACTTGTGGTACAGTTGATAGTGATTTATCCTTGTCAGATAGGACATACCATTGCAGTGTATGTGGTCATACACAAGACAGAGATCTAAACGCTGCAATTAACCTACGAACCGTCGCCATGGGACACACGGAGACTTAAAACGCTTGTGGAGATTTGGTAAGTCCTCACCTGCAACACGAGGCAAGAATCGTTGAAGCAGGAAGATAGCATGGAGATGATACAATGTCTACCAATAAGTCTATTAAGAATCCCAATGTTTCAACGTTGGGAGCAGTCAATACAGAATCTCTCCACGCAGATGTCATTGTTATTGGTGGCGGCGTAATCGGTTGTGCAATCGCTTATAACCTCGCCAAAGCACAGGTACAAACACTGGTTATTGATAAGGCAGACAGTGTTGGACGAGAGGCGTCGTGGGCGGGTGCCGGCATCCTAGCATCTCACGCGTCAACGCACGATCCCTATGCCGAACTCTGCCGTGCGAGTTTGGGGCTTTATCCCGCGCTAGCGGAGGCGCTGCAGGCAGAAACGCAGATAGATATTGAGTTTATTCGGTCTGGATCGATTGCGGTTTTCTTCACCGATGAGGAGAAACAGGGGTTGACGGGGTTGGCTTCACGGCGGCTGGATCGCGGTTTTTCCGCAGAGGTGCTGACACCTGAAGAGGTCTGGGAGTTAGAGCCTGCAATTTCCAAATCGATTGTCGGTGGGGTACGCTTTCCACACGATGCACAAGTCAGAAATCCCAAGTTGGTGCAAGCGCTGGCAAAAGGGGCAGGGTTGTTGGGGACGGAATTTCTGTTTGGAAATCCTGTGACTGCGTTTCTACGAGACGGAGAGCGGGTGGTAGGCGTTGAGGTGAATGGAGAGCACATTTACGGGGACACATTTGTAATCGCGTCCGGGTGCTGGTCAGGAACGATCGCTGCACAGCTCGGCGGTACGCTGCCGATGGAGCCGGCACGTGGACAGATGGTATTAGCTGAAGCGATGCCACCAATCCTGCGGCATGTCATTGACGGACTAGGGGTTTATCTTGTCCCCCGGTCCGATGGGAAAATCCTAATCGGCGCCACCGTTGAATTCGTTGGCTACGACAAACGGACCACGCTGGAGGGTACGCGACAGATGATCGAAGCTGGCATCGGCTTAATGCCAAGCCTTGCTGAGAAATCCTTTGTTCAAACGTGGGCGGGGCTACGTCCCTACGCGAAGGGCGGTCCGTATATTGGAGGGCTGCCCGGCTTTGACAATGTATTTGTCGCCGCCGGACACTTCAAAAACGGTATTCTGCTCGCACCGATCACAGGACAACTGATCAGTGAGTTGATTACAACAGGAAATCCATCAATGTCGCTCGCGCCATTTAGCCTGTAGCAGATAAACTCATTAAATGTAAGAGGAGGGACCCATGGACTTTATATCCCTACCCACGGGCGAAACCATAAAAAAGAAAATCTCCTTTGAAGACTACCTGTTGATGCCTGAAATCAACCATCTGTACGAAATTATCGATGGAGAAGTTATACCGTAGTTCACTAGTTCATTAATGAACCAATAAACAAATGGACTAATGAACAAATGAATTTTACGTTTCACGCGCCTATGTATGTCTTATCGCATCAATCGGCGTGAGTTTCGCGGCACGACTTGCCGGGTAGTAGCCGAAAAATACCCCAACACCCCCACCAGCACATACAGCCGTCAACACAGATTCAACGGTGATGACGGAGGGCCACTCAATAAAATCCCTCATAAATTTGCTGACCGCCCACGCAAACCCGCTGCCTAACGCTGCTCCCAGAGCGATACCAATTGCACTGCCGATAAGACACAAGATAACGGACTCGATTAGAAACTGTATCCGTATATCAAAGCTCTTCGCGCCAACAGCTTTCCGCAACCCAATTTCAGGGATCCGCTCTGTGACAGATACGAGCATGATATTCAGGATGCCGATCCCACCGACGACCAAAGCCACAGAGGCAATGATGACGAGAATCATTTCAATAACCATGATAATGCGGTTCGCGGATTCTAGCTCCTCCTTCATCACCCATGTTTCAAAGAACTCCTCGCCGTCGTGGTTTCGCTTCAGAACAGTCTTGACCTCCTTCACCGCTTGATCCACAGATTGATGGTCTTTTGCGCGGATCAGGATATGCCCCACCCGATCATTCCCCCAAAAATGGGTCTGCGCTGTGGTAATAGGAATAAAAATTTGGTTGTCCTCACTACCTTCTGGATCAAGCCCCTTGCCTCTGGACTCCATCACCCCCACGACGGTAAACCGCTGATTGTTAATTTTTATCTCTCTACCGATTGGGTCAAGTTCTGCAAATAGATCCCTCCAGATTTCTTCACCAATCACACAGACTTTACTCCAGAGACTAAGATCATCGTCAGACAAAAATCTGCCATACCCGCTATACCACTTGCGTGCAACCTGATACTCCTCAGCGGTGGCTTGCATCTGAGCGAACTTGCGCTTCCCGTCAACCGAAAGAGTCGCACTGCCCCCAGCCTCCGGGGTTGCCACCTCAACGGAAGGACACTCGGTTTGGATCGCGCGCACATCCTCCATCTTCAGGTAGTGCTTGCTCGGATTCCGCATCCATTTCTCGTTCTTACGAATCCACTCGCGTCGATATACCCCGAACATACTCGGTCCACCGACCTTTTCGACCTCCCACATCAGGAGTGTTTTCGCACCCGCTCCGAAGGACATCATCGCGATGACACCCGCTATGCCAATCACAATGCCCAACATCGTCAAGAATGATCTCAATTTGTTTGAGCGTAAAATTGAGAATGCAGTGAATACCCCTTCTAACAGTTTCATCTAATCTCCTTTTTCGATTTTACCTAGTTTTTCATGAGTGCTTGCAAGAGATATTTTGTCCGCTTTAACCCGAAGTTGTCAAGTTAAAAACTTCCGGCACGTAGAGGAAATAGCCTCCGCTTTTTCATTGCGGTGTTAGACCCTGTGTGATAGAATGCAGACTAATTCGGTGTTCAAGATGATGTCGTTGGATGAATTATATCCCCATGTGTTCGTTATTCAGACGATAATTTGGCATCCAATGTTTAGAAATCAATTTCAGCAAGAGAAATCAGGAAATGTCAAGGATAGCTAGAGAGAGCCGATGTGTCCTGTTCGATTGGGGTGATACTCTGATGCGGGACTTCCCGGACTTTACCGGTCCGATGGCTGCTTGGCCCCATGTCGAAGCCCTTCCCAACGTCAAAGAGGTACTTATCGAGCTTCAGCCACAGTGGACACTCGTCCTTGCTACAAATTCAGTTGATTCGGATGAGACGGGAATCTGGGAGGCGCTGAATCGGGTTGGGCTCGACTCGCGATTGGATAAAGTGTTCTGTTTCCGCACCATTGGTCACAGTAAACCGTCACCGGAATTCTTTGACTATATTGTTAAAGATCTTCGGATGGATAGGCATCGGCTGGTTATGGTGGGTGATGGCTTTGAGAAGGATGTGCTCGGTGCAAACCGCTCAGGGATTCGTGGCATCTGGTTGAACGAATCGTCGGCTGAGGTAAGAGTTGGGAAAATGCACAAGACGATTTTCGGTTTCCGATCCCTGCCGGATATACTTGCCTCCTTTAACATCGAATCTGTTACCTATGATGGGAGAGAATGTGGACAATAGTGATGCCGCAGATTCACGATCATTTCCGAGAACGGTGTCCTCCATGTTAGATCATACCACTGCGCGAACCAAGGGAGAAATCCTGCTCCTCTTGCCTCGTCTCACCACCCAGAAAGAGATTGATGCCCATCGCGAAAAACTCCAGCAGTTGAAGCGTAGGAATTTAGCCGCATGGCTTTTACTTGATACCGTGACGGCTGGAACCCGCTGCTGGCTCAACTTTCTCGAACACTCGTTCCATCAAACCGCAGGGCGCGAAGCCATCCAGAATCAGGTTCACAGGTGGGCAACCTCCCAAACCTCCGATCGTATTTACCTCCTTGCGGAAGCAAATGTGGACGCGCCCTGTTATGATATAACCGATCACATCCAGCGCTGTGTAGACGGTGATCTCTCCGTTGCCGACCGATTGAAAGGGCGAACAGTCTTTCGACTGCATCAAACAGAGACGCAAGGGTATGACCTATTGAGCCAACAGGGTGTCTATGCACTCGCTCACCAAGTTTTGGAGAGATACATCCATGACTTTCACGATTTGATAGAATTGCCTGTTATGGGATTCTGCTGCGAGTTTCCAACGTTTCTCTCTCCCCTGAAAGTGCCAGCGACCTCGATTCCTTGGAGCAATTCGTTTTGGGAAATTTTGGATCCAGAACTGCTATCTCATCTGCCATTAATTTATTATGAAACCTACGATTCAGCGACAATTCGCAGCCTCTTTTGGGAGCGATTGACCCAGCAGTTTGCGGAGGTATGCGTTGGAGGATTAAGGGAATTTGCTCACCAATGGAATCTGCAATTCGCTGTCAATTTTCCATCAACAGCAAAGGCGTTGGAGGTCGATATCGGAACAGTTCTGAGAGCCACAGATCGCCCCATCCTCAACGCCAATAAGTTGGATAAACCCAAACCGTTTTTGATCGCAAAGCAGATTACCAGTCGAAGACAATCTGAACAGAATCGTTTTGGTTCAGGGCAAATCAGCTTGTGCAGATCCGGTTCAGACACAGATCGATTTATTGCTGAGGCGGCCGTAGGATTCAATTCGTGGCTGCTCGACGGGGACCATAACAAGGGTAAAGTTGCATCAGCGAGCAACGAGGTGCCTTACTTTAGTCAATTTTTGTCAATCGGCGTTCCGAAAAGATCTGTTCTTGTTCCCT
>PYIZ01000019.1 GCA_003635265.1 Candidatus Poribacteria bacterium
ATCAGGTTCACAGGTGGGCAACCTCCCAAACCTCCGATCGTATTTACCTCCTTGCGGAAGCAAATGTGGACGCGCCCTGTTATGATATAACCGATCACATCCAGCGCTGTGTAGACGGTGATCTCTCCGTTGCCGACCGATTGAAAGGGCGAACAGTCTTTCGACTGCATCAAACAGAGACGCAAGGGTATGACCTATTGAGCCAACAGGGTGTCTATGCACTCGCTCACCAAGTTTTGGAGAGATACATCCATGACTTTCACGATTTGATAGAATTGCCTGTTATGGGATTCTGCTGCGAGTTTCCAACGTTTCTCTCTCCCCTGAAAGTGCCAGCGACCTCGATTCCTTGGAGCAATTCGTTTTGGGAAATTTTGGATCCAGAACTGCTATCTCATCTGCCATTAATTTATTATGAAACCTACGATTCAGCGACAATTCGCAGCCTCTTTTGGGAGCGATTGACCCAGCAGTTTGCGGAGGTATGCGTTGGAGGATTAAGGGAATTTGCTCACCAATGGAATCTGCAATTCGCTGTCAATTTTCCATCAACAGCAAAGGCGTTGGAGGTCGATATCGGAACAGTTCTGAGAGCCACAGATCGCCCCATCCTCAACGCCAATAAGTTGGATAAACCCAAACCGTTTTTGATCGCAAAGCAGATTACCAGTCGAAGACAATCTGAACAGAATCGTTTTGGTTCAGGGCAAATCAGCTTGTGCAGATCCGGTTCAGACACAGATCGATTTATTGCTGAGGCGGCCGTAGGATTCAATTCGTGGCTGCTCGACGGGGACCATAACAAGGGTAAAGTTGCATCAGCGAGCAACGAGGTGCCTTACTTTAGTCAATTTTTGTCAATCGGCGTTCCGAAAAGATCTGTTCTTGTTCCCTCTCCGATTCACAGTTTATGGACGAAACCCGATCCAAAGGGGTGGAATTGGCTGGTAAAAGAGTGGAGTTGGCTCTGTCAAACGATATGGGAGTTTGGATACGATTTTGATATCGTCTCTGAGACGGGCCTCATTGAGGCGGAAATGGATAAGTCCAACCGTACCTTGCGCCTAAACGGAGCGGATTATTCGGCAGTTCTGCTCCCCTCTTGTTTAGCGCTTCAGGAGAAAACGGTGGAAATATTGACTCAGTTCGTCAAGGGGCGGGGCGGGCTAATTGCCATAGATCCGGTGCCTTATCTGCTCAACGGTCGAATTGGCTTAGATCCCTATCCACTTGAACGATTGCTATATCGACGGCGCACGTCGATTGTGCGAGGACCAACGAACGAAAAGGTCGCAACGCTTGAGCGACTGCTACGAAAACAGATTAAACTTCCCATACAAATATATGCTAAACCTGATAATACGGCAACGCGGGCGATCATCATACAACATCGTGAATCGACCGATCTGGATCTGTTCTATCTGTTCAATCGTGGCGAGAGGTCAATCGAGACGTTGATTGAGATTCAATGGGAAGCGACCATTGAGGAGTGGGATCCGACCGACGGTGAGCAACATGCGCTATCCCATTGGCACGCCGACAGAAAGACCTACACGGCGTTATCCTTTGACTGTGGGCAGGGGAGATTTATCGTTGCGCGACGAGCCCCATGAGGACTCTGAGCGCGACATGCTTCAACCTGCGTTTTGCACTTGTGTTTTAAGTCGTACAGTGGTATCCTAACACAAGTTGTCATAAGGTAGTAGGCATACTCCGTATGCCGTAACTTTGTACATTGAATTGTAGGTTGGGTTGAACGGGAACCGTGAAACCCAAATTGAAAGCCCCAGCGGGGCGACATGTGTTGCATTAGGTTTATACACAATAAATTGATAAAATTACTTGACCGACAAGTGATCTAGCAACTTGAATTAAAATAATCAATCCAAAGGAGTGTATTAATGACAGGTGGAGAACTTTTTGTCGAATGTTTGAAAGCCCAAGGTGTTAAAGACATCTTTGGCATCCCGGGTGGACACTTGGATCCGGTTTATGAATCACTCTATAAGAATCGCGATACTATCCACCACTATGTGGGGCGCCACGAAGGAGGTTGTGCATTCATGGCGGATGGATATGCCCGCGCAACGGGCGAAGTCGGCGTCTGCATGACCGTGCCGGGACCGGGCGCTGCCAACGCTGCAATCGGAATTGGCGAAGCGTACACGGCTTGCTCGCCGGTACTGTTGGTCACCGGACAAAATCCCTCTCATCTTGCCAAAAAAGATCCGGGGAAGATGTTTCACGGCTTAGATCAGAAGGCTGCATTTGCAACAATGACGAAGCACATAGAACTTGTTCACAATATCCGGGAAATCCCCGGTGCCGTCAACCGAGCCTTTGGCGCATTACGTTCTGGACGACCTCGACCCGTTCTAATCGAACTCGCCACCGATGCGTTGCGGGCCGAGATAAACGACGCTGACGTGTCCATTCCACCAATGAACAAAGGACTGCGACCGGGGGCAAGTCCGGATGAGATTAGTGAAGCTATTGGGCTAATCGAGAAAGCCGAGCGTCCATTCATTTTTGCGGGAGGTGGGATCTGCCATACACGGGCAACCGAAGAGCTACTTGAGCTTGCAAGGTTGCTCGGCGCGCCTGTCGCAACGAGCGCAAAGGCAAAGGGCGCAATCCCCGAAGATTCAGCATACTCACTGCGTGTTTTCAACAATCCCACCACGCACACGGCGTTGAAGGAATCTGATCTGTTGATTGCTATCGGTACACGCTTCACCTATCGGGACACAGGCAACTGGTCGCTGAAGATTAACCAGCCGCTACTGCATATCGAAGCTGATCCCGCAGAGATTAATCGGGACTATCCCGCCGCTGTCGGCATTAGTGCGAATCCGAAGGTAGTCCTACAGCAACTGAATGCCGAACTCAAGGAACGGTCTGACGGTTGGGGTGAGCGATTGCGCGAATTGCACAGACAGGCAGCTTATGCGGAACGTTCACCGATTATTGAACAACTCCGCGCCGCAATGCCGCTTGATGCTATCTTGAGCGTTGATGTCAATATCACCGGATATGCTGCTACGCAAGACTTCACAGTTTACGGGCCCGGCATGTATATCTGGTCCGGAATTTCCGTTGCGATGGGAATTGGATTGACAGGGGCAATCGGTGCACAAGTCGCTCATCCAGATCGCAAAGTGGTAGCCCTCTGCGGAGATGGCGGTTTCCTGATGAACAGTCCAGAGCTAGCAACGGCTGTGAAATATAATCTGCCAGTTGTCACAATCGTCATGAACGATAACACCTTCAGCTCAATCGCACGGACGCAAGTCGATCGGTTTGGGACAGGGCTGGGCGTAGATGTGGTCAATCCTGATTTCGTCAAATTTGCGGAATCGTTCGGTGCAGCCGGTTTTTGCGTCGAAGATGAGGCTGATTTCAAGCCGACCGTTGATAAAGCGTTGACGCTGGATAAACCCTCCCTAATCGAAGTTGTTAAGCGTAAGCAATATTAATTCAAATCGCTTTAGAATCGAGTCCTATCAAGGGAACGCGAAGGATAATGCGTAACGAGTAATGCGTGAACCCCTACCTTTACGTATTACGTATTACTCGTGATATGTGCATTGGAATTAAAAAAGATGTGACTCATATAAAAAGAAAGAGCAAAGCACGAAGAGAAACCGAGTTTTGAAGAAAAAACTCGGTTTCTTTGTGCTAAATCTTAACATGAGCGAAAT
This sequence comes from Candidatus Poribacteria bacterium, assembly GCA_003635265.1. Classification (GTDB taxonomy): domain Bacteria; phylum Poribacteria; class WGA-4E; order WGA-4E; family PCPOR2b; genus PCPOR2b. The sequence continues at coordinate 3,702 of PYIZ01000019.1, forward strand.
ATGTATTAGTTCAACCGCCGCATGAACCAGCCGCATCCCCCACAAGTAATTGAACAGATTGCTGCATATCTCCATGTCTCATCGGATCAGATAAAATGCGTTCCAATCCGACACGGCACGCTCGAAAGAAACAACGTCTGGCGGCTAATGGCCAACGGACGTACTTACCTTCTGAAACAACATCTGATAACCCAACCGGTCGGTGAATCTACCTTTACGCCATTTCAGACCGAATCCGTAGCCCTTCTGAGGTTATATCAGGCGGGATGCCGTGTGCCAGAGCTTTACTGGTGGTCAGATTCAGCGAGCTGTCTACTGATGGAATGGTGCGGGGATACAACGCTTGATGACCTTGCCCAAGAAACGCCAATTGACGAGCTGAAGCCTATTGTTCAGAACACGGTCCGAGCGTTCTGTCAACTGGAGGAGGGATTTGCCAAGACCGCCCATGCCCTCAACCCCTACATATACCCACTCGACTATTCGGTGTTTTTACAAGATATGATGGGGGCGCTATTGGATCAAGGAAGAAAAACCCTCGACTATCTGGCGTGGATGAGGGGAGAGCCAATGCCCGCAGATCAGGCGGAGACGCTTGACACAATTTGGGAACGCCTGTCAAATCGCTTGTGCAGTGCAACGCCGACGTTGGGCACTTTGGACTATAACGCACGGAATATTGTGCTAGATGGGAGTACCCCGACCTTCATTGATTTTGCGAGCATCGGCTGGGATTGGGGTGAACGGCGTTTGGTACAATCGCTCAACAGTTTGGGGGCAAATCGGACGGATGGAAGATTTGTCAGCTTGTTAGACCAAGTGATCGTCAAGCAATACGCGGGACAAGTTGCCGCCCATCGAGAGAACTGGTCGGAAACGGAGATTGCCGTTCAGGTAGATTATCATCAACTGCTTTTTTATCTGTCGATTGTCTATCGACTCCTTCAATCGACAGCCCAACCGGAGACTGCGGAAAGCAAAGCTACCCTTCAGGCATGGGGCGACCCGAAAGCGCGATTCCGAGATGCTTTCGCGCTGCTCACCGATTCTCATCTAAGCAAGGACTCAGATAGCGCACACATCCGAGATTTGATTACCACTTTTCGGGAGGCATCAGAACAGAGCGACAATTTTTAAGACATATTCGCCACTATTAGATACGTCGGCACGTCGAAATTACCGATGATATGCTTAATAATAACGCAAGTTGCTAGTTATAAAACCCGATCGGTTCCGACTTCGCCAATCCGTTGCTAGGACTTCGATTTATCGGCAGCTTGGCCCTGGCTATACACATTGCGCTCCTCCCCGATAAATCGGGATTCAAAACTGGAGCGCGGGTATCCACCCTATTACGGTTCTATAGACATATCGCTCCTCTGGAGCGAAAGATAAAGGATCTACCAGATAATCGGGGAGCCCCTGCCCCGACAAAAAACGATGAACTTTCAACGACTAGCAACTTAGGTTATAATAGCTTACCACGTCCGTTCCTTCAATAACGCTTCGATGGCATCTCTCGACACGGGCAGTTCATCTATATGGTTTTCCAACCAGCCGGAGAAATCTTTCTCGATGTCGTCCGTCCAGCGCGCATCGATCTCGCCCGGCGTATATTTGCCCTCACTCAACCGACTTTTCCCAAACTGATCCCTCAGACGAACAAGTTCCGCCGTTTTCACAACCGTCTCGGCAAGATGCGGTGGAATAAAGATAACGCCATCCTCTTTTCCGAGGACGACATCTCCCGGCATCACCGTCGCCTGACCGATCCGTATCGGCGTATTGACTCCCGTTAGCATAATCGTCGGAGAAGCGTAGGTTGGGCTCCATCCCCTGACAAAGCTAGTAAAGCCGGGGATTTCCTTGATACCGTCCAAGTCACGCACAGCGGCATCGTGCACGACACCATTGCCGGATTTCGAGTAGATCGCAGTTGCGAGGTTATCGCCAATGACAGGACCTTGCTCCACCTTGCCGAAAACATCGGCGACATAGACATCACCTTGAACCAGCATGTCGATGGGCCAAGAAATTTGGTCTCCGACGCAGCCACACCGCTCACCCTTCTCCTCCATCAGCGTTCGCATTACCGGTCGCCGTGGCATGTAGACCGCTGTCAACGCCCTGCCGACAAGCACGCCGTCCGGGTGTGTACATTTCCAATTGCCTTCATACTGCCACTCGTATCCGTTACCGCGCAGGGTGCCCCATGCTTGAGTCACTGAGACGTTTTTCATCCGTTCAATGATGTCATCCGAAACCTTCGGACGACCGTCGGGGAATCGCTCCCCTTCCCACTCGCGGGTATATTCAACCATTTCATCTCGTGTTAGATTCAGCGGTGCAAATTTTTCCATCGTCATCTCCTCACAAAAATATAAAGTCAATATATCTGCATTATAGTGGACAGTTCGGATAAAATCAAGACGACAATCTAATTTTCTCGACTAGGACATTCTGTAGGAGGGATCTCCGAATCCCGACACTTCACTGTAGATGCTTGCATAAATTGCTCAAATAGTCGTATAATATTAGTTGGACAAGGGTTTCCTAAACAATCTGACCTTTATCGTCCCCAGAGAACAAAAAAGTGATTTGAGAACAGAGGAGGAAAACAGATGCAACGGAGATACAATCTCGCACACTTCATTTTAGCCAGCATTGTAGTCTTGGTGCTAACGCCGCTGATGGTATGTGTTGATGCACAGGCACGGATTGCCTTCATGTCTGATAGAGATTGGAACTGGGAAATCTATGTGATGGACGCCGATGGGGAGAATCCTCGAAACCTCACTAACAATCCTGATGCTAATAGGGACCCCTCATGGTCACCGGATGGTAAACGCATTGCCTTTACTTCCGGTAGGGAGTGGAGCCGGCAAATCTACGTGATGGATGCCGATGGGGGCAATCAGCAAAACCTCACTAACAACCCCCATGATGATAGGTCTCCGTCATGGTCTCCAGACGGTAAACGCATTGTCTTCGAGTCTGATAGGAATAACGATAGGGGTCATAACATTGAAATCTACGTGATGGATGCAGATGGAAGTAATCAACTAAACCTCACTAACAATCTCACTGAGGACAGGTATCCCGCATGGTCACCGGACGGTGAGCGCATTGCCTTCAGTGCCCGTAGGGAGGGGCACGTTGTACACAACTTGGACATCACTTACGAAATCTACGTGATGGATGCAGATGGGGAGAATGAACAGAGGCTGACTGAAAATCGCCATAATGACATGTACTCCTCATGGTCTCCCAACGGTGAACGGATTGCCTTCGTGTCTGATAGGAAGGGGAACTGGGAAAACTATGAAATCTACGTGATGGATGCTGATGGGGGTAATCAACAGAAACTGACCAATCATCGCGCTTGGGACAGTTCTCCTTCATGGTCCCCGGACGGTAAGCACATTGCTTTTGATTCATGGAGGGATGGAAACGGTGAAATCTACGTGATGGACGCCGATGGGGGGAATCCGCGTAGACTCACTAATCATCAATTTAAGGATTGGGAACCGTCATGGTCTCCAAACGGTAAACAGATTGTCTTTGTATCTGATAGGGAGGCAGATGGGAACCATGAAATCTACGTGATGAACGCGGATGGGAGTAATCCTCGAAACCTGACCAATCATCCTGAGGATGACAGTGCTCCTGCATGGTTTGGTTCTGCTTTTGTCGTTGCGCCTGCCGGCAAAAAACTCACGATATGGGGACGGCTTAAACAGGTTGAGCGATGAGAAATAATGCGTAATACGTAAGGAATGTCTACTGTCAAGTCCTAAAATAGCTTTACATGAAAGAGGTTGTCTAAACAAGCCGACCTCTATCAAACGCAAAGTATGATAAACCGATCTGAGAACGGAAGGGGAATACTAGATGCAACGGAGATACAGTCTCGGACATTTGATTTTCGCTATCGTTTTGATGTTAAGTCTTACGTTTCTGATGGTATGTGCTGACGCACAGGCACAGATTGCCTTTGGGTCTGATAGGGATGGGAACACAGAAATCTACGTGATGGCTGCTGATGGGAAGAATCAGCGTAGACTTACCAATAACCCCGCTAGTGACTATTCACCTTCATGGTCTCCCGACGGTAAACGGATTGCCTTCGTGTCTCGGAGGGATGGGCACGTTCACCCTATACACGGTCGGCCCACTTCTGAAATCTACGTGATGGACGCCGATGGGGGGGATCAGCAAAACCTCACTAACGATCCCCATCATGACTATTCACCTTCATGGTCACCGGACAGTAAACGCATTGTCTTCGGGTCTGATAGGGATAGGGATAATAATCCTCATAACACAGAAATTTATGTGATGAAAGCCGATGGGACAAATCAGCGTAGACTCACCAACAATCTCACTGAGGACATGTATCCCGCATGGTCTCCGGACGGTGGGCGTATTGCGTTCAGTGCCCGTAGAGAGGGGCACGTTGTACACAACTTGGACATTACTTATGAAATCTACGTAATGGATGCCGATGGGGGGAATCAACAGAGACTGACTGAAAATCGCCATAATGACATGTATCCCACATGGTCTCCCAACGGTGAACGGATTGCCTTTGTGTCTGATAGGAAGGGGAACTGGGAAAACTATGAAATCTACGTGATGGATGCCGATGGGGGGAATCAACAAAAACTGACTAATGATCGCGGTGATGACTGGTGGCCTTCATGGTCACCGCACGGTGAACGGATTGCCTTTATGTCTGAGAGGGATGGGAACACAGAAATCTACGTGATGGATGCTGATGGGGGGAATCTTCAAAACCTGACCAATCATCCGGGTGGTGACAGTGGTCCTGCATGGTTTAACTCTCCTTTTTCGGTTGCTCCCGTGGGCAAGAAGTTTACAATGTGGGGTTGGCTCAAACAGGTCAACCGATAGCATCAATTATCGGTTGTCTCGTCCTTGCATCGAGGTGGCCTTTGAAAATAAACGCCGTGTAGGTCCGCCTGTTGCAATACCACCCCTTGAATCTGATGTTCTTTGAGATAACCTGTCACAGCCTCGCGGCATCCGAGCCCTCTCCAATAATCATCCAATACAACAAACCCGCCTTCAACCACCCTATCATAGAAGTTCTCTAAAATTATTTTGACCGAAGGGGCTCAGACAGGTCGCACGGTGCCCCATCCTCGACTATCTCCCCAAACCACCTTTTGAAATCCCAACCTTTCCGAACCAAGAATAGATCTCCATTTCCAAAACTCCCTATATTTCCGCTTTGCACAACTGCCTCATGTCGGTTATAATAATCACTATACACAGGGCACAACTTCGGTCTGCGTTTTGCGAGTTTATAACAGAACTCCCAACAGAAAGGACAAAGGGATGAAAATCACAAAAATCGAGACAATTCAAATTGAAACACCACGTTATACCGGTCATATATCGGGGCATGTCATTGTCAAGGTGCATGTGGACGATGGTCCCGTAGGGCTGGGGGAAGCTTCAGACAGCAGAGCTGATGATCTGGGCGCGATAACCCGACGCTACAACGAGCTATTGGTGGGACGTGACGCCACCCGTATTACGGAGATTAACGAATTCCTGCGTGCACAGGACTTCGGCAGCACCGTCACCAATCTGCACCTCGCTTCTGCCATCGACTTGGCACTCTACGACCTCAACGGCAAGGTACAGGGAGTGCCTCTGTACCAAATGCTGGGCGGCAAAATGCGTGATAGCGTCTACTGCTGTTATCCAACTTGGGGGGTACAGGTGCGGGAGGACTTTGAGAGGACCGCAGGCTATCTACAACGATTGGTGGACCTGGGACATCATCTTTTCCGGTACTACGTGTCGGGCGATAGCACGTTGGATAACGACTTCCTGACTGAGATGAAGGCGAGATTTGGCGATCAGATTCGGCTCAAGCAACTTGATTTCTCCGGTCGCTTCAACGACTGGGAGACCGCTCTGCGCTACGCCGATGTGCTTCGGCACCACACGCCGTTCCATTTCGAACAACCCTCCCGCGACCTACGAGTATGCGCTGAATTTACCAAACGGATGGATCTGCCGGTGAGTCTTCACATCAATGACTTGGCACTCGGCTACGAAGCAGCGGAGCGTGGTGCCTGCACGGTCTTCAATGTGGCGTGTGTGTCCGGGGGACCGACCCATATCCGTCGTCTATTCGCGCTGGCAGAATCGGCAGGACTCAGATGTTTAATTGGTACGGATCAGGAATCGACGTTGGGAACCTCCGCACAGGTCCAACTAGGCGTTTCGATGCCGAATCTCACTTTCCCCTGTGATCCAATGGGACCCGTACTCTACACGGCGTCACCAGCAAAGGAGCGCATCCGAGCGGAAGGCAGTCATCTCTATCCACCCGAAGGACCGGGACTTGGCGTTGAGTTAGATCCGGACAAACTGAATGAATTGACCGTTGCATCCGCGTAAGATGAACGGTAGACGAGTAGCGAGGGGGATATCCCAATGAGGACAGGACAGGTTGCTATTTTTACAGAGCCGCAAGCGCCGATGGAATTCCGTGAGTATCCCGTACCATCAACGGAACCAAATGATCTCTTGGTCAAGATGAGCATGGCGAATATTTGCGGCTCAGACCTACACTTTTGGCGGGGACACGGACCCAAGATCGCCAGCGGTATTCCACAGGTGCTGGGACATGAAATGGTCGGCACCATCGAAGAGTTGGGAAGGAATATCCAGACCGATAGCATGGGACAGCCGTTGGCGGAGGGAGACCGGATCACCTACTCCTACTTCAAGCCGTGCAATTGTTGTTGGATGTGCCTCAATGGTAAGCCGGGGTGTCCCAACCGTTATCGAGATTGGCTCGGTGTGCCGAGCGATCAAGCACCGCACTTTCACGGAGCCTATGGCGAATACTACTACATGAAACCGGGACACTGGATCTTCAAGGTTCCTGATGAACTGCCTGATGCACTTGTTTCACCGGTCAACTGCGCGCTGTCAGAGGTCATCTATGGGTTGAACCAGATCGGTGTCACGCTCGGCGACACAGTTGTAATTCAGGGGGCTGGCGGACTTGGGCTTTATGCGACGGCAGTGGCAAAGGAGATGGGTGCGGGACAGGTCATCGTCCTTGATCGGTTGCCGACACGGCTGAATCTCGCCCGCGAATTTGGTGCTGACCATCTTATCAACGTCGATGAACTCTCTGTGAAAGATCGTGTTGAATACGTGCTTGACCACACACGAGGGGTCGGAGCAGATCTAGTTGCTGAGTTTGTTGGATCGCCGCGTGTCCTGTCCGAAGGGGTCGAGATGCTTCGTTGGGGTGGGCGTTACCTCTGGATCGGGAACATCAATCTCGGTATGCCCACCGAAATTGATCCGGGCAGTATTGTCCGATGCAGCAGGACGATCCGAGGGGTGATCGTCTATGAAGGTTGGGTCATCGCACGGGCACTAGATTTCCTACAACGGACACAGGAAAAATATCCGTTCTATAAGATTATGTCTCACACCTTTCCCTTCGATCAGATCAACGAAGCGTTTGAATTCGCCGAGGAGGGCGGAGCAATTCGCGTCGGACTGACGTTTTAATAACTAATGGTGCTAGTTTGCAGCTGTTGATAACGTGAAACGTGATGCGTGAAACGTAAAAATCATTGGTTCAGCGGTTCATTTAGCCCCAGAGGGGCGACATGTCTATAGTACACAGATAAACAAATACCCTCAAGCCCCAGAGGGGCGGCATATGTATCCGAAGGGAAAACATAAGAAGCATGAATCAACTGACTAATGAACCAATGAACTCCCCGATAAATCGGGATCCAAAGCGACTTGAACAATGTAAAAAAACTTTCTCACTAAACTAGCACCAAAGATTAATATGAAAGCATAAATATGATCTATCACCATCTATTTGACCAAGCTAAAGATCTGCGAACTGTTCGTGCTGGACTGATTGGCAGCGGACACTACGGCACAGCAGTTATCACCCAAGCGCGTTACATACCGCAGCTGGAGATCCCAATCGTTGCGGATGTAAATCCGCAAGCCGCGCGGCTCGCCTATCATCACGCTGGTATTACCGACGACGATATTACTTTATGCGATAACCGTTCAGATACAATACGCGCCATAGAATCCGGAAAATTTGTGATTGTGGAAGATCCGATGCTCCTGATGGATACACCGATAGATGTTGTTGTTGAATCCACAGGGGTGCCGGAGGCAGGTGCCCGTCACGCCTACGAAGCGATCCAGCACGGAAAGCATGTCGCCATGATTAACAAGGAAACCGATGCCGTTATCGGACCGATTCTCAAGCACTTGGCGGACAAAGCGGGGGTTGTCTATACCCCTGTAGATGGCGATCAGCACGGTCTGCTAATCGGTTTGGTTTTGTGGGCGCGGAGTCTGGGCTTGGAGGTACTTGCTGGCGGCAAGGCGCGTAACGCTGAATGTATCTACGATCCTGAAGCGAAAACAGTTTCCTGCGGACGTTCTACGGTCAACGTAAATCAACTAGGGACATGGGCACTCAATCGCATTCCTGATGGAGAGGCGAACCGATACATCTCTGCCCGCCGTGAAATTCTAGCCTCTCTTCCGAAAACCTCTAATTCGGACTTAGGCGAAATGACGGTTGCGGCGAATGCCACAGGATTAATGCCCGATATTCCTGAATTACATCTCCCTGTTGTTCGGATCTCTGAGATTCCTGAGGTGCTCTGTCCGGTAGAGGAGGGTGGCCTCCTTCAGACGAGAGGAACTATCGAAATCGTCACCTGCTTGAGGGGTACTGACGATGCTGGCTTGGGTGGTGGGGTGTTCATTGTGGTCTCGTGCGAGAACGACTATTCTCGCACGGTTCTGACGACCAAAGGGCTAATCCCTAACAGTCGTGGCTCGACGGCGGTAATTTATCGGCCGTACCATCTCTGTGGTGTGGAGACTCCAATCTCTATCCTCTCGGCTGCGCTCCTTAATGTTCCCACCGGTGCTGCCACAGTCAAGCCACATGTAGACCTTGCCGCAAAATCAAACTGTGAACTGAAGACAGGTACAATTTTAGGCGGCGGCCATAGCAACGATATTGACGCAGCTATTCTCCCTGCATCTCCCATCGCCAAAGGAAAACCGCTTCCGCTTTATCTTTTAACTGGCAATGGTCTATCCAGAGATGTGGCAGCGGAAACACTAATCACGCAAGAGATGGTTGACCCGCCAGCAGATTCGCTGCTTTGGTCGCTGAGACGGCAACAGGATGCACATTTCGGACTTTAGAAAATTTGAAGCGATGATGATTTATCACGAAAAGATTTACATAATGCCTTCAGCTCGAACTTATCCTTGATTTCGATTCGGCTTGGTGCTACACTGAAACGGATGTGCGATTGAAAGTCTCGATTTGAATATAGATCCGTGGATGCAATTCCAAACATACAGAGGTGACATCAGCTATGCAGCACAAAAACACTTCTCAGACTCAAGTTCCCTCAACAATGAAAGCCAGTGTGTACCGAGAATTTGGCGGACCCGAGGTGCTGCGCTACGAAGATATACCCACGCCTGAGCCGACAGAAGGTGAGGTACTCGTCAAGGTGCTCGCTGTCGCCATTGATTACATCCAACTCCACATCCGACACGGTGGCAGCGGTCGAATTGGGTCTTCGGGTGAAGCGCACTACGGCATCAAAGATCCACCGCACATTCCCGGCGGCATGGCGTGTGTGGAAGTGGTGGGGCACGGTCCCAATACCGAAGGAGTCGAAATTGGTACACGCCATCTGGTTGGTGGACTACGACCGGGATCATATGTTGAATACGGCGTAGTTGACGCAGAGAGCTTACAACCCCGCCCGGACGGAAGACCTAGCCCGACAGCCTATCCTGCATCGTTCACACCAGAGCAGGCAGCCGCTTTTGACTATGCTCCCGTAGCTTATCATACATTGAAAATTGCCGCAGGCTTACAGTCGGGAGAAACTGTTCTCATCCACGCTGCTGCGGGCGGCACAGGTGTCCTTGCCGTTCAACTTGCCAAATACTTTGGTGCGCGGGTTATCGCAACGGCGGGCAGTGAAGCGAAACTTCAATTGGTGCGAGAACTTGGTGCGGATGTGGCGATTAACTATCGAACTGATGATTTCGTGTCCTTGGCGTTAGAAGCCACAGATGGACGTGGTGTCGATGTCGTGTGGGAGTCAATCGGCGGTGAGGTATTTACGCGAAACCTCGATTGCATGGCAGAGGGTGGACGAATGGTGAGTTTCGGCTCAAACTCTTTTACGGGGATAGGGCAAATCGATTTCTGGCCCTTCTGGATGAAGAACCTCAAGCTGATTGGATGGGGCGGCGTCAGCAATGCGCAATCTCGCGCCCCTGAGATTATGGAGGAACTGATTGACCTTGCCCAAGCTGGTAAACTCAAGCCGGTGGTACGGCATATATATCGATTTGCAGAAGCATCTGAGGCACACCGCCTGATTGAGGAACGGCGGTCGATCGGCAAAGTGGTGCTAACACCGTGAGGACTTCGGACAACTGAAAAGAACACTCTTAAATAGGCATCAGCGATGAAAAAAAGGGCAGCGACTATTACAACTCTGCTGTTGATAACTGCTATAGCCAAATCACACGCCCAACTCTACGAACACCCTTTCAACCTCCATCAATTGAAAATGGGGCAGGGGTGCATCGCGGCAGGGGCAGAATATGTTAACGAGCGGGTCGCGGCGGTTGCCAGCCTTGAATTCGGTGTACTACCGACTATTGAAGGATTTCTGAAGGGAGGACAGATTTATTTTGATGATGATCACTCTCCGACACTATCACCGATGTCGTTCTTTCACTCCGGGCTGAGTTCTATCCAATCGTTGACCAGAAGTGATTGGAAGTGTTTGGCGAGTGCGAGTTTCTTCGGTAGTTCTGCAAACGAGAGAACAGGTGTCGAGAATAGTACGGTGGGATTTTCTGTTGGATTCGGTTTCTTCAATAAAATTGTCGGAGATTCATCGTTGACAATTGCGCCTTACGCACTTGCGTTTTATGATATGAGTTGGTGGACTCTGGGGGAGGAGACTTCACGGGGCGGCGCTTTCTCTGGACAGATCGGTTTAGAGGTTGGCCTATCGCCAAATATGAGTCTGTTGGGCAGCATTATCTCTCCCCTGAAATCTGATCGGGATACATTGTTTGGCATTTTTCTGTCCTTCCATCCGAGTGCCACGCGCAGTGATATAGCCCAAGCTGCTAGGTATTGAGTTCCATCGGTTTTCTGCTAAAATTGATGGATCCTATCTTTCGCTCCAGTTTTGAATCCCGATTTATCGGGGAGGAGCGATATGTATAGAAATACCGAAACCAGGCATCTCAAAGCCCCAAAGGGGCAATAAGTGGCAACTTGTGTTATCATAAATTCATAAACATTACGTAAAACGAGGATGAAATGAAAAAAACATCAACAGTCATCTGCCATCACGAGTATGGCGTTCCTGAAGAGGTAGCCCAAGTCGAGGCGTGGGACACTCCCACCATTGGACCCAACCAAGTTTTAGTTGAGATGAAAGCCTCACCGATTAATCCCGCTGACATCAACAGGCTTGAGGGCAAGTATCCGATTCGCTCACCTTTACCGGCGATTGCGGGAAACGAAGGCGTTGGTGTCATTGCACAAGCCGGAAGTGAGGTCTCCAATCTGCGGGTGGGTCAACCCGTTATCTCACTAGATCGAGTGGGTCACTGGTGCGACGCGTATGCGGCAGATGCCAAAAACCTGATTCCCCTGCCAGATGATGTCCCTCTGGAGCAAGCGGCGATGCTATCGGTCAATCCACCAACGGCGTGGCGGATGCTTGAAGAGTTCGTTGACCTCAAGCCGGGCGATTGGGTCATTCAAAACGCTGCCAATTCTGGAGTTGGTCGGGCAGTGATTCAGATTGCGCGTCTCCGTGGTTTAAGAACCGTTAATATTGTGCGCCGAAAAGAATTGATCCCCGAACTTGAAGCGGAAGGCGCAGATGTTGTCGTCACCGATGAGATCTCACTGTCGAAACAGATCCGTGACTTAATGGACAGCGGCGATGCCCCACTTGGATTGAACGCTGTGGGCGGCGAGAGTGCACGGGAGATAGCCAAGTCACTCAGCGATCACGGCACATTGGTCACCTATGGTGCGATGGGACTCCAACCACTACAGATGAGCAATAGCCTGCTGATTTTCAAAGACCTCTGTTTCCGCGGCTTTTGGATTAATGCTTGGTATAAACGTGCAAATGTTACGGAGATTCATGAGATGTTCGATCAATTGATTCCTCTCATGACATCGGGGAAATTAGCAGTTCCGATTGAGAAAACATACCCACTCACCGATGCCAAGAACGCCCTCGTCCATGCGTGTCAGAGCAGTCGCACAGGAAAAGTCCTGTTCGTAATGAATTAAGCTGTGGTGTGTGAAATGCAATTATTATATTTGTCCAGCTACTATTGCCATGCAAAAACCGTCCGAAAGGTTGAATGCTATGGACAGAGAACCTCTTTAACCTGTGGGAGGATTGTGCCATAGCAATGGAAGTATCGCACAGCCGCCTTGTTAGTAAATCGCCGATTTTCTACGGCTGGATTATCATGTTGGTCGGTACGCTGGCGATGATTATGAGCAGCCCCGGTCAGACCTATGTGGTGTCGATCTTTATTGAGCCGTTCATCGCAGACCTCGGGATCAGTCGCTCGCTTGTCAGTACGCTCTACACACTAGGCACACTCGTTGGAAGTTTTGTTTTGCCGATTGTAGGATACCAAGTTGACCGTCACGGAGCCCGGTTAATAGTAACATTAGTTATTGCGCTTTTTGGGGTTGCCTGTGTCTACATGGGCTACGTGCAGAATGCCTTGATGCTCGGTCTGGGTTTCATCGCGCTTCGTACGCTTGGTCAAGGTAGTTTGGGTCTGACTTGTACCACCATCATTAATCAATGGTGGGTCCGTCGGCGAGGTATGGTAATGGGAATCTCCGGCATGGCGGGTTCGTTGATCAGTTTGGGCGGTTTTCCGAACCTTGTCAACTGGCTACTTCCTATCTATGGTTGGCGTTCTGCCTATATAATCCTTGGGATTATACTCACGTTTGTGATGGGGCCCGTAGCATTTATATTTTTTCGCAACCATCCGGAGGATTACGGTCTTCAACCGGATGGAGGGAAATCGAGTACCTCCAGATTGCGGAAAAGAGGGCAGGCGCCCGTTGAGTGGCTGGAGGTACACTGGACGCTGGGAGAGGCAATGCACACGTCCGTCTTCTGGATTTTGGTGGCGAGTCTATCTGCGATTAGTATGCTGTCCACTGGTCTATTTTTCCACATGGTCAGTATCTTCACCGATAATGGGTTGACACCTAATCTCGCCGCAGCAGTCTTTGTGCCTATTGCCGTGACCACTGCCATCGTCAATTGGGGCAGTGGTCTTCTCGTAGATCGAGTTCCGGTGCGTATATTACTGGCGATTGGCTTGTTTTTCCAAGCGCTGTCGCTGTTAATGGCGCGCTCGCTGTTCGGCGCTACATTTGCATTGGTTTTTGGAATTGTCCTTGGCGTGTCCAGTGGACTTATTCGCATCTTGGGAAGCGTGGTTTGGGCGATGTACTTTGGGCGGCACCACCTAGGGAGTATCACCGGTTTCACCTCAATGATTACGATAACTGGCTCTGCGCTGGGACCGATGCCGCTGGGAATTGGGCGAGACCTATTGGGTAGCTATAATCCTGCATTGATGATTTCAGCTGCTATTCCGCTCCTACTCGGAATTCTTGGTCTTTTCATTAAAGATCCAGCACGTCTCAGGCGACAACTGCAGGAGCGTAACCGAGAAACAGAAAAATAAATAAGAAGAAACCATTTTTCCTGATAAATCTACCTTGCGAATATGTCCATTTTTCAAGATGTAATATCTTCAACATGAAGGGAGAAAGTTGTATGTCAACAGAGACCTCAACCCGAGCCAAAATTGTTGTCCCCGGCGACAACCCACCGCAGATACAAGGTTCGCCACATCTACAACGACTGGAACCTTACGGTGATGTTACTCTGTACACAGATCGTCCGGAATCACTTGAGGAACAGATTGATCGCGCAAAAGACGCAGATGTTATAATGAACACACGCGGTATTGTGACATGGTACGCCGAAGCCTTGCACCAAGTCCCGAAACTACGGCTAATTGCGACCTGCTCAATCGGGACAGACAATATCGATCTGGACACAGCGAGGGAGCTTGGTGTTGTAATTTGCAATCAACCCGGTAGGACAGCCCCCGTTGTCGCTGAACACGGGTTTGGACTGATGTTCGCTGCAGCCAAACGTGCTGCCTTCATGACGGCAGCCGTGAAGGAAGGCGGTTGGCCCCGAATGGACAACATTTATCTGCAAGGCAAAACGCTGGGGATTGTCGGCACAGGGCACATCGGGGCAGAGATGGCAAGACTTGGTCGCGCCGTCGGGATGAATGTAATCGCGTGGACTTTCAATCCTTCACCAGAACGGGCGGCGCAACTCGGAGTCCAGTACGTCGAATTGGATGAACTATTGCAAACGGCGGATGTTGTTAGTCTCCACGTCAAGCTGACCGATGACAGTCGAGAAATGATTGGGAAACGGGAACTCGAACTGATGAAACCCAACGCTCTGCTGATTAATGTTGCACGCGGCGACATAGTGAATACAGACGCACTCGTTGAGGCGCTGAATTCTGGGCATCTTGGTGGTGCTGGAATTGATGTCTACGATGAGGAACCGCCGCCTGCCGACCATCCGCTCCTCGCTTGCGAACAGGTTATCCTTTCGCCTCACTGTGCGGACATGACACCAGAGGGCGTTAATATGCTAAATGAGGGAATTGTGGATAACGTCATCGCCTTCTTGGAAGGCAGACCGCAGAATGTTGTGCCGTGATCCGTAAACCACAATTACTTGGCACTCATCAGGCTCCAGTGATTTATGCTAATGGGATAGGGATATTCCAATGACGACCTCTGAACTCCACGAAATCATCAGCCGAGGCGAAGATTCCAAAACGCAGTTCAAACGCCAATTCGACAGCATTGATGCGTTAGCCACAGAGATCGCAGCGATGCTTAATTCGGAGGGTGGGTTGCTCATCGTTGGTGTGTCAGATTCAGGAGAGGTTTGCGGTGTTGCAGACATTCGCCAACTCAATCAATGGATTTCAAACGCCTGTTCTCAAAAGATTGAGCCTCCTGTAAGCGTGATGACAGAAAATCTGAGGGTCGATGATAAAGATGATAAATTAGTCGTTGTCATCAACATTCCCTTGGGCGCTAACAAGCCCTATGCCGTCAATAAAACGGCGTTTTGGGTGAAAGTGGGTACTGACAAACGCCGGGCAACACGAGAAGAACTCCGACGGTTGATGCAGGCATCGGGCACATTGTATGCCGATGAAATGCCACTCACTCATGCAAGTTTGGATGAGTTGGATCTGTTGCGATTCCGAGATTTCTACAGGCAGCAATATGATCAGGAAATCGACCAACTTAACACCTCCACCGAGCGGATCCTGTCAAACCTAAAACTCCTCAAATCGCCCCATCTGACGTTAGCAGGACTGCTCCTTTTTGGCAAAGAACCACAACGGATTCGACCACAGTTGATGGTCAAAGCTGTCACATTTATTGGTAACCGCTTGGAGGGAACAGAATATTTGGACAGCGAGGACATCGGATCAACCTTAGCCGAACAGTTCAAAGGAACGATGGGATTTCTCAAGCGTAATCTACGAAAGCAACAGAACGATCAGAATTTTAATTTTCCCGGTATACTGGAAATTCCCGAAATTGCCTTGGAAGAAGCGGTCGTCAACGCTCTTGTTCACCGGGACTACCTGATCAGCAGTAGTGTCCGCGTTTTTGTCTTTGATAATCGTATCGAAATCATCAGCCCCGGCAAACTGCCTAATACAGCGACGGTCGAGTCGATCCGCGCTGGAATACAGATTATGAGGAATCCGGTGTTGATCTCATTTGTTCCAAAGATAGGAATCCCTTATCGTGGTTTAGGTTCTGGAGTTCCACGCATGATCAAGGAATGTCGCAAAGCCAATCTCCCTGAACCTCAATTCATTGAAGACAAGGCTGCTGAAACATTTACAGTTGTCTTTGATAGACGATAAATGCCTTCTACGACACAATTTCTGTCTTCCTAATGGAAGGACCAGAAAATGAACCAACGGATCAGCGATAAACTCTCAAACCTACCTACCGGTCCCGGCGTCTACCTGATGAAAGACGCAGTAGGAAAAGTGCTGTATGTCGGCAAGGCAACCTCCCTGCGGCAACGGGTCAGATCCTATTTCCAAAACGCTGCCACTCCGCATGCTTTGACCAAGCCGATGCTGCGCTATGTTCACGATATCGACACGATCCTCACTTCAAGCGATGTTGAGGCGTTAATTCTTGAAAACAACTTCATCAAAGAGCATCAGCCTCGCTACAATATTAGACTCAAGGACGACAAACGCTATCCATACCTGAAGGTGACGGTCAACGAGCCCTTTCCGGGACTTTATATCACCCGTCAAAAAGAGAATGATGGAGCGAAGTATTTTGGTCCCTTTGTGCACACACGAGCAACGCGCCAGACCATCAAGCAGCTGACAAAAGTATTCCCTATCCGCACTTGTACCCTAGAACTGGAGGCATCGGGAAATCCACACCGTGTCTGCTTAGATTATCACATTCAACGTTGTCCCGGTCCCTGTGCAGATCTCACTACCGTTAAGGATTACGGTCAGATTGTAAAGAACGTCCGTCAATTTCTGAGTGGTGATACGGCGACGGTCTTAAAAGATCTAAGGGCAAAGATGGAATCCGCTGCAACCGCACTCGACTTTGAAAGTGCAGCGAAATATCGAGATCAGATCGAAAATGTGAAAGATGCAATTGCCAAACAGAACCTCGACAGCGTGTCCACGGAAAATGAAGACGTGATTGGTGTGGCGCGAGTAGGAGATGAGGCGTGTGCGCAGGTGCTGATGATACGCGATGGGAAGCTAATCGAACGCGAGCACTACTTCCTGAAGAACTCGTCTGACTCCATCGTTGAGACCCTGACTGCATTTGTGCAGCAATACTATCAAGATGCGTCGTTTGTTCCGAAAACCATCCTGCTACCTGACGACATTGAGATGCCAGAAGCGATCCAGCGTTGGCTATCCGAGAAGCGTGGTAGTCAGGTGACATTATATATTCCACAAAGGGGTCGTAAACGCCAGTTGGTAGAGATGGCAGCGAAAAATGCGAGTGTCATCCTTGAGCAAAAGGAACAGAACGTTGTCTTCAAAGCCGATGACAACCCCGCCCTGATTGAGTTGCAGGAGTTGTTGAACCTACCACATCCGCCAGCCCGGATTGAGGGGTTTGATATTTCAAATCTAGGAGATCGGTTTCCTGTTGCCTCGATGGTGGTGATGGAAGACGCACAACCCGCGAAATCTGAGTATCGACGTTTCAAAATTCGCACGGTTGAAGGACAGAACGACTATGCAATGATGCAAGAGGTCGTCGCCCGTCGGTTTCGTCGGGCTATTGACGAAAATCGTTTCCCAGATCTGATCTTAATTGATGGAGGTAAGGGGCAGCTGAGTGCTGCATACGAAGTGCTAGAAACGCTTGATTTGAGCCACCTTCCGATTATTGGGCTTGCCAAGCGGTTTGAACATATCTTTCTCCCCGGTAAATCAGATCCAATCGTGCTGCGACGTGACAATCCGACGCTTCACCTGATTCAGCGGTTACGCGATGAAGCGCATAGATTCGCTATTACGTATCACCGAAAACGCCGCAGCCGCGCACTTAGCCACTCGGTTCTTGATGCAATTCCGAATGTTGGCATCAAGCGAAAACAAGCATTGCTTCAACATTTTGGGGCGATTGAAAAGATACGTCGAGCCAGCCTTGATGAGCTGCTTGCCGTAAAAGGGATACCCCACGGTGTCGCAGCAACGATTCACAAACACTTGAGAGAACGGGAGGGTCAAACGAGAGACATACCGCCGACATAAATGATAAAGAATAGAATCGGAAACATTTGCCGGTGTCAATTTGTTATCAGGTATGAAAATTGCGCTTATGTGAGTGTGTCCTTAACTTGGCTGGAAAGATTGCCCGTCAATTAGGGGGAAAAGTTCACGTTCGACCTGCTACACTTTGTGCCCCCGCACCGAGTTGGGCAATCAAAGTGTACCGAGGTGTGCAATCCTCAGTATAGGAATGTAAACCAAGCGAGAAGGAGAAAATCATGCCTAGTAGCTTCGTTTCACGCATTGCTTTATCCGGATTACCAATTGTGTTGTTTAGCATAGCACTCCTATCCGTTCACCAAGCGATTGCTGAAGAACCACCAGCAGGCGTTTTTAGCCCGCGCCCCGGCGAATTTCTTTCTGCAGACTCTCCGCATGTTTTCGATCGCGTTCTCGCAGATGGGCTCACAATTGAAATATGGTTCTTTCTCGCCGGCGAAGCAGATGTGCCAGAGGATTGGGTGCTGTTTGGCAAAAAAGGAAGCTACTGGGCTGAAGTTAGAAGCACAGGACAGTGGTGGGAAGTGGAGGTAGATGTCTATCGTCGATGGAAAAATGGTGGAGGACACACCCACGGGCATTTCGACTCCAAAAGATTAAATCAGTGGCTTCACGTTACTGTGCAAATTCAGGGGGCTGTATCTCGAGTATTTTTTAATGGGAAGCCTAGGTTTGGCGGAGGATCGAAAAACAATCCGGGCAAGCTTGTCCGCTCAAAGAATCCGTTAATCATCGGTTGGAGAAGAAGAGCAGATAATTCTTCCCAGAAAATGTGGATTGATCAGGTACGCATTTCCAAAACGCTTCGCTATCCTGGCGAGCCCTCAAGGCCATTACTAGGAGATAGGGACACACTTGCGCTGTGGAACTTTGATGAAGGACTAGGCGCACGTCGCTATGCAGAGGCTTCAGGTAAGAGATACACACTCCACAGACATAGTCCTCTTGCTGTTGATACAAAAGGAAAGTTGACGGCATTGTGGGGAGAGATCAAAAAAAGCGAATAAACTTTCTTCTTTTTCGTGCGTTGTAGACGTAGACAATAGATCATAATAATGGAAAGGCAAGCGGAATGAGTGAAAGAAATCTAAAAATCCTCGGGATACTGGCAATTCTCGTCATCGTGTTGGTGCTACACATTAAGCTGTTCCAATTCAATGAAATCGTCCAACACGGTAACCTGCAAACGCTAGTCTGCCTCGGACGGGTGACAAAGATAGATACAAGCGAAGACGTCGATCAGATTCTAACCTTCCGCGTTATTTCTGGGAGATTTCGCGGCGAAACTGTTCAGGTCAACAACATCTGGACGGGACGTGCATTCGGGGATCGGGTGATACGAAAAAAGGATGTGCTTTTCCTTGAGATGCCCCTCAGACGTCAAGCGAAAACGACTCTGAGCGAAGTACGTGACAACGTGCGAATGCTTGAATATTTCCGAACACCTTTTCTACTCTATCTTGCGGGGATGTTGGGCATCCTGATAATTTTGGTCGCTGGTATGAAAGGGATACGCGCAATCTTGACGTTGTTCGTCACTGCCTTTGGTATCTTATACCTCCTAGTTCCCTTAACGCTCAACGGCTTCAATCCGATTGCCGCTGCCCTGCTTGTTGCAGCTTTGCTGACCGTTGCAACTTTTGTGCTGATTGGTGGGTTCAGTTTTAAGGTGGTTCCCGGTGTGCTAGGCACCCTCGGCGGATTGGTCGCTGTTGGTATCCTATCGGTCATCAGCCAAAAGGCAATGCTCTTTACCGGATTGGCGCAGGAATTTGGATTTCTTGAACTCGGTATCGCTCTCTGGCGCACACCGGCTTCGCACGGTTGGGATTTTAAGGGAATCCTCGCAGCGGGGATGATTCTGGGTGCTGTTGGTGCCATGATGGATGTCGGTATGTCCATCTCATCCTCTGTTTATGAGGTCAAGCAGGTCAACCCCAATGTCACCGTACGGCAAGCCATCCGTGCCGGGTTGAACGTGGGTCGGGACATCATGGGGACAATGGCGGATACCCTCATTTTTGCATATCTTGGTGCCTACATGATCACGATGCTACTTCCCCGAATTGAATTTCCCGAAGTCGGATACCTCTACCCTTTCCTCCGTTTAGCGAATGATGAAACAACCGCCGTCGCTATCACACAAGCGATAGTTGGGACCATCGGGTTAGTTTTGACGGTTCCGATCGCTGCCGTCATCGCCGGTGTTTTGACCAAGTATCGGAAAATTACCCCTTCCGAGGTTGATGAAGACCTGCCATCGGAGGAAGAACTTGAGGAACTTTTCCACACTGACGACCCGAAGAGCAAAGCGCGTTTGGCAGTACCGATAGCACTGATTGTTGTCCTTGTCGGCACACAATACTTATATCATCGAATCAACCGTGCTTCAGCCGTAATTGTCGAGCATCATGACGCAAACGGTAATCTCACCACTAGATCGGAATATGCCAAGGGCAAGGTGATTAGTCTCCTTGAATCCAACGCTCCCCTTCTGTTCACTGTGGACGGCACAGAGAAAGATAATTTGGAGCGTCGGAAGATCTCCGAAAATCTACGGCGAGCATTTGAGCGCCATAACGTGCCGCTATCACAAGACCTCACAGTGTCAATCAAGGACTGGAGAGATACCAAATGGCTCATTAGGGATAAAAAGAACGAGGTTATGTTTTCTGTTGGCGAGGCGGGAGACAAACTCAACGTTTACGACGCAACGACAGAACATCACATCCTAAAAATCGAGATGCTGTCAGGACTCTACGCAGGACAAACAGTCATCCTACGGAACATCCTCAACCATAAAGTCGATCTGCTGAGTATCCCCGCTGAACCGGGAGATATTATCTTATGTCGCATGGGAGGGACACCAGATCAGGTCAGTTTGGTCAATCTCGTCCAAGAGTATGGTCGCGATCAATTTCTAATCTGGATGTTTGGGTTGATGTTGGTGGTGATTATTATTGTGGGACGAAACGAGGGCGTACGTACCGCTTGTGCGATGATTGGCTCCGGTCTAATCCTTTACTTCTTCATGATCCCGCTGATCTCACGTGGCGAAAACGCCGTGTTGATTGTCACCCTGAGTTCCGGCATGATTGCGTTTGTATCCCTCGTATTCGTGATCGGTCCCAGTCGAAAGACCTTCTCAGCTGTGCTTGGCACGATGGGAGGTATCCTTGTCGCTGGGTTGCTTGTCATGTTCGCCCAAAACTACCTCCGTTTTTCAGGCTTGGAAAATGCGGTTTCGGCGGACATCATAGAAGCCACTCGCACACCGCCTTTCGATTTCCGACAGGTGCTGCTCGCAGGGATGTTAATGGGGGTGCTCGGTGTAGCTGTTGATGGTGCAATTGAGGTCGCCTCCTCAATGGAGGAGATTCGCCGTGCAAATCCAAACATGCCGACTTGGAGATTAATTACGTCTGGGATGAACGTCGGCACCGATATCCTCGGCACCATGGTTAATACATTGGTGTTCGCTTATCTGGGTGTGGAGTTCCTGTTTATCATGGCAGTCGCGACACCCAATCTAGATCTCTTCCAATCTCCTACGGTGGAATTGTTGAGCGTCGGCATTGCGTCCTCCGAAATTGTGCGGTTGCTGGCTGGTACACTCGGACTTGTCTTGACTATTCCGATGACCGCGACAATTTCAGCCTTCTGGCATCGACGCAGGAGTTAGAGGGCTATCGCACATTCCGGTAAGACGGTTAGATGCTTACTATTCAATCAATACTCAACGCGCGGGCGGACGACTGTTTCTCCATCCTCTTCGAGCAGCGGGCGATTGTAGATGTAGGGCGGTTCCAATAACGCACGCTGCGCTTCGGTTAGTTCATCAGCCCATTCGGGGAACGTCACATCATAGTAGCCGCCGGCATAGTGTAAATACTTCGGCGAATAACGCACGAGCAACGAACGGCGTTCGCGTTCACAGTTCTTCCAAGGCAGCGTCCCATGAATCGTTGCCTCGTTGAAGATAATCATGTCGCCTGCCTTGGCGGGGACATTATAGACGATCTCCTGATTTGTCTCCCATTCCCTAATCTCCTGCGGGCAGGGAAAGTTCGCCTTGTGACTTCCCGGAACTACACAGAGTCCCCCGTCGCCCTCCTCAACATCCACAAGTTGATACTGAAGCACCACCATCCCGCAGCGCATCTGTCCGTTGGTGTAAATGTAGTATGCCGCGCCAAAAAAGTGATGGTTAGTTGCACCATGAAGCAGCAAACCCTCAGTGCCGGGATCAGAGGTTAAGATAAAGGGGGAGTGATCCAGCCGCCAGCCTCGTCCGTGGATAGCGTCTAGGTAGGGAATTGCCTTCTTGTGGACGATAATATCTCGAAACGGTTGGCACCACGGCTTGGGCCACGACAACATGCCGGTAAACATGCCACGTTTGTGCGTTCCGGCGAGTGTTTTGGACTCGCCGACTGCTGAGTTGTCATCTTCAACCTGTTTATCGAGATTCGCATCAACGGCGGCGTTGAGTGCATCAACTTCGTCTGGGTTCAGAACATCTTTCACCACCAAAAATCCTTGCAAGTCAAATAAGAATTTTTCGCGTTCGTTCATCTTTTCTCCTTCTAATACCGAACATAGTCGAAACTTAAGTGTGAGTAGTAATAACGGGCGTTTTCGCCCTGTCGTCATCATACAAGAAAGCACCCTAACTGTCAAATCCTTTTTGGGAAGCGTTGGAAAAAAGGCGTTGACGCACCTGCTAATCTGATGTAGAATGAGACAGTGGATTATCCATTGACTTTTAGTTGTATTTATTCCAAAAGGCGGGATTACCCCGCCCCACGACAAAGGAGCATACAGATGAGCAACGATACAATTCGTGTAGGTGTTGTCGGCGCTGGTGCAAATACAAGAACACACCATATTCCAAAACTCCAAGCAATTGATGGCGTCGAAGTTATCAGTGTTTGCAACCGCAGCCGCGCATCTTCGGAGCGGGTCGCGCAGGAATTCGGTATTCCGACAATTTACGAAAACTGGCAGGAGTTGGTTGCCGCCTCGGATACCAATGCAATCGTTATCGGCACATGGCCCTATATGCACTGTCGCGTCACATTGGCAGGGCTAGCAGCAAACAAACATGTAATGTGTGAAGCGCGAATGGCGATGAATGCACAGGAAGCACATGCGATGCGCAACGCCTCCCGTGAAAACACGCATCTAGTCACGCAAATCGTCCCTTCGCCATTTTCACTGCGTGTGGACAACACTATCAAACGTCTCCTCGCTGACGGTTATGTCGGCGATGTCTATGCGGTTGAGGTTCGTGCTGGCGGCACGTTCTTGGACCCCGACGCTCCCATGCACTGGCGGGATGACTTCAACTTAAGCGGCTTCAATATCATGTCCATGGGAATCTGGTACGAGGCACTGTTGCGTTGGGTTGGCGAAGCGACCGAGATCATGGCAATGGGGAAAACCTATGTCCGAACGCGCAGAGATGACGACGGTATCATGCGTCCTATCAGGATTCCACAGCATATTGACATTGTTGCAGACATGGCGTGTGGCGCGCAGCTGCACCTCCAAGTCTCCACCGCTGCTGGTTTGGTTGACGGTCCCGAAGCGTTCATCTTTGGTAGCGAAGGTACCCTGCGTTTCGCTAATAACAGTCTCTACGGTGGACAGAAGAGCGACGACGCACTTGCCGAAATTTCCATCCCCGCTGAAGAGGAAGGTGGTTGGCGGGTAGAAGAGGAATTTGTCAGTGCGATTCGTGGGAATGAGGTCATCACCCATACCAACTTTGAAGATGGTGTGAAGTATATGGAATTTACCGAAGCCGTTACGCGCAGCATGACGAGCGGCAAAGCAATTACGCTACCGCTTTGATTTGAAGTCGAAAAAAGCGATTAAATCTATCGGTTCGTATATTTCTATCGTGATACATCAAGCGATACACTATTCAGAAAGGGGGAACCGATGAAAATCGTTACAACCGATTGGCGGGCACTGTCGCTGCCTGAACGGATTCGTCATCTTGAGGTCGAGGGTTATGTGGTGCTCCCTGATGCGCTAACGTCAGGGCAGCTTGAGCAACTCCGAGAGGAGACCGCACAGCTCCCCACAGAGCACAGCAGCTATCATGATCGACAGGGCAACGCTACCTGTCAACCCCAGTGGCATGGACATGCGTTGGGCGAACTGATCGCCAATCCACCGGTCATCGAATTTCTGGAGCGCGTGATTGGACCCGACATCATCTTCTTCAGCGGCGGCTACCGCTATTACGAACCCGGCGCTATTGGTGTCGCTATGCACACCGATGGCTATCCTTACGGCTCCAATCTCGGTGGCTATCTCTGGACAGCTCCGGTAA
This sequence comes from Candidatus Poribacteria bacterium, assembly GCA_003635265.1. Lineage (GTDB taxonomy): Bacteria > Poribacteria > WGA-4E > WGA-4E > PCPOR2b > PCPOR2b. The sequence continues at coordinate 28,111 of PYIZ01000019.1, forward strand.
TCGTCCGGGTTTCATACTACCTTGACGATCTCACGCCGGAGAACGGTCCTTTCCGTCTCCTCCCACGCTCACACCTCTGTCTTCACCCGGATGCGCAGCCCTATGTCCGATACGATGCACATCCTGAAGAGGTTGCGCTTCCGGCGAAGGCGGGTGACGCGGTACTTTTTGGTGCCCGTATCTTCCACGGTGCCCATCAATACAAAGGGACAACCGGGATACGTCGAGTGTTGCTTTACGGCTATCGTCCGGCATGGGCTTCCCCCGTTCAACCTGTGGATGAGTGGGATGCAGAGGATCTAGCGAAAGCGCCCGATGTGGCGCGTCGTTTCCTTCAACCGCTTAACACCAAAGGCTGGAGTTGGGAGCTTGACCATCGTCCAGAGGATATGTTCGGACGGGAGGGTGCCGGCGTAAACCCAAGCCGCTGGGAGAACGTCGATTAAGTGAGGGGTGCTCATAATTATTGTCTGAATCAGGATTCCCACCATTGAAGGATTTTCAGGATAGAATATCTGATGCGTCAAAGCAGCAAAAGGGATATGGCTTCATTTAGCCCCAGCGGGGCGACATGTTTATAGCATCATGCGTCGTTGTGTCAAATCTCCTGAAGGAGGTGACGTATCGTATGAAATCCATGCGGTTTAGGTCCCTGAATCTGAGTTGGGTGAACAGCACCATTCGCCCAACTCAAGCTATAATGTGGCACAGACTTGGACTAGTTGCCTTAGTTATAGTTATGGGAATTACACAGTCCGCTTGCTTTTCAACATACACCTACAAATTGGCGGAACAGCGCGTCCAAGAGAAGGACTATCAAGGTGCGATTGACATCTACCAAGCGGTGATTGATGGCAAACCGGGAACATCGGAAGCTCGCAAAGCACAACTCGCCATTGGTGCGTTATATATTGATAAAATAGACCAACCAGAGGTGGGAGTACGGATGTATCAAGAGTTAATCGCCGCTGCCCCTGACAGTGAGGAGACCGTAGAAGCACACTATCGCTTGGGATTTTACTATTTCAAAGCGATGGACTATGAATCGGCACAGAAATCCTTTGACACTATTGTCAACCAATTCCCACACCTTGAGCGCAGTCATAATGCACAACTGATGCTTGCGAAGAGCCACGAGAATGCTCAAAACTTTGGGAAGGCAGTGGAGGTCTACGAGAATGTTGCATATCGCCATCCGGACGGCAAGCGCGCAAGTCAAGCACTCCTCAATAAAGCCCGTGTTCAGAAAGATTTTCTGCAGGATACAGGCGAAGCAAGGCGAACCTACCAATCTCTAGTCAGACGGTACGGCAGAATCGAAGAAGCTAGCGAAGTAATTGAACAGGCGAAGCAGGAGCTCCGATTCATGGGCGCAAGTATCCCTGAACCAGATTCGCCGCTAGCGTCAAAGTATGAACGCCTGTTGAAAAAGCAAGAAGAAACCCGCGAACGAGATCGGCCGAGGAGAGAAGTTGAGCGTAGTCCGGCAGTGGGTGATTTAGACTTAGTTGCAGAATCCGGTTTTGGGGTGAGTGCTCAAAAGGTCATGCAAAGTTTGGGACCAATTCGGCTGGATGCACAGGGTACGTACTATGATGCCATGCTGTCGATTGCTACCGGTATTTTCCAAGCCGAGAATTATCGGGAGGCAGGCGCGTTATACCACCGAGGAATCAAGATGGCAGCACAGAATGAGGCAAAGATAGATCCGTATCACTACGTGTCATTGTCCGTCTGCTACCGCAAGATCGGACTGCATCAACGGGCGCGTCAAGTGTTGAAGGAAGCGTGGAAAAAAGACAAACGGATACTTGATTCCATAATCACATCGGCTACGAGCCAATATCTCAGTGGAGACTACAAAAAATCGATTGAGGCCTATAATTCTGTCCTTGAACTGAGTCCTACCAAGACACCGGGGATTTACTGGAGGCTTGGTCTAGTTTACCAGAAGATGGGGGAAGTGGAAAAGGAACGGGAATACTTTGAACGTGCCATCGCCGCCGACACGGATTACACCGACGCCCTGCAAAGTCTTGCTGAAGTACTTCACTATCGCCTAGACGATACAGCGAGGGCTGAAATCTTTCAGGATCTTGTTGATGCACAAAACAGCGAGAGTCTCTCCGTTGAAACCACTTACGCCGGCGAAAAAGCGCTGGGAGATATCTGCTACAAGTACGGCAACTACCCTCGCGCGAAGTCGAAATACGAGGCTGCCGCGCGAATCGCCCAACGTGAAAAAAGAGGCGTCACCAGCAAAGTCAAAGAGCGAATACTAAATAACCAGAGCATTTACGCAACGGTTCATGCCGCGATGGCTGCCTACAAGAGCGGGATGGAAGATCAAGCACAAAGGATAATGGACGTGCTCGCCGCGGAGTATCCCGACCACTCGCTAACGCTATACGGACAGGGACAACTTGCGATACTCAAAGGAGATGTGGATTCCGCACTTGCTGCTTTTGGAGCCGCTATGGAGAAAGACCCCTCTGAGGACACTGTGCCTCTCGCGCTTGGTGACTACTACCTATCGCAAGGATTCATGGACGACGCGGTAGCGTTGTGGGAAAAATTCATCAAAACCAACCCGGATCCGAATCGCCACCATCGTGTGCAACGTCGTCTCAAAGCGGTAAAGGCTCAGATGGAGAGTTGACGCACTCAATCCATTCCGTAAAGAATAATGTGCGTCGTGCAACACATAAAATCCTCGCTTTACACATTACCTATTACAAACGCATATCCTCCGGGAGATTGCACATCTCTGCCATTGGACCGAAAATCCCAGTCACATCTTTTCGATATACATTGCCGCTGAGGATGTCGACAATGCCCTGCTGACATTCTGGGAAGCGCTTCAAAAATCTTGCAAAACTGAAGTTTTTGATATAGAAAGCGTAGACCAGTTTACGAATCGCTTCCATCCCCGCAACAAAATCGGGGCCAAAACTTCCTAACTGCTCCGCCGAAAAATCCTCCTTTTGCAACGCTTCATTGATGGTATCCGCTGCCATTTCGCCGGATTTGAGTGCGAGAAATAACCCAGAGGAGTAGACGGGATCCAGAAATCCGAACGCATCGCCCACCAGCACCCAACTGTCTCCAGCGATACGGTTAGCGCGATAGGAGAAGTCCTTTGTAACCTTGACCGGGAACAGTTGCTTGGCATCAGCAAGACGTGGGTGCAGAGCAGGGCACTTCGCGAGTTCTTCGTCAAAGATTGCTTGATGAGATAGAGTGCCATCACTCCCCCTTCGATTCTGTAGCAGATAGTCCAAATCGCCCACAACCCCAACACTCACACGATCATAGGGGAGCGGAATAGACCAGAACCATGAATCTTTGCTCTCCGTGTGCAGAATTAACGTTGCGCCTTCATCAATTCCTTCGTCCCGAATCCCGCCCTCAAAATGGGTGAAGATTGATGCTTTTTTTAGTGTCGGTTCTATAGTGTTTATCTTCAACTTTCGCGAAATCAAGGCACTCTGACCCGTTGAATCCACAACCACCTTTGCTGAGAGTTCTGCTATCTTTCCGTCCGCGAGTTTTGCCCGGACACCAACCGCCCTCTCTCCGTCAAATAACACCTCATGCACACTGACACCGCGCCGGACTTCCGCCCCTTTTTCCTGTGCATTTTCGAGCAGCAACTGATCAAATTCGCTCCGTAACACCTGCCAAGTCATGGAAGACTCGTGAGGATCGTTTCGATAAAAATAGAAGGGCGCAGACGCTTTACCAGAACCAGAATAAAATTGTACGCTATACTTTTCAGGAAAGTGGCTGGCTTTCAGTTTTTCTATAACGCCCAATCGCTGAAATGTCCAATAGGTCGCTGGCATCAGCGATTCACCTACTTTGAATTTCGGCGATTTATCGCGTTCCAGAAGCAGCACCCGACGCCCTTTTTCTGCCACCAATGTCGCGGCGGTACTTCCCCCAGGTCCACCACCAATGACGATTACATCGTAATTTTGATCCTGAAATGTGTCTGTTTTGTTCATCGTTTCAGTAGCTCTTATCCCCAGCTAGGTTGTCAGTTAGGCAACGCAGGGTAAAGCCGTATCATTTCTCCGATGGCTGTTTTCCGTTTTCTTGATTCTGTTGACCATTTAAGCGCCACTCCTCGGACTGCCGCTCTAGTCTCCCGTAATCTTCTGGATTCTGAATATCAATGATGTGGGGTGTGATAATGATAACAACCTCAGAATTTTCTGCTACGGTTTCCGTCTTTTTGAAGAGGCCACCGATAAAGGGAAGGTCCCCCAGAATGGGCACCTTGCTTTCGATCTGCTGGCGTTTTTCCTTGATCATGCCTCCTACCACGATCTGTTGACCATCTTCTACATCAATAAACGCACTAATCGAGCTGTCCTCCGTAATAGGCGCGTTGAAATCGGTGAACTCAACAAAATTGCTCAAAGTGATCTGGGAGATATCAAGGCCAATTGTACGTTTTTTGTTTTCACCAGTTTGCGATTTCGCGATATGTGGCGTAAGCGTGATAGTGACGCCTACCGGTGGATCAATGAAATCATAATTGAAAAGTGGCTGCGTCAGATTGTCAGCCAGACTCGTAACATCGGCGCTTTGCAGATACGGAACACGCCTGCCAGAACTCCACGTCGCTTCACGGTTATCGCGAGTGAGCAGTGCCGGTGTCGATATGGTTTGCACCTTGTTTTCGCGTATCAGTGTGTGGAGCAACGCCATATATTCCTTTGTCGCCAAGTTGATGTTGAAACCACTGATTTCCTGACTCAATCCAAGTTCTGCGCCGAACTCTCCGACGAGCGGGTTGCGATTTCGAACTTCTGCGCCGAACAAACCACGTTCTCGTGCTGTCAACTCCACGCCAAGTTTCGTACTTTCATCGAGGGTCACTTCAAGAATCTGTATATCAATCCAAACCTGTCCCCGTACAAAGTCAAGTTCACGAATCATGGCTTCTACCTGTGCCATGTACCGTTGCGCCGTCGTCACAAGCACCGAATTGGTCTGATTGTCCGCCTCCACCTGAACTTGGCCACGTAGTGAGTTGATGTCATTTTGCTCAAGCGTTCCACCGCGTGCGATGAAACGCCCAAAGTTGAATCCGCCGCGATCGTTCGCTGTATCTTCGCCCCACACATCTTCGAGCAGATCTTCAGTATCTTCGGCGTTTGCATATTCAAGACGGATCAGTTTGGTAATCTCTTGCTGTCCTTCAGGGGTTGGTGTATCGAGTTCTTCAACGAACTGCGTGATTAACGTAAAATTCCGTTGCGTCGCGGTGGAGATAATCACAGCGTTTAGTGTCGGGTAAGCCTCCGCGGTCACATTTCCAGCGAGGGATCCTTGGTTCTGATTCCGTGCCCGGCCGGGAACGAAAAAGAAGAACCCGCCACTCCTATTGCTCGACCCTTGATAAACATTGTTGATAATATTGGCGACGTTTTCCGCATCCGCATATCGTAGTTTATAGATACGGGTGCCCCACTCCTGATCAGGCATGTTGACATCAAGACGCTTAATCAGGCTATCAATCGTCTCAAAGTTCTGGGAGGCGGTCGAAACCAACAAGGCATTCAAGCGCGTGTCTGGCACGAGGTGGACCTCCCCTTGAACACCAAATCCGCCGGGGCTTTCTCCTTGACGTTCATCTCGACGACGCCACCACCACGGCATGTCGTCATCCCGACCAGAATCGCCACCTTCGAAGAGATCACGCAGGTTATCGGATAGGCTTTGCGATTCGGCAAATTGCAGAAAGTAGATCCGTATCTCCTCTTGCGGATCTGCTTGATCCAGTTGCGCGATGATTTTTTCGATAATGGGGAAGTTTCGCGGGTCGGAGGAAACAAGCACAGCGTTCAACCGATCGCTTGATGAGATATTGACTGTTCCAACAATACTCTGATACTCCCCTCCGTCTTCGGCTCGGCGCCGCATCAAATCTCGTCGTGACCGTTCCCACTCGCGCCGTTCCCACCATTCCGCATTTCTCCCGGGTCGCCTGCCAGCGCTCGCGCCTGTTATTAGTTCTTCAAGTACCTGTGCCACATCTTCAGCAATTGCATAATTTAGCCGAAAGATCCGAATCTCCGTTTGAATACTCGGTGCTGTGTCAAGTTGTTGAATGAGCTCTCTTAACACAACGAGATTGGCTTCGGAGGCTTTCACAACCAACGAGTTTGAGCTTTCATCGGCAGAAATTTGAATGCGTCCACGAATCATGTCGATGCCGCCACCTTCCTCCCGGGCACGCTCCATCATCTCCTTCATCTTTTCAGGTTCGTTTGTTGAACCCATCTTGCGCAGGAGATTCGCAACTTCACCTTCCTGTTCAAAAATATCATTCAAGGTTTGAGCGAGCGATGCTGCTGTGGCGTTCTGTAGCGGAATGATTTCCACCTTAAGCGGGGTTTCCGGTGCCTCATCTGCAACTTGTAAAATGGTTGCAATCCGATGGATATTGGAGGCGACGTCGGTTATGATCAACGAGTTGCTGTTGCCATCCGCGAAAATATTCGCCGCTTTGCTCAACAGTGGTTTGAGACTATTGACTAGCTCCGAAGCGACAGCACTGTTCAATTGAATCATATATGTCTGGATCTCGTCGGTCTGTTCAATCAGGCTTGGATCTGCGGTAATTCGCTTCACGGGTACTTTCATTCTGACTGCCTTCTCAAATGTCGTAATCAGCAAGGTGTTATTCGTCCGAATCATGGTGAGGTCATATTGAGCGAGGACTGTCTTGATCTCCTCTAATGTTTCGTCGATTGTTACGTTTTTGAGGTTGGTCAGTGCAAACTTCTTGTCCTTGATTTCGTTTTCGGAGGCAATAATTGTCAGATTTGTCTCTGCGCTGATGAATCTAATTAGGCTTTGCAGATTCCCGCTTGGAAAGTCAAAGTTAAATCGAATCGCTTGACCGGCTTCGTCGCGCTCTGCAACTTCCATCCCTCTCTGATCATCTTCCTGTGCCAACGCTGATAAGGTAAAAGACCCGGCGATGCACCCAATGGATATTGATAGCATAACAAAGAAAAGTACCCGCACGGCAGTTGGAAAACGGGACTCCTCGTTTTCCCGCCATGTCGTTTTCTCGTTGGTCAGGTACTTATAATATCTGGATTGTTCAGAACACATTGTCGTTACTCCTACACTGGATTGAATTTTGATGTGAAACTTGATTGCTTTCTATCTTTGTTGGGCTTCAGAGCACCCTTGCAATCATTGAGAGATTCGCGCTAATGGTCGCTTCCTTTTTGTCTGCTATGGTGATTTGCAGATCTCTGACCTGCAACCATTTCGAGCTTGATTCAATGGCGTAAATTAACCGAACCACCCGCTCAATTCTATTGCTAAAGCGCATATCAACGATGTAAGTCTCAGGTTGGTGGGTCGAGGGAACGGTTGCAAGCCAACTGTGAAGTTTCTCTTCCCGTTCCAAAATCTGATCAACGTACTGGGTGAGTGCACGGAGTTGTTGATCATAATCCAATCCCCTCTTAGTATCTTCTGCGTAATCTGTGTCGTAGCGGTTGATTAATTTCTCGAACTGCGACAGCAGAACGCTGTTAGGCTTGAATTTAATAGCTGTCGTCTGCTTTTTGGCACCGATGCCCAAAAATCCACCTTTTGTTTCGTCGGTTTCTGTAGCGATTTGAGCCGCAAGAAATCCGCTCCTAGATTCAGCTGCTCCAGCTAGTTGTTGTTTCAGGTGTGATTGAATGAACTCTAGCAGTTTGATTCGCAGCGTTAAAGGGATGACCTCTGGCAACGATGCGAATTGGCGGTTAGTTTCCCGTTGGAGGGGTTTTGAGGAAGAGGACTTATCCTCAGTTGTTACCGACTCGACTTTTGAATCTGATTCTTCACCCCTATCCTCTTCGGATGACTGTTCTTCGGATTTGATTTCTACTACGTCTTCCTGATTCTCATCTTTCGCGTCGTCTTGCCCCCACCATGCATCGAACATTGCTTCCATCGCCGCTTCTTCATTTTCGATTTGCTGCTGCTCCTCTTTTTCTTCTAGGGCGTTTTGCTGTGATTCTAACCCTTGGAGTTCGCCCGCTATTTCCCCCAAGTAGAGGTAATACACGAGATGTTTTTTCGTTTGCGGCGGGAGATTTTCAGATTTTGTCCCTGGCATCGGTCTAATATTGAGTTGATAATTGGGACGCAACCCTGCTCTGTTCGCGAGATTGGAGATTCGTCTTGAGATTACCGCTTGAGCCTGTTCCCCTTCAAAGATAGGTCCCCGTATCTCCTTTAGTTTGTCTAAACTTTCAAATTCGCCGTAATGTGTCTTATAGGCGAGCAATGAATCTGCTTTATTTTCAAGGGCAGGGTGCAGCGCTGCTAGTGCGGCTGCGCGGTTTGCTCGGTTGAGGCTTTCTAGATCAACCCGATTTGCAATTTCTTCAAACAGAGAATTGGATATAATCTGACCTTCTAAGCCAACTTGTGCTTGAATCTCCCTGTCAATTTGCTGTGTCACTTGGGCAAGTTGAACCAAATTCTGTGCTGTTCGCAATTTTTCTCGTTTAGTGGTGAGTTCATCGCCTGGGAATCCCTGCCGAATTATTGGCTCGATAAGAAAAATCAAGAGAACGAGACCAACGACAGCAAGTAGAACGATTTCACGGCGTGTAAGTTTTCTCATTTGTTGCCCTTCTTCTTTTCTAAGCCATCTCTTTCCTGACTATTACTTTTGGGGTTCCGAGATAGATTTTGATTGAGGTCACGGGTTTGGGCAAACCGGTGTATCGCATCTCTTGCTAGATTACAGGTGATCTGTGCTTGAAAAATCGGTTTCTTTTCGCGTTCAATGCTTGTGACCTGACCGGATGTGATATTCGTAAATACGCCTGATTGTGCCATAGTGCTTATTGTTTGGCTCACGGCTTGGTGCGATTCGGCTTCAATGTTGAAAGTAATCTTTGCTCTTTCAAGGTCATCTAGTCTGGCGATGTTAAGGGTTGTCCAAGCAACCTTCGTCCGATCATCAAACCGTACGCTCAACTCGCGCACTATATCGAGCGGAGAAACGCGAGGGGCTAAAAGATTCACGAGTGCTAAATCTTTGGTCAGTGTTTTTTTTGCATTGGATTCGGCTCGACTGATGCTTCTAATCGCTCCATCTAGAGAAACAATTTTCGCCTGATGGATTCTGTTCTGTGTCAGTCCACCTAGCCCAAGCCCGACTAGCAGAACCAATCCCGCCGCAACAGCCATTAACGTCCGTTTCCGCTGTTGAGCTTGTGTCAGTTTGGCTTGCTCTTCTGAGGGAAGAAGGTCCAAGGAAATCTGGGAGGTCAACGCATTGACCCCTAGCCCCAATGCAACAGCGAGTGTATCGCTGAAGCTGTCAATGGGTTGAGTGTCGGAACGTTGTTCGTCCCACGCTTCCTTGAAGGCATCAAGTGGATTCCAAAGCAGGACTGGCACTTCTAAGCGATCTGCGATGTAATCTGTTAGTCCAGAAATCCGCGCTCCTCCACCACATAGCCAGATTTCACTGACGATCTTATCCTCACTAATGTTGAGTTCCCGCTTCGCCCCATTGATGGAACGTCTCAATTCTGCGACAAGTCCTTCCGCCCACTCATGTGAGGGTTCAGTGCCTTCAAGCTGCGGATTCAATACAGCGTTCACAATTTTTCGCCTTTCGGCAACCTCAAAATTGTCCCCTGTTTCGCGTTGATATAGATGCGTCAGATGATTTCCACCAATGGGAAAACTCCGTGAGAACCGCAGGGTATCTCCAGCTATCAGGCAGAGATCTGTCCGTCCCGCACCGATATCCACAACCATCGTCAACTCAGTTAACGCAGCGTCTCCGTGGTTTGCTAATCCCGCTAACACACTTGTTCCAAGGACCGAAGGCATCACACCTTTGGGTGTAATACCGACGGGCTTTAGGTGATCAATCTGCTGTTGTACCGTTTCACGCCTTGCCGCGATCAATTCGACGGAGATGCCATCTTCCGAGCGATGTACGTCATGGTGATCGTAGATAGCGTCTTCCACCCGGAAAGGGAGTTCCGTTTCTGCCTGCATGGCAACTAGATTAGACAGTTGATCATCCGTTGCGGCAGCAGGCAAGTTTGTCAATCGGCGCGATGTAACTGACAAACGAGGAATTGATAACACCACTGTAGTGCTACGCCCGACCACACGCCTCCAGAGACGTTGCAAGGTTTCGGAGATCACTTCAATCGGGCCTTCTGTTGTAGGGGTTGTATAGGGATACGCTTCTATCCCTGCGTTCACGAGGCGAATTCCGGATGCAGTCTGTTCGAGCTGCACCAGCTTAATCGCGCTTGCCCCAATATCAATGGATACGATTTGATTCTTCGCCATGTCTCCCCCTACGGCAAATTAAAGTGTCTGAAATTCCAACTGCTTTTTCTTTATATCCCGCAATGTGTTTCTCTCCCAGAAAACCCCACCGGCGTATCCTTGAATCGTTGTATCAGTTTCAGCCATTTGTAATCTTTTTTGAGCATAAAGACAATATTCTTCGTCAATTTCGACCATAACAAAATTCCGTTCTAGTTTTTTTGCCACGACCCCCGCTGTCCCACTTCCTGCAAAGGGATCGAAAACGATATCTCCTTTTCTCGAACTTGCAAGGATCAGTTTCGCTAGTAATTTTTCAGGTTTCTGCGTCGGATGGGGCGTGTTTTCAGGCATTGACCAGAACGGAATGGTGAGGTCTGTCCAGATGTTTGAGGGTGCAGTGAGTCGAAAGTTTCCATCTGCTTCTTCTGTCCAATCCTTTGGTTTCCCATCTTCCCGATAGGGGGCGATTGCCTGCCGCTTTAGTCTCACAACATCTGCATCAAAATAGTAATCGTCTGAAACTGTACAGAACCAAATATCCTCAGAATTATTCTTCCAATTCTTTTTTGCTCCCCGTCCTTTTTCCCTCTCAAAAGTAATTCTGTTTCTTACAATCAAATACTTATCGCAAACGAGTTGAATTGCTGTGGAAGATCGCCAATCGCCACAGATATAAACCGACGCACCCGGCTTTAGGGTGCAGATCATTTTGGGTAGCCAAGACTCCATCCACTCCATGTATCCCTCAACCGACTGCTGCTTAAAAGAATAGGTGTTAAAATCCTTGGTCAAGTTATACGGCGGATCGAGAAAAAGGAGATCGATAAAGCGTGAGGGAAACCAGTCTAAGATATGATGGAGATCTTGGTTGATGATTCTGTTTAGGATATTATTTTCTGAAACCGGACTAGCAATTTTCAATAAATGTTGCTGGTAGTCTGCTCTTTCCTGATCTGATAGTGTTATTGTTTGGTTTCGTGGTGCTTTCTCCATAACGGTCTCCAACCTAGTTCTGCCTCCAATACTTAGTCACAATCTGTTCCCCGGTGCGATCAAGGGCGCTAACGCAAGAAGCAATCGTTTTGCCGAGATTATCAACTCCCTCACTTTCAATAAGAAAACCGTGCGAGCGGTAGGTAACCAACTCTGCAATCTGACGGAAAGTGTCCATATCAATCCCCTCGACCTCAAGGAGTTGACTGATGCTCTCAAAAGGATTCCCCTCAATCCCAGCTTCTTCCAATGCTTCAGCCTTCTCACGGTCCTCAGGTTGCGATTCGCGACGGCTAATAATTGCACCCGCTTTGTCCCCGTCCATGCCCGGCAAGAGTTGCAATATTTCTTGGGGCGCGGTATTGATGTTGATGGAACCGCTGACTGTTGCCTCATCCCTTGTGGTAATCCGATCCACGATACTACTAAACTCATCCTCCGTTATCAGTTTTACCTCTTTGAGCTGATCCACATTCTGGAAGTTGCCTTGGCTATTGCGGTGGTCGACAATCCGTTCAGCGATGCCCTCATCAATACCCTCTAACGTCTCCAACTCTCCGGCATCAGCGGTGTTGATGTTAACGATATCCTCATCTTCTTCATCGCTTTCCACACTAATCTGTTCACGAATGTTGTTAAAAACCTGTTCCGTGACCGCTGTTGCATCAATCAGATCGCCGATACTACCGAACTCACGCTGTTGGACCAATGCGTCCTTTTCCCCTTGGGAGAAAACGGGCTGATTGTTGTTCCCTCGAATCTGCGTCACTTGTTGTCCGTCCGCGTTGTTAATGTTGACACGCGCATTACCACTTGCGTCGGTATTTTTATCAATTGAATAGACTGTCACGAGATTGACCAATCCGGGGACGTTTTGCTGAGTCCCGCTTGCGTCGATTCCTATATCACTGGCTGCATCCTGGATCGCATTTGGATTTGCAGCAACCTGCTGCCCAAAGAGCAGCGCCGATGTCATACCTTCAACGCGCGCTAAGTCCCGCACAGTGCGATAGGGCCTTCCTTGCTCAATCGCTTGCACAAGTGGTTGTTCTGTCATTTCTGTCTGTTGATAGCCCATGAGGGTCAATAATCCCTCGATTAAACTCATATCTGCGGTGTTGATGTTGATCTTGGTGCCTTCATCGGTGATTTTAACGCGGTAGGTGAGGGGGCGTGTGGTCTCAATACCGTCTGCAATCTGTTCCTCTAACCCTTCCGCCCAATCCTCACCGAGTGAATCGTAAGGGGTTTCGTCTCCGCGCAGCATTACAATCGCTCGCTCAAATCCAGCCTTTGCTGCATAGTGGAACTTAGTCCGATCTGCGAAATTTGCCTGTGCGCGCTGCTCCAAACGAATCGAGTATAGAAAATGGGTTGCAAGAACAGAGAGAACTGTCAACAGCCAGAGCGTTGCAATCAGAGAAAGCCCGCGCTCGCCGCGCACCAAAAAACGGGCGAATTGACTTTCCCGTTTTCTGGTTTTCTGGTTTTCTGGTTTTCGGGATGGCTCTGTGCCTTCTGCGTCTTTGCGGTAAAAATCTGATTTATCTGCGATGGGCATTACATATTATTCCTTTCTTTACACCCTCATCCGCCCTGCCCACCGGCAGCAGCTTCACCCGGTTGTTCGCTGAAGTTCGCGCTCATTGGTAGATAAACCATTGTCGACTGGGTTGTGGTGTTAGCGTTAGTCTGACGCTGCTGACCGTTTCCCCCAGCAACGGTGATCCAAACAACAACGGAGGTCGGAATCATTTCGGTGTCGTCCCACGACTCATACCACTCTTCGCCATCATAGTATCTCACGTCGAAGGAGGTAATCTGATCGATGATCGGCGCAATATTTACATAGATTGGATTCCCTACCTCATCTTCAGTTGGAGGACTTCCCGATTCAAGCAGCGGTTGAATAACAGTTTCTACCTCCAAAGCTGTCGTTGAAAGTCGGTAAAGGGCTAATCCACCCGCCACTTCACCATCTGTTGTCAAAAACTCACCACCCACCTCCAACCCATCTTCTTGCTCGTTTTCGAGTTGACGAGTGATATCTTCTCCAATATAGTAGGCGATCCGCTGAACATCGCTTACAAGTTCTTCCTGATTGATATCCTCATCTGCTACGACGGTTTGGTTTGCTGCATTCAATTCAGCGAGAAACGGGTCGGGATCGGTAGGAATCAATGTCACGAAACTGATTAAATCTCGACTGATCCCTTCCTCGATCGGGTTATCCTGCGACACAATGATGAGAGACTCGTCGCCTTGTACAGCTTGCAGGTTGCTCAAGTCTGTAGCAACGCGTTCTAATGCGGTTCGACATTTTTGCGTCATAACAATCCGTGATTCAGACTTCTGGTAAATATCTAGAGCAACATTGAACGCGGTGTAGGAGGCGCCTCCGATAATGACCAGAATACTGACTGCGACAAGCAATTCAAGTAAGGTAAAACCGTGGTCGTGGGGCATCAGCCGTGAAATGTGAGATCTCATCCACCGCCTCCTTGTCCCTGTTGGCCTCCCTGTGTCTGATCTTGTGGTATCTGACGATCGGCGAGATACGTACTCGTTGAAATTGTCCTTTCTCTACCACGCTCTTGCCATGTGACAGTAACAGTAACTAAGCGCAGCCCTTCAATCTCCTCCGATTCCACATCTTGAACCTCCGAATGCCAACGGAAGCGTGAATCCTCTCCAAATTCACCACTTTCTTCGCCGATATCCGGGTAACCCTCAGCCTCGATTGTCGCCATCTGAAATTTAAGCAGATACAACGCGGTTGTTCTGTTTTCTGCCAATGCTTGTCCTTTTGCCGCTTCTGTAAAGGAACGGAGCAACGTCGGCAAGGCTAATGACAATATGGCTAGTGTGACGACAATTTCGATGAGAGTAAAACCACTTTTGTCGTCTGCTGACCGGCGGAATAGTGAGATTAGGTTATTCAGATGAGTCATGTGCCAACCCCAACATCTCGAGTTGCTGCGCGCTAATATTTTGAAGACGCACCCGTCCCGTTGCGTTTTCGACCGTTATGGACATCGCTTTACCACGCTGATCTTGAATATATACGACGGAATCCTCTGACGATCCCGCTGGAGAGAAGTAGATATAATCCACACCAGTATCGATTTGCATAGTCTGAAAGTTATGATTCGTTATCATGCGTGCTAAATTCACATTATGCCCCAGTTTCTGTGGTATACCAAGGATCGCATTCGTCCGTGAAGGCGACATTTGCTGCAAAGTTGGATTTCCTTGACCTGTGGTTGGCTGTTGGGTGGGGAGCGAACTTGATGGACTCGCGGTTACAGGCGTGGACGGGTCTCCGAGATTGAAAGTTTCGTTGGAAGCAAGCCAGTAGCGATCTGCTGTCAAATCAAACACAACGAGGTAAGCTGCCCGTTCAGTGGTTGCCATATCACGCGCAAAGTTGAGCGTATCTCGGATGGCATGGGCGGTGGATTTCAAGCGTGTTGATGCAGCAAATCCACGTAGGGAGGGCATTGCAATAGAGGAAAGGATTGCGATTAACGCAAGCACGATCATGACCTCAATCAGCGTAAAGCCTTTCGAGGTGAGCGGATATACACCTCCTTTACCATGCAGAGAACAGCGATGGTTGTTTCCTATGGAATGCGGATCATGGCATCGGGACGAACCGCTTTCTGAACGCAAAATCTGGCTAGGTAGGTGCATATTTTTACCTTCAAAAAGTGGGGCAAATGTTTGGTTCAATCAAAGAATAACCGTGTGGGTTAATTTGCCTCACTGATCTATCTCCTGAACCCAGTTTGTGATGTCAGCGTCGAAGTCTGTGCCTCCTTCCTTGCCATCCTTGCCAAACGAGTAGAGGTCGTAACTGTAACCTTCGTGAAGACCGGGATAGACATAGATGTAATTGTTACCCCATGGATCTGTGAAAATTGGCTTATTGATATAAGGACCGCTCCAATTTTCGGGTTGCGGGTTGGGTACTTGCCAAAGAGCTTGTAGATTCTGTTCCACCGTTGGATAGTCCCCAACTTCTATCGCATACATTTCTAACGCGGTTTCCAAAGCCCTAATGTCCATCGTGGCCGTAGCGACTTTTGCCTTATCCGGCGCATTCAAGACCCGCGGCGCAATAAAACTTGCCAACAGACCGAGAATAACAACAACAATCATAATTTCAATAAGTGTCAGACCTGATTCATCTGATTTTAACCGCTTGAGCATGTTTTACCTCCTTGTTCAGAACGAACAGATGATGTCTATCCACTAAGCGATGTGCTGGCTTCAAAGATTGGGAGTATCATTGCGACAGCAATAAATCCAATCAGTAAACCCATCAATAGAATCACTAACGGACCAATTGAGTTGGTAAGTCGTTCTAGGTTCTTCTTGATTTCCAAATCGTAATATACCGATAGTTTCGTCAGCATCTGTTCAGGGTCACCGGATTCCTCACCAATCGTAACCATGTGAGTCAGAAGCGGTGGGAAAACCGCACTTCTCTCCAACTCCCGTGACAAAGTCGAGCCGCGCTCGATTTCTTGTTCCGCAGCCGCAACCGCATTTCCGTAGACCGAATTCCCAATGGTATCCTTGACAACACGAAGTGCCGGCAGCAGTATAACACCATTCTCCAGCAGCGTTGCCATTGTTCGCGTAAACCGTACCAGCGCAAAGTTGCTGAAGATTACCCCAATGATCGGGAGTTTAATCTTTACGCGATCAAAAGTCAGTCGTCCACTTTCCGTGCGAATATATTGTCTGAGCGCCGCGATACCGCCAATCCCCGCAGCTAAAATTATCCACCAGTAAGCACTCAAGAAGTTGGTAATTCCGATAAGAAACTGCGTCGGACCGGGCAATGCGACGTCCAACTCAGCGAACATACCGGTGAATTTGGGAATAACAAAGGTCATCAAGACCGCCACGGCACCGATGCTTAACGCTAACAGAATCGCGGGGTAGAATAGTGCAGAGGTCACTTCAGTTTTAAGAATCCGCTGTCTCTCAGCAAACTCAGCGAGACGTTCCAACACGATACCGAGAACACCACCCGCTTCGCCCGCTCTTACCATATTGACATACAAATCGGAAAATACCTTCGGATGCTGCGCGAGCGCATCGTTGAGCGGTGAACCGTGTTCAACATCATATTTGACCTGCTCGACCACCCGCTTGAGTTCAACGTTAGTAATCTGTTCGAGGGTAACTCCCAAAGCACGAGATAACGGAACATAGGCGCTAATCAGCGTTGCCATCTGATAGGTGAAAAACTCAACCTCCGCCGCCTTAATCCGCGTGGGTAAGAACGGAATCTGAATCCCTTTTCGATCTTGTGCCTCTGCGCTATCCTCAACGATACTTGTGGGCCAATATCCCATCACCTTCAGTTTAGACACAAGTTCAGCCTTACTGCTCGCCTCTTGTGTGTTGGTGACTACCGTTCCGGTGGTCGTCAGTGCTTCGTAACGGAATCTTGGCATCAGGAATCTCTCCTATAATACATAACACTTTTATGTATTACGTTTCACCTTTCATACCACTTCGCCGATGTCAAACTCATCCTCTTGTGTGAGCCGTACAATTTCCTCGATTGTTGTGTAGCCAGCGACTACTTTTCTCCAGCCATCCTCGCGCAACGTTTTCATTCCCAGCCGCATTGCAGCGCGTTTCAGTTGGCTCGCAGACGCTCTTTGAATGGTCATCTCGCGCAATTCCTCGCTCATTAGGATGACCTCAAAGAGGCCAATGCGTCCCTTATATCCGCGACCCCGACACTCTTTGCAACCGACCGCACGAGGGATAAGCAGATCAGAGGTAATCACTCCCGTTTGGCTGCCGAGTAGGTCTTGGACGCGCTCCGGTTCCGGTATGTACATCTCATAGCAGTGTGGACAAACCCGACGTGCAAGCCGTTGGGCGATGATGCCCTCCAGCGTTGAGGCAACTAAGTACGGTTCTACTCCCATATCTACCAAGCGGGTAATCGCACTTGATGCGTCGTTTGTGTGTAGTGAGCTAAAAACAAGGTGCCCGGTCAAAGAGGTATGGATCCCCATCTCTGCTGTTTCATAGTCTCGGATCTCGCCCACCAATACTTTATCCGGGTCTTGACGGAGGATATGTCTCAACCCCGCTGCAAAGGTCACGTTTATCTCCGGGTTTACCTGAATCTGGTTTATGCCTTCCAGTTCATACTCAACCGGATCTTCTATCGTGATAATTTTGACTTCGGCGGTATTGATCTCTTTCAAACAGGCATACAGTGTTGTTGTTTTACCGCTGCCCGTTGGTCCCGTTGCCAAGATAATGCCGTGTGGTTTCTGGATCATACGATAAAACTGATCCAGATTATCCTCCAGCAAGCCGAGTTGTTCTAAACCGAATGAGATAGATTGTTTGTCAAGGATTCGGAGGACGACACTCTCGCCATGTACTGTGGGCACGGTCGAAACACGTAGGTCGATCTGGCGGTTTCCAACGCTCTGAACGGTTACACCGATCTTGCCATCCAAAGGACGACGCCGTTCTGCCACGTTCATACTCGCCATGATCTTGACACGGGAGGTAATTGCGGACTGGAGATGGGGAGGTGGGTTGGGTTGGTCTTCTAAAACACCGTCAATGCGGTAGCGAATTTTGAGTTCGCCGGGGAAGGGTTCTATATGGATATCACTGGCACCGAGACGGACAGCGTCAATGATAATCTGATCCACGGCATTGACAACCGTCGGATCTTGACTTAAATCCTGCTCGCTAATGCCAAAATCGTCAATCGTTTCGCGTTCAAGCGTGGCGACAGCACCAACGGGTCCCTTGATGCCTTCGCTGAGAATAGCAGCAGCGGTCTTGCCGTAGGCACGGATAATGGCCGCTTCGATGTCCGCTTCGTCCGCAAGCACCGGTTCAATTTCGCATTCCGTAACCAACCGCATCTCATCGATTAGCCGGACATCCAACGCATCCGCCATCGCCACTGTAAGTGTTCCTTCGTTCAGACGAATTGGCAAGACCTTGTTCCGGTAAGCAAAACTCGCTGAAACCCGCTCAGTTACTTCGCTGTCCGGAATAACATCTTCGAGCACGGCGCAAGATACTCCGTACTCAAGGGCTTGTTTGGCGAGTGCAAGGGACCTAGAGTCTACAAACTTTGAGAGTGCTTGGGTATGGGTAACACCTGTTGTTTCGACTTCTTCAAGAACTTGCTGGTGCTCATCCTCGGAGATTATGTCCGAATCTAGCATCAATTGTATTAGTGATTTCCCCACCGCGTTGCGCATTTTCTGATACCCCTTCATCCTCCCAGTATTCTACTGGGGATTCGTTGTGTGCATAGGTAGACGCAGAAGGGTGCGTGGGGTTTAGAAACCTAGTGACTGTGAGCCTCTCTTAATGCAATCTTAACAAAAATTCAATTTTTCACGTGTGATTCTCCGAGTCCAAAAACCCGTCGAGTTCCTGAAGTTCTGTGAGTTGGACATCGACGAGTGACGCGTCGGGGCACTCCTTGTCTTCCTCACCAACTAACCAAGCTGCCCACATGCCAACGCCTTTTGCACCAACCACATCATCGGAATATGTATCTCCGACATAGATTGCTTGTTCAGGGACAGTACCTAATCCCTTCAACGCTGCATGGAATATGCCCGCCTCCGGTTTCGATATGCCCACGACGGTTGAATCTACCACGATATCAAGCAAGGGTGAAAGGTCGTATTCGTCACACCAACCTCGTGTGTTTCCAAAATTGTTGCTGATAACGCCTATCTGGTATCGATCTCGAAGCGTGACGAACCACTGCCGATTGCGATCAAGATGTTCCCCCGCTCCTTCGCAGAAAAAATCTACGTACCGGTCTTTAACGCACATATCCAAACCGAGCGCTTCGTAGATGCCGGTAGCAATGATATCCATCGTTTCGCGCAGCGAGAGTTGGGAAGCGCTCCCACCGTCGATAAGTCGATCAACAGCAGCACGATCCACCCGATCAAACGTCTCTCGGTCAATCTCCGGATACGCCTGCTGGAGGAAGCGGTATGTTCGATCTCGCCAATGGACGCCATTTCCATCAAGCGTTCCGCCAAAATCGAACAACAAGGCACGAAGTTTCATCAAAAATCTTCGCAGTGGAGACCCCGTTCTTTAGGACGGGGAGGAAACTGCGCCTCCTTTTTTAACTTTTTTTGTAATCTAGCTTACACTTTTTGTGTAGATATATGATAGAATATAGCCCGTAACTCGATGACTTAGGAGAAACGCTCGTTTTTCGCTGCCCTCTCGCTTCGATGCGGAAGGTAAAATTGCTAGCGTGTTACAGCGGTAAAGCTAAAAATCAGATAGCAAGCAGTTTGTCTGAGGTTTCCCCGGAGT